>CAWBID010000005.1:0-161733 GCA_963788715.1 uncultured Solirubrobacterales bacterium
TCGACGAGCAGCGAGTGGTCGATGCCGAGCCGACCGAGCTCCCACACCGTCAGCCGCGCGCCCTGCAGCAGCGGGCGCGCCTCGCAGGCCAGCACGCGCACCGGGCGGCGGTCGGCGAGCTCGGCGATCACGCCGAGCGCGGTGCCGCGGCCGGACGCGGCGAGCGCGCCGGTGTTGCAGTGGGTCATCACGCGACCGGACGGCGGCAGACCGCCTCGAGCGGTCCGCGCCGTGGCGCGCGAGCGCGGCGCTCGCGGCCTCGTCCTCGCGCTGGATCGCCTCGGCCTCGGCGCGGGCGGCGTCCGGGCCGCGCGGCCGCCGCGACCCGCACGCGCTCGACCGCCCACGCGAGGTTGCGCGCCGTCGGGCGGGCGGTCGCGAGGCGCTGCGCGGCGTGGCGTCGAGGCTCGTCGGATCCGCCGCGACCGCCATCGCGAGCCCGTAGGCGGCGGCGACGCCGATCAGCGGCGCGCCGCGCACGGCGAGCCGCTCGATGGCCGCGGCGGTGTCCTCCGCGCCCGTCAGCTCGAGCATCGTCCTCCTCGCGCGGGAAGGACGCGTCTGGTCGAGGATGTGGAGCCGGGTGCCGTCCCAATGCAATGGGCTCGTCGTGACCATCCGGCACGATGGTAGGCCGTGCCCGCCGCGCTCTCCGTCTCCGGCTGCGAGAAGGCCTACGGCTCCGTCCGCGCGCTCACCGGCGTCGACCTCGAGGTCGGCGAGGGCGAGCTCGTCGGTCTGCTCGGGCCCAACGGGGCGGGCAAGTCGACGCTCGTGAAGATCGCCTGCGGGCTCGTCACGCCCACCGCCGGCACCGCCGCGGTGTGCGGCGCGCCCGCCGGCTCGATCGAGGCGCACCGCGCAGCTCGGCTACCTCGCCGAGCTGTTCCGCTTCCCCGACTGGTGCACGGGCGAGGAGCTGCTCGTGCTGCACCAGAAGCTCGCGCGACTCCGAGGGCGGGGCGGCCGAGCGCGCGCGAGCTGCTCGAGCTCGTCGGGCTCGCCGACGCCGGCGAGGCGCCGGATCGGCACGATGAGCAAGGGCATGCAGCAGCGGCTCGGGCTCGCCCAGGCGCTGATCGGCAGCCCGCGCATGCTGCTGCTCGACGAGCCGACCAGCGCGCTCGACCCCGCCGGCCGCCGCACCGTGCGCGCGCTGCTGGAGGAGCTGCGCGGCCGCGGCGTCTCCGTGCTGCTCAACTCGCACCTGCTGTCCGAGGTCGAGCTGGTGTGCGACCGCGTGGCGATCATCGCCCGCGGCGCGGTGGTCGCCGCGGGCACGCCGGCCGAGCTCTCGCACGCGCGGCGGGGTGGAGGTCGAGACCGCGAGCGGCGCGCCGGGTGTTCGCGCGACGCCACGCCGCGACGACGCGCCGCGGATCGTGCGCGAGCTGGTGGCGGCGGGCGAGGAGGTCTACGGCGTGCGCGTGCTGACCTCCACGCTGGAGGACGCCTATCTGGAGGCGGTGGGGGGCCGATGAACCAGGTCCGGATCATCGCCGCGTTCACGCTCCGCGAGTCGCTGCGGCGGCGGGTGTTCCTCGTCGTCGCGCTGCTCACGCTCGCGTTCCTCGGCCTCTACGCGCTCGGCACCTGGCAGCTGTTCGACAGCGTCGGGCTCCTGACCCAGATCCCGGACGAGTTCTTCCGCGCCTGTGTGCGGCTTCGAGCTGCCCGAGGCCGGCGCCTACGCGGCGGGCATGGCCTTCTTCTCCGCCGAGCGGCACCTGGTGACGCCGGCCCTGGCCCGGCTGGCCGCCGCGGAGGGACTGATCATCCTCGGCTGGCGCGAGGTCCCGTTCGACATCACCGCCTGCGGCGACGGCGCGCGGGCGGTGCTGCCCGACGTGCTCCAGCTGTTCGTCGCGGGCGCTGAGGGCCAGCACGGCATGGAGCTCGAGCGGATGGCGTTCTGCCTGCGCAAGCGGGCCGAGCACGAGGCCGGGGTGTATTTCGCCAGCCTGTCCGCGCGGACCATCGTGTACAAGGGGATGCTGACCGCGCCGCAGCTCGGGCCGTTCTACCCGGACCTGTCCGACCCCCGGTACACCTCGACGCTGGCGCTGGTGCACTCCAGGTTCTCCACCAACACGTTCCCGTCCTGGCCGCTGGCCCACCCGTACCGGTACGTGGCGCACAACGGCGAGATCAACACCGTCCGGGGCAACCGCAACTGGATGCGGGCCCGGGAGGCGATGCTGGCCAGCGACCTCATCCCCGACTCGAGGGACGGCCGGGGGATCGAGCGGCTCTTCCCCGATCCTCGACGCCGACGCCAGCGACTCGGCCAGCTTCGACGAGTGCCTGGAACTGCTGCACATGGGCGGCCGCTCGCTGCCGCACGCGGTGCTGATGATGATCCCGGAGCCGTGGGAGAACCACGAGGAGATGACGCCGGAGCGGCGCGCCTTCTACCAGTTCCACGCCGCGCTGATGGAGCCGTGGGACGGCCCGGCGCTGATCGCGTTCACCGACGGCACGGTGATCGGCGCCGTGCTCGACCGCAACGGCCTGCGTCCCGGCCGCTACTGGGTGACCAGCGACGGCCTGGTCGTGCTGGCCAGCGAGGTCGGCGTGCTCGACATCGACCCGGCCACCGTGATCAGGAAGGGGCGGCTGCAGCCCGGCCGCGTCTTCCTCGCCGACACGGTGGCCGGCCGCATCGTCGAGGACGAGGAGGTCAAGGCGGCCCTCGCCGCCGAGCACCCGTACGAGGACTGGCTGCACGCCGGGCTGGTCCACCTGGACGACCTGCCCGACCGGCCGGACGGGGTGGCGGACCACGACGGCGAGGACCTGGCTGACCCGGCAGCGGATCCACGGGTACACCGAGGAGGAGCTGCGGGTCATCCTGACCCCGATGGCCCGGACCGGCGCCGAGCCGATCGGGTCGATGGGCACGGACACCCCGGTGGCGGTGCTCTCCGACCGGCCGCGGCTGGTGTTCGACTACTTCACCCAGCTGTTCGCCCAGGTGACCAACCCGCCGCTGGACGCGATCAGGGAAGAGCTCGTCACCTCGCTCGGCACGATCACCGGGCCCGAGCAGAACCTGCTCGAGCCGGTCCCGGCCTCCTGCCGCCAGATCGTGCTGCCCTACCCGGTGATCAGCAACAACGACCTGGCCAAGATCGTCGCACATCAACGACGAGGGCAACCTGCCCGGCTTCGCCGCGCACGTGGTCGACGGCCGCTACGACCCGCGCGGCGGCGGCGAGGGCCTGCGCGCCCGGCTGGCCGAGATCTGCGCCGACGTCTCCGCGGCGATCGCCGCCGGCGCCCGGCTCATCATCCTCTCCGACCGGATGAGCACGCTCGGATCGCTGGTCCCGATCCCCTCGCTGCTGCTGACCGGGGCGGTGCACCACCACCTGATCCGGGAGAAGACCCGGACCCGGGTGGGCCTGATCGTCGAGGCGGCGGACGTCCGCGAGTGCCACCACGTGGCGCTGCTCGTCGGGTACGGCGCCGCGGCGGTCAACCCCTACCTGGCCATCGCGACCGTCAGGGACCTGGTCCGCGCGGGGCGTGCTGACCGGGATCACCGAGAACAAGGCCGAGGCCAACCTGCTCAAGGCGCTCGGCAAGGGCCTGCTGAAGATCATGTCCAAGATGGGCGTGTCCACCGTCGCCTCCTACACCGGCGCGCAGATCTTCGAGGCCATCGGGCTGGGCCCGGAGGTCATCGAGGCCTGCTTCGCCGGCACCACCTCGCGGCTGTCCGGCGTGGGCTTCGACGAGCTCGCCGAGGAGATCTGGCTGCGGACCGGCCACGCCCTGCACGCGGGCGCCGGGATGGAGTTCCGGCGGCTGGACACCGGCGGGGAGTACCAGTGGCGGCGCGACGGCGAGCCGCACCTGTTCAGCCCGGAGGTGGTCTTCAAGCTGCAGCACGCCACCCGCAGCCGCCGGTACGAGATCTTCAAGGAGTACACCACGCTGGTCGACGACCAGTCGCGGCGGCTGATGACGCTGCGCGGGCTGCTCCGCATCCGCGGCGTCGACGAGGGAACCGACGCACCGGAACCGGGGGAGAGCCCCGCCCGTTCGGATCGATGATGTCGAGTCGGCGGCCAGCATCGTACGGCGGTTCGCCACCGGCGCCATGTCCTACGGCTCGATCTCGGCCGAGGCCCACCAGACCCTCGCGATCGCGATGAACCGGCTGGGCGGCCGGTCGAACACGGGCGAGGGCGGCGAGGACCCGGACCGGTTCAGCCCCGACGCCAACGGCGACCTGCGCCGCTCCGCGGTCAAGCAGGTCGCCAGCGGGCGGTTCGGCGTCACCAGCGAGTACCTGGTGAACGCCGACGACCTGCAGATCAAGATGGCGCAGGGGGCCAAGCCGGGGGAGGGCGGCCAGCTGCCCGGGCACAAGGTGTACCCGTGGATCGCCAAGACGCGGTACTCCACGCCCGGCGTCGGCCTGATCTCGCCGCCGCCGCACCACGACATCTACTCGATCGAGGACCTGGCCCAGCTGATCCACGACCTGAAGAACGCCAACCCGGCGGCCCGGGTGCACGTCAAGCTGGTGTCCGAGGTCGGGGTGGGCACGGTCGCGGCCGGGGTGTCCAAGGCGCACGCCGACGTGGTGCTGATCAGCGGCCACGACGGCGGCACCGGCGCGGCCCCGCTGACCTCGCTCAAGCACGCGGGCGCGCCGTGGGAGCTCGGCCTGGCCGAGACCCAGCAGACGCTGCTCCGCAACAAGCTGCGGGACCGGATCGTGGTGCAGGCCGACGGGCAGCTCAAGACCGGCCGGGACGTGATCATCGCCGCGCTGCTCGGCGCGGAGGAGTTCGGCTTCGCCAGCGCCCCGCTGGTCGTGTCGGGCTGCATCATGATGCGCGTCTGCCACCTGGACACCTGCCCGGTCGGCGTGGCCACCCAGAACCCGGAGCTGCGGGCCCGGTTCAGCGGCAAGCCCGAGTTCGTGGTGAACTTCTTCGAGTTCATCGCCGAGGAGGTCAGGGAGTACCTGGCCCGGCTCGGGTTCCGCAGCCTGGACGAGATCATCGGCCGGGTCGACCTGCTCGACAGCGTGCTGGCGGTGGAGCACTGGAAGGCCTCAGGCCTGGACCTCTCGCCCGTCCTGTACGAGCCGCCGCTGCCGGAGGGCGCCGCGCTGAGCTGCGTCACCAGCCAGGACCACGGCCTGGACAAGGCGCTGGACAACACGCTCATCCAGCTCGCCGAGGGCGCGCTCGAGGAGGGCCGCCCGGTCCGGCTCGACCTGCCGATCAGGAACGTCAACCGGACCGTGGGCACCATGCTCGGCTACGAGGTGACCAGGCGCTGGGGCGGCGAGGGGCTGCCCGAGAACACGATCGACGTCTCGTTCCGCGGCTCGGCGGGCCAGTCGTTCGGCGCCTTCCTGCCGCGCGGCGTCACGCTGCGCCTCGACGGTGACGCCAACGACTACCTGGGCAAGGGCCTGTCCGGCGGGCGGCTCATCGTCCGGCCGCCGGCCGACGGCCACGTTCACCGCCGAGGAGCAGGTCATCGCGGGCAACGTGATCGGCTACGGCGCCACCGCCGGGGAGATCTTCCTGCGCGGCATCGTGGGCGAGCGGTTCTGCGTGCGGAACTCCGGCGCGCTCGCGGTCGCCGAGGGCACCGGCGACCACGGCTGCGAGTACATGACCGGCGGCCGGGTGGTGATCCTCGGCCCGGTCGGCCGGAACTTCGCGGCGGGCATGTCCGGCGGCATCGCCTACGTGCTCGACCTGCCCCAGATCCGGGTGAACATGGAGATGGTCGACCTGGACCAGGTGGGCGAGGACGACGCCAAGTTCCTCCGCGAGGTGGTCGAGCGCCATCACGCGGAAACCGGCTCCGCGGTGGCGGCCCGGCTGCTCGCGGACTGGGATCCCGGCCGGTTCACCAAGGTCATGCCGAAGGACTACAAGCGGGTGCTGTCCGCCGCCTCGCAGGCCGAGCGCGAGGGCCGCGACGTCAACGAGGCCGTCATGGCCGCGGCGCACGGGTAAGGGGGCATCGCATGGCTGACCCGAAGGGCTTCCTGTCCACGCCCCGCGAGATCCCGGTCCGGCGGCCGGTCGACCTGCGGCTGCTCGACTGGCGCGAGGTGTACGAGCCGTTCCCGTCCAGCCGCCTGGAGCGGCAGGCGGGCCGGTGCATGGACTGCGGCATCCCGTTCTGCCACAACGGCTGCCCGCTGGGGAACCTGATCCCCGAGTGGAACGACCTGGTCTGGCGGCACGACTGGCGGGACGCCGCCGACCGGCTGCACGCGACCAACAACTTCCCCGAGTTCACCGGGCGGCTTTGCCCAGCGCCGTGCGAAGCCGCCTGCGTGCTCGGGATCAACGCCGACCCGGTCACGATCAAGCAGGTCGAGGTCGAGATCATCGACCGGGCCTTCGCGTCCGGCTGGGTGGTGCCGGTGCCCCCGGCGGTGCGGACCGGGCGGACCGTCGCGGTGATCGGCTCCGGCCCGGCCGGGCTCGCCGCCGCCCAGCAGCTGACCAGGGCCGGGCACGCGGTGACGGTCTTCGAGCGCGACGAGGCGCCCGGCGGCCTGCTGCGGTACGGCATCCCCGAGTTCAAGCTGGAGAAGCGGCACCTGGACCGGCGCCTGGACCAGATGCGGGCCGAGGGCACCGAGTTCCGCTGCGGCGTCGAGGCGGGCACCGACGTTTCCGCGGAAACGCTGCGCGCCTCCTTCGACGCGATCGTGCTGGCGGGCGGCGCCCGGGTGCCGCGCGACCTGCCGATGCCCGGCCGCGAGCTGGACGGCATCCACCAGGCCATGGAGTACCTGCCGCTGGCCAACCGCGCGGTCGCCGCCAACCGGGGCGCGCCGGCCGACCCGGCCATCAGCGCCCGCGGCCGGCACGTGGTCATCATCGGCGGCGGCGACACCGGCGCGGACTGCCTGGGCACCGCGCACCGGCAGGGCGCGGCCTCGGTGACCCAGCTCGAGATCCTGCCCCGGCCGCCCGCGGCCCGGCCGGACCACCAGCCGTGGCCCACCTACCCGATGATCTACCGGGTATCGAGCGCGCACGAGGAGGGCGGCGAGCGCACCTACGCGGTGACCACGCTGGAGTTCCTCGGCGACGCCGGGGGCCGGGTGCGGGCGCTGCGGCTGGCCGACGCGGCCGGGTTCGACCCGGTGCCCGGTACCGAGCGCGAGCTGCGCCTGTGACCTGGTGCTGCTGGCCATGGGCTTCACCGGTGCCGAACGGCCCGGGTTGCTCGCCGGCCTCGGCGTCGATTTCGACCAGCGGGGTAACGTCGCCCGGGACGGCTCGTACGCCACCTCGGTGCCCGGCGTCTTCGCCGCCGGGGACATGGGCCGCGGCCAGTCGCTGATCGTCTGGGCCATCGCCGAGGGGCGCAGCGCCGCCGCGGCCGTCGACCGGTACCTGGGCGGCCCAGCGGCCTGCCTGCGCCGATCCCGCCCACGGCCCGCCCGCTGACCTGAGTCTCACGTCTCGGGTGGGGAAAGACCAGGTAAACACGCACCGAGGCACATATCCTGCCGCCAATGGGACCTAAAGGGAGCGTTAGGTCAAAAAGGGCGGCGGATATGGGGCAGGTGCCTGGCAGGCCACGAAACGGCGAGCAGGCGACTTCTGCGACGTCTGCGGCGCGAGGATCAGCAGCTCGGCTTCCGGCCGGACGCGCATGACCGGGAAGCACCACGCGCCGGGCCGGGGCACGGCCAGCGACGGCGGAGCTGCCCGGGCTGCGGGCCGACCGTGGTCGGTCAGTTCTGCGACGCGTGCGGTTTCCGGGTCCGCGCGGCGCCCTGCGCCTCTCGGGCATCGGCGGAGCGTTATTCCGCTGCCGCGGCCACGCGCGAGAGCCCCCGACCGGGACGGCCCCGTCCGGCCCGGCGTCTTCCGGGCCGCCCGAGTCGCTGTTCCCGCCGGTTCCAGGCCTGAGCCGCCCTTTTCGGCTTGAGGCCGGCCGAAGCCGCCGCCTTTCCCGCCCAGCCCGCCGCCGTCAACTGCGCCCGTCGGCCAGGCGGTCGGTGTGCACGGAGGCACCTAAGTCGCCGGACGAGCCCACGGTGGTCACTCCGTTGGAATCGGTGTTCACGCCACCCCGGAGCTCGCCACCAGCTCGGCCTCACCGCCCTGAGGCGTCGCCGCCAGCCCGAGCCGAGGCCGCCCCGGAGCCGCCGACCGGGCCCCTCGTCCGTGCCGCGCCCGCGCCGCCCGCGGCCTCAGCCCCGCCGACGACGCCCATACCCTCCCTTCGCGGGTCACCTGGACCGTGCTGGTCGCCTGCGATCCGGTCTACTTCGAACGGATGAAGGCATCGGGCGCGTGTACGGCTCGGCCGTCACGTTTCCCGCTCACACCTCGGAACGGCGGATCCGGCTCGTCGGCCGGAGATCGCATCGGACGGCGGAGCACCCACCCGGGAGAGCCGGAGCCGGAGATCGACCTGGCCACCCAGACCGGTCGACCCGGGCGTCAGCGGGCTCCACGCGGTGCTGACCTCCGCGTCGGACGGCACCTGGTCAATTACCGACCCCGGCTCGGCCAACGGCACGCTGCGTCAACGACCGCGAGATCGACGTCGGGGAGCAGGGTCACCTGCACGAAGGTGACCGGATCAACCTGGGCGCATGGACCGTCATCACGGTGCACCGCGGCTAACCGCGGTCCGCCGCGCCCGGGCGCCGGGTCCCGCCCGGCCCGTCCTCTGGTATGAACTTAGTTATAGCCAGGCGGCCACCGGGCTCCCAGTGCGACGAGAGCGGTTTTGGCGGTCGGCCCATGACAACGACTGTCGGCGTTTCGCCCGGCCCGGTGACTTCCGCGCCGCGGTCCACCGTGCCTGGTGGCGGCCTCGCCTGGACGGGGCCACCACCCCCGCGAGGCTGCGGCTGCTGCTCGCTCTGCTGGTCCTGCTCAGCCTGGGCTGGGGCGTGCTCGCCGCGCTAACGGCTGACCAGCACGCCTCGGCGGCGGCGGACGTGGTCGCGGTCAGCGAGCCGCTGAGCCTGGACGCCGAACAGATCTTCACCAGCCTGTCCGACGCCGACGCCACCGCGGCCATCGCGTTCCTGGCCGGCGGCCTGAGCCCGCTCAGGCCAGGCAGCGCTACCAGGCGGACATCACCCAGGCGGCCATCCGGATCGAGGCGGCCAGCGCGCTGGTCGGTCCTCCGCCGCGCGGACCCAACTGCCCGGTCGCGTGGCTAGGCAGGCGCTCGCGGCCAAGTGCGGCCGTCGGCGACTACGGTGGCGATCCTCGTCCTGCGACCTGCTCGCCTACACCGGCGAGGTCGGCACGGCCAGGGCCGATAACCGGCTCGGCCTGCCGCTCGGCGCGGCCTACCTCCGCGAGGCCTCGGCGCTGCTGCGCGGTTACGTCGCGCGGTGAGCTGGACTTGGCCTCGGCGCGCGATCGAAGAGAGTTTGGCGACGATCGACGAGCAGGCGCCGGCACGCATCACGATCGACCTGCGCGGACTTGCGTTCATCGATTCGAGTGGTCTGAGGGTGCTCCTGCTTGCCGACACGCGCGCCCGCGAGCATGGGTATGAGCTTGTGCTTATCCCGAGGCCAGGAGCCGGTCCAACGCGTATTTGAGATGACCGGCGCGCTCGATGTCCTGAGCTTCGAGCGTTGAGCAGCGCGAAGGCCCGATGAGCTCGATCGCGGCAAAGCAGCCGCTGGGTTTGAGCGGCGCACGCGACGAGGACCGCCGCCGCGCGTGGGTTCCGGTCTTGGCCGGCGCGTTTACGCTCGTGCTGCTAGCGGCCACGATCGAGATCGTGCTCGACGCGGCGGTCGGCCATTCGCCGCTGATCCCCAAGTCTCCGTTGATCGCCGGTTGGCTGGACGGTGTCGGCGAGCGTCTCGGCTACCGCGTGTTCCTGATCGCCTTGATCTCTTATGCGGGCGCCTACGGGGGGATGCTGCTGCTCGCTCGACGCATCTCCTCGCGCTGGGCGATCGCTCTGACCGTGGCCTGCAGTTGATCGTGTTCGCGGGTCCGATCCTGATTTCGACCGACGTGTTCAGCTACATCGCCTACGCGCGCATGGGCGTGGTGCACGGCGTCAACCCCTACCTGCACGGGCTCAGGCGATCTTGGGCGACCCGATCTACCACTACGTGGGCCAGGATTGGAAGAAGGTGGCCACGGCCTACGGCCCGCTCTACACGCTGCTCTCCTATCCGCTCGCGGTACTCGGCGTGACGGGGGCACTGTGGGGGATGAAGCTCGAGGCGCTGTTGGCGGGGGGCGGCACCCTCTTTTTGACGTGGCGCTGCGCACGCTTGCGCGGCCTGGATCCAAAGTTCGCGTTGATCGCGGTGGGCGTGAATCCTCTGTGGGTCATCTATGCGATGGGAGGCGCCCACAACGATCTGATCATGACTCTGTTCATGATGGTTGCCGTGGCGCTCACGCTGACTGCCGAGCGCGGCTCGCGCCGGGAGAGGATGGGCTGGAGCGGCCGTGATCGGCGCCACACTCGTCAAGGCCACGGGGATCGCCTTGCTGCCTTTCATGTTGCTGGCGCGTCGCCGGCTCGCGCCTTTGCTTGGAGCGCTTGGGCGGCTCTCGGGTGCGCGCTGCTCGCCTACATCGTGTTCGGAATTCACGGCGTGAACATCGTCTCGGCCTTGAACAGAGATGCGGCGTTTGTGTCCACTGACAGCCTTCCACCGAGATCGCTCACCTGCTCGGCAAGCCGGGCGTGTTCCCGGTCGACCACGACCTGCTCAAGGTCGGCCTCGTCTTGGTCGTGCTGCATCTCATGTGGCGTACGTGGCGCGGCTACGACTGGGTTGCGGCCTCTGGCTGGACCCTCTTGGCGATCGCGGTGACGAGCACGTGGCTGTTGGCTTGGTACACATTGTGGTCCCTGCCCCTGGCCGTGGTCGGCCGCGACCGGCGCCTGTTGGTGGCAACGCTTGTTGTGCAAGCCCTGTTCATCGTCCATCAGACCGCGCCATTGTTCGCGCCAGTGTCGTGAGTCTCCGCGGAAAACCCAACTGTGGGGAGCGCCAGGTATGAGTGAGCCTCAGGCAAACGCCGTGCGAGAGCCGTTTGGGTGGCTACCGGAATGGGCGCGCCCGCTCGAGGACGAAAAGCGTGGTCTTGGCAGCCTACGCCTGGCGGAGACCACGATCCTGATTCTGCTCGGCGTCTTCTTGGCGGTCGCGACCGTGAACGATGTGGTCCAGCAGACGCATGTCAACCACAGGATCATCGCTGATGATCTCACGTGGCGCACCGCTACCCATCACGACTACCACGAGATCAATACTGAGCAGGATGTGAAGACCCACACGACGCGCGACGTGGTGTGCGGAAACTTGTCGCCCGGAGGGCCCGATGAACACACTCAGGTGTGTCTCGTGCTCATCGGAGCGGTGCACAACGGGTTGAGGGAAGTTAGCGGCGGCTACTACCTTGCTCCGGAGACAGTCGATATCACACGCCATCGCTTCGCCTGCTTCGGCGAGCCGGCGCAAGCGGGTCTGTGCGGGCTGCACACGCCACCCGCTGGCTCGCCGCCGACGCCGGCCCTGCCGATCGGGCGCCCGTGAGCGATGCCTCGGCCGGCGCGGCGCGCGCTCGAGGGAGCTCAGCCGCAAGCATCGTCGTCGCAGGCGCGCGCGGGCACGCTGCCCAGGTGGTGGCCGCTCTTGCGGCCCTGATCCTGCTGGCCGCCGCTCTGCGTCTGGGGACGCTGGGCGGGCAGGCCGTGGTACGACGAGGCCTTCACGCCGGTACACGTCTTGCGAGCCTCGCTGGGGGCCACTTTGCACAACGTCGTGCACAGCGAGAACACTCCGCCCGTGGTACGTCCTAGAGTGGGCGATCACGCGTGTGGTGGGCACCGGCACGGTGGCTTTGAGGCTGCTCTCGGCCTTGGCCGGCATCGCCACGGTTCCGGTGGCTTGGGCGATTGGCCGCGAATCGCAGGACCCAATACGCGGCGCGCGGCGATCGCGACGGCCGCCTTCGTGGCAAGCAATCCACTACTGGTTTGGTATTCCCAGGAGGCGCGCGCCTACGGTCTGTTCGTGTTTATGGCTTCGCTGGCCTTTCTGTGCTTCTTGCGAGCCTTGAGCGATCCCAGCAGGAGGCGCATGGTGGAGTTCGCGGTGGCGGCGTCGCTGGCGTTGCTGAGTCACTACTTCGCGGTGTTCTTGCTGTTGCCGATGGGTGTGTGGCTGTTGTGGGCGACGATTCCAAGAGGATTCTCACATGTCCTCTATGCGCTGGCGCTGCCAGCGATTGTGGGGGTCGCCCTGGTCCCTTTGATCTCGCCCAGGGCGGACACGGAACCCAGTGGATCGGAGAATGGGCTTTGGCGAGTCGCTTGGAAGCGATTCCGCAGTACTACCTGACCGGATATACCGGCTCGGCGCTCGGGCATGGCGTGGAGCTGATGGTGGCCTTGGCGATCGGAGCTGGGGTCGTGTACGGGCTGTGGTGCACGCTCACTCCGCGTGAGGAGCGCGGGGCATTGATCGCGCTTGTGGTGAGCGCCTGTGGGGTACTGATCCCAATTGTGCTTGCCCTGCTCGGCGCTGACTATCTTGCGCCGCGCAACCTGGTGCGCTGCGATGGTGCCGCTCAGCGCACTGCTCGCGATCGTGATCGTGGCGCAGCGCACTGGGCGCACGGGCGCGGTCTTGGCATGCTTGGTGGCCTTCGCTTTCTTGGCGCTGACCGTCGATGTGAACCTCAGTCCGCGCTTGCAGCGGGGCGATTGGAACGGCGTCGCACAAGTGCTCAATGAGGGAACGGGGGCGCGTGCGATCACGACTGTCGAGCTGGCGCCGCGCCGCTTGAGTACTACCTGCCCGGGCTGGGAAATCTTGCGCGCGGCACCAGCGTGAGGGTCACCGAAGTGGATGAGACCGGCTATGCGCCGTTGCGTGCGTCGGCCAAGGATCCTCCGGCGCCAGGCTTTCGTCTGAGTGAAAGCCGTGACATTCACGGCCTCGTGGTGTACCGCTTCACATCTACCGTTCCTGTCACCGATCCCGGAGCGGGTGCTACGGAAACACGTGACAACGCTCGCCCATCCGGAGGTGCTCGTCCCCGTGTCCCCAGGGAAAACCACCTAGCCTTCACGCCCATGTCAATGCAGATCGCCGAACCAGTCAGCGAGGCGCAGTTGGCGTTGGAGCGTGCCGGCGAGCACCTGCTCTGCCTGCAAGACGAGTCGGGCTGGTGGAAGGGCGAGCTGCAGACGAATGTGACGATGGATGCCGAGGACATGCTCCTGCGCGAGTTCTTGGGCATCAGAGATAGCGAGGAGACCGAGCGTTCGGCCGTTTGGATTCGCTCTCAACAGCGCGACGATGGGACTTGGCCAATTCGATGGTAGGCCTGGCGATTTGTCGACGACGATCGAGGCCTATCGGGCGTTGCGCCTGGCCGGCGAGGGATCCCAAGGCCGAGCATAGGCGGCAGCTGCCGATTTCATCCGCGCCGAAGGTGGGATCGAGCGGCGCGCGCGTCTTCACGCACGTTTGGCTGGCCCTGTTTGGATCGTGGCCTTGGGAAGGTACCGGCTTCTGCCGCTGGAGATCGTTTTGTTGCCTGCTGGTGCGGCTCACATTTATGACTTCGCCTGCTGGGCGCGCCAGACGATTGTTGCTCTGTCAGTCGTGATCGCACACCGTCCCCACCATCGGCTTCCTTTTTCTTTGGCCGAGCTGCATGGAGCTGAGCCTTGGCGTTCGGCCGTGCCGCGGAGCGCGCGTGGGCGCTGGCTCGTACGCCTGGATCGCGTTCTGCGCGCTTATGAGCGCCACCCTCCGCGCTTGGTGCGTCGCCTTGCGCTAGGGAGGGCCGAGCGGTGGATTGTGCGCCGTCAGGAGGCGGACGGATCTTGGGGTGGTATCCAGCCACCTTGGGTGTATTCGTTGATGGCGCTGCATTTGGGTGGCTATCCGCTAGAGCATCCGCTGATGCGCCGCGGAATCGAGGGCATCGACACGTTCATGGTCGAGTCTCGCCCGCAAGCGGGGGAAGCGAGTCGTCGTCTGGAGGCGTGTCAATCGCCGGTGTGGGACACCGCGCTGGCTATGGTCGCGCTCAGCGATGCGGGCTTGCCAAGCGATCACGAGGCGCTCGTGCGCGCCGGCGAGTGGTTGGTCGGCGAGGAGGTGGGGGTCATCGGCGACTGGCATGTGGCCAGGCCTGGTCTGAAGCCGGGTGGATGGGCCTTTGAGTTCGCCAACGACAACTATCCAGATGTCGACGACACCGCCGAGGTCGTGTTGGCGTTGCTTCGGCTAGGGGGTGGCTCGCGCACGCGTGGGGTGCGCCCCTTTGCGAACAACACCCAACATCTGGGTGCGACGCACGAAGAGTCCGTGCAGATTCGCGCACGACAGGCGATCGAGCGAGCGCTTGCATGGACGAAGGGGATGCAGAGCGGGGATGGCGCTTGGGGGGCCTTTGACGCCGACAACACGAGGGAGCTCGTGCGCGAGCTGCCGTTCTTGGATTTCGGTGAGGTGATCGATGAGCCGAGCGCGGACGTGACCGCCCACGCGGTGGAGATGCTGGCGGCTGTGGGGCAGGCCCAAGAGCCGTGGGTCGAACGGGCTGTGCGCTGGCTGAGGAGAGCGCCAAGAGTACGACGGTTCGTGGTGGGGCCGATGGGGGGTCAACCATGTCTACGGCACGGGTGCGGTGGTGCCTGCTCTGATTGCCGCCGGGGTGGCGCCTTCGGAGCTATGCATCCGGCGTGCGGTGAGGCGGCTCGAGGAGCACCAGAACGAAGACGGTGGATGGGGCGAGGACCCGCGCTCATACGACAGCTCCGAGTGGGTTGGACGGGGGGTGAGCACGGCTTCGCAAACCGCTTGGGCGCTATTGGCCCTGCACGCAGCCGGCGAGGTTGCAAGCGGCGGCGTAGAGCGCTCGCGGGGGGTTGGGGCGCATCATCCAAACAATGCCGCAGAGCACCTACAAGCCGCCGCAGCAGGTTCGCGCGCCGTGGGGCGGGGCATTGCTTGGCTAGTGAAGACCCAACTTGAGGATGGCGGCTGGAACGAGCCCCAATACACGGGCACGGGGTTTCCCTCCGACTACTACATCAACTATCACCTGTACCGCCTGGTGTTCCCGGTGATGGCGCTCGGGCGCTGCTTGGGGGCATCGGGGCGGGCGAGCGTCGCTTGATGCAGACCGCCTCAATGTATTTGGCTTCACCCGGGGCCCCCGAGGCGGCGAGGGTGATGGCCAGGAGCGGCGGCGAGAACTTTTCGGTGGCCGCACGCTTGCTTTCCCGGCGCGACCGCAAGCACCTGTTCGCGGTGTACGGATTTGCGCGGTTGGCCGACGAAATCGGGGACGCGTATGGTGGCGAGCGTCTGGCTGCGTTGGACTGGCTGGAGGGCGAACTGGACCGGGCATACGCCGGGGAGGCGCGCTACCCGCTGTTGATGTCTCTGCAAAGCACGCTTGTGGAGTGCGATCTGCCGCGCGAGCCGCTGCTACGGCTGATCGAGGCCAATCGCACAGATCAGCGCGTGACACGCTACGAGACTTGGCTGCAGCTGGAGAATTATTGCGAGCTATCAGCCAACCCAGTGGGTGAGCTCGTGCTGAGAGTGTTCGGCTTGCTAACTCCTGCTCGGCTTGCGCTCTCCGACCGGGTGTGCACGGCTTTGCAGCTGGTCGAGCATCTGCAGGATCTCGCCGAGGACGTTGCCCGTGGACGCCTGTACCTGCCGGCTGAGGATCTCGCCAGGTTCGGCGCTTCCCATGAGCAACTGAGCGATCTGCTGGTGCACGCGGGTATGGAGGGGGAGGGTAAGGTCGTACGTGTCAGCGCTTCCACTCGGGGCCATGGCCGGGATGGCGCCCGATCCGCAGTGCGCGAGACGGTTCGCTTCGAGGCGGCGCGTGTACGTGAGCTCCTAGGCGCCGGTGCGCCCCTGGTGAGGAACGTGCCTGGACGAGCCAAGCTCGCCGTCGCGGGATACGTGGCGGGTGGTGTCGCGGCGGTCGAGGCGATCGAGCGGGCTGGATTTGACGTGCTGACGCTTGCTCCACGTGCCAGCCGCGCGCGTCGGGCGTGGACGCTGGGGTGGGGTACTTACAGAGAGCCGCCGTTGAGCCCCGAGCAAGCCTATGCGCACTGCGAAGCGGTAACCCGCAAAGCGGCTGCCAACTTCTATTACGGGATCGGCCTGCTTCCACGCGAGAAGCGCCGTGCGACCTGCGCGGTATATGCGTTCGCGCGGCGTATCGACGACATCGGCGACGGGGATTTCGCCGAGGAGGAGAAGCTTGGGTTGCTCGACGCTGCCGGGCGGTCTTTGCGCGAACTGTCGCAGGCCAGCGCCGATCCGGTGATCGTGGCAATGGCCGACGCCGATGCCCGTTTCTCGCTGCCACTGGACGCGTTGGCGGAGCTGATCGAGGGCGTGCGGATGGATGTGCGCGGCACGAGCTATGAGAGCTTTGACGATCTGCTCGGCTATTGCCGGCGGGTGGCCGGCACTGTCGGACTGCTGTGCTTGGCGATCTTTGGCTGCAAGGAGCCCGAGCGCGCTCGTTCGCTGGCTGACGATCTGGGTGTGGCGATGCAGCTGACCAATATTCTGCGCGACCTGCGCGAAGACGCCGGCAATGGGCGGGTGTACATGCCGCGAGAGGACCTAGTTCGCTACCAGCTCAGCACGGATGGTCGCTTCGAGGGCGAGGAGGGTCAGCTGGACGCATTCGTACGTTTTCAAGTGCGCCGCGCCGGCGAATGGTTCGAGCGCGGCTTGGAGCTTGTTCCGCTATTGGACCGTCGCAGCGGGGCGTGCGTGTTGGCGATGACCAACATCTATAGCCGCTTGCTCAGGCGCATCGAGAAGGACCCGCAAAGGACCAGCATGGAACGGGTCTCGCTGCCGATCTGGGAGAAGCTGTGGTTGGCGGGGCGCAGCATCTTGAAGGCGGCGCTTAGTTGAGCGTGCACACTGGCCTATTCTGGGCATTTCTGAGCCTGCAGGGCTGGGCGCGATAGGGGCGCGAGTGTCAAAGCATGTGAACGGGCGCCGCGTGGCTGTGCTCGGTGGAGGTCTGGCCGGGATCGTGGCCGCACTCGACTGCGCCGATGGGGGTGCCCGAGTCACCTTGCTGGAGGTGAGGCGGCGTTTGGGCGGGGCGGCCTACTCCTTCGAGCGCGACGGTCTGTGGCTGGACAACGGCCAACACGTGTTCCTGCGTTGCTGTACTGCCTACAGGGCGCTGTTGGAGCGGCTTGGAAGCAGTGCGCGCGTGGCGATCCAGACGCGCCTTGAGATACCCGTGCTCAGCCCGGGCGCCAAGCCGACGCTACTGCGACGCAATAGCCTGCCAGCGCCCTTGCACCTGGCCGGTGCGTTGGCTCGCTATCGGCACCTGTCACTGCGCGGGCGGGTGGGCGCTGCACGGGCAGCGCTCGCGCTTAGCCGGCTCGATCTGCAAGAAGTCTTGGCGAGGGAGTACTTGGACCGACGCACGTTGGGGGCTTGGTTGGCCGAACATGGGCAAGGACCGGCGAGCGTGGCGGCCCTGTGGGACCTGATCGCGCTACCGACGCTCAACTTGTCGGCAGCGGAGGGCTCCTTGGCCCTGGGTGCGTTCGTATTGCAGACCGGGCTGCTTGACGGCAATGATGCGGGCGACATCGGCTTTCACCTGCGTCCCTTGCAGGAGACGCTGGGAGACCCCGCAGAGCGGGCGCTGAGGCGGGCGGGCGTCGAGGTGAGGTTGGGAGTGCGGGCCGAGGCGGTGGACAGTGGGGGCTCGCTGCGGGTGTTTGCGGGCGGCGAGGAACTGCAGGCAGATGCGGTGATCTGTGCGCTGCCCCACGAGCGGGCCAGGGGACTCTTGACGCCGCTATTGGGTGCTCGGGCGGAGCGCTGGAAGGGCTTGGGCGCCTCACCGATCATTAACGTGCACATCGTGTATGACAAGCGTGTGTGCGAGCAGGACTTCGCGGCGGGTGTGGGGACGCCGGTCCAATATCTGTTTGATCGCAGCGACGCGGCCGGACTATCCAACGGGGGGCAGTATTTGGCGATTTCGCTGTCGGGGGCTGCGGCGGAGATGGAGCTGGCAGCCGACGTGCTGGGCGAGCGCTATGTGGAGGCGATACGCGAGCTGCTTCCAAGGGCGCGCGAGGCGAAAGTGCAGAGCGTGCACGTGAGCCGCGAGCACGCTGCCACTTTCGCTGCACGCCCCGGAACCGGAGCTTTGCGCCCCACCGCGCGCACGGAGGTGGAGGGCCTCGTACTGGCCGGTGCCTGGACCGACACGGGCTGGCCGGCCACGCTAGAGGGCGCGGTGCTCAGCGGTCATGCGGCCGCGCGCGAGGCGCTGCTGTGAGCGACGTCTTGGTTGCTGCGCCACTGCGTTTGGAGGCGCTTGCGATCCGTGCGGGAGCGCGCAGGTTGCGCATCAACAAGACGGGGATGGGTCGAGAGCGCTCGCTCGCGGCGGTCGCGAAGCTGCGGGGCGATCCGGCGGCAGCGCTCGTTGTGATGGGCGTTTGTGGAGGTCTCGACGAAGGTTGCGAACCAGGCGATGTGGTGATCGCCGAGGAGCTGCTTGACGGCGAGCAGTCTCTCGATCGGCGCCTTGCCTGTCCTTCGGCGGAGCCGCTGGCCGAAGCGTTGGAGCGCCGTGGCATCGCGGTGCGCAGGGGAGGGGTCGTGTCGGTGGCGCACATCGCGCACGGAGAGAAGCGCGTGGAGTTGCGCGAACGTGGGGCGATCGTGGTCGACATGGAGTCGGCTTGGCTGGCGGACGGCGCCAGGGGCCGACCGTTCGCGGTCATCAGGGTGGTAGCCGACACCCCGTCGCGCGAGGTCACCCGCCCATTGCTGACGCTTGCGGGGGCCGGGCGGGCGGCGCTGTCGCTGCGACGAGTCGCCGCGGCCTTTGAAGGGTTGGTGAGCGAACATGGCGTCGAGGGCGTGCTTGCGGGCCTATGAGGTGCTGGCTGGTAGCCGCGGCTTACGATGGCCGATGCTTACCTCGACAGGCGTGGCACGGCACGACGGGGAATGGGTGTAAATCACGCTCTATGCTTGAGCTGTCGGGAGCGGGCGAACCGATCCGCGATCCATCCTTTCGTGACCACTGACCCCAACGAACAAGCGAGGGCATTTTGTCGGTTCCGATGAGACAGGGCGCACGCATGGGGTGGTATCTGATGCGCCAGCGCTTGGCGCGGCGTGAGAAGTTTCCTTTGATCGTCGAGCTGGAGCCGTTGTTTCAATGCAACCTGGCCTGCGCCGGGTGCGGCAAGATCCAGCACCCCGAGCACGTTCTACGCCGGCGCATGTCCGTCGAGCAGGCGGTGGGGGCGATCGAGGAGAGCGGCGCGCCGATGGTCTCGATCGCCGGCGGCGAGCCCTTGATCCATCCGGAGATCCATCTGATCGCGGGCGAGCTGATCAAGCGCAAGCGGTTCGTGTATCTGTGCACGAATGCGATCCTGCTGGAGCGCAAACTCTCAGACTTCCAGCCGAGTCCTTACTTCGCTTGGGCGATCCATATGGATGGGCTGCGTGAGCGTCATGACGCCTCGGTGGAACGCGAGGGCGTGTTCGACAAGGCGGTCTCCGCGATCAGGGTGGCCAAGGCTGCGGGCTTCCGGGTGACGACCAATACGACTTTCTTCACGCACGATTCGCCCAAGACGGTGCGCGACGTGCTCGATTTCCTCAACGATGACCTCGAAGTCGATGAAATGATGATCTCGCCGGCCTACGCCTATGAGAAGGCACCCGACCAGGAGCATTTCTTGGGCGTGCGTCAGACGCGCGAGCTGTTCGGCGAGGCGTTCGGGGAGGGCAGACGCAAGCGGTGGCGCCTGAATCACAGTCCCCTATTCTTGGACTTCTTGGAAGGCAAGGCCGAATTCGATTGCACCGCCTGGGGCATTCCAAGCTATTCGTTGTTCGGCTGGCAGCGTCCTTGCTACCTGATGGCAGACGGGTATGCAACCACGTACAAGGAGCTGGTCGAGACGACTGACTGGAGCAAGTACGGGCGGGGCAAAGACCCGCGTTGCGAAAACTGCATGGCCCACTGTGGCTATGAGCCGACCGCCGTGTTGCAGACGACGCATTCGCTGCGCCAGTCGGTGCGGGCGCTGGTCAGCTGAAAGGCGGCGGCGCCGATTTGGAGGGTGCCTCAGGTTCGGCTAGCGCCTCTGTGTTGGCCTGAGTCTCCGTGGTGGTATACGGCTCGGCGCGGCCGTGCCGTATGTCCTGCCAAGTCATCCCCTCGCGCAGCAAAGCCGGTACTCCGAGGACAAGCGCAGTGAGCAGCTCGATTGCTTGCAGGATGATCCCGTAGGCCAAGGCTGGGCCGGCGCCGATGCCGTAGGCGGACAGAACGACCAGGCAGGCCGCTTGGAAGACTCCGACGTTGGAAGGCGTGGCAGGCACGACGGCGGTCACGTTCACCGCCAAGAGGATGGCTGCGGCCGTAACAGGCGTCGCCTGAGGGTTGAGGCCCAAGGCGAGCACGACCATGTAGCAGGAGCCCCACTGCAAGGTCCAGGCGAGCAGTTGAAAGCCGATTGCGGGTACTCCGTAGCGTGGGGTGGCGAATACGATCGAGGCCGCGCCGCGCCGAGCGCAGGAGCTCTGTGAAGGCGATCGCGCCGCGCGCGGATCCGCAGGCTGCGTGAGCGTTGGGCGACTCGCGGCAGGAAGGGAGCCCCGAACACGAACAGGGCCACGAACACGGGCACCGCCAGGACTGCCTCCAAGGCGGAGGCGTGGCCGTGTAGCAGAGGGACGCTCGCAAACGTGACCGCGGCGAGAATGCCCAAGGCCACTAGATTGATGAACGTTTGGGAGAGCACCGTGCCGGCCACCACGGGGTATGTGCGGGTCGCGCGACCGGGTAGACGGCGGGAGAGGACGATAACGCGCGTGGGCTCCCCGATCCTGCCGGGCAGAACCGCGGAGGCCATCACGCCGATCATCGTTGCGCGCGCCACGGGCGCCAGTGGTATGGGGGTGCGTGGTAGGGCTGCTCGGAGGACAGCGCGCCAGGAGAGCGCACGGAGGAAGAGCGAGAGCATCATCAGGGCGAACGCCGCTACGATCCAGCCGGGGCTCGCCGAGATCAAGGCATTTGCTATGTGGGGTAGGTTCAGACGGCTTACGGCGAATACGAGCAGAGCCGCCAAGACCAAGCCGAGAGCCACCAGCAGGACACGCCGGGCGATCCGGTGTCTGCTCGTGGTGGCCCACATGTAGAGGGGGTCTATCAGAGCCGGGCTCGGATCGGGGCGTAGGGGCGCCGCCTGGACGGGCCATGGCGGGAGAGGCAGCTCGGCCGGCGTCCTGTTGGGAGTCGAGCAAGCTCGACTCGTCGGTCGAGGCGATCTTGTGGCGCTCATGTACACGGGCGTGGCAAGAGAAATGCGGATCGTCCCAAATGCGTGACCGTATTTTTTTTCGTTACACGTGTGATCCAAACAAGTGACCGTCTACGCAACAGAAACATTCAGTTACTTGTCTGCCGAATGGTAAATGAACCGGCAGGGTAATTTGAATCCATTACCACGTTGTACTTAGATTGGGGAGTCAGAGTCATGGCACAGGAGCAAGATATTGCGATCTCACTGTCTTCGGCACAGATCGAGCAAGTGATCCGCTCGGCCTGTTGTGCAGGCAACGGCACAGTTGCAAGCTTGCTGGCCGCGGCGCTCGACAACGTTCATAGCACTGCTAACGGAGATTCGGCCTACGGTTCTCTGCGCGATGCGACGCAGCTCGCCTTGACGAACGCCTTGGCCGACCCGCAGCTCTCGCACTCGCTGTTGCGTGGGCTCGCCGTCCTTTCTCGTTTCGGACCAGAAAGGCGGTGGCGATCGATCGTCGATCTGGCCAAAGAGCTGGAGATGTCGCCCTCCACGACCCACCGCTACGTCAAGACGCTGCGAGCTGTTGGTCTGCCTCGAGCAGGATCCGACCACGCGCGAATACCGACCGGTCGCCGTCTGAGGGCTCGGTCAGCTACCTGTGTAGGTGGCATGGCCGGGGCCCTGCTCCAGGAACGAGTGCACGGCCGCCTTCAGGTCGTCGGTCGCAAACAGGTCGCCGGCCAAGCGTGGTACCTGCTTGTCGGCTCCCCAAGCGCCTCCTTGATCCAAGCAGGCTCTCACGATCGCCTTGGTGGCGGCGTGAGCGCGTGTGGGGCCGACGGCAAGCTTGTGCGCGAATTGGCGTGCGGCTTGATCGAAGCCCTCATCGGGCAAGACTCTGTTGACGACGTTCCAGCGCTCCAAAGTGGCCGCGTCATACAGTGCGCCCGTCATCACCAACTCGCGCGCCCGCGCGGGGCCCGCGCGCTCAGCGAGACGCTGGGTGCCGCCCATGGCGGGTGTAAGCCCGACCACGGTCTCCACCAGCCCGAAACGGGCCGACTCGGCGGCCAGCAGGAGATCGCACCCTAGGGACAGCTCGAAGGCCGCCGTCAAGCACAGGGCGTGGGCCGCGAACACGGTTGGCAAGGGCAGGCGCTCGACGCGGTGCACCAAGTCGAGCAAGCTCACCCACATTTCGGCGGCCTGCTCGGGGGAGAGGCCGTCGAACACGTGCACGTCGACCCCGCCGCTGACGGCTCGACCCTCGGCTCTGATCAGGAGTCCCCGGGGTGGCTCGGCCACCAACTGATCGACCGCTTCTGAGAGCTCGCCCATCAAAGCCTGGTCGAACAGGTTCAAGGGCGGGCTGTCGATGCTGAGCACGACCAAGGGCCCGTCTTGCTCGAGGCGTATCAAGCTCATCGCGTTGACTCCATGGATCGCAGAGCCTAACGCAGCCGGCCAAAGCCGGCGCGCCGGAAGAGTGTCTCTGACTCGCTTCGTCCCTCAAACCCAGTCGATTCAACCCGATAGTGACGGTTGAAATTCGCCTATGGGCTCGGCTTGGCGGTCTTCGAGCGCTGGCTTCATGGACGATAAGGCCGCACGGTCGATTTGGGTAGCCTTTTGGAGTATTGTCCGCAGCTGGGATTAGTCCGTCAGATGGAAGAGGCGGGGGGTGGTGGCATCGAAATCCGAGACGGGCTGCAAGGCGTCGAGGCTGCTTTTGCGGCCGAGCCGGATGGGCGAGCAATACTGAGCGGCATGGCGAGAGTTTTTTGCTGATGTTGCAGCTCGAGGATGTCGTCAAGCACTATCGGGTGGGCGACGAGGAGACCATCAGAGCGGTAGACGGCGTTAGCCTGTCAGTGGGCGCAGGCGAGCTTGTCGCCCTTTACGGTCCGAGCGGCTCTGGCAAGACGACGCTTCTCATGCTGATAGCCGGGCTCTTGGTTCCCGACCGTGGCAGCGTGATCGTCAACGGGCGTGAGGTATCGAGTCTGTCCGAGCGCGAGCGGGCGCACTACAGACGCTCCGAGCTCGGCTTCATTCGTCAGTCGCTTGATCTGATTCCTGGGGTGAGGGCTGACGACAATGCGGCTTTGAAGTTGTTTGCGACCTCGGGACGGCGCGAGGCCCAGCGCAGAGTGGCGCCTTTGCTGGAGCGGCTTGGGTTGAACGGACGCGCCCGACAGCGAGCCGAGCAGCTTTCGATGGGGGAGCGTCAACGAGTCATGATCGCCCGTGCGCTATCAACGCAGCCGCGGCTAGTGTTGGCGGACGAGCCTACGGGCAGCCTCGATACCGATCGCGGACGGGAAGTGCTGACTTTGCTCGCCGAGATCTGCCGTGAACGCCAGATGGGCGTGCTGCTCGTCACGCACGACCCGCGCGCCGCCGCGTTCGCCGACCAAGTGCACGCTTTGCGCGACGGCCAGCTCGTGGAGTACGAACCCGACCGCGACTATGCGCCGTTTCATGCGAAATGAATGGCTCGGAGATATTGGTCGGCCGGTGACCCGGTGTCGGGCCTGGCGTGCCTTTTCCTGAGAGCCGATGAGACCGTCCACGATCTTCTATCTCTATCGGGTGCGCCTGCGCGCACGCCTCGTCCAGGAGCTCCTGGCCGTCGCGGGCATCGCGGTGGGCGTGGCGCTTCTGTTCGCTTCGCAGGTCGCCAATACGAGTCTTGCCGGGTCGGTGACTCATCTGACCGATGGGCTTGTTGGGAAGGCCCGGTTGCAATTGGAGGCACGCGATCCTCAAGGGTTTCCCGAACGGATGCTTTCCACGATCCAGCAGTTGCCAGGAGTGAGTGCAGCCGCCCCGGTGCTGCAGCGCGATGTATACGTGGTAGGGCCCACCGGCCGGGTTTCGGTGAACCTGGTTGGGTTGAGTCCAGGCTTCTCGAGTTTGCAAGGTCGTGTGCTTTCGCATGTCAGCTCGGCGCAGTTCTCCAGGCAGCAGGGATTGGCTCTGCCGGCACCGATTGCTCGAAAAATCGGGGCCGGGCCATTGCAGACCCTGCGTCTTCAGTCGGGCGACACCAGCACAAAGACGCTGGCGGCGGTGATCCTGCAAGCTGGCGATGTCGGCGAGCTGATCGACAGCCCGGTTGTGATTGCTCCGCTTGGTCTAGCCCAGGATTTGACCGGAATGCAAGGCAGTGTCAATCGCGTGCTGGTCGAGCCACGGGCTGGTCACGACCATGAGGTCAAGGTGGCTCTCGAACGCATAGCTGCCGGCAAGCTCAATGTATTGCCGGCCAACTTCGAGGCTACGGTTTTTCGTCAGGCGGAGGGACCGACTGCGCAGTCGACCCAAATGTTTTCAGCTCTCAGCGCCCTCGTGGGCTTCCTTTTTGCATTCAACGCGATGCTTCTGACCGTTCCCCAGCGTCGCAATCTGATCGCCGATCTACGTCTCGACGGGTACACGCCCTTGGAGATCGTCGAGGTGATGCTATTCGATGTGCTGGTCCTGGGGATCGTCGGTGTCCTGGGCGGTCTCGCCCTCGGCGATTTGCTGTCTAGAAGTCTGTTGCAGGCGGAACCGGGTTATCTCGCTTTGGCTTTTCCCGTAGGCACATTGCATATCGTGAGTTGGCAGAGCGTGATCATCGCTGCGGCAGGCGGCATTTTGGCTGCAGTTGTGGGAGTCATGATTCCCTTGCGAGAGGAGATATTTGGTCATCACCCGTTGGGGCCGCGAATCTCAAGGACACCTAAGCGTACGGGCCAGACGATGGTGTTGATAGCGGGCGTCAGCTGTATGGCGTTGACCACTGCCCTAGTAATTCACGGTATGCAAACCGTGGGCGTTGCGATCATCGCTTTTACCAGCTTGATGGTTGCGCTCTTGTTGATCATGCCCACAGGCTTCACCGGCGCCGTTTGGCTGATTGAGCGCCTCCAGAGGCCCACGAGAGGTGTGGCTCCGCGTATTGCACTTATCGAGCTGATGTCCAGTACTACTCGCTCACGGTCTCTCGCTATTGCGGCGACGGGCGCCGTTGCCGTATTTGGGAGCGTGGCGATCGAGGGCGCGCAAAGCAATTTGAGCACAGGCCTGCACCGTGCTGCCGTCGACCTGAGCCGTGGTACGACCCTGTGGATATCGCCGGCCGGGGGTGCGACGACGATGGCCACTGTACCGTTCGAAAACAAGTATGAGAAAAGGCTGAAACACCTATCCCAGGTCGGTCACGTCGGTGTTTATCGTGGCGGCTTTCTAGATGTCGGCGATAGGCGAGTTCTCGTGATTGCTCCGCCGAAGAGCGACACGTTTGTCTTCCCCGAAGACCAGGTCATTACAGGCAAGCGAGTAGAGGCCAGGTCGAGACTAGATGCCGGTGGATGGGTCGCGATTTCTCAGGACATCGCACGTGAACGTGGTCTTCGAGTGGGGGGAAGTTTTGTTTTGGCGTCCCCGCGGCCTACTAGGCTTCGGGTTGCTGCGATAATTACAAATCTTGGTTGGTCGCCTGGTGCGATCGTGATGAATCCTGACGATTATGCGAAAGCGTGGGGCAGTCTCGATCTCAGCGCCTACCAAATCATTCTCAAGCAGGGAATATCTACCACCCAAGGTATTTCATCGGTGGAGTCTGTCATTGGGTCGACTAGCAGTCTTACGGTCCAAACGGCAGCTCGACACGAACAGAACGATGTTGCTGCTCAGCGACAGGGACTTGCGCGGCTAACACAGATAGCTGCGCTCGTTCTTATCGCGGCGGCGTTGGCCATGGCGGCTGCTATGGGCGCGATGATTTGGCAGCGTCGCCCAAGGCTTGCGGGCATGAAGGTCGATGGCTTTGATCAAGGGGAGCTGTGGCGAGCACTTCTTTGGGAGACGACGCTGTTGATGGGGGCGGGATGCTCGATCGGGGCGGTCTTTGGTTTGTATGGACAGCTGGTGCTTAGTCATGCCCTCGTAAGCGTGACTGGTTTTCCGGTGGTTTATTCGATCGCCATACCTATCGCGATAGTTTGCCTGGCGATCGTTTCGGTCGTTGCGCTCGCTATGGTTGCGTTGCCTGGCTACCTTGCGGCACGGGTCAAACCGGCGTTGCAAGATTAAACACCAAAAAGTCTGTCTTTTCTTATGTCTGGGGAGACCTATGACAGCACATGCGGTGCGATAGAGCAGACATGGGCGCTGGGAATAGCAATGGCGCGAGAGTTGGTGTGGGGGCTACGCCAAGTCTTACGAGAGGTCGAAAAATGGCGAGTCTTGGCTGCAGAGATACCTGACGCTACGATTCGCGAAGATGCGCTTGTGGCGCTTGAGCTAAAGCGTCCAAATACCGATGGGGCAGCCTTGTTTTGGATTGTTACGACCCGCCGCTGCCCTGACTTGTTGAGATTGCTTGTGGCCTACGAGATCATGGCGGATTTTCTTGATAGTACGATCGAGCGGGGGGCTCACGCGGGCGTCGCCAATGGGAGGCAGCTTCACCGTGCTCTCGTGGAGGCGGTTGATACTACGCAGCCTCTGTCGGACTATTTTCAATACCACCCGTGGCAAGACGATGGTGGGTATCTACCCAAACTGGTCGAGGCATGTCGTTATGGTTGCACTACGCTCCCTTCTTATCGTGCTGTTCGTCCTCTCCTTATACGCGCTGCCGCGCTTGCGCAAGTGCAAGGTCTTAATCACGAGCTCAACTTGGTGTTACGGGAAGCAATACTAAAGATGTGGGTGGAGTGCCAACGTGAGGCAACCGGCGAGATCGGATGGTATGAGACGGCAGGCGCTGCCAGTGCTTGGCTGACAGTGTTTGCGCTCATGGCAATCGCCGCTGAACCTGTGTCACCTACCGATTATGTGGCCGAGGTTTATTCGGCCTACTTTCCGTGGTTTTCGCTTGCTGCGACACTACTTGACAGCTATGGAGACCTTGCCGAGGATAGAGTGAATGAAGAGAACAGCTACATCGCGCATTATGGGTCTCTTGAGAGTGCTGTGCAGCGCATAGACGAAGTGTTGAGGCGAGCGACTTTCGAGGTTTGTTTACTGCGTCAAGGTGCTCGCCACTCGGTGATCCTGGCGGCCATGGTTGCTATGTATCTGTCGAAGGACAGTGTGATGAGCGCTGACATGAAGCCTCGCAGTAGACAACTACTCCGGTCGGCTGGTCCGCTGGCCATGTTGCTGGTACCTGTGCTCCGTGCTTGGCGTGTGGTCTACTCGCTGAAGGGAGCATGAGCGTTGTTGCGAGGCTTAGCCTCGGGCAATCGTTCCAGCCCGTCGTCGGGTATTGGCTCCCAAGGTGCGGCGTAGTTGACGAATGAGCGCCAAGCGGGCCTCAAGCCTGGGTCGCCGTCGAAGGCGCCCATCCGTACGCTGATGTAGGTCGGATTCTCGGGGCTGCGGCTGAACAGGTGTGCTCCGCACTCACCGCAGAAGCACTTCTCATGCCCACCTTCGGGATGGCGCCAGCACTTGAGCAGGTCTTCTCCTTGGAGGACTCGCAGCGTATGCGTATCGACCCGCGCTTGTGCGGAGGCGGCCGTGCCGGTTCGGCGCTGGCATCGCGTGCAATGACAGTAGCCGGCGTCCGTTGCCGGCTCGGTGAGTTCAAAGCGGATGGCGCCACACAGGCATCCGCCGGTTAGCGAGGGAGCGTTCATCGCGTCTGCGAGGGGTCCTTGGAGGTTGGGGCAGAACCGGGTGCCATCGTACAGAAAGGCGGCATTTGCAGAACTTTCGCGAAGCGGCTGAAGGGACTCGAACCCTCGACCTTCTGCATGGCAAGATTACCGGAGGTTATCAGCACCCCATTATATATGGGCTTTTGAGTGCCCTGGGTCTGGTTAGAAGGGGTGATATAGGGCTGTTTTGGGACAAAGTTTGGGACAAAGTTCTGTCCGCCAAAGCGGTATCTTTGGGCTGTGGCTCGTCTCGCTCAAAGCTATGTCGGCGGCAACATCTATCTGCGTCGTGGGCGGCGGGTGGCGACTTGGTATATACGCTGGCGCGATGGCAACGGCGAGCATCGCAGGGCGCTCGGACCCGATTGGACCGAGAAAGGCAAGCCGCCGGCGGGTCACTTCCGCAAGCGCGAGGCTGAGCAGGCACTCCAAGAGCTTTTGGTCAAGGCTCGCGCTGGCGAGGCTAGCCGTGTACGCACCGGCGTAACTTTCAAGGAGGCTGCCGAGGACTGGATGCGTCACGGCGAAATTGAGCGTGGCCTAAAGCCAACCACGATTATCGACTACCGGTCAGCGCTCCGCGCTCACTTGCTCCCGACGTTCGGGACGATGCGACTCGAGGACGTGACGGCACGGGTCATCGAAGAACGCCGGGCGCGGTGGCTAGCCTCGGGTGTATCCAGACGCAGTGCCAACAAGCAGCTCGCGATTATGTACGGGATCTTTGAGCGGGCGCGCAAGACACACGGCCTGATATCTAACCCCGCCACAGATGTGGACAAGTTGCGCGACGGCTATGACTCGACTCGTTTTGATTTCTACACGCCGGAGGAGGTAGCCGCGCTCGTCCGACACGCAGCCAACGAACAGGATGCTGCGATCTATCTCACGGCGGCCTTCACGGGTCTACGACGCGGCGAGTTGGTGGCGCTGCGTTGGCGCGACATCGACTTCGCGGGCTCCGCGATCCGGGTGTGGGGAAGTTACGCCAAGGGCGCTCTGACCAAGCCCAAGTCCGGGAAGGCACGCGTTGTCCCGATGGTCCCGGATGTTGCAGCTTCGCTCGCCCGACTGGGGCAGCGCGAGATGCTAACCGGCGAGGATGATCTGGTGTTCATTGGGAGCGCAGGCAGCTACTTGGATGCCTCTGCCTTGCGGCGTCGCTATGTGAACACCCAGAAGGCCGCCGGACTGCGCCCGCTGCGCTTCCATGATCTACGTCATACCTTCGGATCGCTTGCTATCAACCGTGCTTCAATTGTGCAGGTTCAAGCGTGGATGGGACACGCAGACGTCGACACGACAAGCCGCTACCTCCATCACAAGTCACGTGCCGACGACGCGGACCTGCTCGCGGGTGCGTTGAAGATCGACTCAGGGTCAGGGTTGCGAGTAATCCAGGATTCATCCTTTCCCCACCGCATCCCGGACTCAAATGATCATCAGGACACAACGGGTGCGTCAGTTTGAGGATAGGCAGCGCTGACATCAGCCGCGAATAGGCCTGCACTTCGCTGACCTTCTCCTCAGCATAACTTCCACCGATCAAATTGCTGCAGTTCCCCCTCGGTTGGGGAAACTCGATGGGTGGATTGGGGCCGGGACTGCGTCCCGGATATGGAATCCGCTGGAGCGGATAGAACCGCCAGGCCTGACGGCCTGGTTCGGTTTTTGACCGTCGCGGCCCGCGAAGGCTCATAGAAGAATGAAGGTTTATGGGTGGGCCACGACGGTCAAAAACCTCCCAGACCTTGTTCCGCGTAGAGACGAAACGGGGTTTGGTGTAGGCAGCGAACCTCACAGCACTCAATGGTCGTGGTTCCTGTCAGGGTGTCCGTGAGCGCCGTATAGACCTCGACGCTGCGGGATCTCCGTGATCGTGTTCGGCGGGAACAAACAGCAGCGCTAAGGGGCTGCAATACCGCCGTGGTCACGAGTCGGTGAACGTGGTCGAGCTACGGAGCGTCCGTAACTTTCGCTTTGATCCTGTCCCATTTGCTCCGGTTCGCCGGATTAAGCCAGTGAAGGAGCTTGTAAGCGAAAACGGAGGTAAGTCTGATGCGAATCCACGGAGACACCCAGATCGTCGCGTCTGCGGCGATACCCAGGCACAAGTCGGTCCGATGGATCCAATGGCCCAGAACCTCGTACTGCGACCGAGACTCACTGATCCACTCCTACGACCCGAGCAGGCAGCCCAACTGCTCTCCGTCAAGACCAGCTGGGTATACGACGCTGTACGCACCGGCCGCCTCCCATGCCTACGGGTCGGCCGACACATACGCTTCACCCAAGCAATGCTCGAAAACTGGCTCGCTGAGCAATGACGCGCGCGCAGTCATCCCGTCTCGGGGTGGCGACGCCATTGTCCAAGAACGCCAAATCCGACTCGGAGTTCCTTGAACGTGGCTGAGCCACGAAGTGCTCCAGGTACTCCGCGGCGTGGCTACCGGGACGGAACCAGGTCAGCTAAGGGTGCGTAGTCGGCGAGTCCCCGGCCTCGTCAGCAGGTTCAGGCGCGGTCGCGCTCTCTATCAGGCGGACATCATGGCCGTGGGACACGGCGTTTCGCTTCAATGGTCCATCGAGCGTCCATAGTTGGGCATCCAAGTCTTGAGCGATCGCGAGGTACGCGGCGTCGTATGCCGATCGACGTTCCAGCGCTGTGGCGATCCGAACAACCGCTGGCGCATCTTGGAGTGGGTGGTAGGTGACCGGTAGCTCGTCGATGATTGTCCATGCCTCGTCCAGGGCGTCATCGCTGAGGACGCCGCTGGCAAGCTTCTTCGTAAAGGCGTTGGCGATCTCGTAGCGGGCGAGAATCGGTGCGTGCAACGAGACCTCGTTGGCAGCCCAGTCCTTCAGCAGTTGCTCTATGGCGTCTGCGGTCGGCTCGTTAGTGACGAAGGCGACAAGTGCGTTGGCGTCGATGACGACGCTCACCGGCGCTCGAAGCGCTCGGCGAGCTCGTCGCGTCCGTCGCGTACGAGGAGCACCGCCTCATCCGTCGCGGGCAGCGTCGATCGCAACCTTGCTGCGCGGTCCAGCGTGCGTTCTAGATCGGCGATGTTGTCGGGCGAGGCGGATAGGTGCTCGGCGAGCAGCCCATCGGCCGTGGCGTCGACGTCCAAATGCCGACGCTTAGCCTCCTTGCGTAGCAGCTCGTAGGTCCGAGTCCCAAGATGGATGGTGTGATCGATGGTGGCCATGACGACATTCTACGACCGAGTCGGATCCTCGTACTACAGCTAGCAACACCTGCACCAGTTTTGGGACAAAGTTTTGGGACAAAGTTTGTGCGCGACGGTCTTCTCCCAAAGAAAAACCCCGCATTTGCGGGGCTTTCGCGAAGCGGCTGAAGGGACTCGAACCCTCGACCTTCTGCATGGCAAGCAGACGCTCTAGCCAACTGAGCTACAGCCGCGCGGCGGCTAACTATAGACCAGGACCGGGTCGGCCGGACCTATAGCCGGGGAGCTTCGTGTAGGGCGGAGCTGGCGGGTATGAGCTCGCTCGTGACCAGGCCCCGATCCTGGGTGAGCTCGTCGACGATGGGAAACAGCTCGGCGATGCGCGCCGGGCTGTCGATCGCCTCGGTCACTACGGGAACGTGGCGGCGAAGCGCCAGGAGGCGGTCGCCGTGGGGTGGGTGATCGCCATGGAAGCCCCATATTCCGCGCATCGAGGTCGCACCCGCCGCGTTTGCCTGGCGCAGACGCCTCACCAGTTCGAGGTAGACAGATCTGCTGCCGTGGCGAGCGGCCTCCGAGACGATGATTGTGAGCTTCTGCTCGAGCTTGCCTTGTCCGTTTGGGGACAAATGATCCTTGGGGTGCTGCAAGAGGGCGCCGTCGCGCTTACAGACCCGCACCAGCTCAATCGTGAATAGGGGTTCGGCGAGTAGCTCTTGCAAATGTCCGAGCGCGCGTTGGACGTGCTCGACCTTGCCAACCGCGATCACCATCAGAGGCACGTTTGCGTTGCGCCCGAAGAAGCGGGCGCGCCTACGTTGACCGTGCATCGTGCCATCGACGCCGAGCAGAACCGTCGCACCGGCTACGCCCTGCTCATGGAGCATTTGGCACACAGCCACAAACGCAGGTGTGCCGTTCGCGCGCTCGTGGCGCCCCAGGTAAACCGTTAGCTTCACCGTTTCCCCCTGGGAGCAGGCCCGATTCTCCACAGCTCGGTCGGCACCGATCAGGCGGGCCCGCTCAAGCGAGATAAGCCCTTCATAGCCAATGGTTCCTATCTCGTGGGCGAGCGCTTCGATGCGCTCGCCAGTGTCGATCGCGACCGATACCAGCGGCAAGTCTTCGGAGAGCGTCAGCAACCGATCGCTGCGCTTGCGATGCTTGGCGCCGAACCCCTGCACGCCTCGCAACAGGACGCTGGCTCGAACTTCGCGGCGTGCGTGGATGTCGAGCAGCTCGTCGGCGAGTAGGCGTCCTCTCACGCGGCTGCGCTCGCCGAAATACGTGGTCAGCTTCAAGGCATCCTCCATCACAAGACTCCGCCGAGCCACTTGCCCAATAGTGCCGCCCCAAAGCCCACGATTACGCTCACGATTACGTTGAGGGCTGCTCCGCGCGATTGTCCGTCCTCGGCGAGGCGGTGCGTCTCGAGCATCCACGTCGAGAAGGTCGTGTAGGAGCCGATCGTCGCGGTGCCCGCGAGCACGAGCGCTTCGCCTGAAAGTGCAAATCCGGCAAGGAGGCCCAAGACAAGCGCACCGCTGGCGTTCACCGCCAGAGTGCCCGAACGGAAAGCTCGAGGAGCCGCCCCTGGAGACAGCTCCATCGAGCAGGAACCGCGCGATCGAACCAATGCTTCCCAAAAGCGCCACACCGATCCATGCCTCCGCGCTCACGGGACTCGTCCTATCGTGGAACCGATCATGTCCCGGTCGCTCGCTTTATCGCGTCGCGGCCGGCTCATCGGATCACGCGATCGTCCTGACGCGGCGCACCGCTGCCGATGAGGCGAATACGGCCAAGTAACCACCGATCACGCTTGCCAACAGATATCCGGCTGCAAGTCCGTATGCGGTGCTGGTCGACCATTCGCAACAGCTCGATCTGTACGGTCGAGAAGGTCGTCAGCGCCCCGCACAGCCCGGTGCCCAGCAGCGGGCGGCGCAGCGTGGAGACGGGCAGCCGCTCCTGCAAGCGCGTCACGAAATAGCCGATCATCACAGCGCCCGCCATGTTCACGGCGAATGTGGCCCACGGCCAGCTGCCCGCTGCCCGACGGAAAGGCTTCCGCGAGGCCGACTCGCACCAATGCCCCCAATGCGCCTCCACAAGCGATCGCAAGCGAGCTCGGGACGATGCGATTCCCCGGATCCGACGTGCTTTCATGAGTAGTCACGCTGCTGTAGCTATCTGTTCGTGGCTTTTGTGTGTCTCGACTGTGGCTGCACGCATGTACCTTAAGGCCCACCGGGCACATCGCGGCCCCCATCACCTCGCCACAAGCAGCCCCTTCAGCCTCCAGCTCCGCAAGGGCCAGGGCGAGCTCTCCAGGCTCAATATCTTCTTCTGCCAACTTGGCCACGGTGTGCTTGCCGCTTCCCACCCCTGCGAGCACCCTCGCAAGCCTTGGCTCCAGTGCAAAGGGTCCAACACATACGATCGTCGGCTTGCGGGCCACCCACGCCGTAAAGCACGTCGAGCGCGTCCTGTGTGCCGCGAACGAGTCTCGCGCCATTCATCAAGAGCTCGTTTGTGCACTTTGAAGCTGGCGAGGTGACCCGTCCAGGCATCGCCGCCACATGCCTTCCCCGTGTCCACGCCACACGCGCACACGCAAGCTCGCGAGGATGCTCGCCGGCCTCGACCACGATCGTCGAACTCCGCAAGTAGGGCGAGCGTTCGATCGGCGGCTAGGCTCCACCAGCTTCGTGCGCGAGTGTGCCTCGAGACGCCTCTCGGAGATTGCGCAGCCCTTCGCGACGACACGCCGTAAAGCGGCTCACACCATGTAGGTGAGCAATGTCTCGGGCTTCCTGCCATCACAGCAAGCGGTACCGTCCCGACTTCCAGCACGCCGGTCTGCACTGCGCTCGCTATCCCTTCGCCTACGCCGCTCACAACGGTCAACCCGCATGAAGCAAGTCCTCGCCCGAGCTCTCGGGCCAGCTCGATCCCATAGTCGGTCGCCTTGCGTCGTGCTCCACAACTGCCACCACTTTTTGGGTAAGCGCCTCGTTCAGCCGGTTGAGTCCACCGCATACACCAAGCGTGCGTGGGGCAAGCGCATCGGTGCGCAAACAAGCGGGATAAACGATGTTGTGTCTGCAGATCCGCTCGATCTTCCGATCGGTCTGCTCCTCCGTGGTCTGCCACGTCTCATAAGACTGGTGCAGCTCGGCACGCCGTCTGCCGCCGACAGCGTCGATCAGATCGCGGTCTGAGAGTTCCAGCAGACTCCAAAGACATGAGAGATCGCGTGCTCTGAAATCCAGGCGTATCCCCAACTTCTCGAGCAGCCAGGCGCGTCGCTCACACTGTGGACAGCTTTTCATGCTGCTCTGCGGCTACCTAAGCCTGCCTCCGGGCGCCACGACAGGGCGCGTGCGAGGTGTTGGGCTTCCACTTGCCGGCAACCTTGCAAGTCGGCGATCGTGCGCGCTACACGCAACGCTCTGTGCTGACCGCGCGCGCTCATAGTGCCGCGCTCGCGAGAGCATCTAAGCAGTGCGTGCCCGTTCTCGTCGAGCTTGATGTATCTGCGTAGCGCCGCCGTGTCCATCTGAGCGTTAACGAGGACCCCGGTGTCGGCCATGCGGGCGGCCTGACGCTCGCGAGCTTCGATGACTCGCTCCCGGGCACGGGTCGAGTTGGTCGATGGCGCCAGCGCGAGCTGGTCGACTCCCGTGCGCTCCATCCCCAGCAACAGGTCGACACGATCAAGTAGAGGCCCGCTCAAACGACGCCTGTGGCGCGCCAGATCGGCTTCGCTACACCTGCACCGCTCCTGCTCGCCCGCATACCCGCAAGGGCATGGGTTGGTCGCCGCGACCAGCATGAAGCGAGCCGGATAAACCGCCGAATGGCGCGCTCGCACGATCGACACCCGTCCATCCTCGAGTGGTTGGCGCAGTGCCTCCAGAGTAGGACGCGCGAACTCCGATAGCTCGTCCAGAAACAAGACTCCGTTGTGAGCTAGAACCACCTCCCCGATCCAACCTCGCCGGGCGCCACCGATCATGCCTGCGGTTGTGATCGTGTGGTGGGGCGCCCGAAAAGGACGCTCCGAGAACAGCTCGGCGCCTGTCAGCCTGCCCGTCACGCTGTGGATGCGCATCACTTCGATCGCCTCCGCACGTCCCAGCGGCGGCAGAATCGAAGGAAGGCGCTGGGCGAGCATCGTCTTGCCGGTCCCCGGTGGGCCACTCAACAGACTGTTGTGGCCGCCGGCGGCGGCGACCGTCAGAGCTTCGACCGCGTCATGCCGTCCACGAACGTCCTCGAGGTCGAGTCCACGCTGCGGGCTGGGCGTAGCGCAAGCTTTGCCTGGTCGCGGCAATGGGTCGGGCGCGCCGCCACGAAGAATCCGCACGGCGCTACTCAGGCGCTCGACCACACCGATTCTCAGGTCATCAACGAGCGTAGCCTCACGCGCCCTGTTCGGCCCCAGGAGGAGCATTCTCATGCCCGCTTTACAACAAGCCTCGGCGACGGCGAGGGTCCCATGACATGGTCGGACCTCGCCGTCGAGCGATAGCTCTCCGAACAGTGCATGCGTATCGAGCAGCTCACTGGGAATCTGTTCACTGGCGGCCAGCACCGCACAGGCAAGCGCCAGATCGAATCCGGGCCCGATCTTCGGCACATCCGCCGGCGCCAAGTTCGCGGTGATGCGCCTGGCGGGGAACTCGAAGCCCGAGTTCAATACGGCAGCGTGCACCCGGTCGCGTGCCTCGCGCACCGCCGCGTCGGCCAAGCCGACGATCGCAAACGCCGGCAGTCCGGCTCTGATGTCGACCTCCACGCTGACGGCGCGCGCGTGGAGCCCTTCGATTGTGAACGTTCGCGCCCGAGCGAGCATTCGTGCCTCCCGTGTCGGTTTTCAGGCGAGGCACTCAAGCTACGTCGAGCTTGGGACGGTATTTTGCGCGAGCCCATCATTCGCGGGCGCGGCTTGGTGTTGGATGTTGCGGCGACGGTGCCCCACGCGTGCGTGAGGCACCGTTCCGAGCGGACTACAACCCGGCTGGGTGGCGCACCACGTAACCCGCTGTGGAGGTCATCGAGTCCGACCAGCGCGTGCCTGTCTCCTGTTGAGCCACCGTATCGAAACGTCGTCCATCGATCACCATCCAAGCATGTTCGGCATTCGCATAGATCGTGATGTAGCGTCCTGGCCCAGCTTCGCCATAGGACTCCAGCGCACTCGAATCCTCCGGGGAACTGAGCAGTCCACCGCCATGCAGGGCGTAGGACACCGATCCAGAGCAGTCATAGCCGGTCGACTCGAAGGAGCCGTGCCCCCCGCCATAGACATACGGGCGGGTCGCGATTTCATCGGCAGCCGCGATCACACGTTCCACCACGCCCGACGATCCTCCTCCTCCAGCGCTGTTGCTGCTGGAGCCTCCCGAGCTTTCGCCGCCCGAGTCATCCGAGACGGCGTGAGGCGGATGCAGCGTGGCGTGCTCGTCGATCCCAAGCGCGCTCCACGTTTCCGGTCCCACAACCCCATCGACGGCGATGCCTCGCGCAGCTTGCATGTGCTTTACGGCTGCCTCTGTTTCCGGTCCGAACGTGCCGTCGGCCTCCACGTGTAGCGCTTCCTGCGGCAGGCGCTTCACCGCATCGGCGCGGCTGGTGGGGACCACGGGAGTTGGTTCGCTGTGTGCCGCGGGCTCTGTTGTCGAGTGTGTGCTCGCGTGGTGGGTTGCGTGAGGCGGCTTGACCGTATGCAGAACCTTGTGCTCCTTGATTCCCAACGCGCTCCAAGTTTCCCCGCCTACAACGCCATCGACGTGCAGGTGATGCAGAGCTTGCGCGTGGCGTACGGCGCGCTCGGTTTCCGGTCCGAAGGTTCCGTCCACCTGGACGCCAAGCGCTTCTTGCAGGCGAACTATCGGATTCGTGGTCGTGCTCTTGACATGGGTTTCAGTGCCAGTGGAGGGGACACTCGAAGTTGGATCGCTAACGGCCTCTCTCACGCTGGAGCTGAAGGCCGTCTCGGCGGTGTCCGCAAGCGCCGTTACCGATGTAGCTTCGCCGGCTAGCGCAGCGCTGGTCCGCGGGCCGACTATGCCGTCCACTTCCAGGCCGTGAGCGGCCTGGAAGGTGCGCACAGCAGCTTCGGTTTCTGCTCCAAAGACGCCGTCCGCGGCGATCCCAAGCTTCTCCTGTAGCAGTCGCACCTGGCGGCCTTCGCTGCCGTTTTCCAGCAAAACGTGGTGTTCGGTCGTGGTTGGCGGTTCCGGTGACGGGGGCCCCGCAGCCGGTTGTGTGATCCCGTTCGCATCGGCCAGGCCGGCAGCGGGTCCTGCCGCGAGCGCGATCAGTGTGCCCAACGAGACGCGCCGAGCCCGGGTGGCCGTCGGCACGAACTGCAGTTCGGCTGCTTTGCGGCGGGTGCGCGAGCGAAGCGTCGAGAGCTCCCACGGCTCCTCCTCGGCGAGATTGCGCGGCGAAGGGAGGCGGCGGCGGGCATCCATCATGTTGGCGAGTCGCATGGGGGAGCGTCCAGCGGCGCGTTCGCGGCGTGCACGCGAGCGGGCAAGCGAAGCCTCCCAGGGGTCGACGGCAGCAAGATCACGCAGGGATCCCGACATGTGAAAAGCGTCCTTTCGGTTTATCTCAGGGCGCCTACGGGGTTAGCTGTCGGGCTCGCGCTAATGCGCTACGCCACAACTGTGGCGATTCGCCCCCGCAGCCACTCGGCTGCTTTGGGTCCCCCGCTCCTTGGCCTCGTGAGGACAAGGATTCGGCACGAACGGGGGTCAAAGTATCAGGTCTGCTTGCAAGATGTGTCGCATCGGAAGGGTTGCAAGGTTTCTTGCCGACGAGCCTGACGGATTCCTACAACGCACCCGTGTCTCCCGGTCCGCGAGGAGTGGAGTTAGGGAAGCCTAACCCATGCTACGGTTTGCGACCGCTGGGTCAAAAAGATTGAACGGTCACGTTCTTTGGAGGGTTACACGGTGCGACAGAAACCACTCGATCAAGCAGGGCTCAGAGTGGTCTTGGCGGTTCGATCGGCAATCGTCACGCTTGTGCCACGGGGCGTCTCGAGAGCGATCTGGCCGACATTGTTTCTCACTCTCGCGAGCGTGTTTGTCGCTGGATGCGGAATCGCGGCGAGCTCCAATAGCCCGTCGACGACCCTGACGCTCTACAGCGCTCAACACGAGCAGACGACAGACGCTCTGATAGCCGCGTTTACTAAGCAGACCGGCATCAAGGTCAGGGTAGCCAACAACGACGAGGACGTGCTCACCGCTCAGATCACTCAGGAGGGGGATCTTTCGCCCGCCGACGTTTTCTATACGGAGAACTCCAATTGGCTTGAACAGCTAAACGATCAAGGGCTGCTTGTCAAAGTCGACCCACAAGCGCTCGCCAGCGTGCCCAAACGCGACAGCGCCGCGAACGGGGATTGGGTGGGAGTCTCGGCCAGGATCAGCGTTCTGATCTATAACACGAGCAAGCTCAAGCCGTCGCAACTGCCAAAGTCGGTAATGGAGCTGGCCGACCCGCAGTGGCTCGGAAAGATCGAGATCGCGCCAGCGGAGACGGACCTGTGGCCGATCGTGAGCTCGATCGACCACACTTATGGACACAAAGCCGCTTTGCGCTGGTTGATCGGCTTGGAGACCAACGCTGCCGGCAACGACAACGTCCCCGACAACGAGACGGTAACGCGCGACATAAGTCAGGGTGTGAGCGCGCTTGGCCTGATCAACCATTACTACTATTACCGCTTGCTGGCCGAGATTGGAAAGGGAGCTGTGAAAGCGAGCATCGCCTACTTCGCTCCACACGATCCCGGCTATGTCGAGGACATCTCAGGCATAGGGGTCCTGAAGTCCTCAAAGCACCAGGCGGCCGCTCAGGAGCTCGTGCGGTTCATGACCAGCGAAGCCGGACAAAAGGCGCTTGCGCGGAGCGATAGCTTCGAGTACCCGATCCGTCTCGGCGTGGCAGCTGATCCGGAGCTCACGCCGCTCAGCAAGCTGCAACCGTCTTCGTTCTCTCCGGCAGAGCTAGGCACAGGCCTGGATGCCAAGAACCTGCTCGAAGAAGCCGGGCTGATCTGAGTCGCGGAGAGTCGTGAGCGCGCCCACCGGAGCCATCCAGAAGTCTCCTGGGCGAGGTCTCGGCGAGACATACACGCGGAATGCGCCGAGCATCAAAGCGACACGTCTACGTCGCCGCGGCGCCGGGCAGGGGAGGGCGATCGTCGTTCTCTGCATGTTCATCGCCGCTCTGTTGCTATCGCCATTGGTTTTGCTCGCGCTGGATGCCCACAGCGCCGGCTGGAGTGAAATCCACCGTGTCTTGTTCCGCTCGCGCTCAGCTTTGTTGCTGCGCCACACTGTTCTTCTCACGTTCTTGGTTGCTGTCCTGGCCGCCGGCTTGGGAGTGATCACCGCGTGGTGCACAGAGCGCACCCGGCTGCCGGCAAGGCGTTTGTGGACAGTACTGCTGGTTTTGCCGGTGGCGATTCCCGACGATGTGGTCGGCTATGCGTGGCATACGGCCTACCCATCTATGAGTGGCTTGGCGGCAGCTACGCTGGTCATGACCCTCAGTACCTACCCGCTCGTCTACCTGCCGGTCGCAGCCGCCTTGCGCCGCTCTGACCCCGCGATGCAGGACACGGCTCATAGTCTCGGAGCGGGAAACCTAAAGACCTTCGTAAGGGTGACCTTGCCGCTGATCCGCACCGCCATTCTGGGCGGCTGCGTGCTGGTAGCGCTCACCACGATATCCGAGTACGGAACGTTTGAGATCGTGCGCTACGAGACCTTCACCACCGAGATCTTCACCGAGTTTCAGCTCAACAGTCGCGCCGCGGCTGCCTTGTCCGTACCGCTGGTGTGTCTTGCTTTGCTGGTGCTGGCTGCCGACGGGATTGTGCCCTCCCGCACCGCGACACGCACCGCGCCTGCACGGACCCCTTCGCGTGCCGGCCTTGGATGGATCGCAGCCCCAATTATTGGCCGGTCTCTCGTGCTGATCGTCTTTGCGATCGGCTTCCCGATCGCAACCGTTGTGTACTGGATAGCCCAAAGCCAGCACACGACCCTGCCAGCGGCTGCCACCTTGGGTCAGGCCACCTGGAACTCGCTCATCTACAGCGCCTTGGGCGCGAGCGCCGCGGTTGTCCTGGCTTTGCCTGTTGCCTTGATTGCCTTCCGGCATTCCAGTTCTTTGCGGTTGAACCTGCAGCGAAGTACCTATATACCTCTCGCGCTTCCAGGGGTCGTTGTGGCTTTGAGCCTCGTGTATTTCGCGACCCATTACGCCTTCGGCCTGTATCAAACTAGCGCCTTGGTGATTGCGGCCTACGCGATTATGCACTTCCCCCTGGCGCTTGTCTGCATTAGGGCATCGGTAGCTCAGGCACCTGCACGCCTGGCCGACGTGGGGCAATCTCTGGGACGAGGTCCGGTAGTGGTCTTCCTGCGCGTCACACTTCCCCTGCTGGCGCCCGGGTTGCTGGCAGGGTTTTGTCTCGTGTTCCTGTTCGCCGTGACCGAGCTGACGGCCACATTGCTGTTGGCCCCGATCGGTGTGCAGACACTAGCCACCCAGTTCTGGGCCTACCAAAGCGAGGTTGCATACGGCGCCGCCGCGCCCTATGCGCTTGCGATCATCGCTTTGGCCGCCGTCCCGGCCGCGGTGCTCGCTCTGTGGTTCGACCGCGAGCGTGGCTTGCAGCCCCAACTTGCGCCGCTATGAAGGCGCCGTGCGCTCAACGGCAAGCACGGTTTGATGTGTCGTGGCGTATTAGGCGGACTTTCTCGTGAGCGCGATCGAGCTGAAGGCCGTCGCCAAGAGCTTCGGCGCCACCTCAGTCCTCACCGACATCAACCTGACGGTGCCGGCCGGTTCGATTACAGCTGTGCTTGGAGCTTCGGGCAGCGGCAAGACAACCCTGCTTCGTTTGATCGCCGGCTTTGAGCGGCTCGACAGTGGAGCGATCTCCATCGATGGGCTTGTAGTCGACGATGGACAGCGCAGCGTACGGCCTCAGTATCGAGGGGTGGGTTATGTGCCACAGGACGGCGCCTTGTTCCCACATCTGACCGTTCAGAAGAACGTTGGGTTCGGACTCGCCCGTAGTCAGCGCTCCACGGTGGCGGAGATGCTCGAGTTGGTTGATCTAACCGGCCTGGAGCGTCGCTATCCACACCAACTCTCAGGCGGCCAGCAACAACGCGTGGCGCTCGCGAGGGCGCTCGCAATTCGCCCGAGCGTGGTGCTCCTCGACGAGCCCTTCAGTTCCCTGGATGCCTCTTTGCGAGCCGAGCTCGGGCGCGATGTCGCGCGGATTCTCATGGCTACCGCGACCACGACCGTCCTCGTCACGCACGACCAGGATGAGGCCTTGGCGCTCGCTGGGAGAATCGCCGTGTTGCGGGAAGGGCGGGTCCTGGCCAGCTCAGATCCGCGCTCGCTATACCGCGATCCTTCAGACCTGTATGCCGCCAGGTCGATAGGAGAGGCAAACGTCCTCGCGGCCGTTGTCCACGACGAGCTGGCCACATGCGCGCTTGGGACTGTCCCGCTCCGAGTCAATGGACGAGCAAGAACCAATGGCCCTGCTCAGCTGCTGTTGCGCCCTGAGCAACTCACGGTCCACCGGCAGCCTGACGGAGATGCGATTCAAGCCAGCGTGATCGAGATGCGCTACCACGGACACGAAGGGATCGCCCAACTCAGACTGCATCAGTCGGCCCACGAAACGGTCTTGGCGCGAGTGCCCGGAGAGCTTGTGCTGGTGCCCGGGCAGGACGTATGGGTATCCGCCAGCGGACCGGCGCAGGCATGGCCTTCCGCTGAGAGCTAATCCACGTCTTCAGCCCGCCCGCGGCAGATCGTGCTGCTCGGCTCCGGCCCTATCTTGGCCTTGTGCCTGGATCTCGAGATAAATCTCCGTTCGGTGTACCGGAACGTCCGAGGGTGCCTGGATACCGAGGCGCACCTTTGTACCGTCGTTCGATAGGACCATGACCTTGATGTCGTCGCCGATCATGATGCTCTGTTTGTCCTTCCGTGTCAGAACGAGCATGAGCCTCAGTTCCCCGACTCGATCCAGCTCAGTCGGACTTCAAATTTAGGGCGTATGCACAGGTCAGACCCTCGGCGCATCGACTTCCCTTTGCAATGGCATCTCTAGTACAAGCTTAGCGCTGGAATGACGATCTCGAGCCGAAAGCTCGTTATGGTTATAGAGGCGAACATGATCGAACTGATCAAGAGTCCTTCAACGTCGGTGTTTTCCAAAGGTAGCCTTGCTCTTTGGCTGGTTGTCTCGCTCGTGTTCGCGGCGCTACTCTTCGCCCCTGGTGCCCAAGCGCAGGGGACGAGCGCCTCCGACGGCGGGGAAACGCCGATAGGCGAAGCGGCGACGGGAAGCAGTGCCCCCGTCGAACCGCCGCCCGTGGCTGAACAAGCTCCTGTCGAACCGCCGCCCGTGGTCGAAGAAGCTCCTGTTGTGGCGCCGCCCGTGGCTGAAGAAGCTCCTGTTGTGGCGCCGCCCGTGACTGAAGAAGCTCCTGTTGTGGCGCCGCCCGTGGCTGAAGAAGCTCCTGTTGTGGCGCCGCCCGTGGCTGAAGAAGCTCCTGTTGTGGCGCCGCCCGTGGCTGAAGAAGCTCCTGTTGTGGCGCCGCCCGTGGCTGAAGAAGCTCCTACTGTGGTCGAAAAAAAGACCATCGAACAGACTTCAGGCAATGTGACCGCCGAAGCGGCCTCCGAAGCCACCCAAGGGCCTGGGGAAGCCTCGCAGGTGCCTGTCAGCGCTTCGGGGCTGACTCACAAAGACGCGACAGGCGAAGTCGCGCCGGAAAACTCGATTGCGGTGACGACTTCTGTCGCCCCTGCCGCCGCGTCTGGAATCTCGATGTCCCCCGTGCAGGACCAGTCGCCTCTCGCCTTGCGTTCGCAGACGATCTCGGCACGCAGCGGCGGGCAGATGAGCTGTGTTAGAGCATCGATCACAGCGGGCTACGTCGGTGGCTGGTTGGACATCTCGGTCGCTTCGTCGCTATCGAGCATCCCCTTCACCACTGTTGAGGCCTCGTCGACAGCGATCACGGCAAGTTCGCCCGCAGGCAGCCTCGGCGATGGTTCGACGATTGAGAACCGTCCCTCCGTCCCCGGATCTGGGTCCGGCGGAGGAGGCGGTGGATCTGCTTCAGGGGGCGGTTCAGGCTCCGCCTCCTCGGCATCCTCCACACTCGTGGATGTTCTCCTCCAAGCAGCGCCGCGTGCAATGCGAAGGTTGCGTCTTGCGCAGCCGTCATGGCGCACGTCGTTCTTCGTTCTGATCCCAGAGCGACCGGACTAGCTCCTTCCGGTCTCTCTACCTCTGACCTGGATCACTCCTGATCCAGGTCAATTGACTATCAGATCGAAGTTCTGTTGAAAGGAGCTGTATTGATATGACGCATCATTTGACGTTGTCAACGGCAGTGCGTAGTCAGAGCGATGAGCTGGAAGCGGCCTCGGGTCGAACCCGAGTCAGCGACGGTGAGGCTGACTTGCCAGTTGCTGCGTACTACCGGCCGAACCTGACGCTGGCGAGTAGGCCTGTCTGGAGGCACAGACTGATCCTGACAGGCAAGTTGGACTGTCGTTCGGCATCTGAGCTCGAGGAGGAGATCGACTGCCTATGCCAAGAAGGCGTCACGATCCTCACGCTCGACCTTCGTCAGCTCGACGCGATTGATCCAACTGGGGCTATGGTGGTCGCATTCTGCGGTGCGGCTTGCAGAAGGCGAGGACATGACTTTGCGGTGATCCCCGGGTCGCGCCTCATCCATCGCGCGTTGACTGAGGCGGGCGCCACGGACTTGCTGACGCTCGATCGGAACGGTAGCGTTGTTCGCTGTTCTTCGGACGGCTTTTCCTCAGAGAGGTCGACCACAATGATCAAAGATCTGTGACTGGAGCGGTATCTGCAAGGGGCGTTGGTTCGAGTCCGGTTGGCTTCATGAAACCCACTCAATGCAAACCGTATGTACGCGGAAGGCCAGTTCGATCTGATCGCGTGCGTCTATGTGGATTCCGTCAATCATGGCTTGGGCTCGCCTTTGACGCGCTTTGGGGTCGCCGTCGCTGATCGTGGGCGTCGGTCGCTGCTTAGCGCGTCAAGGTCGGCAGCACGGGTGAGCTTGGGCTGCTCGTCGTCCTACTGCTGGGCGGCGAGTTCGCTGGTTCGGCGAACTCTAGCCAGCATGCAGCACTCTCGGCTGGCTCGAGAAGGTGCCGGCCAGCGATTACCGTCCGATTCGTGTGAGCTCGATCGATACGAGAAGTCTTCCCCGCTTTTCGCAGACACCTTGATCTGTCCACCGAGCCGAGGGAGACCACCGACCCCACGTAAGGTCGTGTCAGCTGAGTCCAACTGCCTCCGGGAGGCTCTGTATCTGGTGAACGTCGCGCGACTCAGGGATGCGTCGCGAGCCTCTGTCGTTAGGCGATAGCTCGCCAGCGCCCGACAGCGACGGGTGCGAGCGGTTTGCGAGTGCAGTGGAGTCAGGCTCGTTCGCGTGCGGAGAACTTCTACTTCTTCCTTTTCTTCTTCGGCTTTGTCTTCTGCACTGTCACGGGGGTCGTGTCGATCGTCTTGCTGCCCGAGCTGGCGATCACGATCGCCGTGAGCTTGCCGAACCTTGAGAGCAATGCTTGCCCGGTCGAATTGAGCGTGAGCGTAAGCACTTGCGTCGTACCCGCCGCGAGCGTCGCACCGCCGCTCGCCACCACGACCTGCTTCGTCGTCGCGTGCGCTTTCTTCTTTTTGCCGCTAGCCGTGATCGCCGTGATCCTGCTGCCCTTGAGGTGCTCCGTGACCGTGGCCTGCAGGCTCACCGGGGCGCACGCCACTCCGCCCGCCGGACATGAGAGGGTCACCGTGAGCTTGCCGTGGCTCCCTGAGACAGAGACGACGTGGACGCTTGGGGTAGGAATCGGCCCCGTCGAGGGACCACCGACGGTGGTCCCTCCTCCCGTACTCCCGCCCCCGCCGCTTGAGCCTGCGCCCGGTGCGCTCCCGGGGCCGAACACGTATGCCGCACCGTGGTTCGCCGTGTTCGAGCCCGCCACGTGCCGATAGGCGCCGGAGACGATGGTGGTACCCGAGATCGCCACGGAGTAGCCCAGGTTGTCGCTGGGAGTGCCATCGCTTGCTGTCAGCGCTTCGGTTTGGCCCGCGTTCACCCAACCACCCGCGGGTTCCGTGAACACGTACACAATGCCCTGGCCGCTGTCCTGGCCCACCTGGTGGGAGGGCGCGCCGGCGACAATCGTGTTGCCTGAGATCGCGACGGAGAAGCCCAGGGCGTTGCCTTCGCCGGGTTCGCCGGTTGTCAGTTCAGCGGTCTGGGTCATGTCTTTCCACCCGCCGACCGGCATCGTAAACACATATGCCGTGCCCTGGCCCGACTCTTGGCCAACCTTGTGGTTGAAAGCACCGGCGACGACCGTGTTGCCCGAGACCCCGACCGACAAGCCGAGCCCGTCACCGCCGGCGAGGTTCGGTTCACTTGCTTTCAGCACGGCGTCCTGGATGCGGGTGCCCGACCAACCGCCGCCAGGTTCTGTGAATACAAATGTCGCACCCTGTGCGTGTCCGCCGACGAAAAAGTTCGCGCCGACGACGACCGTGCCACCCGAGATCGCGACCGAAGCGCCAAAATGATCCTCGCCGGACTGTTCCTTCTCCATCAGTTCGGCGGCTTGGTGTTGGGGACCCGCCCAGCCGCCTTGAGGTTCCACGAACACGTACGCCAGACCCTCAGGATCGCCATGGGTACCGTCGAAGGGCGCCCCGGCGACGATCGTTTTGCCCGAGATCGCGACCGACCAGCCGAGCTCGCCGCCAAGCACATCAGTTTCGCTTGATTCGGTCAGCTGGGCGTTTGGCGTGCCTGTGCTTGTCCAGGCGCCGGTGGTGGTGAACACATCGACCGTGCCCTGAGAATGAGTGGGGTTGGAGTCGTGCAGCAGCTCCGTGCCCGCCGGCTCGCCGGCGGCGATGGTGTCGCCCGAGATCGCGACCGAGTAGCCAAGCTCCGCGCCTGCGGGGCCGGCTGAGTCGGTCAGCTCGGCGGTTTGGGTCGCGTTCGCCCACCCGCCCGCTCCCATCGTGAACACGTACACCGCGCCCTGTTGAGCGTTTGCGCCCACCTTGTGTTCGGGCGCGCCGACGACGACCGTGTTACCCGAGACCGCGATCGAGTAGCCGAACTCGTCGCCACCGACGCCGTCACCCGCGGTCAGCTCCGCCTGCTGCACGAACGGATCCACCCGTACCGGATAGCGCGCTCCGCGATCGCTCACTCGTACGAGGACGCGCCCGCCACTCATCTCAAGCCAGGCGGGCAACGTACGCCCACCGGCGTCGGTGGCGTGCACGCCGCTGTAGCGCAAGCCACCCGGCAGCAACAGCGTGCCGTGAGCGAGACGCGCGCTCGCGGGCACTGCAAGCGAAAGCGTCAACGCCCCTGCTCCCGCTGGACGCCGCGCGAGATCAAACCCTTGCTCCAGACCCAACGGCCCGTTTGTCCACCACTCACGCAGGGAGCCATGCGCATAGCTGACCCGATCGGAACCTGCCACAGGCGATACCGGCGAAAGCGCCATCAGCGCACTGCCACGCCCGAACGCTTTCAACGAGATGGCAAATTGCGTCGAGCCTGCGGTAATCGCGACGCCTGAGCGCCCGAAACGTGCCGAGAGTCGCTGCGCCGGATTGTGCGCCGCCAACCCTTCGATCCGATATGCGGCCTGGTCACGCCCCAACGCAGCTGAAACCGAGCCTTGCGCCGCCACCGGCAAGCTCAACAACCCCACAGGCGAGGCGGCGTGCGCGCCGACGCCAGCTTCGGCCGGTCGGCTTGCTCCGCCCAAACCCTGGTGAAGCATCAAACCGAGCGTCAAGCATGACAGGACGATCGCGACCAGCCAGCGTCTGGACACCATCGCTCCGGAAATACCCGTCGATCGCGAGGCCACAACGAGGTCGGGTGATGGTTGCAAACGGCTGGTCCAAGCGGTCATCGTGGCCCCTTTCATCTTGTGTGGACATCCTCCGGCTCCTCTGACTTGTACGGAGCCTTGCGCAACGCACACCTGTGCCTCGCTCTAGTGAGAGATCGACGTCTTTTATCGGGTTGCGTGCACTTGGGGTCGCCGCGCCTCTACGCATCTCTACGCACGCCGCCCCCGCAAGTGGACATACTTGGCTGTGCACATGCGCGGTCAGACGCTCACGGACACGCAATTGATCTTGGAGCTCGTCGGGGAGGCATACGGCTTTGAGGATCTCGGCCAGTTCCGCTCAGGCGTGCTCGAGGTACTCAACCGGATGGTGCCCTGCGAGTGGACGTCCTACAACGAGGTCGCCGCTGAGCCCGAGGAGACCTTCGTGGTGGCGATTCCCGAGATCCCCGAGTACCTGGTCTCCATCTTCTCGAAACTCGCGCACGAAAACCCATTGCTGATCCGGATTCGCCGGACGGGCGACGGCCGTCCGTACCGTTTCTCAGACGTGATCGCTCAGCAGGCGTTTCATGGACTTGCCCTCTACCAAGAGGTCTACCGGCCGCTCGGAGTCGAGAGCCAGATCGCCTTCACCCTGCCCGCTCGCTCGCCCTTGGTCCTCGGGATCGCGTTGAGCCGCGGGCACGAGGACTTCTCAGACCGCGAGGTGCAGCTGCTGTCCCTCGCGCGCCCCCATCTGATCCAGGCCTACCGCAACGCCGAGCTGCGCGGCGCCCGCGCGGCGGTGCTCGCTGCTCTCGAGGAAGGCCTCGACACACTTGGCCGCCACGTCATGGTGCTCGATCTGCACGGACGGGTGGAGTTCGCGACCGACGGCGCTCGACGGTTGCTGGGCGATCCGGATGGGATGCGTCGTGGATTGACGGAGGAGATTCACACGTGGATCTCAGTGCACCGCGGATCGCGCTCGGCCGCCGAGCCACTTGTAATGCAGAGCGCTGGCGGGAGAGTGCTCGTGCGCTTGCTGCCCACCCGGCGCTCCGACCGCCGCGCGGTGCTCTTGCTCGAAGGAGGCACAGGAGAGTTGAGCGTTATGGCACTGCGCGGACTCGGGCTCACCCCACGTCAGGCCGACACGCTGCGTCTCCTTGCTCTCGGCTACTCACCGACTCAGACGGCGGCCCAGATGAACATCGCGACGCGCACCGTCGACAAGCATCTCCAGCACGTTTACGCCAAGCTCGGTGCCACCTGCCTGTCTCAGGCGACCGCAACCGCCTGGGCGGCGGTCGGCGTTGAGCGCCGGTCAGCGGCTAGGGAAATACTCTGATGCGTCTGTGCCGTCCGTTATGCTGAAAAGCGCAATGTTTGCAGGACTTTCGTGGATGCCGGAGGAGGGACTCGAACCCCCGACACGCGGATTATGATTCGTCCCGAGGGACGTTGTGGGTGTCGCTCGGTCGGCCGATTTGGCCCGGCGCACAGCACCAAGCCCGCTGCTCCTATGTCAAGCGAACCCGGAAATTTGCGAGGAAGTGCCCTACTCGTCATTGAGTACGTAATGCTGAATCCGATGCGTTAGTAGGGTGTCTGCGAATAGCGTTTGGTGCTGCGTCTTGCTCGAGAACGGTATAGGCCGGCAATCTCCGGCGGTGAGCTGCTCGATTCCTCTGCTTTTTTTTCGTTCCTTACAGGCGAGCATCAGTGTGACGCCCTCTCACTTGTCTACAGGAACGGTCGCCCAGGTCGAAGAAGCTCTAAAACCAGGAGTTGTGGTTCATGCTGGCGGGTTTGAACTGTTCTCATGGCGGCTGGCGCCCGCCCGGGCACTGCTGCTTCGCCCTCGCGGCTTATGGGCTAACAGCGGCCGGTACGGGTTGGGTTTCCTCTTGGGGTACACGCAGGTCGAAGTACAGGAGCACTGTCGTGAGGGCACTGAACGAGGCGAGTACGGTGTTGACGACTATTCCGAGCGATGCTGCACTAGCGCTCGTGTCACTGCCAGCGGTGGCCGCTAAGTCAACTTCACCTTGCGTGTCGCAACCACTTTGCCATCAACTTCGATGCTCAACACCACCTGCCCACGGCCAAGCTGGCGCAACGCGCGCTTTGACAGGTGAACTGTTGTGGTGCCTTTGGAGGCAAGCTTGAACGTCGCGCGTACACGATGAGACCCGCGCCGGGCACGCAGCACGATATGGCAAGCCGCGGCGCAGCTTATTGTGGCGGCGCCGTGAGTTGAGAGCGCCGCTGTCGCCCGCGTAGGACGGAACTGTGAAGCTGGGGGAAGCGCCACCGGGGGAGTTGGCACTGGGGGGGTGCTCGCCGGTGGCCCTGACACCGGGGGAATCGATACGGGTAGCGTTTCGGGCCGGTACTGGGCGAAGCTGGCGCTCTGACGATTGCCGCTCAGGCCAAAGCCAGCGCCACTCAGCGCCAGCGCGCCGCCAGTGCCGACGCTGAGAAATCCAACCGTGAGGAGTGTTGTCAGCTGTGACCGCATGAAGAATCCGCCTTCTTGTAAAAGCACGTCGATGACTTCTTTGGAGGTCATCCCGAAGCGTTCCTGCCCGTCGCATGCCGCGCATGAGCTGATACGAACGAAAGGCTAGATTCCCGGCTCTTCATGCTCTCGGCTGGACGAATAGGCAATTTTTGACCGCCGAGGCAGGGGAGTACGAACCGGACGCCGGTTAATTGTGCTGAGAGTCGCTCCCGCGCCGTGGGCGCGCCAGGCGCGGTGTGACCCTGCGCCATGACGAGCTCGTAGCTGGGCCATGCGGCTGCTTTGTGTCGGGCGCGGGCGGCGCGGCGAGCTCGCGGCGGGAAGAGACTCCGAGCTTGCGGTAGATGTTGCGCGCATGGGTACGAACCGTCTCGGTGCTGACCTGCAAGGTGGCAGCTATTTGAGCGTTTGAGCGGCCCAGTTGAAGCAAGGGAAGCACTTCGGCCTCGCGCCGGGTAAGCAACTGCCCAGCCGTGACTTGGCCGCCGCCCGGGTTGGGCGCGGCCCGCGGAATCACCTGAAGCCCCCGTGAGGCGAGGTGGATCGCGTTGAGCACGTCGCGCGACTGCGTGTCCCGCCCGAGAACGGCGCTTGCTCCGAACGCGAGCATCTGGGCGCATTCCACCATCGAAGGGCCGTCCGCGAGCAGAACCAGTCGGGTGGACGGATGGCGGCGGCTGAGCTCCCGGACGTCGGCCAGCTTGGTTAGGGCGCCCGCGTCGAGGATCGCCACACCCGGCTGATGGGCACGAAGGACGACCGAGATTCGGCTGTGCTCCACGCCGGCGGCCACGATCGCAAGGCTCGTATCGCTCTCGATCAGCTCTCGCAGCCCTCTGGTGAGGAGATCGTCGAACTGGGCAAGGACGATGGTGAAGGGAGCCCGTGGCGGCATCGGCGGTAAGGCGCCCGCGAGCGCCTACCCTCTCATCGGCAGGAAAGAGCGTAAGGGTGAGCCTCCTCTCACCCCTACTTCCCCCTGCCGGTCACCCCAAGATCCCCCCGGGGAGGGGATGAGCCAGGAGCCTTCTGGCCTCAGCGTATGTGGCATGGCTCGTGTCCTTGTTGCCGGCGTGCTTACAACAGCGCTTCTGCTCACCGCATCAGCCGGCGCTCACGCCCGCCGTCCTCTCCATCCTCACGCCTCTAGCACAGCGCACCGGTGGGCCTCATCCCGACGGGTAGCGCTTGGCAAGTCAGGCAGCCGCGACCCGGTTACGCTTGCCACGGCGATTGCGGAGCGCTTCTGGCGCGCGGTGCCCTGCGGCGGCCAGGTCATTGTCCTTGCCGACAGGCCGCTCTTCCCCGGCCTCGACCCCTCGACCGATGGTTGGGCTACGTTCAACTCGTCGCTCGGGCCGAACGATCTGCAAGCGCCGGCGAGCACCTACACGCAGTGCACGATTTCACTTGCCCACTGGCGTTGGCCGACCTTGGCGGCCATCAACGATGACTGGAACATGTTCTGCCTAACGGTCATCCACGAGATGGGTCACCTGCTCGGCCATCCCCACTCGTCGGTCCCGGGCAGCGTGATGGCGCCCGTGTTCACCGATGAATCGAACGTTCCGGAGATCTGCCGGACGGCGAGGGCACGATAAGTCAGCCGACGGCCTTAGCGCCGTCGTACGTTGCCACGAGCATGGTATGTTCGCGCCCGGAGTGCAGCGAGCGGATGCGTAACCGCAGGCCGGCGAGCTGAGCACTTCGCCGGTGACCGACATTAAATTCACCTCGCACCCACGGTTGGGACCTGTCAGTGGGCTTGATCGCGGAGTATCGGCCTCACGTGCGCTTACGACGAGCAGGCGCCTGCCCTCGCCTCCGAGCCAACCACTTATGCGCGGTGCGCTCACTGATATCGCAGGCGCGGCGGCCTTTATCACCGGCCACCGAGCAACTTCAATCCGATCGATCAACAACTCGCGTCCCTTAACACTGAGCCGCACGTTAGCGTGCAACTTTCATCCGGTGTCTTCCTTGAACTGGGTGGCTTCGACACCTCCAGCCTCCAAGGAGGCCCGGATGAACAACCTCCTCAGGGACTACACCTAGAGCTTCGCCTGCTCATTGAGCCAGTCATCGAGCATAGGGCGCGTGAAGCGGATGTGCCGTCCTAATCGATGGCAAGGCAGGCGACCGGTCCGTACCGCCTCAACCCAGCTTGTCTTGACGTTGAGATACCAGGCGGCCTGCTCCGGACGTAGTAGCCGATCCTCCGCAAGCGAGGCCGGCAAGATGGATGTTGGTGGCGCTTGCATACGTCTTACAGACCCCCTAGCGCCCAGACCGGCCAACAGATTTACGCGAGCCCATCGTTGCTCCGATCGGGCGCCGACCATCGGCTCCCAAAGCAGCCGGAACTACCCGCTGGACCGCTCCGCGCCCCGAACGTGGCCCTCCAGGGAAATCGGTAGGGAAATCGTAGGCCCCATCCGATCTCCCTGCTATTTTGCTTTCCGCGGTGTTTGCAGGACTTTCGTGGATGCCGGAGGAGGGACTCGAACCCCCGACACGCGGATTATGATTCGTCCCGAGGGGTGTTGTGGGGTGTCGCTCGGTTGGCGAGATTGGCTCTATTGCTAGGGATTCGCGCTTAGGCTGTCGAGGGCTTTATCGCTGAATGGCGTGGGGCATGTTCGCACTTTGTTTGCACCTCTGAGGATCATCAGCGAACTTGCTGCGGTGATCTGACGTATCGGTTGCCAGCATTGTCGATAACGACACTACTCGGGACGTAGAAAGTCGAGCCAGGCGTGATCTTGCTTGGGAAGATGCTTTGTGCCTTGCTCAGAAGCTCTGCGGAGCACTCCATCAACACCAGACGTTCGACTTCGGGCCATCTCGGAGGCGAGCATAATAAGCGCAAGTGCTCTTGTGATGGGATCGGCAGCTAAATCGATAGCTTCAAGGTAGAGGCACTCTCCGCGGATGGGGTTGCCAGACCGAAAAGCAATCAAACCTTCTGTAGCTAAAAGCATTGCCTGTTGTCCGGGACTCAGTTTGTCTCTGTCCTTAACTTGGGAGACGTACGGCATAGCTTGGTCCGGACGGTCAGCTTGAGCGAGAGCGAACGCCGCGTTGTTAAGCAGGGTCGGGTCGTCTGGATTGGCCTGAAGGCCACGTCTAGCGAACTCTAGACTACGCTTGAAGTCGCGGGTCAGGGCCGCGTGATAAGAACCGAACCACGCTGGTTGTGTCGAGAATGGCTGGTCGAGTAGCCACAGCCACCCGTGCTCAACGGCTTTGGCGTGATCGGATGCTGCTGCCGCGGCGCGGCTGTGTGCCTCAAAAGACTGTGGTGTATTCAGCATTGCCGGTCGCAGGCGACTTTGCATCCCTCCCACCTTTGAAGCCGCCCACTCAGCCTGGGCAAGACTGTTCTCATTCGGATCTTCGAGAGAGATGCGAAAGAGATTGCGTGCTCGCTTATCCTTGCCAGCTTCAAGCTCAACGGTACCTACGGCGCTCGCTAGCTCTGTGATGTCGCGATGTGTCCAGCTGCCGCGCTCAAGCAAATTGCGCGCTACAGCGATTTGTCGTGATGGGTGATCTGTGAAGGACGACACTGCAATCTCGGCAGCCATTAGCCATGGGTCACTGTGTGTACGGGGGCTCGATAGAAGAATCGCTTGCGCCCTCTCCGGTTCGTCTAGGTGGATCGAAAGTCGCGATGCCGCACGCAGCAAAAAGCGATGGTTAGGGGCCATTTCTACCGCGCGCTTCATCGCACGCCTTGCCGGCTCGGCTTGTCCAATCAGTACATACATACGTGCTTGCTCGGCCCAGGCCAACGCATTACGTGGGTCAGCGTGTAGTGCGCGACGCAGATCTTTCACACGCAGCGCAACAGAGTCCTGATCGACAGGATCGTCGGTGGATACAAAATCCAGGGTAGGCTGGGCCGGTGGCGGAGCGAGCAATCCACTCGCAACACGACGCGCCAAAGCCGAGATTTGACCATCCTTAAGGAGCCAGTGAGCTGCCTCTTGTGTTACGACTGATGGATCACGCGCCGTTGATGCGACAGTAACTAGGTCTAGGGCTAGTCCACGCGAATGCTTATCAGCCTCAAGCCAAGCCTGTTCGCGTTCGATAACGTCTCCACGAATTTCGGCTAGGTTTGAAGGGCCGCCACGGCCTGTGGGGTCAATCGCATCATCAATTCCACGCCAGCGCGGGATGATGCGCCGTCGCAAGTCCCCACGTCGGATCACGCGATCTTCTTGACTACCTGGCGAGCCGTGCGCTTTGCCTCAAGGTCGAACTCGGTGATAAGGCGGTCCAGGGCAAGTCGATCGCCGATGCCTACAAAGGTCGAGCCTCGCAAGCGTGGGTCGGGGTCGCACAGTTTGCGAAAGATACGTAGCGCGATATCGCGTACGCGGTCGTCGCCAAAATTCGGGAAATTGTCACAGACGCTCTGCATAGCTGCTCGAATATGGGGGAGAGCGTCGGCGTAAGACCCTTCATAATTGCCGTTGAGTGATCGTGGCCGGAAATCGTGGTGAAGCTCGTTGAGCCATGCAGCCGTTGCCGTCGTGCCAGTAAACAGAAACAACAGTATGCTGCCAAGCTGATAAAGATCGCACGCTCGTCGTCCTTGCCAATCTGGCGGTGACGTAGCATATAGAAGCTCTGGTGCTGTGTGGGATCGGTCTCCAGCGCAGTGGTCTTGGTCATGGGGCATGGATGCTTCGGGGCGAGAGGCTCGCCCAAGGTCTGCGATGCGTGATACTTGACGTGGAGTGGACTTCGTTGATCTAAATGCGAGGACGTTGGACGGCTTGATGTCTTGATGGGCAATGTCGGCCGAGTGGAGCTGCTTGATACCGACTGCTACATCGTGCAACGTTCGAAAGATGAGCGAGAGATCTAGCTGGATGGTGGTGTCGTGTACAGACCGTAGGTCTCCTTGGGCGAGTTCGAAGATCAAAAAGAATACGATTGATGCCCTGTCCTCTGGATTAATCGTCTCTTGGCCATGGTCAACTGCTCGTACAACTCGATCCATGTTGCGCTCCTTGCAGACTTCCAAAAGCTCAAGCTCGTAGTTGTAGGCAGTCGAGATGTGTTGCATTACCGCCATGAACTCCTTGGGATGGCTTCGTAGAACTCCGTGGATGTCTATCGCCTTCATGAAAGCCTCACGCCCATCGCGCTCCACCTCGTAGCACGTTGAAAACGTTTCGCCTGTCGCATCGTGAGCCTTGCGCAACCGACGTACGACGTGCCATCCGTCACCGACGGTTAGGCCTTCGAGTTGTTCAGCTGGTGTGGGTTCGTACGCCATGGCCGAACCAAGAGTAAAGTACGGACAGGAAGGAGTTGATCCGCGGGAGTTTGCCGATACGTATTGGGAGTCGGTCTAGCGGCGCAACGCGCTTATTTTGTATAGCGTTCGCGTTGAAGCTGGCGCAAAGTCTGAATCCGCCCCTGCATCTGTGGCAGACGGACGGTCGTGAACTTCTCGGGTAGCCGCTCATCATCGAGGACGGCGTCGAAAGCCTCGATGCCTCGCTCCGTTGCAAGCTTTGCGCATCGGTTTTCTTGCGCGAAGCGGAAGATACGCTCGTTGAGCTTCAGCACGTCGCGGACACCCGCCTCGCCACGCTCGTCGAGCAATAGTTGACTGAACGCGCGAGCGCAGAGGATGGAGGCTCGGAGCTGGCGCCAGGCGAGGTCGGTTTGCTTGTTCGTGAGAACGCTGTTGTGGACCCGGCTCTCCATGCAGCGCTCGGGGTGCATGATCCAGACATTCACTTGGCGGTCCTCGTCTATGACCAGCTCTGCCTCGATGGCTGTCTGTCTAATGTCTTCGGCGTTCATTCCGTAGACGCTCGCCATGACGTCCAGGCGGCGCTCGTGGCCTTCGCTGTCGAGGAAGATGGCGACGCCGGTGAGTGGGGTGCGATCCTCCCATTTGGCCACGCGGACACGGGCGTCGAGCAGTTCGGCTGACTGTCGGAGGTCCGAGGAGTTGCCGAGGAGGTCGATGTCTCGACTCGCCACTGCGTCTACGAGCGCGTCCGCGATCCGGCCTTCGAGCTTCGATGCCCAGATGGCGACTGCCTGCCCGCCGACGAGGACGACTCGCCGGTCGCGGACGACTTGCTCCAGCCGAGCGATAATGCGCTCGGTTTCATCGATCTTCAGCGGAGGCAGCTCAGCCTCGCTCTGCTGCTCCTCAACCACGCGCGCGGCCCTGGGATCGGCGGTCAGGACAGGGAGTGCGCCGAATCGAGATTGAGCCGAATGCGATCTGCCGGAAGCGCAAAGACCTCGTTTTCGCGCTTGAGCTGCGCGGGCGTCTTACGTCCAGAGCGCAGCGCCTCCTCATCGGCACGACGGTCCCTCTCCTCTTCATCGAGAAGCACCTGAACGTCAACATGTTCGATCTGCAAGGTCATCGCTACTCAGAGCGTAACGCCTTCTGCGGAAGCTATCCAGCAAATTCGGCATTGTGTCCGCCTTTCTGAAGGATTGCCAGCGGCTCCCCAATGTCGCCGTCGAGCAGGTGGACGTAGGTTGCGAGCGTGAACGCGGCGGAGTGGTGGCCGAGCCAGCGCTGGACCTGAACGGCATTGCGGCCTTCCGCGAACAGAGATCGAGGCGCAGGTGTGACGGAAAGCGTGAAAGCCGACCCACGGAAGGTCTGCGGCCTCCCGAGCGGGCTGGAGCACTCGCCGGAAGACGTTGTTTGGCATAAGCGGCGATCCGTTGACCGGCCGGGAATACGGGGTCCTCGTCACCCGGCCACTCCGTAGCCGCGTGGTGCTCGTGGAGTGCCGTGGCGAGCGGCGGATCGAGTGGGATCTCGCGACGGCCGTAGCGGCTCTTGGGCGGTCCCATGCGGCCCTTCACGAGCGCGCGGCGGACCTTGACGTGGGGGACAGACGCGTCAAGTTCCAGATGCCGCCACTGGAGCGCGATGGCCTCGCTGATGCGGACGCCCGTTGCGGCCAGGAACCAGAAGAACAGGTGCCATTGCTCAGGGACCAACGCGAGCATCTCGGCCAGCTCGTCGCGGCTCATCGCCTTCGCCTCGTCGTCTTCCACGTCCTCGACGGTCGGCCGATGCGGCAGGTCCACGTCTCGCGCCGGGTTGGAGCGGATCAAGCCCTCCCTGACGGCAGTCGTCAGACAGGCTCGAAGCGGCGCCATGATGTTGCGCACGGTCGCGTCAGAGAGCAATCGTTTCTGTGCCTGCTCGTCGCATAGCCACGCGACGAACCCGGCGATCTTCGACGGCGTGATCTCCGTGAGACGCAATCGAGCAGGGAAGTACCGACAGACGTATTGCTCGATCTGCCGTCGATAGTCGGCGCGGGTTCCCTCACGAAACCCACGCCTTCCACGTCCCTGATAGCGCCCCACCCACTCACGGGCGTACTCGTGCAAGGTGACCCGCGAGCGTGGCTCGAACTCACCACGCTCGATGTCCGTCGCGCGTGCGGCCTTCAGGCGGCGAGCCTCGTCAATCGTGCGGCAGGACTCCCACCGCTGCTTGCCGTCAACGCGGTAGCTGAACACGTAGCGACCGCCGCGCCGGTAGATACCCGGCGTCCGCGTCTTTTCGAGCTTCGCAGCCATCGTCGCTCAGTCCTCCGCCAATCCAGTTGCGGCAAGGAAGGCTTCGATCCCACGGATGTCGCGTTCAACGGTTTCGCGCGTGGCGGATTCGATTGATCGATCCGCGACATACGGGCGGTCGGTTGCCAGGCGCTCCTTCAGCGCGACGGCAAGGGGCTCGCGGTGGTGCTCAATGTCGATCAGCCGAGGACTGGCATTGCTCCAGCCGACCGCGTCCAAGAGGCTACGCAGCGCGTCGAACTTGGCGAATGGCTCGCTGAAGGTCTCTGGGTATTCCTCCTTCTCGTAGCCGAGGCTCGCCTGTTCGATCTCGGCGGCGGCGCCGCCCAGCTCTGTGATGATCGCCGAGCGCACGACGCGCACGATCTCGGCGGGGATGGTGGTCTTGGCCATCTTCGGTTCCTCCTTGGGATCGGAGGCCCCGGGAGTGTTCTCTGACGAGGAAGCCAGCCCGCGTGCTGGTAGCTTGGCTTGCGCGCCGGGAGTTATCGCTCTCGGTGCCGCGGCGCCCGGCGGTCCTACCCGCGCGGGCGCCAACTTGTATGTTCGGTTCTGCGAGCCTACAACTTGGCTCGGACGTGAAGTTTTGTCGAGCGGTGCGAGAACGATGGACGACCAAATCCCAGACCCGATCACCGAAGCGCGACGCGCGCTCGGCCGGGCGCTGCGCGAGCTGCGTAGAGATGCAGGGCTCACGCAGAAGGAACTCGGCTTGAAGTCGAGCGCAAACGACACATACATCTCCCAGGTCGAGTCAGGGCAGCGCGATATCCGGTGGTCCACGATCACGCGGCTGCTTATGGCTCTCGACCTGACCGTGGCTGACCTAGCTGCGGCCGTCGAACGACAGGAGCGCTCGCCCAAGCGTTGAGCATCGAGTCGGGGCGTGTGAGGTCTCTCACGTCGAACGTCCTTCGACGTAGGCGTCGAGGTCGTCGCGGTGCAGTAGGACGCGGCGTCCGTCGCGGCGGGGGTGGAGCTTGCCGAGCGCGATGAGGTCGTAGATGCGGTCCTTGCCGCAGCGGAGCCGCTCGGCCGCGTCGGTCACGTTCAACCAGGGGGAGGACGGTGGTGCAGCTGGGACGAGCGCGGCGGCGCGCTTGGCAATCTCGACGAGCTGCTCGTCGGTGAGCCTCACGGTCAACTCGATCATCGTGTTGCACCTCCTTTCACGACTCGGGAATCACAAGGGAGCGATTCGTCCCTCTCTCTTATTGACCGTGAGAACGCGAAAGCGGCCAAGCAATTTGTCTACAGCTCACCTCCCGTAGCTTTCCGTCTGCCATCGACAGCCCCTAACCGGTCTACCCGACCCGTTCCGGCGGTCCCATTCCAGACCCCGTCGTCTCAGTCGTCGCGATGCTCGCGGCGCTTCAAGGCGCCGTTGCAGACCAGATGCACAAGCGTCTAATCGCTGTGTGACGAAGTCGGTGGCCGCTTCGCGGTGCTCACGGTCAATAGCTATGTGATGAGCGCGGCAAGCATCCCGGCAGCGCGTGGCGGCGACTACGCGAGATATTTGGAGGGAAAGACGGTCGCGCCGGAGCGCGGCGACTACTACCTGACCCCCGATGGCGAGTTGACTCAGGCTCCCGGTCGGTGGTTGGCGGACCCGCAAACGCTCGAACGGCTTGGTATCCAGGCCGACGCGCCGATGAGTGGCGATGACTTCGTTGCGCTTATGGAAGGTCGCCATCCACAGAGCGGGCGATGGTTGCGGCGTGCTGGCGCGGACGGTAGTCGGGGTGGTGGGATCGACGGTGTGTTCAGCGCTCCGAAGTCTGTATCGACTACTTGGGCACTTGCCGATCCGTGGCAGCGGGAGCAGATCGAGCAAGCACACACGAACGCCGTCGAGCAAGCCGTCGCGTATATGAGGGAGAACGTTGGTGTTGTCCGTCGTCGCTATGGCGGCGAGGTCGTGGAGGAGCCCGCGAAGGACTTGATCGCGGTCGAGTATCGGCACACCACGGCTCGCGGTGTCTGGTGCCGACGCGCCCGATCCGCAACTTCACAGTCATGTCGTGATCACGAGCGCGGTACGCGAGGATGACCGGATCGTCGCCGTGGGCTCCCGTCCTGTGTTCCGTGCGGCGGGTGAGGTCGGTGCGTTCTACCGCTCCGCGCTTGCTCAAGAACTTGTCAACCAGGGTTACACGATCGAACGGGCGACCGGGAAGGACGGCAAGTATTTCGAGGTCGCTGGCGTACCCGAGGAGCTTCGCGACGCCTTCTCGGGACGCTCCAGAGAGGTCGCGAGAGCAGCAGATCGCTTCCGTGCTCGCTACGGTCGCGCGCCCGAGCGCGGCGAGCTGCGCAACCTCGCGCTCGAGAACCGTCGCGCAAAGAAGCTCACAAACCGGGCTGACCTTGAGAACGTGTGGAGAGACACCGCGAGCCGGTACGGGTTTGGTCTGGATGAGGCGTTGCGGCTTCTCGCCCGCGAGCGCACCGGGCCAGCCGCTCGGTCGGTGGAGGATCGGATCGAGGAACGTCTCACGGAGCGTCATGCCGTCTTCGAGTTGCGCGATCTGTACACCGTCGCGCTGGAGCAGACCGCCGGAGAGCTGTCGCCACATGAAGCGCTCGACGTAGTGCGGCAGATGGTCCGGGATCGGCGCGTGTTGACATTGGAGGGCGGACGTATGACGACGCTCGCGGTACGCGCGCAAGAGCAGGCAATCGAACGACGAGCAGCCACCCTTGGTCGGCCCGCCGGACGCGATGTTGGGCACACCGCACGGATGAACGCTGCGCGCGAGGTCGCAGAGCGCATCGGCGCTCCGCTCACCAACGAGCAAGACATGGCGTTGCTTGTCTTGACTGGTCCCGAGCGCGCAAGCGTGCTCGTCGGCCCGGCAGGCACGGGCAAGGGTGTTGTCATCGACGCTGCGGCCAGAGCAGAGCAACTGGCAGGCCGCGAAACCATCGGGATCGCCGTCTCCGGCTCCACAGCCGAGCGGCTCGGCGCTGACAGTCCAGCGCTCCAGGGGAACACGTTGACGCTCGACGCGCTCATCACACGAGCAAACATCAGGACTGTCCACGTGGGTCCCGATACGACGATCATCCTCGACGAGGCCGGAATGGTCGATCACAAGCGTCTCGATGCGCTCACCGAGCTGGTCGAGTGCTCAGGAGTAAAGCTGATCGCGGTCGGCGACGGAACGCAGCTCCCCTCGATAGGTCCCGGAGGCATGTTCGACCGGCTCACGGGCCATGCGCCGACGGTGGAGCTGGAGACGATCAACCGCACCAATGATCCGCAGGAGCAGCGAGCGTGGCAAGCACTACGCGCGGGCGAACCAGAGCGTGCGATGGCCCACTACCAGGCCCGAGGGCGGCTCCACCTCGCAGACACCCGCGACCAGGCCGCCGAGAACGCAGTCCAAGCGTGGGCACGACTTACAAAGGAAGTCGGGATCGAGAAAGTCGCGCTGATCGCGGACTCCTCGAACCGGGAGATCGACAGGCTCAACGCTCGCGCTCAACATCTACGCGCCCAACGCGGCGAACTCGGCCCCGACGAACTCCCACTCTCAAGCGTCCACTACGGGCTACGCCAAGGCGATCACGTCGCGTTCATCGCCCAACACCGCCCACGCGGGCAACCTCGCGTCGAGAACGGAACGCGCGGCCAAGTCACAAACATCGACCAGGATGGGACACTGACGCTTGCGCTCGACGGGTCAGACCGCCGGCTGCTGCTCGCGCGCCAGGATGCGGAGTCGCTGCGGCTCGCCTACGCCCAACATGTCTACCGCCAACAGGGCGCGACCGTAGACCGCACCATCGTGCTGACTGGCGGCTGGCAGACAAGCAAGGAGACGGCTTACGTCCAAGCCACCCGCGCCCGTCATGGCACCGACTGGTACCTCGCCCGCGACCAACTTGGCGAAGAAGGACAAGACCCCGATCGGATCACACGCCTCGCCGGACGGATGAACCGAAGTCGAGCACACACCCCATCCATAATCCACCGAGAAACCCCAGGCCCGTCATGGGACCCCAGCCGCGACCCGCTACGCCTCAGCCGCTTGACCCCTCATGTCGGCAAGCTCTTGCGAACACCGGCACGCGACGCGCCCGATCACGACATAGGACGCGGACGCTGACCCTCCATCTCGAAAGTCGCAGTGTCAACAATGCCAGGGCGACGCAAGCTGCCCGAACCGATTTCGTTCGTCATTCCGTGCAGAAAGCAAAGAGGATACCCAGCAAACCAGAAATTCCTCGCAGGCCGAAGTAAACAGGGTCACGAACCCAGGATCGCTGCGTCATCTCAGGATTTAGAAAGGGGCTGCTTGAAAATGTACTCAACAAATTCAGAACCCTTCGCGATCTTGTCCATTGGATCCCCGCTTGCCGTTGCGTACGCTTGGTGATAGGCACGTAGATCAGCCAAACATTCTTGAAGATCGACTTCATTTATAGTGCGCTGATCTTCGACGATCTTGGCTAGTTGCACCGGCGCATAGATGCGCTCTCCTACCAACCTCGCGGCCGCCAACATCGAAAAATGAAACCGCAAGTTCGTCCTTTCTTGTGTCGAAACTGTCTGCTCGGAAGATAGGAACGTGTCGGTTTGCTTCTGGGTCTTGGCAAGCCATAGATAAACGGGAAGCGGAACGTTGCCGGAGAAGATCGTGGAATAGTCATCGTCTCTCTTGAGCAGGCTCGAAGGTCGAGCGCGCGAATTGTTCGGTTGACTGAGTCCCATCGCCATTACCGCCTGAGCTAGGAGAGGGATACTGACTATGCGCTCCGGACTCTTGCCAAGATTCCGAAAATAATTCTTCCTTCGGTCATAAAACCAGCCCTTGCCGAGGAAGAAGGCCTCGATAGTACGCTGAACTTCATCCGTAGCTCGCAGTGAGGCGGGCTGAACGCTCGTTTGGCTATTCGTCGCGCGTATCACTGCATCGCGCACAGACGGGTCGTCAGTTACGAGGATACGAACAAGGACCGCCCTATCAAGCGCCACGTGATCGGACCTAATGTCGTGCAGTACGCGAAACAACGTGTGCGAAGTCTGTAGGCCATTGACAATTTGCACATCATCCAAAATATAGGTCTTGCCAACTATAGAGGTCTTGGAACAAATAATCGTAACGCCGTTGTTGAGCCACCAAAATTCAGGTGAATCAGTGTCCGTCAACGACTTCTCGATCTCGCGATTAACTTCGACATTTCCTTGATAATCACGTACGTTCCAGTCAAATATGTAGCGGCGCAGGCCCCCGTCATCATCAGTAAGGAACGCGACGTAGTCGCGGAGGGACACGAGCGCAACGTGACTGGTTCCACTTGTTGCGTTCTCCTGGTATTGCAGTTTGAGGGTATACGACGGTAGGGTATTGATCCGCTTCCAAAGCTCCGTCGAGCCGACAAACTCGACAACACCCTCAGCATCTGGTAGGAGTCCCGCAAACTCCTGTTCAAGGTCTCTCGCCTTCGCCAAAACCTTGGCATTGACGTTCCGTGTTTCACCACGTGTGACGTACGTATACCGGACTTCCAGCGCGGGATGACGGAGAGCGAGCTTCTGGAGCGCAGTGCGGAAGATTCCTGTGCGCTCGACAACGGCGTCAGAGTAGAGGAGCCGTAGATCATCTTCACTTTCACTGAGATCAAGGAGTCGTCTAGTGGACGAGCTAACTAGGTCTATGGCGGTCTCGGCAAATCCGGTCTCTCGCTTTGCCTGAATCAGCCAAATCACGAGGCGCGTTCCAGGACTAACCTTGACGGCTGAATAGTCCTCATCAAACAGCTCGCTGTCTTCAGCAAGCTGTTCGTCGCCAAGGAACGTATAGATGCCGTCTATGGCGCCATCGTTTCCCCCGCCAACAATACCTGCTTCCACCTCTTCGGTCGAAAGATTGAAGTCCCGCAGCGCGTTTTCGCAGGCAAGCAGCTCGAACGCACGGTCGTCAGGTAGCGGTTCCGCTCGTTCTGCCTGCCGCTGCTGAAGAATCTGATCCAGTAGAACAAGCTCATTTGTGGGCACGTATGACCTACCTAGCGTTGATCCGGAAAGTTGGGTTCGACAAAGCGAATGGAATATAACTGTCGAGGTAGCGTCCAGGCTGTGTGGACCGTCACGGTGCGAGCCCACGTAGCCCCAGCCTGGAGCAGTTGCCAAGCATGGCATCCGTTCTTGCTGCCGACTGTGCGCTGCGGCCCCACTGCCCTGAAGCCGGCTCGCAGTCGTTTGGGGGCGGTCGATGTGTTCGTCCGAGCGCTATGCGGAGAGGGGTCCGCAATCGCATCGTGGCTTTCGTCGCAAGCATCGCCGCGGACAAGCTCTGGACGGGCCGTGGCGAATGCGCGGCAGCACCCTGTTCGCACTTTGGTTCGCACCCACGCTAACGCCCGCAATCAAGAGCCAGGCGCGAGCCGCCAAAACCCGCTAGTTTGCAGGCCAATCGCCTAATGCCGGAGGAGGGACTCGAACCCCCGACACGCGGATTATGATTCCGCTGCTCTAACCAACTGAGCTACTCCGGCGGGAGCGGGAAGTTTAGCCTTCGTGGCAGATCTTCGGCTTGCGCCCTCCAGCCCCGTAGAGCCCGCCGATGACTCCGACCAAGCCACTTCTCGCCGTCCCGAACATCTCCGAGGGGCGCGACAAGGCAGCGATCGATGCTGTGGTCCGGGCGTTCAAGGCAGCCGGAACGTCTCGTCTCCTTGACGTGCACTCAGACCCCGACCATCACCGCTCGGTGTTCACGCTGGCAGGCGCTCAAGGAGAGCTTGCGCGGGTCCTGGTGGCGGGCACGCGCGCGGCGATTGAGCGCATAGACGTAGGCGAGGGGCGCGACCCCGCGAGCATTGGTGTACATCCACATGTCGGAGCGGTGGATGTGATCCCGCTCGTCTACCTCGACACGGCGCAACGGGGCGCGGCTTGCGCGGAGGCCTTGGTCGTCGCCCACGAAGTCGGCGAGGGCTTGGGTGCGCCCGTGTTTCTATACGGAGAGCTGGCGCAGGGCCGAACGCGCGCCGAGTTGCGCAGGGGCGGTATGCGAGGCCTGGCCGAGCGGCTCGGTGCAGGGGAGGTGCGTCCCGACTTTGGCCCGCCGCGGCTGCACCCAACGGCGGGCGCGACGCTCGTGGCGGCCAGGGAACCTCTTGTGGCGTTCAACCTGGAGCTGGCGGCCCCCGCGACGCTGGAGGACGCAAAGCGGATTGCGAGCAATATCCGGGAGGGCGGGTCGCAAAGTCTGCCTGGGGTGCGGGCGATCGGTGTTTCCCTGGCTGGCGTCCGGCGCGAGCGTGAGGACGGAGGAGAGGATAAGGATGTGGAATCACCCGAGAGGGTGCCCGGCGCCGGTACGCGCGCACACGCGCAGGACACCCTTTTGCGACATACGACACCTCAGGTCTCGACCAACGTGGAGCGACCCTTCGAGGTGCCTTTGAGGACGGTCGTGGACGCTGTGCGCGAGCATGGCGAGATTGCCAGGGTCGAGCTGGTCGGTCTGGCGCCTCGGGCTGCGCTAGTGGGACTTCCTGCCGAGCTCGTATTCGTTGGGGGCGATCCGATGGCGCAAACGATCGAGAACGCACTAGGGTTCTAGGTGTCCCGCGCAGGGCGGGGCCTCACTTGACCCACCTACGACCAGACAGGCGCGTAATGGCCCAGACGAAGCGCAAGCGGCAGACCAAGCACCGTGGCAATGCGGCCGGGGTGGTGGAGTCGCGCGGACGTACAGGGCGCAAGCCCACCAAGGATGAGAAGACCGGCAAAGCGAGCGCCGGCGGGTCCAAGGACAAGCGAGTGGATCGCCTCGAACGGGAGCCGACGTGGCGAGGTGCGTTCTACCGGGCGATGGCGGCTGCGGTGGTGATGCTCTTGATCAGCATTTTGCTCTTGAAAAAGCCCAACGAGGCCATCGCCCTGTTCCCGATCGTCCTGATCGCCTACGTGCCGATCAGCTACTACACCGACACATGGTTGTACAAACGCAGGCTGGCGAGCAAGGCCAAGACAGGCGAGGCCAAGGCGGGCAAGGCGAGCTCGAAATGATCGATGTGCGCTCCTTTGCAGTGGGGCCGATTCAGGAGAACGCCTACATCGTGCGCTCCTCTGCGCAGGCCAGCACCGCTGTGATGATCGACCCGGGCGAAGAGCCCCAACGCTTGCTCGATGCCGCCCACGATCTGGGGACAGAGATTGAGGCGATCCTGATCACCCACTGCCACTTCGACCACATCGGCGCTGTGGCGCCACTTGCGAAGACGACCGGCGCGCCTGTTTATTGCCCAGAGACGGAGACCTTCGTGCTCGCGGATATCACGAAATGGACGATGCCCGGCTTTGGGCCGTTCGAGAGTTGGCAGGCCGAGCAGACCGTCAAGGGTGGCGAGCAGTTGCGCCTGGCCGGTCTCGACATCGAGGTTCTCTTCACGCCTGGCCACAGTCCTGGTCATGTCACATACGCGCTGGACGGTGCGTTGCTCTCTGGTGACGTACTTTTCCAGGGCTCGGTCGGTCGCGTGGACCTTCCGGGAGGCGACTGGAGGACTCTGGAGCGCTCGATCGGCGATTTGATGGGACGCTTCGATCGCGACACGGTCGTATATCCGGGCCACATGGGAGTGACAACGCTTGGGCGTGAGTGGGACACGAACCCGTTCCTCAGCGAGCTCCGCGCCGCTGCTGCGAGGGAGCCAGAGGGCGCGCAGCGGGCGCGCACGATTTGAGCAGCGAGCAGATCAAGGCGCCGCGCGGCACCTTCGACGTGCTCGGCGAGCAGGCGGCGGTGCGAACAGCGCTCGAGGATCGTGCGCGCTCGATCCTCGAGGGGGCCGGCTACGAGCGGATCGAGACGCCCGCCCTTGAGGCGACCGAACTGTTCGCTCGCGGAGTCGGAGGCTCGACCGACATCGTGCAGAAGGAGATGTATACGCTCACCGACGGAGGCGGACGCTCCCTGACGCTGCGCCCGGAGGGGACAGCACCCGTGTGCAGAGCTTACGTCGAGCACGGTATGCACAAGCGTCCCCAGCCAGTGAAGTTGTGGTACTTGTCGAGCTTCTTTCGTTACGAGCGTGCTCAGTCCGGGCGCTACCGCCAGTTCTGGCAGGTGGGCGCGGAGGCGCTTGGATCGGAGGATCCAGCGGTTGACGCTGAGTCGATTGTGCTGCTTGGGACGCTGCTGGAGGAGACGGGGGTGAGGGAGGTGCGCCTGCGCCTCTCGAGTCTCGGCGGGAAAGACAGTAGAGAGCGCTATCGCGAACGTTTGCAGACATATCTGCGCGCCAACGAAGCGAGACTCTCATCCGAGGTGAGGGAGCGCATAGAGCTCAATCCGCTACGTGCTTTCGATTCCGCCGATGAGGGCACGGTTGCGGTCATGAGGGACGCGCCGCGCCTATTGGACGAGTTGGATGCCGAGGATGCCGAGCATTTCGCCGCGGTGCGCGAGCTGCTCGATCGCGCGGGTGTGCTGTACGAGGTGGACTCTACGCTCGTGCGAGGTCTCGACTACTACACGCGTACTGTGTTCGAGTTCACGAGCGACGCGCTCGGAGCACAGAGTGGCGTCGGTGGCGGTGGACGCTACGACGGGTTGGTCGAGCAGCTCGGCGGTCCGGCGACTGCGGGGATCGGATGGGCCGCGGGGATTGAGCGGATCCTGCTCGCGGGTAGCCCGCCGCCGGCCGGCGGCCATGCGCTGGACCTATACGTAGGCTTCGCGGACGGGGGAGATCCTTCAGGAGCGCCTGCCAAGGCGGCCGCGTTCGCGGTGTTGAATGAGGCGCGCTCCGCAGGACTGAAGGCCGTCATGGAGTTGGCCGGCCGTTCGCTCAAGGGTCAGCTCGGACAGGCCAACCGGCTCGGCGCCCGCTACGTGGCCTTGGTCGGTGAGGTCGAGACGGCGCTAAAGGACATGCAGGCCGGGAGCCAAGAGACGCTCGACACCGACAAGGTGGTGCACACCGCCTTGAGGGGCTTGCGCGATCTAGCCTAGAACGTCGGGCCGAGTAGTGAAATCGGGCTTGCGCGACGTCCATGAGTGGGGATGGCGTTCAACTCGGCGTCCAAATCTGCCGAAGTGAAGGGCGATGGCTCAACTTTCCCGTCCTTACCAGATCGCTTTGGCGGTCGTTGCGGTGCTCGGACTCGTGTGGGCTGTGGCGCTGCGCGCTCACGGTCCCGGCTCCAGCCCGAGCGAACCGGTGTCGACGAAAGCCACCGCAGCTGCAACCAGCTCGGCGGGTACGGCGAGCGCTTCGTCTTCGACAAACGCCGCGGCCGAGGCGAAGGCCGCCGCAGCTCCGACCCCGATCTATCACGGGGCTGCCCCTGGAGTCGAAGGGTTGACCCGCGCAATCGCCAAAGCTCACGGAGCGGTCGCCACCTCGCAGCGCAACGCCCAAGAACTGCAGCACAAGTCCGGAGAAGCCTCCCAGGAAACGCAGACGCCCAGTACCACGTCGGGCACGAGCACTTCCTCCGCGACCTCCCAGAAGTCGCTCACCGTTGTCCACAGGACCGTGACCCACGCTACGGCGCAAAGGACCGTGACAAAGACTCACGTGCGCGTCACCAAGTCAGCCAACCAAAACGCTGCCAAAGCCCATCCCGGGCGCAGTCCCCAGCAGGTTGCTGTCGAAGCCGAGCTTGCCCGGGGCAAGACCGTGATGCTCGTGTTCTGGGATCCGAAGTCGAGCGTCGACCGCGATGTCCTGACTGCAGGCGGATGCCTTGGCGGGTGGCTCGAAAGGCACTGTGACGGTCCACGCGGCTTTGTCCAACCAGGTAGGTCTGTTTGGGAAGATCACCGAAGTCGTGCACGTTTACCAGACTCCCACGATCCTGATCGTCAACCGCCAGGGCGTCGTCAGTACGCTGACAGGACTGACCGACGTGTTCTCCTTGCGGCAAGCCGTAAGCGAAGCTCGCGAAGCTAAGGGTTGATCGGTCGAGGCTCGGTCGAGGCCGAGCTCCGGTCTCGCGGTCGTGAAGCGTCTCCAGCGAGAAACTCGCCTCGTGCTTCCAGGTCCTTACACTCGACTGGATGACCGTCGAGGCATTGGCTCAGCACATGGAAAATCCGCTCGGACGTGGCCACACGCCCGAGCAAGCCTGCACGGGTGTGGCCGGGGGCGCCGCGTGCGGCGATTTGATTCGCATCTCCGTAGAGGTGGCTAGCGACAGTCCCGACGGACAGATCGTCGACGCCGGTTTCGACGCGAGCGGTTGCGGCGCGGCTATAGCAGCCGGCAGCGCCACGATCCAGCTGGTGCGCGGCGCGCGTCTGCTCGATGCGGCGCGTCTTGATGCTGCTCAGATCGCGGACGAGTTGGGCGGGTTGAGCCGCGCCAAGCTCCACGCAGCCGAACTCGCCGCCGACGCCTTGCACAGGGCGCTCGGCTGGGCCGCGCGCACCCAGGCAATGCTGGCGCCTGCGCCAGGACGCGAGCTGGTAGCAATGAGCGGCGGGGTGGACAGCGCGGTAGCGGCCCTACTCGTCGGCGAAACGGGTGGTGAGGCGGTAGCGGTGACACTCGAGCTGTGGTCTGACCCGGAGAACGACGGTGAGAGCAGCTGCTGCTCGGCGCAGGCTGTGCGCTCGGCGCGTGAGATCGCCCAAGACATGGGTATGGCGCACTTCTCGATCGATCTGCGCGAGGAGTTCAAGGCGGGCGTGGTGGACGGCTGGTTGGAGGGCTACGCCGCCGGTCTCACTCCCAACCCGTGCGTGCGTTGCAATGGAACAGTGCGCCTTGACGCAATGCTCGAACTAGCGGATCGCCTGGGAGCGCACACGCTCGCGACAGGCCACTATGCGCGCGTTCGGCAGACAGGTGAGACCTTGCGCCACGATGTCTCGCGCAGCGAGCAGCGACCGGCTTCGCTGGACCAAGCTCGGTCGTATGACCCAGAGCCTTTGCTGCGGATGGCCGTTGACGAGCGCAAGGATCAAAGCTATGCGCTGGCGGCGCTTTCGCCACGCTCGTTGGCACGCTTGCGCTTCCCGCTTGGCGATTTGACCAAGCCTGAGGTACGTGAGCTGGCCAAGGAGGCAGGACTGGAGGTGGCACGGCGCCCTGACTCGCAGGACCTGTGTTTTTTGGCTGGAACCAACAGCGCCGACTTTCTGGCCCGCCACGCCGGCTTGAAGCTCCGCAAGGGCGCGATCCTCGACCTCGACGGGCGCAAGGTGGGGGAGCACGGCGGTGTGCACACCGTCACAGTCGGTCAGCGTCACGGGCTTGGCATCGATGGGCGAGGGGTCAATCGGATGCCTGGAGGGGTGGAGGGCCCCGTATACGTAATTGCAACCGACGCGCGCGCCAACACCGTCACGGTCGCTTCGCGCGAGCATCTACGCACCGACCGGGTGAGTGTGAGAAATGTGACACTGCACCGCGATGGATCGTGCGTCGACCAGGTGAAGGTCCGCTATCGCGGACAACGGCTCCCATGCAGGGTCCAAGGACAACCGCCGGCAGGTATTCACGCGCGCCTGGAACTTGACATGCTCGAGCAGGTTGAGCGCACCGCCCCTGGGCAGGTGGCCTGTCTGTATGCGGGCGACGTGATCGTAGGTCATGGCACGATCGTCTTGGGAGACGATGCGAGTCCTGGCGCTTGACTACGGCAGCGCGCGCTGTGGTTGCGCCTTGAGCGACCCGACGGGCACGATCGTCACTCCGATCGAGCCCGTGGCCAAGCCGGCCAGTCGCCGCGGCCTTGGTGCGCTCAGCCGACTCGTCTCCGAGCGCGATGTAGAGCGGATCGTGGTCGGATTGCCGCTGTCCTTGCGCGGGGAGGACACAGACCAAACACGCGAGACGCGCGCCTTCGCCGAGACGCTTGCGCGCCGACTGGGCGAGAATGTTCCGGTCGAGCTGCTCGACGAGCGCTTCACCACCCGCATTGCCGCCTCGATGGGTCACGCGAGCACTAGCGAGGATTCGCGCGCCGCCGCCGTCCTACTCGAGGGGTGGCTGGCGCGATTTGAGATCAGCCCTTAGTAGGGTCACCCGCTTGGCCAGGGACCGCAGAGCAAACGGGGGAGGGCAGCGCAGCGAGGAGGAGCGCGAGCGTGCCCGCCAGGAGCGCGAACGGCGGCGTCTTGAGCGAGCCGGAGTGTCACCGCCTACCCAACCGGAGCCTCCGCTTCCACCGCCGGGCGAACCGCCTAGCTTCGAGTCGGCACAAGCCGAGGAGGCCAATTTCGAGCCGACGCCCGTTGAGTCGCCTGCTTTGGAGCCGACGCCTGTCGAGTCGCCTGCTTTCGAGTCGCTCCCTGATGATCCGCTTTCTTTCCAGGGAGGCCACGCGGAGCCGACTCCTGCCGAGCCGCCCGAGGCTTCGCCCGTCACCGTCGCGCAACAACCCGAGATTGTGGACAGCGCGCTCGGTCCGCGGCCCTCGATCCAGTCTCCGCCTGACGATGAGCCAGTAATGGCCGCACCTGCTCGATCGGCGTCCCATCTGCATAGACCCCACCTGCGTGGCCCTCACCTGCACAGACCACATGTCTCTCGTCCCCGTAGCGTTGCTGCTCGGATGGGCGCACTGCTGGCCCTTGTCCTTGTGCTCGGCGGGCTTGCCGCTGCGGCGGCGATTATCTTGCGTCACAAGACCACGCCGAAGCCCCCGCCGGCGCCGGCAATCGTGAGACTGACGATCCCGGAGGGTTTCACTCGCTCACAGATTGCTGCGCTCGCACACTCCGCTGGCCTGAAGGGCAGTTATTTGGTGGCCTCGAAGCGCAGCTCCCAACTCGACCCGGCTCGCTATGGCGCCCCGGCTACCACTCCCAACCTCGAAGGCTTCTTGTTCCCGGCCACCTATGAACTGTATGCGGGCACGCACGCGTCGCGACTGGTCTCTGAGCAGCTTGCGGCCTTCCGTGAAAATTTCGGCGGTGGGGAGGTCCATCGCGCCAAGGTGCTCGGCGTGACGCCCTACGAATTGTTGATCGTTGCCTCGATTATCGAACGCGAGGTCGACATCCCGCACGACCGTCCGTTGGTGGCGGCGGTCATCTACAACCGGCTGCGTCTGCACATGACGCTCGGCGTGGATTCCACCTTGCGCTACGCCTTGGACGACTTCGCCCACCCGCTCACCGCATCTCAGTTGGCTAGCAACTCGCCCTACAACACTCGCACCCACCATGGCCTGCCCCCGACGCCGATCTCAAACCCGGGCGCGGCTGCGATCACGGCCGCTGCGCATCCGGCGAAAGTCTCCTACCTGTACTACGTATCGGGCGCCGATGGTTGTGGCGAGCAAGTGTTCTCCACGAGCTACGCCCAGTTCGAACGCAATGCTGCCGCCTACCGTGAAGCTCTGCAAAAAAACGGTGGGCGTGTGCCCACATGCCACAAGAAATGAAGCGGCTGGGTGTGATCGGTTGGCCGGTGGCCCACAGCCGCTCGCCCGCGATGTTCGAGGCTGCGTTCGCAGAGCTCGGCATGGATGACTGGGCCTACCAGCGCCTGCCTCTGGCGCCCGAGCTCCTCGAGCAGACGGTGCGCTCGCTCGGCGCCAGTGGATTCGTGGGCGCGAACGTGACGATTCCTCACAAGCAGGCCGCGCTTGGGCTTGCCGGCAGCGCCAGCGAGGCGGCGCGCGCGATCGGGGCGGCCAACACGCTCACTTTCAGCCCCGACGGCACGATCGAGGCTGAGAACACGGACGCGCCAGGTCTGCTCGCAGCGCTAGGTCGCGTGGATCGCTCACCACAAGGGTTGAGCGCGCTGGTGCTCGGTGCTGGCGGCAGCGCGCGCGCTGTCGTCTGGGGACTCTTGCATGGGGGAGCCCGGGAGGTGTCGGTGTGGAACCGGACGCCTGAGCGTGCGCTTGCGCTTGCCCACCAGTTTGGCGCGCGTGCCGTTGAGCAACCTGAAGCAGCGGAACTGCTGGTCAACTGCACGTCCGTTGGACTGCAACGGTCGGCCACTGAGACCGATGCGCTCAACCAACTCCACCTACGCGCCGATCAGGTCGGAGGGTATGCGTATGTCATCGATCTGGTCTACCGCGACGGTCCCACGCCTCTCCTCGCAGCGGCACGCCGTGCGGGGGCAGTCACGGTCGACGGTCTCGAGGTACTGCTCGCCCAAGGCGCCCTCAGCTTCGAACGGTGGACAGGTAGGCGGGCTCCGCTGGAGGCGATGCGACGCGGGTTGGGACTCAACTTCACATAAACAAGGACGCATAGATTCGCGGTGGGGTCGATGAGCACGCCCCCCAACGGTCTGCGCGACAAGGAAGGTCTGTTCGGCGAGCGCGCCCCTGAAGTGAGCGTGGAGCTCGAGCATCGCGATCCAGGTCCGCTCGCTGAGAGCACGGGTTTGAGCGGTGGCGGGGACTTGCATGCTCACGGTGGAGCACCTGGCGATCCATATAGTGCGCTTGAGCCGGACCCGCGCAGCCCCGAGGCAGCCGAGCTGCCACCCGGAGTGACCCAGCCGAGTCGTCGGGGCTCCTCCTCACGCTTTTTGACCGACGTGATTGTGGAGATGGGCTTGGCTCCGCGCGAGAGGGTCGATCTTGCGATCGAGGCTTCGCGCAACGAAGGCACCACGCCAGAGCGTGTTCTGCTCGCCGGCGGGGCGATCACCCCGGACGGTCTGGCCCGGGCGCTTGCGGAGCGCTATGGCTTGGACCATCTCGACCTCGAAGCGTTTCCGGTGGACATGGGCGCCGCCAATCTGGTGGTGAACACGGCCGCAAAGCGCTACCAGGCGGTTCCGGTTGCGTTCGTGGACAAGCGCACTCTGTTGCTCGCGATGGCCGATCCCTCCAACGTCTTGGCGGTCGACGACGTGGCGATCATGACCGGCTATGAGGTGCGTGTGGCAGTCGCCTCGCCCGAGGCGATCGGCGATTTGATCTCGCGCATGGCACGCCTGGAGGATGTGGTTTCCGGGGAGAGCACCGTCGAGGAGGCCGATGACTCTCAGGCCGAGATCGTCAACCTGCGCGAGACCGCTGATGACGCTCCCGTCGTCAAGCTCGTCAATCAGATCGTGGCCCAGGCCGTGGAGCGGGGCGCCTCGGACGTGCACCTGGCGCCCGACGGCCACGAGGTTCGGGTCAGGGTGCGCGTCGACGGGATCATGCAGGACATCACGACGGTTCCCCGGCGTATGGCCGCGGGAGTGGTCTCGCGCGTGAAGATCATGGCCGAGCTGGACATCGCGGAGCGACGCTTGCCCCAAGACGGTCGCGTGAGCCTGACTGTCGAAGGGCGCCACATCGACCTGCGTGTGGTCACGCTTCCAAGCGTCCACGGCGAGTCCATCGTGATGAGGATCCTCGACAAGGACTCGGTCGTGATGAAGCTCGAGAAGCTGGGTATGGCCGACACTGAGCGTGAGCGATTTGAAAAGGCGTTTCACGAAACGCACGGGGCGGTGCTCGTGACAGGGCCGACCGGTTCGGGCAAGTCCACGACTTTGTATGCCGCCCTGCTCGCTTTGAATACTCCCGAGAAGAACATCATCACCGTCGAGGACCCCGTCGAGTACCAGCTGGACGGAATCACGCAGGTACAGGTGTCCACAAAGGTGGGACTCAATTTTGCGACTGGACTGCGCGCGATGGTGCGGGCCGATCCCGACGTGATCATGGTCGGTGAGATCCGCGACCGCGAGACCGCCCAGATCGCGGTCGAGTCGGCTTTGACTGGGCACCTGGTGCTTTCCACGCTTCACACTAATGACGCCCCCTCGGCGATCACACGACTGGTCGAGATGGGAATCGAGCCGTTTCTGGTGGCCTCGGCCTTGGATTGCGTCTTGGCCCAGCGCTTGGCACGAATGCTCTGCGCGAACTGTAAGAAGCGCACGATCGTCCCGGCCGAGGTGTTGCGCGAGAACGGCTACAAGGCCCTCGTGGACCTGGAGGCCTATGAGCCGAGCGGTTGCCGACGCTGCAATGGCAGTGGCTATCGCGGGCGGCTGGGGATCTATGAGGTGATGACTGTCTCCTCAGAGATCCGCTCGATGGCTTTGGAGCGCCGTCCCTCCGAGGAGATGCGCGACGTGGCGGTCCGTCAAGGCATGCGTCTGCTGCGCGATGATGGCTTGCATAAGGTTCGCCAGGGCCTGACCTCGATCGCCGAGATAGCACGCGTGATCGGCAGCAGTTGAGATGCGCCGCCAGTCTGCCGATAAGTCGCCCATGAGAGCCCACGTGCACTTCCGCGCGAGCGCTGAGCGAAAGGCCAGAGGATGAACATCGACTTCGCCGATCTCCTAATGGAGGTCGTATCGCGCCGCGCCTCGGACTTGCACCTGGCTGCGGGGGCTCCTCCCACTGTGCGTGTGCGCGGTCGCCTCGTGCAACTGGATGGTTACCCCGTGCTCACCGATACCGACACGCGCGAGATCGTCTACTCGATCCTCTCCGGAGACCAGCGCCAACGTCTTGAGACCAACTGGCAGCTCGACTTCGCCTACTCGATCCCCGGTCATGCCCGCTTCAGGGTCAACGCCTACTACCAGCGCGGGGCGATCGGTGCTGCTTTTCGCTTGATCCCGTTTGAGCTGACTTCGATCGACCAGCTCGGGCTTCCTCCGATCGTGCACGACTTGACGCGCAAGCCGCGCGGTTTCGTGCTGGTGACCGGTCCTACCGGCTCTGGCAAGTCGACCTCGCTTGCGGCGATGTTGGACGAGATCAACATGACCCGCGAGGAGCACATCATGACGATTGAGGACCCGATCGAGTTCCTCCATGCCCACAAGAAGTGTCTGGTCAACCAGCGCGAGTTGGGCTCAGATGCACAGTCTTTCGCTGCCGCTTTGAAGGCCGCATTGCGCCAAGACCCTGATGTGATTCTGGTCGGAGAGATGCGCGACTTGGAGACGATCTCGACCGCCTTGACGGCAGCCGAGACTGGGCATCTCGTGTTCGCCACGCTGCACACGCAGGACACCGCTCAGACGATTGACCGCATCATTGACGTGTTCCCGCCTGAGCAGCAAGGTCAGGTGCGCGTGCAGCTCTCAGTGGCGCTACAGGGTGTCGTCACCCAACAGCTTCTACCGACGGCGGACGGTTCGGGCCGCGTCGCGGCTTGTGAGGTGCTGGTGCCCAATCCCGCCGTGCGCAACCTGATTCGCGAGGGCAAGACCCACCAGATCTACTCGGTGCTGCAAACCGGCTCGGCTCAGGGGATGCAGACGATGGACGCGGCGCTCGTCTCTTTGGTGCGCACCGGCAAGGTGTCGCAAAAGCAGGCCGAATCGCGCTCGCAGGCGCCGGAGGAGCTGCGCCGCCTGATGGGCGCCGGAGCGATGGCCGCATGAGCACCTACGTCTTTAAGGCGATGGATCTTGCCGGCGTGAAGGCGCGCGGTGAGATCGACGCGGATTCCAAGGAGGCCGTCTCCAACCAGCTGAAGTCGCGCGGCATGATCGTGCTCGACATCGCCGACAAGCATGCCTCGCGCGAGATCGAGCTGAGCTTTCTAAAGACGGTCAAGGCCGGCGAACTGGCCGTCTTCTCGCGCCAGTTGGCAACGATGATCTCCTCGGGCCTGTCGATCCTCAGGGCGCTCTATGTCCTTGAGGAACAGACCGACAACAAGTTCCTCAAGGAGACAGTCGTCCAGGTACGCAAGGACGTCGAGGCGGGACTCTCGCTGAGCGGGGCGATGGAATCCCACCCCAAGGTCTTCAATCCATTGTTCGTGGCGATGACCAGGGCCGGCGAGGCCGGCGGTCTGTTGGAGAGCGCGCTCATGCAGGTCGCCGACCAGCTGGAGAAGGAAGCGTCGCTGCGCCGGCAGATTCGCTCGGCGATGATCTACCCGGCGCTCGTGATCACCTTCGCGGTCGGTGTGATGATGGCCCTGGTCGCCTTCTTGGTGCCGGTGTTTGCCGGCGTGTTCAAGCAGTTCGGCGGCGAACTGCCCGCCATTACGCAGGTCTCGGTGACGATGTCACACGCTGTTGTCGGCTACTGGTGGGCGATGTTCGCGGGCGCGGGCCTTGCGGCCTTCAGCTTTATCAAGTGGAAGAAATCGAAGTGGGGTCGACCCCAGTGGGATCGCTTCCGTCTGCGTGTGCCGATGAAGATCGGCGCGATCGTCCAGCAGGTGGCGGTGGCGCGCTGGTCGCGTACGCTGTCTTCTCTAATGAGCGCCGGTGTACCGCTTTTGCTGGCGCTTGAGATCGTCGGCAAGACCGGCGGTAACGTGGCTGTGGAGGAAGCGATGGACGGGGTAATCGCCTCCGTCAAGCGTGGCGGCACGCTCGCCGAGCCGCTTTCCAAAACTTCGATCTTCCCGACGATGGTCACCCACATGGTGGGTGTCGGCGAGGAGACCGGCGCGCTCGACGCGATGTTGGGCAAGGTTGCGGACTTCTATGAGGATCAGGTCGAAGCGTCAGTCAAAGCGCTCACTTCGATCCTCGAGCCGATCATGATCATCGTGATCGGCTCGATCGTCGGCTTCATCGTCGTTTCGATGTACATGCCGATGTTCACGGTTTACAACCACATTGAATAGAACCCCTAAGACCCTACACGCGCTAAGGCGGCGTGAACGTCGAAGGCTCAGGGTGACGGTGGCGCGGCGGCTACATGCACCCCGCCGTCGCTAACCGCAAGGGAAACCTTCCCGTCGAGCAACGCCAACAGCTCTTCGCCGACCAGCTCCAAGCGCCAGCCTCGCAAGGTACGGACGTCGGCACACTCTCCCGTTCTGTGGGCCGCGACAACGGCCTGAAGGTCGGCGCGCGAGGCCAGCAGCTCGTAGGCCAGGTCGGCTTCGCGCGCTCGTGCTCGCACCAAGGCCTCCGAGAGTGCGATCAGGGGCGCGTCTTGCGGTCGGGGCTGGGCGGGGCGAGGGCCGCCGGCGAGTGGCTCTCCGGCGTTGGCGATGCCGCGCTGCACGGCAGCGAGCAGATCCTCGCCGCCTTTGCGCAGACTGCCTTGGCCGACACCGCGGATCTCTTCGAGCTTGCGCGCGGAGGAGGGCTTGCGCTTGGCGATCTCGACCAAAGGCGCGTCGCCGAGCACACTTTGGACGGGTCGGTCGCGTGCGGCAGCCGTTCGCTCACGCCAGGCCACCAGTTCGCGTGCGATCCCTTGTGAGACGGCGTTCATGCCTCTGACGCGCGGTAGCCGGGCGAAGATCGTGTCGAGGTCGCGTTCGTCGCTGATGGTCTCCAGGAACTGGCACTCCTCGCGCGCCCAGGCCAAGCGTCCGGATCGCTCCAAGCGGCGCTCCAGCTCGGTGGCGAGGGCGCTCAGGTGGACAACGTCCTCGCGCGCGTAGGAGAGCTGCTCGGAGGAGAGCGGACGTGTGTCCCAGCGCGTGAAGCTGGCGCTCTTGGCGAGCTTGACGCCCAGGAGGTCAGAGAGGAGCGTGTCGTATGAGCACTGAGCGGGCATTCCCACGAAGCCGGCGGCCACTTGAGTGTCGAATATGTTGCGCACGTCACACCCCAAAGCGCGGCGTAGAAGCGCGATGTCTTGACGACCGGCGTGCACGACCACCTCGACGGCTGGGTCTTCCAGCACTTGCGCGAGCGGCTCGCCGGCGTCCCCGAGTGGCTTGGAGTGGGCGCCATCCGGGCGCCCGGGGGTGAGCGGGTCGACGATCTCGATTCGCTCCGACTGTTGCGGTCGAACATCGTCGGCGCTGCTCATTGAATCTGCGGAGGAGCCGGCAGACGTGTTGGCCACGGCGAGCTGGATCAGGCACAGAAGCGTGCGGTAGCGGCCCTCGCCCATGAACTCGGTGTCGAGGGAGATCCGCCCGGACTCGCGTGCGAGCGCGGAAACCGTCTCGAGCGTGGGCGCGAGGTCTGTCATGAAATTTCCTGATCGAGATGGGCCACGGGCAGGCGCAGTGTAAAGCTGGCGCCGCGCTCGTCCTTGCCCGGCGAGGACTCGGCGCCCAGTGCGAGCGAGCCGCCCATGCGTGCCGCCAACTCGCGACCGATCGCCAGGCCGAGCCCGAAGCCGCTGTGTCCGCCCGAGGTCGAGCCGCGTTGGAAACGTTCGAAGATGCGCTCGCGCTCTGGCGCGGGGACACCGGGACCCGAATCGCTGACGGTCAGTTGCGCCCACTCACCCACGGTGCTTACAGTGGTGAGTATCGCTGAACCGGCGGGCGCGACACCGATCGCGTTGTCGAGCAGGATTCGCGCTATTCGCGCCACCGCGCCTGGATCGCCCACCGCCCAGCAGGCCTGCATGGCCGGGCTGGCCTCGATCCGCACGTCGTGGGCGCCAGCGCGACGCTCAAACTCGGCGGCGACGGCGCGGCACAGCTCGCCCAGCTCGACCGGCTCGCTGCGCAGCGAGACCTCGGCGTCGAGGCGGCTCAGGTCGAGCAGGTCTGTGGCGAGGCTCGACAGGCGTCGCGACTGCTCGCGTGCGCGGATGGCTCGCTCGCGTGCGTCTTGTAGGTCGAGCCGGTCCGCTTGCAAGTCGTCTTCGAGCAACTCCAAGGTGCCGTCCAAGGAGGCGAGCGGAGTGCGCAGCTCGTGTGAGGCAGTCGCCACGAAAGCTTGGCGGACCTCTTCTTGGAGGCGCAGGCGCGCTTGCATACTGGCGAATGCGCGCGTCAGGTCGCCGATCTCGTCGCGGCGCTCGTCCACGTGGATTGGGGCCTCCAAACCGCGGCGTTCCAGCTCGCCGGCGGCTTCGCGCAGGCGCTCCAGCCGTCGCAGCAAGGTGGTTGTGAGGGCGAGACCGAGCAGCAAAGCGACGGCGAAGCCGACGGCGGCGGCGTCGATGAATGCGTTCTGGACCACACGAACAGCTGAGCTGACGTATTCGAGGCGACGTACGAGCACGACCGCATCGATCGCGCCTTGCTTGCCGATCTGCATCGGCTCGGCGGCGACCAGCTCGTCGCCGATCAGGCTGTGCACACCGCGCCCGGTTCGCAGGGCACGGTCCACTTGGGCGTAATAGTTGGGTACGTCGAGGTCTTGGTTGACGGGCGCGTAGACCGTTTCGAGCTTGCGGTCGAGCACCGTCACCTGGGCGCCGGAGCGACGCCGCAAGAGCGCGATTGAAGCTGCCAGTTCTTGGGAGTTGGGGTGGCCGCTGGCCGGTTCGGTGCCAATCTCGGCGAGCTCGGGGCGCGACGCCGAGATGGCGGTGTAGACAGCCCGTTCGCCGTCGGAGCGCAAGCGGTGCTCCAGGGGCGAGAGCAGGGCCAAGGCGGCTACGGCGAGCGTTACGGCGCTGGAGAGCAGCAGGGCGGCGAACACACGTGGGCGTAGGCCCAAGACTCGGGGGCGGATCACGGCTCCTGAAAGCGGTACCCGGCGCCTCGCACCGTCATGATCAGCTTCGGCTCCTCTGGTCGCTCCTCGATCTTCTCGCGCAGGTGACGGATGTGAACGTCGATCGCGCGCGGGTCGCGGTAGGCGGAGTCGCCCCAAATCGCGCGCAAGAGCTCTTGGCGGTTGAACAGGCGGCCCGGTTCGCTCATCAATTGACCGAGTAGCTCGAACTCCGAGAAAGTGAGCTTGACCTGCTCGCCGCTTACGCTCGCCTCGCGGTGGGAGCGATCGAGGGTGACGGGGCCAATGCTGAGCACCTCTCGTCCCATCGCGCGTGGCCCGGAGCGACGCAAGACAGCGCGGATGCGGCTACGTAGCTCGGCGAGGCCGAAGGGCTTGGTCACGTAGTCATCAGCGCCGGCCTCGAGGCCCTGGACAGCGTCAGCCTCGGTATCTAGAGCGGTGAGCATGATGATCGGCACGATGTTGCGCTGCTCGCGCAGCGTGCGACACACGTCATAGCCGTTGGGCCCAGCGCCGAGTGCCACGTCGAGCAGGATCACGTCGAAGGGTTCAGCGCCGGCGCGAGCGATCGCCTCGGCGCCGTCGGCGACCGCATCGACGGTGTGGCCCTCCTTGGAGAACGAGCGCGTCAAGGTGTCGCGCAGCGGAGCCTCGTCGTCAACGACGAGAATGCGCATCGAAGCGGGTGTGTCCACGCTGCTCAAAGTACTACTCCGGGAAGTCGCCACAGCACGCCCGGGTGCAGGCCAGCTTGGCGCGAGACGTCGGCGCCGTGCGCTCGTATCCATAGGGCGGCGGGGGCGCACCCGGCGTTGGTCTTGGGCGCCCCTCGCGGGCACACGGAGTTCAGGAAGGCATAGCGCACCGCTCCTTGGGCGACTAGAGCCTGCAGGTGGGACACGCTCGTGAAGGGCAGGCCGTTGTAGGTGGTGAGCATCAGGACGGGGCGCTGATCCTGCACGATCAAGGACGCCACGCTGGTGGATGCTCCTGCAGCCAGCTCGTAGTGGGCGTGTGCTTGGTGGGCAAGTAGGTAGACGCTCAAGGCACGTTGCTCGGCGGGAGCAAGCGCGCCGACGTTGCCGGCGTCGGAGGTATGGTCGGCGAGCGCTTCGACGCTGGCCACGAGTGGAATCGCCAAGAGGGCCGTGACAGGCACAGCCAGCAGGCGCGCACGGCCGGGCAGACCGGCGAGAAAGGCCACACCGATACCGAACATGCCGGCCACGGCAGGGGTGAAGCTCTCGACGTAGCGTGGGTGCAGGCGGGCCATGGCACTGAACAGCACAAGACCGGTCGCCAACCACACGAACATCCCGATCGTCGTGGCGCGCTGAACTCTTCCGACGCCGCGTCGCTGGACGACGACGACGGCGAAAATGCTCACGAGCAAGGCCACCAGTGCCTCCCAACCGAGCCACTTGGCGGGCAACTGGCCGCCGCGAGCGAGCAGGCGGGTAGGGGAGGGGGGAGTTATGGGCGTGCTGGCCGCAGTGACGCGCCTGCCGCGAATCCGCCGCGGAGCGGGCGTGGAGGATTGGCCTACTTCGGCTGTTTTACCGCTGAGGCGTTCGCTGCCGTTGAAGATGAAGGCCGCATTCCAGGCACTGCCGTTGGTGGAGCCGATCGCGTACGGGCGTTCGTGGGAGGGGAACAGCAGGGTCGTGCCCAACCATGACAGGGCGACAACTACATATACGGCGCTGGCCGCGACGAGTTGGCCCGCCAGCCTCGTGCGGGATCGGTGCCGTGCGCCCGTCGTGGTCACGGTCACTGGACCCGGCGGGGACAAAGGCTCTTCGCGCGGTATCGCGTCCTCGTGCTGCGTGGGGTCGGCTGCTCGGCGCCCCATGCCCAAACAAACGAGCACGAGCAGGCCGGGCACGGCGACGATCGACTCCAAGAGCTTCACGTTGAAGGCGATTCCCAATGCCGCGGCGGCCGCCAGCAGCCAGGCCGTGCTGTCGCTCTCAGATGCCCGCACTGCCGCGAACAGGGCAAGCACGAGTAGGAGCATCATGACCGCGTCCATGGTGTCTGAGCGTGCTGTGATCACCTCGATCGGCAGCACCGCCAGGGCCGTGGCAGCGAGCAGTCCGGCGAGGACGCCGAACGGTCGCACGAGCGCCGCGTACAGCAATGGCACGGCGGCCGTCCCAGCCAACGCCTCAGGCAACTTCAGAGCGCTGGATCCCCAACCAAAGAGCTTGACACTGCCTACTTGAAGCCAGAGGTCCACGGGCGGCTTGTCGATCGAGACGCTCCCGCCCGGCTCATAAGCCCCGAAGAAGAAGTTATGCCAGGAGAGGCTCATCGAGCGCACAGCCGCGTCATAGAAGGGGTCGAGCCGCACAGCGCCGAGGTCGACCAGTCGCAGCGCCGCGGCCCCTGCCGTGATCAAGCCAAGCGCTAGCCACGGCAGGAAGGTTCTGGGTGTCCTCACGCCGAGAACGCTAATCCAGTGGCATCCTCGGCGTACCCACACGGACCAAAGATCCGCCGGGTAGGTAGGGTGAGGTGGATGAGCGACTCGAGCGACGACAAGGCGACAACCGACACCGACGAGGATGCGAAGGGCAACTCCGACGTCGAGCAGCGCGTCTGCATGGCGTGCCACGGCAGCGGCAAGGTCATCTCCAATTTGGGTGGGCTCTCCTCCAAGGTCACATGTCCCTGGTGTCGTGGCGGCGGCGAGCGTTTGACAGGGATGGACGCGCAAGAGTTCCAGCGCGAGCAGGCGACGGCCAAACGTCGTTGAGGGTGCGTTGTGCCCGAGTGCAGGTTGGGGCGTGAGGAGACAGAGGTATTTCAGTGCAATGTGTCCAGGCAGGATGCATGGCTAAAGCGCTTTAGTCCAATGGTCGATGTACGCGCTGACAAGCCAGACCGCGGGACAAGGCAAGCGCCCATGAGGGTGTAAGGCAAAGCCGGCGGCCCCGAAGGTGAATCTCAGGATTAACCAAGGGGAACGCACCGTCATAGGAGACGGTTGAACTGAGGGCTGGCGCCCAGAAAACGGAATCCTAGGAGGATTCAATGCTATATCGACTGCGCCAGCGCTCCAAAGATGAGGGTGGCTTCACGCTCATCGAGCTTCTGGTGGTAATCCTGATCATCGGCATCTTGGCCGCGATCGCCATTCCTTCGTTCCTCAACCAGAAGAGCAAGGCAAATGACGCCGCCGCCAAGTCGCAGGTTCGTACCGGCGAGACGGCGATGGAGACGTATTCGACCGATCACAACGGCGAATATTTGAACGCCTCTAAAACCGCTGCCACAACCGCGGAAATCCAAGCGGTTGAGCCGACGCTCAACGAAACGTCAAGTTCGACGTTTGCCGTTACCGCGGCCAGCGCCACCGGGTACACGATCACCTCCACTTCCAAAGCGACTGGTGACGTGTTCACGATTACGCGTGGATCAAACGGAGAAGTGACGCGTTCCTGCTCGAGCTCTGCGACTGGTTGCTCGGGAGCAAAATCCGGCAGCTGGTAGTCGAAGACTCCGGAGCGTTTCGCTCCGGCCACAGACTCAAACAGTGAGAGGGGGCGGCCAATCGGCCGTCCCCTCTGTTTTGTCCCAGCCGGCCAAATGTTGGTTCTCGGTTAGGAAGATATGTTGCATTCAATTGTCGAAGCTCAAGCTTGGACGCTTGGAGTGCCGATAGCCACTAAGCCAGGCACGGAATACGGCAAGCACTTCAGTGCGACGACAAAGCCGACGGCCTAATAGCCGGGTCGCAAGTGGGCGACATACGAGCACTGGCATCCCACAGATCGAACATAGGAGCTGCCGGTGCGATATCAACGACATTTGCGAGCGAAGGGGGAGTCGGGCTTCACGCTGATCGAGCTTCTCGTCGTGATCCTGATCATCGGCATCTTGGCCGCGATCGCGATCCCATCGTTCCTCAACCAGAAGAGCAAGGCCAACGATGCACAGGCCAAGGAGCTAGCGCGCACAGCCCAGACGACGATCGAGTCGATCGCGACCGACAACAACGGTAAGTACTCCGAAGTCACCAAGACCAAGGTCAACGAATACGAAAAATCGATTCCGATCTCCGAAGGTACGACTAAAGCCACCTATCTCAAGGAAGCCAAGGAAATCGAAAGCGGCTCCGGCTATGAACTGGAAGTCGAATCGCCGCCGACCAAAGACGTTTTTAAGATCACCAACAAAGCCGGCCTTGTCACGCGCACGTGTAGTAGTCCCTCCACGGGCTGCACCGGCGCGAAATCTGGCAGCTGGTAGCAGCGTTTGGCCTTGGCCCAAATCGAACGTAGTACCCAAGGGCGGCCATATGGCCGCCCTTGCTGTGCGTATGGACAGATGTCCGGGACATTGGGTGAGCGATTGCAGAAGCGCTCAAGTGAGAGGCCGCGCGCGCCGATCATCCGTCCATGGAGACCGCAACCTTCGCAGGCGTGTTCGGAGCGATGATCGGATCATTCCTGAATGTCGTCGTATATAGGCTGCCGCGACGCGAGTCGATCGTGCGCCCGGCTTCGCACTGCCCGTCATGCGACGCGGCCGTGAAGCCGTATGACAACGTGCCGATCCTCTCCTGGCTGCTTTTGCGCGGACGCTGTCGCAACTGCGATGCCTCGATCTCCAGGCGCTATCCGCTGGTTGAGGGGCTCACCGCACTGTTGTGCGTCGGCGCCGTGCTGGCCGGCGGTAGCGCCGCCACGATCGCCTTGAACGTAGCTTTCATCTTGCTGCTCGTGCCGATCGCCCTGATCGACGCCGAGCATCGCATCATCCCTAACAAGCTGACCGCGCTCGGCGCGATCATGGCGCTGGTCCTCGGGACGGTGCTCGACCCCAGTGGCGAGCCGCAACGGCTGATCGCGGGTGCCGCTGCCGGCGGGGCACTTTTGATCGCCGCGATGGCCTACCCCGGAGGCATGGGCATGGGCGACGTGAAGCTCGCCGGCGTGATGGGTTTGTTTCTCGGCAGCGCGGTCGCCCCGGCGATGCTGATCGCACTGTTCGCCGGGGTTCTGTTCGGCGGCTTCGTCGTGGCCCGCAAGGGCGCTTTGGCCGCGCGCAAGACGGCCGTGCCGTTCGGACCGTTCCTGGCTCTGGGCTCGCTCGTCGCGATCTTTGCGGGCAGTCAGCTCGTTGACCTCTACACCAACCACTTCCTCAACTAGCCGTTCAAGGAACCGAAATGTCCGACGACAACCTCAGCCTGCTGCGGCCCAACTCGATCGTGGTCGACGCTCCCCCGGAGCCGCCCACGCCACAGGCGCCTGAGCCGAAGAGCAAGCGCAAGCTGCTCGAGTTGGCCAACCCGACTTTGAAACTGAGTCGCGGCGGCTCACGTCGCGGTGCCACGCTCGTCGGGCTGGACATTCAGCCCGGATACGTGAGTGCGGTGCAGGCGCGCGTCAACGGCTCGATCCTGGTGCAGCGAGCGGCCGGCATGCCTTTGCCGCCCGACACCGTGCGCGAGGGCGAGGTGCTCGACGGCGGCGCATTGGCTGACACATTGCGCGAGCTGTTCGCCGAGTCGCGCCTAGACAAGCGCGTTCGTGTCGGCGTGGCCAACCAGCGCACGGTGCTGCGGACACTGGAGCTACCGCCGTTGACAGACCGCAAGGAGCTGGCGACCGCCGTGCGCTTCCAGGCCGAGGACCAGGTGCCAATGCCGCTCGACAACGCCGTCCTCGACTTCCACCCGCTCGGCGTGATCGACACGCCCGCCGGACCGCGCCAGCGCGTGATCGTGGTCGCGGCCCAACGCGACATGGTCGAACGCTTGCTCAGTGCCGTGCGCGGAGCCGGGTTGCGTCCCGAAGGGATCGACCTATCAGCCTTCGCCTTGATCCGCTCATTGCACCGTCCCGACGAGGAGCACGCCGGACGCGTGCTCTACCTGAACGTGGGTGGGCTCACGAACATGGCCATCGCCGAGGGCACGGTGTGTCGTTTTACGCGCGTGGTCAGTGGTGGCCTTGAGTCGATGGCCACGGAGATCGCCGAGCGTCACGGCATCAAGCTGCAGGAAGCTCGCGAGCTGCTCGCCTCGGTGGATTTGGAAGAGTCCAACCCAACTGTGCCGGTCGTCGGCGAACCGTATGGAGCGCCCGCGCAGGTGAGCGGCGAGCCCTACCAGACGCCGGCAGGATCCTCGTATGACCCTGCCGAGGACTCATCGAGTCACGCTCCTGCTGAGGCGCCTTATGAAACGGCGGCTGAGCGGCCCAAGATCGACGCGCGCCCGGTGCTTGCGGCGGGCGTGCGCGAAATCGCCGGTGAGGTGCGCAACTCGCTCGACTTCCACCGCTCCCAAGAGGGTGGCGGCGAGGTGGCAAGCGTCGTCCTGAGCGGGCCGGCGCTGCAGATCAGAGGCTTCGCCCAAGCTTTGCAAAACGAGCTGAGGGTGCCGCTCACCCCGCAAACCGTCGGTTTGACCGGCGATGAGGCGGCGGGCACCGTCTCGGCCGAGCGCCTTGCAGTGGCCACCGGCCTGGCGGTCGAGGAGGCGCCGCGATGAAGGCCGTCAACCTGATCCCCGGCGAGGCCCGTCAAGGGGCCGGCTCGCTGACTGGCCGCTCCGGTGGCGGTGCCCTGATCGTGCTTGGCATGGTTGCCGGCCTGGCCGTCCTGATCTTGATGTACGGCAGCGCAAGCCACCAGATCTCAAGCCAGAAAGGGCAAGCTGCCGCACTGAGCGCGCAGGCCGAAGCGATCAAGGCACGCACCGGCCAGCTTGCGCCGTACACCAGCTTCGTCTCAATGGCCAATAGCCGTACGCAGACCGTCGCGCAACTGGTGCAAGCGCGCTTTGACTGGTCGCACGCGCTGCACGAGCTGGGACGCGTAATGCCAATCGATGCGGCGCTCGCGACTCTGCACGGCGCCGTCGGCCCGGCGAGCGCGACCGGGGCGAGCAGCACGGTTGCGGCGGCGCCGGCAGCTGGCGGAACTCCGGCTTCCAGTACGCCGGCGGGCAGCGTGCCCGTCTTCACGCTCACCGGGTGCGCCACCAACCAAGCCACTGTGGCGCAGGCACTGCAACGCCTGAAGCTGATGGACGGAGCCAGCGAAGTGCAGCTGCAAAGCTCCACCCAGTCCGGCGCAAGCAGCGCGGGAGCGAGCGCGAGCGCCTCCGGCGGGGGCTGCGGCTCCGGCGATGCGAGCTTCTCCGCTCAGGTCGTCTTTGCCGGGCTGCCCTCCGGGCCCGTCCCCACCGTCTCAAGCGGCGGCGCCTCGACGGCCGCCGCCCATGGCACCGGCTCGCATGAGCAGGTCTCCGCTCAAGGCAAGGCGGTGCCCCGATGACTACGCGTGACCGTCTCATGTTGATCGGAATCGTGGCGCTTGCGGGACTACTGGGCGCTTGGTTCATGGTCGTCGCGCCCAAGCGTGAACAGGCCTCGAAGGTAAGCGCCGAAGTCGAAGCGGCGCGCCAGCAAGTCTCGAGCGCCGAAACCGAAGCCGACAGTGCCGCCAGCTCGCGCGCACAGTACTCGACCGCCTATGCCTCGCTTGTGAGCCTGGGACAGGCCGTCCCGTCTACAACCGAAACGCCCGCGCTCATCTACACGCTCGACAAGGCTACGCACCGTCGCGACGTGCAGTTTTCCTCGATCAGTACGGGCGCCAGCGGCTCCAGCAGCTCAAGCTCAGCTGCCAGCACTGCACCGACGGCGGCAAGCGGTGAATTCACCCAGGAGCCGTTCACGTTCGTGTTCAACGGCACTTTCGTGGACCTCTACAAACTGCTCAACCAGCTCGAAGGCTTCACCTTGCAGACCCCGAGCGGGGCGCTGCACGTCAGCGGCCGTCTGCTCACGATCGACAGCGTCAGCCTTTCTCCGGTCACCGAAGCGCAAGGCTCCTCGGGCAAACCGAAGTCGGGGCAGCTCACAGGCACGATCACGGCCACTGCATACGTGCTGCCCGCCAATCAATCGGCGCTGGCCGGTGCGACGGCGGCAGGCCCGTCCGCCACGACCGCTGCCAGCACCTCAACCACTACCCCGGCGCCCGCGACTGCGCCGGCGGTGATCAAGGCCAACCCATGACCGAGTTTCTGCAATCGATCAAGGCCGACCTGTTCTCGCGACGTCTGTTGCCGTTCGTGGCGCTGCTCGGCGTGGTACTCCTTGCGGCTGTCGGCTACGCCGTCAAGGGCGGCTCGAGCAGCCCCGCTCCGGCACCGGTTGCAAGTGTGCCGACTGCTCCCGTGACCGGCACCAGCGTGTTGGGTGTCACGGTGGCTACGGCCAATCCCAACGAGGCCGTCTCCGAGACACCGGGCGGCGTGCGCTATCAAAGCCAAGGTCCTACACGCGACCCGTTCGTGGCGCTGCCCACCGCGCCCGCAGCCAAAAGCGCGAGTGCCACCGGCTCGAGCACTACGTCCAGCGGCTCAAGCGGCTCGGGCTCTTCGGGCGCAGGCGGATCCTCTTCCGGTTCCTCAGGTTCGGGCTCCGGCGGGAGCACCCCGAAAGCGCCGGCCCCCGCGCCAGCGCCCAAGAAGCCGACCAAGCCCCAGCTTGCCTACGATGTCTCCGTCCTGTTCGGTCCGGACGCGACCACACCAGGGCAGCCTGCCGCGTTGGCTCCCTACCAGAGCCTGAAGCTGGGACAACCGTTCCCCTCCAAGCAGGACGTGCGTCTCACTTTCGAACGCGTCACCGAGAACGGCAGCGGCGCCGTATTCAAGTTGATCGTCCCGCCGATCTTGCACGGATCTGGCGCGTGCCTGCCCAGCAACTCCGAATGCCAAGCAATCGATCTCGAAGCCGGCCACGCCGAGGAATTGGAATACGTCGAAGCCGACGGTCAGATCGTCGTCTACGAACTGAAGGTCGTGAGCATCGCCAAGAAGAGCAGCGCGAGCGCCGCGCGCGCGGCGCGTAGGGCCAAAGTCGCCCGCGCAGAGGCTAGGGTTAGAACCGCACGGGCGCATAACAAGAAGGCTCGCGCAGCACTCCTCAAGCGCGGCTAGGAACTCATCTCGCTAGACACGCATGGGGCCAATAGAGATAGGTCCTGAGGGCTGCGGCGTCCAAGCAAATAAGCTACGCCGGAGATGACACTCCGCTTGATAACCGCCGGCGAGTCGCACGGCCCCGGCCTTACTTGCCTGGTCGAGGGTCTCCCGGCCGGCTTGCCACTGCGCCAAGAGGAGCTCGACGTCGACATGGCGCGCCGCCAGTTGGGCCATGGTCGCGGCGGACGCATGAAGATCGAGAAGGACAAAGCCCGCGTCACCGCCGGGGTGCGCCACGGTTTGACGCTCGGCGGTCCGATCGCCCTGCAGGTCGAGAACCGCGACTACGCCAACTGGGAAGAGCGCATGTCGCCGTGGCCGCTGAAAGACGGCGCCGAGATAGCTGAGGTGCACCTGCCGCGACCAGGTCACGCCGACCTGGTGGGCACCCAGAAGTACAAGCAGAACGACGTGCGCAACATCCTGGAGCGGGCGTCCGCGCGCGAGACCGCCGCGCGAGTCGCGGGTGGCGCCCTGTGTAAGGCGTTTCTGGCCGCGCTCGGCGTACAGGTGCGCTCACACGTGATCCAGATCGCTTCCGTGTACGCGCCCGAAGGTGCTCCCACAAGCGCCTCCGATGAGACAAACGCCTCAGGCGCGGGCGATACCGCCACGACGGACACTGCTCGACAGCTGACGCTGGTCGATTTCGAGCACGTCGACGAGTCGCCTGTACGGTGCTTGGACGAGGTGGCCGGACGCGCGATGGTCGCCGAGATCAACACTCTGCGTAAGGCCAACGAGTCGCTCGGCGGGGTCTTCGAGGTGCAGGCGTTCGGAGTAGTCCCCGGTCTCGGCTCCCATGTCTCCTGGGAGGAGCGCCTGGATGGGCGCTTGGCGATGGCGATCCTCTCGATCCAAGCGATGAAGGGTGTCTCGGTCGGCGACGGCTTTCGCATCGCCGGCGTGCCCGGCTCTCAAGCTCACGACGAGATCTTCTATTCGCCCGAGCTGGGCTACTACCGCGAAACGAACCGCTCTGGTGGTTTGGAGGGGGGGATGACTACCGGTCAGCCCCTAATCGTGCGCGGTGCGATGAAGCCCCTGCCGACGCTCACCAAGCCGCTGCGCTCGGTCGACATTGCCACACACGAGCCGGGCGAGGCCCTGCGCGAGCGCACCGACTCGTGCACCGTGCCGGCCGCCGGCGTGGTCGGCGAGGCGATGGTCGCGCTCGTGCTCGCCAGCGCATATCGGGAGAAGTTCGGCGGCGATCACATCGACGACGTACGCCAAGCGGTGGAGGCCTATTGCAAGCGGATCGGATGGCCGTCTCCTTGAACTCGAGGCTGCTCCGCTCGAGACCAGCGCCCCCGTGGGGTGGAGAGCGAGCGATGTGGCGCGTCTGAGCGCGACACCCAAGAAGGCGTTCGTCCTTATCGGTTTCATGGGCGCCGGCAAGAGCACCGTGGCCGGGGAAATCGCGGCGAGCTTGGACACGAGGGCGCTGGACAGTGACCGGTTGCTCGAAGCGCGGTTCGGTCACTCCGTCGCCGAGGAGTTCGAGCGGGCCGGCGAGGCGTCCTTCAGGGCGGCGGAGGAGGAGCTTGTCTGCCGCCTAATGGCGGAGGCCGGGCCGGGCACGGTGATAGCGCTCGGCGGGGGCAGCGTGCTCTCGTCCAAGGTGTGTGCCGCGCTTAAGCCCCATGTGACCATCCTGCTCGACATCGACGCACAAGTCGCCTGGAAGCGCGTAGGTGGCGGCAGCGGCGGCCAAGAGAAGCGGCCCCTAGCGGCCGATCGCGAAGCGTTCTTAGCGCTATACGAGTCGCGCGCCTGCCTGTATGAGGATTTGGCCGACGCGATCCTGCCGGCGCCCGCGCCGCGGATCGGCTTGCGCGCTTTGCCGGCTCTATGCGGGCTGAGCGAAGCGCCTATCGGCACCCGCCTGCTGTGGGCCGGCTCGGACTCGGGCGAGTATCCAGTCTTCATAGGTCGCGGCCTGCTTTCGCCCGAGATGTGCTCGCGTGAGGGCCTATGGCCCAGCGACCGCGCCGTATCGCGTCCTTTTTGTGTCTCTGACCAGAACGTTGCACGGCTCTATGCCGAGCGGCTTGGCGGCATCCAGGAGCTGATCGAGATCGCGCCCGGGGAGCCCAACAAGACGCTCGCCAGTGCTGAACTGGTGTGGGGAGCACTCGTGGCGGGCGGGATGACTCGCGCCGACCATGTCGTGGCGCTTGGCGGCGGTGTCGTCGGCGATCTTGCCGGCTTCTGCGCGGCCACCTATCAGCGTGGGGTTCCCATCGTCCACGTGCCGACCAGCCTGGTCGCCCAGGTCGACTCGGCCTATGGCGGCAAGACGGGCGTCGATCTCGCCCAGGCCAAGAACTATGTTGGCGCCTATCACCAGCCGGCTAGCGTGATCGTCGACCCCGACACGCTTGCCAGCCTGCCCGACGCGGAGCTAGCGGCAGGCTATGTGGAGGTGCTCAAGACGGCGCTGATCGCGGGGGGGAGCTATGGCGAGCGGTCGCCGCTGGGGAGCCTTTGGATCAGCGTACGATCTTCGCCTGCGCACGCACCAAGTTGGCGGTGGTGGCCGAGGACGAGCGCGACGCGGGTCGCCGTCAGGTGCTCAACCTCGGACACACCGTCGGTCATGCCTTGGAGACCGTGACCGAATACGAGCGCTACCGTCACGGTGAAGCAGTTGGTCTCGGCTTGCTGGTCGCACTGCGTCTATCCAACCTACCCGAGCTGCGTGCCCAGGTCGCCGAGCTCCTGATGGCGCGCGGCCTGCCCGTCACACTCGAAGGAGAGGACGTTGAGCGAATCCTCGAAGCGACGATGCGCGACAAGAAGCGCACGGGCACCCACGTCCCGTTCGTGTTGCTGGGCGCTCCCGGGGATGCTCGCACCGGTTGCCGCGTGCCGGTGGACGAGTTGCGTGCCGCGGTGACCGAGCTGCAGGCCCACGGGTAGGCTCTGACAAGCAATGGCCGCCGCATTTCGCATAGAGGTGATGCATGGGGTCAACCTCAACATGCTTGGCCGGCGCGAGCCCGAGCATTACGGCACGCTGACGCTCGACGAGCTGGAGCGCCAGGTCGAAGGCTTCGCCGAGGAGCTGGGCATGCAGACGCGCTTCTTTCACACCAACTTCGAGGGCGAGTACGTCGAGCACCTGCACAATCTAGGCGAGCTGGTCGACGCCGTCATCCTCAACCCGGGCGCTTGGACGCACTACTCATGGGCGATCCACGACGCCTTGGCGACTGCGGCCCTGCCGGCCGTTGAAGTGCACCTCTCCAACGTCAAGGCGCGCGAGCCGTGGCGGTCAGTGTCGGTGATCGAGGACTTGTGCGTGGCCTCGGTCGCCGGTCAAGGCGTCGAGGGATACCGCGTGGCGCTCGCGCGCCTGCGCGAGGAGTTGGGTAGGCCACAGGCGTGAGCGAGCTGACTCGCGCGAGCAGCCTAGCTTCGGAGTTGGGCACGATGCTGGTCGACCGTCTGCTCGTGAGCGAGCCCGTCAATTTGCGCTACCTCAGTGCCTACACAGGCACGAACGGACTCTTCCTAATCTCCGCCCACGAGCAAGTCCCGCACCGTTTCTTCACGGACTTTCGCTACGTCAGCCAGGCCGCCCAACAAGTGCCCGAGGGCATCGAGCGCGAGATCGCCGCCGGCGATCTCTTCGAGGCCGCGGCGCGTGTGCTGAACGAGGAGCGACGCGAGGGCGAAAACAGGCTCGGTTTCGATGACGCCGCGCTGAGCGTCAAGCAGCACGCCCGGCTGCGCGAGTTGCTCGACGACAGTTGGGAACTCGTGCCCTGCTCGGGGATTGTGGAGCGCTTGCGCGAGGTCAAGGACGAGCACGAGGTCACAGCCATTCGCGCCGCCACCGAACTGGCCGACGAGGCGCTCGCCGGCCTGCTCGAAGGTGGCCTAGTAGGACGCAGCGAGCAAGACGTGGCGATCGACCTGGAGCTGCGGATGCGCCGTCTCGGCGCCCAATCGCCCAGCTTTCCCTCGATCGTCGCCTCGGCCGAGCACGGCGCCCTGCCGCACGCCGAACCGCGCGATGTCCAGATAGCGCGCGACGTGCTAGTCACGATCGACTGGGGCGCTCGCCTGGACGGCTACTGCTCGGATTGCACCCGCACATACGCCACTGGCGTGATCGACGAGCAAGCCAGAGAGGTGTTCGAGTTGGTGCTGAGCGCCCAAGAAGCGGCGTTGGGCGCTGTGCGCGCCGGTGTCAGTGGGCGCGAGGTGGACGCTGTGGCACGCACAATCATCGATGAGGCCGGTCACGCCGAGCATTTCGGGCACGGTGTGGGCCACGGTGTGGGCATGGACGTCCACGAGGCGCCCCGCCTCTCACGCACCGCCAGCGAGGCGCCTTTGCGCTCCGGCAACATCGTCACGGTGGAGCCCGGGGTCTACGTGCCGGGGCGTCTGGGTGTACGGATCGAGGACCTAGCGTTGGTGGGCGAGCACGGGCCCGAGCGGCTCACGAGCCTGCCCAAGACGCTTATCGCGCTCGACTAGCGCGGCCGGCTTGAACAAGGCCAGTCCCAACAGCCCCGCGAGCGGCAAGGTCCAAGCGAGAAAGAAGGCTGCCTGAGCGTCTGGCGACACGTGTTCGGGCAGCCACTGGAAGCTCAACCAAACGAGAGCGGTGCCCGACAGAGCAAGAACGGGTGGGCGGGGCGATGGGCCCCTTACCTCCCACACCAGCAGAGCAAACAGGAACGGCACTAGGTAGTACATGACATTCCAGTCGTCCAACACACAGCGCAACAACATCGCCAAGGCCAACAACAGCATCGCCTCGCGCTCTCCGAGTGTGCCCGTGCCGATCCTCCGGTGACGTTGCAGCCACACGGCCCCAGCGAGGCCCAGTCCGACCGCCAAGATCAGTGGATGGGGGACACCGGAGATCCATGTAGGCGCTATACGCCAGTGAGGATGGGTGCTTAGCGCAGCGCCAATCGGGGCCGTGTGCGAAGCGCCGCTCGGCGCCGACACGTGGTTCGGAGCCCCGAAGAACCACCACAATTGCCAGGGCTGAAAGATTTCGCCGCTCGCCGCCGCAAACGCCTTCGTGCCGGCCACGAACCCACCGGAGCCGACCAACATAAGCGGCCCCAGCACAGCTGCCGCGACCCCTCCCGCACTTGCCAGGCACACCGCACGGCGTCTGGCGGGTAGCGCCAAGAGCACCGGTCCGAGCGCAAGCAGAGCCCACTCCTTGTTGGCGATTGCCAGGCCCACCAGCATGCCGGCCCACAACCATTTTCCGCGACTCGCCAACAGAACCGCGGCGACGCACAGACACGCACCCAACAGCTCCTCGGGATGGCCTATTTCCAGGGCGTACAAAGTGACAGGATTGGCGACGCACAGACCCAAGGTCACCGCCTTCGCAAGGGTTGTGCGCCCCTGCGAGCGCATTTGCGCCACCAGCCAAACACCCAGCACGGCCGCCGCCAAAAGGCAAGGGATCGCGACCGTCCTGTAAACGGCCAACTCGCCGCCGCCCCATAGGGAGGGCAGCAACGCGAACGGGGCTCGCTCCACCAGCGATCCGCCATAGGCCGGTGCGAGGCGCAGGAACTCGACCACATGGCCGTGCGTGAGCGCGTCGAAAGCGGGACGCGCCTCTTCGTCGTAGTCGCTCCACACAAAGCCATATAGGCCCAGCCACGCCATCGTGGCTGTGGCCGCCCCCGCGAGGAAGGCGCACAGGGCGTTCTCGCGCACCAACTGCCTCATAGGTCCATATCGGCCGGACCCGCGGCCCGCTTGAAGTTGGGTGGGTCGCGCTTTAGGTGCGGTGCACGCGCGACGGTCAGCTTGCGATGTTATTCGTGTGGGAGGGCGCCCCGCGCGCGTGGGCGCCTACACGCGGCCGCGCGCGACGGCAACCTTGCGAAACATCTCGGTGATGCCGAACTTGGGAGCGACCCGCTCCACCAAACCGGGCGCGACCTGTGCGACGGCAAGCATCGGACGCACGGGCGCTCCGCTCTCGATCATCTCGGCCTTGTTCTCCCGAATCGCTCGCACAACCGCATCGGAGATCTTCTCGGTCGTGGTCTCGCCCATCATGCGGTTGGAGCGATGCCCTTCTTGGACCATCCGCTCATACATCCCGTCGCCCGCGATGAACCCCGGGCAGACGACCGAGAAACCGACCGGAGCATCCAAATACTCGGCCCGCAAAGACTGTGTTAGCCCAACCAGACCGGCCTTCGTCGCCGCGTAGGGCTCGCTAAAGGCGGGACCGACCTTGCCGGCCATCGAGGAGATGAACACCACGTGCCCGCGCCCGCGCTCCAGCATCCCTGGAGTCAGCCGATGCGTCAGTAGGAGCGGCGCGGTCAGGTTTACGTCGACCATCGAGCTCAGTTCCTCGCGGGTGTAGGACGTGAAAGCCCCCACTGACTCCACACCGGCGTTGTTGACCAGCACGTCGATCGGGCCGAGCGCCGCTTCAACGCCCTCCACGAGTGGATCGATTGTGCTCAGATCGCACAGATCCGCCGGCACGGCGCCTGCCTTGACTCCGAGCGCCTCCAATTCGCCGACAACCTGAGCGAGAGCATCCTCGCGGCGACCGGAGACGGCCACATTCATGCCCTCCCGAGCCAAGCGCTTTGCGATGTGTGTGCCCAAACCCCCGGATGCGCCGGTTACCAGGGCGGTGCGGCCACTCAGATCCTTCATGTCAGGCTCCTTGGTCGGTTAGGCCGATCATAGGAGGCGAATCCGCACGGCTCGCTGCGCGCACGCTAGTCCGGCTCCGCGCGATTGGAGGTCGCCCGGCGTTTAGCCGCCGATCTGTACATCGACGCCCGGTAGGACATTCGAAATGTCGGCTTTAGGGAGTTCGACTTTGGGGAGGGCTACAGGGAGGCTCACGGGAGGGACCGTAACGCTGGGCACCTTGATCTGCACAGGGGTATTGGGTACTGAGATCGTCACAGGAGGGGTCGGCGGGATTTCAACTGGAGATTTGGTGGGGGCTATGGGAAGAGTCGGTTGCGGTGGCTGAACGCCGGTCGGCGGGGAGGTCGGTGGGATTGGGAGCGGTGTTGTCGGTTTGGATGATTCCGGTCCCGACTTGACCGGGGTCTGTGCCGCCGGTACGTGCGATTCCGGTGAAGTACCCGGCTCGCTCGCATCAGTCCTGGTGGTCGTGTTCGTCTTCGGACTTGTGCCGTTGGCGCTGGGAAGGTCGATCCCTCCATGTGGACTCTCTCGCTTGCCGGAGAGGGGTCCTCCGGCTTGCGGTTGTCCGGTCCGCGAGAGGCTCTTGGCGTTGTCTGTTCTAACCGGAGCCGACCCCGATCTCAGGCGCGCAACTGTCTGCGTAGCTTCATGTCGGCGATCGACTCTGCCGTGATGCAGTGTCGGGGAAGCGGCGAGCACGCCCGCCACTCCGAGCGCAGGAAGCGTTCGTGCGATTGAGCCGGCTATGAGGTTTGTCGATGAGACTTTGATCGCGGAGAAGAGCCGCTCGGCCACGGCGCTTACGAATGCCGATCGGGCAACCGGGCGGCGAGCCGCGTAGCAGGCCAGGAATGCCGCCACGACGCTCGCATCGAGCTGTGTGCCGGACTCCTTGGAGAGGATGTCTATGGCTTGCTTGTGGCTGCGCGGAGGCCTGTAGGGACGAGTCGAGGTGATTGCGTCGAACGTGTCAGCCACCGCGATGATCCGGGATCCCAGCGGGATCCCGGACGCTTCGATTCCGTCGGGATACCCTTTGCCGTCAAGGCGCTCGTGGTGATGGCGCACGATCGCAGTGAGCTGCGGGTCTCCGGCGTCGGCGAGAATCTCCGCACCGTCACGCGCGTGAAGCTTGACGATCGCGAACTCCCTGTCAGTCAGCCGGTCTGGCTTGTGGAGGATCTCCGGCGGCGTGTAGATCTTGCCGACGTCGTGTACGAGCGCGGCAGTCTCCACGCGCGCGATCTCCTCCGCTGGGAGACGCATCTCGCGCGCGATCTTTTCCGCGTAAGAGGCGACCCGGCGGCTGTGTCCGTGCAGATACGGGTCGACCGCCTGATGCAGATCGCTGAGCTGCGTGAGCAACTCGATGCTGACCGTGGAGCCCGACTCACGAGCCGATTCAAATAGGTCTCGTGTGCGGGCCAAGCGTCGCTCCGCCCGGAAACGCCGCACCCAGCCCCAGAGCATCAGTTCGGCAAAGATCACTTCTCGCGAGCGAGGCCAGCGCATCCACAGCCGAGTGCCCATCGATGCGACCGCAAGCGAGGAGGCCACCGCCAATACGACCGCGAGTATCTCCCAAAGTATTCCGCGCTCAGGCACGAGCGCAGCCACGACGACGACCGGACCCGCGATCACCGCGAGCGTGGCGAATACCGACAACGGCAAGAACGCAAGGAAGCGACGCGGTAGTGCCGCCGCGCTTGAGCCTGGGGAGTTAGGAGTCTCGGAGGACTCTCTTTCCTCGACAAGCTCGCTCAGCCGGAAATTGAGCGCGCTCGACAGAGTGTCCTCTTCGACAGCCATGGGCTAATGATTGTTCCGACCAAGACGGCAAAATCTGAAGCCTCGAACCATTGTAATGGACGATCATTCGAGTGGCGACTCGCGCAAGGCGATGGCGAATGCAGGCCCGCTCGTCTGCTTTCGCACGCTACCCTCCCAAGCCGTGATCACCACCAACCAATTCAAGAACGGCAACCACATTGACGTGGAAGGCACGATCTTCAAGATCATGGAGTTCCAGCACGTCAAGCCGGGCAAGGGCGGGGCTTTCGTACGTACGAAGCTGCGCCGGGCAAGCGACGGCGCGGTGATCGACAGGACGTTCAGGGCCGGGGAGAAGTTCCGAGCGGTCCGGACCGAGGCGCGCAGAATGCAATACCTGTACGCGGACGGGACCGACGCGCACTTCATGGACACCCAGTCCTTCGAGCAGATCGCCGTACCCGAAACCACGTTCGCGGAGGCTCTGCGTTGGACAACCCCGAGCAGCGAGGTGGACGTGTTGTTCATCGACGAGGAGCCATCCGACATCCAGTTGCCAAGCGCCGTCGATCTGGCGGTGAGGGAGACCGAGCCCGGTTTGCGCGGCGACACGGCCTCCGGGGGCGGCAACAAGCCCGCAACTTTGGAGACGGGCGCGGTGATCCAGGTGCCTTTGTTCATCGATGTGGGCGAGAAGATCAGAGTGGACACGCGTTCAGGCGAATACATGTCGCGGGCGTGATGGTCGCTCTGGGCCAAGCGGTCGAGAGCCGGACGGGCCACCTGAGCGCTTCCTTCGCTCGCGCCGGCATGTCCGCGGTCTAGCGCGGTGCGCAGATCTGAGCAACGCAGGGCGGCGGTGTTCGCGCTGTACCAGCACGACCTCACGGGCAAGCCCCTGGCTGACGCCCTGGGGCCTAACGCGTCGATGCTCACGCTTGCCCTGGCTCATGCGGCCGCCGACCGCGCGGAGGAGTTGGACGAGACGATCGATCGCCACTCCCATGGCTGGTCGGTGCAGCGAATCCAGCCCTTGGAGCGTTCGATTATGCGGGTAGCTTTGATCGAGATGTTGCATCCAGACGTGGCTCCCGGCGATACGCCAATTCCCCCGGAAGGGGCGATCGAGGAGGCAGTGGAGAGCGCCAAGACGTTCTGTGGCAGCGACGCTCCCGGGTTCGTCAACGGTGTGCTGGCTGCGGTATTGCGCGACTTGCGCCAGAATGCTGCACAGTCATGAGCCTGGAGCAGATCGACGAGTTGATCGAGCAGCTGGAGCGCGCCGCCGAGCAGTTGCGCTCGGGCGAGCTGTCGGCCGATGCCGCCGCCACGATGGTCGAGGACTGCGCGTCGCTGGCGACACAGGCAAGCGCCGAACTTGAGCGCCAAGCTCGTGCCGAGGTCTCACAGGTCGCCCCGGGCCAAGACTCGTTGCTTTGACGACGGGCGCTGCGCCGGTGCGAGTCGCCTATCCGGAGCACTTGCGCGAAGAGGTCGAGCGTCGGCTGGAGACCATGCGCTTCTCGCAGGCCGCGCTCACGGCAGGGTTGGAGGAGGCAATGCGCTACTCCTTGCTGGCATCCGGGAAGCGCATCCGGCCCGTCCTTGCGCTCGCGACAGCCCGAGCGGTTGGTCTCTCGCGTGAGGAGGCGATGCCGCTGGCGGTGTCGCTGGAGTTGATCCACACTTACTCCTTGATCCATGACGACCTTCCCGCGATGGACGACGACGCGCTCAGGCGAGGTCGCCCAACCTGTCACGTGGCGTTCGGAGAGGACGTCGCGATCCTGGCAGGAGACGGGTTGTATGCAGAGGCGTTCCATCATCTGCTTGCCAGCGAAGCCTCGATGCCGGAGCGAGTGCTTCAGGCAGCGCTCGAGTTGGCGAGCGCTACCGGAGTCAATGGCATGGTCGGAGGCCAATACGCGGACGTCAGCGGCAGTGCTCCGGCGGGGCCTGAGGGGTTGCGAAGCCTGCACGAGCTGAAGACCGGCAGGCTGATTGGAGCCTCGGTCGTATGCGCGCTGTCCTTGGCTGGCGTGCGCGGACCTGCGACAATTGCCTTCCAGCGTTTTGCTGGGGAGCTGGGCGTGCTATTTCAGATCGTCGACGACATCCTGGATGTGACCGGCACCGACGAAGCACTCGGCAAGCCGCAAGGCAGCGATGAGAGACACGGCAAGCGAACATATGTGAGCGAGTTCGGGATCGAGCGAGCCAAGGCCTTGGCGGCGGAGTCTCACCGGACCGCGCGCGAGGCCCTCGCCGAAGCTGCCACTTCTGGCGGTGGGAGTGGGGACGGCCCATCCGATACGACTGAGCTGGAGCAAGTCACCGACTTCATCTACACACGCACATCTTGACCATCATCGACTCCATAGACGGTCCCCAAGACCTCAAGGCTCTCTCCGAGGAGGACTTGGCGCAGCTCGCCCAAGAGGTCCGCGAATACATCATCGACACGGTCGGAGAGATAGGCGGGCACTTCGGCGCCAATCTGGGCACGTGTGAGCTGGCCGTGGCTTTGCATTCGCTGCTCGATTCGCCTAAGGACAAGATCCTGTGGGACGTCGGCCATCAGGCCTACCCACACAAGATCCTCACCGGTCGACGGGATCGCCTGCACACGATCCGCCAATACGGCGGCTTGGCTCCGTTCTGTTCGATCCCCGAGTCCGAGCACGACATCATGGGTGCCGGTCATGCCTCCACCTCGATCGGATATGCCGTTGGCATCAAGGAGGCGATGCGTCATCTCGACGATGAGCGCTCCGACGGCAAGGTCGTAGCGGTGATCGGCGACGGGGCCATGACAGGAGGAGTGGCCCTGGAGGCGATCGGCCAGGCCGGGGGGTTGGGTACGCCGATCGTGGTCGTCCTGAACGACAACGGCATGTCGATCGCTCCCAACGTGGGCGCGCTCTCGCGTTATTTCAACCGGGTCAGGCTCAACCCGAAGCTGTGGCATGCCCGGTCGGGCGTAGAGGGTGGCTTGACACGCCTGCCGGGCGGTATCGGCTCGGCCTTCGAACGGCTTGGCCCGCAATTGAAGGAGTCGATCAAGGCCTTCTGGGCGCCTGGCTTGTGGTGGGAGGAGCTGGACTGGGCCTACATGGGTGTGATCGACGGCCACGATGTGGCTGCCTTGCGCGAGGCTTTGCGTGAGGCCTTGGCAGCGGAACGCCCTGTCGTGGTCCACATCGCGACAGTGAAGGGCAAGGGTTTCGCGCCGGCCGAGGACGGTGGCCTGGAGGGCATGGAGAAGTGGCACGCGGCCAAGCCGAAGTCGATCCTGAACGGTATGCCGACAGTGGCGCCTGCTGTGACTTCGGATGCTGGCGGCGCCAGCAAACAGGCAGCAAGCGCCAAAGCGCCTCAGTACACCCAGGTCTTCGGCGAGGCGCTCGTGCGCGAGGCCAGACGCGACGAGCGCGTGATCGGGATCACCGCCGCGATGAACTCCGGTACGGGACTAAACATCCTGCAGGAGGCCCTGCCGGACAGGTACTTCGACGTGGGCATCGCCGAGCAGCAGGCGATCCTGTTCGCGGCGGGCCTGGCTTTGCAGGGAGTCAAGCCGGTGGCCGCGATCTATTCGACCTTCTTGCAGCGAGCTTTCGATCAGATCGTGCACGACGTGTGCCTGCAGAAGTTGAACGTTGTGTTCGCGATGGACCGCGCGGGATTGGTCGGCGACGATGGCCCGACACACCACGGAGCGTTCGACATCGCTTACTTGCGCTGCCTGCCGAACATGGTGTTGATGGCGCCACGCGACGAGGCGATGCTCGTTCATATGTTGCACACCGCCTTGCGCTACGACGACGGCCCCGTCGCGTTGCGCTATCCACGAGGGGAGGGTCTCGGTGTCGAGTTGCCAGCCGAACCGCGCACAATCGGGATCGGCACGGGGGAGATCCTGCGCGAAGGTGGAGCAGCCTCTCCGGCGGGCCGACGTGTCGCTTTGATCGGATATGGCTCGGGCGTAGCCAAGGCGATCCAGGCAGCCGATCTGCTCGCTCCCGAGGAGCTTATGGTGACAGTGGTCGACGCCCGCTTTGCCAAGCCGATCGACGCCGGCCTGATGGCCCAACTAGCGGCTGAGCACGATCTGCTCGTGACGGTCGAGGAGGGCGTCCTGGCGGGCGGCTTCGGCTCAGCGGTGTGGGAGACCCTGAACGAGGCCGGCACCGCACCGCCTCGCATATTGCGGGTGGGATTGCCCGACCGCTACATCACACATGGCAAGCCGGCTCTGCTCCACAAGGAGATCGGCTTCACCGGAGAGCGCATCTCAGAGCGTGTTCTGGCGGCGATCAGCGACCGCAGCTTCTCGGAACTCCTTAAATGAAACGACCCGCTGGGGAGGCGGGCCGTTTCGAGGGGAGGAGGGATGCTGCTGTACTTCGGGTCGAGAAGAATGATGCACCAGGGGAACACATGTTTGTGTGACGTCCATCACAGACGACCGAATCTTTGGGATTTGCCCGAACCGACGTTCGCATCGAGCCGGAGGCTAACGGCCGTCACCGGATACGGTTCAGGCATGGCTAAGCAACGCTTGGACACGCTCTTGGCCGAGCGCGGCCTGTTCCCGTCCCGTACCCGAGCAGCGGCGTCGGTGATGGCCGGCGAGGTGAGTTTCGGCGAGGGCGGGCCCACCGCGGTCAAGCCCGGCGAAATGGTGCCGGTCGATGCGAAGTTGAGCGTGCGAGCGCGGGCGCCTTACGTGTCGCGCGGAGGAGTCAAGCTGGCCAATGCTTTGGATGCTTTCGAGCTTGCCTGCACCGGACGCCTGGGCTTGGACGTGGGCGCTTCCACTGGCGGTTTCACCGACTGCCTGCTTTCGCGCGGTGTCCGTGAAGTGGTGGCAGTCGATGTCGGCTATGGAGATTTCGACTACGGGCTGCGCACCGATCCAAGGGTGACGCTTCTGGAGCGCACCAACGCTCGGGCGCTTGAGCCGGCGATGCTCCCGTACGCTCCAGACCTGGTGGCGATAGATGTGTCCTTCATCTCGCTGAGCAAGGTCTTGCCGGCCGTACTCGCTTGCGTCGCGGATCGCTACGACCTGCTCGCGCTTATCAAGCCCCAATTTGAGGTCGGTCGCGAGCGGGTGGGCAAGGGTGGAGTCGTACGTTCCGCCGAGGATCGTCGCTCTGCGCTCATCGACGTCGGCATGGTCGCCCGCAAGCTGGGGACCGGCGTGCTCGGCTACGCCTCCTCGGGTTTGCCCGGGCCGAAGGGCAACCTCGAGACGTTCGTTTGGCTTGCCGAGCACGAGCGTCCTGGCCACGCTGAGAGTGGGGAGGAGCTGGAGGCGAGGGCGCGCGAGGTCGAGCCTTGAGCACGTCCGAAGGCCGGGGGGCACGTAGCGTCTCGGTGCTCACCCACAGCCGACCCGCCCAGACCTCGGCTGCGCTCCAGACACTCATCGACGGAGCGCTCAAGGCCGGCGCGCGCTTGCACTTCGATGCGGAGGAGACCGCCAAGCACGGGTTGGTCGAGCGCCAGGGGGTAAGCGTAGGCGTCCCTGAGGACGACGCGGTAGACCTGTGCATCGTGCTCGGCGGAGACGGCACGATCCTGCGGGCCCTGCGCCGCTACGCGGGTACCCAAGTACCGGTGTTCGCCGTCAACTTCGGCGATATCGGCTTTCTGGCGACAATCGAGCCCGACGAGCTCTCTCAGGGGGTCAAGCGCGCCCTAGCCGGCGATTTCGAGCTGCTGCGCCTACCGGCGATAGTGCTCGACGCGTCGAATGGGTCAGAGCGGGCTTTCAACGATGTCGCGATCCATCGCAAGGTTGGCGAGCGAGTAGCCGAGATCGCCTACGTGCTCGATGGCCACGAGCTTGGCAGTGTGCGTTGCGACGGGCTTGTCGTAGCGACTCCGGCCGGTTCCACCGGCTACAACCTGGCCAACGGTGGGCCGGTGATGGCCTGGGGCGTGAAGGGCTTCGTGGTCTCATTCATCGCGCCCCACTCTTTGACTGCGCGCACCTTGGTTGCGGCTCCGCAAGATCGCTTGGAGATCCACAATCGCTCTCACGAGCCGCTCGATCTGTCGGTTGACGGACGTCCCGTTGGCGAACTGGCGCCCGGCGCAAAGATCGACGCGCGCTTCATCGACGACGCGGGCACGATCGCTCAGCTTCCTGGGTCTTCGTTTTATTTGCGTCTGCGCGAGAAGTTCGGTCGCCTGGCGCGCTGAGCGGCTCAGGCGACTTGGGTGTGGCGCTTGGGCGCGGCGCCGGTCCGCTGCAACGAGTCGACGAAGCCGTCGAGCTGCTCGCGCGAGAAGCGTCGCTGCCCGCCCGGCGTCCTGTAGCCGGTGAGATAGCCCGCGTCGGTCCAGCGACGGATCGTGGCCAGCGACACACCTAGATAGCGCGCGGCCTGTGAGCTTGTGAAGACGAGCTGGTGCTCGTGAGCGGGGCTTTGCGTATCGGGCATCTGGTCCTCTTTCTCTAGCTCTCGCTGATTCGCTTGTCACGGTGGGCGACGGCTGCCCGCACCAGGCCTGAGCGCAGGCATCCGTCTATCTAAGCTTCGGTCGTTTGCGGGCAAAGGTTGAGGGTCAAGGACCTTTGTGGACGTTTGACCCACCGGACACTGTCGGATCCTTGACAGCGCGAGAGGCCCCGCTAGCTGCCCGATCGTCTTGGCAGGAGCGAAGAAAGACGCGGCTTTGCAGGGAAAACCCGTCGTCTGAGGCGCGAAAAGCCCTCTACCTGCAAGCCGTCGTGCAAACACTTGGCGAATTGGACAATTCGTCCAATCTCTATATTATGCTAAGCAAACCTACTCAACACTCGTCGTGCCATGGCTGAGGATGGAGGCCGTCGCGCGGAGGTGTTGATCCGCCTGAGCGACGGAAGGAGCGCAAGCCGATGTCCTGGAAAGGCTGATTACTTGAGCGGTCGGCAGTTTGACCGCCGAACAGAGGGAGGGCGTCCAAAGTGGACGCCCTCGTTCGTTAAGAGCCGCCGCTCGTATCCGCGTGGCGCGAAGACGTAAACGCGCGGCCTGCGCTCAGGGCGCAGCCAGGGCGCGCGCACGGCGCTCGAAGCCCAGCTCGGCCTCGAAGTTGGCGTCGTCGCCATGGGCGATCGTGACCGGCCCGTCGCGCTCGAGCATTGCGATGAACGCGTCCACGATCTCGGCGTCGAGCTGACGCCCGGCGACTCGACGTAGCTCAGCGATCGCGTCCTGGGGGATCATCGGAGAGCGGTAAGAGTCGCGCGCGGTGAGCGTGTCGTAGACACTGCAGACGGCCACGATCCGCGAGGCAAAGGGAATCTCGCCGCCGATCAGGCCCGCCGGGTAGCCACTGCCATCGACGTGCTCGTGGTGATAGAGGATCGCGTCCGCCACCGGGCCATAACCATCGAGCCGACCCACCAAAGTGGCGCCGTCCTGGGGATGGCGTCGCACCAGCGCCCAGTCCTCATCAGAGAGGATCTCCGCGTGCAGGATGCGGTCGGGCAGAGCGAACTTGCCGATGTCGTGCAGAAGCCCGGCGGTATGCACAAGCTCCTGATCGGCATCGCTACAACCCATGTCGCGAGCCAAGGCTCGGGCATAGCGGGCCACAGCCGCGGCATGTCTTGCGGTGGTGCGATCGCGCAAGGCCAAGGTCTCCACCAGCGTCGCGAGCATTCCCAGTTGCATCGAGGCGAGCCTGACCGAGCGCGCCTCCAACTGCTCGGCACGATCCTCGGAGCGCAGCAGGGCCATCGCCAGGTACTGGAAGATGACGATCACGATCACAACTCCCAGCAGGACCGGGTAACCGAGGTTCGTGTAGGACGCTGCCAGCAAGGCCGCCAAGACCGCCGCGGCCAGCTGGCCAGGCAACATCGGGATCAGGAGCGTGCGTACCTGGCTCATCACGCCACGACCGTCCAAGACTCGCTTCTGGATCGCGATCTGGGCGAAGTTCAAGAGGTTGGCCGCGATAAACACCACAAACACGACCAAAGCGAAGGTGGGGCCCTTGATCAGCTGCTGGTTGTCTGCGGCGTGCGCGTCGCCGATCATCGCGCGAGCCAGCAAGCCGCCGGCGACGAGATAGACCGTGTAGGCGGCCAGATTGGCCAAACACACAGTCAAGGAGGGACGACGGTGAGCTGAATCAGCGATCACGGCCACGATGCCGATCGCGGCGGCCGGGGCCGGCCCGAGCAAGATCATCGCCAGGACCAGCGCGATAAACGAGGCCGACAGGGTTTGGTTGCCGATTGTGATCGTCATCCACTCCCCGACCACGCTCAGCACGAACAGCAGAGCAAGCAGTTCGGGTGGCTGCCAATCGCTCGCGGAGGAGCTGAGCACGGCGACCCACAGTGCTCCGAGCAGGAGCACGGCCTGACTGGCTATGTATAGCCGGCTGAGATGTCTTTGCGGAATGCTGACCATGACGCCCTTAGCGGTCTGTCGTACTGTAACGGCCGACAAGGCGCGGCACTTAAGGGAGGCTGGACAGAAACCCAGGCTCGGGGTTCGCGGCCGGTTGCTCTGAGGCGCTCGATTGCAGGTTGCCCAAGCGCAGCCGCATGAACGCCACAGTCGCGCAAGCAGCGACAAAGCCTGCCACGAGCATCGCTATCCGCGGCGACGTCAAGGCCGCAATTGTGCCCCCCAAAGCGAATCCAAGGGCCGGACAAAGCGCGTTGAGCGACCCGATCACGCTCATCAAGCGTCCATGCAAGGCTCCTGGGGTGAGCTGCTGGACAGCGCTGATGAAAGACGGCCACTGAATGCCGTTGCCCGCGCCGCCGACAACCGCCGCAACGCATGCGACCGCAAGCGCGGGGGCGGCGGCGAAACCCAAGTAGGCCAAGCCCACCAGAAATGCCCCGCCGGTCAGCATTCCTCCCAAAGGACGATGGACTGAGCGCGAGAATGCGATCGCGCCGACGGCGGCCCCGAAGCCCCATGCGGCCACCAGCAGGCCGAAACCGAGATCGCCAACATGCAGTGAGGACTTGGCGTAGACCACCTCGACCGGCTCGACCGACGCGAACACGACGACCGCAACGGCCTCTGTGATCAGGAGGACTCGCAGCGCGGGTACCGCGCGCAGGTGCTGCCATGCCGCGCGCAAGCGCGAGAGGGTCGAACCATCCGCGCCATCGGCCTGTGTACGCAAGCCAAACATGAGCGCAGCACACAGCAGGAAGCTGAGAGCGTCGAGCACCAACGCGATCGGGCCCCCCAACCAGTGCACAAGCGCTCCGCCGATGGCCGGGCCAAGCCAAAGGGAAACCATGAAGGCAACGTTGAGAGCCGCGTTGGCCTGTCTCTGGGCCTCGGCAACCGCGTCGCTTCCGTCGCCATTCAGAGAGCCACGCGCCGCGGGCTCCACGCTTGCCTCTGCGGCGCGTGCCGTCGAGGCGCGTACGAGCGCGGTTGCCGCCACGGCCACGATGCCGTCGATCGCAACGAAGACCAAGACCCCCGCAAAGGAGAAACGCCAAAGCAGGGCAGCCAAGGCCAAGGTGAGCAGAGCCTCGAGCACATACAGGCCGGCGAGCATCCCGCGCCTGTCCAAGCGCTCCACGCGGGCGACCAAGACCGGGGCGAGGAGTGCGGGCAACAGCCCTCGCGCGATGAACAGGCCAGCTGTGGCGAACGCGCTGTGAGTATGGTCGTAGACGCCCAAGGCCAGCGCGACATACCCGAACCAGGTGCCCAGTTCGTTGACCGTATAGGCAAGCAGTATTCTCCGCAGTCGGGAAGACGTGGGAAGCAAGGGCGCCCCTCGAGGCTAGCGGTGGGTCGACTGGTTCTCGCCGGGTGTGCGGCATTCTAGGGTGGGCTGCCGACGGTACGCCACAACACCGCGACATATCCACAGGATCGACGCTCGTGGTCGTCCTATCCGCTTACGGCGTCGGGGTGGGTCGGCGAAGCTTCGCCGGCGACCGCCAAGACCGGAAGAGTGGGCTGTCTGCGAGCGAGAAGACGGACCAGGGACGCGCCCGAAAACTCCCTTGGATCGCCCACGAGCACCACCATCTGACTACTCTCCGCCAGAGTCAAGGCCTCCCACGCCTCCTCAGTCTCGACGAAGCGAGTGCCGGCAGGCAACGCCTCGCGCAGTTCGCACAACATGTGGGCACGCGCAAAGGCATCGATCCCGACTACCAGTACGTGGCCACGCTCCGGCGAGACAGCCACATCTCCAGCGTTGGAATGCTCCAAGGGCGACGAAGATCGTACAGGCGCCCCAGCGGGGTCGTCGAGGAGGCGCAACTGTCCCCGCGAGCGCGACAACGGAGCGCTTGAGGGTGCTGAGCCGGACACGAGTCCGTTCATCGTTGTGCTCCCGTTGCGTGCGCCTGTCCCTGGTTCCAACGAGCGTCCTCGCGTCCGAGGCCATTCTGAGCCGCGACAGGATTCGGTTCGACTTCGAACTGGTTCGAAGCGGCCGCGCGTGCGAACAACATGAGCCCCTTCGCGCCCGCGATCGATATGGCGATCCAGGTGGCCGCGACTCCGAGCGCGATCATCGAAGGCCGCCACGCCTTGGCACCTTTGAGTTCTCTACGGCAGCGACCGAGGCCAATGCGTGAAGAGGGAACGCAAACACGTTCTCAATGATGGTGTCCATAAGGGCGCTTGTCTGTAGGGCTGACGGTGCCGATCGTGTCGTCCCAAAGGTGCCGATTCGTGTGGTCCCGAAGGGGCATATCCAGCTGCGCAGGGGATGTGTAAGCCTGCACGCCGGGTTGAGTAGGCCACCTTTCCCGCAAGGAACTGTCCCGCCGAGCGAGTACGGTTAGCGACTTATGGCAAGCGAGGCGCCCGGCGTTGACCGGCCAATAGACGTGATCATTGCCGACGATCACACCGTAGTGCGCGACGGGATCAGGGCCGTGCTGGAGCGCGAGACGGGCGAGTTCAGGGTGGTGGCCGAGGCAGCCGACGTGCCCGCCACGATCCGCGCGGTGCGCGAGTTCAAGCCGGATCTACTCACACTCGACCTGACGATGCCCGGCGGTTCCAGCTTGGCGGCGTTGCCGACGTGCTTCGTGGCCCATCCATCTCTAGCGGTGGCGATCCTTACGATGCGCGAGGATCCCGAGTACGCGCGCCAAGCTCTGCGGGCGGGAGCCCGTAGCTACGTGCTCAAGGAGGCCGAGCCGGCGGAGCTCTTGCAGGCGTTCCGCTTGGCGGTCGCGGGACAGAACTACCTACACCCGCGCTTGGGGGCTCTGATGGTGGCGGGCGAGGGAGCCCAGCAGGAGGGGGTCGCGTTGAGCGAGCGCGAGCGCGAGGTCGTGCGTCTAATCGCCAACGGCTACACAAACCCGGAGATCGCCGAGCAATTGCACGTTGCCGAGCGCACCGTCAAGACCTATCGGGCACGCGCGATCGAGAAGCTCGGCTTCTCCTCTCGCGCGGAGATCACCGCCTACGCACGCAAGCTGGGTCTAGTCGAGTAATCCTCAGACTGGCGCCGGTCGTCCTGCCAAGGGCACCGTCATGCGCATCGTCGCGCCGCCGCCAGCTGCGGGCACCAGTTCCAGCTCGCCGCCCACCAGCTCGGCGCGCTCTCTCATGCCGGACACGCCAAAGCCGCCCTTCAGTTCTTCTCCTGGCGTTCTCGGCCGCGACGGACCGCCCTCGGGAAGCCCATCACCATCGTCGGTCACGGCCGCCGTGACCCTGCCTTCGTGCTCGCTCACACTGATCGTCGCGCGTGTCGCTTTCGCGTGGCGGCTCACATTAGTGAGCGCCTCCTGCACGACTCTGTAGATCGTGCTCTCAAGCTCCGCGTCCAGGCGTCGCTCGCCCTCAGGGAGCCCGATCTGGGTCTCGATCTCCAAGCCATCCATCGCCTGGGCTCGGCGGGCCAGCGCTTCCAAAGCCGGCACCAAACCGAAGTCGTCCAAAGCAGCGGGGCGAAGCTCGGTGATGAGATGGCGCAGCCCGTCAATCTCTTGGCCCAAACCCTCCAATACGGTGTCCACGGCTGTGCTTAGGGCCGCCTGATCGCCCAGGTCACGTGCATTGGCCAGCTGTAGACGCAACGCCCCAAGCCCCTGCACCGTTTCGTCGTGGATCTCCCTGGCCCAGCGGGTGCGCTCGCGCTCGCGAGCCTCCATGCCGAAGCGCAAGCGCTCGATCTCCACTGAGCGCTCGGCGGCGAGGCGCTGTGCGACGCTAGCCGCGAAAGCGTTCAGGGCGCGCCGGTCCGGCTCGCGAAAGCCGCCGTCCTCGCGCCCGGCGATAACCAGTCCGCCGCCTTGCCCGTCCATGCTGAAGGGCTCCACCAGGACGGCCCTCACTTCCAACCCCAACTCGTGCAACCAAGTCGCTTCTTGTCCTCTCGGTTTATCGAGTGAAAGCGGCTTGCCGGATTCATATAGGGCACCCAGCGCGCTGCCCTCCAAAGGCAGCACTCTCACACGCACGGACACGCGCCCGCTAGCGGCAGCCACGCGCAGCTCGTTGCGCTCCTCCACGACCATCAGTAGCGTTGAGGCGTCGAGCAGCGCGAGGCCTCGATCGGCCATCAAACGCAGCAACCACAGCTCGGACCCGGAAAGCACGGGCTGGGATTATGAACGTCTCAGCGGCAGCTCACGCGCACCGTCCGCCGTCCGCTCAAAAGCGCCGTTCAGCGGCACATCCTCTAGATCGCGTCGCTGCGCGGCAAGCCGTGTCTGGGAGACGAGTTCCGCGGCTCGCAAGCCGTCGCGCCAAGCTGCGATCCCGACCGAGATGCGCAGAGCCTCGCGACGACCTTCGACCTCGACCTTGACCGAATGCAGCCGGCCGAGCGCTCGCCGCGCGACGATCTCGGCCCTGCGCTCGTCGGCGCCCGGCAAGATCACGAGCAGCTCGCTGTCGCTCGCGCGCCCGACACGATCGAAGCGACGCAACTGGCGAATCAGCGCCCTGGCGAGGTAGGCGAGTGCTTGTCCGGGCAGATCCTTGCCGTAGGTCTGCGACAGGTGTCCGGTCTCCTCCAGGCTCACCAACAAACAGCTGAGCTGGGTGCCTTGGCGGGCCGCCCTGTGGACCTCTTCGTCCAAGCGCTCCGCCAGCTCCACAGAGGCGAGGCATTCGCTTTGAGCCGCTTGGGCTCGAGTTGAGTGTTGGGCATCCTTGGCCGCCATGCCGATCGTCCTCTTAGTGAACCCGCCATCCCCGGCGGATCTTTTGCACTTGATCCCACAATATCGAGTCGTCTGGGCCCCAAACATCCCATCGCGGGCATACATGCTCCGAGGCCGGGGAGCCTACCTACGGGCCGATCCGTCGGTGGTCACTGGTACACCTGTCGTACATGCTTTGCGAGCTGCGCGTTGAAAACCTGCTCTTGATTGAGCGCACCGAGCTGGCTTTTGCCCCTGGCCTGAACGTTCTCACCGGCGAGACGGGTGCCGGCAAGACGGTGCTTGCTCACGCCTTGGATCTTTTGATGGGAGGCCGCTCGCGCAGCGGCATCGTTAGGCCTGGCGCCAAGGAGGCCTACGTCGAGGGAGTGTTCTCGGTGCCCGAGGACATCCGCGAGGAGCTCGCTGAGCAGCTGCCCGAGAACGTGCGCGAGGAGGATGAGGAGTTGCGAGAGATCGTCCTGGCCCGACGCGTGTACACCGACGGGCGTACCCGCGCCTATCTCAACGGACGCGCCGCCGCCGTCGGCGACCTGCGCGAGCTGGGGGCGCGCCTGATCGCCTTCTACGGCCAGCATGAGCACCGCAAGCTCGTGCTGACGGGCTCCCAGTTGCAGATGCTCGACGAAGTCTGTCCCGCTTCGCATGCCCAGCGCCTCCAAGCCTGCGAGGCGTCCTACCGCGAAATTCGCGCCCACGAGACCGAGCTGGAGCGCCTGGCCGAGCTGCAGGCCGCCCGTGAGCGCGAGCTCGGACTGTTGGAACACGACCTTGCGGAGATCCAGGACGCTGCACCCGAGGAGCAGGAGCATCAAGCGCTGCTTCTCCGTCGCGAGCGCCTGCGCAGCCTGGAGTCCTTGCACTCTGCGGCCGCCGCGGCACTGCAGGCGCTCGCCCCCGAATCCTCAGAACAGGCGGGCGCCGCCCATTTGCTTGCGACGGCTGGCGCAAAGCTCGACGCGGTCGGTGGCATCGACCCTGCCCTCGACGCTCACGCCGCCAGATGCAACGCGCTAGCGATCGAAGCTCAGGACATCGCGGGCGGTCTCCAGGCCTACAGCGAAGACGCCCTGCAGGAGGACGGCACACTCGAGCAAGTAGAAGGCAGGCTGTCCTCGCTCGAGCGCCTCATGCGTAAGCACGGCGGCTCCGTCCAAGCCGTACAAGAGTACGCCGAGCAGGCTCGAGCCCGCCGCGACGAGTTGCTCGGCGCGGGGGTCGCACACGAGCACACCGCCCAAGCTTTGGCCCGCGAGCAAGCCAAGCTGCAAGAGCACACCAGGGCACTGCGAACCAATCGCAAGAAGGCCGCCAAGTGGCTTTCGAGCGCGGTGCGCGAGCAACTCGGCGCGCTGGCGATGGGCGACGCCACGTTCGAGATAGCCCTGAAGGCGACCGAGCCGAAAGCTAACGGCGCGGACGCAGCCGAGTTCACGATCGCGCCCAATCCCGGCGTTGCGGCCGCCCCTCTACGCGAGATCGCCTCCGGCGGAGAGCTCTCGCGAGTGATGCTCGCGCTCACCTCCGCCTGTCACGAGGGCGTGGGCGGCAAGGCAGGCTCACCCTCCAAGTCCACGCTCGTCTTCGACGAGATCGACGCCGGCGTTGGCGGCCACACCGCTCGTGCCGTCGGCGAGCGGCTGCAGAGCCTCGCGAGCGAGAGGCAGGTGCTGTGCATTACCCACTTGCCTCAAATCGCATCGCTCGCCGCGCGCCACTTCTCGGTCGCCAAGGACACTTCAGCCGATCCGACGCTTGCCACCGTCTCCCAACTGGGCGAGCCGGAGGTCGTGACCGAGCTGGTGCGAATGCTCGGCGCAGAGGACCAGGACGGCGCCGCAAGGCAGCACGCGCGGGATCTGCGCCGCGCCGCCTGACAGTTCCAAGCGTTACCCTCGATTCACATGGCCGCGACCCGGCAGCCGTCTGGCACGACTGCGCCCGCCTACGGGTCTTCGCCCGCGCCGCAATTCGAGCTCGGTGGGTCTGTGCGACTTGGGCGCAAGACCAAGCTGATGGTCAGGCATCTCCTCGCGGGCGAGATCGCCGTGATCGACCATCTCGACATCGATCGCGTCTCCGCCGAGGAGCTGATCGCCGCCGGAGCGGTGGCGGTGCTCAATTGCAAGTCCTCCACGAGCGGGACATACCCGAATCTTGGGCCGCAACTGTTGGTCGAGGCGGGCGTCCTGCTCGTGGACCTGCACGACGATTCCCTCTTCCATTCACTCTCCGACGGAGATCCCATCGCGGTGCGCGTCCGACCTGATGAGGCGAGCGGCGAGGTGCTCTACAAGGGTCGTCCACTCGCCTCGGGGGAAGTGCTCGACCTGGCGCGTGTGCGGGCCGAGACCGAGGCCCGCCGGTTGGAGGTCGGCGATGCCTTGGAGCGCTTCGCCCACAACACGATCGAGCACATGCGCGAGGAGCGCGAACTGCTCTCCGGGCGGATCGACCTGCCGCGCTTTCGCACCGATTTCCGCGACCGCTCAGCGCTCGTGGTCGTGCGCGGCGTCGATCATCAGCGTGACTTGCGAGCACTCAGGTCGTTCATCAGGGACACCAAACCCGTGCTGGTGGCCGTCGACGGCGGCGCCGATGCGCTCTTGGAGGCGGGCTTGACGCCCCACATGATCGTCGGCGATATGGACTCCGCCGGCGAGGCGGCACTGCTCGGCGCCCATCAAGGCAAGACCGAGCTGGTCGTCCACTCCTATCCCGACGGTCGCGCTCCCGGGCGCAAGCGCTTGGAGGATTTGGGCGTGCCTTTCAAGTTGGTGCCGGCACCCGGCACCAGCCAGGACGTGGCGATGCTGCTCGCCGCCGAGAAGGGGGCGCGTCTGATCGTGACGGTCGGCTCGCAGTTCAACCTCGTCGAGTTCCTGGACCGCAACCGTGAGGGGATGTCCTCGACTTTCCTCACGCGTCTGCGAATCGGCGAGATCCTGATCGATGCCAAGGGTGTGAGCCGCTTGTACCGGCCGATGCCCGGACTGGCGCCCCTGATCGTGGTAATCGTGGCGGGGCTTATCGCCCTGATCGCCGTCGTCTCGCTTACTCCGGCCCTGCGCGACGTGGTCGATCTACTATGGCTCAAGCTTCAACTGCTGTTCGGCTCCGGCGGCAGTTGACTTCAATCCCTCGATGTTCGATTACCGCTACCACGCGCTCTCGCTTGCCGCCGTCCTGTTTGCGCTCGCCGTGGGGGTCCTGATCGGAGTGGCGATCGGCGACTCAAACCTCGTGTCCTCTGCTCAGAACGGGATCGTGCACAACTTGCGCTCGGAAGTTAGCTCCTCCCAGCACAGCCTCGAACAAGTGGGCAGCAAGCTCTCTGAATCAGAACAGCTGGGCACCGATTTGTGGCCGTTCGCCGTACATGACATTTTGAGCGAAAAGCGCGTCGGCCTCGTCTTCTTGGGCGGCTCCTCGGACACGATCGACACCTATGTCCGCGATGGTGTGGCGGAGGCCGGCGGCAGCGTCCAGGGCGTGGCGGCGATCCAAGAGCCGCTGGACTTGAACGGTCTCTCCACCCAGGCAAGCGGCTACCGCTACAGCGCCTTGGCGTCTGACCCGACGCTGGTGAGGCAGTTCGGGGTACGCATCGGCAAGCAACTCGTCGAGGGAGGACAGTTGCTCGAACGGGTCCAAGGCCGCCTGCTCAGCTCCAACGACGGTGAACTGGGCAAGCTGGAAGGGCTCGTGGTGGTGCGCTCCGATCCGACCGGCATGAGCGCCGAAGCGGCCAAGAGCACCGCCGAATTCGAGTCGGGTCTGATCGCCGGAGCCCGCTCGACCGGAATCCCGGTCGTGGGTGTCGAGCTGAGTGGCACCGAACCCTCACAGGTGCCTTGGTACAAGGCCGAACAGCTGGCCAGCGTCGATGATCTCGAAACGGTCGCCGGGCGCGCGGCCTTGGCTTTCGCCCTAGCCGGTGATCGTGGCGCATATGGAGCCAAGCCGACCGCCGAAGCGCTCCTACCCTCGGCCAACACGGTCTTCGCCCAGCACTGATCGGCCTCGCGCTGGTGCGCCCGCGCCGCCGAGAGTCGGCCTCGCGCGTGTCTGCCCAGACCATCGCGCTTGTCCGCTCAGGCCGCTAACTTCCGGGCGTGCATGCCCTCCCTTTCGTGTTCGCCTCGCTAGCGGCGGTCCTGTTGGCTCCCGCGTTGCTGCGTGCGCTGAGTGAGACAGGGCACGTTAGGCCCAACTTCCGCGAGCGGAGTGTCGTCTTTCCCTTCGGGGTGCTCAGCGTGACGGGCGCTTTGGTCGCCCTGATTCCTTTGACGATCCTGCAGCGACTCAAAGGTGCGGAAATCTTCCACCCGGAGACGCTCATGGTCTCCGTATATGTGCTTGGCGTGGCCTTCCTCGGCCTCATCGACGACACGCTTGGGGGGGAGCCTCGCGGATGGCGCGGACACGGACGAGCTGTGCTTCGCCTGCAGCTCTCCACAGGCGCGCTCAAGGCGGTCGGATCGCTGGGACTGGCCATGTACGCGACGAGCTATGTGGAGCCTTCCACGGGTCGCTGGTTGCTGGCGAGCGCGGTCTTGGTTTTGGCCACGAATGTCTTCAACCTGCTGGACTTGCGCCCGGGACGCGCGACCAAGGTGTTCGTGTTGCTTGGCGCCGGTCTAACGATCGGCGCGGCCAGCGTGCGGCCGCTATGGGCGCTCGGCCTGTTCGTCGGGCCGGCCTTGGTCGCCGGCCTGTACGACCTGCGCGAGCGAGCCATGCTCGGCGACACCGGGGCCAACCTGTTGGGCGCGCTCGCAGGCCTGTGGCTGGTGCTCGCGTTGTCCACGTTGGGGCAGGCGATCGCCCTTGCCGTGCTGGTCGCAATCACGGTTTACGGGGAGCTGCGCTCGATCACAAAGCTCGTCGAACGGTTGCCGCTGCTACGAGGACTAGACTCCTGGGGCGTACCTCGATGAACTCGCCTCACTCCGACCGCCACGCACAGGCTCCGGCCAAGACTCGGTTCATATTTGTGACCGGCGGCGTCGTGTCCTCGTTGGGCAAGGGGATCGCGGCGGCCTCGCTCGGTCGACTTTTGGTCTCGCGCGGTTTGACCGTGGGCTTGCAGAAGTTCGACCCTTACATCAACGTCGACCCGGGCACCATGTCTCCTTACCAGCACGGGGAGGTGTTCGTCACCGAGGATGGCGCCGAGACCGATCTCGACCTGGGCCACTACGAGCGCTTTACCGACGCCAACACCTCCCGCGCCTCCAACGTGACCGCCGGCGGCATATATGACACGGTGATCCGCCGCGAGCGTCGCGGCGACTACCTCGGGGGGACAGTCCAGGTCGTGCCCCACATCACCGATGAGATCAAGCAGCGCGTCTCTCTGATCGCCGAGTCTGCGGACGTGGACTTTGTGATCACCGAGATCGGCGGCACTGTCGGCGACATTGAGTCCTTGCCTTTCCTTGAGGCGATCCGTCAGTTCCCGGTCGATGTTGGTAGGCGACGCTGCATGTTCATCCACCTCACGCTTGTTCCCTATATCGGCCACGCGGGGGAGCTGAAGACCAAGCCGACTCAGCACTCGGTTAACGAGCTGCGCAGAATCGGTATCGCTCCGGACATGCTGATGTGCCGCTCGGAGGGCCCTCTTTCGCAGGAGATTCGCAAGAAGATCGCTCTGTTCGCGAGCCTGCCGGCCGACGCGATCGTCTCCGCTCGAGACGTGGACAACATTTACAAGGTGCCGCTCGTGTTTCGCGACCAGGGTGTGGACGATTGCATCCTCGAGCACTTCGGGATGGAGGCGCCCGCGCCCGAGCTGTCCAAGTGGCAGGAGCCGATCGAACTAGCCGCGGAGGCCGATCGCACCGTGCGGATCGCCTTGGTAGGCAAGTACATCCAACTGGAGGACGCCTACCTGTCGGTCTCCGAAGCCCTACGCCACGCCGGAGCGTTGCAGGGCGCCACGATTCAAATCGACTGGGTCGACTCCGAGCACCTGGAGGCTAGCGAGCACGAGGGGCGAGAGGACCGTTCCCGCTCTTCGGCGGAGGCGACCGAGGACGATTCCGCGCGGGACGGACGGACGGCGCGCGAGGTGCTCGAAGAGGCAGACGGGATACTGATCCCCGGAGGCTTCGGCGGACGTGGCATCGAGGGCAAGATCGAGGCGGCTCGGATCGCGCGCGAGAACCACATTCCATATTTGGGCATCTGCCTGGGGATGCAGATAGCCGTCGCCGAGTTTGCGCGGCATGTAGCGGGCATGGAGGGCGCCAACTCGACCGAGTTCGACATCGAGACGCCCTATCCGGTGATCGATCTTCTGCCCGAGCAGAAGGAGGTCGCGGACCTTGGTGGCACGATGCGCCTTGGCGCCGATCCGATCAAGTTGCACGAGGACACTCGTGTTCGCGAGGCATATGGCGAAGCGGTCGTCTATGAGCGCCATCGCCACCGTTATGAGGTCAACAATCTGTTGCGCAAGCGTTTGCAGAGTGCGGGACTGTCCATTTCCGGGACCTCTCCCGACGAGCGTTTGGTCGAGGTTGTGGAGCTCGAGGATCATCCGTTCTTCGTCGCTTCCCAGTTCCATCCCGAGTTCAAGTCCCGCCCCGAGCGTCCAGCGCCGCTGTTCAGCGACTTCGTGGGGGCCGCGCTGCGCAAGCTCGACGCGCCGCCCGAAGGCAAGCGCCGGCTCGCCGGCCGCTCGTGAGCGACCAGCTCGCTACCGACGGCGACGGCGTGCAACGCGCGGTACGTGTACAAGCCGTCTTCCATGTCTCAAACGAGGCGCAGGCGCAGGCCGTGGCGGCCAGGATGGTCGACAGGGCGCATGAGATCGCCAACTTGCCGGAGTGCGAATGCGACGTGGATGTCTCCATCGAGCGTGAATCGCCGCGGTCCGCTCCTCCCGCCGGCCTCTAGCGTTTCGTGCTGAAGCTCCGCCGAGCCACCGTCATTCAGGCGGGCATCGCCGACGACTCCGAGCAGGAGCTTTCGATCTCCATCGACGGCGAGCAGCGACCAGCAATCGCCGAGGTGGCGTTGGTTGGAGCAAGCCGGGAGGGAGACGAGCTGATCGTGAACACCCAGGCGCGCGACTTGGGCCTGGGCTCAGGCGGCTTTGACATCGTTCACGCCAACCTCACACGGGGGCTGTCGGGCGAAGGTAAGGCGGGAGCCCATGTGATGAAGCTCAACTACACGAGCTTGCAGCACGCGGTGGAGCCGATCGAGGACCAGCAGTTGGAGTTGCCTCTGGGCCGCGGCGTGGCCGTGTTCGCTTTGCACGGCCAGCTTGCGCCCGTTGCCTGGGCCTATGCGCAAGCCCGACCAGAGGCGCGGTTGGGATATGTGCAGACCCAGGGCGGAGCCTTGCCGGGCGGACATTCCAAGGTCGTGCGTGCGCTGCTCGAGCGCGGCTTGCTCGCCAACCACATCACCGCCGGAGCGGCTTACGGCGGAGAGCTTGAGGCAATCACCACCGCGGGTGCGCTTCACCACGGGTTTCACTCGCTCGACTGGGACGCGGCGGTGTGCGGGCCGGGACCCGGGATCGTAGGGTCCAGCTCGCCGCTTGGCCATGGCGGTATGAACGCGCTCGACTCGGCCCACACAGCACTTGCCTTGGGGGCTTGCACTCTGCTGGTTGCTCGCATGTCCTCGACAGATGAGCGTCCCCGTCATCGTGGGCTCTCCCATCACACGCTGACGGTGCTCGACATGCTGCTCGAGCCGGTCACGGTGGCACTTCCAGCTGGGATACGCTCGCCCGCGGGCGCCGATCTGCGCGCCAGCTTGGGGTCGGTGTTCGGCTCGGCGCGGTCGCCTTCAAAGCCACAGCTCGAGCTGGACGTGGATCGCCCTGCTCGCATGGCCCGCCACGACTGGCGTCGGGCCTCCGTCGACCTACCCGGATATCTCGCCGGCGGCCTGCCGTCGCGGACCATGGGTCGCACCATTGTCGAGGACCCTCTGTTCTTCGGCGCAGCGCTCGCCGGTGGGACCGCGTTGGCCGACTTGGACGACAGCGGCGAAGAAGAGAGGGACAGCCGCTGAGAGTTGGCTTGCACCGCCAGGAGCCCAGGGCTCAGAGGCGAATCTCCGAGCGTGGGCGATACTGAGCCAGGGCGAAACGCGGATGGCGAGCGCCTTCAGCAACTGACCCTCGACTTTCTTGCCCATCTGGAGCTGGAGCGTGGCCTATCGCGCAACACTTTGCACGCCTATCAGTCCGATCTGGCCCAGTTTGGGCGCTATCTGGATGCTCGCGGCGTCTCGCCGCTGCAGGCTAACCACAGCGATCTCGCCGGTTTTCTTGCGGAACTCGCCGAAGGGGGTGAGAAACGCGCTCCCGCATCCCCCGCGACTTTGCAGCGCAAGGCGGCTTGCCTGCGCTCGTTCTATCGACACCTGCGCCGCGAAGAGTTGATCGTCCACGATCCCACGACCGACCTGCGGAGTCCTCCGAAGCTGATGCGCCTGCCCAAGGTGCTCTCCCGCGAGCAGGTCACCGAGTTGCTGGAGCAGCCCAAGGGAGGCGAGCCGCTCGCTTTGCGCGACAGGGCTTTGCTTGAGCTGATGTACGCGTGCGGGTTGCGTGTCTCGGAGGCGATCGCCTTGGAGGTCGGCGACGTGGACACCGACGAGGGGATGCTGCGCGCGCGCGGCAAGGGCTCCAAGGAGCGGATCGTGCCGGTGGGCAGCAGCGCGATAGCGGCCTTGGAGCGCTATCTGGCACGAGGACGCCCGGTCCTTGTGGGGATACGCGTGGAGAGCAGCCTGTTCGTCAACCATCGCGGTGCTCGTCTGACCCGACAGGGCGTCTACAAGATCATCCAGAGCTATGCCCACAAGGCGGGCTTGGCCGAGCGGATGACGCCGCACACCTTGCGCCACACCTTCGCCACGCACCTGCTTGCGGGGGGGTGTGATCTGCGCTCGCTACAGGAGATGCTCGGACACGCAGACTTGGCCACGACTCAGATCTACACCCATCTGTCGGCGGATCGTCTCAAGGACGCCTATTTCGGAGCGCATCCACGAGCGCAGGCGCGCACGATGCGCCGGCCCGTCTGAGGGTCCCTATGCTGGGCGCTGCATGCCCGAGCTCCCGGAGGTAGAGACGATCAAGCGCCAGTTGGCGCCCCTGTTGGAGGGACGCACGTTGGAGCGCGTCGAGATCCTCGACTGGCGTTGGTGCAGACCGCTCGCACCAACCGAAATGGAGGACGCCTTGACAGGGCGAGTGGTGGAGAGCTTGGGGCGGCGCGGCAAGTACCTCGTGTGGAGCTTGAGCGAGGAGGTCTACCTGGCGCAGCACCTGCGAATGACAGGCACGGTTCTGTGCGATCCGAGCCCTGAGCAGACCCACGTGCGGGTGCGGATCGATCTTGGCTCGAGCCAGCTTGCGATCGTGGATCCGCGCCGCTTCGGCACTGGCGAGTTGTTGCTCGGCGAAGAGCAGCTCAACGCTTTCTTTGAGGCACGCCTGGGCTTGGAGCCCTTGGACGCAGACTTCACGGCCGAGCATCTGCGCAAGCTGGCACGGGGACGCACGGCCCCGGTCAAGGCGTTCCTGCTTGACCAGAGAAGGATGGCGGGGGTGGGCAATATCTATGCCGATGAGGCCTTGCATCGGGCCCACATTCATCCGCTGCGCCCCGCCGGACGATTGACGGCCGAGCAGTATGCGCGCCTGCGGGACGCACTGGTGTGGGCGCTACAAGCCGGCATCCAAGCGCGCGGGGCAACGATCGACGACTTCCGTCACGTGGATGGGGTTTGGGGTTCGTTTCAGGACCGCTTTCAGGTTCACCGTCGCGAGGGCGAGCCGTGCGCGACCTGCGGGCGGACGATCGTGAAGATGGTCGTGGGCGGGCGAGGAACCTATGTGTGCGAGCGTTGCCAACCGCGGCCGCGTACGCGGGCGCAGGGTACCCCGAATCGTTAGACCTGTATACGCCGGTCCTAGGCGGCCAACAGCTCGTCCAGGCGACCGCTCTCCACGGCGCTGAGCGTTTCGTCGAAGCCACCCAGCAGCTCCTCGCCGACAAGCACCTGGGGGAAGGTCATCATGCCGGTGCGCCCGGCCAGCTCGACGCGACCGGGGAGGTCCTTGGAGAGGTTGACCTCCGAGAATTCAAGGCCACGCGCCTTCAGCAGTCCCTTAACGCGGGCACAGAAGGAGCAAGGCTCGGTGGTGTAGACGATTATTTGCCTGGTACTGTTCATTACTTCATAAAGTATAGCTCGCGTTTCAAGTCCTCGACGGCCTTTGAGCCTCTCAATCAGGGTGTCCTCGGAGGCAAACTCCGCCGCACCCGATCTTAGACTCGGCGGAGCGATGGGGGGACTCCTCAAGACCGAAGCTGTGGTGCTGCGCTCGATGAGGTATGGCGAGGCCGATCGCATCCTGCACGTGTACACGCCTCATAAGGGGCGGGTGAGCGCTATCGCCAAGGGGGTGCGCAGAGCTCGCAGCCGCTTCGGGGGGCGTTTGGAGCCGTTCTTTCGCTTGCGCATTGAGATGCACGAAGGCCGAGGCGAGCTGTTGACGGTGACAGGAGCACAGACCGTCGATGGTCACGCGAGGCTGCGCGGGGATGCGCACGCACTGGATGCCGCAGCGAGGGCTTGCGACGCGGTGGGACGCTTGTTTGAGACCTCAGAGCCTCATCCGGGGGTATTCAATTTGCTGTGCCGCAAGCTTGCCCTGCTCGACGAGGCTCCCGCCCAGGCCACAACGGCTAGCGCCTTGGCGTTTCGCCTGAAGCTGCTGGTCGCGGCAGGACTGGCGCCCCAGCTGGGGGCTTGCGCGGGTTGTGGGGAGCGGGAGCATCTGGTCGGCTTCTCGGGCGCAGCTGGAGGCGTGGTGTGCAGCGCTTGTGAGGCGGGGGCCTTCGCGCTGGGCGAGCCGGCACACGAGTTCATGGCCCAAGCGTTGGCCAAGCCTTTGAGCGAGGCGCCAGTAGCTGAGGAGCGCGTACTGGGCCAGGTGGAGCGCGCGGTCAGCGAGACGCTTGAGCACCATGCGCATGTGCGATTGATGCCAGCCACCAATCGCAGAACGCCGCGACCGACGTTCAGGGAGGACCAACCGCAAGCGCTGCCACAATCGGCTGTGTGAGCATCACAAACGACACAGAGCCACTCGCGGCGGCCTTCGCTGAGAACCGGCGCGAAATGGAGGAGCGCGAGCTCTCGCCTTTGGCGGCACGCTCCTATCCGGCGCGAAGGGCCCACCCGGAGGAGGACTGCGGGCTGCGCACCCCGTTTCAGCGAGATCGCGACAGGATCGTGCACTGCAAGGCGTTTCGGCGCCTCACACACAAGACTCAGGTGTTTGTGGCGCCGCTGGGTGACCACTACCGCACGCGTTTGACCCACACGTTGGAGGTGACCACGATCTCGCGCACTGTGGCTCGAGCTTTGGCGCTTAACGAGGACCTGGTCGAGGCGATCGGGCTCGGCCACGACCTTGGGCATCCGCCCTTCGGGCACATCGGCGAGGAAGCGCTCGACGCCTGTCTGAAAGAGCGCTTTGGCAAGGAGTTTCGCCACTACGAGCACTCGTTGAGGGTCGTGGACCGGATCGAGCGCGACGGCGCCGGGCTCAACCTGACCGAGCAGGTGCGCGAAGGCATCGCTAGGCACTCCGGTCGCGCACCGTTGCCGGACACGTTGGAGGGGCGGATCGTGAGAACGATCGACCGGGTTGCCTATATCAACCACGACATCGACGACGCGATCAGGGCGGGCCTGCTGAGCGAGCGCGATCTTCCCGAGGGCCCGATCGCGGTGCTCGGGGAGACAGGTTCGCGACGGATCGACACGCTAGTGCACGACATGGTGGAGCACTCGGCGCGCGCCGGGGACATCGTGCAGGGACCGCATGCGGGACCGGCGATGGACGAGTTGCGCAAGTTCATGTTTGCGCGCATCTACTTGGGTCCCGCGGTGCGCGCCGAGCGTGCTCGCATCGCCAATGTGGTGAGCAAATTGTTCGAACACTATGTCGAGCACCCTGACCTGCTGCCGAGCGGCGGCGATCGGGAAGATGCGGCCACGTCCGAGGGCTTCGCACAGCCTGAGGATCTGGCCAACCAGGGAGATCTGGCTGAGCGGGTCACCGACTACGTGGCAGGCATGACCGATCGCTACTGCATCAGGGAGTACACGGACCTGGAAGTGCCGCGCGACCGATTGACGGTCGATGTGACCGCCAATCGTCCAGCACGCTAGCGTCCTTGGGAGAATGGCCCGATATACCCCTGACTCGCGCGACAGGGTGCGCGACGCGATCGACTTCGTGGAGCTCGTGGGTACGCGCACCGAGCTGCGCCGGGCGGGGGCGCGCAGCTATGAGGGGTTGTGCCCGTTTCACGACGAGCGCAGCCCGTCCTTCAGCGTGGAGCCGGTCGAGAAGGTCTATTACTGCTTCGGCTGTCAGGCCTCTGGCGATGTGTTCACGTTCGTGCAAGAGACCGAAGGCGTCGATTTCAAGGGCGCCTTGGAGCTGCTTGCCGACCGCGCCGGGATCGAGCTGGAGGTCGAAAAGGAGGACTCTCGCGAAGCCGAGCGGAGGATGCGCCGCGAGCGATTGTGGGAGCTGTTGACTCGCACGAGCGGCTACTACGAGCGCTACCTGTGGGAGTCGGGTGAGGCCGCACAGGCTCGCGCTTATCTGGAGGGACGCGGGCTGGGTGAGGAGATCCTGAAGGCGTTTCGCGTGGGCTACGCGCCGAGCGCCTGGGATCGCGTGCTGCTCGCTTCCCGGCGGGGCGGCTTCTCGGAGAAGGAGCTGTATGAGACGGGCTTGGCGCAGCGCTCGCAAGAGCGGGGCGGGCTGTATGACCGATTCAGGGCTCGCATCATGTTTCCGCTGGCCGACCAGCGCGGACGCGTATTGGGCTTCGGTGCGCGAGCGATGAGGGACAACCAGAAGCCGAAGTACCTGAACACCTCCGACAACGACATCTACCACAAGGGTCGACACCTGTATGGGACCGATCTGGCCAGGTCCGCGGCAGCGAAGGCGGGGGAGGTGATCCTGTGCGAGGGATATACCGATGTGATCGCTTTGCACCAGGCCGGCTTCCAAAACGCGGTCGGCCTGATGGGAACCGCGCTCACAGACGAGCAGGTCGGCGAGCTGGGGCGCATGGCGCAAACGGTGCTGCTCGCGCTCGACGCCGACAAGGCGGGACAGGAGGCGATGCTGAAGGCTTCGCGCCTGGCCGCTCGTCGCAACCTGGAGCTGAAGGTGGTGGAGCTGCCGGCCGGCGCCGATCCAGCCGACCTCGTTCAGCGCGAGGGAGCCGGGGCGATCGAGAGGGCAATCGCGGGAGCGGCGCCATTCGTGCGCTTCAGAGTCGAGCGAGTTTTGGCGGCAGGGGACGACACCAGCCCTGAGGGGCGGGACCGCATGATCGGAGAGTTGCGACCGGTGTTCGAAGGCTTGCCGCCGAGCGCGATGCGGATGGACTTGACGCGGCTGGTGTCGGGCAGGCTTGGTTTGAGCGAGGGCTTGGCCGAGACGCTCCTGGCTGCTCGGGTGGGACAGGCTGGAGTAGGGGGAGGATTGGAGGGTCGTGCCCGTGGCGGAGCCTCGGCTGGAGGACCCGCGCGCGCCGATGCCGGGAACGGCGCCTCACGTGGTGGGGGTGGAGGCGAGCGCGGGTCGGGGGCCAGCAAGGTGCTCTCAGCACGCGAGGACACTGAGCGTGCCTTCCTGGCTCTCTGCATCGCCACGCCCGTCCATGGACAGGGGGCTTTGGCGGAAGTAGAGATCGGGGACGTATTTACGAGCGAGCTGTTGCGCCGGGCCGCGGGACACCTGAAGGAAGACGGGTTGGCCGAGCCGCTGAAGGGCGTGGACGTCGAGGATCGCGAGCTGGTCGGCCTGCTTGCCGAGCTGACCGTGGAAGCGGGACGCTGGCCGGCACACGAAGGCTCGAGCAGGCCGGCGATGCTGGAGGTCCAGCAGTTGCAGTTGCGCCTCGCCGCGATTGATCGCCAGATCCACACCGCGCGCGCGCAGGGGGCCGGCGAGGTGAGCGACTTGGCTCGCTTGAGGGGAGAGGTCAAGCGCGATTTCGATCGGGCGCAGGAGCGGGCTTTGGCGGAGAGTGGGGCGGAGGTTTCTTGAGTAGGTGAGGTGTAGGGCTCAAGCACGCTGTGTGGGCGTTTGCGAACGTGCGTTCGTCTGATTCCGTCCGATCCATAGTAGACAATGCGGTGCACATGGAGCGCGCATCGCTGGAAGAGTTTTTGAGTCAAGAACTGTCGCTGGCCGAGATCGGCAAACGGTTTGGCAAGCATGAAGCGACAGTCGCCTACTGGGTGAAGAAGTACGAACTTAGGGCGGTCAATCGCACCAAGCACACGGCGAAGGGCGGACTGGAACGAGGCGATCTGGAGAAGCTAGTCGACACGGGCGCTTCCATCGCTGAAATAGCCGAGAAGGTCGAACGGAGCAAGGGCACTGTGCGCCATTGGCTCAAGCAATACGGCCTGCGGACGCAGGCTCCCTCTGGAGCGCCGTCGCGGCCGGGTGTCGATCAAGCTCGGGCGAGCGGACAGGCCGAACCCGTTCTGGAATGTGCCCGACATGGCAGCGTCCGACACATCCTTGATGGCCGTGGCTACTACAGGTGCCGTCAATGCCGGATCGAGGCTGTCGTTCGTCGCCGGCGCAAGGTCAAGGAGACTCTGGTGTCGGAGGCCGGTGGAAGGTGCCGCCTGTGTGGCTATAGCCGATGTCTTGCGGCCCTCCAGTTTCATCACCTCGACCCGACGAGCAAGAAGTTTGGGTTGGCGCGACGCGGTGCGCGTAGCATTGCCACCCTGCGATCTGAGGCGCGGAAGTGTGTGCTGCTCTGCTCCAATTGCCACGCCGAGGTCGAGGCGGGCGCTGCAAAGCTTCCGTAAGATGTCAGTGGCTATCGTGTCTCAGGGGTAGCCCGATCCGGGGTGGCGCAATGGCAGCGCGAGCGACTGTTAATCGCTAGGTTGTGGGTTCGAGTCCCACCCCCGGAGCTTCATGAACCTCTGCCCCCTGACGGGGGGCTGGATCCCCAGAGGGGGGGAAAATGGTGCGAGCCCTGAGCTCCCCTTTACGAGACTGTCTTCGTCCCGACGGAGGCAGAAGGGCTATCGGTGCTTTTTGCAGCGCACTCTGCGGCAAGCCGCTCGATGAGCGTCGCGGCGCGGCTCCCGGCGTCGTGGGTCGCAGCCCACGCAGCCAGAACCTGCGCTTGAGCATGAATCGAAGGCTCTGAGAGTGTCCGTTCGACCGCATGTCTCAAGGGTCGCGGTGAGATGAAGCGACGGGGGAGACGTACTCCGGCGCCGGCCCAGGCCAAGCGGGCGGCATTCTCGTTCATGTCGCCAGCGACGGGGCAAGCGACTACGGGAACACCGCAAGAGAGCGCGCGGACCAAGGTGCCGTGACCTGCGTGACAGACGATCGCATCACAATGCGGCAGGGTGCGGGCGTAGGAGACCCAGTCGACGACATGAGCGTTATCGGGGACGGACAAAGGGCGAGATGGAAGCCGCCGGTTGTAAGTGGCAAGTACGCGCACAGGCGCGTCTGCAAGGCCGCGCAGCGCGGCGTGTAGCAGTCGATGGTCTGGATCTTGAGAGGTAGAGGGAGCGACCAGCACGAGAGGATCGTCGCCTGACGGGAGCGCGATGTCCTGCGCCGGCGGCTCCCACATCAACGGGCCGACGACATGAGCGTGGGACGGCCAAGGCCGGGGGTACTCAAGTTGCGGGAAGGTCGCGACCAAAGCAAGCTCCCGCGACGTGCCGCCGTGGACGTGATCGAGCGCTGGCAAGCCGACCTGGGCTCGGGTGCGGTTGAGCGCTAAACGCCCGCTCTGAAGGCCACGGCGGACGGGCAGATGTGCTCGCTCCCAGAAGGCGCGGCCGGGCGCGGTCCGGGGCAGGAGCGCACCGAAAGAGTAGATCGGAAAGCCGGGTCCCGCCTCAGGGAAGACATGGGGGATGAGTGTGGCGCGCGGGATGCCGAGCAGCTCGCCCGCGAGCGAAGGTCCGAGCGTGAGAATGTCGTGCACCACGATGTCCGGCTGCAGTTCGCGCACTAGGGGGAGCGTGTCGCGGGTGGCATAGACGACGGCCTCGTAGAAGTCGAGCGGGTGATCGCCAATGGGGAAAGCGCTGTACTCGGGCGCGGGCGTGAAGGCGATGCCCTCGGCTTCGACCGGGCCTCGCCAGCGCTCCCAGGTCTGCAGGGTGACGTCGTGGCCGCGTCCAAGCAAGGCGCGCCCAAGCGCAATCATCGGGAACGCGTGACCCGGGTCCCCAAAGGCGCCGAGCAGGAGCCTTAGACGGGGTTGTCCCGGTCTTACCTCAGGCGGTACAACTTGGACCGGCGAGACAGACACTTGCTCGATTGATCTGGCGACCGGTTGGCGCTGGGGGCGCTAACCGGCCAGCTCGGCCACGAGTCGCAATTGCTCCAGGCGGTCGTCCTTGGTGAACGCGATCGGCGTTATCCCGAGTGTGCCGACGCCCGCGTCACGATAGATGGCCAGACGCTCGCGCACGACATCCTTGGGTCCGCACAAGGAGACCATGTCGATCAAGGCGTCGGGAATCGCTGCCATCGCCTCCTCGCGCTTGCCTTCGAGGTAGAGATCTTGGATGACCTTGGCGTCGGACTCGAAGCCGTAGCGACATACGAGGTTGTTGTAGAAATTCTGCTTGCGCGATCCCATGCCGCCGACATAGAGCGCGATGAAGGGCCGCATCGCATCGCGCGCGGCCTTTAGATCGTCGGTCACGAACACATTGACCGTGGGAGCAATGTCGAAGCCATCAAGCGATCGCCCGACCCGGTCTGCGCCTTCCTGCAGCAGAGGGCGCAACTCGGAGACGTGCTCCGGCGAGAACAGGGTGGGAATCCAGCCGTCGGCGATCTCGCCGGCCAAGGCCGTGTTCTTGGGGCCAATTGCGGCTAGATAGACCGGGATGTGCTCCTGGACGGGCGCGATCGTAAGCTTGAGCGCCTTGCCGGGACCATCGGGCAAAGGCAACTCCAAGGTCTCACCGTGGAACTCGAGTCGTTCGCGGGCAAGCGCCTTACGTACGACGGCTACGTACTCGCGTGTGCGCTGCAACTGCTTACCGAAGCGCTGTCCATGCCACCCCTCGGCCACCTGCGGTCCTGAGGAGCCGATGCCAAGGATCATGCGACCGCCGGATAGCTGGTCGATCGTGGCGGCCGTCATCGCGGTCATTGCGGGTGAGCGGCCCGGCATCTGGAAGATGCCCGAGCCGAGCCTGATCTTGGTGGTCTGCCCGGCCAGCCACGCGAGCACCGTGGCGCTGTCGGAGCCGTAGGCCTCGGCGGTCCACACCGAGTCGTAGCCGAGCTTCTCGGCTTCCTGGACGATTTCGAGCTGATCTTGGGAGCTGAGGCCAAGACCCCAATAGCCGATGTGCACGCCTAGCTTCATTTGCGTCCTTTCTGTGATCAGAGGGCGTCGCCGGGACGCACGAACATCATCTCAGGAACGACGCAGGCGGGGGAGACGCGCAACAGGAAGCGCACCGACTCGGCGATGTCCTGCGGCTTGATCATCTCCTCGGCCGGCACTTGACCCTTGACGAAGTCGGTCATCGGCGTGTCCACGAAGGCGGGGCACAAGGCCGTTGACTTGATGCCCGAGGAGCCGAGCTCCTTGTTCATGGCTTCTGTCCAGCCGACGACACCGTGCTTGGTGGCCGAATAGACCGAGAGCCAAGCCTCGGCGCGCTTGCCGGAGATCGAAGCGGTGTTGACAACGAGCGCGTTGGAGTGCTCGGCGGCAGCCTGTTTGAGCATCTCCAGGCACTCACGATAAAAGAGCACGATCGAGCGCAGGTTGACCGAGAGCTGCATGTCCAGGTGCTTGGTCTGGATGTCTCCCACAGGAGCACCGACGCCGACACCAGCGTTGTTGACAAGCACATCCAGACGCTCATAGCGCTCACGGTGGGCGGCGACCACCCTTTGGATCTCGCTCTCCTCGGAGAGGGATGCCGCGATGCCGTGCACCTCGAAGCCCTCGCCGGCAAGGCCGTCGACGGCGGCCTGCAACTTCTCGGGGCGCCGCGCGGCCATCGTGACCCCGAAGCCTTCTTCGCCAAGCACCCGCGCTATAGCCAAGCCGATCCCGCTCGATGCCCCCGTGACGATCGCTGCACGCTCCGCCATTGCCGCTCCTCTCGTTGGTTGAACGCTGAATCAAACCACCCCTCGTCTCACGGGCGCGTGCGGGTGCTCCGCTGGTAGCTTCTGATGGGTCGCGCCTCGCGCGACACGGGCCCGTAGCTCAGTTGGTTAGAGCCGCCGACTCATAATCGGTTGGTCCCAGGTTCGAGTCCTGGCGGGCCCACTCCCCAATCTTTTATCTAAAAGGGATGCCAGAACGGTTGTTGGTGGTAATAGTCCAGACCGGCCGGGCGCGTCAAGGAATGCGAAACAGCTGTATTACCCCGTCGCCTTCTCGACTGTGCAGATGTAGTAGAGACTCAGCAGAAAGCGCCCAGTTATTACCGGCCCATAGCTTGCGAGATCTTCCCACGGGCGGGAGTAGGGGGTCTCCTGGGGTGAACTTGAGCATAAGGCGGGCGGATCGGGTCGAGCACGCGGCGGAGTTTGCTGTCGGTGAGTCCCAGGTCCATCACGACGACCCGGGTGCAGGGACGCAGTCGGCTCCAGGCTTGAACTAGCGCAGAGTGCGGTTCGGGTAGGACCGAGTAGCTGAGGCTGAAGAGCACGCCGTCAAGGTCGTGATCGAGTTGCAGTTGGGCGGCGTCTTGGCAGGCAGTTGAACATTGGACCAGTCGTGGCGCTCAACGAGCTTGCGTGCCTCGGCCAGCATGCCCTCGGACGCATCAACAGCGATGACAGTGCCACTCGGACCAACCGCGTCGACCAAGTAGGGCAGGTTACGTCCGGTGCCGGCTCCGATCCCAAGGACGACGTCGCCGGCTTTCACGTTCATTGCTGCGACCGCCTTTCGCCGGGCGGGCGGGAAGATCAGGTAAAGCGGTTCGAATGTGCTGTAGAAGCGGGCGACTCGGTCGTAGCGCTGGACGATCTCCTTGAGCGGCCTGCGCGTCGGGTACCTCCGTGGGAGCGCTCATGCTGGGCTTCTACTTGGGCGCGAGTGATCCATTTTGCCCTCGCTTCGGACAGGGTCCGTCAGTCGGCACGCTCGCCTGGTGCGAAGTCGAATTGTGAGCGTCACGCCAAGGAGGGCTATGGAGAGCAACGCGATCAGGCCGCGCTCTGGCGCGAGGAAAGGCAGGACACCGGCGGCGCCGAAGAGCGGAATCGCCAGAGGATTGCAGACAGGACATGCCATTGCCACGGTCCCAACAACACCACCCATACCTGCTCCTGCGATCCCCCGGAGTCGAGACCCTTTCGGTTGCCCGTCCGGCACAAAGGTTGCGGCAATCAAGCCGATGAGTGCCGGAGAGATCACCAGAGTGACGTAGTTCCACCACTCCACTGGTACCCCGCGGCCCTGAGATGCGCCAGGAAGTGTCTCGCCGATGATTCCCATTGCCAGCAATGAAGCCAGATAGCTCCATCCCGCCACCTTCCATTGACGACGAGACCACATCCGCAACTGCGCGGGCACCCAAGTCGGGGGCACAAGTGGTGTTGTTAGCTTTCGCACGATGTTCCCTCGCTTTTGTCGGCTTAGCTTGTTTGTTTTGACGGTTGGGACACAGTCTGCGGGCGCATCTTGGCGACACGTCCGACGGCGACCGGCGAACCGTGCCGTGGGACTAGCGTGATGCCGCGCATGACCACGGATTCGGGATCGGGCCGGGTCGGTTGAAGGTGGACGCTTGAGACGACGACGCGGATTACCTCGGCCATCTCGGCTTGGGCGAGCGACGCACCGATGCAGCGGCGGATGCCGCCACCAAACGGCAGCCAAGCGTAGGATTCCGCCTCGCCGTCGATGAACCGCTCCGGGCGGAACTCGTGGGGCCGTGGGTAGAGATCCTCGCGCAGATGAACGACGGCAATCGCCGGATAGACCCGGATACCGGCGGGGAGATCCCATCCGCCGATCGTGCGGGGCTTGGTGAGCGTGCGCGCGTTGGAGTCGATCACCGGCCGCAGCCGCAGCGTCTCTGTCACAACGGCATCGAGGTATGTGTCATCGCCCGCTGACAGCTCGTCGCGCAGGCGGTCAAGCACACGGGGATTGCGCCCCAACAGATCGAAGGCGAAAGCGAGACCGGTCGCGGTCGTCTCGTGACCGGCGAGCAGCATCGTCATCAGCTCGTCACGAAGCTCGACGTCGGTCATCGATCGGTCCTCTTCGTCGCGGGCACGCAGAAGCAATGAGAGAACATCGGTGCGATCCTCAAGGTCCGGCTCGGATCGGCGGAGAGCGATCTCCTCATAGATAAGCGAGTCCGCTGCCTGCAAGCGACGCTGAAACTGTCCCCACGGACTCCAGCGACCGAAATCGTGGCGCAGCATGTTGGGCAGAAGGAACACGGTTTGCATATCGAGCACTGAGACCAGGGCGCTACACAGGCGTTCGATGCGATCCCGCTCGGTAACTCCGAAGACGGCACGGGCGATCACCTCGAAAGTAAGAGTTCGCATCCGCTGGCGCATAACAAAATGCTGGCCCTCCTTCCAGTTGCTGATCTCGGCGTTAGCGATATCGCGGATGATCGTGCGGAAGTTCTGGATGGCCGATCCTTGAAACGGGGGAAGCAGTAGCTTGCGTTGACGCAGATGCTCGCGTCCGTCGAGAACCAGAACCGAACTGTCACCGAGCACCGACGACAGAGGTGCGTTCGCCTCGCCAGCGTGAAGATCGGTCTGTCCACCGGTCAGCATGTCGCGGATCGCGTTCGGATCGCAGACATAGACGCCAACACCAAAGACGAGTAGCGGCACGGTGAACACGTCTCCGTAACGCTCATGCCAACCAAGCAACGACTGCAACGGTCGCCGGACCAGACGGGCGGTGTTGATCGATGCCGGGGTGCGGGGACCCGGCGGCAACTGCCCATGCGCGTGACGGCTCACGCGTGATCTCCAATTATCGATGAGTGGCGGAGCGCCTCGTGCCGAGCGAAACTGAGGGCGATTTTGGTTGCCTGACGAGCAGGTGCTGTGTAGCCATGTTCAGTGGTGGTCATGCCGCGAGCATACACGACAGAAATGTAGTAATATGTGGTTGATGGCGGGAAGGCCCAAAAAGACCAGCAGCGGGTTCGCTCCACTTGAGTCCGAGGTGATGGACGCGGTGTGGACGGCGGGCGATCCGGTCTCTGTCCGCGTGGTACTCGATACGCTCAACGAGCACCGCGGCGAACCATTGGCCTATACGACAGTGATGACTGTGATGAACCGGCTTGCCACGAAGGGCGTCCTGAACCGCCTGGGGGAGAGACGCAGCTACGTGTACGAAGCCACCGCCACGGACGCAGCTGGGATTGCTGTACGCGACGTGATCCGCACCTACGGGGATGCCGCAGTCGCGCATTTCGTGGACGAAGCGCGGGCGGACCCCGAAGTACGCCGTCGTCTGCGGGCTCTTCTCGCGGAGGATGGATGAGACTGGACAGCGCCAACCGCAACTTCCTCTCCTTCATGGGCGTCACACTGCTCGTGGGGACGTATGTCCTCTGCGGAGCTGTAGGGGGCGTACTCGTACCGCTCCTGCTGATGCGGGTATCTGACAGCGGGCCCGCCAAGCTGCCGGGAGACGGCGCATCGTTGCTGCCATCGCTCCTATTCGTCGTCTTGGCGGTAGGTGGCCTCGTGTTCGCGACCCTCTCGCTTACGCGGCAGGCACTTGCCTCATACCGGCTTGCGCGGCGCGTGCGCGGACTCGCTCTGGCACTCCCCGACCAGTTGGCACGAACGGCCGTGCAAGCCGGGTTGAGAGGGCGGGTGGTCCTCGTCGTTGCACCCGAGTCGTTCTCATTCGTGTACGGCGCGCTGACTCCCCGCATCGCAATCAGTCAAGGACTGTTTAACGACTGCTCGGATGAGGAGCTGCGCGCGGTACTTGAGCACGAGCGTTACCACGTCCGCAACCTGGACCCACTCAAGATGATGTCGATGCAGGCGCTCTCGGCCGCGTTGTTCTTCATGCCAGCGCTCGATGCCCTGCGCGCCCGTTATGCGGCTGCTCGTGAGCTGGCAGCCGACCGACACGCGGTTGCGATCTGCGGGCGACGCCCTCTCGTGGGAGCGCTCCTAAAGGTGGTACGGGGCCCCGAGTGGAGCGAACTTGAGGTCGCCGCCGCTATCGGAGGCCCAGAGCTCCTGCACGTTCGCGTTGCTCAACTTGAGACGGGCAGGCAACCGAAGCTCGCCACGCTCAGCATCACGCACGCCACGATCTCGCTCATAGGCGTGACACTGTTGGTCGCGATGTTCCTCGTGTCGGTGTCGAGCTTTGGTGGTCCCGCCTCTGTGCGGGTGGCAACCGGCACGGGGGTACTAGCCGCCAATCTGCTCGGCGGTTTCTCCTGCGCCGTTCCCTTCGCGGCTACCGGCCTTGTGGCCTATTGGCTCCTCGCCCGTCGTGCCAACCACCCTCTCGAATCAGACGGTGAGCGCCTACCGTAAAGGTCGCAACTAGTGCTATATCGCTCAGTGTCCTCGTCCCACGTCTCGGTCCGGTGCGCCGCGTGGTGACGCTCGGACGAGCGACGCCGCTAGATGCGGCACTAGCTGGCCCACGTGCAGCGGATCGCGGGTCGGGTCACACGCTCGGTCGGCTCTCTCACGGTGAGCCGTGGATGGCGGGCGTATACGGCTTCGGGTCATTCGCCGCGAGAGCCGTGTGATTCGGTCGAGGTCTTATCCTTCTCGCCGAGTTAGTCGCGGGCGAGGTACCAGTCGGTGCCGTGGCGGGCTCGGGTGGCTTGGACGTAGGCGGTCTCCTTGCTTGTTTGCCAGCGCCGGTGACCACGACGGCGCGATCGACGGTTGCGCCTTGTTGGCGGTAGAGGTGTTGGGCGTAGGCAAGCCGCAGCGACTCGGCGTCTTGGCGCGCGAGTTGAAGCTGGCGTCTGACCCGTCGAGCGCGAGCGTGAGTGTCCCGTCCTGGTCGATGTTGGTGACTTGGCCGCGCGTGCCGTTCTCGACGCGTGGCTGGCCTTACGGGCGGTGTTGGGCGATGAAAGCGACCCGGTCGCCTTGTCGTAGCCCGTAGTGGACGCTTGAGAGGGGAAGTTCGTCTGAGCCGAGTTCGCCACGTTGGGCGCGTAGGTGTTGCGCTCGGGCGTTTCATGCCTCCGGGACCGATCGACGGGAGTTGCTTGCCGTCGCCAACCGCGATCAGCTTTGCTCCTGAGCCAGGACAGCGAACACCCGCAAACAGCCGCAAAGCCCATAGCGGAACTCATAATCGGTTGGTCCCAGGTTCGAGTCCTGGCGGACCCATTTTATTTTTCTCACCAACTAAGGGAGAAAATCACCTTCCTGGCCACTTCGCTGTATGTCGTCGTCCATCGCGCGCAGATAGGGTGCGACGAGCTCACCGTAGTCGGCCTTGCGTGCAGCGGGCAGATCCTTCCAGCCAGTGACAGACCCACGGCACTGCACAGCACCGCACAGGCACACAGTCGGAAAGTGCTCGATCGTGAAGTTGCGCATCGCATAGTCGAACGTCAGCTCCTGTCCGGAGCTGATCGGGCGGCGCGCGACGAAGTTGAATGCCTGCTCGTCGTTGAGCCTTACGCCGCAGTTGGGATCGCAGGAGTGGTTGACCTTTGGACCAAGGCCGCCGTGGAGCGCCCAGCGGCTAGGACCAACTTGCGTCGCATGTGAGTTGTTGCCGGTCAGCGGACCGATCAGGAAGCCCACCATTACGGTTTCGCCGGTTGCGAATGGGCGGGTGGCGAGAACACCCTCACCCTTGCCATCGGCTGTGAGCAGTAGCTCGACGCCCTCCTCTTCAGGAGTTCGGACAGTGTTGGTCTCGCGCTCTGCGAGGACTGGAGATCTGCTGCCACGTGACACAACGGCGTCGGGCAGTTCGGACGTTGGTGCTTGGGGCAAGGGAAACCCCTTTCAGTGGACGCCCTAGAAAGATGAGCATAGCGCCGGGCCGTGCGGGCTCGACGGCGAGCTCAGCTGCCATGCCAATCGGGCACGGCAGCGCTCACAAGCCTGATCGACGTGCGAGTCCCACTTGCCTGTCGACGGAGATGGGCCGCCCTCCACGCTTTTTCACGTCACGTCGAGATCGTCGAGCCGGGCGCTTGACAACACCACCCGCTCACCACGGAACGGCACGGCCTCCGCTTCCAACAACTTCCGCTGACGAGTCCCCTTCGCCAGCGAGCCGTCGGCCCGCACAACCCGATGCCATGGCACGTCCTCGGCGTTGGTCTGACTCAACACACGCCCCGCCAGACGCGGAGCGCCGGGAGAAATGTCACCGTAGGTACGCACATAGCCAGGCGGAATTGCTCGCACCCGGCGCAGGATCGTCGCCGTTCTGTCATCGGCGGGCACACCCATCCGTCTACGCCTCGCCCTCCTCGGCCATCGCGGCCAACCCCCTCAAAAATACTTCACACATAGTCGCGTAGAGCGAGTTGTCCAACTCCGGATCGATGATCCTGTTGAGCAGAAACCCGTCGGCCATGGCGAATGTCATAGCCGCAACATCCTCATGGGGGAGGGCGGACTCGACTCCGAAGGCGGCTGTCCAGCGTGCGAAGATGGCGGCTATGCGTTCGCGCAGGCTGCGCTGACGCTCGGCCAAGACAGCCCTGAACTCCTCGTTGCGTGCAGCGTGTGTGGCGAACTCTTGGTAGAGCCTGGGCCATTCGGGGTCGCGGTCCACGTAGGTGAGGAACTCCTCGGCCGCCATGCGCGCCTCCGCGACCGGCTCGCCGGCGCCGCTCATGGCGGTCTCTATACGCTCCATCTCAGCGGCGAACTTCTCGTCGAGGATCGCGAGAAACATGTCTTCCTTGCTGGCGAAGTTCGCGTAGAAGGCGCCCTTGGTGTAGCCGGCCTCCGCAGCGATGAGGTCGATCGAAGCACCGTCCATCCCGCGCTCGCAGATAGAGCGCGAGGCGGCACGTAGCAGGGCTGCGCGGGTTACTGCTTGGCGCTCCAGACGGGTGGGACGCTCCCTGCTACGGGTGTCTGCGGCACTCAAGCGAGTGCCACCTCGACCTTGTTGGCCATCTCTACCTCATTGGCGGAGGTGGACGAAGAGACGGGACAATCGGAGGCCTGGCCCATCACAACTTCGGCGTTGTGGCGTGGGGTCTCGGTGATCGCGCGCCTATATACCCGCTCCGAGTCGGCTCGCGCGGGGACCAATGTGCGTCGCAAGACCAGCTCGCGCAGGACCGTCTCCATCTCGAACTGGGCAAAGGCCGCGCCCAGGCAGCGGCGCACGCCTCCCCCGAACGGAATCCAGGTGTAGGTCCCGGCCGCTTGACCGCCCTCGCTCTCGATAAAGCGCTCGGGTATGAACTCGCTCGGCTGGGGATAGATGTCAGGGCGACGGTGCACCAGGTGGATCGCGGGGACGATTGACACGCCAGCCGGCAGCATCCGGCCGGCGATCTCCATCGGCTCGACCAGTTTGCGCAGCACGATCGAGATCACAGGGCGCAAGCGCAGGGTCTCCTGCACAACCGCCTTGCAGTAAATATCTCTTCCTTCGGCGGCCTCGGCGCGCAGGCGCTCGAGCTTCTCTGGGTGGCGGCACAAGCGCTCGACCGCCCACGAGAGCGCATTGGCGGTCGTCTCGTGTCCGGCAACCAGCAGCGTCATCAGCTCGTCGCGCAGCTCCTCATCGCTCATCAGGCTGCCGTCCTCGTGGGTGGCCTGCAGCAGCAGCGACATGATGTCGTCGCGGTCGGCCAGATCGCCTGCACGTCGGCGCTCGGCGATCTCCTCGTAGAGGGGGACGTCGACCGCGCGCATCTCGCGCTTGAACAGCGGGAAGTGCTGGAAGCGATCGGGGCCGAAGATGCCCAACATGGCCATATTGACCGGGCGGGTAGAGAGGTCGAGGAGGTGGCGCAGGCGCTCGCGGAGCAGCGCCCTGCGCGGCCCCTCGCCGACGCCGAAGACCGCGCGCAGGATTATCTCCAGCGTCAGCTCCTGCATCCGCGGCCTAAGTGGGTAGGGCTGCCCAAGCGGCCAGCGCTCGATCTCCTCACGCGCGACTTCGCCCATCAACTCGCCGTAGCGCTGCATGCGCGTCCCATGGAACGGTGGCAGCATCAGCTTGCGCTGCGAGAGATGGCGCTCGTCGTCGAGCAGCAGCATCGAGTTGGAGCCGAGTACCGGCAGCAGGATGCGGTTGGCCTCACCCGCATGCAGCAGCCGCGGGTCGCCGGTAAACACCTGCTTGACAGCCGCCGGGTCGGAGGTCACAACCCAGGTGCCTTCATTGGCGATCTTCAGCGTGAAGAAATCGCCGAAGCGCGCTTGGCAGGTCTCGAGCATCCACTGTGCCCGGCGCATCCAGATGGCGGTCTGCAGCGGTCGAGGCATCCGCGGCCCATCGGGTAGATCGGAGGGTGAAGGAGGGGGAGAGGTTCGTACGTTTCGCATACCAGTCGGTATACTGTCACATACCGCCCGGGATGTCAACTCGAGAGATCCGATCAGGCCACTACGCTTCAACCATGGCCTCAGAGCCCGAGCAGAGCGTGGCTGTCATCGACCTTGGCTCCAACTCGTTCAGGATGGTCGTGTTCGAGCAGCGCAGCGACTCTTGGGAGCGCATCGACGAGCGCTCGGCGGCCGTGCGTATCGGCGAGGGCCTGGCTGCCAGCGGGCGGCTGGGCGAGGCCGCGATGGAGCGCGCCATGGGCACGCTCGAAGGGTTCACCTCGCTCTGTGAGGAGCGAGGTCTCGGCGAACACTCGATCGACGCGGTTGCTACGAGCGCGATCCGCGATGCCGAGAACGGCCAAGAGTTCCTGGAACGCGTACGGCTGCGCACAGGCCTAGAGGTACGAGTGCTCAGTCGCGAGCAGGAGGCCCGCTACGGCTACTTGGCGGCCGTGAACTCGACCACGCTCACCGACGGCTGCGTGCTCGACCTCGGCGGCGGGTCTCTACAGCTCGTGCGGGTGGCCGGCCGCCTATCGCGCGAGTCGGGCTCTTGGCGGCTCGGAGCGGTGCGCATGACCGAGCGCTTCATGATCGGCGACGGGCCGGCCAAGCGTAGTGAACGCAAAGCGTTGCAAGCTCACGTGGCGCGAAAGCTCGAGCGCGCTCCTTGGCTTGCCGGCACCGGCCCCCGCCTGATCGGCTTGGGAGGAACTGTTCGCAACTTGGCAAGTGCCGCCGAGCGAGCCGCCGGTCTTCCGGCCGATGAGGTGCAGGGCTTTCTCATCGACCGCAGGGCGCTCGATGAGTTGACCGAGCGCCTCGCTGCACTCGCGCCGTCGGAGCGGGGCCGCGTGCCGGGGATCAAACCGGCGCGCGCCGACATCGTGCTGGCCGGCGCGCTTGTCATCCAGGGCGTCATGGACGCCGGTGGCTTCGACACGCTCGAGGTGACCGGAGCCGGCCTACGCGAGGGCATCTTTTTTGAGCGCCAACTCGCTCAACAGCAACTCGACGCGGTGCTCGCGTCCCCCGACGTGCGCACGTTGCGCCCCAACGCGCGAGCCGCCTAGCGTGCCTTCTAAAGGAAGCTACGTCCGCGCGCGATGCCCACGCGCTGCCTGGTGGACTTCGGGCAAGCCCGACAAAGCGCGCTCGCGCCCGGCACAGTCGAACAGAACCAGCTCATAGGGCGACGGTTTGGGCCCATGCCAAGCAGCCGCCGGCACTTGAGGACAGGCCCGCAGGACCGCCTTGGTCGCGAGGTTGCCTCCACGCGAGGCATAGGCCCCGCCGAGCGCCACGTAGCGTGCCTGTCGGCGCGCCACCAGCCGCGCCAGGCCAGGCCCATCGAGTACCGGGTCGATGCCGCTGTAGCCGGCAAGCGCGCCTGCCTGTAGTCCGAGCAGCATGATCGGCGCCGCGCTCGGTGCGGCGACCGTGAGCACAGCCCAGCGAGTGCCAGGATGGTGGGTACTCACGTAGCGAATCATGTTGCGGTAAATCTGCATCGACCTTGCGCTCGACCCGTACTCGCCGCTGCCGGTCGCCTGGTGGGGGCCGGCAGCGGGGAAGGTTCCCTGTACCCGCGCGAGCCAAGTCGTGCGCGCGTACACGGCGGGGGCGATGAGCAACAGGCAGACCAACAAAGCCACCGCGCCGCCCGCCAACCTGCGCACGATGATCGCACACACCCCGAGCGCAGCTCCCACGATCAAAAAGGGAGCGAGCCAATGCATGTAGTCCTGGTAGTCGACGATCGCCAGCTGGGCCGCCACGGTGGCAACCACCGCACAGGGCAACAGGATCAGGCGCCAGTCGCGGTCACGCGCGAACCTGGCGAAAGCAACCGCGCCCGCGCCTACCATGGCGGCGGCGCCGGGCCCCAAGGCCGAGATGTAATAGGGATGGACGATCCCTTTGGAGCCATTCACAGCCCTGGATGGCCTCGTGCTTGATGATGCGGATACGGTCAGTCACGGCTGTTGTGGGTCAGTTAATCGGACCGAATAGGATGTAGATCAGGATCACAACCGCGGCCATCGAGGTGCCGGCCATTAAGATAATATCTGTTCGGCTGTAGTGCATCGGCCGCCTCCAACCGTCACCAAGACTGCGGAGCAGGTCGGCTCCTTCAGTCCGGACCACCTAACCACATTACCAATTTGCCGATCGCTACTGCGAGTGCGACGAGCACGAGGCCGGCGGCAAGGAGGGTGTCGGGTTTCGGATCCGCTTATCAGGAGGCCCGTTGTTCCGGTGCGGCTCATCTGGCCAGTCGCAGCAGTTGTCAAGAGACTGCCCCATACGGTGGCTTAATCGAATTGTACCCCGATCCTGTAGGCTTTGCGCCATACAACGTGGCAGGGCAAATACAGCTTGTCGCCGGGTACGACCAATGTGAATTTGTCGGGAATTTCCTGTTGGTTCGCCATCTCGATCGCTGCGCCTGTAAGCGAAAGATTCCGGACGGTGCAATCAATTGTGCAGCCGTTGAAATCGACTGTGCCGACCTTCAAGACCCTGTGCCGAGCGTCGTGCCGCGTTTCTACCATCTTGGTCCGTTTCGTGCTCCTTGAGTCCCTCAAGCTGCACCTACTCAGTTAATACCAGTCTACGCCTGAACCCGTAGTATTACGGCATTCAGCGGGCATCGCATGATATTACGCACGAAATATTAAAGGTTATCGGGCGACTTTGAGGCCAGCACTTCCTTATTAAGCGGACTAGTTATGCTGGGTGTCCTTCGACGGATGGTACGATCACCCGGAGCGCCAATTGCAGCGCTCGGTGCGCTCCTTTGCCTCTCGACTATTGCCCTGTTTCTCACTGACCTGCAGACCCGCTATTGGGACAGGATCGCATCGGCGAAAACCGATGCACGGAGCTTTGCGAACATTCTTGCCGAGCACACGGCACTGACGTTCGAAGATGTAGATCGTGCTCTGGTTCGCGCAGAAGCCATTCGCAAGACATCTCTGTCGGAGAAGTTACCGGATATCGCCCTGGCCAATGCGGCCCTGCGCCAGGTTCAAAAAAGCTCGTCCATCCTTGTCGCCATTGGATGGACCGATGCGTCGGGGGAAGTCATTGCTCACTCCTATGACAAGGCGTTGCCGCGCAACAACATCTCCGGCATGTCGCATTTCATTGCTCAGCGCGATAACGCCGGTGATGCGCTGTTTATAGCGCCGCCCTATCGTTCGGCGGTTAGTGATAAATGGTTCACCGCGGCATCGCGTCGGCTGAGCAACCCGGACGGTAGTTTTGCGGGCATCGTCACGGCGCCCATCGATCAGGCATACTTCACGAAGCTCTATCGCTCCATTAATTTGGGCAGCAATGGTTCAGTGCTGCTGCTACATCGTGATGGCCAGCTTCTTGCCCGAGAACCGGCATTGGAAGCCGCAATCGGTAGATCGTATGCAAGCGCCCCGCTGCTCGCCGAACACCTACCGAAATCGGAATCTGGGTCTTATGAAACGCTAAGTGTTGTCGATGGCGTGCCTCGCATCGCCGGTTACAAGGCCGTTCCCGGTCTTCCTCTGGTAGTCCTTGTTAGCTTCGGCCGCTCGGACGTGCTGGCGCCCTGGTATCGGCATCTCTATACGTTCGGTCTGCTGGTTTCCGCGATTACAGTCGTCATCCTATTCGGCACAATCGTCCTCGTGCGTCAGACCAACAGTCTGGCCGCAAAGAGTAGGGCGTTGGTCGGAGCAAACGCGCGTTTTGCGGCTGCTTTGGCCAACATGCCGCACGGGCTGAGCATGTTTGACCGGCAGAAGCGGCTTGTTACCTGGAATGCCCGCTACGCGGAAATCTACGGATTACCTCCGGCCCTCCTGAAGGTCGGCACACATGTGAATGTGGTCGCGGAAGACCTTGTCGCCCGCGGCATTCTCAAAGGCGAGACCAAGCCAAGCCGCCATCGCGAACAAGATTGCAGCAATGGACCGGATTCCAACCGACGCCTATGGCAGCCGAGTTGAGGAATTTTCCGATGGACGACTGATCCGCATCTCTCGGCAACCGATGGAAGGAGGGCGGCTGGGTCGCGACCCACGAGGATATCACTGAAGAGCGGCAAGCCGAAAGGCGGTTGGCAGAGAACGCCACAGAACTAAGACGCGCCAATGACCGGTTCGACGTTGCCATCAGCAATATGTCGCAAGGTCTTTGCCTGTTCGATTTGGACAAGCGACTGGTAATCTCAAACAAGCCCTACCAGGAAATGTATGGCCTACCGGACGAATTGGTTGTTCCGGGCACACCGTTGAGTCGGATTCTGCAGCACTATGCCGATCGTGGCGAAACCAGCAATCTCACCGTGGATCAACACGTTCAATTGATGCCGGAGGAATCAAAACAGGATTACGAACCGGCCGACGGTCGCCAGATACTTAATCCAGCGCAAACCCCTGCCGGATGGCGGGTGGGTCGCAACTCATGAAGATGTCACCGAGCAGAAACTCGGCGAGCGGCTGCTTGCGGAAAAAGCTGCCGAGTTAGAAGCCATGAACGTACGTTTCAACGCTGCGCTGAACAACATGTCCCAGGGGTTATGTATGTTCGACGCAGAGCAGAGGGTCGTCGTTTCGAATGCTCGTTATGGTGACATCTATCACCTCGGCCACGACCAGATAAAGCCGGGAACCTCGCTCACGCAGATTCTGGAACATCGCCGCGAAAAGGGTACCGATTTTGCCGGCGTTGAGCCTGAAACTTATCTCAAGCGGAATGTGCGAGAGACGAACGAAATTCGCGAGCTCGCAGACGGGCGGGTAGTTGCGATTGCCCGTCACATGATGGCGAATGGCGGCTGGCTCACCACGCATGAGGACATCACGGAGCGGGCACGAAGCGAAAAGCGGATCGCCTTCCTTGCGCAGCATGATTTGCTTACAGGCCTTGCGAACCGCGCATTGTTCTCCGAAAAGCTCGACGATGCTGCCAGGCGCTTTCAGCGCCACGGCACTACTTTTACCGTCCTGATGCTAGACCTCGACAAATTCAAGAACGTCAACGACACGCTAGGGCATCCCGCCGGCGACAAGCTCCTCGTCGAAGTTGCTCGACGATTGAAGTCGTCGCTTCGTGACACCGACGTGGTGGCACGTCTTGGCGGCGATGAATTCGCAATTATCCAGGAGAACGAGCAAAACCAGAGCGAGGCCGCCATTGGGCTCGCGCTCAGAATTATCGGATTAATCGAGCAGCCGGTCGAAATCGACGGCCATCGGGTGGGTGTTGGAACGAGCATTGGAATTGCATTTGCGCCGGAACATGGCGAGGGTGCTGAGGCTCTGATGCAAAAGGCGGATCTCGCGCTATATGCCGCAAAGTCGGGCGGTCGAAACGATTTTCGTGTGTTTCAGCCCGAACTGACTGAAGCCGCAGACATGCAAAAATCGATGGAAAACGAATTGCGCGAGGCAATTGCCCGCAATGAGTTCGAAGTGCATTATCAGCCAGTGATCGAGGCCAGGACGGGCGCAGTTAGCGCTGTTGAAGCTTTTGTGCGCTGGGATCATCCGTCGAAAGGCATGCTTCCTCCCGATCAATTCCTGTCGCTGGCGGAATCGACGGGACTGATGGCTCCGCTCGGAGAGTGGATATTGCAAAAGGCTTGCCTAGATGCGGTCACTTGGCCTTCGCATGTCCGGCTTGCTGTTAATATCTCTGCTGCCCAGTTCACCAAAGGCAACTTGTTCGACATTATTCTGTGCGCTTTGGTCGAGTCAGGTCTACCGCCGGATCGGCTGGAACTTGAAATCGCGGACACGGCGCTGTTGGAGCGGCACCAGGGGACGCATCTTCTAACGATCCGACAATTGAGAAATCTCGGTGTCTCCATCGTGCTCGACAATTGTCGCGCGGGATACTCCGCAGCCAGCTACCTTACGAGCTTTCCATTCGACAAGATCAAAATCGACAAGTCGATCGCGCAGGGCATTGCCAGTCGCCGGGATTGTGGGGCGGCCGTTGCTTCAGTGCTCGCGCTGGCGCGCGGCCTCGACATTGCGACAACCGCAAAGGGAGTCGAGAGCCATCATCAATACGAGGCCTTACTGGCCGCCGGCGTGGATTTTGCGCAGGGGTATCTGTTCGGCCGACCGGTTCCGCACGCCGAACTCGATTTCAAAGCAGTGGTTCTATTGACCAAGAACGTTGCCTAACCGGCGCAATCGTACGTTCGCGGTCGCTACATGTTTGGACAAGTCCCATGAATGCGCAGGAAAGCCTGATAGACCAGCTCGAAATTGTGGTGGCGAGCAAAGATCTGTCAAAGCGAGCTGAGGTGTTGCGACACGTCACGGACCTGTTTATCCACGGTTCGGGCAGATTTTCGGACGAACAGATTGATCTGTTCGATGGGGTGATGAGCAAGCTCGTCGAAAGCGTCGAGCTTGCGGCGCGCGTGGCTTTCGGGAGTCGGCTCGCCCGAGTTGCCGACGCGCCCGGCAAGATTATCCGCAAACTGGCTTTCGACGACGCGATTGAAGTGGCCGCGCCGGTTCTGGCTTATTCCGCGCGGCTGGATGAACCTACGCTCGTGGAGAACGCGCGAACCAAGGGGCAAGGGCACCTGCTCGCCATTTCGGGGCGAAGCTCTCTGACCGAGGCCGTGACGGATATTCTGGTCGACCGAGGCAATCAGCAGGTCGTTGCTAGCACCGCCAATAACCGTGGCGCGAAGTTCTCAACTTCCGGCGTGTCTGAACTTGTGAAGAGAGCCAAAAATAGCGCCGATCTCGCGATGTGTGTCTGGTCGCGCCCTGATATCCCGCGCCACGAACTCCTGAAACTGTTTGCGCAGGCGTCCGAAGCCGTGCGGCGCAAACTTGAGGAGGCCAATCCTAGACAAGCCGCGCTGATCCGGATTGCTGTCACAGACGCGTCGGAAGAAATTCAGGCGACGGCGCGGGCCGGCTCCCACGAGCATGCGCAAGCGCTGACCCATGTGCGCTCATTGCATTCGCGGGGGGAACTCGACGAGGCACGGTTGCTAGGTTTCGCCCGTGACGGGAGTTTCGATAAGACGGCGGTAGCGCTTTCGCTCATGTGCGATTTGCCGATCGGACTGATCGAGCGCACGTTGGTTCAGAGCGAGCCCGAACAGCTTCTTATTCTCGCGAAAGCGATCGACCTGTCGTGGGAAACAACGAAAGTCGTCCTGAACTTGCCGGCAGGTCGCAGCAGCATGACTAAGGAGCGTTTGGACCAGGCCTTCGCAAGCTTTTTCCGATTGCAGCCGAAAACGGCGCGGTCCGCTCTTCAATTTTATCGATTGCGGGAGAAGGCGAGCACGAACAAGGCGTGACGGTCTGAACTAACATGAGCGTTCGGTCGGCCAGTCTGTTACTGCTGACCATCACGACCGCGTGGCATAGATGGTGCACGTATGGCTCGCGGAGAGCCTCCTACGGGCATGAAGGTGGAAAAACTTTACGGCCTCAGCCTCGCGGCGCGGGGTCGTTCTTTTGTGTAGGAACGTTTCGGGTCAGCAAGAATCGAATCGGGGCCTGTGGCGCTGTTCTACGTCCTCCAAGCCCCCCAACGTCGCAGGCCAGGCAGCCCGGGCAAGTGGCGTATCGTCCGGGCTGTCTCGCGTCGTCGAGTGCCGGACAATTCTTCTTTAACTGTATGCGGGCTACGGTCGGATCAATCGCGGATGACCCCTCAATAAGGTTCCGCGGGAGTGCGTAGAGCCGTCGCTGGGGCAAGACCGCGGCGGCTTTTTCATGCCCGCCGGTTCAAGTTGGCCGGCCTTTTCGACCTTAAGGATTTCATTAACCGTGAAGCTGCCAATCTCGGTGTGACAATTCACTCGGGGGACCTCATGGACAAAGACTTCATCGCCACTCTTCGCCGCCTAAAGAAACAGGCTGCAGAAGCCGAAAAGATTCTGCTCTTTCATTTGCTCAGCGTCGCTGAATTGGAGGCGAAGAGCTCAAGGAAGGCTGCGTCGAACTTCGACCTTTCGCTGTGTCACTCATCAGCGGGCTCGTCGTTCTTCCGACCGAGAGTGGTTTCAATCTCCAGGCGCGCCATCATCAATGCAAACTCATCAATTGAGTAGGTGTTGTTGTCATGGCTTATGGTGACGTCGGCAAACCGTTCGGCTACCTGCCACTCGATCGCCTTTGCAAAAGCTTCCTTGGCGGTTTCTTTGGTCACCGTCAGCGGGTGATCGGAATGGTAGGCTTTAACGGAAAATGGCATCCTCGGCTGTCCTACCTGCGAAAAAGCTTTGCAGCGGCCTCGTTGAGCTTGTCGCGGTCGCGGTCAATTTCCGCATCAGTTCGCGAGCCTGCTCAGGCGAAATGTCGTGTTTCCGGGCGAAGTAGTCAACGTTATAGGGCTCGTCCAACCGACGCCGTTGGACAGCGCTTCTCCGCTTCTTCCGCTTGGCCATGTTGACGACCTTCGGACATAGAGCTGCTTCGATCATAACATCCAATCCACGTTGGCGCTGCACGGCGCTCAAATTCTGCCAGTGATGCTCAAATAGCGCCAAGCTTGAACAAGACATAAACCTGGGCATCGGTAAGCGATTACACAGTACGGGTGCCAAATCCAAAATTGCCGGAACGAATAATTTTTAACCCTTGATCACTATATTTGAATCAATCGCGTCCCACCCCAAAGTGTCGCGAGAGTATTGCGTGCGTAAGGGAAATCCGCCGCAGACCCGGCGGGTTTCCCAATTGCCCTTCATTTTTCAATTCGACGGTTGCTTTAGATGGAAAATCGCAAGGCACATCGGGTCATATTTGAGCGGGGCTATGCCGCTAACATGATGGCGATCGACGGCACTTGGCGGCGCCCCTGCACTATGGTGGATGTATCGGATACCGGCGCCAAACTGACTGTCGACGGCTCGATCGAAGGTCTTAACTTGAAGGAATTTTTCCTGCTGCTTTCGACTATGGGAAAAGCATACCGGCGCTGCGAACTAGCCTGGGTCAATGGCGATCAGGTTGGCGTCTTCTTCATCAAACCGGGTGGCAAAAAAAGCGATTCTAAAAAGCCGGGCGTCATTTCGTCCTGACATGACGGTCTTGGTGCCGAGATGTTCGTCGGTTGGCCATGCTCGCCAAGTGGGTTCGAGAACGGTAGCGAGCCCGCAAGTAAGCTGACGCTGCTAAGACAAACTCCAGAGCTCCATAGAATCACGAGGGAATCATAACAGCGGCACGGCGTTTTCACACATCCAGGGTCAAAGGCGGACCTGGGCACTTGCTGTGCCAATGTCTGTTCAATAACCAATAGCGCAAGTCATTAAGCTCGAAGTGAAACGACAATGCCGCCGGCGTGCATCTCCCGGCACCTCTCTGCCCACCAGGCCATCATGCGGACCCGTTCCTCCCAATAGTCGGCGCGAGCATAGGCGCGCCGCACGCTATCGTTATAGACGTGTGCCAACTGCCGTTCGATAGCATCAGGATTCCACAAACCGCATTCATCGGTCATTGGCCTGCCATCAACCTCTGCCACGCGGATCGCAGCTAGAACCAGCATCGGCAGGTTGATGACGGGGCTCATCGGAATAGGACCAACTGCTGCCCAATCTTGCGACCGGTCTGGCCTTCGATGAAGTCCCGCATCGCCTCGGATACCTCGCGACCTTCGGCGACAATGTGCTGCTCGAGCGCGTTCGCCACGTCCTCGGAGGCGTCGCGCGACCAGCCCTCGACAGGGTTGAAGGCGACGATCCGGATGACCTTCTCGTATTGGCCCGTCAGCAGGTCGTCGATCAGCGTGATGTAGGTGATGCCCTCGTCCGTTTCCCGAAAAGCGGGCCAGCCCGGAAGTCTTCCAGGACTAAATAAGAAGTCCTTGTCGAGGCGGTCGTTCGGAACAATCGACGGTGTACTCATACGCAAAACTCCCTCGTCGCCGAGTCCAAGATAGGGCAGGGGATCGGCGGGAAAGCGAATCACTGAGCGATGCGAATTTGCGGTCGTGTCAACCGGAATCGGAGGGTAACAAATGTTAAGCGGACTTCGCCTGCTCAACTAGCGCGGGCTCCGCGTCTGGCAGCCAACCGAACGTGCCGCTATCGTGCGTTGATTTTTTTTTGAAAGTACCCCACCCGTTTGCGGCCCCATGGTCCCGACTAGCGGGCAACAAAAAGCGAGTTTCGGTGAAGCCAATGACCGCACGGGCGCTGTTGCTGTCTGCAATACTGGCGGGCTCGATCGCGCCGGCTTGTGCATCTGATATCGTCGGTAAGGCGTCCGTCATCGACGGCGACACGATCGAGATTCACGGTCAGCGTATTCGGCTGTGGGGCATTGACGCCATGGAATCCGATCAGCTTTGCCGGGGCGACGATAGCAAGTATTACCAATGCGGCCGGCTGGCCGCGAATGCGCTGGCCACACTCTTCATCGGCATCCCTCGCCCCGTGACGTGCTCCCCGACGGGACGCGATCAGTACGGGCGTATGGTGGCCGTCTGCTTTCTCGGGGAGCCTGGTCCGGATATCGGGAAATGGCTGGTCGCGAATGGCTTCGCGCTCGATTGGCCGCAGTATTCGAAGGGACAGTATGCAGAGGAACAGCGAGGCGCCGAGAAGACCGGCCGCGGAATCTGGCGCGGTAGCTTCGTTGAGCCCTGGAAGTATCGCGCCTGTCGTCGATCGGGCTCTGTAATCGAACGGTGCAGCGATGGGGACTAGAACCCTCGGGAGACTTTAGCCGTCGCGATTGGGTCGCGTTGGCATTCCTAATCCTTGTGGCGCGGTCGATGCGTGAGTTTATAGTCCGGTGCCGGCAAGCCTAACGGCCTGTAAAAGCACCCGAGCATCAGCACGGGTATGCCGCGGCTTGCGATTTCAATTAGGCGCGCATGCTCCGGACTGTCTCTCAAATCCTCAGTAACGTGAGCCAGTTCTTTGTTCGCCACCTGGAAGACGGCAAGCAGCGCATTCTTTGCTTCATCGCTTGGACCGGGGTAACGGTCTGCGGCATCGTCAGGCGTGACCATTTTGAGCGGCGTGCCGGCGGGTGTGATGAAGTACTCAATGCCGATATCGCTGGAGCGACGCCCGGTGCGGTTATCGAGATTCCCGTTCTTTTCGCATAGCCCAAAAAACTCCAGTAGCGCGCGACAATGCATTATCCCGGCTTCTATGGCTGGGTTGGTGAAGCCGTGTAGAGTGCCTTCTACTACCAGCTTGTCGCCAGCGTAGAGCGTCATTGGCGCTGCGCCCAAAGTGGCGCTGAGGTTGAGCGCCAGGTTGAGCGCGTCAATTGCCTGCATGCGATACGGAAGTTCACGTAACACTCTATCCCGATCCATCGCCGCGCCTCCAAATTCGCGGCATGAGGTTACCCTTTCCATAAAAGGGGAGCTAGAATTACTGGCTGGAATCGAGAGTTGTGCCTGATTTCAAAGGACAACAAATTCGTCGGGAAAATACCCGGAAATTCGAACTATTGAGCCGAAGCCAATCCGGCTGCTTACCCGGTGCTTACCCAGCCAAATTTCGGAAACGGACGGAATGCAAGAAGTGCCTGATTTTATTGGCGCACCCGACACGATTCGAACGTGTGACCTTTGCCTTCGGAGGGCAACGCTCTATCCAGCTGAGCTACGGGTGCTTCGGGGCTTCATTTAGCCGATTGGCCGGGCAGGGGCAACGGCCCTTGCAGGGGGTGGGGAGACGAAGGTGGCATGACGAACCGCGTTCCCCGTGCAAAATTCCGATCCGTTCCCGCCAATTGGTGCTAGTCTTGGTGCGTTGATCTTCTCGCCATCGATGGGGACGTCCGATGTATAAGAAGGTTCTTCTCGCCTATGACGGTTCGGTCGAGGGGCGGCGCGCGTTGCGGGAGGGCGCAAAGCTCGCACAACTCTGCCGTTCCGAGGTGTTTTTGCTCGCCGTCGTCGAGGTTTCCTCGATCATGACGCCCGAGGCCGGGCTCACGATCCCGATCGAGCTGCAGACCGAGGATTACAAGGCCATCCTGAACGAAGGCACCGAGCGGCTGAAGGCGCTGGGATTTTCGCCGACCGCGCGGCTCGAGGTCGGCGATGCCGGGCAGAAAATCGCCGAGGTTGCCGAAGAAATCGGCGCGCATCTCGTCGTCGTCGGCCACCGCCCGCAGGGGACGCTGGCGCGGTGGTTCGGCTCGATCGGCAGCTATCTGGTCAAGCGCCTGCGCTGCAGCGTGCTGGTGGCCCAGACCGAGATCAGCGACGCCGAGTTCGAGCGGCTGAAGCCGGCGGAAACGGCGGCCTCGGGATAGAGCCGAGGCCGATCCGGACTTAAGTCGTGGGAACGATGACCTTGCCGATCGGCCACAGCGCGATGCCGGCAAGTTTCAGGTGCGCCCAGGCAAAGGGAATGCCGATGATGGTCACGGCCAGCACCACGGCCGTGACGACATGCCCGAGCGCCAGCCACCATCCCGCCAGCACCAGCCAGATGATGTTGCCGATCACCCCGAGCGGGCCGGTGCCGATATCCTCCTGGCCGGTATAGGCGTCGCGGGAGATCGCCGTGAAGCCGAACGGGAACAAGGTGTAGGCCGCGATGTTGAACGCGGCCCGCGCCCAGGGAATCCCGATGATCGTGATCGCCATGACGACGGCGGCAACCAGCCAGCCGAACGCCATCCATGCGCCGCCGAGAACGATCCAGATGATATTGAGCAGCAGCGAGACCGGTGACATGGCTGAAATCTCTATCTTGGCGCGGGCGCGATTGAAATCAAATAGCGCTGCGGCAGCCGGAACCCGATTGCCGCCGGCCGTTCTGACGCTAGACTGCTTAAACTCACGGCTTTGACGCCGATCAAGCAACAGACGCGCCGGAGAGCGCGCCAAGGAAGAGGTTGCATGCGTCCGCTCGAATTCGGCTGGTATCTGCCCACGCATGGCGACACCACGGCCTATGGCCTGATGGATGCGCAGATTCCGGGCTCGCCCGAACTGTGCGACCGCGTGGTGCAGGCGGCGGAAGCGGCCGGCTTTGAGTATCTGCTGATCCCGGTCGGCTCGATGTGCTGGGAAGCGTGGATCACCGGCGCGTTCATGGCGGCGCGTTCGTCGTCGATCAAGCCGCTGATTGCGGCACGGCCCGGCTACATCAATCCGGTGCTGCTGGCGAAAATGATCTCGACCTTCGACCAGATGTCGGGCGGGCGCATCTGCATCAATCTGATCGCCGGCCAGAACGAGAGCGAGGTCGAAGGCGAGGGCGTGCGCTATCCCGAAGGAAGCGCGCTACGAACTGATGGAGGAGGAAGTCTCGATCCTGAAAGCGCTGTGGACCACGCGCGGACCGGTAAACTTCGAAGGAAAATTTCACAAATTGTCCGGCGCGCATATCAGGCCGCGCCCGCACCAGCAGCCGTTTCCAAAATTCTATCTCGGCGGCGGCTCGCGCCAGGCCTGGGAATTGTCGGCGAAGCATTCCGACGTGCATCTGTTCTGGGGCGACCTGCCGGAAAAGATCGCCTCGAACATCGCCGAGATCAGGCAGATGGCGCGCGCGCATGGCCGCGAAAACGACATCGGCTTCGGCATGCGGCTGCAGGTGATCTGCCGCGAGAACGAGGCCGACGCCTGGGAGGCCGCCGATCAACTGGTGCGCCACGCCACCGAGCGGCAGAAGCAGGAAATCCAGACGCTCTACAACAAGTCGGAGGCGAACCTGCGCGTGCAGCAGCTTGCCCGCGAGCATGGCGATCTGTTGCTGCCGCATCTGTGGACCGGCATCACCAAGGTCCGCCCCGGCGCCGGCATCGCCGTCGTCGGCAATCCCGTCCAGTGCGCCGACACGCTGCAGCAATTCATCGATGCCGGCTGCCATTCGTTCTGCCTGTCCGGCTATCTGCATGACGAGGAGGCCGAGCGCTTCGGCCGGCTGATCCGGCCTATTCTGGCCGAGAAAAATCGCGGCCGGTGGGCGGCGTAAAGCCGGAACAGATGCGGCGGTCATGCTGCAGTGCATCCGCCGTGGCTGCTGACCGGCGGTATTGCTGCGGTGCGCTCGCGCACGGCCTTTATATCGCTCGCGGTGGTGTGGGCCCGGCGCTAAGGTTGGGCTCGTGAATTGAACCGGGTACCGCCAAATGAGTGGATCGAGTTCGGTACTTGCGTGGAGCTCCGCCCTGGAGGACTTCGCGCTGTTTCGAACGCTCAGTGCCGAACAGCGGCTGAAGGTTCTCAACGCCATGGTCCGCCAGGATCTGGTGCGCGGGCAGATGCTGGTCACGCAAGGCGGTCCGTCGGATTCGCTTTTCCTGGTGCTGCATGGCGCGCTCGCGGTGCGCAAGACCGGCTATCTCGAACCGATCGCCGAGCTTCGCGCCGGCGAACTGGTCGGCGAGATCGGCTTCTTCGCCAATGTCCCGCGCACGGCCGATGTGATCGCCATCCGCGACACCAGCGTGCTGGCATTGACGCGTCCGGCCTACCAGAAGCTGGTCGAGGAAGCCCCCGCCATCGTCGAGGCGCTGCTGGCGGCGCTGGCGCGGCGGTTCGCCAAGGAGACCGCGCGCATCGCGCCGTTCCCCTCCTCGCCGAAGGCGCGAACGGTGGCGCTGATCGACGGCGGCGTGCGAGCCGCTGCCGGGCGCATTCGATCGCCGGATGCGCGAGGGGCTCGCCGCGACCGATGCCGAGATCGTCGACGCCGCCCGTCTCGACGCGATGTTTCCCGGCCGCGCGCTCGATGCACACGAAGTCACCGAATGGCTCAACAAGCTCGAACACACCGCGCCGCTGGTGGTCTATCTCGGCGGCCGCGAAGCTTCGCCATGGGCGCGCAAGGCCATCCGTCAGGCCGACATGGTCGTGTTCGCGTGCCGCGGCGATGCGCCTGCCGCCGCATTGACGGATATCGAGGCGTTCGCCTGCGAGGTTCATTCCGTCTCGGCCAGACGCCTCGTCCGCGTTCATGACCATCGAAGCGGCGAGGTCTCCGGCACGGCGGCCTGGCTGGCCCGGCTGCCGGCCTTCATGCATCACCATGTCGCGCTCGAAGACCAGATCGATATCGACAGCCTGATCCGTTTTCTGTGCGGCCGGGCGATCGGCTTCGTCGCCGCCGGCGGCGGCAGTTTTGGCACCGCGCATGTCGGAATCTACAAGGCGTTTCGCGAACGCGGCGTGATGTTCGATATCTTTGTCGGCACCAGCGTCGGCTCCGCCATGGTGGCCGGCTTTGCCAAGAATCTCGAAGCCGAGCATCTCGAGCGCGGCACGCACGAGATCTTCGTCAGGAGCAGAAGCTTTCGGCGGCCGACCTGGCCGCGCTATTCGCTGCTGGATCACAAGGCGTTCGATCGCGCGCTGGCCCATCAATACGGCCCCGACTGCCGGATCGAGGATTGCTGGCGGCCTTTCGCGGCGGTCGCGACCAATCTTTCGACCCACAATCTCGAACTGATCCGCACCGGGCCGCTCTGGCAGGCGGTGCGCGCATCGAGCGCGATCCCCGGGCTGTTGCCGCCGTTCTACACGCCGGAGGGGGCGATGCTGGTCGATGGATGTCTGATCGACAACGTGCCGCTGACGTCGATGCACCAGCTCAAGAGCGGTCCCAATCTGGTCGTGCATTTCGGCGAGCCGGCGGCGGAGATGTTCGATGTCGATTATGCGGCGCTGCCGGGACGGTTCGAGCTGATCGCCGCCATGCTGACGCCGTTCCGCAAGAAGCTGCTGCCCGCGGCGCCGAGCGCGGTGAACGTGCTGTGGCGAAGCCTCGTGGCGCATCAGCGCTACGATACGCTGCCGGTCGGGCCGTTCGACACGGTAATGCGCCCGCCGTCTCCGGTCGGGGTCGACGTGACGGATTTCGATCGCCACACGGAAATCTTTGAAGCGTCCTACCTCTGGGCCAAGGAGGCCATCGCGGCGCTGGAGGCGGGAGGCAGTTCGGCCATTGCCGCCATGCTCGACACCGGCGCGCTGGAGCGGCGTCAGGCGACGGCTGTCGCTGCCGCCAATCGCGCGCCCAGCAATCGCCTCGCCTCGGCCGCCGGCTTCGGTGCGCTGAACAGATAGCCCTGCATCTGGGTGCAGCCGATGTTGCGATCTGGAGAGATGGTGGGCACGGGGCAAAGCGCCTTTGCCCACCCGAAATACAATCTTGGAGATCTTCATCAGATATCATCCTGAGGAGCAGGCGAAGCCTGCGTCTCGAAGGATGTGGCCCCAGCCGGGCCTGCATGGTTCGAGACGGCGCTGCGCGCCTCCTCACCATGAGGGACTAATGGTTGCTAAACAACCGTGTCAGCATCAGCGGCGATAGCCGCCAGCGCGCGAATAGGTGGGGCGGTTTTCCTGTGCCGGCCGGCTGGCCAGGTTGGCGCGCGCCTCGCTGGCGCGCGGGATCGTAGCCAGCTTGAGGTCTTCCAGGAAGATCGGCCTCGAGAAGTAATAGCCCTGGGCGTAGCGGATCTTGGTCGCGGCCTGCAGATAGGCCAGTTCCTCGAAGCTTTCGAGCCCTTCGGCGATCACGGTCATGCCGAGCGCTTCGCTCAGGGACTCGATCGCCCGCAGGATGCCCTGGCTGCGCGGACGCTTATGGATGTCGGTGATGAAGGAGCGGTCGATCTTGATCTCGTCGGCGGTAATGTCGGCCAGCGCCGACAGCGACGAATAGCCGATGCCGAAATCGTCGATCGAGATCTTGACGCCGAGCTTGCGGAAGATCGGCAGGATCTCGTCCTGGAAATGCGTCTTGGTGACGAAGGCGTCTTCCGTCACCTCGATCATGAAGCGCGTTGGAAATCCGGTGGCCTCGATCGCCTCGGCGAACGGCCGCATGAATTCGGGATTGCCGGCCTGTTTGGCCGCGACGTTCATGCTGATCGTGGTGTCGGGGCCGAAGGTCTCGTTGATCAGGTCGATCGACTTGACGATCTCCGCCAGCACCAGATGGGTCAGTTCGTCGATCAGGCCCAGTTCGGTGGCGAGGTTGATGAAGGTGCTGGGGGCCTGAATCACGCCCTCGTCGTCGCGCAGGCGCACCAGCGCCTCGACGCCCTTGACCTCCTGGGTCCGGATATCGACCTTGGGCTGGAAGGCGCAGCAAAAGCGCTTTTCCAGGATCGCCAGCCGCAGCGATTGCTCGATCTTCATCCGCGCCAGCGCCTCGCGCTCCATGCTGGCATCGAAGAACGCCGCGGCGCCCTTGCTGCCGTTCTTGACGCGGTACATCGCGATGTCGGCGTTCTGGCGCAGCACTTCGTAGCTGCGGCCATGCTCGGGATAGAGGCTGACGCCGATCGAGGTCGAGGCGAATATCTCGGACTGGTCGATGAAGAACGGCGCCTTCAGCCGCTGCAGGATGAAGTGGATGAACTCTTCGACCTCGGCGTCGTTCTGGATCGGGTTGAGCAGCAGCACGAACTCGTCGCCGCTGATCCGCGACAGGATGTCGGAGTCGCGCAGGTCCAGCCCCAGCCGCTTGGCCATCTCCACCAGCAGCGCGTCGCCGACCGCGTGTCCGTAATAGTCGTTGATGTGCTTGAAATTGTCGATGTCGAGAAACGCCAGCGCGAAACGGCCCTGTCCGTTGTCGTACTTCAGGAGACTGTTGACGCGATGCTCGATCACGCGCCGCGTCGGCAGGCCGGTCAGTTCGTCGTAATAGGCGGAGCGGAACAGGTGATCCTCGAACGCCTTCTGTTCGGTGATGTCGGTCGAGCTCGAGATCAGCAAATTGCGTCCGGCGACCTGGACCGGCCGATGCGAGGTGAGAAACACCTGCTTGGCCGAACCGCCGGCAATGGCTTCTTCCAGCACGGCCGGGCGGCCGGTGCGCAGCAATTCGAGACAGGTTTCGCGGCGATCGCTCAGTTGCGAGGCCGACGGCGCCGCGGCGGCCGCCTCCAGCAGGGCCGTCGCGGCATCGTTCATCAGCACGAACTCGCCGTGCTCGTCCTGAACCGTCACGCCGGCCGGAAGCAACCTGAAGACATCCCGCAGGATGCTCAATTCGGATTCAAATATGCTTTCATCGCGGGCCTGCGTCGCGGCCGCCTGAAAGTCGTGCTTTTTGGGACTATGCATGCCACGGAGCTTGGCAAAGTCCCTTGTAGTATTGGTTAAGTGGAACTGCGAAAAACCGGGACAACCGTAGAAGTCGGCGATTTTCAACGGCGTTGGGCTTGATCGTCATTAACAGAATGTCAACGCCGATGCAGAGGCCGCGTGCGAGGTGAATATCGGTTCACGCGTTTGGCCAGCGCGACGGATTTTGCGCCGCGACCTCGCGGCAAAACGCTCTAGTTCGCGGGAATCCGGCATTGCATCGTGCAATGCACGCCGGTCTTGAGGAAGCGGATCTCGGTCTTGCCGTCGAACGCGCGGAGCGCCGATTGCAACAGCTTGGTGCCGAAGCCCGCAGGGCCGACGTTTTCGACCACCGGACCTTCCGTTTCATCCCAGGTGACGTTGAGGCGATTCTCCGACACCGACCACGACACCTGCAACAGCCCGCGCGCCGACGAAAACGCGCCGTACTTGCCCGCATTGGTCGCCAGCTCGTGAAAGATCAGCGCCAGGCTGACCGCCAGCTTGGCCGGCAGGAACAGCGGATCGCCGTTCAGATTGAACCGGACATGGCCGTACGGCCCGAGTTCGGAATGCAGCATGTCCTTGATGTCGCAGCCGCGGCCGTCCAGCCGCGCGATCAAATCGTCGGTCGCCGACAGCGCGCGGAGGCGGCTATCGATGCTGCCCCAGATCTGCGGCTGGTTCTGCAGCACCTGGTGCAGCACGGCGTGGATCGTCGACGTCTTGTTCTTGAGCCGGTGCTGCAATTCCTCGACCAGCAGCTTGCGGTATTCCTCTTCCTCGATCAGGCGTTTCGAATCTTCCCGCTGTTGCGCGACGATCGTCCGGTAATGCTCGACGCCCCAGATGGCGAACCCGCAAACCGCCCAGAACATCACGAGCAGCGCAAACCGCGCGGAATCGGCGACGGCGCTGCTGAAATTGACGATGACGCCGAGCGCGCCTCCCGCGATTGCCGTCGCGATCCCGATCCGGGCGCCGCCGACGGCGGCGGCGAGGAACACGGCCGGGAAATAGGGCGTGAAGAATACGTCGGGACGGATCTGGGCCATCGCCCCACCGGGCGATCGTCGACAAAGCGAGACAGCCGGCCGCGAAGCCCGTGCTGAAAAGCAGCGAGGGCTGGGAAATTCCCTGCCAGCCGTGCCGGAACTCGTCGATCAATTTCTTCATCGGGATTGTCACTTCACGTGATCAGCGAATCCAAAATATGGCCGAGCATAACGGAATTCGGGGATTTCCGTGAACGGAGGCGCGTCCAGCCGGATCGAGCGGGCAGGTGCGATCGATGGAACAAGCTCGCTTGCGTTGTTCCCGGCGGCCGGGAATATTGGATTCAACTGCGTTTGTCGCAGGCAATGACGGTGAAGCTATTTTGGGCGACACGAGGGGAGACGCAAATGTCCGCGACATCCAGGTCACCGCTAGCAGGGCGACTCGCCCGTTCTACCTCGCCATCATCGCCGGCCTCGCCTGCGCCTTCGTCATCGGCAAGGCGCTGCCGTCGACCATGGATGCGATCTCGGCGGTGATCGAGCCGCTGTGCGCCAACAGCGATTCGGCCGGTTCGACACAGGACGTCGTCGAGCCGATCTCCTCGCATGCGCTGCCGAACGTGCCGGGCAAGCGCGTGACGATCGTGCGCGTGTTCTACGGCCCCGGCGGGTTTACGCCGGCGCACCGGCATGCCGGTTCCGTCACCGCCTATATCACCAAGGGCGAAATCCGCTCGCAACTGGCGGGCGGTCCGGTCGAGACGTTCGGGGTCGGGCAGTCCTTCTTCGAGCCGCCCGGCGCCGTGCATCTGGTCTCGGCCAATGCCAGCATGACCGAGCCGGCCGAATTGATCGCGGTGTTCGTGGCTGACGAAGGCGCGCAGCTCACGACGCTCGTGAAGTGAAGCTACGCAGATTGTAGGGTGGGCAAAGCGCAGCGTGCCCACCATCTCTCGAGACCTCGAGTAATGGTGGGCACGCTGCGCTTTGCCCACCCTACAACGCTCGACGTCTCACACCGCCTTCAACACCACCCGCAACCCGTCGCGCGGTTTCGGGATCGGCCACATCTGCCAGTCCGGCTTGTAGCCGGGCTCCAGCGACACTTCGAGATTTTGCAGGAAATGCCGCGCAAAACATTTCGCCTGCATGTAGGCGAAGTGCAGGCCGAGGCACATATGCGCGCCGCCGCCATACGGCACCCAGGCAAAGCGGTGGCGGTTGCGCTGCGCCTCGTCGGTGAAGCGCATGCGGATCGAATTTTTCCGGCTCGGGCCAGATCTCGGGCATGTGGTGCGTGAACAGCGGATTGACGCCGACCATGGTGCCGGCGGGGATCGCATAGCCCTTGAAGGTGAAGTCGCGGATCGCGCGGCGCGGCATCGACGGCACCGGCGGCTTCAGCCGCAGCGCTTCCTTGAACGCCATTTCGGTGAGCGGCATGGCTTCGAGATTGTCGAACGTCGTGGGGGCGTCGGCGGCGATGCCGAGGCCTGTGACTTCGTCGCGCAGCTTCTGCTGCCATTCCGGATGCGCGGCCAGTTCGCCGACGAACGACGTCAGCGACGAGGTCAGCGTGTCGTGCGCCGCCATCATCAGGAAACTCATGTGGTCGACGATGTCCTGCGTCGAGAGCAGCGCGCCGTCTTCGTGGGTCGCGTGGCAAAGCTGCGAGAACAGATCGTCGCCGCCGCCTTTGGCGCGGCGGATCGGGATCTGTTCGGAGAAATAGGCGACGATGCGCTTGCGGCCCTTGACGCCGCGCGCCATCTGCGTGCCGGGCAGCGGCTTGCGGATCACGCGCGACGGAGGCGGCCACCATGTCGACAAAGGCGCGGGTGATCTCGTCGACTTCGGGCCCGATGTCGGCGCCGAGGAAGGACGTCGCCGCGAGGTCGAGCGTGAGCTGCTTCATCGCCGGATAGAACAGCATCGGTCCCGGCTGCGCCTTCCATTGCGCGACCCGCGCCGCGATGCCGGTGTCGAGGTCGGCCAGATAGGATTTCATCGGCCCGGACTTGAACGCCACCGACAGCGCGCGGCGGTGCAGGCGATGCTCCTCGAAATCGAGCAGCATCAGCCCGCGCGGAAACAGCAGGCCGAGAATCCGGCCCCAGCCGAGCGTCGAGGAGAACTGCTTGGCCTGGTCGAACAGCACCAGCTCGTTGGCCTCGGGCCCGAGCAGCGACGAGGCTGGTCTCGCCGAACAGATGGCTGCGATAGACCAGGCCGTATTTTTTGGATTGCCGTTCGACCTGTCCCTTGGGGTCGGCCAGCACTTCCAGCGTCTTGCCGATCAACGGCCAGCCCTCGTCACCCGGGAATATGCGTCAGCGAATTGCGCCGCGGCGGGGTGAAGCTGTAGACGGGAGAAGCAACACTCTGCATCGACATGGCAATTGCTCCGGTTGAGTCTCGGAATCGCGGATATTATCCATCGTATCGGCGGCTTTGTCGCGGTCCGAATATTGGCGCGGCGCGGTCAAAGCCTGCCCGGTAAATAAAGCCTTGTTTCGCCGCAGCATATAGCACGAACGTGCGCGGCGATACCCCGGGGCGGCTCAATTCGCATCCATAGCGCTCCGAGGCGTGCTATCGTGTCCCAAAATCAAGCGTAGTCAGGGGGAATAGTCATGCCGAAATTGTTTCGCGTTCTCGCAGTCGCGCTCGTCGCACTGGGCGGAATCGCGGCCGCTGCGACCGCGGCGCATGGCGCAGACCAAGCCTGCCGTCACCACCCTTGGGCCGGATTTTCCCAAGACCGGAATCTTCATCGGCAACAGCTTCTTCTACTACAACAACGGCCTGCCGGGACATCTGTCGCTGATGGAAAAGGCCGCCGACCCCGCCAACAAGCAGGCCTATCGCAACACCATGGTCACGATCGGCGGCTCCGGCTTCGATTGGCATGATGTCGAAAGCTATTTCCGGCCCAACGCCATCGGCACTTATTCCTTCGACGAGAACAACAACGTCGTCTTCAACAAGCTCGACAAATTGTTCGACGTCGCCGTCATGATGGATTGCAGCCAGTGCCCGATCCATCCCAAGCTCAAATCCGTATTCACCGACTACGCCAAGAAGAACAGCGATATCGTGCGCGCCAAGGGCGCCAAGCCGGTGTTCTTCATGTCATGGGCCTATGCCGACAAGCCCGAAATGACGGCGCAACTGGCCGAGGCCTATACGGTCGCGGGCAACGCCAACAACGCGCTGGTGATCCCGGCGGGCCTTGCCTTTGCGCAGGCCATCGGCAAGCAACCCGAACTCAATCTCTATGCGCCCGACAAGCGCCATCCGTCGCTTGCCGGAACCTATCTGGCGACCTGCGTGGTGTTTGCGGCGCTGACCGGACGCTCGCCGGTCGGCAACAGCTATCTCGCGGGGATCGATGCGCCGACCGCGACGTTCCTGCAGAACGTCGCGTGGGACACCGTGCGGGAATATTACGGGAAGTAGAGTTCAAGGCTGCGTCAGTAGACCGCCAGTCCCGTCATTGCGAGGAGCGTAGCGACGAAGCAATCCATGTCTCCGCTCGTGGACGGTATGGATTGCTTCGCTTCGCTCGCAATGACGGTGATAGAGTTCGTCGTCATCCAACGTCAGAGGCCCATCACGCCTTGCGCTTGGCCGCTTCCTTCTGCAGGTCCGGCGCGTTGATGGTCGGGATCGCCACCCGGCCGGGGCCGGTGAGCGGCAGCGCGGCGGCGGCCTTTTCGTTTTCCATGATCTTCGCCATCACGGCCTGGCCCGCGCGCTCGAACACCGCGCGGTTCTCGATCAGGAATTTTTGCGACTCGCGCAGCTTCGTGACGTAGCCGTTGATTTCCGGAATCACGTAGCGCGCCACCATGTCCCAGCTCCGGCGGGTGTTTTCCGGGTTGGCCCAGTCGTGCACGAAGCCGATGATGGTGCCGACGCCGCCCGAGACATTGCATCAGGTTCTTGATGGTTTTCACCAGATCGTCGGGCGTGCCGATGGTCGAGGCGGCGTTCTCGCCGCCCGCGGTTTTCTCCACGGCGTCCTCGGGCGACTTGAACGGCTCCACCCCCGGCCGCTGCAGCGTGCGGACCGTATATTCATTGTGCCAGCGCATCAGGCCGGGGCCGGCCTCGCGCTGCGCCTGTTCGCGGGTCTCGGCGATGTGCCAGCTCAGCAGCACGCGCCAGTCGGAACGGCTCACGGTGGTGCCGGCCTTCTTCGCGGCATCCTCGGCAAAGCCCCATTGCGTCGGCAGCGCCATCAGGCCCTGCGTCGACATCGAGCCGAGCGAGATGATGCCGATGCCGTATTTGCCGGCGAGCGTCATGCCCGACGGCGAGATCTGCGAGGCCACCACGAACGGCATGTCTTCCTGCAGCGGCAGCAGTTGCAGCGCGGCGTCGTTCATGGTGAACCAGTCGCTCTTGGCGGTGACGCGCTCGCCCTTGAACAGGCGGCGGATGATCGCGATCGCCTCGTCCTGGCGGTCGCGCTGCGTCATCGGGTCGATGCCGAGCGTGTGCGCGTCGGAGGCCAGCGCGCCCGGGCCGGAGCCGAAGATGGCGCGGCCGCCGGTCATCCAGTCGAGCTGCACCATGCGCTGCGCGACGTTGTAGGGATGGTGATAGGGCAGCGAGACCACGCCGGTGCCGAGCTTGATGCGCTTGGTGCGTTCGCCGGCGGCCGCCAGAAACATTTCCGGCGAGGCGATCATTTCCCAGCCCGAGGAATGGTGCTCGCCGCACCAGAACTCGTCATAGCCGAGCGTGTCGATCTGCTCGACGAAGTCGAGGTCGCGGCGGAACTGGAGCAGCGGATTCTCGCCGATCGGATGATGCGGGGCGAGAAAGGCTCCGAACTTCAGACGTGCCATGGGGTTTTCTCTCCGGATTTATTGTTCTTTGGGAATTGCTCGGCATCAAACCTACGGGGTGGGCAGGGGCAAGGCAATCCTGACGAACCCCGCCGCCAGCGCATGGTTGTCGCGCAAAGTCGGCTGTCTTACCGTCGGCCGGAATTAGCCGCCCCTCTTGCCGGTTCGAAGGCCGAGATGAAACTCGCCAAACCCCGCATCGACATCGGCTTTGCCACCAACAACGCGCCGGCGGCGCTGGCAGTTCTGGCAGAACGAGATCGGCCTGCCGTTCGACCACACCCAGCCGATCCGCCGCGGCTACAAGCAGCACCGTCACGATCTCTGCGGCTCGATCCTGAAGATCAACCAGGTCTATGAGCCGCTGCCCGACAATCCGCCATCCGGCTATCGCGAGCTGTTGATCGCGCGCGACGGCGTCGCGGCGCCGCAGCCGATGATCGATCCGGACGGCAACCGCGTCTCGCTGGTGCCGAAGGGCATGTTCGGAATCGAACGCATCGGCATCCGTCTTGGCGTTCGCGACGTCGAGGCGCATCGCCGCTTCTACAGCGAGGCGCTTGGATTGCCGCAGGGGGAGGCGGCCGATGGCGCGATGACCTTCCTGGCGGGCGACACGGTGCTGATCGTCGAGCAAGCGGCGGATGCGCCCGACGATGCCGCCTTCGACGGCAAGGGCTGGCGCTACATCACGTTCCAGGTCTTTGAGGTCGATCGCGAGCACGCTTACGTGCTGGCGCATGGCGGCCGCGAGGCGCGTGCGCCGGTGACGCTCGGCAGCACCGCAAGGATTTCGATGGTGCGCGATCCCGACGGCAACTGGATCGAGCTGTCGCAGCGCGCCTCGCTGACGGGATCGCTGGAGCCGTCGACCGCGTGACTTCTTCGCCCTGCAGGCTGACCTTCCAAGGCTGGGTCGCTGGCGGCCATTTCAACTACAATTGGCAATACGGCCGGCGATTACCGGAAATCTCCGATAAGTTTCAGTAGGCTCGCCATCCAGAGGATGCCGCCCTGGAGGTCGCGAAATGAGGCCTCGGATGCCTGGTCGATCGAGTGATGCCGTGCTCGAAGCACTCGCACGGCACGATCGCTTGGCATTCCCGTGCG
>CAWBID010000006.1:0-92907 GCA_963788715.1 uncultured Solirubrobacterales bacterium
TACATCCCGAAGCCGGACGGGCGGCTGCGGCCGCTCGGGGTCGGCCGGGTAGGCCGGGCACATTGCTGTGCCCGGCCCCCCTCAGAACCGTGCGAGCGGGTTTCCCCGCACACGGCTCAAGCAAGCCCTGAAGGCTCGTGGGCGGGCAGAAGCGCCGGGCCTTTGCCGTCCTTTTCGGCTTGGCAGTGGGCGTGTATCAGACGGGGTTTGGGTTCGTCCGACGTGCCGTCCTTCCGGCCGGTGGTCTTGATGATCGCCTTGCGGTTGGTGCCCAGCCATTGTTCCCACTCGCGTGGGCTTTGTGGCGGGTCGTCGGCGTGAAGCAGTGGGCTCCCGCAGAGCGAGCAGCGGCCGTGTTGCGCCTCGAAGAGCCGCAGGCTGGTCGTGTCGATCGGCAGGGGTGGTGCCTTGCGCCGGCGCTCGGCCCAGTACTCGGTCAGGGCGGGATCGTCCGGGGACGCGCCGCTCTTGACCATCTGGTGTCGGTAGATCCTGGTCCAGGTGAACTTCTGGAGGTAGGCGCCGCTTGCGCGGTCGCCGAACACCCAGCGGTCGTTCCTGGACTTGTGGAACGCGCCGAAGTACTGGTTAACGACCCAGTGCCTCGGTTTGTTCGAGTGGCTGAAGGTCGCCCACTTATAAGTGAGCGCCCACATGTATCTGTCCAGCACCGTGAACGTCTCGCTGGACACCACTCCCCGGTAGTAGGCGGCCCAGCCCCGGATGATCGGGTTGAGCCGTTTGATCACCGCCCGAGCGTTGGCCCCACGCAGGGACCGCATTTCGGTGCGGAGCCTCTCCCGGATCCGTCTGATGGCCGCCTCGCTCGGCTTGATCAGCAGCTTGCTGTGATACCGGCGGACGTTGAATCCCAGGAAGTCAAAGCCTTCTTCGAGGGTGACGACGCGCGTCTTGTCCTCGTTGAAGGTAAGGCCTCTGGGCGCCAGCCAGTTGGCGAGCCGTGCCTTGACCTCGAGCGCCTCGTCCCTTGAGTGGCACAAGGCGAGTAGATCGTCGGCGTATCTGATCAGCACCGGGGAGTTCGCCACCGTCTTGCCGGCGTGCATGCCGGTCGTTCGGTAGCGGACTCCGGCGGCCTGCTCCATCCCGTGCAGGGCGACGTTCAGCAGCACGGGGCTGACTACCCCGCCTTGGGGAGTTCCCTCCTCGGTGCGGGACAGTCGACCGTTCTCGACCACGCCCGCCTTCAGCCACTGCTTGACCATTCCCCGGGCGGGGAACGTGCCGAGCTGGGCAAGAAGGTGGTCGTGGGCGATCCGGTCGAACGCCCCGGCCAAGTCAGCGTCGAGCACCCACCGCCGCTTCGGGTTCTTGCCCTTGGCGGTGAGGTAGATGGCTTCGATCGCGTCATGGCAGCCGCGGCCGGGTCGAAATCCGTAGGACCTCGGCTCGAACCGCGCCTCCCACTCGGGCTCCAACGCGTTGACGACCCGTGCCTGATGGCACCTGTCGAGAATCACGGGAATTCCGAGCGGACGCCGCTTCGCGCTGCTGCCCGGCTTCGGGATGTACACGCGTCTGACGGGCTGGGCTTTGAACGGCTCGGTGTTCTGCTGGATCCTGTCGGCCAGCTTCAGCTTGGCCTCGGGGGTCAGCACGACCTCGCCGTCCACGCCCGCCGTCAAACGACCGGCGTTGCGCTCCGTCACCCGCCGCACGCTGACCAGCGTGTTCGCGCGCGAGCAGAGCATCAACTTCTGCAGGTTGCGGACCCTCTTCAGGTCCCCCGCCTGCGATGCCGTGAAGATCCGCTGACGCAGCCGCCGTACGCTCGCCTCGCAAGCACGCCAGTCGATCTGGCGCCAGCCGAGGTTCGCGTCCTCTGGTCCGTTCACCACGACGGTCGCCGCGGTGTCTAACTTGTCCTTCGGTTCCGGGGTCATCGTCATCTTCCTCTTCACAGGCTCACCTGACCGCGTCAGCGCCCTTTCGGGCCGGGCCACGCGGACCCGTATCCGGCCGGTTATCCAGGACGGCGGGCGGAGGGCCAGCCATCATGTCCCGGTTTCCCGTCGCCTTTCGGCTGCCGGCATTCGCTTTTCGGTCATCCGATTCCCGCCGAGGAATTAGGCCCTCCTCACGGTCGGCTTACCGGGCCAGAAGCCCGGACCTCGACGGGGTTACCGCGTTTCGCACGCACGAGCTACAGCCGGGGTGGGTGCCTCCTCTACCCCGAGGACGGCGGCGCTCTTCCCGGTTGAGCGCAGTCCTCAACCGGCGCCTGCCGCTTCTCAGCGGCCAGTCCTTGCACCCCGCTACCAGCATCCATCAGCGAGGCCCTCATTACGGGGCATCAACGGAGGTTTACGCAATTCACCCGTCCGGCTTTCCCCTCGCCTGTGACCCCCGGATGGAACGGGCGTCCTTGGGCTTTCCCCCGAGCTTCGAACCCCGCCGACCAGGAGCCGGACGACGCACGTCGGGGTGGGGACAGGCCATGAGCACGGGCCTGGAACTACGTACTCGACATCAGTCGAACCTCCTATCTACGTGTTCGCTCGTCAGCGTGCGACCTCGCGTCGCAACCGCGTTGGAGGACAAGATCCTGCAGCGGGCGGTGGTCGAGGTGCTGAACGCCGTCTATGAGGCGGACTTTCTCGGGTTCTCCTACGGGTTCCGGCCGGGGCGCAGCCCGCATCACGCGTTGGATGCGCTCGCTGCCGGGATCGTGGGCAAGAAGGTGAACTGGGTGCTCGACGCTGATTTCAGCGATTACTTCTCCAGCCTTGACCATCAATGGCTGGTGCAAGTTCTTGGAGCACCGGATCGCGGACAAGAGGGTCCTGCGGCTGATCCAGAAGTGGCTGGCCGCGGGGGTCATTGAGAACGGGTCGTGGACGGCGTTCGAGGAGGGCGTTCCACAAGGGGCATCGGTTTCTCCGTTGCTCGCGAACGTCTACGCGCACTACGTCCTTGACCTGTGGGCCCACCAGTGGAGGACTCGGAACGCACGCGGTGACGTGATCATCGTGCGGTGGGCTGATGACTTCGTGGTGGGGTTTGAGCATCGGGAGGACGCCGAGCGGTTCTGGGCTGAGCTTCGCGACAGGTTCGCGAAGTTCGGTTTGGAGCTGAATGCCGAGAAGACGCGGCTGATCGAGTTCGGGCGGCACGCCGTCCGGGATCGCAAGGCCCGTGGGCTCGGCAAGCCTGAGACGTTCCAGTTTCTCGGCTTCACGCACATCTGCGGGACGACGCGAAAGTCGGGGCGGTTCAAGCTCAAGCGGATCACCGACTCAAAGCGGGTGCGCGCCAAGCTGCTCGCCGTCAAGAGCGAGATGGCGCGGCGGATGCACCAGCCCATTCCAGAGCAGGGTCGCTGGCTCGCCCGCGTCCTGCAAGGGCACTACAACTACTACGCGGTGCCCGACAACATCGAGGCGCTCAGCGCCTTCCGCAAACGGGTCATCGAGCACTGGCTCAAATCGCTTCGGCGTCGCAGCCAGCGCAGCAGGTTGACCTGGAAGCGGATCGGGCGCCTCGCTGATCGATGGCTACCTCAACCGCGAATCCTGCACCCCTGGCCCGAGCAGCGATTCGACGCCATCACCCAAGGCAGGAGCCCAGTGCGGTAGTCCCGCACGCTGGGATCTGCGCGGGGGGCGGCCAGCAACGGCCGTCCCTACCGCAACCGTTCCGAGTGCGCGGCGGATGTAGCGGGCGCCTGATCGGTCGTCGGGACTCGGTCGGGGGGTGTTGAGCTGGGTGGTGTGGGTCGGATTGGGTCTCGCTGGTGCCGGCGCCCGAGTTGAGGTCGTCGCGGCGGCGCGGTCGGTCGTGTTCTGGGCAGGCCGAGGCCGGGGTCCGGAGCCGATCGTCGTCGTGGCCGCGGTCGTGCTCAGGTGAGCGGCGGCACGGCGCGGAGGCGCTCAAGCGCGGTGAGGAAGTCGGTCTCCCATGGCCACCGGGCGGGCATCCGGAGTGTCACTGTGCGGGCGGTGCGAGTGATCCGGCCGGGGACGGTCAGCAGCCGGCGACGTAGGGTCCGGGCGGTCGGGATGATCGTGTCGGGCAGCCCGATCACGGTGGTCCATCTGAGCAGGTTGTGCGCGAGCGCGGCGATCACGGTCCAGGCGGCGTTGGCGAGGAACTTGCCGGACGGGAAGTGCGCGAGTGCCTGGTCTTTGAGGTCACGGATCGCGAGTTCCACGACGGCGTGCTGGCGGTGCTCTGCTTCGACGAGCTCGATCGCGTCGGTGCGGTTGGTCAGGAACGCGTGATGGCGCCAGTCGGGCCACAGCTCGGCCTGGGCGCCGACCAGGCGGGTGCGGCGCACGATCAACCGCTGGCGGCCGAGCATCGTCTGCGCGATCTGCGCCTCCCCGCCCTCGGGGTAGTCGGCGCAGGGTCTGCCAGTCCTGCTCGGGGATCGCTGCGATCGCGGCCTTGACGTGCGGTTGCTGGCGGACCCCGATCGAGTAGCGTCCAGCCGGCGGCTCTGCAGGCGGGCCATGATCTTCGTGGTTCCAGAACCCCGAGTCGGCGCGCAACAGCTTCGGCCCGGTCGCGCCCGCGCGGTGCGACGCGGGGGATCAGTTCCTCGACGAACCGCAGCGCGCCGCGGGAGGTGTTCGCCGACCCCTTCCGCGCGCGGATGTGCAACACCTCGCCGGTCGCGGAGCGGGTCGCGACGATCGGGTGATACCCGCGCTTGTGCGTGTACCCATAGCCGGCGCCCTGCTTGTCATAGCCATACACCTCGCCGACGAACGAGTCGACATCCACCACGAGCTGATCATCGCCCGGACCGGCGCCCGCCGCCCATGCACGTGACAGGCCCTCAGCCAGTACCCGGTCGAGCTGGCGGACGTGCCCGAAGGTGAACGCGCGCAGGAACGTTCCCAAGCGTCGACGGCGCCGCCACCGCATGCCCGAGCACCGCCCTGGTCTGACCCGAACGCAGCACGTCACAGTCATCGATGCAGTCCGCCCCCAGCGCCATCGCGGACAGCAACGTCATCACCTTGCGCCCCGGGTTCGCCGCGCCGTCCCGATCGCCGAGATCAACGATCCCGTCGACCAGACCCTCGATCCCGAGCCGCTCGGCGAGGACCGCCGGCAGCAGCACCCCGGCGTTCGCGACCGCCCGCTCGTCATCGAAGACCACCCTCGTCGCGTCCGGCAGACCGTTCACCATGTGGGTGACCTCCTGTCGCAGGCCCGCCGTCGCCCGACACGACAGCTTTCTGCCTGCTGCTCAGAAAATAGGCATCAGATCAGCTACGCGGCTGTTGGGGAGGTTGCGGGTTGCGTGAGCGTGACTTGGTGCCCGAGGCGTTCGAGTTGCCGGATCGCGCGACGGGTGAGCTGTTCGGCTCTGGCGCTGTTCGAAGAACTCGGCGCCGAGATCGGTGTAGAGCTCTCCGGTGGTCAGGAGTTGGTGGATGATCTCGAGCATCGAGTGCGCGACCGCGATCACGGCTCGCTGGTGTCCTCGTCGGCCTCGGACCCGCCAGTACTTCGAGCGCAGGTAGCCCTGTCGGGCGGGTCGCTCCGAGCGCTGCTTCGACCAGCGCGGTCCGCAGCCACGGGCTGCCTTTGGTCGTGCGTCCGTGTTTGCGTTTGCCGGCGCTCTCGTTGTTGCCGGGGCACAGGCCTGCCCACGAGGCGAGGTGGCGGCTGGTCGGGAATCGGCTCATGTCCGTGCCGATCTCCGCGATCACGACCTCGGCCGTGCGGCGCTGGACACCGGGAATGCTGACGAGCACCGCGATCGCGGGCTGGAACGGCACGAGCGCTTCGTCCAGCCGTGCGCTGACCACGCCGATCGCTTCCTCGAGATAGTCGACGTGCGCGAGGATCTGACTGACGAGGAACCCGTGGTGCTCTCGAAACCGGGAATCGCAGCGCCTTGCGCAGCTCCGGCAGCTTGGTCCGCAGCCGAGTCTTCGCGAGGTCGGCGAGCACCTCGGGATCGGTCGTTCCCGCCACCAGCGCTTCGAGCATCCGCCGGCCCGAGACGCCCATCACGTCCGAGGCGACCGTCGCGAGCTTCACGCCGGCGTCCTCGAGCACCTTGTGCAGCCGGTTGACCTCCGAAGACCGTTCGCGGATCAGCGCCTTGCGATATCGCGTCAGATCCCGTAGCTCGCGGATCTCGCGTGGCGGCACGAAGCTCTTGCGCAGCAGCCCGTGCTCGAGCAGCCGACACAGCCACGCCGCGTCGCTGGTGTCCGTCTTGCGGCCCGGGACGTTCTTGACGTGCTGAGCGTTGACCAGCCACAGCTCGAACTGCTCCTCCAGCACGTAGTAGACGCACTTCCAATACACGCCGGTGCCCTCCATCGCGACCTGCGTCACGCCGTGCGCGGCCAGCCAGTCCGCCAGCGTCAACAGGTCTGGCGTGGTCGTCCCGAACGTCGCGAACTCCTCGACCCGCTTGCCCTTCGCGCCCGGGACCCGGACGCACACCCGCAGCTGTGCCTGATGCACATCGATCCCAGCGGGCCGCTCAACGATCAGCTCCATCGCCATCACTCGCTCCCTTGCTCGACAACACGGACGGGCGCCGTGGAGGGGAGCTTGGAAATCAAGAGTCTGCTCGGCGTGCTCGAGGCACAGGTCGGGGTACCGAAGCTCCCGCGTCATGCTCAGGGCGATCGCCAACGATCAGAGCAGGCCCGACGACCGACACCACAGCGCCCGCGGACGGTACCCCGCGCCCGCCCGGCACCCCGCAAGATTTTCATCGCTCGCGGGTGGGCGAAGCCCATGAGGTGCTCAGGAGGTCATTTCAGACCCGCCCGCAGCACCCGCGCCAAGTGCTACCGACGAATCGAGGTTAAGGGTGTGGCTCTGGCTACAGTGGGCGTCGGGGCGGAAGGACCCCGCGATGACACGGCGAGCCGGGACGGCACGATTGCCCGTCAAGCGGAGCAGAGCGATCTCGGGAGTGGTCGCGGCGATGACGAGCCCAGCGGGACGACGTACCAGATCAACCAGGGCCGCGGATGTCGCCATCCCGGAGAGGTCTCGCACCGCTCGGTTGTCCAGCGCATGCAAAACCTCGCTGCGCTCCTCAGCCCCACGCACCAGGACGGCAATCGACGGGCCGCCGTGTCTCTCCAACCGGGAGGTCCGTCGGCGGACCCGGAACCGCAGCCAGAGCTGTGATGCCAGACCGATCAGACGTTGGGGTCCGCATATCAGGTCCGCGACGTACCGCAGTGACCCTCGCCATCGGCCCGCTGCCTGCTCCGCTCGCAATCGGTCCCAGGCCACCGTCGCCTCCCACCGCTCGAGCATCGCGGGAGAGTTGCCTGTCCGTTCCAGATGCGACTTGATCACCTGACGATGCTCATGCAACATGCGGTCTGCCTGGAGTGACAGCTGAGCGTCGTGCACGTGATAGAAGACCGTTACACGGCGTGAGCAGATGCCGGTGTACCGCTCCAACACCCGCACCCAGAGGTCGAAGTCCTCCGCTCCCCACCACTGTTGGAAGCCACCGACGGCGAGGGCGACATCACGCCTGACCATCGAGCCGCTGGTGGTAAAGAAGTTGTACGTGGCGATGAGCCGGTCTGGAGAATCGAACTCCATCGGCTTGCGGGTCACGGGGCCGGAGAATCGATCACCATTTCCGTCACTCGTGCGGTAGAACGCCGACGCCCCGACGAGCGCATGCTCACCCCGGATGCTCCAGAGGTAGGCGAGGTGATGAGGCAGCCATTCGTCGTCGGAGTCCAAGAAGGCGAGCCACTCGCAGTCGGTCGCCGCGAGAGCGCTATTGCGGGCCTCCGCCGGGCCTCGGTTCTCGGTGTGGCGGATGACGCGAGCGCCGAGCGAGGCCGCAACCGCTGCCGTTTCGTCACTGGAGTGATCATCGACGACGATGACCTCCTTGGGACGGAGCGGGTGCTGGGCCCACACGCTGGCCAGGCAACGGCTGAGCTGATTCGCGCGGTTGTACGCGGGAATGACCACGCACACCGGCAGCTCGCGATGCTCCCCGGGCAGCGTCTCCGGTTTCGGAATGCGACACGAGGTTGTCATGTCAGACGCCGATCAAGATGTGTCCATCACTGATTGGAGCCGGGCTGAGCTCCCGAGCAGTTGCCGGCGCGATCGCCCCAGCCGCTCGCGGCGCGAGAATAGCGCAGCTGGCGCCGATGCCCGGAGAACGTCGCCATGAGATTGAGAGACACGCCTGAACGTCGACTGATCCAGCTGCTCTGCAGCACGGCGGAAGCCCGACGTGCCGGTCTGGGTGAGATGTCGGCCCTGCTGCGCGAGGTCGATGTCGGTCGGCTGCTGGCGCTGCTCAAGCGCACGCGGCTCCTCGTCCTGGTCGGCGGACGGCTGCTCGCGCTGGGGGGCCGCGACATTCCGGAGCTTGAGCGCGAGCTCACGTCGTTCAGCGCGCACGCCCGCAGGTGGGGAGCAGCAACGGAACTCGCCAGTCTCGAGATCCTGGACCGCTTGGCCACCGCGGGCATTCGGGCCCTTCCACTCAAGGGCAGTCTTCTCGCCCGCGAGCTGTACGGCGACGTCGGGGCGCGCAGCTCCATTGACGTCGACGTCCTGATCGCCCCGGAGAATCTCCGCGATGCCGTGGGCGTGCTCTCCGGGCTCGGCTGGCGCTGGGAGGCAGACGCTCGACGCGTGGACGGCCTGCCGGCACTCCATGAGACGCTGGTCCACTCGACGCTGCCCCGCGTCGAGCTCCACTGGCGCGTGCACTGGTATGAGCGGCAGTTCGCTACCGATGCCCTCGCCAGAGCACAGCCACCGGCGTCCGGGGCGCCGCTTGAGATGCAGCCGCTCGACGGCTTGATTGCGCTGATGCTCTTTTATGCGCGTGACGGATTTGCGGGGCTGCGGTTGCCAGCGGACGTGGCGGCATGGTGGGATCTCAAGTGCGCGAGCACCGCCTGTCCGTCGCCGGCAGACTTCGTCGCGCAGCGCTACCCGGCGCTCGCGGCGCCGGTGAGCGTTGCCTCGAGCCTGCTCCGGGGACTTGTGGGGGTGCCAGCCGATAGCGCCCCCGAGCTACGTTTCCGGTGGCGTGTCGCGGCGGGTCTGGCGAGCCCGTTTCTCGACGGGGGTCGCCAGCAGGCTGAGGCCAACGCCAGCCTCACCGATCTCCTGCTCGCGCCTCCGAGTGCCGCCGGCGACGCGATGCGGCGCGTCCTACACAACGCGCCGGCCGAGCCTCATCGTGCGTCGTCGATGGCGGGGATGTGGAGCGCCACGGCGGCCCACCTGCTGCGAGTCGCGCGCCGATGGGCGCTTGCGTTCGTGCCAGCGGTCCTGCGCAGTTACGTGCCCTCGCGACCGGCCCGATAGGCCGCGGCGCTCAGCGCGCTCGGAGGCGGCCAGCCGCGCGTCCCAATGCCCGCCGACCTCGCGATCCAGGTGACAGCATCGGACAGCGTCTCCGGGGTCACGCGGTAGCGCACGTCGCGTCCGTCGCGCTCCCGCTCCAGAAGACCGCCCTCCGCGAGCGTGCTGAGTGCCGGCGTCGTCCAGGCTGATGCTTTGCAGCCCGAGTTCGGGCAGCGCGGCGACGTAGGGGGTCGTGGTAGGAGAGGATGGCGCCGGTCGGCGAGTAATTGCTTGCAGGGTGCGCCGCAATGCACAGGGTTAGGTCGAGATAGTCGCCTGCTTTATGAACGGCGTGGCGATACAGCAGCACGCATCTGCACGGCGTGGTTATGGTGACTGCACCGACACAGGCCCGCGGAGCAGCCGCTGGTCCCGCTCGCGGTCGACCAGGGCCTGGGCATCTTGGTGTGGAGCCCGCTGGCCGGCGGCCTGCTGTCCGGCAAGTACCGCCGGGGCCAGCCGGCCTCCGAGGGCTCGCGCCAGCTCACCGACTGGGGCGAGCCGCCGGTCTACGACACCGAAGGCCTGTACGACATCATCGAGGTCCTGGTCAAGGTGGCCGAGCAGCGCGGCGTCTCGGCCGCCCAGGTCGCGCTCGCGTACACGCTCGCCAAGCCGGCCGTCACGTCGGTGGTCGTCGGCGCGCGCACCGACGAGCAGCTGGCCGACAACCTGGCCGCCGCGTCGCTGACGCTCTCGCCGGACGAGCGCGCGCAGCTGGACGCCGTCAGCGCCCCTCCGCTCCTCTACCCCTACTGGCACCAGGCCAACACCGGCCTCGACCGCCTGTCGCCGCCGATCTCACCCTCCTCGGCCGCCACCTGAAGTAATCCGCGTCCGGCGGCCGCCCCCACCCCGGGCCCGCGGCCGCCGGTCTTCGCCCGCGGGCGGGCGGGCGATCCGCCGCGCGCCCGCCGGGCCGGTCTCCCCGCTTCGTGGCCCCGCCCCTCGCCCCGCCTCCGGCAGGCATGATGGAGCATCACGGCTCCGGGCGGTTCGATGGAGCGTCGTCGGCTCGCCGCGCCGCCAGGACCGGTGCGGGACCTGGACAATGCCCCTCCATCTGTCCCGCTAGTACCAGTCGCCTCGACCGTGACCGGGGCCGTGGCTGAGACGGCGGCCGCGCGCCCGGGCCTGCCGCGGCGGCCGGCTCGATCAGCGGCAGGCTGCTCAGCCCGATGCCCGCCACGATGGCCAGGCCGCCCGCCACCTGCACGAGCCCACCGGGTCACCGAACGCCACCGCGCCCGCGATGGCGCCGACCAGCGGCTCGAGGTTGAGGAACGCCCCGGCGACCTCGGCCGGGCACCCGGCTCTGACCGAACGCGAACAGGGTGAACGGCAGCCAGCGTGCCGCGCCAGCGCCAGCGCGGCCACCGCCAGCACCGGGCCCGGCGCCGCGCGGGAGGCGCGGGCACGCCCTCGGTGAGCACCGCCACCGGCAGCGCGCCCAGCGTGGCCCCCAGGAACTGCACCGCGGTGACCGCGACCGGGTCGCGGCCGGTCAGCAGGCGACCCTGGGCCACCGTGACCGTGGCCGACAGCAGCAGCGAGACCAGCACCAGGCCATCGCCGGCGAGCGTCGCGCCGCCGCCGCCGCCGCCCACGGTGACCAGGCCGACGCCGCCGAGCGAGACCGCGAAGCCGAACCACGCCACCGGCGCCGCCACGGCCCGGTACCACGCCGCGGCGATGACCGCGACCAGCACCGGCACCGCCCCGATCAGCAGGGCCGCGTGGGTGACGCTGGTCCGCGCGATGCCGGCGTTCTGCACCATGACCGAGCCCCCGTACCCGAGCGCGCCCGCGGCCAGCACCGCGGGCCTGAGGCACCGCGCAGACCCCGCCGCCGCGCCACCGCCAGCAGGACCGCGGCGGCCAGCCCGAACCGGGCCACGGTCAGCCAGCCCGGCGCCAGCCAGGCCAGGGCCAGCTTGGACAGGGGCACGGTGGTGCCCCACAGCAGCCCGGCCGCGGCGAGGGCTGCGACGGCGTGACGACGGTTGATGCTCATGACCCCATGCTCGGCGTACGCCACACAGTATTCGCCGGTCAGCTCATCCACGAGATAAAGTTTCGCGGTATGGCCGTTCCACTTGATGATGTTGACATTCAGCTGCTAACCGCGCTGCAGGAGGACGCGGACCGCACCAACGTCGAACTGGCCCGGCTGGCCGGGCTGTCTCCGGCCGCGACGCTGCACCGCGTCCGGCGGCTGAAGGAATCCGGCGTCATCCGGGTGATCCGCGCCGAGCTCGACCCGGCCGCGGCGGGTTTCCCGCTGCAGGTGTACGTGACGGCCACGCTGGCCCGGCACGACCCGCGGTCCAGCCGCGTGTTCGACGACCTGATCCGCTCGCTGCCGCAGATCATCGCGGCCGACAACGTGGCCGGCGAGACCGACTACCTGCTCAGCGTGGTCGCCCGCGACGTCTCCGAGCTGCAGACCGTGCTGGCCAGCCTGGCCACCCGCGGCGGCCAGCGGCTGGTGACCTACCTGCGGCTCGAGCAGGTCAAGCCCCCGTCCCGGCTGCCGCTGGCCCCCGTCCCGGCCCCCGTGGCCGCCGCCGGGGGCGGAGCGGGAATGAGACCGAGGGCAGAGCGGTTAAGGCATGAGGATAGCTGTGATCGGCAAGGGCGACATCGGCGGCTCGCTCGGCAGCAAGTGGCGCGCGGCCAGCCACGACGTGGTCTACGGCGCCCGGGAGGCGGCGAAGGGCCGGGCGGCGCGCCTGTGCTCGGGATAGGCGACGCCCTGAAGGACGCCGACGTGGTGCTGCTGGCCGTGCCCGGCAAGATCGTGGCCGACGTGGTCAGCGAGCACGCCGCGGCGCTGGCGGGCACGATCGTGATCGACGCGGTGAACCGGATCGGCGCGCCGGAGTTCGACAGCCGCGCGTGATCGCCGAAGCCGCCCCGCAGGCCAGGTACGTACGCGCCTTCGACTCGCTGGGCCGGGAGAACTTCGCGGATCGCGCCAGGCGCGAAACGGTTGCGACTCCGCCGACCCCGAGGCTCGCCCGGTGGCCGAAACCGTCGCCGCCGTGGGCCTGGAGCCGGCCTTCGTCGGCGACGCGGCAGAGCCACGCCGACCGTCGACGGATTGCTCCCGCTGTGGTTCGCGCTGGTGAAGCAGAACGGCGGCCAGCGCAAGCTCGCCCTGCGCATCGTCACGGAAGGCTAACCACGTACCCGCGCTGCGCTCCCCGGATCGGCGGGCCCCGTCCTGCTCTTTCGGCGCCGTCACCTTCAGTGCGATCCGCCCGATGCGGAGCATGTCGCCGTCCCGCAGACGCGTCGGGGCGCGGACCCGCGTGCCGTTGACGTACGTGCCGTTGGCCGAGCCGAGGTCGATGACCTCGACGCTGTATCCGATGCGCCGGACCAGCACGTGGTGCCGCGACACGAACTGGTCCGTGCTGAACGGCAGGCCGAGCCGGGCGTCCCGGCCGAGCACCCGGCCGCCGGACGGTACTGATATGAGCCGGGCCGGCTCATCTCACTGCCGGATACGACGATCAGGCTCGGATCCGCGTTCAACGGCGTCACCTGGCCTTCACCGTTCCGGCAGACGCATCGCCCGGCGACGTCTCGCCCGGTTCGGTCAGCTCACCGCGCGGAGGATCCACATCGGCTGCTCAAGCGCGGCTACAGCAGGACGGTGCCGCTGACGTAGGTGACCGTCCCGCCGCCGACCCACACCTGGCCGTCGGCGTCCTGGGAGACACGCACCCGGCCGCGGCGGCCCATCACGGTGCCCGGCTCGCCACGTACGGGGCGGCGACCCGCCCGGCGCCAGCAGCCACTGCCCGAGGGAGGCGTTGAGGCTGCCCGTAACCGGGTCCTCCAGCGTCGTCATCATCGGGCTGAACACGCGCACCTCGAGCGCCTCGGGTGACCCGTCCGGTACGGACCGGCCATGCCGATGTGCAGGTCCCCACGCCCGGCCTGACCGCGAGCACCGCCTCGGCGCTGGCCAGCAGCACGGCCACCCAGCCGGGGCCGTTGTCCGCCCAGGCGATGTCCACGATGTCCGAACGCGAGATGTTCAGCTCCAGCGCCACCTGATCCGTCACCGCTTCCTCCACCGGCCCGCTGCGCAGCAGCGGCGGCGCCGCGAACGCCAGGCCCGCCTCGGTCCGCCGGACCGTGACCGGCCCCGCCCCGCACTCCTGGACAACGGCGTCCGGGTCAGCCGGGCGGCCGCCGGCCTCCAGCCAGGCATGGCAGGTGCCCAGCGTGGGATGCGCCGGCGAACGGGAGTTCCCTGGACGCCGTGAAGATCCGGATCAGGTAGTCGGCCCCGTTCGCCCGCGGCGGCAGCACGAACGTCGTCTCCGACAGGTTGGTCCAGCTCGCGAACTACTGCATCTGCTCGTCGGAAAACCCGTCGGCACCGAGCACCACCGCGACCGGGTTGCCGAGGTACGGGGTGTCGGTGAATACGTCTACTTGGCGGAATTGGTACGGCACACGCCGAGTCTAGGAGGCCGTGCGCCCCGGCGGCAGGGCCAATCCTCCTGGCCCTTCCGCTGGCGCCAGCTTCCGCGGCCGCTTGCGCGGCCCTGCGCTACGGTGCGGGCATGCGAAACCGGCCGCGGGTCACCGTCCTGGGCAGCCTGAACATGGATATCTCCGTCACCGTGCCCCGGCTGCCGGAGCCGGGCGCCACCGTGCTCGGCTCGGCGGCCCGGTTCACGCCGGGCGGGAAGGGCGCCAACCAGGCGGTGGCGGCGGCCAGGCTCGGCGCGTCGGTGCACATGGCGGGCTGCGTCGGCGACGACGACTTCGGCCGCCAGCTGGTGGCCGCGCTGCGCGAGGAGAAGGTGGACACCAGCGGCGTCCGCGTCACCGCCGGCGCCCCGACCGGCCTGGCCATGATCTCGGTGGACGAGGCGGGGGAGAACATCATCACGGTGGCGCCAGGAGCCAACCACGAGACCGGCCGCGCCGAGGTCTACGCGGCCCTCGCCGAACCGGGCAGTGTCCTGGTCGTCTGCGCCGAGATCCGGGCCGAGGTGATCGTGGCGGCCCTGGCCCGGCACCGCGCTCAGCATCCTCAACCTGGCGCCGGTCCCGGGGTCCCCGGCCGACGCGGCCGCGATCGTGGCCGGTGCCCGCCCGGACTGGCTGGTGGTGAACGAGATCGAGGCTGGCGCCGTCCTCGGCCGTCCGGTCAGCGGCCTGTCCGATGCCGCGCAGGCCGCGGTCGCGCTGATCGACGCCGGGGCGCGGCACGCCGTGGTCACCGCGGGCGCGCACGGCGCCGCGCTGGCCGACGGCCCGGGCCCGGCCGAGACCGTCCAGGCGTTCCGGGTCGAGGCGGTCGATACCGTCGGCGCGGGCGACACGTTCGTCGGCGCGCTCGCCGTCACCCTGGCCGCGGGCGCTGCCCGCCGCCGAGGCGGTCCGGGCCGCCGCCGCCGCGGGCGCCACCGCCGCCACCAGAGCAGGCGCCCAGGCGGGGATGCCCCGCCCGGCCGACATCCGCGCGGTGACCGGCCTGACCTGGCCGGTGCGTTGAGCCGTAGCGCTGAGCCCGTACGCTAGGCAATTACGTTGCGGAGCCTTACGATCAGGCCAGCGGGGGACGTATACAGATGTTTCCGGGGGCAGGCGCAGCATTGCCTAGATGGGAGTCCGACGTGACAATGCCTGGCCTGCGAGGCTTCGTCCTCGAGGCCCTTCCCGGCGACGAGGAGGACCTCTTCTGGCCGTGCTCGCCGTCCTCGGCCAGTCGTTCACGGTGACCACCGGAACCCGGATGCGCGCGGCAGCGGCGTGCGCCGGCGCACCTGGCTCGACACCTTCGACTGGCGGCTGTACCGGGCTGGCCTGATGCTCCAGTTCGAGCAGGCCCGGCGGGGCGGCCGCCTGCTGCTGAGCAAGACCGACGGGACGCCGCAGGCCGAGCAGGCCGTGACCAGCTGGCCGCGGCGCCCGCCCCTGGACCTGCCGGAAGGGCCGGTGCGGGACCGGATCGTCGTGCTGATCAGGCCGCGGGCGCTGCTGCCGATCGTCAAGGCGGTCAGCACGGCCAGCGTGACCAGGCTGCTCAACGCCGACGGCAAGACCGTGGCCCGGCTGGTCGCGGACCATGTCACGGTGACCGCGCCCAGCCGGGCGGCGACCACCGCCGAGCTCGCGCCGCGGCTCGCCGTGGCCGGGGTCCGCGGCTATCCCGGCCCGGCGCGCCGGGCCACCGCGCTGCTGGCCGGCCGTGCCGGGCGTCTCGCACGCCAGCCAGAGCGTGTTCATCGCGGCGCTGACCGCGCTCGGCCGCCATCCGGCCGACTACAGCAACGGCGTGGCGGCGGAGATCACCGCCGAGATGCCCGCGCCGGTCGCGGTGGCCCGGCTGCTGCTGCGGCTGCTGGACACGGTCGAGTTCAACGTCGACGGCGTGCTCCGCGACATCGACACCGAGTTCCTGCACGACCTGCGGGTCGCGGTCCGCCGCACCCGTTCGGCCGTCAAGCTGCTCGGCGCGGTCCTCCCGGCCGAACTCGCCGACGCACTACAAGGACCGAGTTCAAGTGGCTGGGCGACGTGACCACGCCGGTCCGCGACCTGGACGTGCACCTGCTCGGCTTCGACGCGATGGCCGGGCAGCTCGAGGCCGCGTCCCCGGCCGACCTGGAGCCGCTCCGGGCCTTCCTGGCCCGGCGCCGCGCCCGCGAGTTCCGGCGGCTGGCCGCGGCGCTGCGCGGGCCGCGGTTCCGCGCCATCGCCGACGACTGGCGCAAGGCGCTGCTGGAGATCCGCGACACCGGCAGCCCGCGCAGGCGCCGTCCGGCCGCGGCCGAGGCGCTGGCGCTGTCCACCACCGGGCGCGCGTTCCGCCGCATCGCCGCCCAGGGCGGCGCGATCACGCCGCGAGTCGCCGCCCGGAATCCCTGCACGACCTGCGCAAACGCGCCAAGGAACTGCGCTACCTGCTGGAGTTCTTCGCCCCGCTGCACGACCCGGTCGCGTACCGCAAGGTCGTCGGCGACCTCAAGCAGCTGCAGGACTGCCTCGGCGACTTCCAGGACAGCGAGGTGCAGCGCGACGAGATCACGGACCCTGGCCGACGCGATGCTGGCCGACCGCGCCGCCCCGGCCGCTACGCTGCTGGCCATGGGTGAAATCGCCGCAAAGCTGGCGCGCAGCCAGGCCGAGGCCCGGGAGTGAGTTCGCCGCCAGGTTCGCCAGGTTCGCGGGCCCGGCGGGCCGCGAGCGGGTCCGCGTGCTGCTCGAGGGGCCGCCCGTGAAGATCTTCGCCACCTACAACATCAAGGGCGGCGTCGGCAAGACGACCGCCGCCGTCAACCTGGCCTACCTGTCCGCCGCCGACGGCCACCGCACCCTGCTCTGGGACCTGGACCCGCAGGGCGCGGCCAGCTTCCTGTTCCGGATCAAGCCGCGGGTCAAGGGCGGCGGGAAGGCCCTCATCCGCGGCACCAAGGCCCTGGACGACGCGATCAAGGGCACCGACTTCGACGACCTGGACCTGATCCCGGCCGACTTCACCTACCGCAACATGGACCTGCTCCTCGGAGGCGCCGACAAGAAGCCGACCCGCCGGATCGCCCAGCTGCTCCGCCCGCTGGCCGCCGAGTACGACCACGTGTTCCTCGACTGCCCGCCGAGCATCTCGCTGGTCTCGGAGAACGTCATGCACGCCGCCGACGTGCTGGTCGTCCCGCTGATCCCGACCACGCTGTCGGTGCGCACGCTGGACCAGCTCACCGAGTTCGTGGCCGGCTTCAGCGGCCACCGTCCGCAGGTGCTGCGCCTTCTTCTCCATGGTCGACCGCCGTAAGAAGCTGCACCAGGAGATCATCAAAGACCTTCAGGCCGAACGAGTTGACGTCGCCGCCACCCCGATCCCCTCACTCTCCATGATCGAGCGCATGTCCGTGGAGCGTGCCCCGGTCACCGCCTTCGCGCCGCGCAGCGTCGCCGCCCGCGCCTACCGCGACCTGTGGACCGAGCTCAGCAAGGATTAGTCAAGACGCCCTCTGAAATCCCGCCGCGTGCGCGTTAGGAACTCGCGGGTGAACCGGTCCAGGGCTGAAATCGTTTCAGGATGTGGCGGTCAGACCTTCGGCGTGATTTCGCCATCCCGGATGGGTTGCTTGTCGTGATAGCTGGTTCCCCTCGTGGCGCATCGCGTGATGCGGGCTGGCTGTGAGGCCCCGTGGGAGCCGACTGGCCGGATGAGGCGGACGAGCCATCCGAGGGCACTCCGAACCGCAGGACGGCCGAAGCGGTGGCGACCGGCCCGTCCCCGCCGAGACCCGCAGCCGCCAGGAGTACTACGCCGACCTGTACCAGACTGTTTCCGCCCGCAATCCGCCCGGCCCGCCAGAACGCCGCCGAGGAACAGGCCGCCGCCGAGAAGTGGGACAAGTCAGCCGAGGAGTCCCGCTGGATGTGGGGCGAGTACCAGCGCAAGTGGCCCCCCAGCGAACGCCCCCCAGTCGACACCTCCGCCGACCCGCCAGGCTCCTGGCGCGCCGACGGCGACCGGTTCCTGCCCACGGCCGCCAACAAACGAGTCGAGGCGGAATGCGACCGCGTCGCAGATCGAGAGCGGGACGGGATCTCGCCAGCCATGCGGGCTGTGGAGAGCCAGGATCCAGACCGCCACCTGATCGGCTTCGACCATCGCCTGAAGGGCCGCGACCGCATCAAGGAGAAGGTCTGCGACAAGATGAAGGAGTTGGACTTCTCTCCCGAGCGAAGCCGTCTCGAGTGTGTCGGACACGATCCGGTACACCTTTCAGTACCGTGAGGCTCACTACACTCAGGGCGTCCAAGCAGACATCGAACGCCTGAAGGGCCAGGGTTTTGAGCTGCACAAACTCAGGAATTCCTGGTCCGAGGAAGAGTACAAGGGCATCAACAGCCAGTGGATCGAGCCGGACAGCGGCCAGCGGTTCGAAGTGCAGTTCCACACCCGGATCAGCTTTGAGGCCAAGCAACTCACCCATGACGCTTACGAGCGGCTTCGCACTCAGCAGGCGGATGAGTTCGAGAAGATGGTGCTGAAAGCCTTCCAGCGGAAGGTCTCCGCTGAGGTCCCGATCCCGCCCGGCGCAGCTGACATTCCCGACTACCCGGAGAGAGATGCCGATGCCAGATAAGGTCATCTTCTACGCCGTCGTTAACGATCTCAGCAGCCGTCAGCAGCCCTGCGGGCCTGTTCCGGCGCACCTACACCGAGGCGGGCGGCCTGTCGCGACGAGGCGTTCACCACGGAATCTTGATCTGGAAGAACAGTTCGTCGCTGGTCTCTGCCGAACGCGGCGACTTGGAGAACGAGTTCATCGAGATCACTGAGGATGAGGCGAACCAGCTGATGGAGCAGCTCCGCGCCCGGTGGACTGGCGCGGGCGGCGCCTGATATCGCAACGGCAGTCGGTCACGGCCCGGGTCCGTCCGGTCCCGACCCGTTACCCGGCGTTTAGTCGCGGCCCTGCCAGGTCGTGACGCAGGCTTCGTTGCCCTCGGGGTCGGCCAGCACCCAGAAGGCCGGCGCCTCCGCGTCGGACTGAGGAGCTTGCCGCCCGCCGCCACCGTGGCCTCGATGCGCTGGTGCGCCTCGTCGTGCGGCACGGAGACGTCGAAGTGGAGCCGGTTGCGCTGCGGCCGGGGCGCGTCCATCTGCTGGAACCAGATCGCCGGCCCCTGCCCGTACGGGTCCACCAGGGCGTCCTGCGGACCCGAGCCGGCCCGGCTCGTCGGCGTAGCCGAGCACCGCCTTCCAGAACGGCCTGATCGAGGCGATGTCCATCGCGTCGATGCCGATCTCGAGCACCTGGACCGTCCGGTCCCCGGTCCCGCCCGGCTGGGTCGTCAGCCGGAACTCCTCCGTCACCGCGGAGATCCGCCGGGCCAGTTCCACGTCGCGCGCCGGTCACCCAGCCGGTCTCGGCCGTCTGCAGGGACAGCAGCACCCGGTCCTCGCGTACGTCCATCCGCAGGTGCCCCTGGGCCTGCGGCACGGCCGCGGCCCGGGCCGCCACGTCCGCCGCGAGCGGCAGCGACCCGGTCCGCACCTCCGTCCTGAACTCGCCCAGCACGTACCGCCAGCCCAGGCCGGTGACCGCGTCCGAGGCCTCCTGGCGGCTCAGCTTCTCGTTACTACTATCGAGTGCCATGCCGCCTATCGTGTCACGTGTTACCGGCTGCCCGGGGTGAACGAGACGCCGCGGATCACCTCGGCGAACCTGGCCGCCTGCACGGTCCGGAAGCTCTCCCCGGCCGCCGGGGCGGCCGCGGCCAGCGGGTCGGTGATCTCGACCAGCTTGTTCGGGTCCGCGCCCTGGTCGCCGCCGCCGCTCACGGTCGAGGTGACGGCCCAGATGGTGGCGGTGCCGTTCCGGTTGAGGTGGCCGGTGATGTTGCGCAGCCCGTCGGTGGCCGGCGCCCACGGCAGGCCGGTCGCCGCGTTGTCCCCGGTGGGGTAGCCGCGCACGGTGTACGGCTGGCCGAGGTTCAGGCCCGCCTGCAGCGTGTAGGCCAGCTTCCACGCGGTCCCGTCGAAGACCCACTTCTGCAGCCCGGCCGTGGTCTGCGCGGCCGCCGCGGTGTACTGGCCGCCGGAGAACGTGGTGGTGTCGTTGCCCTCGTCGGCGACGTACAGCGTGTTCGCGTTCGCGAACCACAGGCCGAACGGGAACGAGGTGTGCCGACTTGCAGCGCGGTCGGGAAGCCCTTCAGCACGCACATGTTGCTGGGCAGCCCGTTAGCCTGCAGCGTCGCCGGGTCGTAGCTGAGCGGCGAGGTCGGCAGCGAGGCCCCGGCGGCCGGCAGGCCGGTCCCGTTCGGGCACGCCTTGCCCGTCGTGTCCAGGAAGTACACGGTGTTGACGCCGTTACCGCCGCTGCCCTTGGTGTAGTAGAGCACGTTGTTGAAGATCGTCAGGCCGCGGAAGTTGTCGTCCTTGCCGATCTTGTCCGCCTTGTCGCCCAGCTCGGTGATGTTGAAGCTGCCGACCGGGGTGGGCGTGCCCGGGGCGCGCGCCCGGCGTGATCAGCTGCGCGCCCGCGCCCACGATCACGCCGTCGGGCTGCGGGTTGCCGCCGTTCCCGGCGTTGCCCGCCGTGTAGATCAGCTGCTTGCCGCCGGCCGTCGGCGGTGATCGCCGCCCGGCCGTTGTTGCCGCTGTAGGCGTTGGTCTCGGTGAGCCGGATCCGCCCGTCGCCGGACAGCTGCGCCGCCGCCCGGTAGAAGGCGCTCGGCACCGGGTTGGTCGGGTCGACGACACCGGGGGTGTTGGAGTTCGACACGTCCACCTGGTCCGGCCTGGCCACGTAGCCCATGAACGAGACGCGTGCGCCCGTCGGGGGACAGGTTGAGCGCCAGCTCCGACTTGGACGAGAAGCTGGTGACCAGCTGGTTCGCCGGCACCGCCACGGTGCCGAGCGGGAAGCCGGAGGGCGTCAGCTCGCTCAGGAAGATCCGCGAGGTGACCCCGAAGTTGGCGTCCACCAGGTCGTTGTTGAACACCTGCGGGTAGCCGCCGCCCGCGGTGGCGGTGACGCAGCCGGTGGTGCACCCCGGCGGCAGCTGGGTCTGGCCCGCCACGATGCCCGGGTTGCCGGCGTAGACGCTCTCGCTGACCAGCAGGTTCCCCGGGATGAAGCCACGGCTGAGGCCCGGTATGCCCCCCGCCCTGGCCGGCCGGGCCGCCACCGTGGCGGCACACGACGCGGTCACTGTCACGACGGCGGCCACTCCCGCCCGTCCTCGTTTGGTCACTTTGTTCCCTTTCAGGCCTCAGGCTCGGCGCGTTCCCGCGCAAATCCAATCGTTTGCACCCGGCCCGGAGCCACCCGTTCAGGTGAACAGCAGATGTCACCTGCGTGACCTGGCCGCGGTTTTTCTCAGCCCCGCCCGGCTTGCGGGCGCGAGAATGGCGGCGATAAGAACAGGAGTGCTTCATGGTCACGTTGGGAGACGCCAAGGACTCGATCTACCGGGGCCTGCGGTCGCTGCCGCGGCGGCCCTACCTGGTGGCGATGTGGATCTTGTGCGGCGAGCTGCAAGTCCTGTACGCGCCGTGGACCGATGACGAGGTGACGTCGCTGATGGCCTCGACCATGGACCTGGTCCGCGAAGCGGCGATCTCCGGCGAGTCAGCCGAGGTGGGCCACCGTGGCCTCGAGCTAGCGCGCGCCTGGGCCCCCGTTATCGCTGTCAAGGACGCCGAAGCGGGGGTTTCCGGCGCCCTGCTGAACGCCTGGGCCACCTTCGAGGGACTCGCCCAGGAGATCTGCGGCCTGTCCGGCCGGTACGACGGGGCGAACTGGGCGACGCTGGCCGTCGCGGAGCGGTGGCGGGACTGGGACGAGCCGGGCCCGACCCTCATGAGCCGCGTGAACGCCGAGGAAGTCGACGCGTCCAGCCCCATGGGCCAGACACTCGCCTGGTTCCGGCGGATCGTCAGGGGGGTGGCCTGGTACGCGGGCTCGGAGTGGGACCCGGCCCGGGTCCGCGCCGTCGTCCTCGGCGACCCCTCCTAGGATCGGCGCATGGACCTACGCGGCGTGGCGCTGGTAACCAGGGCGGGACAGTGCGGACGGAACTGGCCGCGGGCCTGGCCGACGTCGCGGCCGGACGGCCGTGCACGCTCCAGACCCGGTTCCAGCTCTGCTCGGTCAGCAAGCAGTTCGCCGCCGCGGCCGCCCTGCTCCTGGCCGAAGCCGGACGGCTGGCGCTGGACGACCCGGTGGACCGCTGGCTGCCCGGCGGACCGCCGCAGTGGTCCGGGGTGACGCTGCACCACCTGCTGTCCCACACCGCGGGCGTCCCGCACTGGCTGGAGGCGCCGGGCCTGGACCCGGCCGAGCCGACGCCCGCGGCCGAGCGCCTGGCGGCCATCCAGGCGGCGCCGCTGCGCACCGCCCCGGGCCAGGCCTGGCACTACAGCAGCCTCGGCTTCGTGCTCGTCGGCCTGATCGTGGAGCGGGCCAGCGGCCAGCCCTACGCGCGGTTCCTCACCGAACGTATCCTGACCCCGCTGGGCCTGACCGCGACCACCGTCGGCGGCCCGCCGCCGGAACCAGCCGCCCGCGGCTACCGCGACGGCGAGCCGGTGACGCCGTTCGACCTGGCCGCCATGACCGGGAACCGGGGACATCTGGTCGACCGCGGCCGATCTGGCCAGGTTCACCGCCGCCCTGCACGGCGGGGAACTGATGACGGACGGGTCGCTGCGCGCGATGCTCACGCCGCACGCGCCGATCGACGACGATGACGAGACCTTGATCACGACCGGTTACGGCTACGGCATGTTTACCGGCACCTTTGCCGGGCAGGCCGGCGTACTACCACCCCGGCGACAACCCGGGCTACCGGTCCTTCGCGGGCTGGCTCCCGGGCCCGGCTGCCAGCCTCGTCGTCCTAGCCAACGACGACAGCGTGAGCATGACGGACCTGCTCAGGCAGCTGCTGCCCGCCGCGCTGTCAGCTCAGGCTGGCGACGGGTAGCGCCCTCGCCGCCGGGATGCACGACGACGAGGAGGAGTGACGGTGACAGATATCAAGCCGACCACGACCGACGCCGGCGCGCCGGTCGAGAGTGACGAGCATTCGCTCACCGTCGGTCCCGACGGTCCGCTGCTGCTCCAGGATCACTACCTGATCGAGCAGATGGCCAACTTCAACCGCGAGCGGATCCCCGAGCGGCAGCCGCACGCCAAGGGCGGCGGCGCGTTCGGCCATTTCGAGGTGACGAACGACGTCAGCGCCTACACCAAGGCGGCGGTGTTCCAGCCCGGTACCCGGACCGACACGCTGATCAGGTTCTCCACCGTGGCGGGGGAGCGGGGCAGCCCCGACACCTGGCGCGACCCGCGCGGCTTCGCGCTGAAGTTCTACACGTCCGAGGGCAACTACGACATGGTCGGGAACAACACCCCGGTCTTCTTCGTCCGCGACCCGATGAAGTTCCAGCACTTCATCCGCTCGCAGAAGCGCCGCGCCGACAACAACCTGCGCGACCACGACATGCAGTGGGACTTCTGGACCCTGTTCCCGGAGTCGGCTCACCAGGTGACCTGGCTGATGGGGGACCGCGGCATCCCGCGCACCTGGCGGCACTTCGCTCACCTCGGCCCTGTCGCGTCACCGCTCGCCGCGGATACCCGTGCTGCGCGGGGATCGTGGCGCTGGCGGCCTGCTTGCGATCGGCTTCAGGCGTGGGGCATCTTCGCAATGCGCAATTGCCCGAGGGTGAGGCCGAGGAAGACGCCGAGGAAATCGGCGCGGCGTCTGGCCGGAACCGTCGTCGTGGCCTTGGTCTTCGCGATCCGCCTGTTCTTTGTCGCCGCTCGGCCTGACCAGCTTGATCAAGGGCCATTGAAATCCTCGGCCCTGCTCTGGATCGTGGAGGGCCGCGTGTGGACGCGTCTTCCTTGGCTACATGTTCGCGCCGTCGCGATCAAAGACCTGAGGCGCGTCTTCGAGTACGACGGAGCCGAGCAGAAGACGATCTCTTGCTTCGAGGCAGGCTGCCCCTGACCCCCCAGTACGCCCAGCGCTTTCGCGCCTGTACCGCGTTGTGGCACCAGTTCCTGTTGATCGTGATGGTCGTCTTGATCTTCGTGTTCGGGTGGTTGTGGCCTGGGCTGGTATTTGCTCGTCGATCTCGCGCATCGTGGGCGGTGCCGATCATCGCCGGCATCGTTTGATGATCAGTCATTCGGGGCCGGATCCGACCGGGGCTGGTCAAAGCGATCATGTGGCCAGGCCGACGTTGCAGCTTTTGACCACTCAGGAGCCGAGTCTCGACCAGCTCGCGGTGGCGATCGCTGCTCTGAGGCGGTGCGGCATTGGAGACGCCGGCAGCATGGACGCGGCCGATCTGGCGGGCGTCGAGGTCGTGGCCCGGTCCCACTGTCGTGCCCGTTTGAGCGTGCGTCCTGTGGGTGTCCGTAGGTTCGTCCGATCTCGCTTGACACCGTCCGGGCCGTCTGGTTTGGTTCGACTCCACGAGGCGACACACAGAGGGCGCGCGGCGTCCTTGCGGCAAAACTGACCTGGGAGCGGTGACATGAGCGCGGAAGAGGCGAGCGGACAGCGGGGCGGTACAGCGGCATGAAGCACTCCAAACGGGCTGGGCAGATCGCGCTGCCGACGGCCGCAGCGCTGGGGCGGGGCGGCCGATCGCGGCCGGGGCGATCCCGGGGCGCACGGTACGATGACCGTTGTTAAACAGCAAGACAGAAACGGTGCTTCGCAGGCACAATCATCGATGACCAGCCGAGGCGCCTGGTGCTACGCGTCATCGACCGCAATCCGTCCCAGACGGTAACCCCGGCATTCGGTGTGCCTGCGATCCCGAACCTGGACGTGGTATGCGAATCGATGAGACACAGATCACTGGAACGAAAAGGGCAAGGAAGGCAAAGAAGGCAAGGAAGGTAAAGCAGGCGGATCTGGTGGCCCGGTGGCCAAGGTGCCCCCGGCACGCCGTTGATCGTGGAACGACCTTCGGTGTGAGCGGCGGCAGCGGCAAGACGTTCCTCAAGCTCGACGGCATCGGAGGCGAGTCGCTCTCGAAGGACCACAAGGGCGAGATCGAGATCGAGCTTCTCGCTCAGCGCCAGGGCGCACCGGGGCGGCGGCAGCGGCCTCGGGCAGCCGGCAAGACGACGATCTCCAGCTTCAACTTCACGAAGAAGCTCGACAAGTCCTCGCCGGCGCTGTTCGCGGCGACCTCGGGGCAGCACCTGAAGTTCGCGGTGTCCTTCGCGCGCAAGGCGGGCGGCCAGGCAGGACTACCTGGAGTTCAAGTTCACCGACGTGCTGATCTCCTCCGTCCAGGACGGCAGCGGCGGAGGCACCGCCAGAGCAGGTGACGTTCAGCTTCCAGAAGGCGAGAGTCGTTCGTCGACCGACGACAAGGTGGTGGCGACGGTGACGATCGACGTCTCGACAAACCTGAAGCTCTGAGCGCCGCCGAGGCCTACGAGCGCCTCGCCTACCCGGGCTACGCCTACCCGGCGACGCATCCGGCGCGCTCGAGGCGGTCGGCAGGCTGTTCGGGCTCGACCCGGCGCCGGCGCGCGCATGCCGCGTGCTCGAGCTCGGCTGCGGCGACGGCGGCAACGCGCTCTCGATCGCGCAGACCCTGCCGGATGCGAGCGTGCGTCGGCGTCGACGCCTCGCCGGCGGCGATCGAGCGGGGCGCGCGGCTGGCGCGGCGGCGGGCTGAGAACGTGGAGCTGGCGCAACGTCGAGCAGCTGCGGGTTGGCGAGTCCGGCATGGCCAGCGAGCTGCACGGACGAGCTCGGCCGACTTCGACTACATCGTCGCCCACGGCGTCTACTCGTGGATACCGCCCCGAGGCGCGCGCGGCGCGCTGCTCGACTGCTGCGCGCGACCGTCTGGCGCCGACGGGCATCGCCTTCGTCAGCTACAACGCCTACCCCGGCAGCTACCTGCGCGACATGGCGCGCGACATCCTGCGCTACCACGTGCGCGACGTCGCCGACCCGAGCGAGCGACTGGCGCAGGCGCACCGGAGCTGATGCAGACGATCGTCGCGATCGACGAGCCGAGCCCGTACGCGCGCGTGCTGCGCGAGCAGATGGAGCGCATGCTCGGCTACCGCGACGCGCTGCTGTTCCACGACGACCTGGCCGAGATCTCCACGCCGTTCTACTTCCACGAGTTCGTCGAGCACGCCGCCGCGCACGGCTTGCAGTTCCTCTCCGAGGCCGACCTGTTCGAGAGCCGCATGCGCGACGTGCCCGAGAGCGCCGGGCAGCTGATGAGGCGGTCTGCCCGACGACGCCGCTGGCACGCGAGCAGTACATGGACTTCTTCAAGAACCGCATGTTCCGCCAGACCCTGCTCTGCCACGAAGCGACTCCGCTCAACCGTATGCTCGATGAGGCCGCGATCGAAGGCCTATGGATCTCATCCAGAGCGCGCCGCGGAGGGGGTGCGGAGGGGAAGGGGGAGGAGGGGCGTGCCCCGGCGAGACCCATCCCGTCTCGAAAGGACCCGCGCTCGGCGAGGACCCCGAGGCGCGTACGTTCCTAATCCCCGAGGGTTTCTCGATGACCACGAGTGAGCCACTTGTGCAGGCGGCCATGGGCGCGCTCGCGGAGGCCTGGCCACGGTCGGTGGCATTCCCCGCGCTGCTGGTGCGCGCACGTGAGGCGACAGGGGCTGAGGCCTCGTCTGAGCTGGTGGCGGCGCGGCTACGCGCAGTTCTGTTGCAGGCCTATCTGGCGCGGATTGTGATGCTCAGCGGCTGTCCGCCGCCGGTGATCGGCGAGGTGGGCGAGCGGCCCACCGTCAGTCCCCTGGCGCGCGCTCAGAGCGCGGCTGGCCTGAAGGCGCTCAGCTCGCTGCTGCACGCCAACGTTCGCCTCGACGGCGAGCTCGAAGCGAGCATGCTGAATCTGCTCGACGGCACGCGAACGCTCGCCGAGGTAGCGGCTGTGCTCGGTGCTTCACCCGAGCAGATCAAGGAGTGTGTGGAGCGGCTGGCCTCGGTGGGGTTGCTCTGGGCCACATAGACTGGCCTTCATGATCGAAGACTTGATCGAGCAGATCGAAGCGCGCTTTGCCGAGCTGGGCGAGCAGATGACCGACCCTGAAGTGATCGGCGACCGCGAACGCTACGCCGAAGTCGGACGTGGCTATCGTCAGCTCGAGCCGGCCGCCAAGCTGGCCAAAGAGTGGCGCTTGGCCAGCGACGATGCGGCCGGCGCACAAGAGCTGATCGCCGAGGACGGCGAAGACGCCGAGCTGCGCGAACTGCTCGACGGCGCCCGCGAGCGCATCGAGGCACTCGAAGAGGAGATCCGCTTCGCGATGGTCGAGCGCGATCCCAACGACGAGAAGAACGTGATCGTCGAAATCCAGGGAGGCGCAGGCGGTGACGAGGCGGGTCTGTGGGCGGGCGACGTCTACAGGATGCTGACTCGCTACGCCGAGCGCGCCGGGCTGAAACCGGAGCCGCTGGAGATAGGGGAGGGCAAGTACACCTTCGCGGTCAAGGGCGAGAATGCGTACTCCATCTTCAAGTTCGAGGGTGGCACCCACCGCGTGCAGCGCGTTCCCCAAACCGAGTCCCAAGGACGCATCCACACCTCCACTGCCACAGTCGCAGTGCTGCCCGAAGCCGAGGACGTCGATGTGGAAGTCAACCCTGGCGACCTGCAGATCGACGTCTACCGATCCTCGGGGCCGGGTGGCCAGTCGGTCAATACGACAGACTCCGCGGTGCGCATCACCCACAAGCCTTCAGGGATCGTCGTTTCGATGCAAGACGAGAAGTCCCAGCTACAAAACCGCGAGAAGGCCTTGCGCGTGCTGCGCGCCCGGCTGTACGAGCGGGCCTTGGCTGAACAGCAATCCGAGCTGGCCGCCGACCGTCGCTCCCAGGTCGGCACGGGCGACCGCGCCGAGAAGATCCGCACCTACAACTATGGCGAGCGCCGTGTCACCGATCACCGAATCAAGCTCACCGTCCACAACCTCGACCAGGTCCTCGAAGGCGAGCTGGGGGAGACCACCGCCGCCCTGCAGGCGGATGAGAAGCGCCGGCGCCTAGAGGCCCAGACGGCCGTCTGAGTCAGGGCGAGCGCTGCCCGGCTGCGCCTCTGGAGGAACGCTCATGTCCCACTCCTCAGCTGGACCGCTTGCTCGTGGGACCTCCGTCCGCGATGCGCTCGACGGCGCCGTCACGGCGATCGCCGCGGCGGGCTGTGAAACGCCGCGCCTGGACGCCGAACTGCTGCTTGCACAAGCGCTTGGCGTCTCGCGTGAGCGGTTGTTCATGGCAGCCGGGCGAGGGAGCGAGGCCGAGTTGACCGTAATGGGCCTCGCAGTCCGTACGTTTCAAGATTTCGTGCGCCGCCGCTCGGTGCTGCGCGAGCCGGTCGCCTACATTCTCGGCCGACGCCACTTCCGCCGCCTGGAGTTGGCTGTCGACGCGCGTGCCCTGATCCCGCGGCCTGAGACCGAGCTGCTCGTGGAAGTCGCGCTCGGGCTGCCCCACGGAGCTCGCGTGCTCGATGTCGGTACCGGCAGCGGCGCGGTCGCGCTCGCCCTCAAGGACGAGCGCCCAGATCTCGATGTGACCGGCAGCGATCTAAGCGAGGGAGCCCTGGCGCTGGCGCGCGCCAACGGCGAGCGGCTCGCACTGGACGTGCGCTGGCTCGCGGCGGACCTCCTGGAGGGCGTGCCCGACGAATACGACGCGATCCTCTCCAACCCGCCCTACGTGCCCGACGGCGACAGGGCCACGCTCGCGCCTGAGATCCTGCGCCACGAGCCCATGTCGGCCCTGTTCGCGGGCGAAGACGGGCTCGACGCGATTCGTCCACTCCTAACGCAGGCCTTCGCGCGCCCGACGGTGCGTTTGCTGGGCTTGGAGGTCGGCGCAGGCCAAGCGGGCGTCGTGGCCGAGCTGATGCGGACCGCCGGCTTCGCCGACGTGGCCGCCGAGCGCGACCTGGCCGGCATCGAGCGTGTCGTAGTCGGCAGACGGGTATGACCAACCGAGCAGACGATCGACCGCCGCGCGAGTCGCGCCTGCGCGGTACGGGTGCGCTTGCGGCCGTATCCGCCGAGGACACGGCGCGGCTGCGCCAATGTCTCGCCGGCGACGGCGTAGCGCTGATCCCCACCGACACGGTCTACGGCCTGGCTTGCAACCCCGACAGCGAAACGGCCTTGCGGCGCATCTACGAGCTGAAGGGGCGCCCGCCGGTCAAGCCCGCGGGGGTCATGTTCTTCTCGCTCTCCTCGGCCTTGGAATCGCTCCCCGAGCTGGGCCCGCAAACCAGCGCCGCGCTCAGGGCTCTGCTGCCCGGCCCGGTGACGCTGCTCATACCGAACCCCGCCAATCGTTTCCTGCCCGCGTGCGATCCCTCAGGCACCGGCTCGGCGCTGCTCGGGTTGCGTGTGCCCACGCTCGACGGTCAGCTCGCGACACTCGCAGGCGTGGACCTGCCCGCCGCCCAATCGAGCGCCAACCTCTCGGGCGGCACCGATCCTCGTCGCATCCAGGACGTGCCGGTCGAGCTGCGTGAAGGCGTCGAGCTCGCGCTCGACGGCGGCGAGCTTCCCGGGATCGCCTCCACGGTGATCGACCTGTCCGGCTATGAGCAGAGCGGACGCTGGCGGGTGGTACGCGAAGGGCCGCTCGATGCGGGCTTCCTGCAAACGGCCTTGGCCGGCTCCTGCTAGCCTCGTAAGCGCAGCTGCGACTGGCGCGAGAGGTGGACATAACCACCGGGGAGCGGCTCGAAAACATCGCCGCGCGCCTGGGCACCCATAGCGATCACAAGCTCTAGGAGCGTGCCCATGTCAGACCTCAGCCCCGACTATTTCAACCGCCCGCTCGCCGAGGTTGACCCCGAGGTCGCCGAAGCCATAAATGGCGAGCTGCGCCGCCAGCAGCAGACGCTGGAGATGATCGCCTCCGAGAACTTCGTGCCCCAAGCGGTGCTCGAATGCCAGGGCTCCGTCCTCACCAACAAGTACGCCGAGGGTTATCCCGGACGCCGCTATTACGGCGGCTGCGAGTGGGTCGACGTCTCCGAGCAGCTCGCCATCGATCGCGCCAAGGACCTGTTCGGAGCCGAGCACGCCAACGTTCAGCCCCACTCAGGCGCCCAAGCCAACACCGCCGTCTACCACGCCCTGCTGCAGCCCGGCGACACGATCATGGGTCTCTCCCTCGCCCACGGTGGCCACCTCTCCCACGGCATGAAAATCAACGTGTCCGGTCGTTTGTATGACATCGCCGCCTACGAGGTTGACCGTGAGAGCAGCGTCATCGACATGGACGAGGTCGCACGGATCGCGCGCGAGCGTCGCCCTAAGCTCCTGCTCGCCGGCTGGTCCGCCTATCCCCGCCAGCTCGACTTTGCCCGCTTCCGCGAGATCGCCGACGAGGTCGGAGCCTTGCTGATGGTCGACATGGCCCACTTCGCCGGACTCGTCGCTGCCAGCCTGCACCCCAACCCGCTCGCCTACGGCGCCGACGTGGTCACCACCACCACCCACAAGACCCTGGGCGGTCCGCGCGCCGGGATCATCCTGTGCAAGGCCGAGTACGCCAAGAAGATCGACTCCGCCGTGTTCCCCGGACAGCAGGGCGGCCCCTTGGAGCACGTGATTGCGGCTAAGGCCGTCGCTTTGAAGATCGCCGCAAGCGATCTTTTCGCAGAGCGCCAGCGCCGCACCATCGATGGTGCCCAGGCACTGTCCGAGCAACTGATGAAGGCTGGTCACGGCGTCAACGTGCTTACCGGTGGCACCGATGTGCACCTGGCCTTGGTCGATCTGCGCAACTGCGAGCCTGAGCTGAGCGGACGTCAAGCCGAGGATCGTCTGCACGAGATCGGCGTCACCGTCAATCGCAACGCGGTCCCGTTCGACCCGCGCCCTCCGATGGAGGCCTCCGGCTTGCGCATCGGTACCCCTGCTCTGGCCACCAGAGGCGTCGGCGTCGAGGACTTCTCCGAGGTCGGTGCGATCGTCGCGACCGCTCTCACACCGGAGTTCGAGGCCCGCAAGCAAGAGCTCTCAGAGCGTGTCCAAGCGATCGTCGAGCGCTATCCGCTGTACGAGCATCTCAGCACCCCCGCTGCTGTCTAGCGGGTATCGATGTCGCAAGAAGGGGGTGCCTACCCCGCGCGCGCGTGCACATGCATAGGCACCCTTCTCCAGGCGGTCCAGCACTGCCGACGCCCGCGCCTGCGATGCTGTGCGCGAGTCGATGGCCCATCTCAACGAGCTCGACGCCCTCTACGCGTTCCTGGCAGCCGCGGCGGTTACCGCGGTCCTGACGCCGTTCACGATGCGCCTCGCCAAAGCTGTCGGGGCAGTGGACGAACCACGCGACCGCGGCCTCTCAGACCGCGCCACGCCCCTGTTGGGAGGCCTCGCGATCTTCGCCGGCGTGCTCGTCGCGGTCTTGGCCTTCCTGCCCGCGGGCTACGGCTCGAGTGCCCAGATGTGGCACGGCGTTCTGCTGGCTGCCGCTTTGATCACGGTCGTCGGCGCGCTCGACGACCGCTTCGACCTGCCGCCCATCGTCAAGCTGGCAGGGCAGATCGCGGCTGCCGTCATCGTCGTCCACTACGGGGTGGCCGTCAAGGCGGTCACCTTGCCCTTCGCAGGGACCTTGCACTTCCCCAACGCGGGCCCCACGAACGCGGGTCCCGCGTTGACGGTGATCGGTCTGGTGGTGATGATGAACATCGTCAACCTCTCCGACGGAGTAGACGGCTTGGCGGCCGGCGTGTGCGTGATCATCGCCGGAACTCTGGCGATCATCGCTTTCGACCTCGACCGCGCCGAACCCGGAGTCCTGGCAGCCATTACCGCCGGCGCCGCGCTCGGCTTTCTGATCCACAACTTCCCGCCCGCTTCCTCCTTCATGGGCGATTGCGGCGCCAACCTGCTCGGCCTACTGATGGGGGTGGTGGCCGTCGAGGCAGCGGTCAAGACGCCGGTAGTGGTGTCCTTCGTGCTGCCCCTCATCCTGCTCACTGTCCCCTTCCTGGACACCACCTTCGTGGTGCTCAAGCGCCTGAAGTACCGCCGCCCCATCTACGCCGCCGACAGCGAGCACTTCCACCACCGTATGGCCCGCATCGGCTTCTCCTCCAGACGCACGATCGCCTACCTGTATGCCTGGACCCTGCTGCTCGCGGGCCTCGCCTTGGCGCTGCGCTTCGTCCCCTACTCTGACCACAAAGGCCATCTCCACACCGGCTGGCTCTTGGTCATGGTGGCCTTGGCGGTGCTCGTCGGCGCCGCCAGCGTTTACCTCGTCTACGTCCTTGAGATCCTCAAGTTCCGCCGCCTCGATGCCTTGCGTGTGCGTCGGCTGCGTCCAGATGCTTCGCCGGCCGAGGTCGAACGCAGCGTGTCTTTGGACCTGGAGACCGGCGAATACGACGCCGTCCTCGATGCCTCAGTGCCGCACAACCCGGTGGTGGGCGACGTGCCGAGCCGGGCTCAACAGCGGGTCGGCCAGCGGCAAATGGATCAGGATCGCGTAGGCACAGAACACGAGCGTGGCGATCCGCAGGCGGCGGCTGTTGGCGAGAGCGGCCAGCGGGAGCACCCATATCGCATACCAGGGCAACAGCCAGGCGGTCGATAGCAGCAGCGCCAAAGTAGCCCAGCCCGCCATCGCGCGCCAGTCCGCGCCACGCGCTGTGAGCCACAGGGTCACGGCCAGCGCGACCACAAAGCCCACCAAGAACACCTCACGCCACCAACTCGGTAGCCCCGTCAGCCCGACCCAGCGCGCCGTCTCCGCCGGCAGGCTATGCGTCGCGATCAACTGTTGCTGCTCACCCAGCGCGCCCACAAAGCCAAAAGCATGAGCGCCGAAGCCGACGACTGCCACCAACGCCAGCACAGCCAGAGCCGCGATCGCACCGCCGGCCACCCGAGCCCGCTCGCGCCAGCGTGGCGGTGCCAGCACCATGAAGGGAAGCACGAGCCCGGCTGAGGCCTTCACGCCGACGCCCACCGCCATCACGGCGGCCGCGGAGCGCAGAGGGTACGACCCATCCCTCCCCGTCCGATCCGCGCGCGTGCGCTCCTCCGCGGTCTGAGATGCGATGTGCCCGGCCGCTAGCGCGAGCGCGCCCGCCAACACCAGCAAGACCAGCGTGTCGTTATGCGCGCCTCCGGCCGCCAGCTCCAGCAGGACCGGGTTCAAACCGACGAACACCGCCGCAGCCCTCCCCGAGCGCCCCATCCTGTGGGCCGCCTTCGCCACCAGCCCGATCGCGCCCAAGCTCGCACCCACCGCGAGCGCCTTCAGCGCCCACAGACTGCCGGCCAGGCCCAGCGGAGCGATCGCGTAGGAGCCCAACGTGAACAACGGCCCATAAGGCGAATGCTGGAACGGCCAGCCGATGAACGGGAAACTCGCGTCGGTCGGAGCTTCGGCGGGCACGTGCGTGTAAGGGTCCAGCCCGTGCAGCGCCCCCAGGCGCGCGAACGCCAGGTAGCCGAATACGTCCTGGGAAATCAACGGTGGGCCCACAAGCAACAGCCCATAGGCGATCGCTATCGATACCCCGATCGCCCGGCCCGAAAGTCTGCGCGAGGCCAGCAACACTGCCGCGTAGCTCGCGCACATCACAAGCGTCAGCACTTGAAAGCTCGACGAGGAGATCCCCAGCCCAAGTCCGTGCAGCGGACCCGACAGCCAGCCCGGCCAACCGCCGCTGCGAGACGGTACGTAGGAAGTTGGCGTCCCGGCGGCGCCCGCCACCACGCCGAACACACTCGCCGGCACGCCCACCAGGCCTACCACGCCGAGGGCCTTGATCGGCGCCGAGAAGCGAGTGGACGGGTTCATCGACGTGCGACCGTTCGCTACGACCGCTACGCTTTCCATGTCTTCGTGCACTGCGAGCATCCTTCACCTTGCGCACGCGCGGGCTTTGCCGTCCACCGGACGGGCAAGGCTTGAACTGTATGCCACGCCGCCACCGCACACCCTCATCGCGCCGTACCCCCGGCCCCAAGCGCGTGCTCATCCTCTCCGCCGACGTCGGCGAGGGCCACGCCGCGGCAGCGCGTGCCCTCGCGCGCCAGCTCGACGCATCACCTGAGGCGACCGAGGTGACCGTCATCGACGGGCTCGCCGCGATGGGCCCCCTCCTGCAGCCGGTCGTCGAGGATGGCTACCGCGTGCAGCTTCGCTTCTTCCCCTGGACCTACACCGTCGTCTATCTCCTGCTCGAGCGCGTCGCCCCGGTTCGGGGCCTGGCGCGCAAGCTCCTCTGCCTACTCGGTTCGCGTCCTCTGGCCAGGCGCATCGCAGAGCACGAGCCCGACGTCGTCGTGTCCACCTACCCGGCCGTCACGGTCGTCCTGGCGCGCCTGCGGCGCACCCAGAGAGTGACGTGCCCCACCGTCGCCACGATCACCGACCTGACCGGCCTGTTTTTCTGGGCTCAGCCTGGCATCGACACCCACCTGGTCATGTACGGCGAGTCGATGGGCCCCGTCGAGCGTATTGCCGGCCATGGCAGCGCGCGCCTGGTGCGCCCCTTGATCTCCTCTGAGTTCCTCGACGAGCGTCCCCAGACCGAGGCGCGACAGGTCCTCGGTCTGCCCGAGGACGGCCACATGGTTGTCGTCTCCGGCGGTGGCTGGGGTGTCGGCGACATCGAGGGCGCCGTACGGGAGATCGCCTCGATCCCCGACGTCTCAGCGATCGTCTGTCTGGCCGGACGCAACGAGCAGCTGTACCAGCGCCTCTGCGAGGACTTCGCCGGCGAGCCGCGCGTGCACATCTATGGCTTCACCGAACGCATGCCCGAGATCCTCGCCGCCGCCGACACCTTGGTGCACTCGACCGGCGGCGTGACCTGTCTTGAGGCCAAGGCGACTGGTACCCCCGTCGTCTCCTACGGCCTGCCCGTCGGCCACGCCCGCCTGAACACGCGCGCCATGGCCGACCTCGGCCTGCTGCGCCTGGCCAACGACACCGATGAGCTGCGCTCTCAGGTGCAAGCCTCCTTCGCCGAACACCACGCCCTGCGCGGCCGCGCCTCCCATCCGCGTGAAGGACTAGTCGCGGTGGCCGGCCAGAACACTGTTGCCGCCCCCGAGCTTGCCGATGGTGCGGACGAGCTGCACCCGTCGCCCGCACCCGATGGCACGGTCCTGGCCGCGAGCGAACCCTCAGCCGCGGGCGCTTCGGCCCTCGTCGAGACCCAACCCGACCCAAGCGCAGTGGAGCTGGTGCTCGACGCTCCCCGGCGCGTGCGCCCAATCCCCCTGTGGCGCCTGCGCCTGGTCGCCTTCGCCACCCAGGTCGTATTGCTGGTCGCGATCAGCACCTGGTTGATGAGCACCGACGAGGTGACCGCCTTCGCCGGCTTCTTCCTCGGCGTGCATCCGCTCGAGCGCGTCGACACCACTAAGCCTGACATCGGGCTCGTAGTGCGTGCCCCCGCAGACCAGGTGACCATCCTGGCCGGCGAGCTCTCGGGCGCCGGCATCCATGCCTCCTTCACCGACAACGGCGTCGATCAGCCCACCACGATCGCCTATCTGCGCTCGCTCCACGACGAGCTAGTCCCCGAAGTTCCCCACTCCGGCTCGCCGCTGCGTTGGGTTCGCACGCGCGGGACTCTGCGCTCCCAAGCCCGAGCTCTGGGCCTGCACCATCGCTTCTATTTTTTGCAGCCCCCCAACGGCTTGACGGTTGGCCAACTCGTCCTGGCTCGCACCGCCGGCGCGCTACCCGTGGCCGGGGCTGAGCGCCTCAGCGCGCCCGGCACGATCCCCCATCAGCGACTGCGCGCGGGCGACGTCCTGGTCGTCTCGGTCGACGGCGACGCCTCATCGGTCGTTGGCTTGGAGCACATCGTCTCTCGGCTGCGCACCGAGGGGCTCTCGGTGGAGCCGCTGGGCTCTTTGACCTCGCCTCCCATCAAGGCGAGCAAGAGCGGCGAGCGCGCCAGCGCCGCGGCTCCCGTGACGAGCACGGCCAGAGAGAGCGTGAGCGGCACCCCGCCGAGCGGCGTCGAGCTAAACGATTCGCCCAGCAACAGCGGCGCCAGCATCACCGGCACAATCGTCTGAGTCACGAACACGACCGGCGCCACCTGGATCGCCGGGCGCATCTGTAGAGCGCTCATCTCGCTCAGCGCAGCCACTGCCGAGGCGGCGGCCGTAGACACGCCCCAAGCGGCGGCGAACCAAAGCCGTCCTTGCGAGAGGTCATCGGAGAACAGCTTCGTCGCCACCCCACTCCAAGCAAAGCCCAGTCCCGCCGCGACCATCGTCAGCGAAGCGGCCGGCCTACGCACCCTGTTGACGATGTAGGGCGCCACCGTCAATAGACCCAGTCCCACCAGGACAAGCGTCACGGTCAGGTTGTTGGTGTGGGTGCTAGAGCGCGCCGGTGCGCACAGGGCCGTGCCCGCCACACCCGCCACAATCGCTCCCATCGCCAAGTACTCGCGCCGCCCCGCACGCTCGTCCAGCATCCGCTCGCCGAAGAACAGCAACACGAGTAGTCCCACCGCCATTGTTGGCTGGACCACCACCAGTGGCGCCAGCAGCAGTGCCACCACTTGCAGCGGCCAACCGAGCATCGACAACCCCGTCCCCGCCAGCCAGCGGGCTCGTCTGATCAGGTTCAACGCGAGCGCCGGGTGCAGATGCTCGGTATGCGGCGTGCGCTTGGCGTCCATTGCCTGCAGCGCGACCCCTAGGCTGTAGAGCGTCGATGCGGCGATCGCCGCCACGATTCCTAGGAAGAGCATCATTTTCGCCAACGATCATCGCAGTCCCACCGCACCGCTCGCAGGCGCCCTGGCAGGGGTGGCGATGGCCGGCTACGTGCTGCCGGCGCTCGCCGGCTCGTGGCCGGTGGGCTTCCCGCGCTCGCCGGCGCCTATCTGGCCCACACTGCGCGAGTCGCTCGGAGTCGAGGATCGCACCGCTACAGGCACGGGCTGGGCGCTCACCTTCGACGACGGTCCGCACGCGCAGGGTACGCCGGCTGTGCTGGAGGTGCTCGCTAGGCACGAGGTACGGGCGACCTTCTTCCTTGTAGGTGAGCAGGTGTTGCGCAATCCGGCAATCCCCGGCGGAGATCCTTGCTGCCGGGCATGAGGTCGGGTTGCATTGCCATCGCCACCGCAATCTTCTGCGCCTGGCTCCATGGCAGGTCCGCGAGGACGTGGCGCGCGCGCAGGCGGCGATTGAGGATGCGACCGGTGTCTCGCCGGGCTTGTATCGCCCGCCCTACGGGGTCTTGAACGCTACGGCGCTGCGGCTCGCGCGGCGGGCCGGGCGGCGCACCTTGCTGTGGACGCATTGGGGGCGCGACTGGGAGGCACGCGCCACGCCCGAGTCGATCTTGGCGCGGGTGACCGACAGGGTGGGGGAGGGGTCGGTCCTGTTGCTACACGATGCCGATGACTACAGTGCGCCCGGGTCGTGGCGGCGCACCGTCGCCGCCCTGCCCTCCGTGCTCGACACGCTCGCGGAGAGTGGCCTGACCAAGGTCACGCCCTGAGGCTTCGTGCGGGTCTCGTCCCGCTTTCGCGTCCCACCAGGGATAACATCGCTCGCTTGTCCTCCGGTCCGTCGAGCCAATCCAAGCAGGTGGTGTCCGATACAAAAATTGGGGGTGCCCCGCGTGCGCGCGGGGGGCCTTTCGGAGAAGCCCTAGCACCGGCTGTCTCCACAGGGCTGGACTCGCCGCGCGAATCGACGCGTCCTCGCTGGTGGGGCGAGCTACTGGTGATTGTGTTCCTGGCCTGGGCCTACGACACGATTGCCAACCTGGCGCCCTTGCGCGAAAAGCTGGCCTTGGCTCACGGCAGCGACATCCTCGGTCTGGAGCGCTCCCTACACATAGCTCCCGAGGCGGCCTTGAACGGTTGGCTGGTAGCCCACGACACGTTCGGGACGCTCCTCTCCTACTACTACGACAACGCCCACTTCATCGTCACGTTTGGTCTGCTCGGCTGGCTGTGGTGGAAGCGGGCCGACATCTACCGGCCGCTGCGTAGCTCCTTGGTGGCGATCAACGTGATCGGCCTGCTCGTGTTCTGGCTCTACCCCGCGGCTCCGCCACGAATGCTGAGCGGCTTCACCGACGTGATCGCCTCCTCACACACTTTCGGCTCTTGGCACACGGGTAGCCTCGCGGCCGACGCCAACCAGTTCGGCGCGATGCCCTCATTGCATATCGCCTGGGCGGTGTGGTGCACCCTGGTCCTCTGGCGGCTCTCCTCCAACGTTTGGGTCCGTGCAGTGGCGGTGGCCTTTCCCTGCGTGACCGCGTTTGCGGTGCTCGCGACCGGCAACCACTACGTCCTGGATCTGCTCGGAGGCTTGGCCACCTTCGCCCTGGCCTGCGCCACAGTGTGGCTAGCCCGTGCCGCATGTCACAAAGTTGTTACTAAGTCCCAGAACAGGTAGACTGGCCGCGGCTTCTGAAGACGCGCTCTGAGGGGAGTCGTAAGTCCGCCGCGAAAAGACGAGCGGGCTTTTGCGTCTGTAGGGTGGCCCAAACATCATGCTCACATCTGTTCGTTATCTTGACCTGTTCCTGGTCGCGCTCGCGCTGCCCATCTTTCTGGTGGCCGGACTGCCCCTGGCTGGGTGGGCGGTAGGCGGTGGCGCCTGGGTCGCTCAGCGTGCCCTACAGGAGTATTTGGACCGGCGTGCCAGCGCCTCCAACGACCCGCGCACCGTGGTCGGACTGTTGGCCGGCTCGATGATCGCCCGCGGCTGGTTCGTGGCGATCGCGGTCTTCCTGGTCGGCCTCAGCGACAACGAAGCCGGCCTCGCCGCCGCTGTGCTCGTGATCGCGCTGTTCACCGTCTACTTCACAGTGCGCATGATCCTGCGTCCCTTCGAAACCGACGCCCCCGGATCTGCTCGCACAGGCGCCACTCCGGGTGGGGCCGCCGGTACAAGCCAAACGCGGGTAGTTCCGACCGGTTCTGTGCCTGGCAGGGGTGAGTCGCGATGAGCACTCGAGTCAAGGTCCTCCTCGCGGGCGCTCTCCTGCTGGCTGTGATGATCGCCCTGTTTGCGGTCACCGGCTCACACGGCATGAACACCGAGTACCAGCCCCAGAACGAGTTCAAGCTCGAAGACTGGATCGCGATTCACGCGGGCTCGGTGAACCTGTCGGTCAACAAGGCCGTGCTCTACCTGTTGCTCGCCTGCGGTCTCACCGCAAGCACGATGATCTACGTGGCGCGGCGGATGCAGGAGCGCCCCAACAAGGTCCAGACAGCGGTAGAGGTGCTGTGGGGTGTGATGCGCGACAACATCGCCGGCCCTAACAACATCGAGCGTCAGATGGCTTTGAAGTGGTTCCCCTTCATCGGCGCCCTGTTCCTGTTCATCCTCTATTCCAACATCCTCGGCTATCTGCCCCTGCCGGTGAACAGCGGCGAGACATTCCGCCTGTTCGGAGTCAACGTCCCGGCCTTCCAGATCTACGCGGCGACCGCCAACATCTCGGTCACGCTTGTCTTGGCCCTAATGGTGTGGATCAGCTACCACGCCGTCGGCGTGCGCCGCAAGGGCCTGATCCCGTACTTGAAAAGTTGGCTGCCAGCTGGCATGGACAGCGTGCCCGCGCGCGCATTCATGGTGCCTTTCGTGTTCTCGATCGAGGTGATCTCACACTTCGTGCGCATCATCTCGCTATCGGTCAGGCTGTTCGCCAACATGCTCGCCGGACACCTCTTGATCCTGTTCATGGGTGGCGGCTTGGTTGTCCTGGTTGGGGTCGCGGCGCTGGGTCCCTTGACGCTGATCGTCGCAACGTTGTTCTTCATCTTCGAGGTGGTCTTGATCGCAGGCTTGCAGGCCTTTATCTTCGCCACCCTCACTGCCATCTACCTCGGCGGCGCGGTCGCCGAGTCCCATTGAAAAACAAGGAGCGTTCGTGCATTTCCTACTCGCAACAACAGGCAGCGAAGAAATGGCCAAGTCGATCAAGGCCATTGCCCTCGGCGTGGGCGCCGGCCTCGGCACGATCGGACCGGGCGTGGGCGTCGGCTACATCTTCGGCAAGGTGATCGAGGCGATCACCCGCCAGCCCGAGATGCGTGACGAGATCACTTCCATCCAATGGCTTGGCTTCGCCCTCACCGAGGCGATCGTGTTCTACGCGTTCATCTTCGGCTTGATCGCATTCTTCCTGGGCTAATCGATGGCTTCCACGATCCTCGCTGCCTCCAGCAGCGGCAACTTCCTGGTATCGCCCAATGTGGGGGTAATGCTGTGGACCCTGGTCGCGTTCGGGATCACGGTCGTGCTGCTTGCACGCCTGGTGTTCCCGCGTATTTCCGAGGCCTTGGAGAAGCGCCAGAAAGCGATCGAGGACTCGATCGACAGCGCCCAACGCACCCGCGAGGAAGCCGAGAAGCTGCTCACCGAATATCGCGAGCGCTTGCATGAGGCCCGCTCGCAATCGGATGAGATCGTGCAGCGTGCCCGTCAGACGGCAGAGGCTCACGAGCGGGAGGTCAAGGAGCACAGCCGCCAGCTCGCGACCGAAGCCTCCGCTCGCGCGGCGCGCGACATTGAGGCCGCAACCGCGCGGGCTTTGGGCGAACTGCGTCAAGAGGTCGCTGATCTGACGGTCATGGCGACCGAGAAGGTGACACGCAAGGTGCTCGACAGCTCCGACCAAAAGCGTCTCGTCGAGGAGGCCTTGGGGGAGTTGGATTTCTCGGGCATCTCCTCGGGCGTGAGTGATAACTAGGCCTATGCACGGTCCGCGTACAAACCAGAGCGAGCGGAAGGCGAGCTGATGGAGGAGCTCGCCCAGGTCTACGCGCGCTCCCTGTTCGAGGTTGCCCGCGAGCAGAACAAGCTGGACGAGCTGCGCGAGCAGCTTGGCCAGTTCGCAGGCGCCATGAAGCAGAACCGTGAACTCGAGCTGTTCTTCTTCTCCCCCTATTTCTCCACTAATGAGAAGCAGGAAGGTTTGGAGAAGCTGCTCGTCGGCGCCGACGAGCAGCTCATGAACTTCTTGAAGCTCTTGATCGAGAACCACCGGATGCCCGTCATCTACCGCCTACGCCGTGAGTACGAGCGGCTATGGGAGCGGGAGAATCGGCTCCTGCCGGTCGTGCTCACCAGCGCTGTGGAGCTGGACGAGCAGACAGTCAAAGATCTTGGAGAGCGCATCGGCGAGCGCACCGGCAACACGGTGGCGCTCACCACCAAGGTGGAGCCGGACATCATCGGAGGGATCGTCGTCCGGGTGGGCAACTCGATCCTCGACGCCTCCATCCGCAATCGACTCGAGCAACTGCGCACGCAGGTAGCTCAGGGCGCCAGCTGAGCCGGGTGCTCCGGCTCTCACGACCAGCGTCTTCGACCACGAACGACTAGGAAAGACATGCAGATCAACCCAGACGAGATCACAAGCATCCTCAAGAGCCGCATCGAGGGACTCGGTGCCGGCGAGGCGCAGTTGACCGAGGTGGGCACCGTCCTGTCGGTGGCCGACGGCATCGCGCGTCTGCACGGCCTGGAGAACTGCATGTCCTTCGAGATGCTCGAGCTGCCCCACGGCGTCACGGGCCTGGCCCTGAACTTGGAGTCCGACAACGTGGGAGCCGTACTGTTCGGCGATTGGGAGCGGGTCGCCGAGGGTGACACCGTCAAGCGCACCGGACGCCTCCTTGAGATCCCCGTGGGTGAGGCCTTGCTCGGTCGCATCGTTGACCCCTTGGGACGCCCCCTGGACGGCAAGGGCGAGGTCAACACCACCGAGCTGCGCCCCGCCGAGTTCAAGGCTCCCGGCGTCGTGCAGCGCCAGCCGGTGACCGAGCCGATGCAGACAGGCCTAAAGGCGATCGACGCGATGATCCCGATCGGCCGTGGCCAGCGAGAGCTGATTATTGGCGACCGCCAGACCGGCAAGACCGCGATAGCGGTCGACACGATCATCAATAACAAGGACACCGGCGTGGTGTCCGTGTACGTGGCGATCGGCCAGCGCATGTCCACCGTGGTCGCCTTGGCCAAGACGCTCGACGAAGCGGGGGCGCTGGACAACACGATCATCGTGGCCGCGTCGGCGGACGAGGCCGCCCCGATCAAGTTCATGGCGCCCTATGCGGGATGCGCGATGGGCGAGTACTTCCTCTACAACGGCAAGCACGCCCTGTGCGTATACGACGACCTGACCAAGCACGCCTATGCCTACCGGCAGATGTCGCTCTTGCTTCGCCGCCCGCCCGGACGCGAGGCTTATCCGGGCGACGTCTTCTACCTGCACTCGCGCTTGCTCGAGCGCGCGGTCAAGCTCAACAATGAGTTGGGCGGCGGCTCGTTGACGGCGCTGCCAGTGATCGAGACCCAGGCCGGCGACGTGTCTGCCTACATCCCCACCAACGTGATCTCGATCACAGATGGGCAGATATTCCTCGAGCCGAAGCTGTTCAACTCGGGTGTGCGTCCGGCCATCAACGTCGGCATCTCGGTCTCGCGTGTTGGCGGCAACGCCCAGATCTCACCGATGAAGAAGGTGGCCGGCAGGATCAAGCTCGAGCTCTCCCAGTACCGCGACCTCGAGGCCTTCGCCCAGTTCGGCTCCGACCTCGACGCCGACACACAGCGAACCTTGGCGCGCGGCGAGCGGATCGTCAAGACGCTCAACCAGGGTGAGCGCGCGCCCCTGCCGGTAGAGGACCAGGTGATTCAGATCTTTGCGGCCACCAGCGGCTACCTCGATCGAATCCATTCCGATCGAGTGCCCGAGTTCCTCACCGAGCTGACCGAACGCTGTCATTCCGAACACGGCGAGTTGCGCTCGAAGATCTCAGGCGGCGACTGGTCGGAGGATGTCCAGACAGAGGCCCGCGGGGCGATCGAGGCGTTCGTGAGCGACTTCGGCTACGACCTCGACGAGGAGGGCCAGCCGCTCGAGGAGACCGTCGCGGCTTAATCATGGCTTCCCAGCGCGACGTCAAGAACCGAATAGCTTCGGTCAAGAACATCCAAAAGATCACGCGGGCGATGGAGATGGTCGCCGCCGCGCGCTTGCGCCGTGCCGAGCAGCGCATAGCCCGGCTGCGACCGTACGCCGAGGCAATTAGGCGCATGACCTATCAGGCGGCCCAGGACGCCGGGGCCGAGGCGGCGAACCTGCCCCTGCTCAAAGAGCGCGACCAAATCCAGAACGTCGGTCTCTTGCTCGTGACCGGCGACCGAGGCCTTGCGGGCGCCTTCAACTCACAGATTATCCGCGCCGGTGTGCGCGGCGGCGCCGAGCTCGTCGATCAAGGTCAGCAAGCGGTCTGGTATGCGACCGGGCGTCGCGGCGTCTCATCCTTGACCTTCCGTGGGCGCGAGCTGGAGGGTAGCTACACAGGCTTTTCCGACCGCCCCGCCTATGCCGACGCACGCGGAATCGCCGACGACTTGATCACCGCCTACGTGGACGGCAAGGTCGACAGGGTGGACATCCTCTACAACTCCTACGTCTCCCCGCTCACCCAGCACGTTACGCGCGAGACACTGCTGCCGCTCTCCCAGGCCGCGATCATGGGCGAGGGCGCTGAGGGGGACCACTCCGTAGAGGGTGACGCGTCCGGGACGAGTTCAGGGGTGGGCGCCCCGCACGCGCTCGTCGAATACGAGCCGGGCCCCGAGGAGATCCTCAAGCGCCTCGTGCCCGACTACGTTGAGATCTCGATCTACCGCGCCCTGATCGAGTCCACCGCCGGCTTTTTCGGCGCGCAGATGACCGCCATGCGTAACGCCTCCGAGAACGCCGGCACCCTGATCGAGGATTACACCTTGCAGATGAACCGAGCCCGCCAGGCCGAGATCACCCAGGAGATCATGGAGGTCGTAGCAGGAGCAGAGGGCCTCCACTAGCGACCACCGATCCAGCCAAGCCAACAGACTTGATAGACCACTAGGAGAAACGAAAGAGAAATGGACGCCAGCATCGCAACCGAGCCGACAACCGAAGTGAGCACCGCCGCAGACGCCGGCGCGCGCAACGTTGGGCGCATCGAGGAGATCCAAGGCGTCGTGCTAGACGTCGTCTTCCCCGACAAGCTGCCTGAGATCAACCACGCGATCACGATCGCCCGTCCTGCCGCCGCGGACGCGGAGGAGGCCGAGGGCATCTCCGCCGAGGCCGGTGGGGACGTGCTCGTGTGCGAGGTCCAGCAGCACCTCGGCGACGACCGCGTAAGGGCGGTCGCGATGGACACGACCGATGGCTTGGCGCGCGGCGCCGAGGCGATCGACACCGGAGGCCCGATCACGGTGCCCGTCGGCGAGGCCACGCTCGGGCGCATCTTCAACCTACTGGGCGAACCGATCGATCTCGGCGAGGACTTGCCCAAGGACACCCCACGTCGCCAGATCCACCAGCCGGCCCCCAAGGTCGAGGACCTGACGCCGACGACCGAAATGTTCGAGACCGGGATCAAGGTGATCGACCTGCTCGCCCCCTACGCCAAGGGTGGCAAGGTCGGCCTGTTCGGCGGCGCCGGCGTGGGCAAGACCGTGTTGATCCAGGAGCTCATCCACAACCTCGCCAAGGAGCACGGAGGCCTGTCCGCATTCTGCGGTGTGGGCGAGCGCTCACGCGAGGGCAACGACCTGTGGCTGGAGATGAAGGAATCGGGCGTCATCGACAAGACGATGCTCGTTTTCGGCCAGATGAACGAGCCGCCCGGGGCACGTATGCGCGTGGCACTCTCGGGCCTGACGATGGCCGAACACTTCCGCGACGAGGGCCAGGACGTGCTTCTGTTCGTGGACAACATCTTCCGTTTCGTCCAGGCCGGCTCCGAGGTCTCGGCCCTGCTCGGACGGATGCCCTCCCAGGTCGGCTACCAGCCCACCTTGGAGACCGAGATGGGCCAGCTACAGGAGCGGATCACCTCGACTAAGCGCGGTTCGGTCACCTCGGTGCAGGCCATCTACGTCCCGGCCGACGACTACACCGACCCGGCTCCGGCGTCGGTGTTCGCCCATCTGAACGCCACCACGGCGCTCTCTCGCGCGATCTCCGAAAAGGGGATCTATCCGGCGGTCGATCCGCTGGACTCGACCTCGACGATCCTCAAGGCGGACATCGTCGGCGACGATCACTTCCAGGTTGCCAACAGGGTCAAGGAGATCCTGCAGCGCTACAAGGAGCTCCAAGACATCATCGCGATCCTTGGTATCGACGAGCTCTCTGATGAGGACAAGCTGACGGTTCAGCGCGCCCGCAAGATCGAGCGCTTCCTCTCCCAGCCGTTCTTCGTCGCCGAACAGTTCACGGGTACTCCCGGCGCGTACGTGCCGATCGCCGAGACCATTCGCGGTTTCGAGGAGATCATTGCCGGCAAGCACGACGACGTGCCGGAGCGTGCGTTCTTCCTGAAGGGCACGATCGAGCAGGTGCTCGAGGACGCGGACAAAGGCTGATCGCCGTGGCTCGCACGAAGTTCCCAGTAGAAGTGCTGACCCCGGAGGGTGAGGTGTTCAAGGACGAGATCGAGATGCTCTCCACGCGCACCTCCGTCGGCTCGATCGGCGTGCTCGCGAACCACGCGCCTTTGCTGGCGCAGCTGGAACCCACCGAGCTGCGCCTGTATCGCTCGGAGTCGGAGATCGTACGCTTCGCCCAAGCAGAGGGATATCTCCAGTTCTCCGAGAACCATGCCTTGGTTCTGGTGGAGGAGGCGATCGCTCCCGATGCGCTTGACCGCGCCGCGTTTGAGACGCGGCTGAGCGAGTCACGCTCGGCGGCCGAGAGCGCCGAGGAGGGCAGCGAGGAGAAGGCTCGCGCGCTGCGCGACGCCAAGCGCTACGAGGCGTTCCTGTCGGTCGCAAGCTAGGCTGCCTCGCTCATGACCGCTGAGCGCGCACCGATCGGGGTGATCGGCACCGGCTACGTCGGGCTTGTCACAGCCGCCGGTTTCGCCGCCCTGGGCAGCGAAGTGTGGTGTGTCGACATCGACGCCGCCAAGGTCGAGCGTCTGCGCCGCGGTGAGGTGCCTATTTACGAGCCGGGCCTGGAGGAGCTGCTGGCCAAGCACTCCGAGCGGTTGCACTTCTCCACCGATCTCGCCCAGGCCTTGGAGCACGCGCGTCTGCTGTTCGTAGCGGTTGGCACACCCCCTACCTATTCCGGCGATGCCGACCTGTCCGCCGTGCACGCGGTCGTCGACGCGATTCCCGCCTCAGAGCGCCACGCCTTGGTAATGAAGTCCACGGTGCCGTGTGGTACCGGCGCGGCCATCCAGCGCGTCCTCGGCGAGCGCGGCAAGGATGGCCTGGCATACGTGTCCTGTCCCGAGTTCCTCAAGGAGGGCTCCGCGGTGAAGGACTTCATGAATCCCGACCGTGTCGTCGTCGGCGACAACGGAGATTGGGCCGGGGACGCCGTTGTGGAGCTCTACTCGCCCTTGGACGCGCCTCTGGTGCGCACCGACATCGCTAGCGCCGAGATGGTCAAGCTCGCTTCCAACGCCTTCCTGGCAACGAAGATCTCCTTCATCAACGAGATCGCCAACGTCTGTGAGGAGACCGGCTCGGATGTTGTCGAGGTGGCGCGCGGGATGGGCTTGGACGAGCGCATCGGGCCGAAGTTCCTGCAGGCCGGGATCGGCTTTGGCGGCTCGTGCTTCCCCAAGGACGTCAACGCACTCAAGCAGCTGGCCGGCAACTCTGGCTATCACTTCCAACTGCTCACGTCCGTTATCGAGGTCAACGAGCTGCAGAAGCGCCGCGTAATAGCCAAGCTCCAGAAGCATCTGGGGGGCTTGGTGGGAAAGCGCATAGCCCTGCTCGGCTTGGCTTTTAAGCCGAACACCGACGACATGCGCGAGGCCTCATCGCTTGTACTCTCAGCGCGCCTGAACGCCGACGGTGCGCTTGTCAGTGCCTATGACCCGGTGGCCGAGACCGAGGCGCGAACCTTGATCAGCGGGCTTCGCTTCGCCGAATCCGCTATGGATGCACTTACAGATGCCGATGCTGTTGTGCTCGTCACGGAGTGGCCCGAGTTCCTGGAGCTCGACTGGTCTGAGGTCGCGGGCGCGATGAGCGGCGACTTGGTGATCGACGGGCGCAACGCGCTCGATCCGGTCGCGGTGCGCGCGGCCCGGCTCGTCTACGAGGGGATCGGTAGAGGCTGATGCAGGCCGTGATCCTCGTCGGCGGTGAGGGCACTCGTCTGCGTCCGCTCACCTCGACAGTGCCCAAGCCGGTCGTCCCGCTCGTGGACCGACCGTTCATCTCCTACATGCTCGAGTGGCTGTGCTCACACGGGATCGACGACGTGATCATGTCTTGCGGCTTTCTCGCCACCAGCGTGCGCAACGTGCTCGGTGACGGCTCGGCCTATGGCATCAGGCTGCGCTTCGTCGAGGAGCCCGATCCGCGTGGAACGGCGGGTGCCTTGAAGTTCGCCGAGTCGATGCTCGACGAGCGCTTTCTGATGCTCAACGGAGACGTGCTCACCGACATCGACCTCAGCGAGCAGATCGCCCAACACGAGCGCACCGGAGCCACAGCCACACTCGCATTGGTTCCGGTCGACGATCCGAGCGCCTACGGGCTGGTCCATCTCGAGGACGACAGGTCCGTCCGCGACTTCGTAGAGAAGCCGAGCTCTGACCGCATCGAGGGTGGCGCAGCCGGCCGGAGGCCGGCGAGCCGGGGTGGGCGGGCTTCTGTTTCTGGGGAATACACCAACCTGATCAGCGCCGGCGCCTATGTGCTCGAGCGCAAGGTTCTCGAGCTCGTGCCCCCAGGGCGCAACGTCTCGATCGAGCGCGAAGTATGGCCACGGTTGATCGGCGCGGGCCTGTACGGGTTCCCATCGGAGAGCTACTGGCTGGACATTGGAACCCCCGCCCGCTACCTGCAAGGTACGTTCGACATCCTCGAGGGCAACGTGAGCACCGCCGTGGGTGAGCGTCTCGGCGACAGCTACATGTCTGTGTCCTCCTCGGCCGATGTGCGTGGACGAGCGATCCCGCCGGCTGTGATCGAGGCCGGTGCGGTCGTCGCGGAGGGCGCCCACGTCGGCAGCCTCGTAGTGCTCGGCCACGATGTTCGCATCGGCTCGGGCAGCTCGATCGAACGGGCGGTGATCCTCAATGGCACTCACGTCGGTGAGAACTGCACCCTGCGCGATTGCATCGTCGCGGCCGGGTGTCGTATCGGAGCGGGCACGCACATCGGCGAAGGAGCCGTGCTAGGCGAGGGCGTCACGATCGGCGCTGAGAATACGATCGCCGGTGGGGCCCGCATCTTTCCTGGTGTAACGCTGCCCGACGGGGCGATCCGCTTCTAGTGTCCCCGACACGGACCTGCGCGGGGTCCCCCGCGACAGGTATCCTGGCGCGAGCCTGCGGGAGTCGAGTAGACACTTGCAGCGAACCCTCGACAGGAGACGAGCTATGAGTCAAGGCGGCGGCGCTGCCACCCCAACTACCGATGCGCTCACGCGCGAGTCGATAGCTCGCGTCGATGTCTCCGGACAGCTGGACGACGTGCTGTCCTTGCCCGAGCATCTGCGAGACGGGCTGTGGCGGGTGGAGTCGGCGATCATGGCCGAGTGGGACACACCGGCCGGACTCGTGGTGGCCGGTATGGGAGGCTCGGCGATCGGTGGTGCCTTGGCGCGCGCGGCCCTTGGAGACCACGCTTCGCGCCCAATTTTCGTGACGCGTGCCTACGGCTTGCCGCCGTGGACTACGCCCGACACGACAGTCCTTTGCGCCAGTTATTCGGGCAACACCGAGGAGACGCTTGCCTGTTACGAGTCGGCTGGGGCGCTTGGTGCTCAGCGAGTGGCTGTCACCACGGGAGGACGACTCGCGGAGATGGCACGGGCCGACAGTGTGCCCGTGATCCCCCTCCCGGGCGGTTTTCAGCCGCGCGCGGCCGTGGCCTATATGACCGTCGCCGCCTTGGAGGTGGCTGCCCTATGTGGGGCCGGTCCACGCCTGACATCGGAGATCGATGTCGCTGCCTCCCACACCGAGCAGCTTGTCGCGGAGTGGGGACCCGACGCCCCCGAGGATTCGCTTGCCAAGCAGACGGCTCGCGCCCTGCTCGGGACTGCGCCGGTGATCTCGGGAGCCGGCCTTACGGTGCCGATCGCCTACCGCTGGAAGACCCAGATAAACGAGAATGCCAAGCAGCCGGCTTTCGCCCACGAGCTGCCCGAGTTGGACCACAACGAGCTGGAGGGATGGGAGGGTGCTCAGGACGTAGGCCGCTTCTCGGCGGTATTCCTCGACGACTCCGACGCGCATCCCCGCGTCAAGGAGCGGATGGACTTGACCGAGAAGCTGATCGCCGGCAACGCCGCCGCGAGCCTGCGCATGGAGACCCGTGGACAGACGACGATCGAGCGGGTCATTTCGCTGGTGTTGCTTGGCGACTTGGTCTCGATCTACATGGCCGCTCTGCGCGGCGTCGATCCTGGTCCAGTGAAGCTGATAGAGCAGCTCAAGGCCGACTTGATCAAGCGCTAGCACTGCTCCCGAGCGGGTTTGGCCGCTCGCCAACCTTGACATGACCGTGATAAGGTCTGCACTGGATGCAGGCTGAGACCGTCGATGCGCTCACGATCAACGAGGCGGCCGAGACCACCGGTTGGTCGGCGAGGATGCTGCGCTACATCGAGAGCATCGGGCTCGTCGAGCCCGGTCGCTCTGGCTCGGGCTACCGACTATACGGCCCGGCCGAGTTGCAGCGCCTGAGCACCTTGCGCGAGCTACTGGACGAACGAGGGCTCGACCTGGGCGAGGTCGGCTTCGCGTTGAGGCTTGAGCGCGAGCAAGGCTTGCGCGAGGCGATCGGGCGCTGGCTCGCGTCTGAGCCGGCCCGTCCGCACGACGTCAGCGCCGCCGATTGGCTGCGCTTCGAGCAGGAGAAGCACCAACGCTTGCTAGCAACTGCCGGCGCCACTCCTCCCGCGTCCCGCGGTGAGGGCCACGGCTCTGAAACTGAGACCACGACCATGGAGATCGCATGACCCCCACCGCCACCCTGACCGACACCGACTTCAAGGTCGCCGACCTCTCGCTCGCCGAGTTCGGGCGCAAGGAGATCACGCTCGCCGAGCACGAGATGCCCGGGCTGATGTCGATCCGCCGTGAGTACGCCGACGCTCAACCGCTAGCGGGCGCACGCGTCACCGGTTCGCTGCACATGACGATTCAGACCGCTGTGCTAATCGAGACGCTCACCTCGCTCGGCGCGCAGGTGCGGTGGTGCAGCTGCAACATCTTCTCCACCCAAGATCACGCCGCCGCAGCCATCGCGGTTGGGCCTGACGGTACGCCTGAGGACCCACGCGGTGTGCCCGTGTTTGCGTGGAAGGGCGAGAGCTTGGAGGAGTACTGGTGGTGCACCGATCGAGCGCTACGCTGGCCGGGCGAGGACGGGACGCCTGGCGTGTCGGGCCCCAACATGATCCTCGACGACGGCGGCGACGCCACGCTGTTCGTGCACAAGGGCACCGAGTACGAGGCTGCCGGCGCCGTGCCAGACCCAGCCTCGGCGGAGTCCGAGGAGTTCCAGGTTGTGCTCTCGCTGCTGACGCGTTCGCTGGAGGAAGATCCGCAGCGTTGGACGAAGATCGGCCAAGCAATCAAGGGCGTCACTGAGGAGACCACCACCGGTGTGCACCGCCTCTACCAGATGGTCGAGACCGGCGAGCTACTGTTCCCGGCGATCAACGTCAACGACTCGGTCACGAAGTCCAAGTTCGACAACCTCTACGGCTGTCGCCACTCCCTGATCGACGGCATTAACCGCGCAACCGACGTGATGATCGGCGGCAAGGTGGCGGTCGTGTGCGGCTTCGGTGACGTCGGCAAGGGTTGCGCGGAATCTCTGCGCGGACAGGGCGCGCGCGTGGTGATCACCGAGATCGACCCGATCTGCGCGCTGCAGGCGGCGATGCAGGGCTACGAGGTCAACACGCTCGAGGATGTCATCGAGACAGGCGACATCTTCATCACGACGACCGGCAACAAGGACATCATCACCGCCGCCCACATGGCACGCATGAAGCACCAGGCAATCGTCGGCAACATCGGTCACTTCGACAACGAGATCGACATCGCCGGCCTCACAAAGACCCCTGGGATCAAGCGCATCAACATCAAGCCCCAAGTTGACGAGTGGGTGTTCTCAGACGGTCACGCGATCATCATGCTCTCCGAGGGGCGCCTCCTGAACCTGGGCAACGCCACGGGTCATCCCAGCTTCGTGATGAGTAACTCGTTCACCAATCAGACGATTGCCCAGATCGAGTTGTTCTCCAAGAACGACGAATATGAGAAGCGTGTTTATGTGCTACCGAAGCACCTCGACGAGAAGGTTGCTCGGCTGCACCTCGATGCGCTCGGCGTGAAATTGACAAAGCTCAGCGAGGAGCAGGCTGCCTACATCGGCGTGCCCGTGGGCGGACCTTACAAGCCCGACCACTACCGCTACTAGAGGACACGGGGCGCCGGCGGGAGTCCAAGATCTCGACCGGCGTCGACAGCGGGCAGGCCCGCATCGAGTGGGCTGATACGCAGATGCCCGTCTTGGCTCAGGTGCGCGAACGCTTCGCCAAGGAGCGTCCGCTCGCCGGAGTGAGCGTGGCCGCGTGCCTACACGTGACGGCTGAGACCGCCAATCTCGTGCGCGCTCTGATCGCCGGCGGAGCGCAGGTCGGACTGTGCGCGGCCAACCCACTCTCCACGCAGGACGACGTTGTCGCGGCGCTCACCGAGCGCGATGGCGCGACCGTCTTGGCCGAGCGGGGGGAGAGCGCCAAGCGCTACGTCGAGCATGTGCAGACGCTCGTGAGAAGCACGCCGAACGTAACGATCGACGACGGCGCCGACCTGATCGGCGCGATCCACGACGCCGCTCCCGGCCAGGCCGCCGCAATGTTGGGCGGCACCGAGGAGACCACCGCGGGGCTCTTGCGGGTGCGGGCGCTGGCTGAGCGGGGTGTGCTTGCCTGTCCGGTGCTGGCCGTCAACGAGTCGCGCACTGAGCGTGCTTTCAACGATCGCTTCGGTACCGGACAGTCCACGATCGACGGGATTCTGCGAGCCACCAACCTGCTCTTGGCCGGCCGCACCGTGGTCGTGCTTGGCTACGGGTGGACCGGGCGCGGCGTTGCTCTGCGCGCCCGTGGCGCCGGCGCTTCGGTGATCGTCTGCGAGGTCGATCCTCTGCGCGCCTTGGAGGCCCGAATGGAGGGCTATGAGGTAATGGGCGCCTTGGCGGCGGCCGAGCAAGGAGACGTGTTCGTGACAGTCACCGGTGGGCGCGACGTGTTGCGGCGCGAGCACTTCGAGCGGATGAAGGACGGAGCGGTGCTGGCCAACGCAGGGCATTTCGACGTAGAGATCAAGCTTGAGGATCTCCGAGCTCTGGCGGTCGGTGGTCGGCGTGAGGTCTTGCCCTTGGTGGAAGAGCACAAGCTCACCGACGGACGGCGCCTGAACCTGCTCGCCCAAGGCCGCGTCGTGAACCTAGCCGCGGGCGAAGGTCACCCGGCAGCGGTGATGGATGTCTCGTTTGCAGCGCAAGCGCTATGCGTCGAGTACCTGGTGGCTTGCGCGGGCGAGCTTGAGCCAAGAGTGTTGCCGGTTCCAGGCCACATTGACGACGACGTCGCGCGTCTAAAGCTCGAGTCGCTCGGCATCGAGATCGATGCGCTGAGCGAGGACCAGCGCGTTTATCGCAGCAGCTGGGAACAGGGCGCGTAGGACGGCCGTAGACGCGGCGCAATACTGCGTCCTCCCTCCCTTGTGTGCGTAGCACACCGCGGTCGGTGCGTCCTTGTCTCGCTTGGTCTACGGCCGTCCTACGGGGCCTCTTGTGTTTTCTGTTTCCTATAAGTTGCGCCGCGATGCGAGCAATGGTTTTGGCTGCGGGTCTTGGTACCCGTCTTCGCCCCCTCACTAACGAGATCACCAAGCCGATGGTGCCCGTGCTCGACAGGCCGGTAATGGCGCACATCCTCGACCTGCTCGACCGTCACGGCTTCGAGCAGGTCGTCGCCAACCTGCACTATTTCCCTGAGTCGATCAAGCAGTACTTCGGCGAGCGTCTCAGCTACCGCTATGAGGAGGAGCTGCTTGGCACCGCGGGTGGAGTCCGCGCGTGCGCGGACTTCTTCGGCGATGAAGCGTTTCTGATCATCTCAGGCGACGCCCTCACCGATATCGACCTCAGCGCCTTCGTCGCTCGTCACCGCGAAGCCGGCGGGATCGCAACGCTCGCGGTCAAGAAGGTGGCGGACACGCGCGAGTATGGCGTGGTCTTGCACGACCGCGCAGGGCGGATCACCGGCTTTCAAGAGAAGCCAAATCCCCAGGAGGCTCTGTCGGATCTCGGCAACTGCGGCATCTACATCTTCGAGCCGGCGATCTTCGACTACTTCCCAGAGCGTCCCTTCGTGGACTGGGCTCAAGACGTGTTCCCGGCACTGTTGGAGCACGACGTCCCTTTCCATATTCATGAGGTCAGGGATTATTGGAACGACGTGGGGTCGCTGTCAGAGCTGCGTCAAGGCACGTTCGACGCCTTGCAAGGCGAGCTGCGCCTGCAGGTCGAGGGTCACGAGGTCTCGCCAGGTGTGATCGTCGCGGGGGAGAGTGTTGTTCCGGAGAGCACCGAGATAGATGGATCGGTGTGGATCGGCCAGGACGTTCAGATCGGCGAGAACGTGCGCTTGACCGGTCCGATCGTGTTGGGAGACGGCGTTCGTGTGAGCGATGGAGCGCAGTTGCGCGAGAGCATCGTCCTGCCAGGCACGACCATCGCTCCCGAGGCAATCTTGATCGGCGCGATCGCCGGGCACTCGGGGATCTTGGAGAGCTTGCGGGCCAGGTAGACAGCCGCCGCGCAGAGGCGTAGCATGGGTGTACAAGCGTCTCCGAGTGAAGGGAGTCCCTGATGCAGATAGACATCAAGGGCCGCAATGTCCCGGTCACCGACGATATGCGTGAGCATCTGGAACGCCGGCTGGAGAAGATCTCCCGCCAGGTGTCCGAGTTCGCCCGCTTGGAGCTCGAGATATTCAAGGAGCCCAACCCTCGCGTGGCCGACCACGACGTGGCCGAGGCGACTCTCTACCTGAAGGGGATCACGCTCAGGGCACGAGACGCTTCCCCGCAAATGCTTCACTCGCTCAACCTCGTGGTCGACGAGTTGGCGCGCCAGGTCAAGCGTCATCGCGACAAGCGTCGTCGTCGTCGCGAGGCCCATGCGGCAGCGGCCGCCAGGGCTGTCCCGGCGCCCGCGCCCGGGGCCTCTCCCGCGGCCGGCTGACCTGCACCGGTCAACGCAGCCGATCGATACGCGCGAGGAGCCGTAGTCGGTACCCTGAGTGCATGTCGATCCTCGATCGTGCGCTCAATATCGGTGAGGCCAAGAAGTTCAAGCAGTACGAGAAGCGCGTCGCGCTGATCGGCGCGTACGAGGCTGAGCTGGAACTGGAGACCGACGACGAGCTACGCGACCGGATGGACGCGTTGCGCGAGCGCGCCGCCGAAGGCGAGTCCTTGGACGATCTGCTGCCCGAGTGCTTCGCGATCGTGCGTGAGGCGGGCAAGCGCACGATGGGGATGCGCCACTTCGACGTCCAGCTGATCGGAGCCATGGCCCTACACGAGGGCTGCATCGCCGAGATGAAGACCGGAGAGGGCAAGACGCTCACGGCCACCTTGGCCGTGGTGCTCAACTCGTTGGCGGTCCGCGAGGGCGGCCACAGTGTGGCGACGAGCGAAAACGGCTCTGCCCCGGCCGGCGAGAATGGCGCTGGACCGGCTCCGCCTGAGCGCAAGGGTGTGCACGTGGTCACCGTCAACGACTACTTGGCGCGCCGCGACGCAGCCTGGATGAGCCCGCTCTACAACTCCCTTGGAGTGAGCGTGGGGGTGCTCCAGAATCAGCAGACCTACGACGAGAAGCAGCTGGCCTACTCCTGCGATGTCGTGTACGGCACCAACTCGGAGTTCGGTTTTGACTACCTGCGCGACAACATGGCCAAGGACCTCACCGAAAAGGTCCAGCGCGGCCATCCCTTCGCGGTCGTGGACGAGGTCGACAACATCCTGATCGACGAGGCCCGCACGCCTCTGATCATCTCCGGCGCCCCCGAACAGGCCGCTGACCTGTACGCGAAGTTCGCGCGTCTGGCGCCACGGCTCACCTCCGGCGAGACTCCTTTGGGCATGGACCCGCGCGCCAAGAAGGGCTTTGTGGCCGACTTCGACTACGAGGTCGACGAGAAGCAGAAGACCGTCGCCATCACCGAGCAGGGTGTCGCCAAGGCCGAGCGCTTTCTTGGCATCGACCATCTCTACAAGGCCGAGAACGGTCACCTTGTCAACCACTTGATCCAGTCGCTCAGGGCCGAGTCGCTCTACAAGCGCGATGTGGACTACGCGGTGATCGAGGGCGAGGTCAAGATCATCGACGAGTTCACCGGACGCATCCTCGACGGACGGCGTTGGTCTGAAGGCCTGCACCAGGCGGTCGAGGCCAAGGAGGGCGTGCGTGTGCAAGAGGAGAATCAGACGCTCGCCACGATCACGTACCAGAACTTCTTCCGCCTCTACGACAAGCTCTCCGGGATGACCGGCACCGCGCTGACCGAGGCGACCGAGTTCATGAAGATCTATGAGCTATCTGTCGTTCAGATCCCCACGAACATGCCGATGGTGCGCGATGACCGCAACGATCAGGTCTACAAGACCAAGGAGGGTAAGTGGGAGGCGGTCGTCAAAGAGATCGCCGCCCGCCATGCGAACGGTCAGCCTGTGCTTGTGGGCACGATTTCGGTGGAGGTCTCAGAGCTGCTGGGCGAGCGCTTGAAGAAGCGGGGGGTGGCCCACACGGTGCTCAACGCCAAGCCCGAGCACGCAGCGCGCGAGGCCGAGATCGTCGCCGAGGCGGGTCAGCCCGGGGCCGTCACGATCGCCACGAACATGGCCGGACGTGGCGTGGACATAAAGCTCGGGGGCAACGCCGAGCACCTTGCTCGCCTGGAGCTAGCCAAGCAGGACATCGATCCCGAAGACCCCGCCCACGAAGGGCGCATGAAGGAGCTCTTGCCCGGCATCGAAAGCCAAGTCGAGGCTAATCGCGAACGTGTGATGGCCGCCGGCGGGCTGTTCATCTGTGGCACCGAGCGTCACGAGTCGCGGCGTATCGACAACCAGTTGCGCGGGCGTGCCGGGCGCCAAGGCGATCCGGGGGAGAGCCGCTTCTTCCTGTCCGCCGAGGACGATTTGGTGCGCCTGTTCGCGGGCGATCGCATCTACAAGATCCTCGATCGCCTGGGCAGCGTCGACGAGGAGGGCAACGAGGAGCCGATCGAGGCCGGGATGCTCTCCAAGCAGATCGAGAAGGCCCAAAAGAAGGTCGAGGAACAGAACTTCCTGATCAGAAAGCGCGTGCTCGAGTACGACGACGTGATGAACGAGCAGCGGCGCATTATCTACGCCTACCGCGACGAGGTTCTCGAAGGCAAGGAGATGGGCGAGGAGGCGCGACAGCAGGTCACGTCCACGATCGAGCGCACGATCGACCAGTACACCCCGGGCGACTACATGGAGGACTGGGATCTGGACGGCCTGTTCACGGCGCTCGGGCAGTTCTTCCCGGTCGACATCGAGGAGGACGACCTCAACCCCGAGACGGTGGACAGCGGATATCTGACCGACCGCATCGTGCAGGGCGCAAGCGAGCAGTACGAGGCGCGCCAGCAAGAGCTGGGCGACGAGCTGATGGGCGCTCTGGAGCGCTTCCTGATCTTGCAGATCATCGACGAACGCTGGCGCGAGCACCTATATGACATGGACTATTTGCGCGAGGGCATCCACCTACGCGGCTTCGCCCAGATCGACCCGCTCGTGGCTTACAAGAACGAGGCCTTCGAGTTGTTCGGCGATCTCATGAACAGCGTGTGGGTGGACTTCACCCGGATGATCTTCAACGTCCAGGTGTCGGTGGACGGACAGAACGGGGGAGGGGGCGGAGTTCCCAGCCCCGCCTTCGCGGCCTCTGGCAACTCTACGAGCGCCGGACGCGTGTCCTACTCCGGCGGCTCCTCTGCGATGGGGGCCGGTGCTCTGGCTGCCGCCGCGGCAGCAGCCGGACCCGGTGGCGCGGCCTACGAAGGCGAAGGCGAAGGCGAACCGGTGGAAGCGCTGCCGGTCGTCGAGCAGCGTGTGACCGACTCAGAGCACGAACTGGGCCGCAACGATCCTTGTTGGTGCGGCTCAGGCAAGAAGTTCAAGCGCTGCCACGGCTCGTAGGACGACCGTCCTACGAGGCCTTGTTGCCGGCGCTAGTGCCGCCGGTGGATTCGCGCTTCGCGATGAATGCCTCGGTCGCTTGGGGACCCATGAAAGGCGTGAGGATCGTGCGTACCAACTCGGGCAGGATCGTGGGAATGCTCTCGGTCGAGTGCTGCGTTATCTGGATGTAGAGCAGTTCGAAGAAGCGCTGGGTCACCGGTTGATCCAGGCTGCCACCGGCCGAGGGGTCAAGCAGGTCGTAGCCGGGCTGCAAAAAGATCGAGAAGGCGTCCATCAACGAACGCGTCAGCTCGTGCGCGGAGGGGCCTACGGTGAGCAACTCGACGATCCCCGTGCGCGCGAAAGCGGGCTCGGCTGAGATCCATTCGGCGTAGGCGTGCATCCCGTCCCAGATCGCGTCGGGCCAGCTGGCGGAGTGCCTGTAGATCTCCTGGCAGAAACCCATGATGTGGTCTACACCGGCTTCCACACCGGAGAAGACCGCCTCTTCCTTGCTGGCGAAGTGTTCGTGGAACGAGCGGGCCGAGATGTTGGCCTCGGCGCAGATATCCTTCAGGCCGGTGTCGTGGTAGCCCTTCGCGGCAACCACCCTCACGGCAGCCAGCTGGATCTGCTCGTAGGTGTTGTGGACTACGAAGCGTCGAGGAGCCTCGCTGATTCTTGCGGCATTGCGCATGACAGCTATGACGAAAGCGTACACGACATGGCTGTGCCTGAGCACAAGTTTGGACGAAAGTACCGGACTTTCAAGTAAAGGAAGGTGTACTCAGACGAACTTGTGGACTCTTCGAGGGGTGTGGCGCTCGCTGATAAGGTTGGCCCAGATGGCCACCACCGCTCCCAGCGAGTCCACTCCGCAGCGCGTAGCAGTCGTCCGAGAACAGCTTGAGCTGCTCTCGGACTATCTTTGACCCCGCTGATTTGGACGAGCGCGCGAAAGCGCTCGAAGAGCAGATGCAGGCCCCAGGCTTTTGGGACGACGCCGAGCAGGCCGCAAAGGTCTCGGCCGAGCATGCGAAGGCCACCAAGCGCTTGCAGACCTTCACGACCTTGCGCTCCGATGTGGAGGATCTCGATGGGCTCGTGGATATGGCGGCCGAGGAGCCGAGTCTGGAGGAGGAGGTCCAGGAGCACCTGGCCTCGGTCGAGCGGCGCTTGGCAGAGCTCGAGGAGCAACGGCTGTTCTCCGGAACGTATGACGCAGGCGATGCGCTCGTCAGCGTTAACGCGGGCGCGGGCGGTACCGACGCCCAGGATTGGGCGGAGATGGTTCTGCGCATGATGATGCGCTGGGCTGAGCGGCGCGGTTTCACGGTCGAGCTGCTGGAGGCCAGTCCGGGCGAGGAAACGGGGATCAAGTCGGCGACGCTGAAGGTCTCCGGCGAAAACGCGTACGGCCTGTTCGGCGCCGAGCGGGGCGTGCACCGGCTTGTGCGTCTCTCGCCGTTTGACTCGGCCAAACGTCGCCACACGAGTTTCGCTGGCGTGGAGGTCGCCCCAGTGGTAGAGGACACCGGAGAGGTGGAGATCGACGAGGACGACCTCCAAGTCGACACCTATCGCGCCTCAGGCGCCGGTGGTCAGCACGTCAACAAGACCGACTCTGCTGTGCGCATCACCCACAGGCCCAGCGGGATCGTGGTGCAATGCCAGAACGAGCGCTCGCAGACCTCCAACCGGGCCACTGCGATGGCCATGCTGCGCTCCAAGCTGGTCGAGAAGCAGGAGCGCGAACGCCAAGAAGAGATCGCTCGCGAGAAGGGCGAGGCCCAGGACGTGAACTTTGGCTCGCAGATCCGCTCCTACGTATTGCATCCCTATTCGATGGCCAAGGATCACCGCACCGGCCACGAGATGGGAGACGTCCAGCGGGTCTTGGACGGGGATTTGGATGGGTTTGTTCGTGCCTATCTTTTGAAGTCGGCCTCCGCCGCACAGTGAGCGAGGACGAGCTGACCGAGCTCGCGAGGCGTGCCCTACGCGAGGATGTGGGCGAGGCCGATGTGACGACCGTCGCGACTGTCGCGGCCGATGCGCGGGCACGAGCGTTGATAAGGCAGAAGGCTCCAGGCGCGATTTTCGGACTCGACGTGGCTGAGGCGTGTTTTGCGCTGCTCGATCCCGATGTGAGTTTCGAGCGACTCGTGCAGGAGGGCAGCTGGCGCGAGGAAGGCGGCCCCGTGCTGTCGATCGAAGGCTCCGCCCGTGCCCTGCTCACGGGGGAGCGCACCGCGCTGAACTTCCTCGGGCGTCTGTCGGGGATAGCCACGCTCGCGGCGCGCTTCGTGCGCGAGGTCGAAGGTACGGGAACGGTTGTGCTCGACACGCGCAAGACCACTCCTGGCTTGAGGATGCTCGAGAAGGCGGCGGTCGCGGCCGGCGGCGCCACCAACCATCGCGTCGGCCTGTTCGATGCTGTCCTGATTAAGGAGAACCACATCGCCGCCGCCGGCGGGATCGCGCAGGCGGCGGCGCGCGTGCGCGAGTCGGCCCCGCGGTTGGCGGACACGTTGGAGGTCGAGGTGCGCGGCACTCAGGAGATCGACGAGGCTATCGCCGCCGGAGCGCCACGCCTACTGCTCGACAACATGAGCGTCGCCGAGTTGTCGGCCGCCGTCGCCCAGGTGGCCGGCCGCGCCAAGTTGGAGGCAAGCGGCAACGTGACGCTCGAGAACGTCCGGGAGCGCGCGCTCACCGGGGTAGACTTCATATCGGTTGGCGCGATCACCCACTCCGCTCCGGCCCTGGACCTGTCCCTGATCCTGGAGGTAACGATATGAAGACGTTGCCGATGATTCCAACCCAGGGACCCCTGCCCTCGCTGAGCCAAGCCGAGGTGGCGGAACTGCACGGCGAAGTGCGCGCGCTGGCAGCCGAGCGGGGCGCCACGATCCTTGCCCACAACTATCAGGTGCCAGAGGTCCAGGATGTCGCCGACTACGTCGGCGATTCGCTCGGGCTCTCCCGCCAGGCGGCTGCCTCCGACGCTGAGACGATCGTCTTCTGTGGCGTGCACTTCATGGCCGAGACCGCCTCGATCCTGTGTCCCGAGAAGACGGTTCTGATCCCCGACCTGGACGCCGGCTGCTCGTTGGCCGCCTCGATCGATGCCGAGCAATTGGCCGAGTGGCGCGCTTCATATCCGGACGGCGTGGTCGTCATGTATGTGAACACCACCGCCGAGGTCAAGGCCTTGACCGACTACTGCTGCACCTCGGCCAACGCGGTCGACGTTGTCCGCCACATCTACGAGACCCACGGTCCCGACACGGAGATCCTGTTCGGGCCAGACATGTGGCTCGGCGCTTACGTCGAGAAGGAGCTTGGCAAGCGCATGCACGTGTGGGACGGGGAGTGCCACGTGCACGCCGGCATCCGACCTTCGGACATCGAGGCAACACGAGCGGCCCACCCGAATGCCGATTTCCTGATCCACCCCGAGTGCGGCTGCACGACCTCGATCATGGAGTACGTCGCGGCCGGCGACGTGTCGGCCGAGGGTGTTCACATGCTCTCCACCGGCGGGATGCTGCGCTATGCCGATGACTTGGAGAAGGTCGCGGGCGGTCGAGCCGAGGCTTCAGAGGGCGGGGTCGATGGAGTCGCGGCGGGCTCTGCATCGCGGCGCGAGGCTGTTGTCGCAACCGAGACCGGAATGCTCTATCCGCTTGAAATGGCCGCGCCCGACGTCACGTTCATCCCGGCCAACGCGGAGGCGAGCTGCGTGTACATGAAGATGATCACGCTCGAGAAGCTGCGCGACGCCCTGCGTGACATCAGGTTCGAGGTGCGCGTGGCGCCCGAGATCGCCGAGCGGGCGCGCGTGCCAATCGACCGTATGGTCGCCCTAGGCTGAGCGAGGCGCTCAAACTCGTCGGCTGTGTGTGGTCCCACACAGGCGATCGCCAGCTCGTCGGCCACGTTGGCCGCGACCTCGCGTACCTCGTCGAACGTGACCGCATCCAGAGCCGCGATGGCGCCGTCGGGATCGATGTCCTCTTTGTAAACGATCTTCTGGCTGGCACCGTACCTGGCCACTGCATTCGTGTTCTCAAACGCCAGCACCATCCGTCCTGCCGCGTATGCCCGGGCACGGTGGACCTCCTCCTCGGTGGGGCCGTCCGTGCGCAGCTCGTCCACGATCTCTCGCATGCGCGTGTAGGCCTCAATGCACTTTTCGGAGTCAAGTCCCGAACCGAGCTGCAAAATCGGCACGTCCGCGAAGGCGTGCGCCAAGGCATAGACCGAGTAGCACAGGCCTCGCTTCTCCCTGATCTCCTCGAACAGCCGCGAGCCCATCGAGCCGCCGAGCAGCGTCGAGTAGATCGCAAGGGCCGCACGTTCTTTGGTGTCGCTCACGCGTACCGCGGGCCTGTAGATCATGCGAAGGTGCGATTGGTTGGTGTCGCGTTGCTCCACCTTGGTCTCGGGGGCAAACTCAGGTGCCGGTACGTACGGCTCTGGGGCGGGCAGGGTGGGGAAACGGCCGAACAGGTTGCCCAGCTCATCGCCGGAAGGCACGAACGTCGTATTCCCCACCAAGAACGCCCCTCCATTCGCACCGGCCCAACGCCTCTCCCTGAAGCTCACGATCGCGTCGCGCGTAAAACTCCTCAGGTTCTCCTCCGGACCGAGGACCGTACGCCCCAGAGGGTGCTCGCCAAAGGCCGCCTTGTCGATCAGGTACTCGGCCACCGTCGAAGGCTGGTCATAGGCCCGGTTGATCTCCTGGATCACCACGCCCCGCTCCCTGTCCAACTCCTCCGCGTCGATCTTCGGTCGGCCCACGAAATCGCTCAACAGGTCGATCGCCTCCGGCGCCGACTCAGCCCTGACCGTGATGTGGAAAGCCACCAGGTCGTGGCTCGTGTAGGCGTTTAGTACGCCCCCCAAGCGCTCGGCCGTCTCGTTGACGTCCTTGTAGGTGGAGTACTTCTCTCCGCCCTTGAATACCAAGTGCTCGAGGAAATGGGCCATCCCGTTCTCTTGCACCCGCTCGGTGCGGGCACCCGCGTCGAAAGCCACGAGCACCGTAAGCGCCCGCGTACCCGGCAGCCCCACGGTGTATACCGGCAGACCGTTTCCGGCCACGGTTGTCGTCTCGATCTGTGCCATCGAGCCGTCACGATAGGCGATTGAGGCGATCTGGACGCTGCGCGAGACGCTGTCCTCGCGCGCTCGTGTGCTTATAAGCACACTTCGCTTGCTGCGTCCTAGTCTCGCTTGGTCTATGGCCGCCTCAATGCAAAGTACCTTGCATGCAGGGAAAAATGCGGCCTCGGGTCCCGTCCGTCGCTACTGTGCCCGCCCATGGCAGAGCCCGACAAAGGCGCACGTCCTCCACGCGTCATCCCGCGCAGGGCGCTTGCGCGCCACATCAATCCGACCCGCCGTCGCGTGGTCCCGCCGCCCATCGAACCTCTATCCGCGGGGCCCGCATCGGTCAAGTCGGTCGCGGCGCCTGTGGAGCCGGCTAACACCCCCGGTGCCAACACGGTCGTAGATTTCCGTCGCGCCACCTTGACCTACGACTCGGGAGACACCGGTCTGGAGCGCGCCACGTTCGCGATAGACCGCCAAGAGTTCGTCTTCCTGGTCGGCTCTACAGGCTCTGGCAAGTCCACGATCATGCGCCTGCTGATCAAGGAGCTGGACCCCACCGAGGGAATCATCCGCGTGGCCGGTCGTCACCTGGCCGAGATCGATCGCAAGCGAATCCCTTACTACCGGCGCAACATCGGCGTCGTCTTCCAAGACTTCAAGCTGCTGCCCACGCGCACCGTCTACGACAACATCGCCTATGCCTTGCAGGTCACCGGAGCATCGCGCAAGCAGATCCGTGCCTCGCTACCCGACATCCTGCGCCTGACGGGTCTCTCCACCAAGCTGCACAACTATCCCCACCAGCTCTCTGGGGGCGAGCAGCAACGCGTGGCGGTCGCTCGCGCCTTTGCCTCGCACCCGCCTTTGCTCCTGGCCGACGAGCCCACCGGCAACCTCGACCCGCACACTTCGATCGGGATCATGCAGTTGCTCTACCGCATCAACCGCGCCGGAACGACCGTGATCGTGGCCACTCACGACAACGAGATGGTCGACAAGATGCGCAGGCGCGTAATCGAGCTCAAGCGTGGGCGTATCATCCGCGATGAGGCCACTGGCCTGTACACCCAGGACGAGACGACCGGAGATCTCGCCGAGCGCCTCAAGCGCGAAACCGCCGCCGAATCCAATCCGCGTCCGTCGGGCGGCGCGCGCCGATGAAACTTGGCTTTTTCCTGAAGGAGGCGGTGCGCTCGATGCGCCGCAACCCGGCGCCTTCGTTTGCCGCGCTCTCCTGTGTCTTGGTGACCACGCTCGTGCTGGGTGTCTTCATTCCGGTGGTCCAAGCCACTAATGGAGCCGCCAACTCGATCCGTGGCCGTGTTGTGGTCGACGTCGATCTCAACACAACCGCAACCCCGGCGGAAACCGCGCGTGTACGTGACGAGGTTGAAGCGGCGCGTTATGTCGGTCACGTCGAACTGGTCTCCAAGCAGGCAGGCTATGAACAGGAGCGCAAGATCGATCCTCAAGCCTTTCAGCTGATCGGCTACAACCCGTTGCCCAACATCCTGCGAGTTACGCCCTCCAATCCTTCAGACGCCGATGCTTTGCGCGCAGAGCTTGACCAGTCGAGCCCGGTGGGCACGCGCTTGGTCACCGATCCCGCGATCGCCGACGTCCAGAACCGCCAAGCTCAGACCGACAAGATCCTCTCGGCCACTCGCATCGTCAAGATCACCATGGCTTTGCTGGCAGCGCTGTTGATCTTCTCCTCGATGCTGCTCATCTCCAACACGATCCGCCTGTCCCTGTTCTCGCGGCGGCGGGAGGTGGAGGTAATGAAGCTGGTGGGCGCCACCGACTGGTTCATCCGCTGGCCCTTCGTCTTGGAGGGCCTGTTCTTGGGCGCGCTCGGAGGCTTGTGTGCGATCGGCTTGCTCGCGCTTGCCAAGCTCACCCTGATCGATCCCTTGGCTTCCACCGTCAAGCTGATCTCCCAGCCGGCGATGATCGACTTCCGGCTCTTGATCGTGATCCTGATGGGTTGCGCGATCGCCGTCTCCGCGGCCGGTTCTGGCATTTCATTGCGGCGCTTTCTCCGCGTCTGAGACGATCACGGACGCGGCGCGAGGCGTTGTCCTCGCGCGCTCGTGTGCGCAAGCACACTTCGCTTGCTGCGTCCTAGCCTCGCTTGGTCCGTGACCGTCTCAGAGCTCTCAAGGAATGCGTAGGGTGGAAGGTATGAAGTCGCTTAAGCGCCAACCCCTGTTCGCCCTTCTGGGCGTGATCTTGGCTGTACTACTGCTCCTCCTGGGTGTCTGGCTCGGTGGGCATCCCGCCAAGCTGCCGGCTTTCGTGCGCAACGCATTTGTCGCCAACCACGAAACCCAGGTGGTCAATGAAGCGATCGAACGGGTGGCCCACGACTACTACAGGCCCGTCTCCAAGGCTGCGCTGTCGAGCTCCTCGATCGGGGGCATGATCTCCAGCCTCAAAGATCCCTACTCGACCTATCTCTCGCCGCATGAATTCAAGAGCTTCGATCAGCCTGCCTCGTTCGCGGGTATCGGCGTCTCGATCGACCCCAAGCCTGGTGGTCTGGAGGTGGTGCGCGTGTTCGACACCAGCCCTGCCCAGCGCGCCGGTCTGAAGGTCGGCGATGTGATCGTGGGCGTCAACGGACGGTCTCTGCATAAGCTGCCCGCCAATACCGCGGTGGCTTTGATCAAGGGTCCTCCAGGCACCAACGTCAAGCTCACCGTCAAGCCCCCCGGAGCCGACCCCCGCACGCTAACGATCACGCGCGCCACGATCTCAGAGCCGGTCGTTGCCTCGGAAATGCGCACCGTCCACGGCGTCAAGCTCGGCTGGGTCTACCTCGCCACCTTCAGCGAAGGCTCTCACGGCGAGCTCTATGACGCCGTCCAAGGCCTGCTTAAGCAGGGCGCCCGCGGTCTCGTCTTCGACCTGCGCGCCGACGGTGGCGGCCTGGTCTCCGAAGCGCGCCTGGTCGCTTCGATCTTCGTCCCTTCCGGGGTGATCGTGACCACGCGTGGGCGCTCCCAGCCCACGACAGTCCTGACCGCCGCTGGCGGCGCAATACCGACTTCGATTCCGGTCGTCGTCTTGGTCGACCACGACACAGCCTCTGCCTCTGAGATCGTCACGGCGGCCCTCCAAGACCACCATCGCGCGACCGTGGTTGGCACGCACACCTACGGCAAGGGCGTCTTCCAGGAGCTCGAGCCTCTTTCCGGAGGCGGGGCGATCAAGATCACTGTTGGCGAGTACTACACCCCCAACGGGCGCAATCTTGGTGGGGGAGGAGTCCACGAGGGTGCCGGTATCACCCCCGAAGTCCTGGTCGCCCACGGCGTTGATACCGAACACGGTTTGCAGGTGGCGCTCCATACGCTGCTGCTCAAGGTCAAATGAGCCCAGCGCGCGGCGGTCGTCCGCGCAAGGGGGCGGTCAAGAAGGCAAAGCCCACGAGTGAAGGCGCCCCGAAGTCCAGTGCGCCGCGCGGCAACGGCGCCAGCGCGCGAGGAGGTAGATCGCGTATCGCGAAGTCCTCCAATGCTCGCGTTGTTTGGCCTCCGCAAGAGCGCACAGAAACCGCGCATGAAGCGATCGAGCAGATGCTCCGCGAGGCCGGCTTGGCGCGGCGCTTCGAGCCCCCGGTCGAGCGGGAGGCTCGTGCCGCCGGAGCTCGCGCATGGCACAAGGCTGAAGCTGAACTGCAGGACGGTCGTAGGCGCGACCTGCGCGACCTACCCACCTTCACGGTCGACCCGGCCACTGCCCGCGATTTCGACGACGCGGTCTCCGCCGAGCGGATTGAGTTTGATTCTGACCGCCCGGTGGTGCGCGTGTGGGTGCACATCGCCGACGTTGCCGCCCACGTCCCTCCCGGCTCGGCTATCGACAACGAGGCGCGCCGGCGCGCGACCAGCGTGTATGCGCCGGGCATCGTCGAGCCGATGCTGCCGCACGCGCTCTCCAGCGACGCCTGCTCGCTCGTGCCGGGCGCCGAGCGCCTGGCGGTCACGACCGAGCTGGTGCTACGTGGCTCTCAGGTCGAGTCCGCCAGCTTCTACCGGTCCGTGATCCGCTCGGACATGCGCCTCGACTACGAGCAGGTCGACGGCATCTTCGCGGATTCCTCCCCCGCGCCCGAACCGTGGGGCGCTCCTTTGGCTGCCGCACGGGTCGCCGCCGCGGAGTTGCAGGGCGCGCGTGAGGCCTCCGGCGCCCTCGTGATCGACTCCGAGGAGCCTGAGTTCTCCTTCGACGATCACGGCAACGTGCTTGCGGTCGTGCCCCGCGCCCAGACCGAGTCCCACCACGTGATCGAGCACTTGATGATCGCCGCCAACGAAGCGGTGGCGCGTCGGCTCGCCGAAGCACGGGTCCCGTGTCTATACAGGGTCCACGAGCGCCCCGACCCCGAGCGTATCCGCAGGCTCGTGGACCAGCTCGCTTCGCTTGGCGTGTCCACACCGCCTGTGCCCGACCGGCTGTTTCCGGCGCAGGCCGCAGATTTGGTGGGGGAGATCTCTCGTCGCGTCGACGCCCACGTGCGTCGCACCGGCACCGGTCGCACAGCGCTTTCCTCGCTTGTCTTGCGCTCGCTCAAGCAGGCCAGCTACTCGCCGGTCAACATCGGTCACGCCGGCCTACATTCGGCCTGCTACTGCCACTTCACCTCGCCGATCCGCCGCTATCCCGATCTCGTTTGCCACCGTGCCCTGCTTGCGTCGGTTGGGATGGGGGAGAGAGGCAAGCGGCGTGCCCCCGGGGCCAAGCTGGCCGAGCTCGGCGAATGGACCTCTGAACGCGAGCGCGAGGCGGCCAAGATCGAGCACAAGGGGGACGACATCGCAGCCTGTTTCCTGCTCGAGCAAGTTTTGCTCGAGGGCGGCTATGACCAGGTGTTTCAGGGGGAGGTAACCGGGCTGATCGGAGCGGGAGCGTTCATCGCTTTTGGCGAGCGGTCCATCTACGAGGGCATGCTGCCGGTGAGGCTGCTGGGCGCGGGGGAGGAGCGTGATTGGTGGAGCCTCAACGAGCAGTCGACGATCCTGCGCGGCGAGCGCGCAGGCGCGACCCTACGTCTCGGTGACCCTATTGATGTGAGGGTTGTGCGCGTGGACGCCTCCGCCGGACGCGTAGATCTCGCTCTGGCCCGTTAGGCTCGCTTCGTGGCCAAATCCAAGGGCAGCAAGCGCAAGATCGGCGCCGGCGACGTGGCGAGCAACCGCTATGCCTCCTATCGCTATGAGCTGACCGAGCGGATCGAGTGCGGCGTCGTGCTGCAGGGCAGCGAGGTCAAGGCACTGCGCGCTTCGGGCGCCCAGTTGAAGGACGGCTACGCCGCCATCCGCGAGGGCGAGCTGTGGCTACAGTCGGTCCATATCCCGCCCTACCTGCCTGCCTCGCGCGAGAATCACGATCCGGAGCGGCCCCGCAAGCTGCTGCTGCACCGCAAGGAGATCGAACGCATCGCCGGACGCGTCTCGGAGCGGGGCCTAACGCTCGTGCCTACGCGCATCTACTTCAAGGGGTCTCATGCCAAGGTCGAGATTGCGCTGGCGCGCGGCAAGGACCTCTACGACAAGCGCCAGACCATGCGCGAGCGTGACTCCAAGCGCGACATGGAAAGGGGCTTGCGGGAAGCCCGAAGATAGGCAGCGCTAGGCAACCTGCTCGCAGGCGGTCAGTCCGTCGCGCTTTGCGATCACCACCATCTGCTTCTGAGTGTTCTCACTGGAGAGGATCAAGGCCTTGCCGGCTTTGAGGTTTTTCGCTTTGGCGTATTCGCCCAGCTTGGCCGTGTTTTCAGCCAGAGTCTGAGCGCCCGCCACGAACCTTTTCCAGTCGGTTTCCAGTTCCGCAGGTGGCACCAGTTTGCTCAAGTCGGCGAGCGCTGTCTGCTCGAACGAGGAGAGTTCGCTTGCCACACGAGAGATCTGCTGTTCGCTGCTGGCCGACTTCGAGGACATCTTTGCGGTGACCTTCTTGCAGATGGCGTTGGCCTTGGCGGTCAATTCGGCACGCGTGAGCGGCTTGGAGGAAGAACCGCAACCGGACGCCGCAAGCGCGATGGTCATCAATGCGATACCCGTCTTGCTTCTATGTCCCATGGTCCCTCTCCCAGTCCCGATTGCCTGAAATACCCCACCCCGTGGAGCAGCCTACAGGGTCCGGTGCACCGCTCGCCGTGTGCCGACCGTAGTCTGAAGCGACCTCGATCGGACCCGAGCGCCTACTCGGCAACTCTCAGATCGAGCGGAAGCTGTGACCCGCGCTCACCAGGATGTGAGTCTGGGACATTCCGAAGGCCAGCACCACGATCAGGGCGATATAGACGGCCCCGATCGCGATCCGCGAGTGTCGCGGCACGCGGTAGTAGGCGGCCTGCTCGATCGAACGCGATCTCGAGCTGGCGCCAGCGACTCGGCATCTCGCGCAACGCGAGCAGAATGAAGATCAGCAGAAACGGATTGCCAAGCAGCAGGATCATTGCCACCAGGCCACCGATCCCCAGGAACCACATCGAAGGCGCCACCGCCGCCATCGCCCGTCCGCCGTCGAACGGGACCACGGGGATCAGGTTGATTAGGTTCAAGAAGAAGGCGAGGTATGCGAGCGCAAGCAGCAGGTCGCTGCCAGTAAGCGCTCCGGCCAAAGCCACACCGAGCGCGCCGAGCGTGCCAAGCACCGGCCCCGCCAGGCCCACACGTGCCTCCGCCAGCGCGTTGTCTCCTAGCGAGCGCGAGAAAATGGCAGCGCCCAAGAAAGGGATGAACATCGGCGTGCTCGCCTTGATCCCCTCGCGTCTGAGCTGGATCACATGGCCCATCTCGTGCACGAACAGGAGCGCCACGAATCCGGCCGCGAACTGCCAGCCCCAGAACAGGCTGTAAGCCGCCACCGACACGAGCGCCGTAGCTCCGGTTGTCAAGAACTTGGCGTTGCCCAACAGCAGCGCACCGCTCTTGAGGTATGCCCCGAACTTGGCGGCCAAAGCGGCCAAGCCCGCCAAGGCGCTACCGGCGCGCTTGCGCAGGGAACGAGCAGGCCTGCCGAAGGGCGCTTCGCCGGCGTGCGGCTCATGCGCGCTAGGCAAGCTCGTTGGGGGGATCGTTGCCGGACCGCCTGGCCCACCGAACGGTCTTTCGCCCACCACCGGCAGCTCGTTGTCCATACTCTCATTGTGGCAGCTGCGATAAGCCTCCCCTAAGTGGGTCTTTGGGGTCTCCACTGAGCAATTGTGCGGAACGTGCGGGGATGTCGCGAAAATGCCCTTGACGACAGTCTTGGGCAGGCGTACGTTGGATGAAGACGCGGACCCCGAGCCGCAAGAGCGAGGCCACTGAGGTGTGAGGCCGCGCCACCAATCTCCGGAAGGCTTTCGGGCCGACCGGGCGAGAGGTTCCTCGAAGCGGCCCGGGACCGCGTCGACTTGTTTAAAGCGCGGGCCGCAGGGTCGGCAACGGTCTGTGCCGCGGGGTCTTCGCGCCAGACCAAGGGGTCCGGCTACACTTGAGAGGCAGTACATCCAAGGGGACGACAGGCTTCGACGCAGTCGGCTCGTGTGGATGGTCGCGAGTCGAGGTCCCGGGCGGCCTCGTAAAACACCCGGGAAAACCATAAGTGCGGACTCTCACGAGTACGCCCTCGCTGCTTAGCCAATAGCTAAGGCACGAGGTCTCGAGCCCCGTTCGCCTATGACGGGGATCCTCGGGATCAGAAAGTAGGCTCACCCGGCGAGGCCCGCCTCCGCTGACCCGGGAAAACCTTAGGAGGCTGGTCCCCCACAACCCGGCCGGCGAGGCGAGCGGGGGATGAGATCAGAGCGCCGGCTACGCTCGTAGAAGCCATTCTCACGCGACCGCGGACCCGGGTTCGATTCCCGGCGTCTCCACTGACGACAACTGACTGTGAAACACCGGTGTCCTCGGCGGGGTTGACCACCGGGTTGGGACGCGGCTGTCCAGCGGCTGCTACCGACGTGTGTTGTGTGAGCGCAGCATGTTCAGGCGACGCCGTCTCCCTCGACCCGTGGACAGATAGGCCGGGTTGGCTTACCGTTCTCAACAAACAGAGACGGAAACGATTCCTCTTGACATGAGGAGAGTTTTGTGTATAAGATGAATCCATCTCGTCAGCCGGTTGGCTGTCAGGAAAGATAAGGTCGGGTGTGGGTCGGTCCTCGTGGTCGACACCAACACAGTTTTGACGGGGACCTTGGGAGAGGGACCGGGTCGCAACAGGGAAAGAGTTGTGCTTCGCGTGTTTTCATTGGGGAATAGCGCAGTTGAGAGTCGATGTGTCAATGGCGGGTCCGTTATAGGACGCGTCAGCGTCGCTGACGCGTCTCTCTCTCTCTCTCTCTCTCTGGTCGAGCCGGCGCCTAAGCGCTAGCTCTTTTCGCCGCGGCTCAACGCCGCGGCCAGCCGGTCATTGGTCTGGCTTGATCTGTGGCGTGCTCCGTGCGCGCCCAAATAGCTTCTCGTGTTCTCCCACACGCGGGACGCAAGGCCGTGTTTTGGCGGCTGTCCCGACCCATCCGGGCTCGTCTCTGGGCGCGTACTCTCTCCGTGCCCAGAGGCCGGCCCGCCTGCGCTCTCCGGCCCGCCTGCACTCTTCAAGGTGTTCCGTGCGGGAGTGCTGCTGAGATGGCGCGCGCGGCCACGGCGCCACATTCACCGCGCACCGCGCACCACGCACCGCGCCCGCGGCACGAGCCAAACGACTTCGGTCATGCTTCGGTCGCGCAGATCCAGCGTGCGCGGATCTTGGCGGCGATGTTCGACGTGGTTACCGAGCGCGGCGTGGGCAATGTGAGCGTCGCGCACGTGGTGCAACGATCGGGCGTCTCGCGGCGCACGTTCTACGAGGTGTTCGGCGATCGCGAAGATTGCTTCCTGGCGGCGTTCGACGACGCGCTGGCGTTTGTCTCCCAGCGTGTGTTGCCCGCCTACGCCGCGGAGAAGACGTGGCGTGATCGGATCAGAGCAGGGCTGTTCGCGTTGCTCGCGTTCCTTGATGAGGAGCCGGTCATCGGTCGCTTGCTGATCGTCGAGTCGCTGTCGGCGGGACCGAGGACACTCGAGCGTCGCGACCACGTACTCACGCTGGTGGCGGCTGCCGTCGACGAGGGCCGCACGCAGTCCGCGACGGCGGCCAGCCTGCCGTCGCTGACCGCCGAGGGCCTGGTGGGTGGAGCGCTCGCGTTGATTCACACGCGACTCGCGCTCCCCGACCGTGAGTCGCTACTCGGGTTGACAAATCAACTGACGAGCATGATCGTGCTGCCCTATCAGGGCGCTGCTGCTGCGCGACGCGAGCTGGACCGTCCCGTCAAGCCTTGCGTGAGCGATAGGCCCAACGCACGGCTGCTCTCCGATCCCTTCAAAGGCGCGAAGATGCGCCTCACCTACCGCACCGTGCGCGTGCTGCTCGCGGTAGCTGAGCACCCGAGCACATCCAACCGGCTGATCGGTAAGAGCGCCGGGATCCTAGACCAGGGACAGATATCGAAGCTGCTCGCACGACTGGAACGGCTCGGGCTGATCTCCAACAGCGGTCTCGGCCCCGGCCGGGGAGCCCCCAACGCATGGTCGCTCACGTCCACCGGCCGGCAGGTCGTCGACAGCGTGCGCGCCCACACGGACAATTCCAAACCAGAGGGAGACAGCAAGCGATGAGTCCTCATGCCAAGAGATTCCCTGTTAGGCCGATTGTCGCCTGTCTGTGTCTCCTCGCCGGTTGTCTGCTGGTATGGGGCGCCTCGGCTCAGGCGTTGGAGGTGCACAAGTTCACAGGGTCCTTTGGCAATCAAGGTTCAGGCCCCGGCGAGTTTGAAAAGCCCTACGGGATCGCGGTGAACGACACGACAGGGGATGTATACGTCGTGGATCGGGGCAACGACCGTGTGCAGGAGTTCAACTCGACCGGGACCGCTGTATTGGCTGAATTCAATGGGTCTGCCTCCCCAACTGGCGCTTTTTCCGAACCGACCCAGATCGCGGTCGATAACTCGGGGAATCCTTTGACAGATGAATCCGCGGGTGATGTGTACGTGCTGGACCAGGGCCATGGTGTGATCGATAAGTTCGACTCCGGCGGCACGTATGTTGGGCAATTGACCGGAACTCCCCCGGTGATCAATGCTAAAGATGAACCCACCGGTGGTCTGTTCAAATCTGGAGAAGGAGGGGTTGCGGGTCTAGCTGTTGACCCGAACGGAATCCTCTGGGTTGCTGTCGGAAAAGGTCAAATTTACAGCTTTAGTGACGCACTTGAAAACAAATACTCTTCAGAAATTTCCGAAACGGTATTTGGTGGGTTCGTGACCAGCGGTCTTGGGGTGGACGGTGAAGACAATCTATATATTAGCCCCGGCGGCGCTTTTGCAAAGATCAATGGCTCTGGGGAAACGTTGATCAGCCCCTTCGGCAACGATGAAAATGGACATAGCCTGGCAGTCGATCCGGTAGGTCAGGAGGTCTATCTCGACAATCTGGAAACGATCGAAGCGTTCAGTTTGAGTGGGGCTCCGATTGAGAGCTGCATTGGTGTCTCCACTGGTTGCTTTGGCTCCGGACATTTGACGTTCAGTAAGGGTGTGGCCGTCAATGCGAGCGACGGCACTGTTTATGCGACCGATGAGTCGCGGGACAACGTGTCGATCTTCGAAGCCTTTATCCAGCCCAGCGTGAGCCTTGCGCCGCTCAGCGAACAACAGCCGCGGAGCCTGACGCTGAACGGGAGCGTCGACCCCGAGGGCAAGCCCGTCGGCGCGTGCGTGTTCGAATACGGTAGTACCAGTGCTTATGGGCAGAGCGTGCCTTGCTCGCCCGCGAGCCTTGGCTCGGGTACGACGCCTGTGGTTGTCAGTGCGCAGTTGACGGGTCTCTCGCCGGAGGCGGTCTATCATTATCGGCTGTCTGCGGAAAACGCTGCTGGGAAGAGCTCGACCCCAGATCAGGAACTTCACACGGGCCCGGTGTTGGGGTCAGAGTTCGTCGCCGATGTGGCGTCCACCAGCGCGACATTGCGCGATCCGATCGACCCCAACGGCGCTGACACGCACTATTACGTTCGATACGGGCCGAGTGTCGCTTACGGTTCCTATGCGCCTGTTTCCCCTCCAGGTGTGGATCTTGGCGCGACACCGGGGGCGCAGAGCTTGAGCGTGCACCTGCAGGGCCTGGAAGCGAGCACGGTCTATCACTATCGCTTCGTGGCCGAACAGGCCGGTGAAACGTTCGAAGCGCCAGATCGCTCGTTTACAATCCAGCCCGCGGGCGGTTTGGCGGCTTCGCCCGACGGGCGGGATTGGGAATTGGTGTCACCGCCGGACAAAAACGGAGCTTTGCTGGAATTGACTGAATTGGGTGGTCAGCTTCAGGCCGCAAGCGATGGGAGTGGGATCACGTATGTGGCGGAAGGACCGGCTGGTGGTGAAAGTCCGGCGGGCAAATCAAAGTTTTCGCAGGTGCTCTCGAGGCGCGACGACGATGGTTGGAAATCCGAAGACCTGACGCCTCCTGGCGAAATTCGTGAAAATGGAGCCCCCGCGGAAACCATACTGGAGGTTGGTTTTTATTATCACCTGTTTTCGCCAGATCTGGCGGTTGCGGCCTTCGAACCGCACCTATTCGGAACACCACCGCTCGCTCCCGGAGTAGAAAACGAACGAACATTGTATTTGCGCGACGACGTGAATGGGACATTCTCCCCGCTTGTGAGCACGGCAGATATTCCCGAAGGCACAAAAATCGACGAAGCTGAATCCTTCGGGACGCAAGGAGCAGAATGGCAGATAAAATTTCTTGCGGCGACACCAGATCTCTCGCACGTTGTGTTCAAGACGCCGAGCGCCTTGACGTCAGAAGCCTTTGATGAAGAAACGGTAAGTGAAAATCGAGAAAGACAAGAAATCGGTGATCTTGCCGTCCAATGGAATCTGTATGAGTGGAGCAGTGGCGGTTTGAAACTTGTGAACATATTGCCGCCGCCAGGTGATGAAGTGGCGCATGGTCGCCACAATCACAATCAGGGAGTGCCACTTGTGAGACTCGCCGGTATGACCGACGCCGATGGCAGTGCGCAAGGTAGCGTTCAGCGTGACATATCCGCCGATGGGCGACGGATCGCGTGGACGTGGGGAGAACCGTACACACCGCAGACGCTGCGAACGTATAGAGGTCTATTTGTGCGCGACATGATCGAAGAACGCACGGTGCAGATCGGGGGCCCAAGGGCCATATATCAGACTATGAACGCCGAAGGCTCAAAGATCTTCTATCTGGAAGACGGCGATCTCTACGAATACGATTGGGATAGCGGCATTGCAACAGATTTGACTTCGACTCACGGCCAGAGGGAACCAAATGCCGGTGTGCAGGAAATGGTCTCCGATGTCAGCGAAGATGGGTCATATGTGTATTTCGTGGCAAAGGGCGTTCTGGCAGTCGGTGGTGTGAGTGGTGAAGACAATCTCTATGTATTGCACGATACTGGTAATGGTTGGGTTACCACGTATATAGCTACGTTGTCGGAAGAAGACAGGCATAGCTGGTCGGGGGTAAACGAACCCCTCATTGCGCCCTATCTTCCGGCTGTGAGTTCGCGTGTGTCGCCGAATGGCAGGTTTCTGGCCTTTATGTCGGAGCGCTCTTTGACGGGCTATGACAATACGGATGCGGTGAGCGGCGCGCCGGATGAGGAGGTGTTCCTGTACGACGCGCAGGGTGGAGCACTGGTGTGCGCGTCGTGTAACCCATCCGGCTCGCGACCGGTCGGCGTATTGTCCGGCGGGAAGGAAAAGCTGCTCGTCGATCGCTTGTCCACCTGGGCTGGGGCAAATGCTCACTGGCTGGCCGGGAGCATCCCCGGTTGGGATGATTTGAACGGAGAGTCGGCGACCTATCAGCCGCGTTATCTCTCCAACAGCGGCCGCTTGTTCTTTGACAGCCCGGATGGTTTGGTGGCGCAGGACACGAACGGGTTGGAGGACGTGTACGAGTATGAGCCCGAAGGCGTAGGTGACTGCACCAGTTCCACCTCTTCAGCGAGGGACGTGTACGTAAAGGAACTTGCGGGCCACCCTGTTGGCGGTTGTGTTGGCTTGATCTCTTCAGGTACCTCCAGCTCGGAATCGGCGTTCTATGACGCGAGCGAAAACGGCGACGACGTGTTCTTTGACACGACAAGCAAACTCGTCGGTGAAGATTACGACAAGGGGTATGACGTGTATGACGCTCACGTGTGCACGAGTGCCGTGCCGTGCAAGCGGGAACCCGTCTCGCCGCCTCCATGCAACTCGGGCGACTCGTGTAAGGCGGCTCCTTCCCCGCAACCGTCGATCTTCGGTACGGCGCCTAGCGCGACGTTCAACGGCATCGGCAATTTGACGACGGGCTCTGCTCCGATCGTGAGGCAGAGGTCCTTGACAAGCGCGCAGAAGCTGGCACGTGCTTTGCGTGCGTGCCACAAGAGGAAGGGCAAGCGGCGCAGTGCTTGCGAACGCGAAGCACACAAGCGGTATCCGCTGAAGCGAGTTCGCAAGGCGGCCGCGACTGGGAATCGGAGGAAGGGATGATCGGCGTGGCTGTCAAACGGGCTTTTCCAGCAGTTGCGGTGCTTGTCGTGGTCGGAGTGCTGACGTGCGGCGGAGAGGCTGTGGCTGCTGTGCCGTGGTGGCACGTGAACACGATTTCGGCGCCGGCGAGCGAACCCGGTGGCGAAAGCAGGCTTGTGTTGGAAGTCAGCGATCTCGGCGACGCCCCCGTAGACGGGTTCACCAGTCCCGTCACGATCGTGGACAAGCTGCCCACTGGTGTGACTCCTACGCATGTTTACGGTGAAGGTGGCGGGAGCGCCAGCGTCGGTGTAAACGGTGTGAAGGAATTCATGCATTGCGCGATTTCGACGTCGACCGTCGCCTGTACTTATGACGGTCCATTGCTGGCCTACGAACGTTTCATGATCGCGATGACAGTGCACGTTGAAGCGGGCGCGGGGGGCGGCGTTAGCGAAGTGGGCGTGAAAGGTGGCGGGGCTGCCCCGGTGCAGTGGCGCCGGGCGCTTTCGCTGGGGGAATCGCCGCCGGCGTTCGGAGTCGAAAACTATGAATTGACGCCCGAAGAGGAAGGCGGAGTGCCCGATACACAGGCGGGGTCGCATCCGTTCCAGTTGACGACGACGCTGACGTTCAACACGAAGACGGTCCCGGTCTTCAACTACCAATATAAAGAAGTGTTGCCTGAAGTGCAGCCGATCGCGTTGACGAAGGATCTGCGCTTCGACCTGCCGCCCGGTCTTGTCGGCAATCCAACCCCACTCCCGAAGTGCAACTTGGCGGTGTTCTCGAAAGAGGACCCCGCCCTGCCCTGTCCTGGAAACACGGTCGTCGGTGTGGCGACGCCGATCGTCACCAATATTTCGATAGCACCGTATGTGCCGTATGCGTTGACGACCCCGCTGTACAATGTCGAACCGTCGGTTGGGGAGCCGGCACGGTTCGGGTTCGATACACCCGCTGGACCGGTGATCCTAGATACTTCTGTGCGCACCGGCGAAGGCTACGGTGTCGTCGTGACTGTGCCCGATATCACCGATGAGATCGGCTTCATCGGGACCCAGGTGACGTTCTGGGGCGTGCCGGGCGAAGCGAGCCACGACACTACACGCGGCGCTTGCCTGGACGCATACGAAGGCCTCAGTCTCACAAAAATCACGAAATGGGAATCGGCGTGCCCGGTGCAGGAAAAACCGCAACCGTTCCTGATCATGCCGACGTCCTGCACGGGTCACGCGCTTGAAACGAGCGTGGAAGGCGACCCATGGTCGGCTATCGGTCAGTTCAGCGAACCGAAGCGCTACGTGTTCTCCAACAATGCCGGCGAGCCGCTTCCCCAGGATGGGTGCAACCAGCTCTACTTCGACCCGTCGATCAGTGTCGCGCCGGACGGACAGAACGCGAGCTCCCCGACGGGGTTGACGGTCGGTGTGCACGTCGATCAGGAAGCCAGTCTCACTCCGACAGGCCTCGCCGACTCCACCGTGAAGGACACGACCGTCACGCTCCCGGCGGGCGTCGGCCTCAATCCAGCGGGTGCGGACGGCCTATCGGCCTGTTCGACGAGCGAGATTGGCCTCGATAGCCCGGCTGAGCAGACGTGTCCCGAATCCTCGAAGGTCGGCAATGTCGAAATTTCGACGCCGCTGTTGCCGAACCCCTTGAAGGGCTCAGCGTATCTCGCCACCCAGGACGCGAACCCGTTCGGGAGCCTCGTCGCCCTGTATCTGGTCGCGTATGACCCGGTATCGGGTGTGCGCGTGAAGCTCGCGGGTGAAGTCGTGCCACAGGAAGGCACCGGCCAGCTCGTCGCGACGTTCAAGGAAACGCCACAGTTGCCGTTCGAAGACTTGAAGCTTGAATTCTTCGGTGGCTCGCGCGCGCCGCTGGGGACACCGGCTTTGTGCGGGTCCTACACCACGACCGCTTCGATCGCGCCGTGGTCGGGCAACCCGCCCGCGCAAGCCTCCTCGGAATTCCTGATCACCTCCGGGCCGGGTGACAGTCCCTGCCGCGATCCGTTGCCGTTTGACCCGTCACTGACGACAGGCAGCCTGAACCTGCAGGCAGGCGCGTTCACCCCGTACATACTGACGATGAGCCGCGAAGACGGCAACCAGAACCTGGACGCGATCCAGCTGAAGATGCCCCCAGGTCTGCTCGGGACGCTGTCCAGCGTGAAGCTGTGCGGTGAAGCGCAGGCGAATGCCGGGACGTGCGGTCCCGAAAGCCTGATCGGCCACACGACCGTCAGCGTCGGCCTCGGCGACACGCCGTACACCGTGACAGGTGGCGAAGTGTTCATCACCGGCGGCTACGACGGCGCACCGTACGGATTGTCGATCGTGAATCCCGCGAAGGCCGGCCCGTTCGATCTCGGCAAGGTGATCGTGAGAGCGAAGATCGAAGTGGACCCGATCACCGCGGCCCTGACGATCACCAGTGACAGCACGGGTCCCTACCGGATCCCGCAGTTCATCGACGGTATCCCGCTGCAGATCAAGCACGTCAACGTTTCGATCGACCGGTCCGGTTTCACGTTCAACCCGACGAACTGCTCCCCGCTGAGCGTCGGCGGCAGCCTCACCAGCAGCGAAGGCGCCACCAGCGCCCTGAAAGTGGCCTTCCAGGTCACCAACTGCGCGACGCTCGCGTTCAAACCGGGCTTCTCGCTCTCCACGTCCGGGAAGACATCGAGGGCTGGCGGCGCGAGCCTGCACGTCAAGCTCACCTACCCCAAAGCGGCGTTCGGGTCGCAGGCGAACATCGCGAAGGTCAAGGTGGATCTGCCCAAGCAGCTCCCATCGAGGCTGACGACGTTGCAGAAGGCGTGCCCGGCAGCTACGTTCGACGCGAACCCGGCCGCGTGCCCGCCGGACTCCAGGGTCGGCGAGGCGAAAGCAACGACGCCGTTGTTGCCGGTTGCGCTGAGCGGCCCCGCGTACTTCGTGTCCTACGGTGGCGCGAAGTTCCCCGAACTGGTGGTCGTGCTCTCCGGATACGGCACGAGCGTGCAGCTCCATGCGGAAACGTTCATCAGCAAAGCTGGGATCACGAGCTCGACGTTCAGGACTGTCCCCGATGTCCCCGTGGGCGTCTTCGAACTGACGTTGCCGCAGGGCAAGTTCTCGGCGCTCGCGGCCAACGGCAACCTCTGCAAGAGCGCCCTGAAGATGCCGACCGCGTTCACCGCGCAGAACGGCGCGGTCATCAAGCAGAGCACGCCGATAAGCGTGACCGGGTGCGCCAAGCACAAGGGCGCGAAGAAGTCGAAGAAGGCGCGTAAGTCAAACAGCCAAGACAAGCACAGTAATCGACAGGGGAGGAAACAGTGATATCGGTTATGAGGAAGCGATTGACTTACGCGAATGTCGCGTTGACACTCGCGCTCGTTTTCGCGATGACCGGCGGCGCGTACGCCGCCGGAAAATACCTGATCACCTCGAGCAAGCAGATCAAGCCGAGCGTGCTCAAGCAGTTGCAGGGCAAGCCCGGAGCAAGCGGAGCCCCGGGGACGGCTGGCCCACAAGGTCCCGCGGGTCCGCAGGGTCCGGCCGGAGCGAAAGGCGAAAACGGCGCGCCGGGGGCAGCGGGCAAAGACGGGGAACCCGGCACAAACGGCAAGAATGGCGTGAATGGCAAAGAAGGTCCGCGAGGTAAGGAAGGCGAACCGTGGACGGCGGGCGGCACGCTCCCAAGCGGCAGGACGGAGACGGGTTCGTGGACTCTAGCCGGAACGGTGGCGCTACCCGAAAACGCAACGCTTGAAGAATCAGCCCAGGAACTGCGTTCCTCCCCGATCTCCTTTGCGCTACCTGTGGAACCCGCAGTGACGCCGGTATACATGGAATTTGAAGCGCAGCCGGGCACCCCGGGTACGAGCGAATGTCCAGGCACGCCGGCAAAGCCAGAAGCGAAGCCGGGATTCTTGTGCGTGTATACGGCAAACCCCAGCGGCATCGACGTGCCCAGTGTGGTCCTCGCCCCAACCGGGTCGGGGGGTGCGATCCTACTGGCCAAAGTAGACAACCCAACTGGCACGCTCACGGACTCGTTTGGTAGCTGGGCGGTAACCGCGGGGTAGCTACTCAGCAAGCAGGTAACCCGTAGAGCGCGCTGTGGGCGGCAGCTGCCGCCCACAGCGTCAGCCCGCAACCGGGCGCACGCGTGGCCCACGAAGAGAGAAGAAGCGGTGTGCTCGATCCTGGTGACACAGGTCCCTCAGCCTAGGGGCCGCGAGGCGCTGCGCGCACGGATCGTCGAGGCGACGGCGCTCGTCGTGTGCGAGCGGGGCTACGGGGATACGACCGTCACTTTCGTGTGCGCGCGGGCGAACCTGAGCCGGGGCACCTTCTACGAAGCGTTCGACTGTCTGCGAGAGTGTTTCCTGGCGATCGTCGACGACGGCTACATGCGCGCCCGCGCGCTGATCGAGCAGTCCTTCGAGGAGCACAGGTACTGGCTGGACGGGGTGCGTGGCGCTCTTGCGTCGGTGCTCGCGCTCCTCGACGACGAGCCGCTGCTCGCCAGAATGTGGGTGGTCGAGACGTTGGCTGCGGGCACGTGGGCACTCGAGCGTCGTGAGCACAACGTGGCCGCGCTCACGAGCATGATCGTGGAGCAATGGATCGGTGCCGAGGAGCCCCAGTTGAGTCCGCTGTTCGCTACCGGGGCGATGGAGTCTGTGCTGGGTGTCCTCCGCATACGTCTGCTCAGTAAAAGTCGAGAGCCGCTGCTCGCGCTGCTCGCGCCGTTGATGGGCTTGATCGCCACCATCTATCTCGGCGCGCAGGCCGCCACCGCCGAGGTCGAGCGCTGCGAGACGCTCATTCGTGAGATGCTGGCCGAGCGCGACGCACAGGCGCGGCGTGAGAGCAGTGCGGAGGTCGAGATTCCCGAGGGGCTACACGACCGCAGAGCCCATCGCGCGCGCGGTTGCCTGCTCTATCTCGCAGAGCACCAGGGAGCGAGCAACCGACAGGTAGCCAGAGCTGTCGGCATCTCCCGCGACGATCAGATCTCGACGATGTTGGCACGGCTGGCGCGCATGGAGTTGCTGGTCAAGTGCCAGGGTCCTCCTGGGGGCCCCAACGCGTGGTCGCTCTCGCCTTACGGGCTGCGGGTCGCGCAAGCGTTAGGAGGTACGGCTGAATCCAGCGAGCGTCGGGGAGGTCGTGAGCATCGAGCTTGACCCGTTCAACCGATTCTCGACACACATACGGTTTAACCATTCCCGACAACCGGCGAACCCTGTGTAAAACCTTGACGGTACCCTGCTCGCGAGCATAGGTTGCCGGTGGCACGTCTTGTGCCGTGTTACCTGATTATCCTATCAAGGAGACAGCAAATGGACGATTATGGGCATAGCCCAAAGTCGGATGGAGATTCTGCTCGGAGCGTGCGACTTGCCCGCCGCACGATGATGGTGCTGATGGGGGCGCTTGTGCTGGCGGTTGCCGCTCCGGCCCTCGCCGGCGCGCACCCAGTGTGGACGGTGAACGATTCGCTCGTGAGCAAATCGACAGCGGTGGAATGGAACGGGCAACTGAGGTTGAACGACACAGTGCCGCCTCAGGATCTCGAATGCACAGAGAAAGCCGAAGGGTCTGTCGGCGTCGGCGGTACTGGTGAAATAACGAAATTGACCGCATCGAAATGCATCGGCGTCAAAGGTTGTAACAAAACGGAAACAAAAACCTCGCTCACGGCACTGAACCTGCCCTGGCATACGGAACTTGTTCTGGTCGGGGGGTCTCTGTACGCCAAGGTTGTCAACGGTGGTAAAGGGACGCCGGGCTTCAAGGACGAATGCACCGACATAATCCCGGTGACCGACGAATGCAGTGGCACGTTCAGCGCTACGACTACCAACGGCGGGAGCGGCGTTGCGGCGGCGTTCAACAGCAGCGAAAAGCTGAACTGCACCGTTGGCGGTACCGGTAGTGGCATCGTCGAAGGCAGTCAGACCGTCACGGTGCCCGGAGGCGGTGTATTGAGCGCACAGAAGGAAGTGCCCGTCTGGCTCAAGAACGGTGTAGCGATCGAAGGAGCAAGTAAATCGATCGAATTCGGTAAAAAACTGTCGCTATATGTAGAGACCGGGTACGGCGACCTCGGCGTGACGTGCGAAGACCACGGTGAAGGCGTGGCAGGGGAAACCGGTACGGGCTCCATAGCTAAAATCACGCTATCGAGCTGCAAACCGGCGCCGGGCCAGTCAGGATGCCAAAGCGAATATGGTATCGAAGCCCTGCATCTGCCGTGGAGCACGCAACTGCTCTTCGAAGAAGGAGTAGTGCATGAGTTTCTTCTGGAAGATGGCGCGGGGACACCGGGCTTCGCGTTGAAGTGCGAAGTGAACTCAACCAAAGGCTTCACGGATACCTGTACGTCTCTGCCTTCCCTCCTCGCGGAAAACAACACCGAACACGGCGTGCTGGCCGAATTCGGCTCTCACAAAATGAGTTGCACCATTGGCGGTGCTGTCTCTGGGTCTATCTACGAAAGCCCTCAGACGATCAACCTAACAAGCGGTGAAACACTGCACGTCTCCTAGCACGGAACCGAAGTCACGCGGCTGAACCGCGTGCTTGCCAACGCCAGGCGAGGCAGCAAGCCTCGCCTGGCATTACGGCTGATCGAAATCGCCTGCCATGCCGCTGCTACTGTGTCGAGCGCGGCCGCGACCGGCGCGTGGTGTCTCCCTTGTCACAAGTCCACGGGTGATCGCCGCGGGTGGTTACGGGCCGAGCAGGGCGAGCGGCACGACGCCGATGCTGTCCCTGCGGCGGTAGGCGAGCGTTCCGGTGTATACGACGATTGCGTCGAGCAGGCGATCGCCGATCTGGCGGCGCAGCCATAGAAGGTGCGCGACGTCGGCGTCGGTGACGGTGTCGCTGAGCTTGGTCTCGATCGCGACTACGGCTGCGTCGGGGCGCTCGACGATGAGGTCGACCTCGTGACGGCCGTGTCTCTCTCGGAAGTGGGCGACCGTCGCGTCGGCCGGCTGGGCGTAGACGCGAACGGAGAGGGTCACCAGCGACTCGAACAGGGCGCCGAGCAATGTGCCGTCGCGCGCTATCGGGGGCTGAAGAGTCTCCCCAGAAAGCAGCTTCTCAGCGGTGACGCCGAGTAGTGCGGCGGCAAGAGCGGGGTCGAGGAGGTGCCGCTTGGGCTGTTGGAGTAGCGGGGCGAAGTGGCTGAGTCCCGGCTGCCAGGCGGGTAGGTCGTCGATGATCCAAAGGCGTTCCAGCGCGTCTCGATATGACAGCGTTGTGCCACGGTTCGGAATCACGCCGTCACCGCGATGGGCCGCATCCCTGATCGTCTCCAGTGAGGTCGTCGTGCTCGTGGCGGCCGCATAGGCACGCGGCCAACGCCGTAGCTGATCCGGCTGGCGGACCGATCGGCCAACGTCGATCGGGATGTCGCGCTGGACGGCGCGGTCGATGTAGCCGCCAAGCGCCCGCCTCTGGTCGCGTCCATCGAGCGTCCGAATAGCGGGGAAGCCGGACCGGAGCATCTCCTCGACATAGCGGGACAGTCCGATCTCGCTGCTACCCGACAGCGCCGGCTGGCGACCATCACACAGCTCTGCCAGACCGACCGATGGCGTGGCGAGCCGCCGCTCGGCGAACGAGAGAGGTCGCATCCGGATCGTGACGATGCGCCCGGCGCCCGAGTGGGTGTCGGCGTTCTCGCCAGCCGACCCGGCGAGGTAGAACTGCCGTGGGCTGTAGTTGGCATCGACGATTCGGCGCACCTTGTCGATGGCGTGAGCGTGGCGTTGGAACTCGTCGATAAGGACCGGGGACTCGCCGCTTGTCACCCAGTCCTCGATGTCCTCCGCGAGCTGCAGCTCAGACGCGCGGTCGAGGCGGTGGATCGTCCGTGCGCGGCGCTCCAGCGTTCTCGTCTTGCCGACGGCCTTGGCGCCCTCCAGGATCATCGCCGGCAGCTGGAACTGGTCCAGCTCGTCGTCGACGACTCTCGGTATGTAATCACTGGCCACGGATCTAAGTATACCGTTAGGACGTATTCCACCGTACAGATAGGACAGGCTTTACTGCGCAACCAGGACGGAGCTGGGCTAGGCTACCAGCCGGCCGCCCGGGACGAACATCCAGGCCACGCCGGTTGGTTCAGCGAGCGACCTCCGCATGTTCTCTAAGCTGAAGCTCGCGCGGCGGCAGTCTGCTGGCGAGGCGCCCGCCTCGATACGCTTCCCCCTCGCGGCGTGCCCGCGTCCGAGATATCCAACGCTGGAGCATCAAACGCGGGGTTCGTCCAACGTCTGGTTCTCTCCACTGGTTCGATTTTCTGCGGTGGTTCGCGAAACGCGGATCCGCGCAGGGAAAACGACAGCACACAAGCGCGAAACGGGGCGAACGGAACCGCCGATTTGCGCTGTGGTCGCAGGCTTTCGGATGGGGAAGGTCTGCCCTCTCGGCGCTGTCCCGAGTATGGGCCGGTGTGGGCAGGCGATCGCGCCAAAAGTTGTCTCATTTGTCGCGCTTCGACGAGAACGGCGATCTCATTGGTCTGACCCTGATCGACATCCGCAGGCTCCTCGATGGGGCCCAGGGCGAGCTTCGACTGGAGTTGCCCGCAAAGGCAAGCCCAGCCGACCTTAAGTTGGCGCTCGCCTAGCGAGCTATCAAGGCTTGGCCGAGTAGCTCCTGGACAGCGAGGTTCGACCGGCTGGCGATCGGCACGGACGTAAGATGTTATCTTACGAGCATGCGTACCACCATTTCCACGAAGGGCCAGATTGTTCTCCCCGCGGAGCTTCGCGCTGCGGATGACATCAAGGCGGGGGAGGAGTTTGAGGTAGACCGAGTCGGCCCCGACGAGTACCGGCTCACACGGCTGACGCCGCCGCCGAACCGTGGCTTGGTCGAGTGGCTGCGGTCGTGTCCGGAGGACGATTGGTTCGTAGAGATTGAGTCGGAGTCAACCGACTCGCTTTAGCTGATCGTATGGCGCGCTTTCTGGTTGACGCGAACGTCCTCTCGGAGGCGACCAAGCCCGCTCCGGACGAGCGTGTTGTCGAGTGGCTTGAGCGCAACGAGCCCGAGTTCGTAGTCGATCCGATCATTTTGGGTGAGATCCGTTTCGGCATCCTGCTGCTGCCGCGCGGTCGTCGCCGAAGTCGGCTTGAGCGTTGGTTTGAGGACGGAGTGCAGAGGTTGCAGTGCATCCCGTGGGAGGCCTCGACGGGTCTGCGTTGGGCTGAGCTGCTTGCGACGCTTCGCGCGAAAGGGCGCGCGATGCCGATCAAGGACAGCCTTATTGCTGCGACCGCGCTCGCGCACGATCTGGCGGTTGTGACCCTCAACCGACGCGACTTCGATGCCGCAGGTGTGGTTGTCGTCGATCCGGTGGCGGAGCCTGGCCACTAATACGTTGCTTCTGCGACCTATGCACGGTGAGAACGTTGCTTGGGTTCGCTTTCCACCGTCTCCACTCAAAAGTTCGGCATGGGCTCACGGTTCCTGCGTGAGACTGATGTTGAGCCTGTCCTATCATGCGGCAGCGTGAATTCCGAGCGTCGCGCCAACGTTCGTGAAGTAGTACGCGCCGGCCATGTACACCCAGACCGCGCCGGTTGCTGCGGTCGAAATAGAGGCGAGGCCTAGCATGACCCGCGTACCCGTCTGAGGTTGCATCCACGACCAGGCGACGAAGAGGGCGAAGAGAGGAAGCATCGAGTTCAGAAACCGTGGCATAAACGACGATTGCCATCCGGCTAGCAGCACGATGGCGGCAAGCGTGGCAAAGCCCAACAGCAATGGCCCGGCAAGAAGGATTCCGGCTCGCGAGCAGACCGTTCGCGGCCTTCGTATGACGACCAGCGTGCCGGCGAGCAGCAGCACACAGGGAAGCGCGATCGCGATTGCTCCGAGCGCCCCTCTGTACTCCGGCCACCACTCTTGGGGGAGGGCACCCTGGGTGAAGCGCCAAAGGTTTGAGGTGACGACGCCGACGCCGTACTGACGGGCGCCGGGTTCGAAAGCTTCCTGCATGCGCTCCAGCGGCGCGCTTGCGGTGAGGGCGCCGTACCGGCTCAGGTTGGACGCCAGCCACGGTGCCACGAGTGTGGTCGGCAAGGCGACCGTCAAGGCCGTGGCTCTGATCATCGTTCGCCAGCTTCGCTCCCTGCTCAAGGCAATGAGGGGAATAGCCGGCAATGGCGCAAGGCACACAAGTGTGAGTTGAGTGAGGACGCAAAGACCCGCAAGGGCGCCCGCAATCAGCAATGACCGGATATGAGGTCTTGTCGTGGCGTTCCACAGCGCGAGCGCATATAGCGCGACCAATGGGAGCTCGAGCGCCGCGTTCGAGACGGTGATTGTACGGACGATCACCCCGGGCCAGAGAAGCGTCGAGAGCGCCAGGCAATACGGTGCGCCACCCGGGCTGGCAGTGGAGCCGGCCGCCGCTAGCCGCACTAGGCTCTTGTCATCTGGGAAACGGGTCCTAAAACGGAGAGCAAATGAGATATCGCCTGATAATGCTTGGCTTCGCTACCGTCGCCTTGGCGATCGGCTTCTCCGGTCAGGCCTCGGCAGCGAGCGTAGCCCCGGCGCCGATCGACTTCGGCAATGTGGCGCTCAACACGAAGGCCACCCTGTCGATGACTGTCACGGTCGATTCCGGCTATGACGTCGAAATCGCCTCCGGCGCCGGGATAAACGCTCCGTTTGAACTCTCGTTTGGCACCTGCAGCGGAAGCACCTGCACAGAGACCGAGTCCTTCACTCCGACCTCCCTGGGACCGGTCGGCGGCACGCTCAACTTGTTCGAGTGCCCGATCGCTGCGGGGTCTTGTATCGCCATCCCCGTCTTCGTGGAGGGCGTGGGCGCGTACCCGTCGCTCGACTCGCCGCCAACTCTGGACTTCGGCGCTCAAACTACAGCGTCCCCCAGCGCTGTCTCCTGGTTGGCGGTGCAGAGCTCAGGGCCGGCCGCGGTGACGATCACCGGCGCCGCCCAGATCGGCGGTCCCGATGCCTCTGACTTCACGATCCCCGGTGGGGATGACACCTGCGAAGGCCACACGCTCACGGTCGGCGTCGACTGCTTCGTCGGTGTGCGCTTCACGCCTGCTGCTCCAGGTCCGCGCTCGGCGACGCTGACGCTGGGGGGCAGCAACAGCAATCCGGCCCCGGCCACGGTGGCGCTGTTGGGAACGGGCGTGGCGCCGAATAGTGGGCCTTCAGGCGCAAACGGGGCGATGGGGGCGACCGGTGCGCCGGGACCCGTTGGTCCGGCCGGACCAACGGGTGCCAACGGCAAGGTGGAGCTGGTCACGTGCCGACCGGCGGGTGCGAGCACCAACCATGGACATAGCGCAGCCCACGGCAAGGCCATGCGATGCACCACCAAGCTGGTGGCTGGGCCAGTCAAGTTCACCACCACCGGAGCGGCGACTCGCGCGGTGCTCTCACGCGCCGGTGCGGTCGAGGCGACCGGCATCGTGAGGGACCGTGGAGGGCGCACTCTGCTGCTGAGCGCATCGCGACGGCTCAAAGCGGGTCGCTACACGCTGAGCCTGACCGGTCGACACGGGCGGAGGACCAGCACGGTGACGATCGGCTGAGCGAGTCGGCCCGCGATTGGGTTGCTCGTGGCTCGCTCTTCCGGCCAGGTCTTGTGCGATCCCGATCGCATACCATTGTCTACAGTCAAGGGCGCGATGGACTTGGGTGTATCCTTGAGCTGGGATGAGGGGATGGTTGGCGACTTTCGCGGTTTTGCTCACGGTTGGGTTGGCGCCTGCTAGCGCAAGCGCAGCGCCCAAAGACATCGCCTCCACCCACGCTTATGCGGTTGCCGCCTACGCGGCCTTGCACGAGGTGGTCAGCAAATGGTCGACCGTCGAAGCCGGCATCCACAAGCTGGACAAGAAGTTCCAGGCCGAATGCCCCAAGGTGGGGGCGGGCTCGCCCCAAAGCGAAGAAGAGCAGAAGCTCAGCTATGAGGTGGCCGGGGCCCTGTGGGCCACCGGCTATCGCACCGAGGCGAAAGTCGTGCAGAAGTTCGTCAAAGCGGTGGCCCCGCTGACCTGGAGCAATCCCGCGATCACCCGTGCGGCCCGCAGGTTCACCAAAGGCCTGCACGAAATGACGATGTTGCCGATCCCCGACCTATGCGGCGACGTACGCGCCTGGACGGCAACCGGCTACAAGACGGTGCCCGCCAATGTCGCCCAGTACGACCGGCGAGTGGAAGCGATCGAAGTCAAGGAAATCCCTCGCAAGTTGCTCCTGCCCTACGCCCAGTCGTCCGACCGAAGCTTGATCGCGACCGACGTAAGACTGGACACGCGTTTCAGCGAACTTGAATTCGAACGTGGCCAAGACGACTGGAACCAGCTGCTCGAAGTGCTTGCTTTGAACCAGTAGCGGCTAGGGTGGGTCCTCGTGACCTACACCGCCGCCGAGGGCAGACAACAGATCTTGGACGCCTTGGGTGCCGCCGCCGACGAGATCGCCTCGGCCTTGGCCTTGCTGAGCGAGGCTTACGAGCACCTGGACGACCAAACCGCCGAGCGCCTTGAAGAGGCCTTGTTCCAGCCGACCCAAGCGGCCTACGGTCGCGCCAAGCGTGTTCATGCGGCTTTCGCCGAGCGCCACGCTTTGCCGCCCCGCGAGTTTTCGACGCCCTCTCAAGTGGCTCCCGCGAGCGGCACCAAGGGCTTGATCGACGCTGGCAGTCGACGCCGCCGCCAAGGCGGACGGGATGCTCGCCGAACTCCAGGACTCGATGCTGCCCGTCGAGGTGGGCGACCCCGAGTTGCGCGCCGGTTTGTCGGGGGTGCGCGAGCTGGTGGGAGGCCTACGCGCCCGTGCGCGTGAGGTCACACGCACTTTGGGTCGCTGACCCGGGTGTCTGGCCGTTGCGGGCTGGAGCTCATTGGCCTACTAAGCCAGGCATCGAGTGAGCGAGGGTGTCTGGGCGCTAAGCCACCGCGTGCGGTGCAACACGCTCGTGCCAGCGCTCCACCCGCTCTAGCTCAGCGGCGAGCGACAACAGTGTGACCTCGCTGTTGGCCGGGCCCAGCAGTTGCACGCCGAAGGGCAAGCCTTCTTCGGTGAGGCCCCCAGGCACGCTAACCCCCGGCCAACCCAGCACATTCCAAGGCCACGCATATGGGCAACTACCCGCGATGATTTGCTGGGTGGACCAACTGGACATCCCATCGGTCTTACCGATTGGCAAGGGCGCAGCCGCACTGGTCGGGGCGATCAGAACGTCGAACTCGTGGAAGATCGAGCCCACGCGTCTTTGAATACGTCGCTCCAGGCGGCGCGCCACTGGCAACAGGGTGCGCGAGAGCATTCCACCGATCTGAGCGGTAGAGCGAGTACGTGCGTCCAGGAGCGACTGGTCGGGCACGCGCTGGGTCCATCCGTGCACCCCCGACTCACCACGAGCGACCAGCGTGAGCCCCATCAGGCCGTAGCGGGGGTGGCGCTCGCACACGGTGTGGCCCATCTCGGCCAAGACTCGGCCGATTCGTCGCACACCCGCTTCGATCTCCCGGTGCAGACGCACGGGCGCTCCGCTGAAGGCGTGGCGCAGTGACAGTGCGATTCGCAGGCGCGGCCCCTCGCGCTCGATCGCCCGAGAGTAGGGCTCGGCGGGGGAAGGCGGGGCGTGTAGGTCTTCGGGATGGTTGCCGCTCAACACGTCCAACATCAGGGCCGTATCAGCCACGGTCCTGGTCAGCGGGCCGATGCAGGTCAGGCCGTTGAATGACTCCCTGTCCGGCCATGTCGAGATGCGCCCGCGCTGGGGCTTGATGCCCACGAGGTTGCACCAGCCGGCCGGAATCCTGACCGAACCCGCGCCGTCGGAGCCGACGGCCGCCGCCACGATCCCAGCGGCCACGGCAGCTGCTGAGCCACCGCTGGACCCGCCCGGCGTGTGCTCCAAACTCCAAGGGTTGCGGGTGGCGCCGAAGGCAGAGCCCTCTGTGAATGGATAGAGACCGATCTCGGGCGTATTGGTCTTGCCCACGATCACCGCCCCGGCGGCTCGTAGACGACGCACCATCTCACAGTCCTCGCGCCTGACCGCAAATGGTCCAGCACACCCGAACGAGGTGGGGTATCCGGCGAGGTCCACATCGTCCTTGATCGCGACCGGTATCCCAAGCAGAGGGAGGCGCTCGCCGGCGGCGATGCGCCGGTCCGCCTCGGCCGCCTCCTTGCGAGCCTCCTCGGCCCGCACCACGCGAAAGGCGTTGAGCGTGGGCTGTGTGGCCTCGATGCGACCGATCGCCTGCTCGGCCAGCTCGCTCGAGCTGAGCCGGCCTTCGCGAAGCGCCTCGGCGCACTCGGTCAACTCCAGCGGTTGGGCTTCCAGTTGTTGCATTTGCACCCCCAAAGGTAACGCTCCGCGGTGGTCCCGTGTTGGGCGTACGTAAACTCGGCCTGTGCCGAGCCAGGACCCGTCTCTGGATACCGCAAGCGTCGTGAGGCGCTTCCACGAGGCTCGTCGCGGCGACGGATTGGTCGTCCTACAGGGTTTCCATGCGCTCAAGCACGCCCTCAGGTTCGGCGCTTCGGTGGAGCTGGTGGCCTGTGCCGACACCGACGAGCTGGAGCGCTTGGTGCACACCTTGGCACCCGACTTGCTCGAGCGGATCCAAGCGCTCGCGGTTGTCTTGCCGACCGAGGCTTTCAAGCGGCTTGGCCCTTATGTGCCTCACACCGGGGTGGTCAGCATCGCCGCGCGCGTATGCGCCGACCCTGGAGCGCTCCTGGAAGGGGAGGGGGAGGGACCGCTCGTGCTGCTCGAGGACCCCCGGCACTTTGGCAATTTGGGCGCCGTGATCCGGGTCGCCGCCGCTGCGGGCGCGGCTGCCGTGCTCACAACCGGCCGCCAAGATCCCTGGGATCCGGTGGCGGTGAGGGGTTCGGCCGGCCTCCATTTCGCGCTGCCCGTAGCCCGCCTGGACGGCCTGCCCGAGCGCCTCGACAGACCATTGTTTGCTCTTGACCCTGACGGCGAGGACCTGCGTCCCGAGGCGATTCCTCCGCGCGCCCTGCTCGCCTTCGGCACCGAGCGCGACGGGCTCAGCGACGAGCTTTTGGGGCGCGCCGACGCGCGCTTGCGCTTGCCGATGCGCCCCGGCGTCTCCTCCCTGAACCTGGCGACCTCCGTCGCGGCCGTGCTTTACAGCCTGCGTTTCTCAGGCTGAGGGCATATAAGGCGCCAGCTCGCGCCTGGCGATCGACAGCTTGTGAACCTCATCGGGCCCGTCGGCCAAACGCAAGGTGCGCAGGTGGGCATAAGTCCAGGCCAGCGGGAAATCGTCGGAGACGCCGCCGCCGCCATGCACTTGGATCGCGCGATCGATCACCTTCAGCGCGATATTGGGAGCCGCCACCTTGATCGCCGCGATCTCTGTGCGCGCATGCCGATTGCCGACCGTGTCCATCAGCCAAGCCGCCTTCAGGGTGAGCAGGCGGGCCATCTCGATCTCGATGCGCGCCTCAGCGATCCAGTCTTGGATGTTCGCGCGCGAGGCCACGGTTTGACCGAAGGTGGTGCGTGACACGGCCCTTTCGCACATCAATTCCAACGCCCGCTCGGCCGCCCCGATCGAGCGCATGCAGTGATGTATGCGTCCCGGTCCGAGCCGGGCCTGGGCGATCATGAAGCCGTCGCCCTCGCCCGCAATCAGATTCTCCGCCGGCACCCTCACGTCGTTGAACACGATTTCGGCGTGCCCCTCGTGATCCTGATAGCCGAATACCGGCAGACCCCGCACGATCTCCACGCCCGGGGTGTCGATCGGCACAAGGATTTGGCTCTGCTGACGGTGCCTTGGTCCGTCCGGACTGCTCTTGCCCATCACGATCATGATCTTGCAGTGCGGGTGCAGTGCTCCTGAGATCCACCACTTGCGCCCGTTGAGCACGTACTCATCGCCGTTCCGCACGATCCGCAGCGAGATATTGGTGGCGTCCGAAGACGCGACATCCGGCTCGGTCATGGCAAAGCACGAGCGAATCTCACCCTCAAGTAGAGGGTTAAGCCAATCGGCCTTTTGGGGGTCAGTGGCGAACTGGTGCAGCACCTCCATGTTGCCCGTATCCGGAGCCGAGCAGTTGCAAGCCTCCGATGCGATATGGCTGCGTCCCAGGATCTCCGCCAGCGGCGCGTAGTCGCTGTTGGATAGGCCCGCGCCGTGGTCGGCATCGGGTAGGAACATGTTCCACAGGCCGGCCTGCTTGGCGCGCCCCTTCAGCTCCTCCATCACCGCCGGCTGGTGGTGTGGGTCGCCGGACTCAGCGATTTGACGCGCATAGAGAGGCTCGGCGGGATACACATGCTCATCCATGAACGCCTTCAGGCGCTCCTGAAACTCGATGCAGCGGTCGCTGGCTTGGAAGTCCATCGTCTCCTCCTCGGCAGTGGGGACTAGGATCATCGCCGATGACGGACTCCCCGGCCACGGACACCTCCGCCAGCTACAAGGCGGCAGGTGTCGACTACGACGCTCTAGACGCCGGCAAGCGCATGGCGATGGCCCGCGCTCTGGCTACCTCGCCCCTGTTGACCGGGCGCGGAGGACAGGCTCAGGACGCCTCGCGCGGCGAGCCCGCCTTCGTGTTCGACTTCCACGGGCTCACGCTTGCCTTCGTGGTCGAGGGTCTCGGCACCAAGTCGATCATCGCGCGTCTCCTCTACGAACGCCACGGCGTCAACCGCTTCGCCGACGTTGCCTACGACACGGTCGCCGCGATCCTCAACGATCTCGCATGCGTCGGCGCCCTACCTTTGGTCGTCAACGCCTACTTCGCCACGGGCGCCTCCGAGTGGTACGGCGAGACCGACCGCGCCATGGCCTTGCTCGAAGGCTGGCAGCGAGCCTGCGTCGACGCCGGCTGCACGTGGGGAGGGGGGGAGTCGCCGTCGCTGCCCGGCCTGCTCGCCACCGAGGACATCGAGCTTGCGGGAGCCGCGATCGGCGCCGTGCCACAAGGCCGCACGGCGATCCTCGGCGAGGAGTTGCGGGCGGGCGATGAGATCGTCCTGGTCGCCTCCAGTGGCCTGCACGCCAACGGCGCCTCCTTGGCGCGCCT
>CAWBID010000007.1:0-12632 GCA_963788715.1 uncultured Solirubrobacterales bacterium
CGACTCGGGGTCTCCAGAGGTCAAAGCGATAGCCCGGGCAGTCGGGCGCGGACGCCGAAGCGGCGATCGGACGCCCGGGCCTCTTGTGCTCTACGACCGCTACCAGATGTAGTCACGCCGGCCTATGACGAGCTCGCGGCTGAGGCTGTCCGATACCGGCAGTAAGACCGCCGGCGGCGGCGCTGCTGCTTCGTGCTTGCAGGATTCGATCGATTGGCTAGCGCCGGGCGCATTGAGGTCCCCGTGGCGTGGTCGCGGTCGCTTTGCGCGCTTCCCGCGCAAACGAGGGGAGACGACTCGCACTCCGAGATGCACGCCGGGAAACGGAAGCAGGGCCGGGCGGCTGGCGCCCTCGCCGCTCGCGATACGAGAACTAGCAGCCTCGCTTAGGACGACCATCTCGTGGCCTATTTCGTTTCGAGGAGCCATCTCGCCTCCTCTCCGGGCGTAGCTCGTGGGCGTGGGAGCGGCGACGCCGCGATTGGCAGTGTCGTTCGGGGACTGAGCGCGGCTTCGGACGTACCCGCTGGGAGCCTTCGAGCAGCGCATAGCCAAGACAGTGAGCCAGGGATCCCTGCCGCCGAAGCGACGTAGTAGGCCTTGGTTCGAGCAGGAGACGTGTGGCGCCCGCAGTTTGCGAGAAGAGGAGTGCGTCCTGAACGCGATAGGTCGACTTGGTCCGCTGAACTCGTGATTTTGTGACGAGTTTCGTTGACGAGCCGGGCGGCCGGTAGAAGGATGACGACGGCCTGTGCGGCAAAATTGCGCCCGGGAACCACCTCGTTCGAGCCCAAGGGCCATGTGAGCGCGGCGTGGCGGCCCTTTTGAGAACCGTAATCGGTCGGGGCCTGCTGCAGCACGCAATGGGCGCGTCCGCGCGCCCCGCTGGGGCCTCGGCCGACTCCCGACCCCCGACAGCAGCAGCCGTCGCCGGCGGTCCAAGGAGCGATCGATGATGAGAGATGTTTCTGTGGCTCGGCTGCGCCGATGAGTCAATCCTTGACCGCTGCCCCCGCGCCGAGCGGATGCGAGCGGCCGCCACCGGCGCCACGGTGCTGGTGGTCGCCGTCTTGGCCGCTCTCTCGGCGATCGTCACCGCGCATCAGTTCCTGCACGTCGCGGTGCCGGGCGCGGTGCTGCTCGGCGCCGGGTGGGGGACGTCGATCATGGCGCTCGACCGCTGGCTGATCCTCTCGATCCGCCGCCAACCGACCGGCTGGCGGACCTTGGCGCTCGCGCTGCCGCGGGTCGCCGTCGCGGTCGTCGCCGGCCTCGTGATCGCCAAGCCTGGCGCATGTACTACGGCCGGCGGAAAGCGTCAGGCCGCACCACGCTAGTCGTTGGGCCGCCGCTGACGCGAATCCATTCGTCTTTGACCTCCTGCCAGAATCCGTACGTAGCTGTTTGAGACGATTTCAGCTCTATGTATTCGACAAGGGTACCCTTGTAGTACACGGCCACATCCGGATAGCGCATGCCCCACGGCGTTGTTACTCCAACGTCTGACCGGAGGTCCTCAATTGCGAATCCTGCTTCTTCGTAGGCGGCGCGATTCACCTCGAACGATGCGCCAACAGCGGCGTTCTTCTGAAGTTGAATCAACTTGGCAGCGAGACCACTCGTCAGCGGCGTAAGCGTACCGCCCGCCGCCGCGGTTCTGGGGACCCCTGTATATGCAGAACTCACCTCTGCGGTACTTGCTGTTAGCTCTTCGCCGGGCAAACCCGCTGCGGCGTCGTCCAGCGTCACCGCAGGCCCGCCGCGTCCTGTCGCGCCGAATCGGACACCTCCTCCCAGCCCGCCTACGATATAGCCGACCGCCTGCAGCGTATCTAAGCTGCCTTGTAGCTTCTGTCCTTGGGAGAATGACTGCGCAGCCTTGTCCGCGTACGCCGCGCCGACGGCGACAGCGACTGGCGGCATACTCAGGCCAAGCACCGTCGGGCCAACGGTGTTAAGCATTGCCTGGTTGGCAACAGGGTTGAACAGTCCCCCCGCGACATCGGGGTTGTACATCGGATCGGGCTTCCACATCGGAGGTTCGCCGTTCGAAGGCCTGAGCCGTGCTGCTCTGCGCCTCTTCACTTACCGGTGCTACGACCGGGGGCGTCGGTTGTTGTAGCTCTTTGTCGTAACCGTTCTCGGCAGGGTGTGAAGCTCCGGATTGAGAAAGTGGCTCGCGACGCTCGTGACCGCCCGAGCCGACGAGCGGCCCGTGTTCGACCTCGACCGCTTCCAAGCAGGCCGAGCGCTCGCCCGCATCGGACGACAAGCAGGTATCGACCCTCCCCCCCACCCGCACATACCTCAGGCACACGTTTTGCGCCCATCTCCTCCAAGCCGGCCTCGACGCCCGTGAGGTGCAGCGCCTCGCCGGACACCGCGACCTGCGCACCACCCAACGCTACGTCGACGCGCTCAAACGCTCAAACCGGCCTGTCTCCTCCCTGCTCCGAACCGTCTTCAGCGAGATCCGCAACGAACTCGACCCCGCCGCGTAACGCCCGCTCGCAATCCTCCCCGCCTCCACAGGCCCGGGTCACCGAGGCGTCCGGTTGGAACAGTTCGTTCCGGTCGCGCGCGGCCGGGAGGCCAGGTCCGCTTGCGCTCCCGAATCGAGAAGCGGCAGCCCGGGACCGCCGAACTCGACCTCCGTCGCTCGCCCAGCCGCGGATCAAGCCGTGCCGCGGGCCCTGCGACTAGCGACGTGTTGCTCGGTGTGGATCGGTCACTTCTTCGGGATGAGCTTGCCGGAGCCTATATCGACTCGGTGCGTCTCGTTCAGTCGTCGAATCTCATCCCAATTGGTTCTCTCGATGTTCACCGGTAAGTCGGTCTGAATGACGTGGGCGCCCTTCTCGACTCTTCGAGACACGCTGACGCCCGCGGGCAATTCCTCGCTTACTAGGGCGACGCTCAGACTGTTACCCTCGCCATCGTGCTCAACTAAGACAGCCACAATGATCCTCCGAGGGACAATGCGGAATGGAATGAGATCGCAGTAGGGCGCTCATTGTGCATAAACGACCGAAAGGGAGTAATCAGCGTCACCGGAACCGACGTTGTGTATCTGCGCCAAGACGAAGGGCTCACCGTTTTGGTCGAGACCAAACTGTGTGTGCGTCTCGAGAATCTGCTCGCCGCCGGGGCCGAGGCTCGGATAGGCGTAAAACGCAACATATTGGCCCCCTCGGGGAAACGAAATAGCCAACCCTGGGTCAAATTGGCCGGGAGCGGACCGCTCTCGAGCGCATTGACCTCGTACAGCTGGACTTGGGGCATTAGGGTTCCTCCTATCTGACTGCGCGAACTGAAGTCAGTGCCCGCAGCGCCGAATCAGTCGGCCAGCCGACAGATCAGCTTCCGCACACACGGCTACCTAGCAGACGTAGCACAGGCCTGCGTCGTAATCGGCGCAGCCGCACGTGCCATCGTCGTAGATGGCGCACACGATTACGGCCCTGCGCTGGGGCTCAGGTCCGCGATCCTTTTGGCCGGGCCGCACTACGACAGGCTGCTGTGGGTCATCCGAGAAGTGCGGGTGCCAGCCTAGAAGACAAAAGTCGGGCTAGGCGGAACGCTACCGGCTTCTTGCTGCCGTACTCCAACGTGTTGGCAATGACCTCCGCAATTTCCTCGAGCGAACTCATCGCAGCCGTACTCAGACGCTTGCCCTTCTCGACTTCTTCTTCTCCGAGCGGCCGTCCCTCGATCACCCGTCCTGTGCGTGTGTCGGAAGGTGTAGACATCGCAAATGTACCTCCAGACTGGTTGTCAGCGCTAAGCTCTACGCTCTTTCTGCGCCCAAGTCAATACGGATTGCGGACGATCCGTACCAGGTCGCGAGTTGCGCTGCGGAAGATTGGGAGGTCCGTCGCGCTCGACGCGACGCGGGTGCACCGCATGTCGGCGCCGCGTGGAACGACGCCACCCGCGCCGCTTTGAACGTCGTGCGCGGCCTGTCGATCCGCGAGATCCATCGACGACGGGCTGTGTCGCGACACGATTCGCCGCGCGATCTCAGGCGACGAGCCACCGGTCACCGGCCGAGTCGGCCGGGATCGAGGCTTGACCCCGTTTAGGAACAAGATCCACCGATCTCTCCAAGGTGGAGGCACCGACGTTCATGACGATCCCACCCCTGTTTGCCCCCGCCGAGCGGGATCCACCCCGGGCGGCGTGTTCGTTTGACATCCCCGCCGCCGCCCCGTAGCCCGGGCTCGCAGTAGAGGTGTCGAGCGGGGATTCGCGCTGACGCGCGCTATGCCTACGCCGAGACACCAACTCCGAAAGCCCTCGAGTTCCCCTCCAGTAGGAAGCGCATTCGGGCGCGACGGATAAGTAGCGACGGGCGACATTCTCGCTACGGAGGTGAGCTCCCACCGGGCCCCTCCCAGCCTTGTCGCCGCCGGCGAGATCTCGCCGGCGGCCGCTCGTCGCGAGCCCGAGCGCGCCGCCCGCCACGCCGCCTCGCGCCGGCCACCCGCCGCGTCTACGAGAACGACTGGCGGTCATTCGCCGCCTGGTGCGCCGAGCGCGCCCTCCAAGCGATGCTGGCGGCGCTGGAAACGGCCGCCACATTCCTGGCCGCCGAGGCCGACCGCGTTTCCGCCCGGTGACGATCGCCCGCCGGGCGGCGGCGATCGCCGCCCGTCACCGCGCCCCGAACCATCCCAACCCGTGTGACTCGGGCGCCATGGCCGCGGTCATTGCCGGGATTCGCGGGGAGCGCAGCACCCGCCCGGTGCGCAAGGCCAAACCGCTCGAGCTTGATCCGCTTGAGCGGCTGCTCGAGCCGATCGACACCGCCACCCTGGCCGGGCTCAGGGACCGCGCGCCGCTGTTGCTCGGCTTCGCCGCCGCGCTCCGGCACTCGGAGCTCGTCGCGCTCGATGCCGAGGACCTCGAGCACGATCCCGCCCGCGACCTGCTCATCACCATTCGCGTCTCCAAGACCGACCAGGAGTTCCGCGGGCTCCACGCCTGGAGCGCGGCCGCCGAGGTCCACCGCGGGCCTATGTTCCGCCACATGCTGCGCGGCGATAAGCACAGCCAGCCAGCGGCTCACCGACAATCGATCGTCAAGCGCCGCGCCGCCGCCGCCCGTCTGCCCTCCGCCCTGCTCTCCGGGCACTCGCTTAGGGCCGGCTACGCCCACCGCCGCCGCCCGCGCCGGGATCGAAGAGCGCGAGATCGCCAACGTCACCCGCCACAAGAACCTCCCCGTCCTGCGCGGCTACATCCGCACCGCCACCGCGTTCGACGACATCGGCGAACTCCTCTAACCCTCCCCTCGCCAAGCTTCCGCCCGACGCCCGTCCGGTGAGCAGCGCGAAGGCGCACGCTGACCAAAGCGGGTCGCGAGCGTCCGGCGGCCGCGCACCTCGTATTCGCCACAAGCGCGCACGTTGCGCGTCGCCGACGGATCGGTCCACCGCTGCTCGGGGCGCTAACCGAAGGTCGGGACGCTGCAAGCACCAAAGCGGTCACGACCGCGCAGACACCGGCGCTGCCGCTAAGGCGTCCCAGGCAGCCACGCGCGATGGCTTGACCGTGGCTGCTGCATTCGTTGCGCATGGGTTGTCCAGCTCCACGACGAGCTTCTGCGGGGGGCCTCGCGCGCCGAGCAACGAAGTGGCCGATGCCTGGGGCGCATATCGCAGGCCGCTTGAGAGCCCGAGTCGCGACGGGCCCGGACGAGCGCTGGGTCGCCAAAGCAAGAGCCCGAGCTACTAGTCGCCGCCTCACGAAAGCAATCGCTGGTCACTCGCGTCCTGACCACTGCCCGACTCTACGCAAAGCAGAAGGAGCGCTCTGCCACGATACGACCAGTCCAGCTCTCCGGACCTGCGCGAAAGGCTGGGCTCAACAGCGGGCTCTGACGGGCTCACTCACGAACGACTGCTTGCAGATTCGCGCGATGTGATCCATAGCTGGCCCGCGAACGTTACGCGTCCCGAAGGGTGACGGATCGGTTGCCCTGTCGTTTGATCTGCCGGTGAGCGAGGTGTCAGCGCTCTCAGCGGCAGGCGTTCCCGGCTGGCGCCGATGGCTAGGTTGCGGGGTAAGGCGCCGCAGCGTTCGACTCCAACCGCGGCGTCGCCCAAGGCCGGCGGTGAGATCATTGCCGCCAGCGAGATGGAGCAGCCCGCCGATACTGCCTTAGTGCTGGCGGTCGAGTTTGCGATCGACCAAGCCCGCGAGTACGTCACGCCGTCACGACAGGGACTGCCGATGCGTGCGCGAATGAGCCTGGTGCGCCACAACGGTTCGTTGCAGGAGACGGTTTCCGACAACGTCGACGAGAGGATGTTGTCAATCGTCGTCCAGGGCACGCCGGAATTCTGGCCACGGCTCACTGAGATGGTGCGTCCTCTGGCATCGGACTCTGACGTCGAGGCTATGACCGGATCCCCACATTCGACCCCAGGGGATCACGCAACCCAGGTCTGGCAGTCTCTGCTCTCCGGACTCGTCGGACAATACGTTTCGCGCAGGCCAGATCTCGAGTGGGACGAGTCGCTCGCCCGGTCACTCGTCGAGGCGTGGCGCACGGATTTACGAGCGGCGGTGGTCCCCTACCGCGCGGTCGTGCCGCTGGACAATCTGGTGGGTCCAGACGAAGCGCTCCAGCTGGCCGATCGCATTCGGCTGAGACCGATGACAGATGCCGATCGAGACGGCATGTGGCAGCACTTTGGCAACGGAACCGACCTTACGCTGGAGCTGCTGGCCAGCTGGAGCCACGTTATCGACGTGCAATCGGGATCTTCGCTCGCCCACCCCATCAGCGATGAGCCGCTACGCGAGCAGGTGACGCAAGTCGTGACGGCGCTTCGCCTCCATCATCCGGGCGTCGTACGGGCGAGCTTCCTGTTCATCCGGACGGAGCCCGACGACGCGATTGCTCCCGTGTCGTTCCGCGGCCCGCTCCTCTACAAGCTGGCGGAGCCTCAGGAAGATCACCGGCAGAAGACATTCGTGGGCGAGGCCGATCAACCTGGGCTTCAGGCTCTGCTTGCGCGGGTCATCGACGCGAGCCAGGATCGGCGTATGTCCTTGATCTTCAGACGCCTGAACAGCGCCTATGAGCGCCGCCTGGCCGAGGATGCGCTCGTGGATCTGTGGGTGGCTTTGAGGCGCTCGTGGTCCCGGACTCGACCACGGAACTCCGCTACCGCGCGTCGCTCCGGATCGCTCGCCTCGCCGGCACCTCATACGACGAGCGGCAGGCCGCGTTCCTCACCGCTCGCAGCTCATATGACGCGCGCTCGAAGGTCGTCCACGGCAGCGCAGCACCGGCCGGATCTGGATGCGCTGACAGAGAAGACCCGTCGTTCTCGCGCGCAACGCGTTGAACAGGTGGCTCCTTGATCCCGAGATGAGCGTCGAGGCACTCGACCGCTCCTTGCTCGAGTAGCGCTACCGCATGCAGGGTTATGCACGCACAGGCGGGGTGTCTACCGATCGAGCGAGGGTGCAGAGCTTCCGCGGCAGTAGCTCTGACCATTCTCGGTCACGCGCGCATATCAATCCATGAGCGTTGCGTGGGTTATGGTCACTTGCGTACATCGGATGGGCCGAGGCGCTCGCATCGATGCGGTCAGTGGAAGCTCGGCGCCAGCAGACATTGTGTCTCTTGTCGTCGCAGACTCGAGTGACATGGGGCACTATTGCGCCGTTGGCGCAATAGTGCATTTCGCAGATTGATGGAGGGACCACACACCTGACCGCCAGTCCTGACGTTGTAACCGTCGAGATCGGTCGCCAAGGCTCCGCAAGTCGGCGCTCGGCCAATGGCTGCACGCGCACGCGCCGGGCAAATCGGTGCAGCGCGCGATCGCGCACCGTCGCTGGTAGCCACCGATTGCTTTCGAGACAACCATGGACGAGACGAAGCGGAACCTTGCTCGACGGTTCCCTGTCATAACGACGCGCTAGCGGATCCCACCGATATCGCTGGTGGCCTTTTGTGTACAGGTTGAATCAGGCAGGCGTGGCCGTCCTAGCGGCGCCCGCGAAGCAGGAGTCCAAGACCAGGCCGGTAAAGCAGTGGCACGTCGAACTCCTTAGCGACCCCGCGGTGGTGACCGTCGGCGGGCTCGATGACGCCGACTTCGCAGAGGGCCTCGACCATCTCCTTGCCGCTCGGCTCGAGATCCTTCATAACAACGCCTTCGAGCTGCGCGCGGTGGAAGCGAGGTGTCGTCTGGCCGCGGAAGCGCTGGAAGTGTTCGCGTAGCTCGGGGAACTCGCTAAGAAAGGTCTCGCAGCGCAACCGTGACACCTCGGGGTAGGCCTTGCGCACAGCTTCGCCTGCGATCAGCGCACCCGACGCGTCGAAGCGGCATTCGAGCTGAGCGACGCGCGCCTCCGTCCCAAATGTGATCAGCTCGCGCGGCAGCGGCCCGAACTGACCGTCTCGGGCACGGTCGAGCATCCACTGCCATGTCGCCCAACCATCGGCGCTCAGCGTCGGCTCGAACAGCAGATGGAGTGCTGCCTGCCGCTCCGGATACGACAGCGCCTCGACCGCGTCCGGACCCGTCAGCTGGGGCAAGGCGCGGGCCAGGCGCTCCTGGATCGGCTTCGCCGCGAGCGCGCGTTTCAGCATCAGCGCAGCGAGCTGTTCGGGCGTCCAGGTCAAGTCAAGCTGCTTGCCGACCCAGTGGCTCTTGTTGGTGAATTCGAGGTCGTTCCAAATGTCTGAACGGATGAAGAGCTTTGGCTCGATTGCGTCAAACGAGCCGCGCACGTGGTTGCAGACCGAGCAGAGCGCGCTCAGTACCTCGGCGCGCTTCTCGCGGCGGAGCGGGAATAGCTCGTCGAGGTTGTCGAACAGCAGCCAGACCCGAAGGCCGTTACCGCGCAGGAATTCATCCACCAAACCGAGGATCTCCTGCGTGTCGAAGCCTTGGTGCCGCCCGTCAACCTCGAGTCCACTCCCTAGGACCTGCAGCTTTCGCACCGTGGGCGTGGTGTCGGAAACCGTCCGGTTCCAGACACGCCGGATGCTCGGGAGGAGCCGTCGGTCGGTGCGGATCCCTGTTGAGCGCATGAAGCGGGCGAGCTCGCCGCGCGGCCTGAAGCCAGGTCGGTTGATCGCCTCGGCGGCCTTAAGCGCGAGATACGAGAACCAAACCTGCTCCACATCGAAGTGGCTGTCGCGCTCGAGCCTTTTGATGTCGTCAGTTGAGAGCTCCCGGATGCCCCCGAGGCCGGTCGCGGTCGCGATCACGACATGGTCTAGTGCCGAGCCGGCTAGCTTCGCCGCGTATTCCTCGTGGCGCGCGAACAGCCGGAACAGCGCGCTCTTACCTGAGCCCTTCGGCCCTCGCACGAGATCGCATCGTCGGCCGACGAACTCCTCGAAGTCGCTCGTGCGCAGGAACTTGCTCTCAAGGTCGGGTTCGCTCTCTGAGTCGACCTGCCCAAAGTCGAGGGCGAGCAGCTCGGCCTCATCCGCCATGACGCCAGCTTAATTGCGCGCGGACTGTTGCGCTGCATGTGGTAGCAATGAACCCGTGCCAGCCGATCCGGCGCTAGGGCCGCGCAGATTCGATTTCCGCTCGATCAATCCGCTCGATTTCGAGGAGCTCTGCTTTGCCCTCGTCCGGCTCGAATTCCCAGCGGCGGTTCGGCTGGCGGCGCCTGACCAAGGTGTGGACGTTCTTGTGCCGGCCACACACAGCGAGCCCGCGCGCGGATTCCAGGCAAAGCGATACGTGGACCAGATTTCCTGGCCGGCGTGCCGTGAGTCGCTCGATGCGGCGGTCGAGGGCCACGGGGTCAGCCGACTCACGTTCTGCTTCGCGCGCGACCTGACAGCGAAACAGTTGTCGCTATTTGACAAGCACCTGCGAACGAGACACGTCGGGGTCCTCGTCGACTGGTGGGGAGCGTCGGAGCTCACCGCGCGGATGACCGGCACGGAAGAAGGCCGGCTAATCGCAGTGCGTTTTTTCGGCGACCCGATGCGCGACGCCGAGGCGATCGCGCGCGCGGTGCGGGCAGGCGGTGCGCTCGGAACCGCCGACGCCATTCTCGAGCGGCAGCTGGCAATCGGCGAGTTTGCGACGCGCAGCGACCCTCACTTCAGCTACGAAAGTGCACAGCGGGAGGCTGGCTCAGCGGGTCGCGAGCCTGCACCGGGAACCGCGGTCCGCGTTGAGCGGCTACGGGACGGGATCGTCAGTCGAATCGACGCGGCACCGCGCTCGCGCGAGGCGCTCGAGCGCTTCGGCCCGCGTGGCCGGCTGATCTTCCAGGGCACGGAACACGGCGCGCGCGCAAACGAGGAACTCACGCGCGTGCTGCGCGAAGGCGGTTCCGCGACACTCGAGCGCGGCGTGGAAATCGTGCTCGACGCCCTGCCGCCGCTAATCGCGCAGCTCGTTCGGCTCGGCGAGGCTCATGAGGCGACTGTCCGGGTTGAGGCGAAGACACTCCAATTCGCGGTGATCGCGCGCGCCGTGCGAGACGACGGCTCGGTGTTCGAGCTGCCGCTCGTGCTACGCCCACGGCCGCAACCGACGCCGGACCACGTCGAGCTGCACGGGCACAACGGCGGTCTTGCGATCACGCTCGACATTGCGGCGCCTGGCAGTGACCGAACGCCGAGCCTTACATGGCACCATCGGCTCGATAGCTCTCCAGCTCGGGACCAGCTCGCGGCGCTCCGATTCCTGCAGGCTATTGAACACGGCGCACGGTTTGAGCTGCTCACCGAACAAGACCGACGCGTGATCATCGTCGGCACCGCGACATCGGCCGACGACGACGGCGGGGCCGTCGACGCGCTCACTGCGGTCATGCGGGCGATCGTCACACTCGAGGAGATCAGTGGCGAGACGATCGAGGTCCCGGCGGAGATCGAGGGCGGCGCGGCGAGCAACATCATCGAGGTCGCGGCGATGTTTGAGGCCGGAGGATTGCGTGCGACCTGGAATAACCTCATGCTCGTCGCGCGCCCAGAGATCCTGCCGCAGCTCAGCCTCGGTCAGAACCTTCGTATCGTCGAGCAGGTCTATACGGACGTGCTCGGCCGCGAGCTTCATCTCGGCGAGCGCGAAATCACACTTGAGCGCTTCCAAATCGCGAAGACAGAGCCGGTCGGGACCGGCCCAGACGGCGACCTGCAGATCACCTGCGTGCCGGTTTCCGGTGACGACCGCCAGGTCTTCATGCGCCTGCGGCCCGCTGTTCAGCACGGCGCAGCGCATGCGTAGGCTCGCGCTCGGTCAATCGGCTGATTGACACTCGCCGCCGCCCGAGGCGGCTCGCCCTGCTCCTCGCCCACGAACAGGGGAGGCGGGAGCCCGCGATAAAGCGGGCGGATGCTGGCGTCAATTGTGTCGGGCCTCAACGCGGTGAGGTTCCTCTCGCCGTTCTCCTACGCTGGTGGTTGTGACCAGGCGGCGCCCAGAAGGCGAACTGCTGTTTGAGGCTTACCTCGCGGAACATGAGTATCCCGAGCCTGCGTACGAACCAGACCTCGGCGTGCGCACGCGTCCCGATTACGTCGTCGTCCGGGGCGAGGCCGAAGTGGTCTGTGAGGTCGAGGAGTTCGATCCTGACAGCGGCTGGTCGCCCGGCAACGCCGGACCCGGCGGCAGGAGAAAGATGGAGGATGTCTTGCGCCCGGTGCGTTACAAGATCCGCGCGGCGGCGAAGCAGCTGAAGCCGCTGGCAGGTTCGGGGCGCCCGCTCGTCGTCGTACTCGCCAATCCCGGCGGCGCGTGGGTGGGGCTGTCACCGCAGGAGATCGTGTGGGCGATGTACGGCGACCCGGCGTTTACGTTCGCGGTGGATCCCGGGACTGGTGAGGCAGTGGACGAGGGCGGCTTCATCACGACCGTCAACGGCAAGCTTCGCAATGATCATCCGTACATCAGCGCCGTCTCGGTCGTGTCCGAGCGCGACCGAGCGATCGATTTCTTCGACGAGCTCGTGGCCGGGATGGACGACGCGAGCGCCGAGGAGAAGTGGCGGGCGATCAACGCCGCAAAAGATCGGGGCGAAGTTCCCGGTGGCCATTACCACCGGCTTGACGTGTACCGGACCATGAGCGCAGAGGCAGCTGCGTTGCCCGCCGAGCTGTTCAACGGTCCAAAAGACCGGCTGTTCGAGTACGACGAGGAAGCTGGCGGATACGTGTGGACCGGCGGCCCGTCGCCCGCGCGATAGATCACAGCCAGATGCCAAGCCCCAACCGGGAGGTGCGCTGGTGGCGGCGGGAATCGTCGACGCGACGGCTGCCTGAGCGAGGATGTCGTTGCGGCGGCGAGGAGCTCCGAAACCGGAGGATGACCGGCTCACTCCGGTCGCGAGCGGAGCCGAGGCTTGATACGTCGGACACGGTTGCGCGGCGTGCACGATGGCTTTCACTCGGAGGGCCGGCGCAGCCGGCGCGATCGCCTCGGCGACGTAGGAGCGGTCGATCGCGGCGTTGCGCTTGGTCGCCAACTCGATCGTCAGCTCAGCGACGTCAGGATGAGCAAAGCAGTCGTGAGTGCCGGCGCTCCCGGGCGTCTGCATCACGCCTGGAGCAATCACACGCGCACGGCTGCTCCCTTCAGGCGAAAGCGGCAGTCTCGGAGCCGGATCGGTGCTCGATACTCGTGGCCCCCTGT
>CAWBID010000008.1:0-6978 GCA_963788715.1 uncultured Solirubrobacterales bacterium
AGGCGGTGCCTGGCACCTTGGTGCCAGGCACCGCTCGAGGCCGGCGGTACCCTATGGCGGTCATGCGGCGCTACCACGTTCACACGTGATTACCAAAGGGCATATCCACAGCATCGAGCTGCACCCCACTCGGGAGAGCTCCTCCGGCCGAGGCCCCAACTCTCGCTCCGCGCGAGGGGATCGACTTCCTGCCGCGCCGGTCGGGGCGCGTCGGCGAGATTCGCGAGCAAGCTCCCCCGACGCTGAACGAGAAACCGCAAACGCTGTTGTCGTCCGAGCCGAGGCGGCTCCGCCAGGCTCCCGTTGACGCGATCGGCACCGGCGCCGCGAAAATACGAGATACATCGCGACTCGACGATGGCCACGGCGCTACTCGGCGCTCGTCAGGAGCGTAGGGTGACCGACCATGACGAAAGGTCTTCCAACTCGTGACCGTAGCTGAGACGCGACGAAGCCTCAGCAGCTCGCGCGCATCGCGGGCTTCGTCTGGGGGATTGCAGATGACGTGCTGCGCGACCTCTACGTGCGCGGCGAGTACCGGAACGCTACTTCTCGAATGACCGTGCTCCGCAGGTTCGACGCCGTGCTCGAGCCGACGAAGCAGGCAGTGCTCGAGATGAAGGCGTTCCTCGAAAAAGCAGGGGATCGTGGACCAAGACGGACCCTTGCGTAACGCTTACGAGGCCCTAACGTGTGCATCCGCAAGACAGAGCGAGCCTGATCAAACCTCCCACGCACAACTAAGCGGGGGTATGCGTGGCCGAACCCGCGGCAGCCGTTTCGGGCGCGGTGACGCACCGGATCTCCCCGGACGCGGCGGCGTTCGAATTATCGCAAGACTAGAGGGAGTCGCTCTCTTCGGCCATGGCTCGAAGCGTTGAGAGCGCGATCGAACGGCGCTGGCCTGCCGAGCGCCTGCAATGCGGAGGCTGCTAGGGCGTGGCGGGGCCGCTTATGTCTTGAGGTCGAGTAGGTCGAGGAGCAGGCCGATTTCGTATCCGAGTTGTGCGGGGTGCCGCATCTCTCTGTTTCGGTTGATGACGTAGCGGTTTCGGCGGCCGGTTCGCTCGCGTTGCACGTAGCCGGCGTCGGCGAGGTCGCCGACGATTCGCTGGGCGGCGCGCTCGGTAACGCCGACGTGGTTGGCGATGTCTCGGAGTCGCATCTCGGGGTTGGCGGCGATGCAGAGCAGCACCTGGGTGTGGTTCGAGACGAATCGCGAGGAGTGCTGGGCTTCTTCAGCACTTGACATGGAAGACTCTGATGTCGTATGTTTTGATTCGTACACTTGATGACGTGATTCTGGTTACCCCACAATCCAGTGGTGCATAGAGACTAGCAAGGGGCAATCACGGCTTCAAATCGAGGGAGACCTTCAGGATGCGCATGCTGAGAATCGAAGCCGCGAGCCTGACGTCGGCGCACGGCTTCCACAAAGCACTAAGCGAGTTCGGCTGCGAGCTCGAAGAGGACGACACGGGCTACGTCAGCGTGAACTCCCATCCGAACCGACGCCGACATCCTCGGGGTCCTCCAGGCGCTCGCAAAGCACGTGGCGGAGCGGATGGAGGGTCTCCCAGGTCGGCCTTGCCGCTCGCACCTACACCCTCGCGGCTGATGCTGGTCGTCTCGCCTACGGAATCCAATCCTGGTCTCAGATAAAGGAGCCTTCATGGGCATCGGAGTAAGTCTGGTTTTCATTGCCGCCGGCGCAATTCTTGCCTTCGCGGTTCACACTTCGTCGGGCACCTTCAACGTGCACACGATCGGAATCATCCTTCTCGTCGTCGGGGCAATCGGAGTGGTCATCTCGCTGATCTTCTGGTCGAGCTGGGGTGGCTTGGTCGTGACCGGGAAACGAATACGACAGTCATCGAACGGTAGGCGCACAACAAGACGGCCAACGCCTGGCCGGAACGAACCCGGCCAGGCGTTTCGCCAACTCGCCAACCCAGTAGCACCGTCGAAAGGAAAGACAAATGGGCTACGGCCTAGTCGGAATCCTCGTAATCATCCTGCTCGTGGTGCTGATCTTCTACTTCGTCCGGCGGGCATAACCCGTCAATCCGCGGCGAAGCATTGGTGGGTTTAACGACCTCCCTGTCGTGAAACAAGGTTCCCTCGACGGCACCAAGCGCCAAGTTCTCCCTGAGGTGGGGGACCACGGGGACAGAGCTAGCGCACCAAGCGGAGCCGGGCAGCGCTGACTGCCTGGCTCCGCGAGGTTAAGCCGGGGACAACGGGGAAGCATGAGCGTCACGATCGACTGAGGAGGTGGGCTATGGAGTTGGACAAGCAGTTTGTGATCGACGAGCTCAAGAAGCAGCGACAGTCGCAGCAGGTTCAGCAGGCGCTCGATCAGTTGCCGGCCAAGGTTGACCACGAGCACGACGCGGCGCTGCTGGAGAAGCTAGAGCTGGACCCGGGGCAGCTTGCCGAGAAGGCGGCGAAAAAAGGGCTCGCCAAGCTGTAGGCGGATGGGGCCCGACGCCGAGGGTGAAGGCAAATTCGCGCACATTTCCGGTGCTAGGAGGGCGGCGGTGGCTGACGGGTTCATTCACACGGTCTTCAAGGGCGGTCAGTGCGTAAACGAGGTTGAGGGCGGCGACGCATTCGGCGGTGGCCATGCGAACAAAGACGAGGCTGTTGCCGCTGGCCGTGGCAGGGCGAAGCAGGACAAGACGGAGCACGTGATCCACAACCAGGAAGGCATGATCAGCGAGCGCAACTCATACGAGAACGACCCAGCTAGCCGGCCAGGTTGAAAACGGTCAGCGCCACCTGACCCCCATCGACGACGGGAGACGAAAGATGGAAACCATCACTGAGAACCTGTCCGAGCGGATACGCGGGTTCGGTAAATGCTGCAGTCATAGATCTGGACAATGCCACGAAAGGTGCCATCGCCTTTTCAGGCCTCGCCATATGGGGTGGAGTTGAAGGCAGCGGCTGCCGCGACATCGCCGACGCCAGCCTGGCCTGGCTGGCCACGCAGACCCCTAGTCGGCCGCAGGTACCGAAGGAGGTGCGGGATGACCAAGGCAGGCGGAGGTAACGGGCTGATTGCGCTGCCAGTCAAACTCCCGCACCACCCTGTAGTCCTGGAGGAACAGGGCGGCGGGCCGCGGACATTCAGCTGCGGATCGCGGACTGGATCACCGGTTTCGCGGGGTCGATGAACTTCGTCTATCTGCACGTCGCGCTGTTCGCGGTCTGGATGCTGTTCATCGAGAAAAGCCCGTGGCCGACGCTGACGCTGATCGTGTCGCTGGAGGCGATCTTCCTGTCCACGTTCGTCATGATCGGCCAGAACCGGCAGGCGTCGTTCCAGCAGGCCAAGGCGGATCACGACTTCAACGAGCAGGAACTGGAGCTCAAGACCAACACAGAGCTGACCCGCGAGATCGACCGGCTCACGACCGAGCTGCACAGGCGGCTCATCGACCACCGCAGCCAGCAGAAGAAGTGACGATGGCGGTTGGTCCCGGCTTCGCCCGGGCGCGGTTCGTGGATCGCGGCGAACTGCCCAGCCTCGCGATCTTCGGTCTTACAGCCAGTCCTTGCGTTTGAAGATGAGGTAGAGCACCAGCCCGGTCAGGACAATGGTGGCGATGGAGGCAGCGAAGCCTGCTTTTTCGCCAAACCCGGGGTAGGGCACGTTCATCCCGAAGTAGCCGGTGATGAGCGTGGGGACGGCGATGATCGCGGCCCAGCCGGTGACCTTCTTGGTGGTGACGTTCAGCCGGTTGCCCTGGATAGTCAGGTTGGTCTCCAGGATGCTGGTCACCAGATCGCGCAGTCCGTCGGTCCACTCGGCGGCGCGCAGCACCTGATCGTAGACGTCCTGGTAGTAGGGCATCAGGTCGTCCCCCACAATGTGCAGGTCACGGCGCATCAGTTCGCTGACTACCTCGCTCATGGGGATTACGATCCGGCGGAGCAGCACCAGGCTCTTGCGCAGCTGGAAGCTCCGCCGCTGGACCTCCAGGCCCCGCGGAACGTTGTCGAACAGCCGGTCCTCCAGCTCCTCCATGCAGTCATCCAGGCTCTGGACCGCCTCGAACTGGCCATCGACGATGTAGTCCAGCAGCCCGTACAGCAGGTAGCCGACCCCGAATTTGGCGAGGTCGGGGCTTTCGTCCCAGCGCTCGACCACCGCGTCGATGTCCAGCCCGTCGTCCTGGCGGACCGTGATCAGCGCCTTGCTGGTGATGAAGGCCGCGATCTCGCTGGTGGTCAGCTCGCCGGTGCCGGTGTCCAGCCGGGCCCCGTAGGCGGTCAGGAGCAGGTGGCTGCGGTAGCGGTCGAGCTTGGGCCGCTGGCTGGGGCGCAGCGCGGCCTCGACCGCCAGCGGGTGCAGGCCGAACTCCTCGCTCAGCACGGCGAGGTCGTCGTGGTCGGGGCCACGCAGGTCCAGCCAGATCGTGACGGAGCCATCGGCCAGGTAATCGCTGATGTCGGCGACCGGGAAGCCCTCGAGCTCCAGCTTGCCGTCCCGGTACAGCCGCGTGCGCGCCTGGCACCGGGTCGGGCTGATCTGGCAGATGGAGGACGCCGCCGCCATCTCCCGGCGCAGCGAGCCCGCGGCGTTCGCGAGGCCGGACGGCGGTGGGGTCATCGTGTTCTCCTCGCTTCGGCCGGATCTCCGGCGAGCGGCGTCCATGAGGGCGTCGTCACTGCGGCTGGCCCCGGCTAGCGGTGGCCTCACCCCGCCGGCGGCAGGACAGGCATGCCGATAGGTACCCGGGGATCCAGTTACTTGACCTTCGCGTCGGTACTCGACGCCCAGGCCGGGTCCGGCGCGGCGATACCGTCCGCGGCGTCGAAGAGGATCTGCTGGAGCGGGCGGGGCAGGTCGCCGTTCCACACCAGGGCGGCCGTCGCGGTCAGCGGATGGTCCTCGAGCCCGACCCGGACCATGTCATGGGCGACCATCGGCCGGGGCAGCCGGATCAGCCCGGGGTGGCTTCCGGCGATGACGCTGGGGCCGGTCAGCACCGCGGTGGGCCGGTCCGCGGTCGCGGCGAAGGCGAGGTCCATCGGCAGCGAGTGCCGGAGCGGCGGATCGGTGAATTCGAAGCGCGGATCGACGGTCCGCAGGACCCGCGTCCAGGCATCGTAGGTACCCGGCTCCGCCCGGCGCGGCCCGTGGATGACGTCCATGCGGGTCAGTTCGTCGAGGCTGATCGTGCCGCGGCGCGCTGCGGTGTGCGGCGCGGGGATCCATACATCGGGTTCGAACTCGCCGAGGCTCATGGCATCGAGCGGGGCGGGCAGCGCCTCGAGGCTGGTCATCGAGCCAGCCCAGGCCGGCGTCGGCCCGGCGCTGCCGGATCAGCGAGAACTCGGCGTCGAGGGGAGCTTCCATCCAGACGAGCTCCACGTCCGCGGCGGCCGCCGCCGACCGCAGCGCAGAGGCGGCCTCGGTCGCGAGGGCATCCGGCAGCCGCGGCGGTACGACCACCCGCAGGCGCTGCCGGCCCAGGCCCGCCGCCTGCCGGGTCCGGTTCACCTCGTGATCTACGAGCGACAGGACGGCGCGGGATGCATCCAGCGGCACGGCGCCGGCCTTGGTCAGTTGCAGGCCTTCCCGGCGACGCTGCAGCAACTGCGTGCCGACGATCTCTTCGAGTCGCCGGATCTGCTGGCTCAGGGTCGGCTGGGCGATGAACATCCGCTCCGCGGCGTGGGTGAAGCTGCCCGCGTCGGCGAGCGCTACGAAGTAACGCAGATGCCGCAGCTCAATTGCCAGCGGGGCCCCTGTTACCGCCTTGGGCAGCGTTACCGGCTCCGCCTGTCCTTGCTTCATGTCCGTCTACCTATGCAGCGAATGGTGATTTGCTTCCTACATCTGAATCGTGCCTGGCGCGGTACTGGGATCGAATCCCGGGATTTCCTAGTCTTCGCATCGGCAGCGGACGGTCGGCGCCTAGTACTCAACCGAGCGGTTGTGCTCGCAGGACGATGCCGGGCGATGGGTTCGTGCCGACCGGCCAATGGAAGAACGCCCGACGACTTACGCTCGGCCGAGGACAACGTCGGCCGACCGCGCGGTTCGCCGACCGGGCTGGGCGGGCGACCCGCTGCTACGGTGCGTGATGCAGTGTCTGCTCGAACTCGCTTGGCTGCCGTGACCCCATCGCGATGTCACTGATCGTGACGCTCACCTTACTGGCCGTCTGTCCCGTGACCTGGCGGGCACGCGGGCAGACTGGCCCAGGTCAGATAAAACCATGCCGGCCTTGACCACAACGAAGCCTTCGGGCCGATGAAGCCAGCGAACCTCGTGGTCATTGCCGACCGTTTCACCGAACGGGCTGGCCGTCGGCCGTACACGGATGTGCGTCTCGCCAACGGCTTCGACCCCTGCCTCGTGTAGCCTCGGCTTACGGGCGCCGTCGGCTGTCGCGTAGAAAACCGGTGGCACCGATCTCGGCTCTGATCCCACACCAGTCTCTCATGCCTGCTCCAGGCCACGGATCTGGATGTCGTTCCTGACGCGGCGGGCGCCGGGTCGCTGCCGTGACCCTTTCCGGTACGGCGGCGCCCAGGGTGAGGGCGTCGCTGGCCATGGCGGCTAGGGCCAGGTCGTCGCGGTGATCGCGGCGCGGCAGCGCGACCCGGAGGCGGTTGCGCACGCATCTGGGCGCCAGCAGCGCGAGCCGCCACCGCGGCCGCCTGGACGTATTGCGGGTAGCTCGGGACGCAGGGCCCGGACGTAAAGGCCTCCGTCCGCCGTCTCGCTCTGCTGCGCCCGGTCTCGGCCTCTGGCCCAGAATGTGCTTGCGCTCAAGACGATCACCTTCTTCGGTCGCGGGGATCCGCGTTACTCAAGTCCACCCCGGGCGACCGCAAATAGCGATGGCCCCTGTGGTGCCATCGTCGGGCGCTATGGTGGCCGGTGAGGTCCGCGCCCCTGCGTCCAGATCGATTTAATCTCCGAACGGGCGGCGTATCCCCGGCCCGCCAGCACCACGT
>CAWBID010000009.1:0-7322 GCA_963788715.1 uncultured Solirubrobacterales bacterium
GTAGAGGAAGAAGAACGTCGAGGCACCCAGGATCCACGAGCCGATGCTGGAGATCTTGTGGTCGGTGGTGGCAGCCAGCTGGCCAGCAGCGACCCCTTAGGGAACCGCCCGGCCCAGCCTCCGGGCCCGCCTGCACCGGCCGGGCAAAGGTGGTCACCGGGTACCCCAAACGCCTGCTGCCGAACGCGTGCACGACGCCCGCGCAAGCCCTCATCGATATTGCTGGCCGCCACCGGTCCACACCCTGGCCGCCGGAACGGCATGCACATTCCCGGGAGCTAACCCGCCCCCAGCGGGCGTGCGGCCAACTCTTAACTCACCGCTACAACGCTAGCACCACCTCCGCGAGGGGGGCGGTGCAACCATAGCCAATCCTGCCTGGGGCCCTGCACTAGGGCCATCACAGCGGGCGACCGGATTCGTGAGGCGCTGCGCCGCGAGCCTGATGCCTCCTGGCTATGCGTTGGTCACCGCTGGATACCTGGATCGTGGTGGGTGTTGAGATCTGCCATCTCTGTGTGCCCTCAATGCCCGGATCGGCAGTATGGGAGGAGGTTCGGGCGACCACGACGGTGCTGACCGCGTTCCGCACGACAGTGAGTCCGAGCAAGATCCCGCCGCCGGGGCCGCCGGTGGCCATCGCAGCGCAGGTGGCGGCGATAGGCAGGCTGGTTTGCAACTAACGAAGGCTGGGAGAGGAGTTGCGCCTCTCTTTATGATTCGTTTACCTGCCCATGCGGCTTCCTGGCCGACCTGCGCGTGGGCCGGGTGGATCGGCGTGAAGTGGCGGATCACGTGGACTGCGCGTCTGCCTGGGTATCAAGGTCCTGACCCGGCTGGCGGAGATGGCTCCGGTGGCCGATTCGGGAGGTGCGCATGAGAGCTGAGCTCAATCCCGCGCAGCGGCTGCACTCGCTTGGCCAGAGTCTCTGGCTGGACAGCATCAACCGGGCCATGCTGCGCACCGGGGCGCTAGCCCGCTATGTTCGGGAGCTGGCCGTCACCGGGCTGACCTCCAACCCGACGATCCTGGGGCATGCCATGGCCGCCAGATCCGACTATGACGGCTCACTGGCCCGCCTGGCTGGCGAGGGTGTCACCGGCGCACAGGACCTGGTGTACGCCCTGGCCCTAGAGGATCTGGCCGAGGCGGCATCGCTATTCCGGCCGGAGTGGGAACGCACCGCAGGCGTGGACGGGTATGTGTCGCTGGAGGTACCCCCAGACGTCGCCTACGACGCCGCGGCGACGGTCGCCCTGGCTCGCCGGCTGCACGAGCAGGCCGGCTTCCCCAACCTGCTGGTCAAGATCCCCGGCACTCCCCAGGGCCTGACCGCCATGGAAGAAACGATCACCGCCGGGATCGGGGTCAACGTGACGCTGCTGTTCTCCGACAGCCATTACCTGCGCACCGCCGACGCCTACATTCGTGCCCTGCAACGCCGCCGCGACGCCGGGCTGGACCTGGCGGTGCCGTCAGTTGCCTCAATGTTTATCTCCCGCTGGGACTCAGCCGCCGACCCCCTGCTGCCGCCGGCGCTTCATGGCGTGCTGGGGCTGGCGATGGCGCAGAAGGCCTACTCCTCTCACCTGCAGCTGCTGTCAGACAAGCGCTGGCAGGCACTCGCCGAGGCCGGCGCCCGTCCGCAACGGCTGCTGTGGGCATCCACCTCGACAAAGAACCCGGATCTTCCCGACACCTACTATCTGGGTCGCCTGGCCGCCCCCAGCACCATCAACACCGTCCCGGAAAAGACGCTGCTCGCCTTCGCCGATCATGGAACCCTGAATGACCGCCTCGATCCGGATTACGCGGCGGCGGAGCGGAGCATCTCCGCGGTAGCTGACGCCGGGGTCGATGCCGACGCCCTTGCCGAACGCCTGCAGCGCCATGGGGCGGGCGCGTTCAGCGCGGACTGGGCCGCGCTGCTCACCGCGATCGAAGAGAAGGCGCGAAAGCTCAAACCCGAAGCCAGCGAGTGAACCACGATCTTGGAAGGACAATCTCGAATCGCGCTTCACGCGGGACTCCGGCTCGCCGTGTCGCCCGACATGGGCGACCGGTACCTCACCCCCTCGAGGACTGGCCGGAGCCAAAGGTGCCGCGTGATCGATCACCGAGTCCGCGCCGATGATCAGGCGTCGTCACCCAGGTTGCGTATCCAGTTGTGGCGGAACCGCATGCCCTGCCCGATGCAGTCCAGCCCAGCGCCGTTGGCAACCTCGTGCCCGGTGCCAGCGAGCATTGTCGCGATTTGCCGGAAGGACAGTTCTCCCGCGCGCTTGGCAGTGCCCGGGCGAGAAAGGCCTGCACCCGCGCCGTTCCGCCGACGGATGACCGGCACGCCACCGGGCGGATCACGGACCCGGGTTGCCTGCAGCGCCCGTATCACCAAGCCTGCCGACCTGCGCACCCTTCAGCATGCTTTCATCACCGGCGCCCTCAACTCAGGTGCGCTACGAGATCACGGAAGTCGCATCGCAAACCGAACCCGGCACCACATGAGATACGACCGGGCCACGGCCCTCGACCGGCACGCCACTACATCGTTGCCGCCTCATCATCGACACAGCCGGGCGTCGGCAGGCGGTGTCGGCCATGCTAGCCGCATACAGATCTGGCTAATCGTGCGACATGAGGTCGCACGCGTTGAGTGAGTACGTCGAAGGAGGTTAGCGGATGCTGATGACGTAACTCCGGGCAGTGCCTGAGGCTCGTTCCCGCCCTGACGTGCGTGGCTGGGTCTTGCTCAGCCGGGTGCGGAGCTCAGGGAAAAGCCCGAGGGTTGTTGACGGCTTGATTTCCTGAGCATCTCGGCTGCGTGTCTGGCCGTGCTCTTTGGCGATGTCGCCTCCTGGTTGCCGCTGTGCGGGCCAGGATTTTCCTGTCTTTGGTGAACGTGAGGGATCCCTCCTCGCCTCGTTTTGCGCCGATCGCGGGGAGGGATCCGAGGCGGTGAGTCGCCCGTGGCCATCGTATGGCCGTGCCCGCTGCCGGTCGATGCGTATGTTGCAGCTGGCCGCGAGGTGGAGGTCCCGCGCCCGGTCTGCCCGTCGTGTGCCGGGCCGCTGGTGTTCTGGTCTGGTTACTGGCGGCACGTCCGGGCGGCGGGCCGGTGCCGGAAGATGTTCGTGCCCAGGGTGCGGTGCGCGCCGTGCCGGGTGAGCCATGCGCTGCTGCCGGCGTTCGTGCTGGCCTGGCGGCTGGATGCGGCCGAGACGGTCGGCATGGTGATCGGGGAGGTAGCTGGCGGGGCGGGTGGGGTCCGGCCTGCGGCCGCCCGGGCCGACGTCCCGCACACCACGGCGCGGGGCTGGGTGCGGCGGTTCACCGGCCGCAGTGGCGAGCTGGGCGTGGCGTTCGCGGCGCTGGCTGTCGATCTGGGCGGGGAGGCGATCCGCCCGCCCGCTGAGGCGGGCCGGTTCGCGCTGGCGGCGATCACGGCCGCGTTCGATGCGGCCTCGGCCCTGCCGGGATGGCTGGCTGTGGGCCGGTGGCGGTTCGCCTCGGCGGTGAGCGGCGGGAGGCTGCTGGCGGCCAACACGATCTCGCCCTTCCTGATGGCCGGCAAACGGCGTTTCATGCCTCCTGTCCCATCGGCACCGCCATGAACGGAGGAACCCCATGGATCACAAGGGTCAGGAACAGATCGCCTTGCACCGCTGGGCGGTGATCGCCGAGGCGGCCGGGCCGCAGCTGACGCCGGCCGAGCGGGGAGCGCTGGCCCGGCAGATCGCCGCGCGCTCTCACGCGCACCCGGACGGATCGTCCCGGCGCTACTCGCGGGGCACGATCGACCGGTGGCTGCGAGCGTGGCGCAAGGGCGGCCTGGACGCGCTGAAGCCGTCGCCGCGGGCCGATGCCGGGGCGGTCCGCGCGCACCCGGAGCTGTTCGCCGAGGCCGCCGCGCTGCGGCTGGAACTGCCGGGCCGCTCGGCCGCGCAGATCGCCTCCATCTTGTATCACCGGCACGGGATCACGGTCGCCGAGCGGACCGTCCGGGGCCAGCTGCGCCGGGCCGGGCTGCACCGCGCGGCCCTGGCCGCCGAGCCGAAGGCCTACGGCCGGTACGAGGCCGCCCGGCCCAACGAGCGGTGGATCACCGACGTGCTGGTCGGCCCGTGGGTGCCCTGGCCCCGCCGGGAGGGCTCGGCGCGGGCGCGGCTGTTCCTGATCGTCGACGATCACTCCCGGCTGCTGGTCGATGGCCGGTTCTTCGCGCACGAGAACGCCCGCGCCTGCCAGGATCTGCTGCGCCGGGCCATCACCCGCCGCGGCGTCCCGGACGTGCTATATGCGGACAACGGCGCCCCGTTCTCCAACGCCTGGCTGGCCAGGACATGCGGGGTGCTGGGCATCCGCCTGGTCCACAGCCGGCCCTACTCCCCGGAAGGGAGGGGAAAGCAGGAAAGGCTCAACCGCTATATCCGCGAGGCGTTCCTGGCCGAAGCCATCCACCACGGCATCGAGTCCCTCGATGCGCTCAACGACCTGTTCGCCGCGTGGGCCGGGCAGGTCGCCAACCGGCGCACACACGCCGAGACCGGGCAGACCCCGATCGGCCGGTTCGAGGCCGGCGGGCCGCCCCGCCAGGCCAGCCCGGACCGGCTGCGCGAGGCGTTCCGCTGGTCGGTCACCCGCCGGGTCACCCGCACCGCGACCGTCCCGCTGGAGGGAAACTCCTATGCCGTAGATCCGGCGCTGGCGGGCGGCGGGTCGAGCTGCGGTATGACCCGGAGGACCTGACGGTCATCGAGGTGTTCCTGGACGGCAAGCCCGCCGGGGCCGCGACCCCGTTCATCACCCGCCGCCACGTGCACCGCGCCGTCCCGCAGGCCGCCCCGCCCCCGCCGCAGGCCACCGGCATCGACTACCTCGGCCTGGTCGCCGCCGCGCACGAGGAGGCCGCCGGGACCGGAGCCAAGATCGACTTCACCGCCCTGGGCCAGCTCCCCGCCGGCGAACCCGGCCAGGACCAGGAACCGGGACAGGAGGAACAGCGGTGAGCGCCGCGCCGTGGGCGGCGCACTTCGGCCTGGCCCGCACCCCGTTCGGCAAGTCGATCCCCGCCCGGGACCTGTTCGCCCGGCAGGCCCACGCCGAGGCGATCGCCCGGATCAGCTTCTGCGTGGTGGAATCCGCGCTGGGAGTGGTCACCGGGGACGTCGGTCATGGTTAACACTGCGCCTTTCGTTCCGTGTGGTGTGTCAAACAGTCCGGCCTGGTCGCGTTCGACCTGGATACGCAGGCCCTTGCGGCGCCCGCTTGTGACGTGGACGGCGGCGAGCTCGCCGCGCTGGACCTTGTGCAACACGGTCTGCCGGGCGACGCCGAGGACTTCGGCGGCCTGGTCCAGCGGCAGCCAGCCGTCGGGGACGCCGGGGCGGATCTTGCCGCGCAGCGCCTGGGTGATGCGGATCTGCCAAGGGGCGCCGGGGGTGAGCTGCTCGCCGGTGATGAAGCCGTCCCGCAGCCACCGGTAGATGGTGGTCTTGTCCACGCCGAGGATCTGCGCGGCCAGGGGAACGGTGGCCATGACGTCATCGTGCCCGGTGCCGCTGACATTTCCGGGTGGGTCGGGGCAGTGCGCGATGCCGTGGCAGCGGCGCAGCCCGCTAGACCCGGTCGCGGGTCCAGGCCAGCCCGGTGGCGGTGGGGCGGTGCTGGCGGGCCAGGATCCGCGCGATCGTGGTGTTGGTGTACTGGCGGGCCAGGCGCCGGACCAGGCTGACGGTGTCCTCGCTGGTGGTGATCGCGCCGCTGCCCCGTTTCGGCAGTGCGATCGTGACGGCGCTGGTGGCGGTGCCCTGCCAGGTGATCAGCGCGTGGCAGGTTCCTGCCTGCCGGTCGATGGTCAGGGTGATCTCGCTGATTATGGCGCGGATCAGCTGCTTGCGCTGGCTGTTGGTGGTCGCCGGGGCGTCGAAGACGGCGCGGATATCGGCGCCAGCGCGGGTGAGCCAGGCCAGTTCCTCGCTGGTCAGGTGCACCGGGTGCCGGGTCCGGGCGGCGGCCAGGCCGGCCTCGGCGCGTTCTACGGCGGCGAGGCGTTCCTCGAGCCTGGCTTCCAGGGTACGGGCGACCAGCCGGTTGCCCGGCTCGAACCTCGTCGTGCTTGCGCATCGCCCGGCCGGCCTTCGAACCGGGCCCGCTCCAGCGCCAGCTCGAACGCGGCCACCTGGTCGCGGTGCCGCTGCTCGGCGTCGGCCATCGCCCGGGCGGTGGCCTCCAGCGACGCCCGGCTGCAGCACCCGGAACACCTGGTCCAGTACCGCGCGGTGCAGGAAGGCGCCGCCGATGCTCTGGCACGGCGGCGTGCCATACAGCTGGGTGCCGCGCCCGCACAGATACCGGGGCGCGTCACCGCCGTGCCCGGAATAGCCGACCTGCATCATCCGGCCGCACTGTCCGCAGCGGACCAGCCCGGACAGCAGCGCCGCGCCTTGGCGGGCGGCGCCGCCGCCGTCCCCGCGGGGCGGCTTGAAGTTGGCCCGCAGCCGGGCCTGGATGTCCTGCCAGGTGTCCCAGTCCACATAACCGGGGTGATGGCCGGTGATCAGGACCTCCCACTCCTCCTGCGGCAGCACCCGGTCCCTGCTGACCACCTTCCCCGACGCGTCCAGGCGCTTTTCGGTGCGGGTACGGCCGAAGATGTACGCGCCCGCATACGCCGGGTTGGTCAGGAAGTGGTGGACCGCGGGATAGGACGCCTCGGCCCAGGTGATGCGGCGGCTGCCGGCCTTGCGGCGGGGCAGCAGCAGCCCCCGCTCCCGCAGCGTCGTCATCACCTGCCGCGCCGACCCGAGCTGGGCGAACAGAGCATAGACCTGGCTGATCGCCGACCGGACCGCCTCGTCATCGCACAGCGCGACCTTCCCGCCGTCGTCGTAGTCCAGTCGACCGGCAGCAGCTGCCGCAGCTCCCCGCGGGCGGCCTTATGCCGCAGCGCCTCGGTCAGCCGCATCCGCAGCATGTGGAGCTCAGCCTCGGCCATCTGCCCTTTGAGGCCCAGGACCAGCCTGTCGTTGAAGCTGCCGGGATGGTAGATGCCGTCCGCGTCGGCGATCAGCGTGTCGGTGACCGAGCACAAATCCAGCACCTGGTACCAGTCGGTGTTATTGCGCGCCAGCCGGGACACCTCCCGGCCCACGATGATGCCGACCTTGCCCAGGCCGACCGCGGCGACCAGGTTGGTCAGTCTCATCTGCCCGCTGGTGCTGGCCGCCGACCGGGCCAGGTCCTCATCGATCACGGTGATCTGCTGCTCGCTCCAGCCCAGCTCGGTCGCGTGCCGCCGCAGCTCGTACTGCAGGGCCAGCGA
>CAWBID010000010.1:0-3310 GCA_963788715.1 uncultured Solirubrobacterales bacterium
GGCACGTCAAGCAGCGGCTCGCCCGGTGGCTGGAGCCCAGGGGCCTGGCCTTCAACGAGGCCAAGACCCGCATCACCCACCTCGATCAGGGGGTGGACTTCCTGGGGTTCGAGATCCGCCGCTACCGGGGCAAGCTGCTGACCAAGCCGAGCAAAGATGCGCTGCGGCAGATCCGGAAACGGCTATCTGCAGAGGCCAAGGCCCTGCGAGGGGCCAACGCCGACGCGGTGATCGCCAGGCTCAACCCGATCATCACCGGGTGGGCCGCCTACTACCGGATCGGGGTGTCCAAACGCGCCTTCGGCGCGCTGGACGCCCACCTGTGGAGGCTGGCCTGGAAGTGGGCCAGATTCTCCCACCCGAACAAGCCGAGACGCTGGATCATCGCCCGGCACTTCGGCATGTTCAACCCGGCCAGGCAGGACAAGTGGGTGTTCGGCAGCCGGGAAACCGGCTTCTACCTCCGCAAGTTCGCCTGGACGAAAATCGTCCGGCACCGGATGGTGGCAGGGCGGGCGTCTCCGGACGATCCTGCCCTCGCCGGGTACTGGGACCAGCGGCGGCGCCGCGCCCGGCTCCCGGTGGATCCGGCCACCTGGCACCTGCTGCGCCGCCAGCGCGGCCGGTGCCCACTCTGCCGGGGACTGCTCCTGCACGCCGACCACCAGCCGCAAGACCCCGGTGAATGGCAGCAGTGGCACACCGCCACGCGCAAGGCGATCCGCAAGCACGCGATCGCCAGCGTGACCGGCCCCGGCACGCCGGACGAACGCGCCGCGCACCATCTCATACACGCCCACTGCCGCCGCCGTATCGGCGAAGGCGCCAGCCCAGCACTTCTGCCCGGCCGCGAGCCTTCCGGGCTTGCTTGAGCCGGTTGCCCGGAAACCGGGCACGGCCGGTTCTTAGCGCGGATTTCCACGCAGGACGTTCGGGGCAACCCAGCCGCTTGATCACCTGGCTGACAGCCGGGGGTCCTGTCCGGTTACCTGCTGGAATGTCCGGGGGTGCTTGTTGCCGCAGGCGCCTGGTGTTGCGGGTGCGTGGCACTTCAGGCCGGGATTGTCATTTGTTATGCATGTGTGATGATCCCGCTGGGCGCCCGGTTTGCCCGGTCCAGCGCGGGCAGATCCTGACATCCAGGCGGCAGGAGGCATGATCCGGGCAGCCCTCGGGTGCCCGCCTGCGGGCAGTTGGTATGGCATTCTTTCCGTGTGACAGCCAGATCGGGGCAACATGCTGGGGCGGAGTGGTTCACCTCCCCGCAGCAGGTGAACCAGCGGCGGTATGAGGCGCTGCGCGCCTATTTCACCGAGGGCGTGACGTATGAGCAGGCCGGGGCCAGGTTCGGCTACACCCGGTGGGCGATGATCAACCTGGTCCGCGACTGGCGGGCCGGGAAGCTGGAGCTGTTCGCCCCGCCCCGCAAGCCCGGCCCGCCGCCGGGGGCGGCCCCGGCCAGGGAGCGGGTCCGCGGCCGGGTGATCGGGCTGCGCCGGCAGGGGCTGTCCAGCTACGAGATCTCCGCCCGGCTGGCCGGGGAGGGCACCCCGCTGAACCGCACCTCGGTCGCGGAGATTCTCGCTGAGGAGGGGTTCGGCCGGCTGCTGCGCCGCCCGCAGCCCGAGGCCAGCGTCAGCCCGGCCACCCCGGGCCGGGACACGAACCTGCCCGCGGCGAAGGTCCTGGATTTCAGCGCCTGGCCACAGCGGCTGGACACGGCCAGGGCAGGGCTGCTGCTGGCCGTCCCCGACCTGGTCGCCTTGGACCTGCCCGCGCTGGCCGCCAAGGCCGGCTACCCCGGCACCCGGGTCATCCCCGCGATCAGCTGGCTGCTGTCCCTGCTGGCCCTCAAGCTCACCCGCACCCGGCGGGTCTCCCACGTCGATGACCTGCTGTCCGACCCTGCCGCCGCGCTGTTTTCCGGGCTGGCCGTGCTGCCGAAGAAATCCGCGCTCACCGCCTACTCCTACCGGCTGTCCCACAGCCACCAGCAGAAATTCCTCGCCGCCTTGGACAAGCAGATGATCGGGGCAGGCCTGGCCACCGCCGGGGAGGCCGTCTTCGACCTGGACTTCCACGCGGTCATGCACTGGGGCCACGACCCGGCCCTGGAAAAGCATTACGTGCCCACGCGATCCCAGCGCGCCCGCTCGGTGCTCACCTTCTTCGCCCAGGACACCGGCACGCACAACCTGGTCTATGCGAACGCGGACATCTCCAAGGCCAGCCAGGCCCGGGAGGCCATCGCGTTCTGCGACCACTGGAAACAGGTGTCCGGGTCAGACCCGAAGATGCTCATCATGGACCAGAAGGTCACCACCCAGGAAGTCCTCGGCGAGATCGATGCCCGCGGCGTCAAGTTCGCGACCTTGCGGATGCGATCAGCGTCCCTGGTGAAATACATCAACAGCCTGGCCGGCAAGGACTTCACGACGATCACCCTGGACCGGCCCGGCCCCCACAACAAGCCCAGGGTCCATGAGGACCCCGCCGTGACACTGACCAGCTACCCCGGCACCGCCCGCCAGCTCATCGTCACCGGCCTCGGCCGCGAGCAGCCCACCGTCATCATCACCAACGACAACCAGATCAAGACAAGAGCGCTCGTCCAGCAGTACGCCCGGCGGATGACCATCGAGCAGCGGCTCGCCGAGATCATCCGCGCGTTCTGCGCCGACGCCCTGTCTTCCACCGTCAACCTCAATGTCGACCTCGACGTGGTACTCGCCGTCCTCGCCCAGGCCCTGACCGCCGCGCTGCGCACCCGGCTGCCCGGCTACGCCACCGTCACCCCCGACACCATCCAGCGCCGCTTCCTGGAAACCCCCGGCCAGATCATCACCACCCCCGACGCGGTCACCGTCCGCCTCGAACGCCGCGCCTTCTCACCCGTCCTCCGCTCAGCAGACCTGCCACCCGCCACCCCCGTCCCCTGGTGGGGACACCGCCCCATCCACTACGAGTTCGCCTGAAAGTTGCCCCGAACCTCCTGCGTGGAAATCGGCGTTAGGGGGCGGCGGCGCGGCAACGCGCCGCCGCTACCCGACGAAATCTTCTTCTCCATCATCCAGAAAAAGGTCATCTCGCCCAACGACTTCGCCAGCACCGGCCACCTCGCCGCCACCCTGCTGGCCTTCACCGCCCGCTACAACCAGACCAGCCGGCCATTCAACTGGAAATACACCGCTACCGACCTGGCCACGACACTCGACCGGATCAGCGCCCACCAGCAACCCGCCAAGCCACCGGCCAGCCTGCCCAAGGCAGCCTGATGGACCCCGACGAACTTACGGCGTCACCCACTAAG
>CAWBID010000011.1:0-18298 GCA_963788715.1 uncultured Solirubrobacterales bacterium
CTCGAACAGCCAATCGTCTTGTTGCAGGAGCGCTTCGGGGGTCTACGACGGTGCTGGCGACGGCGATCGTGGGTCAACGGGCGCATGGTCTGCTGTCGCCGGGCATCAGTGCGGTCTCGGCTACGAGGGGCGGCGACCACGCTCGCCCGAGCGATCGTTGTCGAAGCAGTGTCGCGCGAGGGCTGCGCGAGTTCTCCCCGATCCCACGATGGCCGCCGCATCGAGCCAGCTTGGCATGGTCGGCGTTTGGCGCTCGGTATTCGACCCGGCCAACGCGGGTGCAGATGTTCCGCGGTGCGTGATGGGCAAGGGCCCGGTGGTGGCGCATCGAGCTGTCCGCGCAAGGGCACCACGCCCGCGTGCGCTGGACGACGTGTAGAGTCAGTCCATATCGCCATTCGGCTCTGAAGCTGGTGGATTCTGCTGATCGTATCGGCCGTGCTCGAGCTGATCCTGCTACTGGCGGCGCTGGCGGCCTGGAGCATGCATCCTGGGACTAGATGACGGGCCCTGCTCGCGCTCTATCTGCTATGCAACCCGGTTCCGTCCTCGGCCTGGAGTGCGATCGTTCGACCAGCGGAACGTGCTCAGCCACGGTGGCCGTGCGCGACGAATGGATCAGCGCGTCACCTGGACCCCAGCTCGAGGCGGCCTTCTTCTCCCGGCTCGTCGGGGGCCATCGAAGTCAGGACCTGATCCTGCACCAGTTGGGAAGTCCGTCAAGCTCATCGCCGAGCGTCAGTTCAACCTCCTTCTTGGACGCCGGCGTCGACGCGCTCGCGCTCGTCGGTCTCGGCGGTCGGGGCTCACAACGCAGCCCCTTGGTCGGTCAAGGCGATCTTCCTGCTGACGTTGCTGCCGCTCGGCGCTCGCCCGGGCCGGGGATCGCCGGGCGCTGGTCGTTCGCCCGCGCCGGCGCCCATGCCAGCGGCTGCGCCAGGCGCGGCAGAGGTCGCGCCACGATCACCACGCTCGCGGACGCCGTCCAGGACATCAGCGGCTACCTGTCTCGCGGAGCCGCCCTCGACGACCGTCCTCGGTGGTGGCCTGCCTCGGATCAACATGATCATGCTCTGGTGCACGTTCCTCGCCGTCCACGCCGACCGTCCCCGTTTCCATCGTCATCATGGCCTACATCATCGGTGCGCTCGGCGGTTCGATTCCCCTGCCGGCTACGACGGGCGCGATCGGGGCATGGCGGGGATGCTCATCAGAGCATCGCCACGACGACGCGCTCGCCGCCGTCCTGCTCCGCCAGGCGATCAACTGCTGATCCCACTGATCGGCGGCGGGGTCGCCTACGCGATCCTCGTCGATCATCTCGGCCGTACCCCAGTGCCTCGATCCGGGCGGCCCGACTATCAACCTGGTCGCCGCGCCTGTCAATCCGGCGGCGCGGACTGTGAATCCGATCGATGCGAAGGTCTGACGCCGCGTAGCTTGATCCCCATGCTCGATTCGACGGAGGCACCATGTACCGACGAATCTCAGCCTTGACATTCGGCGCGTATGGTCGCGCTGACGCGCTTGAACGTGGCGTGCTGCTGCGGGCCTCGTTTCGACGCGTTGGCAGACTTCCGCGGGGCCGAGCCCGAGACTCGGCCGTCGGCGTTCGCGGTCTACGTAGCTGCTCTCGATGCCGAGGAAGCCGCGGCAGCCGACATGGCTCGCCTCTTCCACGCAGGGCCGCGTGAGGCAGGCGCGATGGAAGCTCGTCATCTCCGTTATTTCGTGGCGATCGCAGAGGAGCGCAGCTTCACTCGCGCGGCCGAACGTCTGTGGGTCGCCCAAGTCGGCTGTGACGCAGATCCGCCGGCTCGAGGCCGAGCTCGGGGTCCAGCTGTTCGACCGCCCCGCGCGGTCGACCTCACCGACGCGGAGTGCTGTTCCTCGAACGCGCGCGAGCTGCGCTGTCGGCTGCCGACATAGCCGGCGCCACTCGACGCGATCTCGAGACCGGCGTCGCCGGATCGGTGACGCTCGGCATCGCCACCTGCGCCTAGTGGGGCCAGACGTGCGACGTGCTCCAGCCGCCACCCGCGGCGGAGCGGCGTTGGGCTCACCGTGCTCGAAGGGTATGGCAGGACGCTGTGGCGCGACCTCCGCAGCGGTCTGCCTGGATGCGCTGCTGGCACCGGCCCTTCTCGTCCCCAGACCTCAGACGATCGAACTCGGCGACGAGGGCGTGGGTCGCGCTGATCGCGACAAGTCATCCGCTGGCCGGGAATGGCCCGCTTGCAGCTGGACCATTTGCACAGTGAGCGTTTAGCCATCACCGGCACCCCGACGGCGCCGGCTATGACCGCGCGGCCACCGAGATGCTGCGACGATTTCAGCGTAGCCGCGGACCTGTTACCAGGAGCCCCGGCCCGCACTGCCAGCCTCCGTCGCGGCCGGCGAAAGCGATCGCGCTGACCACGGCGCCGCAGAACCTCCATCCGAGTGTCATGGTCCGCCCACTCGAACCGCGTCGGCACGCTGTCGTTCAACCTGCTTTGGCGAGACGAGAACCGTCGCCAGCGCTAGCGAGTTTGTCCGGATCGCCGCGGACAGCGCCTCGTCGACAGGCCGCCAAGCTCCGTCCGTTGGCCGCCCGTCGCGTGATTGGACGATCTCGATGACGATCGACGACACGTCGGCCGCTGGTCCGCGCGGAATTGTCACGCCGCCGCGGGCTCGTTGCCGGGAGAATGCGCGCCATCCTCGGCACCACGGACGAAGCCCTGGGACACGTAGTTCGGCAGCACGATCGGTCTGCCGCGGAGCCCGGACATGGGCTCGCCGAGCGGCTCCTCGCAGCTCGGCGATCCGCGTCCGGCGTTGGCGGTAGGACAGCGGAGCGTAACTGGTCACGCGACAATGGGGGCAGGCGACGTTCGGCATTTCTCCAGTCTCGTCGGCGTGCGCACAACCGTCGCATGCTGCGCAACATATCGCGGTGATTGCAGGCCGCGCGGCGTCGCCGACCAGCCGGAGCAGGCCGAAGCTGGATCGGCGCAGTCCCACGGCTGGTGCGGCGAGGACAACGTCGAGCCGCTCATGCGTCCACGCGCAGGGTCAGCGTCTTACTTGACCGCGACGAGGTCCGGCTCGCCCGGCGCGTCGAGGCCGGCGATGTGCGGGCCAGGGGCTGATGATCGGGGGCAATCTCCGCTGGTGTCGCGATGCGCACGGTCCTACCGTGGCCGCGCGTCTCGGTCGCGATCTCGTCCGAGGACGTCAGCTGGTCCAGGCCGTCGACGTTTCAGACCATCGTTGGCGACTACGAAGTTCTTCGACCCTTACGCGGTGTCGTCGATCGAACAGTCGCTGCTCGACGCGCTCAGCCGCTGACCGGTGATCGAGAGTTCCACGCCAGTACGGCGCCTCTCGGCCGATTCATCGGGCGAGGGCAACCGAACGCGACGACATGGGCACGCCCCAGCAGAGCGGATCGCCGAGCGCACCCGTTGACACCGACACGGTCACATCGTTGCGCCGCACCGCCGTGTGACGGCTTCGCTCGATGAGCCGATCGGAGATGGTCTGACGGCGCTTGGCGATACCGTTCTCGACGGCGCGCGGAGTACGGACCAGGGCGCCGATCACGCATGAGAACCACGCCGAGGTGTCCACGATGCTCCAACGTCTGCACCCGTTCGCGCGGGTGCATGGTCCCGCCGCTACAGCCTGGACAAGGTCAGGCGCGACCCATGAAGAAATCGGACGCTCCTCGGTCGGCGAGGAGCGCCGGCCGCCGAGATCGGCGCGAGGCGCTGCACCAGTTGCGCACGATCGCGTCTCCCCGGCGCGGCACTCCTGACGCTCCTCGGTCCTCCACCTCAGCTCAGCGGCGGTCGCCGTCCGGTGGCGATGCTCGGCGACCACAGCAGTGCCGTCCATGAAGATGAAGCTCGATCTTGCCCTGACGCGCGAGCTCGGCGAGTGTATCGCTCTGCGGTCGAGCGGCTGATTCGACCTGTTCGGCGATCTCTGCAGCCGACAACTCATCGGTCGAGGCGTGGAGCAGCTCCCGGATGCTGGTCATTGTCGGTCCGGATTGGCCCTTGGGAAGCGACGCCGGCCCGCGGAGGAGTCCGTAGAGGGCGTTGACGTCGTGTTGTTCGGCCTCGTCGATGCGCTCGAGCCTTCCGCGCAGGTCGCGGTAGGCGTTCAACCGTTCTTCGAGCTGGGCGAAGCTGAAGGGCTTGACCAGGTAGTGGACTGTGCCGAGCTGCATGGCGGCGCGGACGCTGCCCATGTCGCGGGCCGCCGTGATGACGAGGAAGTCCGGCCGGAGATCCCTGCTGGCAAGGGCCTCGCGCACGAGGTCGAGGCCGTGGCCGTCGGGCAGGTAGAGGTCGAGCAGCACGAGCGTGGGCGCCAGGCGCCGAATCTCACTACGGGCGCTGGCCGCACTCGAGGCGTGGCCGGCGACGCTGAAGCCTCGGATCTTGCGCACGTAGGCGGCGTGGATGGTGGCCACGTGATAGTCGTCTTCGACGATCAGCGTGCTGATCACGCGCCCACCTCGGCCCCGCTTCTTGCCCGCGTCGGGAGCACAACGGTGAACGTGGTGGCGTCCGAGCAGTCCGCCGTCACCGTGCCGCCGGCCCGGCTCGCGAGCCGGCGCACCAGCGCCAGTCCGATTCCACGGTGTCGCCGCTCGTCGGGCGATTTGGTCGTGAACCCATCAATGAAAATTCGCGCCCCGAGCTCCTTCGGCACACCGGGACCTGTGTCGGAGACCTCGATCGTGACCTTTTCCTCGCAGGTCGTCAGGCGCACCGTCACCCTCGCCGGCCCGGGGCCGGCGGAGGCGGCGTCGATCGCGTTGTCGATCAGGTTGCCGACGATCGACAGCAGCATGTTGGTCTCGATTCCGGACTGCGTCAGCCGGGAGTCGTCGGAGAGCACGAGTTCGATGTCCCGCTCCGCCGCAACGGTGGTCTTGGCGAGCAGCAGTGCGGCGATCTCGGGCGCTTCGATGCGCGCGCGGATCGCCTCGGCAAGGCCGCGGTCTCACCCGACACTTCCAGCGCATAACGGACGGCAGCCTGGTCATCGCCGAGCTCGATCAGCCCGGCGACGGTGTGCATCCGGTTGGCGAACTCGTGCTGCTGGGCGCGCAGTGCATCGGTGAGAGCATCCACGCTGTCGAGCTCGCGCAGCAGCCCTTCGAGTTCGGTTCGATCACGCAGCGTGACCACTGCGCCCAGATCTCGTCCCTGCCGGAAGACCGGCATGCGGTTGACGGTCAGGATGTGCTCGTTGGTGACCACGACAGTGTCGGACCCGTCAAGCGTCCCGTTCAGCACATCGGAAAGGCGCCGGTGAGATACGACTTCATCGATCCGGCGTCCGACCGGATCGCCATCGAGCGGGATCAGCCGGCGAGCCTCGTCGTTGATCAACGTCACCCGACCGTCGCGGTCGAGGGTGACTACGCCCTCGCGGATGTTGTGCAACATCGCTTCGCGTTCTTGCACCAGGGCGGCGATCTCGTCGAGCTCGAGCCCGAACGTGCTCCGTTTCAACCGCCGAGCCAGTGTCAGCGAGGCGACCACGCCGATGGCCAGCGCGCAGGCGAAGTACAACAGCAGCGATGGCAGCTCGCGCAGGAGCTGGTCTGATACCTGCCTCTCGAGGATCCCGGCTGAGACCTCGCCGATGACCGGCCCGTGCGCGGTCCCCGGAGCGCGGATCGGCACCTTCGCGTTGGCGGAGATGCCGAGGTTCCCACGATCCACGCCGATGTGGGTCCCGCCCGTCGAGCGCGATCACCGGCTCGGTGATCCGTCGGCCGATCAGCGCCGGGTTGGGGTGCGAGTAGCGGATGCCGTTGCGGTCGATCACCACGACGTAGGTGGCGCCGGTGTCGCTGCGGACCTGTTGGGCCAGGGATTGGATCAGCCGGCGGTGGGCGGGGCTCCGTCTCGCCAGCGCCTCACGGATCGAGGGCATCGTCGCGAAGGTCTGGGCGACGGCGAGCGCCCGCTGCTGGTAGTCGTGTTCAAACTCGGCGCGCTGGCGGAGGGTGACGAGCGCGAAGCCGACCAGTGTGCTGGCCAGGAGGATCGCGACCACGCTGGCCAGGATCCGGCTCGATAGTTGGTGCCTGCGTCTCATCTCGAACCTCTCCTCGCTTGATGAGTCTACGCCTCCCGGGCGTGAGCAAAATGCGCAAAACCGCCGGAAATGCGGCTTAGAGGCCTAACTGGCATAAGCCTTGGCGTTCTGGCCCGTCACGTCCGTACGTTGGTGGCGTCTCGACACAACGTCGAGCGAGGGATTGATTCGAGCGAGGAGAGCGATAACGATGGTAAGTACCTTGGCCCGACGGCCGGGAGCGGATCCGGCGACCGTCGGCGACAGCCGCCCGCTGGCGTCGTCCGCCGGCGCGGCGAAGATCGAGCTAACGGGCGTGACGAAGCGGTTCGTCTCACCGACGGGCGCGCTGACCACCGCGATAAGGGACGTCGACCTGGTCGTCGAGCCGGGGCAGTTCTGCGCCATCGTTGGCCCGACCGGTTGCGGCAAATCCACGACCCTGTCGCTTGTCTCGGGCCTGGCCCGCCCGAGCGCCGGCTCCGTGCGGGTCGGCGGACAGGAGGTCGACGGCATCGCGACCGGCATGAGCTTCGTGTTCCAGGCTGACGCGCTCTTGCCGTGGAAGACCGTGCTCGGCAACGTCGCGATGGGTCCCCAGTTCCAAGGTGTGAAGAAGAAGGAGGCCGAGGCGGAGGCGCGCGATTGGCTGCGCCGAGTCGGCCTGACCGGATTCGAGGACCACCACCCCCATCAGCTGTCAGGCGGCATGCGCAAGCGCACCAGCCTGGCCGCGGCGCTCATCAACAAGCCGTCGATCCTGCTGATGGACGAGCCGTTCGGAGCCCTCGACGTGCAGACCAAAGCGATCATGTCCAACGAGCTGCTCGCGCAGTGGGAGCAGACGCGCCGTCGGTGATCTTCATCACCCATGACCTCGAGGAGGCCGTCGCCCTTGCCGACAAGGTGGTCGTCATGACCGTCGGACCCGGCACCGTCAAGTCCGTCTTCGACATCGATCTCCCACGGCCGCGCGGAGCGGTGCAGGAGATCCGCTTCGACCCGCGCTTCCTCGAGCTGCATCACAAGATCTGGGACTCGCTACGCGAGGAGGTTCAACGCGCGTACGAACGTTCCGCCCAGGCACCGAACAACGATGGAGGATCACGATGAGCGCCGTGTCGATCAACATGCAGCTGACGAGGGTGGCGGCCTCGGACGAGGCGACCATCGCTGCTCGTGCGCGCAAACGCGCGAGGCAGCGGAAGCTGGCGGTCTGGAGCGCCCGGGCGTTCCTCGCGATCCTCATCATCGGCGGCTGGCAGCTCCTCACCGACGCGAAGGTCGTCGATAAGTTCTTCTGGGGCCAGCCGAGCGGAATCGTCACGCAGCTGCGCGACTGGATCAACCACGGAACCCAGTACGGGTCGATCTGGACGCAGATCTGGGTCACGTTGAAGGAGGCGCTGCTCGGATTCGTGCTTGGGGTCACCGCCGGCGTGGTCGTCGGCGTGGCGCTGGGCCAGAATCGGTTCCTGGCTGACGTGGTCCAGCCCTACATCAAGGTCATGAACGCGATCCCGCGGATCGTGCTCGGGGCGCTGTTCACCGTCGCGCTCGGGCTCGGCACCGGCTCCAAAGTGCTGCTGGCCGCGGTGTTGGTGTTCTTCGTCGTGTTCTTCAACGCCTATCAGGGCGTGCGGGAGGTTGACCAGAACCTCATCAACAACGCCCGCGTGCTCGGCGCCTCGCAGTTCCAGGTCACCCGCAACGTGGTGGTGCCCTCCGCGTTGACGTGGATCATCGCGAGTCTCCACGTCGCGTTCGGGTTCGCGATCATCGGCGCCATCGTCGGCGAGTTCCTGGGTGCCCAGAAGGGACTGGGGCTGGTCATCGCCAACTCGCAGAACAACTTCAACCCCGATGGCGTGTTCGCGGCGATGATGATCATCGCGATCATCGCGCTCACCGCTGAAGGGCTGATCGGAGCCTTGGAACGGCGCCTGCTCGCCTGGCGTCCGCCATCCACCGTTGAAGCCGGCGGCCTGTAGCGCCGCCACCGCTCGGAGCCCCGCCTGCTCAGGCGGGGCTCGGGGCTCTCAGATCCATCACAGCAGTAACCCGTTCCACCCCAGAGGAGGAGTACCTAACCATGTTCAAACGTAAGCTCACTATCGCGCTCGGAGCGGCCGCCTTGGCCGGCGGGATCGCCGCATGCGGCTCAAGCTCGAGCAACAGCGGCAGCGCGTCCAATGCCGCCAACACCATCGGCTCTTCGAACCTGCCGACGGTGACGATGATGGTCGGCGGGATCGACAAGCAGATCTACCTGCCCTACCAGCTCGCGCAGCAGCTCGGCTACTACAAGAAGTACGGCGTCAACGTGCAGCTCTCCACGGAGCAGAACGGAGGCGTGGGGGCCGAGACCGCGATGGCCTCGGGTCAGGTCGACATGGCGGGCGCGTGGTACGTGCACACCATCGATTTCCAGCAGAAGAGCAAGGCGGTCGTCGATGTGGTCCAGCTCTCGGGCGCGCCCGGCGAACGCGAGATGTGCGTCAAGGGATCGGGCGTGACCTCGCCCGCGCAGTGGAAGGGCAAGACGGTTGGCGTGACGGACATCGGCTCGGGCACCGACAACCTCACGGTGTACCTGGCCGCGCGCAATCACCTGACGACCAAGGACTTCAGCCGGGCGGCAGTCGGCGCGTCGAGCACATTCGTCGCCGCGCTCCAGCACAACCGGATCGTGTGCGGGATGACCACCCAGCCCACCGCCGGAGCGGTCCAGACCAAGGGTGTCGGCTACTCGGCCATCAACCTGGCCAGCACCGCTGGCGCGCAGCAGTGGCTCGGCGGCGTCTATCCGGCCGCCGGCGTGTTGGCACAGGCGAGCTGGGTCGAGAGTCACAAGGACACCGTGCAGAAGGTCGTCGACGCGCTCGTGGCGACGATGCACTGGATCCACACGCACAGCGCCGCTCAGATCACCGCGGCGATGCCGCTGATTTGGGTTAACAACGGGCTCACCACGAAGGCGTCATACGCCGCTGAGCTCGCGCAGGACAAGGGCCAGTTCCTCCCCGACGGAATGATGCCTGCCAGCGGGCCATCGACCGCGCTGGCGATCGACAAATTCGTCGGCAACGTGACCAAGCCGGCGAACCTCTCGGCGACCTACACCAACCAGTACGCGATCGCAGCGAACAAGCTCGAGGGATACACGAAGTAATCGCCACCTCGACCCGTGACCGCCGTCGGTCGGCGGCGGTCCCGGGTCTCACTACTCAGCCATGGGACCGGTCATGCAAACCCCCACAGTGACACTCACCAGCTCTCTGCCCACCGCCCACCCCAACCCTGGACGATGACTATCACGACGAACGGCAATCACCGCACCACACCACCGACGCCAGCGCCGCTGGAAGGCATCAGCGTGCTGGACGTCAGCACCGTCTATGCCGCCCCGATCTGCGCGATGTTGCTCGGCGACTACGGGGCGGATGTGATCAAGGTCGAGCACCCGCGCGGCGACCCGGCCCGCACTCACGGTCACAACAAGGATGGCCACGGCCTGTGGTGGAAGGTGATCTCGCGCAACAAGCGCACCGTGACTCTGAACCTGGGCCACCCGACGGGCAAGGAGTTGCTCGAGCGCCTTGCCGTCAACGCGGACGTGCTGATCGAGAACTTCCGTCCGGGGGTGATGGAGAAATGGGGACTCGGCCCCGATCGCCTGCAAGAGATCAACCCGTCGTTGGTGATCCTCCGCGTGACCGGCTTCGGCCAGCACGGGCCCTACGCCAAGCGCCGAGCCTTCGGAACCCTGGCCGAGGCGATCAGCGGCTTCGCGCACCAGACCGGCCAGCCGGACGGGCCACCGACGCTGCCGCCGTTCGGGCTCGCCGACGGCGTCACGGGCCTGGCCGCCGCCGTCGCGGTGCTGCTCGCGCTCTACCACCGCACACGCAACGACGGCCGCGGTCAGGTGATCGACATCTCGCTGCTCGAGCCGTTGCTGACGCTGCTGGGCCCCGGCCCGAGCGTCTACGACCAGCTCGGGATTGTGCCCGGCCGCCACGGAAACCGGTCGACCAACAACGCCCCGCGGAATACTTACAAGACCCGTGACGGACGCTGGGTTGCGATCTCGGCCAGCGCCACCTCCATTGCCCAGCGCGTGATGCGTCTGGTCGGACGCCCAGACATCGCACAGCAGCCTTGGTTTCACTCCGCGGGCGAGCGGGTCCGCCACGGCGACCAGCTCGACGACATCGTCGGGAGCTGGATCCGGGCCCGTGACTTCGACGAGGTCATGAGCGCGTTCGAGGAGGCGGGCGCGGCGATCGCTCCGATCTACGACATCGAGCAGCTGATGAACGACCCGCAGGTCGAGGCCCTCGATGCGGTCACCACCGTCGAGGACGAGGACCTCGGCGCGCTGCGGATGCAGAACTTGATGTTTCGCCTGTCCGAGAGCCCGGGCGCGATCCGCTTCAGCGGGCGCCGCCTCGGCCAGGACAACGATCACGTCTACGGTGAGCACCTCGGGCTCGAGGCCGAGCGCATCGCGCAGCTACGGGAGCAAGGGGTGATCTGATGCACCGCAGCTACCTGTTCGCGCCCGGCCACAACGAGAAGCTGCTCGGGCGGGTGTTCGATGCCGGTGCGGATGCCGTGATGCTCGACCTCGAGGACGCCGTCCCACCCCACGCCAAAGCCCAAGCCCGGGCGATGGTCTCAGACGCCCTGGCGGACCGGCCGGCGTGGGTGCGCATCAACACCGTCGGCAGTGAGCTCGCCGCGGCTGACCTCGAGACTGTCACCGGCCTCGCCGCGGGTATTCGCATCCCCAAGGTCGAATCCGCCGGCGATGTACGGTGGGTCCGCGACCGGGCACCGGACACACCGCTGATCTGCGCCATCGAGAGCGCCCGCGGGATCCTCGCCGCGCAGGAGATCGCTTCGGCGCCCGGCGTGCGCCATCTCTCTTCTGGGCGGCGTTGACCTGCGTCGTGACCTCGGCACCACCGACGGCAACACACAGACGCTATACGCCCGTTCGCACCTGGTCGTGGCCTCGCGCGCCGCCGGCCTCGCCCCCCCCATCGACAGCGTCTACGCTCGGCTCGACGACGAGAAGGGCCTGCGCGCCCAAGCCGAGTTCGCGCGCTCGCTGGGCTTCTTCGGCAAATCGGCGATCCACCCGCGGCAGCTGCCGATCCTCCACGACGTATTCACCCCATCCGCCGAGGAACTCGAATGGGCGCGAACTGTGCTCGACGCCTTCGACGCCGCCGGTGGTGAGGCGGTCAAGCTCGCGGACGGCGAGTTCGTTGACCTCCCCGTCGCCGACCGCGCCCGGCAACTGTTAGACTTGGCCGCCGGGCTGCCCGCCGTGGTCTGAGATGGGACCCACTTCGCCAGGCGCGCCAACCGCGGCCACGTGTACATACGCGGAGCTTGGCTCGTGCTTTCCACGGGAGGCTGAGGCTGGCGCACCCTCGGTGACAGGAAAGCGAGGCCACGATCGGACATCCTTGAGCGCCCTGCTCGTCGCCAATCTCGCAACTCAGTGCGTCGTCTGCGGGACGACGTCGCGGCCGATCAGGCCGGAGCCCTGGTTTCCCGCGACAGAATGGCGCATGCGCCTCTTCCTGGTTTGCCCTCATCTGAGGGAAGACGCCGACGTCATAGGACGGTCGGAGCTTGGATTTCGCCAGAGTCGGGCATCGCAGCAGCGTCGACCGTGCGGCCGTCTGACGGGATCGGAGGGCGGGCCTGCTTTGCCGAGGTTGCGGGAGTGGCCGAGGTGCTTGGTGGCGGCCCGATCCCGCGGCGACTCGCAAGCACACCCGCCGTCGCTCCGTGGCGGAGCGGTCACGGGGGCCCATGCCGCGTCGCTGCAGCCCACGAATGGCCTTAGCGTTGGCGGCGGCCGTTGGCGCCGTTCACAGACTGCCAAGCGCAACCGCCGGTCCGTATCTCAACGGCACTGACGCCCGGGGCGTTCAGACGCGCCGAGGCGTCGGCGACGGCCGCTGCCCATGCTCCGTTCAGATCGATGACAGTAGACGGCGCCGGCCATTCTCCGGCCTGTAGTCGTTTGAGCGCATCGCCCCCGCGCCGGCGTGCGTGCGTGCGCGACCAGTCATACGACGACGGCGCAGCGCCGTAGCGCGCTCGCCATCCGCGCATCCCGTTCCCGGGTCCATTGCGGCGCAATCGCGCCGGGATGGCAGCGTTTGCAATACGCGTAAGCGTCGCCCTTGCCGTTCCGTGGCGCGGTGGGCGCCCCGCAGCCGCGACACACCCCCCGGTAGCGCGCCTTGACCGCGCGTGCCTTATCGCCAGCCGGATCGTAGAGATACGCCTTGACGGTTGCTTCCGCGCGGCCCAGCCGACGAGCGATCTCCGCGATCGACAAACCCTCCTGGTCGCGATAGTGGCGGGCGAGTTGCGCCGCCCGGCGCCGTTCCGCGACACGGTCGAGCATCAGAACCCCAGACCTACCGGGCGTGCTGAACAGCGAGTCGAGCGCAAAGAAAGGGCCGCCGGGGAGGAACTCCCCTCGTGCTGCCGCGACAAGCAGGTGACCCCAGACCTCGCGACCTCCTGCCTTGGCCACCCGTTCCCGGCTGAGCCCTTTGTTAGCATCCGTCGGGTCGTAGAAGTACGCCTTGACCGTCGCCGGAGAGCGACCGAGCCTGTCCGCGATCTGCCTGATCGACAGGCCCTCGAACTCGCGGTAATGACGCGCCAAGGCGACCGCCCGGCGACGCTCGAGAACCCGACCCATTCCCACCGTTGACGCCTGGCCCGTCACACCGCGTCACCCTACCCCGCTCAATTGGCGTTTCCGTCAAGGTCGGCGCCGAACTACCGACGCACCGGCTGGACCTCCTACCCGCGCATTCCGAGTCTTTGGACTAACCACCGCGGAGGCACCCGCGTCTGACTGAAAGGGGGCCTCTCACTCATGAGCTGAGCGTGGGCGAGCTGCCAGGTCGTGCAACGATTCGTGGGTGAGCGTTCACGCGGAGACCGCGAGCGGGGCTGCGGGGGAGCCTCGTTGGTTGACGCCGGGCGTTGCCGGAATCGGAACGGCGAGCCTGCTTGCGGATCTCGGGCACGAGGTCCCGACCGCGCTGCTGCCGAGCCTGCTCACAAGCACGCTGCACGCTCCGGCGTCTGCGCTGGGCGTGATCGAGGGGATCGCGGACGGTCTCGCCGGTGTCGCCCGCCTCGGGGGTGGCGCTCTCGCCGACGACCCCGCCCGCCGCCGGTCGGTCGCGGTCGGCGGCTATGCCACCACAGCGGTCCTGTCGGGGCTGATCGGAGCGGCCGTCGCCGTCTGGCAGGTCGCGCTGCTGCGCGCCGCCGCGTGGACGGCACGCGGCATCCGCGTCCCCGCACGCAACGCGCTACTCGCCGACGTCGTCCCGGCCGCCGTCTACGGCCGCGCGTATGGGTTCGAGCGGGCGATGGACAACCTCGGCGCGATCGGCGGGCCGCTGCTCGCGCTCGGGCTCGTCGGACTGATCGGGGTGCGAAGCACCATCCTTCTCTCGATCATCCCCGGGCTGCTCGCCGCGCTCGCGATCGTCTACGCGATCCGACGCGCTCCCGCGCTCGCCGTCCGCGAGCACCAGCCGATCCGCCTGCGCATCCGACCGCTTCTGCACGGTCGCCTCGGCCGGCTGCTCGCAGCGACGGCCGCGTTCGAGTTCGGGAACCTCGCGGCAACACTGCTCATCCTGCGCGCGACCGAGCTGCTCACCCCCGGGCGCTCGCACAGCTCAGCGACCCAGCTCGCGCTCGTGCTCTACACCGGCTACAACCTCGCCGCAACGCTCGCCAGCATCCCGGCCGGCCACACCGGGGATCGGCGCGGGATGCTGCGAGTCCTCGCCGCGGGCGCCACCTGCTTCCTGCTCGCCTACGTGGGATTGGCGGTCAGCGCCGATAGCCTGCCGCTGCTCGTGGGCTGCTTCATCCTCGCCGGGATCGGCATCGGCTGCGCCGAGACCGCCGAGACCGCCGCCGTGGCGCAGCTCGCCCCAGACCACCTGCGCGGCTCAGCGTTCGGGCTACTCGCCGCGATTCAAGCCGTCGGTAACCTCGCCGCGAGCGCGATCGCCGGAGTCATCTGGACCGCGGTATCGCCCACCGCCGCGTTCATCTACGTCGCTGCGTGGATGGTCCTCGCACTCGCCGGGCTACTCGTCGCCGCGCTCCCTGAAGAACAGGCGACTAGCTGACCACCCGGGCCCTTCCCTGATGTCCGCGCAAAGGGGGTGCGCCCACGACTAACACGAGTTCGTCGAGCTAGCTGTAGGTCCCGAGCAGGTTGTTTAGGCGGGTGATGGGTGGTTGTCTGCCAATGGCTGAGTGTGTGTGGTCGGTGATGGTTGTAGTGCCAGAGCCAGCCGTCAAGGGCTGCGGCGCGTTCGTTGGTTGTGTAGATCGCGCCGTAGGCCCAGCCGGCGAGCATGGTGCGGATGAACCGTTCCGCCTTCCCGTTGGTCTGTGGGCGGTAGGGTCGGGTGCGGAGGTGGCGGAACGCGAGGGCGGCAGGCGATCGCGTGGACGCTGGATTTGTAGGGCGAACCGTTGTCGGTGAGGGCAACACCGAACGCCACCGACTACACCGTGCCGGTGACCGACAACTCAACCGCGCGCTGCACATCACCGCGCTCTCACGCGCCCGACTCGAGGCCACTCGCTCTAGCAGCGCTGGCAGTGGCGGGCGAGGGCCTCGTCGTGGCACCGCAAGCACCGCCGTCCCTCCCACGTGCATGTGCACGTCGGCCGACTCGAGCCGGAGGAACGAGCCATCGAGCGCGGCCAAGCGCGCGCGTGTCGACATCATGCCCGCCCGCCGATCGGCAGCCGGGCGGCGAGCTCGAGTAGACGCTGGGCCCGGTCGGCGACGGGAAGGTCGATGAACTCGCCGTCCGGGAGCTTGACAGCTTCGCCGCGCGCCGCGCGGAAGGCGTCGAGCACCGTCTGCGCCCAGGCGAGCTCCTCCCGCTGAGGCTGACACGCGGGAGATTCAGCGGATCGATCACATGTCGACCTACGTGGAGCACGAGTATGTCTCCCGTGTATACGAAGTGATCGACTCGGTCGACGACTAACGCTCAGCCGTGGAACGTCCTCGCCGAGCACGGCGACGTGCTGAGGTACGGGTCGGGTCTTGGCGACCAGGCTGAGCTTCGAGCAGGATGAGGTCGCGCGGCGAAACCTCGGCAAGATCCGGTGCCGCTTGGGGTTTCCTCACGGCCAGCGACGTCGCGATGAGGATCAGCGTGATCCGCGCCGGCCTGATCATTCGTCATCCATCCTCTTCCGGCGAGCCCTGGTCGGCGGTGCGGGCAGAGCCGCAACTCCCACGACTGCCGGATCCGGCGGCTTTGATGTCCTCGGTCAGGGCAAGAAAGGTGCGCCGCGACAAGTCGAGCAATTGCTCGTTTTGCTCGTGGTTCCCCTCAGCGAGGCGGGCGAACGTCCGGACCTCTGTCGTCAGCGCGAGGATCTGTTTTGAGAGGTCGAGCAACTGCTTGTTCTGCTCGTTCTCCTCCTGCACCATCCTCCATTGCTGATCGGCGATCACCTGGCGCTTCGCGTCGGCGCGGTTCTGGCTGATCATGACGAAGGTCGAGAGGAAGATCGCCTCCAGCGAAACGATCATCGTCAGCAGGCCGAACGGGTAGTGCTCGACGCCGAACCCGATCCAGCAGGCGAACCAGATGATGTGGATGTAGACGAACGCCATTGAACCGGCGAATCCGGTGATCGCGTCCGCCATCCGGTCCTGCGCGTACCCAGCGCGTCGCTCGGCATGCTTGATCAGTGCCGGGTTAATCGGCTTCGGTGTCTTGATCGGCAGGACCCAGCGGTGCAGAGGAACAGCCGGGCGGGGCTGTGCCGTGGCCTGGGTGTGATCGGTGGAGTGGGGCGCAGTCATTGGCGTCGAATCATTGCTTCCACGCGCGGCAGCGGCGACTAATACGCTCCGCGCGAGGGAGCGATTGGTCCTTGGTCGCTGGGTGAAGTGAAGACCCAGACGAGGTCGTAGATGTCGCGGTGCGGGCGGGCGATCTTTCGAAGCGCTCCGAGTCCCAACTGGATCTCTGGGTCTTCGTCGAGGCGCGCTTTATCGGCGGCGGAGCGCATTCGGAGGTACGACAGCACCGCAGTGCCGCCGGATCCCTGGAACACGCGGCCCTCGACGAACCCCTCGCTCGATTGAAATCGCTCGTGGAGGCGGAGCAGTCGGTCGATCAGCTCTTGATGACCCTCCGCGCCGGTTGTCCACACATCAATAACTAGCGACTCTTGTTCAGGTCCCGACAATGCAAGCTCCTTTTCGAATACATGGTGACGGTTGCGGCTGACAAAGCATGGCGGCGGTCAAACGGACCAGCTCACCCGTAGAGCTGACGGAGTCACCATGGGTTCCTCGGCCCCGCGCGTTCATCGTGTTGGAGACGGAGTGGATGCAGGCGGCAGAAGAGTTCGCCTGGGCGACGGCCTTGGTGAGACATCAGCCGCCCGAGCACTCGGGACTCGGTCGAGCACCGGCACCCAATGGCAGTCCCCCGGCTCGATCGCTTCGATCACATTCGAGTCGCCCGGCAGATCGGGCCAGGTGCCGCTCGAACTGACCTGCAGAAGGATCTTGCGGCGGTCGAACCCGACGACGACGCCGCGCAGCTGCCGATCTTCTTCTTCCCAGCGATCGCCGGGCAGCGCCGCCCAGCGATAGAACCGGATTCGAGCCAGGTGCAGGAGCGAGGCGCAGCTGGACACTTCACGCCACCAGCATGGAGAGCCCGACCGTGAGCGCGGACACGACGATCAGGATGGTGAAAGTGACCAGGTAACCGCGGTAGTGGCCGATGATCGCCGCGGCAAGCAGCGTGATGCCGATGGACGTCATGACGCAGGCCGTCGACTTGCCAAAGAAGAACGGCAGCGCCGGTAGGACGGATCCGATCAAGGTCGCCACGGCCATCACCATCGCCTTGCGGAGGTTGCGCTGATCGTCGGAGAGGTATTGGCCGGCGCCCATGCCGATGGTGGCGGCAACGGCGATGCCAATCGCGCCGGCGACGATGTGGGAGGCATTCGACTTGGTGGCCAGCAGTCCGGCGACGACGCCCAGGGTGGAGGTCATCCCGTCAAACGAGCCGAAGATCGCCTCGCGGGTGTCGCTCGGGTCCACGTGTGCGCGCTGGGTGCTGTGACGTGCGGGGCACTCGGTGGAGGACACGACCGACATGACCACACCATATGGCGGCCGGGCCCGCTCCGAATACCGCATCCGCATCGCGGCGTCCGGGGTTTCGTCTAGCAGCACCCGCCGCCGCTTAGCCAGCCGCAGCCGCGCCTCGGCGGCCCGGAGCCGCGCGCTGAGCCCGCCGCGGCCTAGCTGTAGTTTCTGAGCACGTTGTTCATCCGGTCGGACGTTCGGTGATGGACGGCGGCTGAACTCGCGGCCGAGGAGCGGCCCGTACCCGCCTGTACCGAAGGCCCCACCGAAGCTCTACCCGGTGATGAACCGCCGGCGCCGTGATCGAGTGGGTGTCCATGCGAGCCGTCGGCCTCGTGGCGCCGACGTGACTGCGTGATCTCGTCAAGCGCGACGTCGCGATCACGCCAACCTGCACAGTTGACCGCCGATGGGGGTCGAGGTCCTTGTAGGTCGCGAAGAAATGGCTGATCTCGATGCGCGTCTGCGTGGCCGCACGTCCGCGAGCCGCTCCATCTGGTCCCAGCCGGGTTCTGTCACCGGCACGCACGGAACGTGCGGGTCGACGCCGCGCTCGTCTTCCATCTCGCGCGAGCGCGACCGGCCTCGCGGACACGATGCAGCCTGGGAACGTCGGCTCCGATACACAGATCAGCACCGTCGAGCGGATCCCCGTCGAGCGACAGCGTCTCCGGGATCAGCCCGAGTCGGTCGGATACACGACCGAGGACGATAGAAAGCGGTCGAGGACCAGCCGGCCGACGGCGTGATCGTACTCGGTCTTGTTCCGGCTGCCCTCGGGGGTTTCGACCACGCATCTGATCGTCACGGCTGGGCCCGCGGGCTCGGACCGCGGCTGCTGGGTAGGCTCGGACATGCCGGTATCAGGCCTCCGTCGCCGTGTGCTTCCGGGCTGAGAAGCTGACCGTGTCCGCTCCGCGACCGTCGAATCGGTCCCACGCCCCTACACCTATCCGCTCGAGCGCGGGGACCACGACGAAGGGCCACGCCCGC
>CAWBID010000012.1:0-7780 GCA_963788715.1 uncultured Solirubrobacterales bacterium
AACCGTCAACCGGGTCCCGTCATAAACAGGCGCTGCGAGGACCGACGCAGCGGGCGTATGATCCGGCGAACCCCGCTGACTGAAGCTGCTTCGCGAGCGCCGCCGCGTCGGCCCGGTCCGGGAAATGGCCGCTGGTCACGACCCAGTAGCCGGGCAGGACGCTGTTGGCGGCCGTGGACCGCCAGTACTCACCGTCGTAGCCGTCCTGTTCCAGCCGCTGCACCATGCGCTGGGCATTCTGCACGTAGTGGGCACTCAGGACGGCGGCGGCCCAGAAGACGCCGGTCGGCACGATCGGCGCGATGCTGGCGGAATTGTCCGCGATCGACGAGGCGCTGGACGAAGCTGGAGCGCTCGGTGTCTGGGCCGGCGAGGATCCGGCCGACGCGGCCTGGTGTGTGGTCGCTGCTCTCGTGGCCTGCCTGGGCACGGTCGACGGCGTGGTACGGGTCCCGGCCGCGCCGACAACCTGGTGCTGGCGCGCAGTCAGGGCACCGGTCAGAGCGACGGTCACCGCCACGGCGACGGCCAGGAGGCCCGCCGTGATCAGCGCCCACAGCCCGCGCCGTCGGCGGCCATAGCCAGAGCGCGGGGCGCGGCTGGCAGGCGGCGGCTGCTGGCCGGTAGGCACGTCCACGGTCCTGGCTGGCGCCGCCGTGAGCGTCGACGGGCCAGGCTCAGTCACTGGCCTAGCCTTAGCCGAATCTGGCGGCAGGTTCGACGAGAATCCCTGGGTAATCGGCGCCGGAAGCCAGCCCGGTACTGGGTGCGCGTTCAGTTCGGACAGGAGCTGGTCGGCACTAGGCCGTTGCTGCGGGTCCTTGACTAGGCAGCGTTCGATCAGCGGCCGTAGCGCGGGCGGCACGTCGTCTACGGCAGGCGGGGTGAAGACCACCCGGTACAGCAGCGTGGCGCTGGACCCCGTGCCGAACGGTCCTTGGCCGGTCGCGGCGAAAGTGAGCACGGCGCCCAGGCTGAAGATATCGCTAGGTAGCCCCACCGTCCCCCCCTGCGCCTGCTCGGGGGACATGAAGCCGGGCGAGCCGATGACCAGGCCAGTGCCGGTCAGCGGACTCTCCTCCGCGGCCCGGGAGATGCCGAAGTCGATGACGCGCGGCCCGTCCTCGGCCAGCAGCACGTTCGACGGTTTAAGGTCCCGGTGCACGATGCCAGCCGCGTGAATTGCCTCTAGCCCCTCGGCAAGTCCTGCGGCCAGCGCGAGCACCGACCTGACCGGCAGCGGACCATGCCTCTCTACCGCGTCGGAAAGCGAGGGACCGGGGACGTAGCCGGTAGCCAGCCACGGCATCGGCGCATCGAGGTCCGCGTCCACCACCGGCGCGGTGAACAATCCGCTCACCGTCCGCGCCGCGGTGACCTCCCGGGCGAACCGGGTCCGGAAATCGGCCTGCCCGGCGAGCTCGGCCCGGATCACCTTCACCGCGACATGTCGGCCGCCCCGCGAGCGCCCCAAGTACACCCAGCCCATGCCGCCGCTGCCCAGCCGTCCCAGCAGCAGATAAGGCCCGACCTTCCGCGGATCCTCAGGCTCCAGTTCCGCTACCACGCCACCCCCTGCTAACTGATCATTGCGATTCCGGCGTCTGTCACCTAGGGATAAGAACGTCACGCCTAAGGATGACGCGGCAGGTTCGGTCTGTCCAGGCGCGTGCAGGGATTCGGTTCCTTACTTCCGGCAGGGAATCGCGCAAGCCCGGTTGGTATTCAATATTCCTTCTCATACCCTGAGCCTACGGTTTGCCGGCCCGGCTAATACCAAACGGCATTTAGAGGGCCCCCCGAAACACCCTAATTGACCAGTGGATCGAGGCTGAGGTTGCGTTACTACCGGGCGGGGTGGTGCTCGTCAGCGGACCACGCTGGCCGATGGCGCCATCTGTCGCGTTGACCACGCTGCTCACCCGGCCGCATACTGGCCCTCACGGTCCAGATCCAGACAACCGGGGCACTGTGCAGCACATCCTGGCTCTATCGCGCTCGGCCGTCACCATCCGGCACTGGTTCGAGATCAACCTTGACGACGCTTCCATGGAGCACGGTGCCCGGATCGAGATCCGCGAGCTGTCCCACCATCCGCGTCGGGGCAGCGAGTCAGCATCCCAGCTCACGACCGTCGATCGCCCGCTCTGGCGCGCCGATCTGTTCGACCGGCTCGCGGATCCTCCGGGCAGCTTCTCCGCTGCCCATTACCATCCGCAGTTCACCGGCTACGAGCCGTCGGCACGGTTCTGGGACGCTGCCCTGACCGCCGACCCCTGGGCCTGGCTCGGGGATCAGATCACCAGCCTGGGAGCGGCGGCCGGGGGAGCGGGCTGGCCGCTCGATCCCGCGGATGCCTCGGAACTCGCCGGCTTGGCTGGCGTTGTGGTGGCGACGGCGCGGCAGTTCGGGCCGGCCGAGTGCCGGTCGGCGGCGGATTGCTTCCAGCGGACCAGGGATGTCCGGGATGCTGTCCAGCTCATGATCGCTATGTTGCGCGCACCGGAGCGCCTGGACCAGGACCGGGCGGCCCCGTGGCTGGCGCACCCCTGACGACAGGACCGGCAATGTGCATGTCACCGCTGTCCATGCCGGGGGTTTCATCGTGCGGATACCGACGCCTTCTCCAGTGCCGTCCGGGCCAGGACAGGTGCCGCACGGCCCAGGACATTAGTGGTAGCTGGGTGACTGCAGAGGAGTAGCGACCGTAGTGCGCGGTCACGTGACGAGAATTATTTCAGTTGCCCATGGAAATTGCCGTACTTCTTGGTGCTAAGAAACAGGGAAGTCAACCGAGCGAAGACGGCAGCACGTCTGGTCACAGTGCTATTAGAACGGCCATTAGCGGTATGAAGCGGGCTAAGCGGGGATCCGGGCGCCTGCCTCTTATCTGTTACTGCCACTTCGTCTACCAGGGCAATGTGCCACTCTTGGCCGCCCGCTTCTCATGCGTCCATTCTGCATCAGCCTTCGCCGGGCAGCCTTGCCCGTTACAGGGCTGGATTGCCTGACCGGTGGCGGTCGAACTCCTGCCGAGTTTCGCGTGGAAAAGGGGTATTGAATCCACCTGTTCCAGGTGATACGGTCAGGAAATGTTGGGTGACAAGACGTAGCGATATAGCGCGAAGATGCTATGGTGATGGCCAATTAGCTTGGAGGTGTCAGTTCAGGCCTTCGTGCAGGTCGGTCTTACTCGCCAAACAGATTCTCGACGGCACATTGATCATCAAGCAGATCTGGTAATGCTAAGCGCAAGAGCGCGCCGTGCCGAGCGCCGTACCACTCAGCCCACTAGCAGGACGGGTGATTCGTGAAGCCGGAGCCGCGGTTGCCCTCGTATAAATTCGGGATGGCAGGATCGCTACGTTACCCAGAGGATGATGAGAACTTGACCTTAGTCGAGCCTGTGCTGACGGCGCAGATGGTCGGAGCGCCGACTGGCTACCGGGGCGCACCGATGCCGCAGTGGGATCCCGATGCCGCGTGCGATCCCGCCGAGGCTGAGGTATTCCTGCGGCTCCTCCATCAGGAGCATCCCGAGCTGGGTGAATTGAGGACCCGGCTCGCTGCCATACGCGCGGAGATCGAGGGCACTGGCAGTTATACACACACTACGGCCGAACTCACCTATGGCGCCCAGCTTGCCTGGCGACACTCTTCGCGCTGTATAGGCCGACTGTACTGGCACTGCTTGCGCGTGTTCGACTGCCGGAATACGCACAACGCCGAAGGTATTTATACGAAACTCGTCGAGCATCTACGATGGACAACCAATGGCGGCCGAGTACGTCCTGCCATTTCCATATTCCCGCCAGCGCGTCCTGGCCAGCCGTACCCGCGAATCTGGAATGAGCAGCTCATTCGCTATGCCGGATACCGCCAGGCCGACGGCAGTACCCATGGCGATCCCCGCTACATGCACTTCACGAGTGCCGTCAGCGAGATGGGCTGGAATGGTAATGGAAGCGCTTTCGATATCTTGCCGCTGGTCATTGAAACGCCTAGTGAGGGATGTCAGCTCTTCGAATTTCCAGAAAGCGTCATTGCCGAGGTTCCGATCACGCACCCTGACCATTCGTGGTTTGCCGATCTCGGTCTCCGATGGCACGTTGTCCCCGCAATTTCGCACATGCGGATGAATATAGGCGGCGTCCAGTATCCATGTGCACCGTTCAACGGCTGGTACATGGGTACAGAGATCGGGGCGCGCAACCTCGCCGACACAGGCCGGTACAATATGCTCCCCGTCGTTGCCGAGAGGCTTGGTCTCAATACCAGCAGCGAGGCTACTCTATGGCGGGACCGAGCCTTGATAGAGCTTAATGTTGCGGTCCTGCATTCCTTCTCGGCACATGGGGCCAAGATCAGCAATCATCACAGCGAAGCTGAACGGTTTTGCATGCACCTCGAGCGTGAAGCCCGTGCCGGCCGCCCAGTTCCGGCGGACTGGACTTGGATCGTACCGCCAATTTCCGGCGCGGCCACACCCGTGTTCCACCGCTATTACTACGAGGCCGACCTGCAACCTAACTTCTACGTGGACCCTGCGGCTTCGGACCTTGCCCTTTACGGGCGCCCCATGCCACTGCGGCCACCGGACGACGCAGCCGGGGGTGGCGTCCCGCCAGAAGTTGTAAATGTCGGCCGTGGCGGCGCACCTGAGCATACCGTGAGAGCCATCGCGTGATCGCCGGCGAGACCGCCGCGGCGGGGCGGGCGGGCGCCCGTTGAGGAACGCGGCGAGCCGTGGTCAGGGGATCCCGCCAGCGTGATGGCGGAAAAGGTGGTGCGGCTGCGGCGCGTGGGGGTGCGGTGGCCCTGGTGGCACGACCCGGGTGGCCAGCAGGCCGGCCAGGGCGAACCCGGCGGCCACCAACATGGACGCTGCGGTCCGCTGGCCGACGCTGCCATGCGCGGCGACGAGTGTCGCGGACACGATGGCGACGCCGAGCGCCGAGCCGCACTGCCGGGTGGCAGTGAGCAGCGCGCTGGCCGTTCCCTCGGACCGGGCGGCGGCCGGTCCGCGTGTGCCGGCCAGGGTGGAGGCGACCTGGCTCAGCCGGGCCGCGACGCCGAGTGCGAACTGGGCCGCCAGCAGCGCGGGCAGCGAGCCGGCCAGCACCGCGGCGGCCGCCCCGGCCAGGGCCAGCAGCGCTGTGGACAGGGCGATGGCCAGCGCGCGGCGCGGCCCGAGGGCCGGGACCAGCCCGGCCGGGCCCGACAGCGCGAACGCCCCGGCCGCCTGCGGGACGAAGCACAGGCCGGTGAGCACCGGGCTCAGTCCCCGCCCGTCCTGCAGGTACAGCGCCACCAGCAGGACCTGGGCGGCGCTGAAGGCGCCGACCGCGATCAAGGTGAGATTGGCTCCGGCAATGCCGCGGTCTTTTGAGCAGAGCCAGGTCGAGCAGCGGCGCCGGGCGTCCTCTTTTCCCGGACCACGAAGGCGGCCAGCAGCAGGGCCGCGAGCCCGCCGAGCAGCGCGGGCTGGGTGACCTGCAGTGTGTCGCCGGCCCGGACGACGGCCAGGACGAGCAGGGCGATCCCGGCCGTCACGGTCACCGCGCCGGGAAGGTCCAGTTGCCCCCCGCGGCCGGGCGGGTCTGCGGGTAGCAGTCGCATCGAGGCCGCCAGCAGCGCGATGCCGATCGGGACGTTGACGAAGAAGACCAGCCGCCAGGTGACCTCGACCAGCAGGCCGCCGAGCACCGCGCCGGACGCGAAGCAGCAACGCGAACCCCGCACGCGGCCGGCCTGCCGGGGCCTCGGCCTGCCGGTCACCTGGCCGACCCCGGTCACGGCTCGTCCCGGCATCACCGCTACCGGCTGGGACCTGATCACCCGGACCTGGCACGTGAGTTAGCTCATCCCTGGCGACCGGTCCCGGCCAGCGCCTAGGTCCCGAGGACGCGGGCGAGCAGGGTGCGCCGGGTGCGGGTGGCCGGCGAAGGCGCGGGTGACGGCGGCGGTCCGGCTGGAGACCTCCAGCAGGCGGTAGATGTTTTCCAGGTGAGTGCGCACGGTTCCCTCGGCTATGCCGAGGCGGCGGGCGATCTGGGCGTTGGTGTGCCCGGCGGCGACCAGGTCCAGCAGTTCCCAGTGCCGGGCGGTGAGCTGGGGGGCTGGGTGGCGGCGGCGCTCGGCGTCGAGGTAGGCCTGGTGCAGGTGCGGGCGCAGCACGGTGAGCAGGTCGCGTTCGCGGTCGGAGAAATCCGGGCCGGGTCCGCGGATGAAGACCAGCCGTAGCGTCCGCCCGGGCCCGGCGGTCCACCCGGGTCCAGCGGGCAGGCACAGCATCAGCTCATGCTCGTTCCCGTAGGGCTTGCAGCAGTCCTGGTACATGCCGGTGCTGTGCCATTGCCTGGCCGAGTAGAAATCCGAGATCAGCACGTGGCGGCGCAGGTCTCCGGTGTGCTCGGGGTAGCTGCAGGGGCTGTTCCAGTAGTGGGACCAGAACGACGCCTCGTCGAACTCGGGGTCGTGGGCTTCGGTCGGCACTGTCTGCCCGAACCAGTCCACCTGCCGGCTGCTGTCGGTGCCCGAGAAGACCACGAGATCGCCGCCGACCAGTCCCAGCAGGTCACCGAGCAAGGACGGCGCCACCCCTCCGGCCGGGGGCTCGCCGCGGTCATCGCTGACGATCCCCGCCAGGGTGCGCAGGTCCCGTCCGCTGGCTGTTACCGGGCCCTTCATCAAGCCTCGTCCCAGGTTACTCCGGCTGCGGCCGCCAGGACATCCGCGAGTCGAGGCCAGGACCGCGCGGGCCTGGCCGCGTGGGGCGGCCGACGGCGAACGGGCCCGGGCCTGCGGTGGCGGCCCCGGCGCTGCTGCCATCTACCGTGCGGGCACGGATCCCGCTGCCGTTCGGCCAGCCCGGCGGCATGACCATACTCGGCTCCACGGCCTGGATCTCGGACTGGTCCGCCAGCCAGATCATCGGCGTCAACCTGGCCGCCGGGCGGATCACCAGGACGCTGCACGTCGGCGACCGGCAGGATGAACCGGTCAGCATGACATCGGGCGCGGGGTCGCTCTGGGTCCTGGACTTCTCCGGCCCGCTGCTGCGCATCGACCCGGCCAGCGGCACCGTCACCAGACGGTTCCCGGTCCGCGGGCTGGGCGCCGATGTCGCCTACGGGGACGGCTTCATCTGGATGATCACCGACGAGCCCGCCGCTGACGGCGACCAGGAGTACCTGTACAAGATCGACCCGTCCCGCGACGTAGTCGTGAAGGAGGCCCCGATCCCCGGCGCGGGACCGGCCTGCGCCGCGTCGCCAGGGCCGCAGGGCATCTGGATCGGCTGCGCCGGCGTTGATCGCATCACCTTGATCAACCAGGGCTCGCTCAAGCCGGCCCAGAGCCTGCGAGTCCACAGCGGCGGATACACCCCGCAGATCGTCCCCCGCCAGAAGGCCGTGTGGGTGCTCACCCCGTCCGGGCTGGCACGGGCAGATCCGGCCACCGCCAGGATCACCGCCATCATCCACGTCGGCTTCGCCTCCAGCGCCCTGTCGGCTCCGGCCCTCCTCATGGACTCGGCGGGGCGCCTGTGGATCACCGGCTCCCTGCTGACCGTCGTCATGCCAGGCACCCTGACGGCGCATCCGGTCGTGCGCACACCGGACTTGATCAGCGCGGCGGCGGACGGGCCGGCCATCTGGGCCGACAGCGGATCCACCCTGGTCAGGCTCCAGGTCGCCGCGCACGCGAAGATCAGCTGCCCGCACCAGGTCGTGCCGGACGCCTGCCTCGACGTGTAACCTTCATATCGGCCTGCCAA
>CAWBID010000013.1:0-6723 GCA_963788715.1 uncultured Solirubrobacterales bacterium
GCACCGGGTCCGGGTCAGACTCCAGCCGGACAAACGCCACCCCGGCACCGGTAGCCGGGTCCGGCGAGATCAGCTCGCAGGCCGCGCCGCGGTCCCTCGCGCCGTCGCCGAGCACCATGTCCACCTGCTCCGGCTCATCCAGGCGCATGGCGATCCGGTCGGGGAACAGGTTCCGGATGGTCAGCACGTCCTTGCGCGGGTCCTGCAACGCCGCCACCACCGAGTAGCCCAGCGCCCGGCCCTGGGTGGTCAAGGTGGCCAGCGCGAGCATGATCCGCTCTTTGAGCTTGCGGTCGGGCTGGTAGGCGGTCAGAAACGCCACCTCATCGACCAGGACCACGGTGAACGGGTCGGCAACGGTGGGGGTGTGTTCGCGCTGCCGCCCCGCGAACCGGCGGGCCCGGTCCTGCATCCCGGCCACCGCGGCGTCCAGCATCACGGCGATGGCGGCCGGGTCGGCGGCATAAGAGCCGTAGGACTCGAAGATGACCCGGCCGTAGGCCAGTTCCATCAGCTTGGGATCAGCAGCCAGGACCCGGACGAGCCCGGCCTGCAGGAGCGGGAACATGGCCCGGACCAGTCCCCACAGCAGCGACGCCTTACCCGCTCCGGTCGCGCCCGCGATCAGGACATGGGTGCCGTGCAGGCGGACCAGCCAGGGCAGGCCATCCTCGCGCTTGCCGACCGGCAGCGCCTTGAGATCAGGATGGGCAGGGACCGGGAGAGCGGGGACGAAAGCGGCCAGGGCGTCACGGCGGATGAACTCCAGCACCACCGACCCGGCCCGGGCCGTGCGGACCCGGCACAGCATCGCGCCGAACCCGTGCGCCAGATTGTCCGCATGATTCGCGAAGTCGGCCGCGGACTGGCCGGAGACCAGCCGGACGTGTACCCGGTCGGTGTACCTCGTGGCGGCGACCTTGCCGAGCACGGGCAGCAGGGTCCGGCCCTGATACCGCGGTGCCACCCCGGCAATCGTCATCACCGCAGCCCAGCGGCGCCGGTAGCACCAGGCCCGCCACTTGCCCCGGGCCGGTCGGCCGACCCAGCGGGAGAACGAGCCCGGCCAGCACCACCGCCAGGCGGACAGCATGACGATGACGGCCAGGACTAGGGCGACGAGGGTGACCCAGCCGAGCTTGACCCAGATCGCCGCAGTCAGCGCCAGGACGCTGGCGGCCAGCGGATGCCGGAAGACCAGCCGGACGATCCAGCCCAGCAGCCGGGCCAGCTTCACGGCCAGGATGATGCCGAACGGGGTGCGGTAGACCGGGGACCGCCAGCGGGGCATCGCGAACGGGTCCGGGTTGTAGATCTGGGCCAGCTCCTCACCGGTCACGACCCTGCGCATAGTCTGGTCACCTCTTTCGTGCATGCGGGAGAGAACCCAGGGGCGGCCGGAGGTACCAGCTCCAGCCGCCCCGCCTTGTCCTGAGTTGTCATCACGCCGCCCGCCCAGCGGGATCGTCAGCGCCTGCCGCCGTGGCGGGATCGTTGGCGGCGTGCTTTTCCAGTTCGGCGGCGTACCGGGTCACGGCTTCGGCCAGGAGGCGGCCGAGCCGCACGTCCTCCTCGGTGACCTCGCCCCGGCCGGGGTTGGTGATGGTGATCTCGGCCGGGCCGTCGTGGATGGTCAGGATCGGCGCGGCGTCGTCGTAGGTGCAGCAGTGGATCCAGGTGGTGCCGGTCAGCCGGATGTAGGACTGGACCTTGGCCGTGCCGTCCGCGCCGAACCGGACTTCGGAGGTGGCGGTCATGCCGTCACCTCCTGCCCGCCGGGCAGCGGCACCAGGTCGGCCCGCCCGGGCTGATCCAGCAGCGCGTCAGCGTCGCGGGTCAGGGTGTACGGGACCGGCGTGTCGGGCACCGGGGGCAGGCCCCGGTAGCGGCGTTCGACCGCCACCGCGTAGGCCCACGCCTGGCTGGCGAGCTGCCGGGCGAAGTCCACGTGCCCGGCATCCAGGTGCTCGGGCAGGGTCAGGCTGACCTGGGTGGACCCGGCACCGATCACAAACATCGGAGCCCGGGCCGGGAACGGCACGAACGCCACCTGGTGACGGGAGCCGACCCGCAGGCACACGTGCGCGGCCGGGGGCCGCCGGGCGGTCACGCCGCGTCCTTGTGCTCAACCGCCGGGCGGCCGATCCCCCGCGAGGGAGCCCGCACGCCGGTGGCCTTGAGAGAGTACGCCTGCCGGGCGCCGCACCTGCCCGTGTCCTTGGCCTGGCACCGTCCGGTGTCCACGTACGGGGTGACGGTCAGCCCGTCGAACTCCACCGCGGTGAACGGCGACCCGGCCGCCGGGGGCGGCAGGACCGGCTGGACCTGCGCGGCCAGCTTGACCTTAACCGTCCTTTGCCGCGCCGACTCATCGGCATCGATCACCTCGACCACCCACAGCGGCAGACCGGTGTGCTTGTCGGCCTGCTGGACTACCCGGTCACCGCTGGACCGGTCGAAGTCCCGCACCATCTCGATTGCCCCGGCGGCGTACGCGCCAGCGGGGAACACCATCCCGAAGTCGATCGGGATCGGACCCTGGATTGCCATAAGGCAGCTCCTCGTGATTCGCCGCTCCTTGCGGGACCGGCGGGTCTTGTACTTCTCTACTCGTCTAGAGAAGATATCACTTGTATAGAGGAGTTGCCGGGAGGTGTCAAGCCCTAGTGCGCGGGAAGTTCGTAGCTCAGCAGGTAGGCGTCCGCGGCCATCACCGTGTCGCAGACCTCCACCGCCCGCCCATCCGCGTCGAAAGCGGTACGGACCAGGTGAAACACCGGAACCCCCGGCCGCAGGCCAAGCAGCTTGACCTCCTCGGGCGTCGGCATCCGCGCCGCGACGTCCTCGGTGAACCGGGCCAGGGTATGGCCCTGCTCCTCCAGCCGGGCGTAGATGCCGCCCGGCCCCGGGTTCGGGTCAGCGATCGGCGTGCCCTCCGCGAGATCGGCCGGGATGTAGGAGACGGCCGTCTCCACCGGCTTGCTATCCAGCAAGTAGCGGCGAGACCGTACCACCACATCAGCATCGTCAGCCACGTTCAACCGGTCCGCGATCTCTGTAGGTGGCCGTGCCGTGCTCACAGTCAGCATGTCCACCTGCGGGGTGGCGCCGATCTGCGCTGCCTCGACGTTGAACGCGGCGTTGCCTTCCTTGCGATGCCGCTGGGCGAACCGGTCCGAGGCAAGCCGCCGCACGGGTGGACGCGCCCGCACGTACACGCCCCGGCCATGCTCAGCGGTGGTCAGGCCCTCATCCTGCAGGACGCGCAGCGCATTGCGGATGGTCATCCTGGCCACGCCGTAGTGCTCCATCAGCTGCGCCTCAGAGGGCAGCTGCTCACCTTCCCGCAGCCGGGACCGGCCGATCGCATCCCGCAGGTGATCCGCGATCTGCTTATACACCGCCCGGTCAGACGCCGGGTCGATCACCTGCGTCAGCACGCCATCACCGGCCATTGCCCAACCCCGACTTCTCTACTCGTCTATCTCAGTATGATACCGATGAGGTGATCTTGTGAACACTGCGCCGCCCCGGCACTCCGTCAGCGTCAGCGGCGTCATTCCCGACGACCACGGCCGGGTCCTGCTCATCCGCCGCCGCGACAACAAGCACTGGGAACCGCCCGGCGGTGTCCTGGAACTAGACGAGACCATCCAAGACGGCCTGCGCCGCGAGATCCGCGAGGAAACCGGACTCGACATCGAGCCCGGCCCGCTCACCGGCGTCTACAAGAACATGCCCCGCGGCATCATCGCCCTCGTTTTCCGCTGCAAGATCACCGGCGGTCAGCTCACCACCAACGACGAGGTAACCGCCTTCCACTGGGCCGACCAAGCCGACATCCAGCGGTTCACCAGCGAAGCCTACGCCGCCCGCCTCCTCGACGCCCTCCGCGAAGACGTCCCGCCCGCCATCCGCCAGCACGACGGAACCGAACTGCTCGACTGAAGGTAGGACACGGTTGAAACCAAATGAATCTACTTTGAGATGCCTCGTTCATTAATGGTTCGCTTAATAGGTCAGCCTTGCGAAACTCGAGACCTCCCTAGTCTAATGTTTATGCGACTCCAGTTCGCACACCTCCACCCAGCGGGCAAGAGCACTAAGCGCGGCGAGGTATTCTAGTGCCTCTTGTTCCGACCAAGCTACGGACTCCTCGTGTGCAGCAGGGTTCCTAATGGCTCGAAAATATCCGGCTGCAAAGAATTTTATACCCTCTTGGCGACTTCGCCATGAAGGCTTTGTCCTATCGCCAGGAAGACGCAACCTTGGCTTACCTGGCTGAGGTTCCGAAACGTCGAACACTTGCATTACGAGGTCATACTCGCTTATGTCGTGGCGCCCAGTACGTTGCTGAATACGTGCATTAATTACACGCACGGCAGCAAGCACTGCTTCTTGATATGCATCGGCTTGCCACATTGGCTGAGCGGCTGTCCACACCCAGTTATGCATGCCGTCCGCAGCGAGATACGGAGCATCTGGCTTCAGCTTTACCCGAAGATCGTCGTAATTGGAAGCCAGACCGACCGCGCGCAATGCACACTCACGTGGCTGTCCCCACCTTGATGCTGCCGATTGATTATTGACTGTGTAGTCCCCTAGGCCGGGCTGGTAAGTATTCATTATCTTCTGGGCAACGGGTTCTAGTTCCATTGCCCGATCTTCGTACATTTCGTATGCTGAGATGCTGCCGTGACTGCTAATTGCATCCTTGCACGCCCGTGCAAAGCTTTCTAGTTTTTCTTTAGCCCATCGATGGTCCATGCCAACATATTAGCTTGTATCCCCATCATTTATCCAGAAACGACGATAATCATTGCTTGCCCGTGGGCGCCTCGTCGCGTTTTTTGGGGGCCGACGCACGGCAAGACGCCCGGGACGTCGAGACCGGTGTCGCGCCCATCTTCACATGTCTCCGCGCCTGTCTTCGCGCCATGTTGCCGAGTTGAGCCATATTTGATCAAGGCGGCACCGCTACGCGGCGCCGCTGGCCCGGCGCCAGCGCCGCCGCTCAGCCTTGGGGAGGCCCGCGCGGCGCGCGCCGGGCCACAGCGCGAGGCCCGCCAGATCAACCCAGCTCATTCGGCTCGCAGACCAGCCGCGAGGTTCACACGTGCGCGCCGCTTTGCTCCCGGTCCGCCATTGCCCGCGATGGGCCAGCCTCGTTGAGGCCGTCTGTGACCGTAGGACAACGCGATTGGGAGCCAGATGCAGCGCCGGGCGCGGGCAAGCTGTACTAAGTTCCGCTCATGAGCCCTGAGGTCATCGCGGCGATCATCGCAGCCAGCGTTAGCGCCCTTACACTGATCGGTACGCTGGCTGCGCAGTATTTCGGCCGTCGCGCAACCAGCCGGGACACCCGAGAGGCGCTGGAAGAGCAAAGCAAGCAGCTGGACAGAACGCTCGCCGAACAGCGCACTCGAACCCTGAACGAACGCTTCGCCACGGCAGCTGAGCAACTGGGCAGTGATAAGCCAGCTGTCCGGCTAGCTGGGGTGTACGCCATGGCGGGCCTGGCTGATGACTGGAAGGAAAACCGCCAGACCTGCGTCGACGTGCTCTGCGCCTATTTGCGCATGCCATACGAACCCGATCCTGGCCAGGACGCTCCCGAGCCGCAACGACTTGCCTTCCAAGCAATCCGCGAAGTCCGACACACCGTCATCCGGGTCATCACCGCGCACCTTCAAAAAGACGCTGCGGTATCCTGGCAGGGCTTCGACTTCGACTTCACGGGCGTTGTCTTTGACGGCGGCGACTTCAGCGGCGCCCAGTTCTCCGGTGGCGTGGTCAACTTCAGCGGTGCACAGTTCTCCGGCGGCACGGCCCATTTTAACTCCGCTCAGTTCTCCGGCGGCACGGTCAACTTCGACGACGCCCAGTTCTCCGGCGGCGAGATCTCCTTCGGTAACGCCGAGTTCTCCGGCGGCGACGGTCGACTTCAGAAGCGCCCAGTTCTCCGGCGGCGCGGTCTCCTTCGATCAGGCCCAGTTCTCCGGTAGCGCGGTCGACTTCAGCGGCGCCGGTCTCCGTCAACGCGGTCTCCTTCTATCGGCGCCCAGTTCTCCGGCGGCACGGTCAACTTCGGCGGCGCCGAGCTCTCCGGCGGCACGGTCCTTCGGCGGCGCCCAGTTCTCCGGCAGCGCGGTCAACTTCGGCGGCGCCCAGTTCTCCGGCGGCGCGGTCAACTTCGATGTCGCCCAGTTCTCCGGCGGTAAGGTCAACTTCAGCTCACCGAGTTCTCCGGAGCGAGGTCTCGGCCGGCGCCCAGTTCTCCGGCGGCAAGGTTAACTTCGGCCGTGCCGAGTTCTCTGGCGGCAAGGTCAGCTTCTGCGGCGCCGAGTTCTCCGGCGGCGAGGTCGACTTCGGCGGCGCGGGGTTCTCCGGTGGCGAGATCGACTTCGGCGGCGCGCAGTTGCGGCGGCGTGATCGACTTCGGCGGCGCGCAGTTCTCCGGCGGCGTGATCGACTTCAGCGAGTGCTAGCAGACTGGTCATTCCCGCCCGCATTCCCCTGGACGGACACGCCGCCCTCAGGCGTGAAGCTCCCCAGGAAAAAAGATGGATCCCGGCATAGGCCCGGTCCGGCGCATGTCGAATGAGACCAGCCGTAGCCGGAGACGCGGGCAATCTGGCTTGATAGACGTGAGCCACATCGCCGAAAAGGCACGAAAGAGGTGAGAGCCGGGAATGACCCGCTGAGTGTACGTGCCCGCCCCTC
>CAWBID010000014.1:0-4118 GCA_963788715.1 uncultured Solirubrobacterales bacterium
TACGGCGGCCTCTGGTGATTTTCGTGTTGCAGTGCTGGACGATGATGTCATAGCCGAGGAACCGCGCCGGCTGGGGGCGGGCGCGGGTGATCAGGGTCTTGTCCGGGTTCAGTTCCAGCGCGAGGGTCTCTCGCAGGAACCGCGCCAGTCCGCCTTGATCTGCTCGGCTTCGGCCTTCGGCTCGATGAATCCCAGCAGGCGACCGTCGGCGTACGGTAGTAGATGAGCCGCCGGTAGCCGGGGTCCATCGGGTCTCGTGAGGGGAGTCCACGCAGCGGCGTCCCAGCCCCGGGCCTGCGCCCGGTCCTCGCGCCGCCGCGCGTTTCTCAGCCGGTTCTCGATCTCCTGGTACTCGGGGTTCGGGTCCGGCTGCCTCCCCGCGTGTACTGCGGGATCAGTTCCTCTCGACGAACTTGTCGAGCTTGTCCAGGTAGATGCAGGCGAGGATCGGGGACGCCACGCCGCCTTGCGGGGCGCCGCTGAGCGTGTCCTGGCGGTCCCAGTCTTCCAGGTACCCGGCCTTGAGCATGTCGCGTATCAGCTGGAGGAATCGCTGGTCATCGATCTTCTCCGGGAGGATCTACATCAGGATCTGGTGATCGAGCGACCCGTAGCAGTCGGAGATGTCGCCCTCGATGAACCACACGGTCCCAGTCCAGGTATCGCGGACCTGCCGCAGCGCGGTGTGGCAGCCGCGTCCTTTCCGGAATCCGGCGCCCGGGTCGAGAACATCGGCTCGTAATACGCCTCCAGCAGGAGGCGGATCACCTCGCCGACGAGCTTTCCGGACCAGTCCGGCAGGCCGAGGGGCCGGAGCTTCCCGTTCTTCTTCGGGATATAGATGCGGCGGGCCGGAGGAAACCGGTACCGCTCGTGCCGCATCAGCTCGATGATCTCGTCGATCTTCCCCTCGGACATGCCGTCAGCGGTCTCCCCGCCGGGCGTCATCGCCCCCTTGTTGGGGTAGATGTTCCCGTACGCCAGCAGGTACAGATCCTTGTTGAACATCTGCCGGTACAGGCCGCGTGCACGGCAGGCCCCGCCTGCCACGCTCGCGGAGAACGCTCAGCACCACTGCGGCTTCCTGCATTGCGCATCCCTCATGGCCGCGAGCCGTTCAATCGCCTGTGCCCCTTCGCCCTGTGGACCGGCGTTAGCGGTCTCCAGATTGGCCGGACGTCACCCCGGCGACTACTACGGGCACTCCGTCACCCGGCCCGGCGGCCGGGTGATCCCACGTTCACACTGCCGTACGTAACTAGCGCGACTTAGGCGTCCCGTCCGCCCCCTTCAATGCCCGACAGGCATCGCTCCTGCGCCCTGGAGGACTGCCGCGAGTACATGGACACCCCGCGGCAAGGGCCGGCGCCGGTTACAGGCGTCTTTCCGGCGGGCGTCGATTTGCGCCTTCCGGAGGCTGGGATTCAGGCAATCAGGCTTTCGCCATATCGCGCGGGCCGCCCGGCCGGCCGCCCCGTACGCCTGGGCACGACCCGCCGGTTTCCTGGCATGCTACGGCCCCTCTTTCCTCACGGATCCAGGTAAGCCATCAGGCCCACGGACACCTCCTCCGGTCCGCGCCCGCTACGCGGGCGATACAGGCAGTGCGCCTCGTGGCGCACCCATGTCATCGATCGAGTCCGCGCCGGCCGCCATGCCCGCGACCAGGCACGGGACCTTCAGGTGCGCGTTGACCCCGCACTCGCCGCCCGGCCGGACGTGCTCCGCGACCAGATCCGCCAGCCCGGCGCGCTCCGCCAGGGCCATCACCGGGACCAGCCCGGCGTGCGACACGAGATTCGGGTCGTCGAACGATGCGCGCGTCTTCGCGAGGCTATGCAACAATCGCACTTACCAGGTGTCCTCTCGAACTAGACGACGGAAGCGTCAGCAACTCCCATCGTCCCAGTTCAGAGGGCACCTTTCACGTTGACACGCCCCGAAACACCCCTATTTGGCCGGTGGATCGAGGCTAAGGTCTGCGAACGATCACCATTGCGACTTCTTTCATCGCGCCGCCGCGGCGGCTACCATGACCTGCGATCCCTACCCAGCCAGACCACACCTCGGCAGCGGCCGGGGCGGCCAGGACCAGTAGCGGCCAGGACCCCACGGCCCGGCCCGGCCTGGCAGTCGCGGGGGACCGGTCCGCGTCGCCTGGTCCGGCGGTCCGCGCCCGGACCGGACCACCCAGACCCTGGCCCGTGGCGGGGGACGCGTCGATAGTGACAGCAGCCATTCCAGTCACCATCCCTCCGTCATGGCGAGCGGATGGGGCTCGCCGGTCAGTGCGGCCAGCGCGGCCGCCACCTCGGCCAGGTCGGCGCGCACGTACGTCGCCGTGGCGCCGACCTCACTGCCGCTGTCGGTGTGACCGGCGTACGCGCGGGCGACCGCGTAACCGAAGTTCCGCTCGACCCACGTCAGGATCGTAGCGGATCCAGTGCGTGCTGATGCCCTGGGTCGCCACCCACCGCAGGTGCCGTCCGAGGCGCGCCCACAGGTGGTCATATCGGCGGGAGGTGATCGGCTTCCCGCCGCCGTAGCGCAGCAATTGCAGGTCCGGCGGGGCGTGCCGCTCCCGGCCGTGCTCGACCAGACGGGCCATCAAGGTGGGGGAGACCGGCTGCCAGCGGACCGTCTCGCCCTTCTCCCGCAGCAGGACCAGGCACTGGTCCGGGTCCAGGTCCCGCGGCCGCAGCGCCAGCGCGCCACCACGTCGGCACGCGGTCTCGGTGTGCAGCCGCAAGATCAGCGCGTCCAGCTCCGGGTCATCGCCAGTAGTCGCGGCGACTTGGTTGATCTCCGCCAGCCGGGTATCCGGCATCGCCCGGCGGCGCGGCTTGGCCACCTTCCGCGCCGGGTTGTCCGCCTCGCTGATCAGCCCGTCATCCACCGCGCGCCGGTACAGGCAGCGCAGCGCCGCCACCAGATGCTCCTGCGCGCTACGCCCGCCGCGCGCGTTCCGGCGCGCCACCACGTGGGTCTTGACGTAGACCATCAGCTGCCGAATCTCCGACGGCGTGGGCTCATCCAGCCGCCGGTGTACCCCACTGGTCCACGATCCGGTTCCAGTAAGAGCCGTACGCCCGCCGGGTCCCGGAGCTCACCGCCGCCGACACCACCGGGACGTACTCGGCGAACGTTGGCACCGGCTTGCGGACCTGCGGGACGGCGGTCAGGTCCGCGGGGGACAGGCCCATCCGCTCCAGCAGCACCAGCGCAGCTTCCACGACAGCCTGCTGGGACGCGGTAGAGTTCACCGTGCTCATGACCGCTCTCCCTCGCGGCGCGGGAACGTGGCATGCGCCCGCATCGCCTGGTCCACCACCGTGAACGAGTAGGCGGCCAGCGTGTCCTCGCCGGGCACGGCGGCCAGCAGCACGTGGTCACCGGCCCGCAGCCCGCAGCGACGGCGCAGAGCGGCCGGGATCACGATGTAGGGCCTGGCCGGCACGGTGATCATGCCGCCCGGGTCGCGGCGCGCGATCATCACCCCGGCCTCGGCGGTCAGGGTCGGCCGGTCGCCGTCGCGCCAGCCCAGCGCGGCGATGGTCACCCGGTCCGCGACCCGGCCGGAGGCGTCGATGCGGACGAATCCGTAGACCACGTTCCGGCCGGCCCGGCGGACTGGCCAGCGGCATCGGGCGGCCGGAACCAGATCTGCCCGGCCGGCGATGGCCAGGCCCCGCGGCGGGGATGACGGGGGCGACGGGCCGGGCGGTCATGGCTGCCTCCCGGACAGGAGGCGGCGGCGCGGCCGGGAGCCGGGGCGGCGGCCGTGAGGGCCGGCCGCCCAGGCGTGCGTGTTCAAGTGCTGGTCGTTTTGGGGAAATCGCACCGGTATTCGTGTCCGAGGGGGGACTTGAACACCATCAGCGATGGGCTATTTGCTCCGGCTGGATACCCGTACGCTGCTGGGCGGGAGGCCGCACACATGTAAGCCGACTCTGGGTGTCTTGATTGCGTCGCGCGTTCGATCGATCTGGCGTCGGCAACGCGCTGGTGGCAGGGTGGCGTTGACACCTTTGGCCCGGCAAGGCGTGGGAGCCGTCGGAGCCTATCGGTTCATAGACGCTGCTCCGTGCACGAAGGCGACGTCCGGTAGACCGGATAAC
>CAWBID010000015.1:0-5993 GCA_963788715.1 uncultured Solirubrobacterales bacterium
TGGCCGCCGGGGGGCGATCGGGTGTCTGTTCGTCCGCGACGTCCGCTTCTTCCCGCCCGATGCCGTCGCGGATCCGCCGCCGCAGTTCGCCCGCAACATCGTGCAGGGCAAGAGCTACGACATGGCCGACCCCGCCGTACGCGGGATATTTCGCGGACGTCCTGCAGTTGACTCTCGGCGCCGCGGTGGAACTGGACTTCCGTCGCCCTGGCACCGGTCCGGGCCGGTGTTCGGCGACCCGCGGCTGGCGCCGTACCGGCTCGGCCAGCAGTCCTTCAAGGCGGTCGTCCTGGAATCCTACCACCGGCGCTGCGCCATCAGCGGCACGCACATCCCGCCGGTCCTGCAGGCAGCCCACATCCGCCCGGTCACCAGGGGCGGGGAGCACCGGCTCGACAACGGGCTGCTGCTCAGATCAGATGTCCACACCCTGTTCGACCGCGGGTACCTCGGCGTGGACCCGCAGCACCGCCTGCTGGTCAGCCCGCGGCTTCGGGCGGACTTCAGCAACGGCGACCAGTTCTACGCCAGAGCCGGACAGGTCATCGACCTGCCGGAACGCCGCACCGACCGGCCCAGCCGGGAATTCCTGGAATGGCACCTCGACGAGGTCTTCCTCCAGGCAGCCGCAACCTGATCAAGCGCTGACTCCCAGCGAAGTTCTACTCGTGACCCGGGTTCGCGTTGATCAGCTCGTCGAGTTTGTCGAGCAGGGCGCGGAGCGTGTACCGGGTGGTGACGATCTCGCCGTCCGGTGCCGGGATTACCGCCTGCCACCAGCCGTTTCCGGCCCCGACGACGATCGCCGGATGGTCCTGGCGGAACCGGTCCAGGCGAAGCACCTGGTCATATTCGTCAGGTACCAGCCGCAGCCTGCGCGCTCGTTCCTCCACTTCGTGCCTCCCGGCGTTCGCCGCATTTGCCCAGCGATGAGGCTAGGGAGCAGAGGCTGCAATGGCCCGCAGCGGCGTGAAGGCAAAGAACCGGGATCTCGTTACGGGCGCGGAACCCGCACAAAAGTGCGGGTCAGATCACGCCCGCCCGGCGCGCGAGCGGGCGCAGCTCCGGCGTCGACGGGCGGTGCTCGCGGCGCAGCAGCTCGGTGAGCACGTCCCGGGTCCGGGTCGTAGCGGACCAGCTGCGGGCTCAGCCGTTCGGCGGCCAGCAGCAGGTTGACCGCGGCGGCGTCCTGCCGGGGCATCGCGTACGCCCGGGCCAGGTCGAGGTTCACCTGGGTGCGCCTGCCCACCAGGCCGGCGGGCATCGCCGCGAGGTCGAGTGCTTCGCCGGTCTCGGTCGCGGTCCGCGCGTCACCGAGCTTGAGCGACGCCGAGATGGCGTGAATCGCGACGTTGACCTGGCCGAACGCGGTGCCCATGCGGTTGCCTCGCCCGGTCGCGCTCGGCGATGCCGCGAGCCTTCGCCAGCAGCGATGCGGTCGTGGCCCGGTCGAAGATGGCGGCTGCGGCGGTGGCGGCGGCCAGGTGCAGGGCGCCGTACACGCTGAGCCGTTCGGGCGCGGGTGCCCGCATCGTGCGCTCGAGGGCGGCGGCCGCGGTCATCGCCAGTTCGAGCGCCTCGGCCGGGTGCTTGCGGCTGGTGATCATGTAGGACATGCGCCAGGCGCTGCGCCGCAGTGAGCAGCGGCTCGCCGGACTGCTCGGCGGCGGACATGGCGCGGTCGGCGGCGGCCCATGCCAGGAACGGCTCGCCGACGCGGTTCAGCAGCGCGGCGGTGGTGTCGTAGACGCGAGCGCGGACCGCGCAAGCGGCCGGGTTGTCCGAGCCCGCGGTCCGGGCTGCCGTCTCTACCCCGCTGATCAGCCCGGGCAGGATACGGCCGGTCGCGTCGTAGCGGGTGGCCTGATAAGCCTGGTACGCAGAGCGCGCCATCGCGCCCAGGAAGTCCAGGCTGACCTCCGCGCCCCGGCTCGTCCCGCCGTTCGACTGGCCCGGGAGCGCCGTAGCCCATCATGGCCTGCTCGATCAGCGGCGCAGCGGGGTAGGCACGCCGGCCGGTCTCATCCCCGTCCGCCGGCCCGGTGAGCTCCTCGATCTCGACCCGCAGGACCTCCGCCAGGCGCAGTCAGGACGCGTGGCTGTCGACGCCGCGCTTGCCCCGCTCGACCTGGGACAGCCAGGACTCCGACCGGCCGACCAGCCCGGCGAGCACGGCCTGCGACAGGCCGCGCCGCCGCCTGGCCCGTGCGATCCGCTGCCCGGCGGTCTCCGTTCTGAGGACGTCTCCGGCACCGGCCCGGACCGGGAGCGCGTCGATGACCTCGCGCCACGGCGGCAGCCTGCGCTCGTACGGCGCGTCCGGGTCGAACAGCACCCGCACGCCCATGCCGCGCAGCGTCTCCAGGCTCGCGCCGAACGCCGGGTGGCTGGCGAGCTGGGGCTTGCAGTGCGGCACGACGACGACCGGCACGCCGTACCCGGCCATCTCGCACAGCAGGCCGACGGCGAAGTTGTCCGCGTGGCCGTGCGCGAACTTGTTGACGCTGTTGAACGTCAGCGGGCAGGCCAGCACGGCGTCCGCAGCGGGGACCGGCCTGCCGGTGCCTGGCATCCGGTACTCCGACCGCACCGGCTCGCCGGTCAGCCTCTCCAGCTCGGCGGGGTCGATGAACCTGGTGCCGGACGGCGTGGAGAAGACCACCACCCACCAGCCTGCGGCCTGGCAGCGGCGACCAGCGCGGGTACGCCCTCGGGCGCCGGGGCGCCGCTGACCACGAGGTACAGCACACCGCCATCGTCATCCACGGGATCGGACCTTCCTGGATGCCTCGGAAGTTCCAGAATAGGCAGGAGATCACGCTGCTGGCTCGGCCATTACCCCACCGTCACCGGGTTGTGGCTGGCTATCCCTCGTGCCCCGCCGAGGTGAAGATCTTGTCCATGACGTCAGCGCCGGTGGTGATGACGGGCGGAGCTCGTGCCGGTAGATGGTCTCGGTGGTCCGGGAGCTGGCGTGCCCGGCCAGGCGGGCTATCTCCTCCACAGCCACGCCCGACACGGACATGACCGATACGAACGTGTGCCTGAGTTCCCGCGGCGTCCACACACCCTCGATGCCAGCCTTCTTGCACAGGGCGCGGAAGTCACGCCGGACGTGCGACGCGTCCAGCGGGGTGCCCACACTGGTGGTGAACACCAGGCCGGGTCCTGCCACAGCGGCCCGGCGGCCAGCCGGGCCTCCGTCTGCCACTTGCGGTGCTCGCGCAGCGCCGTCACGGCATTCTGCGGCAGGGCCAGGGTTCGCCGGGACTTCTCCGTCTTCGTGTCGCCGTGCAACCGGACCGACCGCCACACCGCGATGCTCGGCGGCACCGGTGTCCGCGCGTCCGGGTCGCCGTCCAGGTCTACGTGATCCCACCGCAGGGCCCGGGCCTCCTCGGTCCGGATACCGGTGGTCAGGGAGAGGATCACGTAGCGCCGAGACGAGGGTGATCCTTGGCCGCGGCGAGCAGCGCGGCCGCCTCGGCTGCGGTCATCGCCCGGGACGGCCGACCGGTCCTGCCCTGTGGCGGCTTCACGAGCGACGCGACGTTCCGGCCTACGCGGTCGTTGGCCTCGGCGTGCCTGATGGCTCGCACCAGGACGTTGTGCGTGCTGGCCATCGTCCTGGTCGACCGCGTCTGGGCCAGCTTGCTCAGCGTGCGCCGGACGTCCTGAGCGGTCAGGTCCCGCAGCGGGACGTTCCCGATCAGCATCGTCACCGGCCGGAGCAAGTCCACATGCGACCGGACGGTCTTGTCCGCCAGCCCGTCCAGCGCCTCGGCCGCCCAGTCATCCACAGCCTTAGCCACCGTGTAGGAAGCCGACGTCTTCAGCCCAGCATCCGCCTCGGCCTGGAGCTTCTTCAGCTTCTCCCGGACCTCGGTTTTGGTCCGTCCGGTCACCTTCCGCCGGATGCGCGAACCGTCCGGCCGCCAGCCGAGCGAGATCGCACCCACCCAGGTGCCGTTCGCCGCATCGCGGTAGACCGAGCCTTCGCCGTGCCCACGGCGCGCAGTAGCCGTCATACACCGGATAATACGCTGACTTTGGCTCTTGGTTTGGCTCTGCTTCAAGGCCTTCAAGATCGCATTTGGCCTCTGACCTGTGGAGCTAAGGGGACTCGAACCCCTGGCCTTCTGGATGCAAACCAGACGCTCTTCCAGCTGAGCTATAGCCCCGGATGCCTTCCGACCAGCGTACCCGGTGCGCACTGGTTAGGACGCGTCAGAGGACAACCTGCAGGGTGCCCCGAGGGGGTACACCACGCGTCCACTGCCGTCACACGACCGCTTCTTGAGTGTCAGAACACCCCTCATCGGAGTCTGGCGACACTCAGTAACGTGATCATGGGGCAGGAGCTGGCAGCAGACGCGTTCCTGAAACACACTGCCGCTTAGCCTAAGTTGATAGTGGTCCGCTCGCGCCTCGCCGCCGGCCGGGGCGTACACCGGAAACGGACTTCCGTCACGCTGGCCCCGCCAGAACCGGGCCATAGTGCATGAATGCCGCTCTCATGCGGCTGGGGAGCCTGTAACGCGACTACCGGGGGTGTGTCGTCAAGTATTTCCGGGGTGTGGGCGTCGTCCCCCGTCTGGGGCTAATGTCACGGAATAATACTATTGTGGCTAGATGGTTCCGTCCCGTGAATCCTGACCAGGGCTGCCTGCTGCCGCGCTGGAGGCCGCGATCGAGGCGGAGGCCGGGGCGTGGCTGGCCGGCCCGGACGACGCGGACGGCGCGGGCCAGCAGCCGCTGTGCCGTCTGGACGACGATGATGATGATGATGATGATTTCGGCCCCGGCGGGCTGCCGCGGCGGCTGGCCGCGATGGCCGCCCGGCTGGGCAGGCTGCGCGCGGCGCAGGACACGCTGGCCGGGCGGGCGCTGGCATCGGCGCGCAGCCCGCACGCGCAGATCGCCCGCGCGCAGCACGCCGCGGAGGCCGCCGCGCGGCGGCTGGCCGATGCCGGGGCCGCCCAGGCCGCGTGATGGGCAGGTACCACGCCGCGGTGGCGGCCGGGCAGCCCTGGCGGTACGGCAAGATCCCGGTCCCGGCCGGGGCAGAACAAGGCGGGGATCGCCGCCGTGCGCGGAGGCGGGCCCCGCAAGGCCGATGCCCGGCTGGCCGCCGCCCGGGACCGCGCCGCCGCGCTGTCCCCCGCCAGGGTCTCCGCCACCGACCCGGACTCCCGGCTGCTGCCGGCCAAGAACGGCGGCGGCTACACCCAGGGCTGGAACCTGGAGCTGGCCGCCGCCCACCGCCAGGTCCTGCTCGCCATCGAGCTGCACGATAACCCCGCCGACGCGGCGCCCTGATCACCATGATCCCCACCGCCGCCGCCAACTGCGACCAGGCCGGGCTCCACGGGCAGATCCGGGCCTGGCTCGCCGATAACGGCTACGCCTCCGCCGCGAACTTCGCCGCCCTGGAGCACCTGATGCTGCTGGTCGCGGTCCACGGCGAGGCCACCCAGACCGGCCGCGGCACCGGCGGCCGCGCCTGCCGGCGGGTGGGAGAAGATGGCCGCCCGGCTGGCCACCCCGGCCGGCAAGAGCCTGTACAAGCGGCGCGCCACCCTCGTCGAGCCCGCCTTCGCCCAGCTGTTCGCCCGGTCGGCCGCTACGTCAGCTACCACGGCCGCAACGCCTCGTCGACGCCGAGGTCAAGCTCCTGGGCACCGTGCACAACCTCGCCAAGCTCCTGGATTTCCGGCGCCGGCCCGAGCGTCGCCACCGCCTGACCAGGCCCGCACCGCCACCCGCCGCCGCCGGCCCGCCAGGCGCCACCCCGGCATGCCCGCATACCCTGCAAACCCGTCAGAACCCGCCCGGGACGCCCAGCCCGCCCGCGATCAGCCAGCAAGCCCGCACCCAGCGTTACCACCATCCGCGCTCCGCCACGCCAGCCACCACCAGAAGGACTCCAGGCCCGCACCGCCAGACAGTCGCGTTACAGGCTCTGGGACGACGTGAACGCGGCATTCATGTCG
>CAWBID010000016.1:0-9637 GCA_963788715.1 uncultured Solirubrobacterales bacterium
CTGGCATGCGAACGCCCCGGGGTGCCGATCGCCACCCCGGGGCGTTTTATTGCCTGTAGGACCTGCCCGCCCTGCTCGGGCAGGTGTCAGATAAAGGATGCGATCACGATGATCACGGCGAGCACGAGAAGCAGTTTCACGACGGGCTTGGCGGGCACGCCGTGCGGCCTCTCCTTGTAGTGCGTTCCCCAGATACCACTCCGCGCCTCGTAGTACCGCCTGCTTGGGTCACGGCCGTATTGCCTCATGAGGGTTCCTCCAACCCCGGCTTGTGTCTTCAATCGGCTCGTCACCCGGCTCAGGACCATGCTCAGTTACCAACCCCACCAGGGTCCCGGCCAGCGGGGAGGCGTTCGGATTTCGTCAGATTTCGCGCGGCGGCGGCCGCGGCTTGGCATGCAGACAGCAGCTCCGGCTCCGGTAGCCAGGGGCCGGGGCGTCAGCATTCACGGAAGCGGCCGGAGCTGCTCAGGGCCCGATAAGAGCAGCCAGGGTTCGTGCCACGGCCCGCCACGTAGTCCGACATCGACCACGCGGCCAGCGGTGACACGTCGCCGGTGGCGCCCTCGCCGATGCGGCTGGCGTCCTCAATCGTGAGGTAGAGGACGTCCTGAGTGTCGGCGCTCAGTGCGACCACGGGGTGGGCTACGTCCGCGGCTGCTTCCAGGCGGCTGGAGATGCCGTAGCCGAGGGTCCCGTCAATGCGCCAGTCAGCAGCCCAGTCGGCATCTACCTCGTTCACCCTGATCATCTGGCAGAACACGATCCTGGCTAGGTAAGGGCCGTCATTCCACCGTTCCCGGCGGGCGAGGGCTCCCCGCACCACAACCGGCAGCCTGCCGCCTGCCGATGCCGTAGATAGGAACACGGCCGATTTTCCGTGCCTGACCAGGACATTCCCGATACCGCTCATCCGTAGATCCTTTCTGTTTACGTGTCACGCTGATTGCGCGTACACGGCTGTGCAGCCTGCGGGGAATGCGCTCACTGCGGTGTCTTCCGGGCGCGGCGGCAGCCCGCCTGGTCACAGGTGATCGCCTTCTCAAGGCGGGCGATAACCCCGGGCAGCCAGCGCTCATACCACCACAGGGCGCCGGCCAGGTCCCTGTTCTCCTCGTCGCCGTAGACGCGCTCGTGCTCGGCCCTGAGCGTGCTCAGCTCCCATACCGCCTCAGGGTGGTTTGGCCAGCACGCCGGAAGCCGAGCCAGGTACGCCGGGTAGTGCTTCCTGGCGAAGTCCTCGACCCAGTGGCGGAGCTCGGCGAGCATCGACCGGCCCTCGGCCTCGGTTACGCACCACCAGGGGGCGGGCGGCGGCGTGAGCTGTCTTTTCTCCAGAGCCCGTTCCAGCTGCTCGGCCAGCCGCTTGACCTCAGCGAGAAGCCGCTTGACCTCAAGTCGGAGCATGATGGTCTGCCCGGTTTCGGTCTTCAGCTGCTCGCGGACAGCCCCGATCTCGCCCTGCGAGCGCGACCATTGGCCGCGCAATACCTCGAGCTGCGCGGCAAGCTCCTCAAGCCGCGCGGCCAGGTCAGCTACCGGGTCCGGTTCAGTCACCCGTGCCTCCAGTTCCGGTTCGGCATCTGGTTCGGGTTCGCGTTCCGGCGCCTCGGCGGCAGGGGCCAGGAAGCCCTCCGCTGCGTGGCGGACGTAATCGTGGCCGCCCGCGTGGCCGTCAATGAAGCTGCACTCGGGGTAGCCGTCTAGGTGCGGGCCGGGCTGCGGGTTCGGCGTCTGGCACTGCACATCGTGATAGGTCCACGGTCGGCACTCCCGGCCGCCGGAGCCGTGCGCGCTGTCCGGTGCCTTGCACTCGCGGTCGGGCCAGCCGCACCGGCGGCCGGAAAGGATATGCGCGGGGCGCCAGGAAGGGCGGCGGTCTGTCATCCGATCTCCAGTTCCGGTTCTGCTTCGGCTTCTGCGGGCCAGGCCTCCAGCTGCGTGTCAGCTCTGGGAGCGATCCCGGTCTGCACCTGCGGATCTAGCAACGGGTTGGGCACTTCCCGGTACGTCTCGGCGCGGAGTAGTTCCCGGGCCCGTTCCGGCGCGACCTCAGGTCCGACTTCGGCTTCGGCTCTGGCCAGGGCTTCGGCTTGTTGGCGCTGCCAGCCCTCGCACAGCGCGTCAATCAGCGCGTCGTCCTCGGCGGTGAGTTCCGGGGCCGGTTCTGGCGCGGGAGCCGGGGGTATCTCCCGGACCGGAACCGGGTCGGGTACCTCCGGCGCGGGCTCCATGCCGAAAATCTCCCGGAGGAGGGAGCGCTCGGCCGGGCTCGCGGTCTCCCATTTCGCCAGGGCTTCCTCTTGGGTGATGCTGCCCGCGTCGATATCCCGGACCGCCTTGCACACGCTGCACCGGCGGGACGCACCGCGCTCCTTGAGCTGTGTCTCGCGGTCGCGCGTGCCGGGCTCGACATCGGCCACCACCCACGTGCCCCCGGCCTCGCGCTGGACCTGGGTCAGCCGGGCGCCGCGGCCCAGCGCGTGATCGGTCAGGCGGTACGGAAGCTTGCCCTCCTGCGCCCACCCGGTGTAGTGGCCGGCGACCTGGACCTCCGGATCTCCGTACGGCGGCCAGAAGTGCAGGGTGTAGACCTCGCCCGGGACGGTGGACAGCCAGCTCGGCTTGCTACGGCTCACCGCCGCCGCCCCGCTGCGTTCGCATCACGCACGAGCGGCTCATGTCAGTCATCACCTCCGCTCCCGGTCAGGTGCGAGCGGGTGAGCGAGCCAGCGAAGGGGAAATCCCCTGAGACGTGCTCAGGCTCGGGCAGGGGGAGCTCCAGCGGCATAGTGCTGTCGAGGTCGAGGCCTTCCGCCATCGCGACAGCCGGACGCGGCACATAGACCGGGACGGGGCGGCGGCCGAACCGGAAGCCCGGCCGCTTCCACGCCGGCCGGAACTTGATGATGACCGGGCTGAGGTTCATCCTCAGAACCAGGGCGCGCCAGTCGGGCAGCGCCCGGATCAGTTCCGGCGGGACTATCCGGACGATCCTGCTGTCGTCTTCGACCGATGACGATGGTCCCGCACAGTTGGGAGATATCCTCCAGCGTCCCCGCGTCGCTGATGCCGCCGAGGATGACCTTGGTCCCGCAGCAGGCCCAGACGGTTTTCGCGCCCGCCTCGCCGTACCGGTCCTCGAGCTGGCTGGTGCCGTGCGCCACCGCTGTGATGAGCTCGCCCTTGCCGGCCGAGTCGGCGAGCATCACCGGTAGGTCAACCGGGCAGATCTGGGTGACCTCGTCCAGGCCGAGCCACAGCGGCGGGTCGAGCCGCCCGGCCGGGGCGGTGCTGCCGATCAGCCCGGCCTCCCAGTGCACCCAGGAGGTGAATGCCCGGAACAGCGGCGCCAGCGGGGAATCCTCATCGCCGGCGGCGATCAGGTAGAGCGTGCCGTTGTCGGCGATGAACTCGCCGAGGTCGAAGGCCTCACCCGGGCGCGGGGTGACTGCGGCGGCCATGGCGGGGATGACCGCCCAGGCGAGCGACAGGTCGATGGTCTCCCGGACCGACCCGGCGGTCTTGTTGTCCGCGAACATCCTCTTGAGCAGCGCTATCAGCAGCTCGTTGCCCGGCTGCCTGGCCAGCACCAGCAGGGCGTTCTCGTGGCCGTCGAGCTGCACCCAGCGGTAGACGTCGGTGATGGTGTAGCCGCCGATCGCCGCAGCGTGCAGCAGCGCCATCAGGGCGACGTCGCCCTTCTTCTCAAACCACTCCAGGTTTCCGAGGTTCGTGTTCTCGGCGACGATGGCACCGGTGAACCATCCGGCCATTCGCTTAGCCATCACTAGGTCGCGGCACGGGGTCAGTAGGTCGAACGCGAAGTTCGACGGCAGGCCACCGACGTCCTGCGGGTTGAACACGTAGAGCGGGCCGAGGCGCGACCGGGCGTCCGCGGTGAGCTCGTACAGGTCGGTGCGGGTCGACGTGACTATGGCCGGGCCGGGGTGGTCGAGCAGCCGGTCGGCGATGATGCCGGACTTGCCGGTCCGCTGTGGCGCGATGATGAGTTGCTGGTCTTCCATCCGGGCCAGGCACCGGCGGCCATACTGGGCCCGGCCGAGCCGGACCGAGTAGGTCGTGACCCGCCGGAACACCCGGGCGAAGTACCCCAGGCCCGGGCGGGCGCGACCGCCGTGATGCAGCGCCGCCAGGCGCCCCCAGCGGAACACGAGCTCAAACAGGGACGCGTACCCCGGGCCCGGCCGGAGGCGGAGCTTGGTCCGCCAGCGCAGCGCCCGGACCCGGCGCCGGACCTGAGCACGGCGGCCGAGAACGGCCTTGTAGAACACCGCGGCGAACACGACGGCGAAGAACGGCGCCAGGATGAGGTAGCGATGGTGGGCGGCCTCGTAAACCAGCCCGGCGCAAAGGGCAGCGAGAAGCAGTGCCCAGATGACAAGGAGGCTGACGAAGTGGCGGATCATGACGTCTCGCCCGCCTTCTCCAGGTCAGCGCAAATCTGGCCGAGGTAGGTCCGGGCCGTCCCTTCGGCCAGGTCGACCAGCGGGGCCAGTCGCTTCGCCGCAGCGGCGACTGCGGACCGGTTCCCGTAGTCCGTATCGCGCTCGTACCACCAGGCGAGGCGAGTCTTCTTGCTCGCGCCCGCCAGTTCGGGCGGCTCGACGTCTGGCGGCTCGATCGCCGGGCGCTCCGGGGCGGTCGGGAGCGGCGCCGCGTTGAGCACCACCCTGCGCAAGCCTGTACCGGTCTCCCGCGGGGCTAGGACGAGCCGCAGCAGGTACAGCGCGACCAGCCCGACCGCGCGGGCCAGGGCGGCCAGGAACCAGCCCAGCGGCGCCCACGGCGACTTCTCGTCATCGGCCAGCACGTGTCGGCGGATTACCGCCACCACCCGGTCGACCACGACCGCGAGCAGCACCGGCGCCGCCACGTACGCGAGTACCGACCGGGGCGACGCGGTGTCAGCCGCTGCGTAGTTCATTGCGGCCGACCCGAGCGAGCAGGCCAGGATCAGCGCCCGCTCGGTCCGGGCCGGCTTGCCCGCCCGGGCCAGGCCGAGGGCCAGCACGGTGAAGATCACCATGGCCAGGTCGAACGAGCCCGCCAGGATGACCGACGGGATGTCCTCGTGCCGCTCGGCGAAAATGTACTTGAACTGGCCGGAGAACGACACCAGGAACAGGCCCGCGCCGAGCAGGGCGAGCAGCCACCCGCCCGCGCCGATCAGCACCGAGCCCGGCGCGTGCCGCGTCCGGCGGCGGCCCGCGATCTTGCGGACGTTGGTCAGGTGCCGCCAGCCGTCCTGGTCGGCGGTCTCAAACAGGCCCGGGCCGGGCGCGAAAGCGGAAGAGTCGGCCGCGGCCAGGTCCTCGGCGATAGGCCAGCTTCGGAGGCCGGCAGCGGTCCTGAAATCATTGGTAGTGCTCATCGGTGCATGACCTCCGGGTCATCGCTGGGGAGACGAGCCCGACCCGCGGCGAGCTTTTCCAGGGCGCAGCCGCGGGTCGGGTGCTTATAGACGGATGGAGAGACGGACTCAGCAAGCGGCGAGCTTTCCAGGGCGCGGCCGCAAGATAGGGGTTCGGGCATGGTCATAGCTCCAGCTCCGGCTCTATCTCGGGTTCAGGGTCGGGGAGCGGTTCCGGGTCCGGCATTCGCGAGTGGATGCGGATGGCGCCGTCGTCGGCTGCCGGAGTCCAGACTTGAGTTATGTAGGTGCGCGGCTCGGCGCCTGGCGCGGATTCGGATTCGGCCCAGGTCGACAGAGACCCGCGCGAGTTGAGCGCCTCGCCCTCCCGGATCAGCTCGTCCGGGTCAGCGCCAATCTCGGCGGCGACCTGCCGGGTGTACTCAATTTCGTCGGTGGTGAGCTTCACGACAGCACCGCCGGTGATGTAGACATGGCCGCAAGCGCAGCAATGCCATGATTCGGTCGTGTCATCGTTTCCGTCCCAGGCGATGTCATGGCTGCCGCAGGACGGACAGGCGGGGGCGTAGGCAAGGGCCAGAGCGGTGATGTGCTCGGCTTCAGATATCCCGGTAGTCATGCCGGGGTTCGCTTCGGCGATGCGCCGCTGGTCACCGGCCCATTGGATGTAGTCCGCCCGGGCCTGGAACGACGTCTTGCCAAGCGCGGCCGCGATCTGCGGCCAGGTGGCGCCAGCCCGGAGGGCGTAGTGGACCTGGATGGGATGCCGGAAATGGCGGGCCAGATGCTCGCCGAGGGCCAGCAGCTCCAGGCGCTCGAGGACGGTCAGCGGCTCGGATGCGGCGCCGCCTTGACGGCGGCGGCCCTGCGGTCGCGCCCGGGCGGCAGTTTTCGACAGCAGGTCCCGGCGCGCGAGCAACTGATACCGCATCAGTGCCTCGGTGCCGGGCACGACCGCAGCTTGCAGGTAAGTAACTGCGCGGTTCGCGGTGCCGCTCATCCCAGCCTCGCAGCCAGGGCGCGGTACGTGAGTTCCTCGGCCTGCAGCTCCTCGGCAGGCGGCATGTCCGGGCGGGCGACCTCCGTTGACAGCTCGAGGACACGGGCGGCGGTGTCCGCCATGAGCAGGCATTGGCCGCGCATCCAATGACGGCAGGCCGGGCAGGTGATCTGTTCCGGGACTGTGCTGGTCGAAAGGAATGACCGCCGGAGACCGCAGCCGGTACGGACCATCTTTGGCAGGCCCGGGGTCACGCCTAGGGCTTCGACGATCAGCACCCTCATGGCCAGTTGCCCGAATCCCGGCACTGTCGTCTTCTCTGCGTGGATATGCAGGTCTTTCATCGGATGCCGTCCCAGCGCTCAAACGCGGGCTCGCTCCCGCCGGGCCCGTCCGATAGGGAAGGTCGGACGGGCCCGGCGATGCGAAGCGTGAAGCACTTGTCCGGCCCCTCGGTCACGAACTCATCGGCTAGCGTGCGGACGATCGTCAGCCCGGCGCCGAGACGGGGCGCTGCGGCAGCAGCCGCAGCGGTAGAAGGAGCCGCCTGGCTGAGCTCGAGAAAGGCGCCCTGGTCGATGACATGGATACGGGCCATGCCGCGGCTGATAGCGATGCTTACGGTGACCAGGCCGCCGGAATGACCCGACGTCGTGTAGAGGATGGCGTTGGTAAATAGCTCCGACACCATCAGCGCGGCATCGTCAGCCGCGGGTGATCCGGACAGGCACCTGGCGATCCAGGCGCGGGCTGCGCGGACGGACTCAGGGACGCCCGTAAAGGTGAGGACGCCGTCAACGACTACTGTTCTCAATGGATCTCCATTCCGTGCACGCGGAGGGTGATCAAGGGCCGTTCCTGGGTGTTGCGAGCACCTAGGGCGGCCCGCCCTTTTACCCGGGCGGCGGGTCGGGCTCGGCGCTGGTCGCGAGCGCCCGTTCGGCGCGGTCGTACCAGTCGGGCGGCACCAGATAGGCGGCGGGATCGTTGTAGCGGCGTATCTCGACACGCACGCCGTGGTGTTCGACCTCATCAAGCAGCGAGCTGAAGTCGCGCCGGGCTTCCCCGCTCTGGACCTGCTTGTCTGCTGCCATGAGACCAGCATAGCGTAAGATGTACTTCTTGTACATCTTACATATGTTGTAAAACACTTGGCGCCCTCGGCGGGCGCGGGCCCTGAGCCATTAGGACTAGCGGCTGTGGGGGCCACACCTACGCTAATGACCACAATCTGAAGCGTGATGACGCATAGCGTGACCAGATAAGGGCCCTCACCGGACCGTCGCAGGACTTCCTCCGGACCAGGGCCGGAACATCGTCGGTAATGACCTGGTAACTCGCCAGGACGAGCAGGCACAGTCACACTAGGAGCCGGGAGTGTTGAGAGGAGGCTGGCATGGCAGGCAAGCTCGGCGGGCTGTCCCCGCGTACGCAACTGGAGGCCCTGCTATGGCAGCGAGACCAGACGTATGACGAGGTAGTGGCCGAATTCGCCAAGCTAGCCCGCACGCTCGGCGAGCCCGCCACGCTTACCTCCCGCCACCTGAGGCGACTCGCCTCCGGTGAACGCCACGGGGTAACGCCGGTGACCCGCCGGGTGCTCCAGGCCATGTTCAGTCGTCCCGCCGAGGATCTCCTTGCCCCATACGGGCACAGCGGCGACCTGGCTCCTGTAATAGGAGGGCTGGTCGTACCCAGGCCCACAGCGACAACACCCGAGGAGATGCTGACATTGGCAGCGCATCGCGCACGGCAGTTTGCCCTGCTCGCAGGACAAACGGACCTGGCTGACGAAACCCTGGAGCAGATTTACGACGACGTGCGCCAGCTGGTCTGGGATTACCCGCAACGCCCGCTGGCAGCGATCCTCGGCGACCTGATCGCGACTCAGGACACGGTATTCACCTTGCTGGAAGCCCGGCGGCGGCCAGCGCACGCCCGGCAGCTGTACCTGCTCGGCGGGATCCTGGGCGGCATGCTGGCCAAGGCCTCGCACGACACGGCCGACCCGCAGACAGCCCTCACCCAATCCCGTACCGCCTACCTGTGCGCCGATCAGGCCGACCACGACGGGCTGCGGGCCTGGGTCCGCGGCCTTCAGGCGCTTATCACCTACTGGGACGGCCGGCTGAATGAATCAGTGCGATACGCCCAGCAGGGCGCGGAATTCGCTGAGCGCAGCGGCAGTACCGCGGCCGTCTGGCTGCCCGTCAGCGAGGCCCGGGCCTGGGCCGCCCTCGGCAATGTTGCCGCGACACAACGGGCGATCGACCGTGCCGAGGCCGCGTGGGGGACCGTGCACACGGGCGACGAGCTGGACGAGCTCGGCGGCATGTGCAAGTTCAGCCGGACCCGGCAGCTGTACTACACCGCTGACGCCCTAGCCTGGCTGCCGGCCGAGGCCGGGCAGGCCCAGGACTACGCCACGCGGGCCGTGATGGCCTACCAGGACACCAGCGCACCGGAATGGGCGTTCGGTGACGCTGCAGGAAGCCGTTGCGACCTCGCCGTGGCGAGGATTGGTCTCGGCGAGATTGACGGCGCCCGGGAGGCCATCGCGCCGGTTCTGGAGCTTCCGGACGAGCAGCGGATCCGGGGAATCATCTCCAGCGTCCAGCATGTCCACACGGCCCTGAGGCGGCCGGAGTTGCCGCCTGCGGGCAAGGATCTTCAGGAAGAGATCGAGGTGTTCAGCAAGACTCCGCTCCGGGCGCTCCCCGCGTAGCGGCATGATCATGTACCCGGTCGAGCTTCACGGTCAGCAGGTCATGCTGCGCGAATTCACCAGCGGGGATCTGGCCGACTCCTTGCGCATTGTCGGCGACGACGAGGTGACCAGCTGGCTCAGTTTCGACAGCCGGAGCGAGGACGAGGCCCGGACGATGCTCGACGGCGTTGTAACCCGGGCCCGGCAGGAGCCCCGGGCCGAGTATTACCTCGCCGTCACGCTCCCCGCCGACAGTGCGGTAATCGGGTTCGCCCGGCTCGGCCTGGCCGGCGTCCGCGCGGCCAAGCTCGGATTCGCGATCCGGCACAGTGATTGGGGCCGCGGCTACGCCGTCGATGCCGCCCGGACGCTGATCACGTTCGGATTCGGCGAGCTCGGCCTCCATCGCATCAGCGCGGCGGCCGGGCCCGGCAACGCCGCCAGCGTGGCGGTGATCAAGCGCCTCGGGATGACTTACGAGGGCCGTATCCGCGATCACGTGTTCACCGACGGTGCCTGGCGAGACAGCCTCCTG
>CAWBID010000017.1:0-9931 GCA_963788715.1 uncultured Solirubrobacterales bacterium
GCAGGAGCCGAAGCGCAGCAGCGCTGCGCGAGGCGACGAGGACGAAGGCCGGCGCCGCCGGGGGCGCCTCGAATGCTCGCGAGTTTCTGAATCGGGACACTATGCGCGTCTCCTCTCGGTTGGAAGGCCCACGGCAGCAGCAGCCGCTCGGCCATGGTCAGCAAGGCGAACAACGCGATCGCGAACACCGACAGGACCACGACGGCGGCGTAGGCGCGCGCCGTCAGCAGCTGTGGGATCGATTGCTCGAACAGAAATCCTAGGCCGGAGCTGGCGCCGGACTGCTCCGCGAAGACGGCCCCGATCACGGCGACTACCACCGCGATCTTGGCCCCGGTGAACAGGCCCGGAAGTGCCGACGGAAACTCCACATGGCGAAACGTGCTGCCCCGGGACGCGTCGAATGTCCGCATCAGCTTGATCAGGCCGGGATCGACGGCCGCCAGCCCGCCGAGCGTCGTCACCACGATCGAGAAGAACGAGACGAGAGCGATGACCACCAGCTTCGGGAGGATTCCGAACCCGAGCCACAGCACCAGGACGGGCGCCAGCATCGGGATTGGAATCGTCTGGGACGCGATCAGCAGCGGATACACCGCGGCGCGCAGCGTGCGCGAGAAGTGCAGCGCGATCGAGAACCCCAGGCCGGCGATCGCTGCCAGCGCCATGCCGAGCAGAACCTCACGCGCCGTCACCAGGAAGTTGCTCCACAGCAGCGAGCGGTCGGTGTACATCGCCTTGGCCACTGCATGTGGCGCGGGGAGGATGAGCGGGTCGGCACCTCCGGCGTCGACGTACACCTCCCACGCACCGAGCAGGACGAGCAGCACGATCGCGGCGCCCCAGCCCGCCCGGAAGCGACTGGCAGGCGACGGCAGGACAGCGTTCACGTCGGCACTCCCAGCGCCTCGAGCGCGCGTTCGCGCAATGCCACGATCGACGGGTCGGTACGCCGTCGCGGTCGCGGCGCGTCGACGTCGATCTCGGCCAGGACACGCCCGGGGCGCGGAGACATCACGGCCACGCGGTCGGCGAGCATCACCGCTTCCTCGACGTCGTGGGTCACCAGGACGACGGTGCGCGGCTCGCTTGCCAGCACCTGGGCGAGCCAGCCCTGCATCTCGGCGCGGGTGATCGCGTCCAGCGCGGCGAACGGCTCGTCGAGCGCGAGCACCGGCTTGCCCGCCAGCAGCGTGCGCAGGAACGAGACTCGCTGGCGCATGCCGCCCGACAGCTCGGCCGGTCGAGCCCGCTCAAATCCCGCCAGCCCGAACCGTTCCAGCCACGGCGCGGCCGCCGCGCGCGCCTGCGCGCGCGAGACGCCTCGCGCCCGCAGCGCCAGGCCGGCATTGTCGAGTGCGGTGAGCCAGGGCAGCAGCAGGTCGCGCTGCGGCATCAGCGCGGCGGGAGCGGCGTTCACGCTCCCGGAATCCGCCGTCTGCAGGCCGCAGATCAGCTCGAGCAAGGTCGTCTTGCCGCAGCCGCTGGGCCCGACCACGGCGACGATCTCGCCCGGCTGAGCGCGCAGCGACATCCCGGCGAGGGCATCGACCTCTCCTCGCTTGGTGCGAAACGTCCTGCTCACGACCTCGACCCTGACGCCGTCCGGGCCGTGAAGATCGCGAGGCTCCTTCGTGGGAGCCTCGATCATTGCGCTAGTCGCTCCCTCCGCGGGCATTACCCCACAGGTTCGAAGGGTCAGCGCCGGGTTCGCTGGGGTGCGTAGGGCGCTATCTCAGCCGGCTTTCCCGCCAGCCCCCCTGGGTTTGTCGTGGCGGCAATCGTAGCGCGGGCTCTACTTGCGGGCCTTCGCCAGGTAGCTGGCGCCGGCGCGGACCGTGACGTTCTTGTGCCGTACCAGGTCGTTGACGACGACCGTGCCCTGGTTGACGTGTGTGAGGGTTCCGTCGCAGCGGTCGGCGATTGACCACACGGTGCCGCGCGTGGTCGCCGCCGCGTAGCGGCCCTTGGTGCGGAACTTGCCGTGGTTGTCCTTGGCGTGCAGCAGCTGCAGCACCTTGCTCGAGACCGCGGCCGCAGATCCCATCGGCCGCGCTCTGCGCAGTGCAGCTCGCGAACGAGGGTGCGCCCTGGAATGCGTTGTTGACGAGCGTCAGCGTGGTTAGGCCCTTAAGCGGGCCCGAGCGCGTCTGCGTGACCTTGAATACGGCCCCGCCGAACGTCCCAGTCTGAGTCGCCAGGCCCTTCCCAGTGGCCGTTGTCAGCTGCAACGTCCCGTGAAGGGCGTCGATGACCGTCCCCGTGGTCAGCCCCGCGGTGGTGGAAAGCGGGACGAGCGTTCCATTCAGGATCACGAATATCTTGCCCTTGACAGGCTTGACTTCTTCGGTCCGGCCGAGCACCGGTTGGCCCGGGGGCGGGCCACCGCCCGGACCTCCGTCCTTCGTAACTGTCCGATCGGGCCAAGCCCGCGTCCACGCGGTGTCGGTGGCGACCATGCCCATTAAGAGCAGGACCGATGACCGTGATGAGCGCCAGAACGCGTAAACGCGAGCCGCGGCCGTACGTACCCCGATCCAGAATCCGAGCGTGTGAGCGCATGTCCTCCTGCTTCCCGTCGCTGTTACTCTCCGCGCCGGCCCCGATCCAACACTACCCGTGTTTCGTCGGTTTTGCGAGCGCTAGGTAGCTGTGGTGGGCGCGGACGGTGACGTTGACGTGTCGCACGAGGTCGTTCACCGTCACGACCCCCGAGCTGACGCTCGTCAGGGTTCCGTCGCAGCGGTCGGCGATTGACCAGACGGTGCCGCGCGTGGTCGCCGCCGCGTAGCGACCCTTGCTGCGGAACTTGCCGTGGTTGTCTCGGCCGTGCAGCAGCTGCAGCATCTTCTTGCTGAGCGGCGCCGTTACGGCCTTGCCCTTCTTGGTCGTGCATGCGGCAAGCTCGGCGCGCCCTTGAAGGCGTTGTTGACGAGCGAGAGGGTGGTCAGACCCGAGCGCGCCCTTTGCGTGACCTTGAACACGGCACCGCCGAACGTGCCGGTCTGCGTCTTCTTGCCCGACGCCGGTCGCGGATGTCAGGCTGAGGGTGCCCTGCAGCGCGTCGATCGTCGCACCCGACGGGATCTTCGTGGCGCTCGTCAGCGGGACGAACTTCCCGTTGATCAGGATGAACGTCTTGCCGCTGACGGGCGCGGCGTTCTGGGTCTTGCCCAGCACGGGCGGCGGCGGGGGCGCCGCCTTGGGCGTGGTGAACGTCTGATCGGGGCCGTTGGTGGTGCCCGCGCTGTTGGTGGCGACCATCCGTACGTGGTACACGCCGCCCGCGATCAGGTTCGTCAGATTCGCTGACACCGACTGGTTGCTCGTGCCCGAGCCGACCTGCTGGGGCGCTGTCGACTGGTCGTAGAGGGTGGTTGAGGAGCCAGGCCCGCGCTGCGAAAGATCAAGCCCGTACTGGAACACGACGGTCGTCGCCAGCCCGTGCGGATTGACCGCGCCCGACACGGCCGCCGAGGTGGCGCTGGGTGTCGACGGCGAGCTCGGCGCAACGGCCGGCGGGCTGGACGGTGGTGGGGGAGGAGGCGGCGAGATATAGGTGAAGCGGTCGGCGGCGGTGGTGGCGCTCGTGCCGCCGGCGGTCGTGACGGTCACGTCCACGGTGCCGGTGCCGGGCGGCGAGGTCACGACCATCTGGGTCCCGATGTTGCTGGTGATCGTCGCCGGACTCGACCCGAACTTGACGGTCGCGCCGGTGAAGTTCGCCCCGTTGATCGTCACGGACGTCCCGCCGGCAGCGGGGCCGGATGATGGGCTGATCGATGTGATGGTCGGCGGGGGAGGGTTGCCGCCGACGCTGTAGTTGGCGGTTACCGATGCCACGTCCGATGTCGTCGAGATCTGCGCCGAGTCGTTGCCGGCCGCTGACGGATTGGAGACGCCGGTGATCGTGATGCTGACGCCATCCCCGGCATTGACGACCGAGCCGTTGAAGATGTTGCATGTCGCCACCGGCGGATTGACGCCGGCGGCGGTGTGGCTGCAGAAGTTGCCGACCTGGAGGCCGGTGGTCGTATCTTTGATTGCAACGGTCGTGATATGGGTCAGATCCGTCCCGTTGGCGAACGTGATCGTCGCCTGGCTACCGGCAGCGCCGGCGAGCCCGCCCGTCGATGACGTCTCGAAACCGACGGTGTAGGTGACACCGAGCGGCCCCTGGAGCCTGGTTGCTCAACGCCACGCTTTGCGCGGTCATCTGCTGTCCTTGCACAACCTGGTAGTTGGGGGTGGTGGCGGAGTTGACGGCGGCTGTGTCTGATGTGGTCGCGACCGAGACGGTCGGGTTCGCGAGTGCGGTGGTCGGATTGACGACCTCGTCGAGCGTGGTCGTGATGGTGTCGCCGGGGTTGACGACGGAGCCGTTGAAGATGTTGCAGGTCAGGACCGGCGGGTTGACGCCGGCGGCGGTGTGGCTGCAGAAGTTGCCGACCTGCGTGGCGCCGTCCCTGATGTCGATCGTGAAGATCTTCGTGACGTCGGTGTTGTTCGGGAAGGTGATCGTGAACTGGCTGCCGGCTGCGCCGGACATGCCGCCCGTCGAGGAGGTCTTGAACCCGATCGTGTAGACCGTCCGCGCTCCGAGCGCCTGCGTGACTTGGTTATTGGCCGCGGTCACGTTTGTGATCGGGTTCTGTCCGACCACCTGGTAGTTAGGGGTGGTGGCGGAGTTGACGGCGGCTGTGTCTGATGTGGTCGCGACCGAGACGGTCGGGTTCGCGAGTGCGGTGGTCGGATTGACGACCTCGTCGAGCGTGGTCGTGACGGTGTCGCCGGGGTTGACGACGGAGCCGTTGAAGATGTTGCAGGTCAGGACCGGTGGGTTGACGCCGGCGGCGGTGTGGCTGCAGAAGTTGCCGACCTGCGTGGCGCCGTCCCTGATGTCGATCGTGAAGATCTTCGTGACGTCGGTGTTGTTCGGGAAGGTGATCGTGAACTGGCTGCCGGCTGCGCCGGACATGCCGCCCGTCGAGGAGGTCTTGAACCCGATCGTGTAGACCGTCCGCGCTCCGAGCGCCTGCGTGACTTGGTTATTGGCCGCGGTCACGTTTGTGATCGGGTTCTGTCCGACCACCTGGTAGTTAGGGGTGGTGGCGGAGTTGACGGCGGCTGTGTCTGATGTGGTCGCGACCGAGACGGTCGGGTTCGCGAGTGCGGTGGTCGGATTGACGACCTCGTCGAGCGTGGTCGTGATGGTGTCGCCGGGGTTGACGACGGAGCCGTTGAAGATGTTGCAGGTCAGGACCGGTGGGTTGACGCCGGCGGCGGTGTGGCTGCAGAAGTTGCCGACCTGCGTGGCGCCGTCCCTGATGTCGATCGTGAAGATCTTCGTGACGTCGGTGTTGTTCGGGAAGGTGATCGTGAACTGGCTGCCGGCTGCGCCGGACATGCCGCCCGTCGAGGAGGTCTTGAACCCGATCGTGTAGACCGTCCGCGCTCCGAGCGCCTGCGTGACTTGGTTATTGGCCGCGGTCACGTTTGTGATCGGGTTCTGTCCGACCACCTGGTAGTTCTGGGAGACGGCGCTGTTGACAGGGGCCGTCTCTGCGCTCGTGAACAGAGACACGGTCGGGTTGGCTACCACGCCGGGATTCGTCACTTCGTCGAGCGCGATGCTCACCGCGTCTCCGGCATTGACCCTCGACCCGTTGAAGATGTTGCAGGTCAGGACCGGTGGGTTGACGCCGGCGGCGGTGTGGCTGCAGAAGTTGCCGACCTGCGTGGCGCCGTCCCTGATGTCGATCGCGAAGATCTGGGTCACGTCGGTGTTGTTGGGGAACGTGATCGTGATCGTTCCCGTGCTCTGGGCGGTGCTCGTGAGCGCCGCCCCTGCCGTGAACCCGATCGTGTAGACCGTCCTCGCACCCGTCGCCTGCGAGACCGAGTTGTTGGCCGCGGTCACGTTGGAGACAGTCGCCTGTGCGACACCGGCGAACAGCATCAGCAGCAGCGCCGCGATCGTGGTCACGGCCGCGAGCCACGCACGGCCCGGATTTGTCAACGTTCGATGGCCGAGGTTCGGAGCGTATGCGCGCATGCTGAAGGACTCCCCCTGGTGTCGTCGCTGCCCTAGTGGACGAACGTTCGATGTCGCGGCGTGCTTCTGCCCCGCGGCCCGGCCCCGGCGCGGCAGCTCAGAGCCTACTTGGGCTTCTTAGGTTTTGCCAGGGCCAGATAGCTATGGCTGGCGTGGACCGCCACCGTGATGTGGCGAACGAAGTCGGTGACGTCGACGAGTCCTCGGGTCACGTGGACGATGGTCCCGTCGCAGCGGTCGGCGATCGTCCAGACGGTGCCGCGGATGGTGGCTGCGCTGTAGCGCCCTTTGGTGCGGAACTTCGCGTGGTTGTCGGAGCCGTGGAGGAGCTGAAGCGTCTTCTTGCTGAGGGCCGCGATCGAAGCCTGCTTGGTGCTCTTGGTCTTGCAGGCGGCGTACGAAGGACCGCCCTTCACGCCTCCCTCCACCAGCGCCAGCGTGGTCAGGCCCTTGTTCTTGCCCGAGCCGAACTGGGTCACCTTGAAGACCGCTCCGCCGAACGTCCCGTTCTGGTTCTTGTGCTTCTTCCCGGTTGCGGTTATGAGCTTCAACGACCCCTGCAACGTGTTGATGATCGAGCCCGCCGGAATCGAGCGCACCTGCGTCAGGGGCACGAAGCCGCCGTGGGCCTTGACCGTGACGAGCCCCGACACCGGGGCGACGTTGAACGACGTGCCCAGCGCCGGCGCGGGAGCTGGATCGGCCGGCGTCTTGAAGACGACGTCGGGGCCAAACGTCGTGCCGTCGGCGTTGGCGGCCACCAGGCGCGCGTGATAAAGGGCGTTTGGCAATAGGCCGACGACCGACGCCAGCACGGAATGGGCGGAGAAGTCGGTCCCGACAGGCTTATCCGTCGTCGAGTGGTCGTACACGGGGCCCGATGTGCCGGGCTTGGTGTAACGGGAGTCGAGCCCGTACTCGAAGTGCGCTGTCGTCGTCAGGCCTTGTGGGTTAACCGACCCCGCAAGTCCGGCACCGCTGCTCTGCACGGTCGGAGGCCCGGTCGCAACCGTTGGCGAGCCCGTCTGCTGGACGGCCCTGGGGGCGATATACGTGATTGATCGGCGTTGCTGGTCGCGCTGGCGCCGCTTGGCGTGGTGACCGTGATGTCGACGGTGCCGGTGCCGGCTGGGGCGGTGGCGGTGAGCTGGCTGGGACCGTCGGCACTGACGTCGGTTGCGGGGGTGCTCCCGAACTCGACGTCGGTCGTGCCCGAGAGATCCTTTCCGGTGATCGTGACGGTGGTCCCTCCGGCGTCGGGGCCGGAGGTCGGGCTGATGCCAGTCACGGTCGGCGCAGGGATGTAGCTGTATTGGTCGGCGTCGGTCGTGGGGCTGGTGCCATTCGGGGTGGCGACCGTGACGTCGACGGTGCCGGTGCCGGCCGGCGCAGTCGCGGTGATCTGTGTCGAGCCGTCGAGGTGGAAGCTGGTGGCCGGGGTGTTGCCGAATTCGACATCGGTCGCGGCCGAGAAGTCGGTGCCGGTGATCGTCACCGTCGTGCCACCTGACTCGGGCCCGGACGTCGGGCTAATCCCGGTGATGGCAGGGGCGGGGATGTAGGTGTAGAGGTCGGCGCGGCTGACGGCGCTCGTGCTGCTCGGCGTCGTGACGGTCACATCCCGGATGCCCGAGCCCGCCGGAGCGACCGCCGTGATCTGGGTCGGGCTGTCTACGCTGAAGGCGCTGGCCGCCGTACTCCCGAAGTCGACATCGGTCGCACCCGAGAAGTCGGTGCCCGTGATCGTGACCGTCGTGCCGCCGGCCTCCGGCCCAAACGTCGGGCCGATACCTGTGACGCCGGGGGCGGGGATATAGCCGTACTGATCGGCGTCACTGGTGGTGCTGGTGCCGCCCGGCGTCGTGACGGTGATGTCGGCGGTGCCGGTGCCGGCCGGGGCGGTCGCTGTGATCTGGGTCGGGCTGTCGACGGTGAAGTTGATCGCGGAGGTGTTGCCGAACTGGACGTCGGTCGCGCCCGTGAGGTCGGTGCCAGTGATCGTGACGGTCGTGCCGCCGGACTCTGGGCCCGACGCCGGGCTGATCCCGGTCACTGCGGGCGCCGCCTGAAGGACCGTGGCCACGCCATGGACGACCGCAAACCCACGCCACAGGCGGACGATGAACACCGTCGTGTAGAAGGTGCCGGGGTCGGAGTACGTATGCGTGGCGTCCACGACGAACCCGCCGCTCGGCTCCTGCTCGATAGTCGCCCACGACTTGGTGCCGTCGCCCCACTTCACGAAAGCGCGGAAGTCGTGGGCGTCTGCAAACGGATCGCGGACTGTGAAAGTCGCGACCGGGCCGCTGAACGGCGCCCCAGCTAAGGCATCGAACGGGCTCGCTGCTGCGCAGATTCCAGAGTGATGGAACCTGAAGCTGTGAGCATCTGCGGGAACGGCAACCGCGGCCAGAGAGGCCATGAGGATCGCCACCATCGCGAGCGCCCGGCGGCACCGGGCGGCAGCGCTCGATCCGAGCCGTGGCGATCCCAGCCTAGTCTGCGGTCCCGTCCTCAGCACTTCATCCGTGATCCCGGTCCGTGGGTCTCTAACGCCCTACCAACGCATCCATCCTCGCAAAATGCGTGCGTTGTGCGGGGGTTATTTTCGAACTGACCTACTTATGCCGGGGCGGCTTGGCCAGCGCGAGATAGCTGTGACCGGCGTGGAGGATCAGGCTGATGTGTCGCACGAAATCGTTGACCAAGACGCTGCTCTGCGTGACCTTGGTCAGCGTGCCGTCGCAACGGTCGGCCACCGACCAGGCGGTCCCGCGGGTGGTCGCTGCCGCGTAGCGGCCCTTGGTGCGGAACTTGCCGTGATTGTCCTTGCCCTTCAGCAGCTGGAGTGTCTTCGTGGAGAGCGCCGCAACCGCCGCCTTGCCGCTGTGCGTCTGGCAGCTTGCGTACGTCGGCGCTCCCGCGAAGCTCGCGCCTTCGACCAATGAAAGAGTTGCGAGCCCGGAGTGGTCCTGGGTGACCTTGAAGACGGCGCCGCCGAACGTCCCCTTCTGAGTCGTGACCTTGGCTTTCGGCTTCTTGCTCTTGGTCTTGGCAGCCTGCGACACGTTCGCCGAGCTGCTCCCACCGGCTGCGGTGATCAGCGCGACGGTTCCGTGCAGCGCGTTGATGATCGCCCCGTTGGGGATCTGCCTCACTTCGGTGATCGGGATGAACTTGCCGTTGATCTCGACGAAAACGCGCCCCTTGACGGGTTCGGCGTTGAACGATCCGCCCAGCTTCGGTGGGGGCGGAGGCGCGTCTTCCTTGGTCGTGAACGTCGCATCCGGGCCGAACGTGGCGCCGGCGCTGTTGGTCGCAACGAGCCGGACGTGGTACAGCGCGTTGGGCACCAGCCCGGAGAGCGACGCAGACAACGGTGTGGCTCGAGAAATCGGATCCCACGCTCTGCGAGGGGGTCGACTGGTCGTAGACCGGGCCCGATGCCCGGAACCGGGAGTCGAGTCCGTATTCGTAGTGCGCGGTCGTGGCCAGGCCCTGCGGGTTGACGGAACCCTCGAGCGCCGCGCTGGTGGGCTGGGTCGCCGAAGTCGACGGTTTGGTCGGGGTGGGCTTGACGCCCGACCCTGAACCTCCACCTGATCCTGACCCTCCAGTCGAGCCTGAGGTGTCGCCGGAGGAACGTCGACGCCCGCGCTGGTGGCCGGGCTCGAGGAGCCGCCATCGTTGCTCGCCGTCACCGTGCAGGTCAACGTGTGGCCCTGGTCGGCAGACTGCACTGCGTATGTCGAACGGTCGCGCCCGAGATCGGGCTTCCGTCCCGGTTCCATGCGAACGCAAAGCCACTCGGGTTGTTGCTCCAGGAGCCGTCGGAGCATGTAGGCGGGTTGCCGGGACTCGGGGTTCCCGAGATCG
>CAWBID010000018.1:0-5166 GCA_963788715.1 uncultured Solirubrobacterales bacterium
CGCCCCGCGCTCGCGCGCGTCGGTGAGCTGGTCGTACTGCTCGACGATCGCCAGCTTGTACGCCGGGGTGAAGGTCCGCCGCTTCGGCCGGTCAGCCCGCGGACCCCGCGCGGAGGCCACAGGGCCATCCTCCCGCACGGAGGCAGGCATGTCTGCCACGGTCAATGTCACTGTCTCGTAGATCCCGTCTCGCCCTACTGGCCACAGAGATTTACTTCATCCTCATGTCTCACGGGAGTCTGACAGAGAGGGGAACGGCCGTGGATGTGGTCGAGGGCGTCCCTGATGTCTTCAGGCAGGGTTTGGCGGCCGGATGCTATGCGCACCGAACTAGATCTGGATGGTCGGGGATACGCGCCGCGAAGATGAACGACAGGCCCTCGACTTCGATGGCCCACTGGTTGGCGGTGGAGATCGTGTCGACGTTGGGCACGACAGTGAGTCGGGTTCTAGTGGGCGGCCATGAACGCCCAGATCACCGGTTGCATCTTCGTGGTCTCTGCGGTGCTCGCCGTGAACGCGATGGCCACCAGCGAGAATCCGGCCTGGCCGGTGAACAGCCCGATGATGACCTACGCTCCATGCGGGCGCTCCTGGAGAACCCGCTCTTCCGTGTGCCGGAAGCGATCTCCAGCCCCTCGGCGGCCGGCGCGGAGACGATCCGGTGCACTGGGCGATCAGCACATACTTCTCATGAAGCAGGCGGGCTAGGAACCCGGCGGTGAACAACCCCTTCGGTACCACCTTGGGCGCCGGCGGTGCGCAGATCGTCTTCGGTCCCGCACACGTGCAGCGGCGCCGGTAGCGGCGCCGCCGCAACAGGATCCTGATCAGCGTCACCCGCCAGTCGGTCTGCTCACTGTCCTCGGTGCCGGTGAACTCATAATCGGTCCCGCAGCAGGGGCAGCACCGCTGCCCGCTTCCCAGTCGATGATCCGTTCCTCGGTCTCCAGACGCCACTGCCGTCGCCGGCCATGCCCCGGAGCGCCCGGACGCTGCCCCCGTTTGCGCGCACCATGCGGCCGATGCTCGCCTGCACCGTCCTCGCCGGCGCTGGCGCGGCTGCCGCGCGCGGCCGGAGCACGCTTTTCGCTGGAGACGCCGAACAGCAGCCCGCTCAACGTCGTGACCGTTTCATGCAGCCGATCCACCTCGGCGGCCAGCGCGGCCACCCGCGCGTTCAACTCCGCCTTCTCCTGCCGAAGCTGGGCGGCCATCGCCTCGGCCTGCTCGGCACGGGCACGCCAGTAGCCGACATCAGCGCTGCCGTCGATCACCTGTGCGGGGGACACGCCCCCGTAGCACACATCACCGCAGTCCCGCACCAGACCCGGTGTGTCGCAGGTTTCCCCCGAACCCATCCACAGCCCACAACCCGCCAGAACGTCCACCATCAGCGGGCCCGATCAGCCCAACCATCACGGGTTCACCGATTACTTACCGCTAGGGTATCCAGGCCTAGCGTCGAGCTTGTCCTGGCCAACTGTCAGATGCTGGCGTACCGTGGCCCTCATCATCTCCAGCCCGATGCGCACACGATGTGCCGCGACCTCGATAGGTCAACCATCGAGCCTACTGATCACGTGTGAACTGTGAATTCAAGCTGGTTGGCAGCCGCGCCGCGACGTTAGCTCCATCATATACATGTCGATCGTGGCGACATGCAGATGGCTGTATTCGACCCCTGCTTCCTGGGGATCTTCCGATCCTAGCTGCAGGTAACATGCTACTCGCGAAGGCTCGTTACAAGATCGATATCCAGAGACACGCTCTCACAGCGACGATCCGGGGTAGCTATCCGAACAGGATTACTGTGCCACAGGGGAAAGCCGCGCCAGTGAGTGACTCCCGGCTCATTCATCCGCTGACGTAACTCTAGTGGAATGGGATCCATTAAGTGAGAACACGGCGAGAAGGCATCTGAGCAAAACCAGGGGTGGCCCGGCGAATGCAAGACAACTGTGAATTCTGTCTCCGGCTAAACCACAAGCAAGAGCCCCGCCCATGGTACGATTTCTGTACACTAGGTCGATCTGCCAACTTTTGCACGATCGTAGCTTTGGGCGCACTTGCGCCAGGTCATGTAATGATCGTTAGCAATCGCCATGTCGAACGAATGGCCGACTTGGACTCTGCGTCTATTCACGAGCTGAATGAAACGGTAAAATGTTGGACGGGGCTGATTAGTCGCATTTGGTCGCTGCCCTGTTTTTGGTTCGAACATGGCGGACGCTCTCTAGGAAACAGCGTAGGAAGTTGTGTCCCGCATGCGCATTTCCAGATTCTACCGTTGGCCATTGATCCGATGCCTGACCACATAGGATTCCACAGACTACCGTCCTTGATTGAAGCTCTGAGCTGTACCAGAAGGTCAGATTATTTACTGTTTCGTTGGAGGGAAGACCTGTTCGTCTCGACAGAACGTACCGAACGAGGGCAGTTCTTTAGGCGGCACATTGCAAATGCTCTGGATCGGCCGGACGAGTGGGATTATCTCATGTTCCCCAATTACGAGGCGATGACGGAAACGCGAGAACGGATACGTGCGGCATACCCAGATTAAAGGCATCTTCCGGTTAGGTTAAATTTAGGAACTAACGTTGCGGCGAACGTGGGAAAGAAGTCGAAACGCGTGTTGCATATCGCTGCGCATGAACTGTTTTCCAATGAAGTGATCCAACTAAATGATCTGGGTCATTGAGCTTTGTGACGCTCCCTAATTACGCGAACGCCACCCGCTCAGAATTGGAGAATTACTTGTGCATCGCGAGCGTCCGCTACGGTCCGCTTTGGATTGACTTGATTCAGCGTTCTATGCCAGCTCGATCTCCCCATTGTCTGCCTGCTCAGGAGCGAGGTGCGCTCTAGTGGGCTCAGGGGGGCTGAATGCGACGTCGCGTTCGATGGCGATGCGGTAGGCGAGTTCGACAGCGCGCAATCGGGCGGCTACTCGGGTCTCGCGGGCGGCGATGGCCTGGCGGTTTTGTCGGCCATAGGAGTCTTTGGGCAGGGTCTGGGCGTAGCGTTCGACTTCGCGGATGTGGGCTTCGCGTTCGCCAGCGTGGGCGGCGATGGCGAACATGACAGCGTTGGCCGTGCTGGTGTCGAGGACGAGGGTGACGGTCTGGCTTTCGGGGTTGCGGCTGGCCAGGGCAACAGGCCCAGGCTCGTCGATCTCTGGCCAGGTCCGCTCGGGGTGCGCTCGGCTGTGCCGGGCACGGTCGTGGAGGCCTTTGAGCAGGGTGTCGGCGCGGTCGATCTGGTCGCAGGCGGCGCCGAAGTTCTCGCCGATCGGGCCGACCTCGGGGCCGCGGGCGATGCAGTATTGAATGAGCCGGCCGGCTTCCGGCTGGTCGGGGTAGGTGCCGGAGCGGGCGTGGATGCGCAGCTGGGTTTTGAGGGCGTGGCTGATGGCTCCGGTTTGGACGAAGCGGACCAGGCCCTGGGCGAAGACCGGGGACTGGGGCCGGGCGGCTAGCCAGATGGCCAGCCGCCGGGCGGTGAGGTGGTCAACGGCGCTGCCCCGGCTGTCGGCAGCGACGATGCCGTCGCCGATGAGCCGCTCGTACAGGGGCAGGTCTGGGAGCGGCCCGTCCTCGGGCAGCCGGTAGGCGCGGGCCGACCGCGATGTTACGCCGTTATCTGTCCTGCGCATGTGTCTCGCTGGTAAGTCGGCGGCCTCCCGGCCGAGCCGCCCGCCGTCTGCTTCGCGTTCGTGGCTGGGGTCGCCGGGTGGCTGGGATATGGCCGCTACCGCGTCGGGGCCGGTGAGGCCGAGTTCGGCGGCCCAGCCCTGGATGTGCGGCCAGAGCCGGTGACCCTCGCGGACACGATCGTCGGCCGAGGTGTCGGCCAGGACCATGGCGGTGATGGCGCTGTTGCGGTCCAGGGTGCGGCCGGGGAGCCAGGACACTTGCCATCCGTTCTGGCTGGGTGCCTGCCGGGCGGTGTGCGGGGTCTGGTCGCTGGTCATGGTGGTGTCGTTGATGGTGAGGGTCATGGTTCGGCTTCCAGGTCGGGTTCGGGGTCGCGGCGCCGGTCGTCGCCGGGCTGCAAGGCCTGGGTCAGGGAGGCTGCGGCTGGGTAGCGGTCGGTGATCCAGTCGCTGGCGGCGACGACGATCACGTAGTCGGGAGGCCGACGGCCGGGTTCCTGGTCGTCGGGCGATCGGGTCACTGGCCAGCCTCCGGGTCGGCCGCGGGTTCGGGGTGGCTGGCGGCGGCCGAGGCCTCGGCTGACTGGAGCAGCTGGGCGTGCGCCCGGTCGTAGGCCTGGGCGTCCCGCAGGCGCCACTCGCAGGTCGGGCAGGACTGGTCGGCACAGTCGGTACACAGCTCGGCGCGGTCGCGTTTGTAGTCGGCGGCGATGATCAGGGCGGATATCAGAGTCTTGACCTCACCGGGCGGCACGGTGACGGCGTCGTGGCGGGCCGGTTCGGGCGGCACGGGTTCTGGCCGCGGCGGGATCTCACCGATGTAGGGGCCGAACGGGTGCTCCTGGGAGCCTTCATAGATGTGCGCCAGGTCGCTGACGAGCAGGATGGCCCGGGTGGCGTGCTCATTGTCGCTGCGGGTGTATCCGTGCTGTTCTAGTACGTCCAGGACATTGGTGATCAGGCCCAGGTCCATCCAGTCGGCGGTCATGCGCCCTTCTTCCGGTGCCGGCGGACGGGCAGGCGGATGTCGGGGGCGACGCCGGTGCCGGTGGCCGGGCGGTAGCCGGCACGAGGGCGGTAGCCGGGGATGTCGAGCTGGTTGTCGTTCAGGGCGGCGGCCGCGCACCAGTTCCCGGCGGCGGCGCGGCGGCGGGCACGGGCGGCAGCGGCACGCTCGGCCCGGGTGCGCTCGGGAGCTCTTTTGTCCCACCACGCGTCGTACAAGTCGAGCGACCGCGTCGCGTAGTTGCGGGCTGACGGTGCGGGCGTCGCCGCGGACCAGCCGCTGGATGGTGTCCTCGCTGGTGCCCAAAGCGCGGGCGATGCGGGCCGAGCCGTGGCCCATGACATGCAGGGCGCGCAGCCGCAGCCGGGTGCCGCCCGCGTCCAGGCGGACACGCGGCTCGATGCGGGAGACGCGTTGACGGCCGAATGTGACGTGGCGAACGATCGATGCGTCGGTGGTCATCTCAGTTCATCTCCTCGGCCTGGCGATCGGGCTGGCGGGTGCG
>CAWBID010000019.1:0-24276 GCA_963788715.1 uncultured Solirubrobacterales bacterium
CGCGTTTCCAGCCACGATCTTCATGGGCGACACCGGTTCGCTGGGGATTGGCGGCGCGATCGCGGGTCGTGATGACCAAGACCGAGATCTTGTTGATCCTGCTCGGCGGGATCTTCGTGATCGAGGCGTTGTCGGTCGTGATCCAGGTGATCTCCTTTCAGATGACGCGCAAGCGCGTGTTCTTGATGGCGCCGATCCACCACCATTTCGAGCTGAAGGGCTCGTCTGAGACGAAGATCATCCTGCGCTTCTGGATCGTGGCGGCGATCTCGTTGCGCGATCGGCTTCACTCTCTACCGGCAGAGCTTGCTCCATTGAGTGTCCTCGGGCAGGCTCGGTTGCGGTCCGCCGACCGGGGCGGCCGAGAGTGTGAGATGAAGCCACGTCCCGATCTGCCGCCTGGCCCTTATCTGGTGGTGGGCCTTGCCCGCTCGGGGATTGCCGCCGCGCTTCCTGCGTTGCGCGCTCGCGGGGAGCAGGTGATCGGCCTGGACTCCGGCCACCCGCCCGAGGCGGATTCATTGGCGCGCAGGTGTCGAGCTGCACATGGGGGAGGGGGAGGGCGTGCCCCTGGTTGGCCGCGCCGCAACCGTGATCAAGAGCCCAGGCGTGCCCGCGTGCGTGCCAGTCGTGCAACACGCGCTCGCCTTGGGCAGCGCGTCATCGGCGAGCTGGAGCTTGCTTGGCGGATGCTCCCCAATGAATTCATCGCGGTCACGGGCACCAACGGCAAGACGACAACCGTCGAGCTGATCGGCCACATCCATCGCCAGGCAGGTGTGGAGGCGGTCGTGGCCGGCAATGTGGGCTTGGCCTTGAGCGCTCTGGTTGGGGAGATCGGCGAAGAGGTGACGATCGTCTGTGAGGCCTCTTCGTTTCAGCTTGGAGGACACCTCGGCTCGCGTTCAGCCCCGAGGCCACGTTCTACTAACGTGTCCCCCGATCATCTCGACCGCCACGGCACGGCCCCGGAGGCCTATGAGGCGGCCAAGCTGCAAGCGTTCGCGCGACAAGAAGCGCGGGATGTAGCGGTCGTGCCCGCGGGATTTCAGTGGGGAGTCTGCCCGGCAAGGCCAGGCGGGTGAGCTTCGGGAAGACAGCCCCAAGCGCAGCTGTTCGAGCGCCCTGACGGCATGCTCCGTTGGGAAGGTCGGCCACTGATCGCGGCCGGCGAGATCTCGTTGCGCGGACGCCACAACCTGGAGAACGCGACGGCCGCGGCGGCCGTATGTCTGGCGCGGGGCGTTGAGGCGGACGGAGTCCGAGCGGGTCTGCGCAGCTTCGCCGGCGTTCCCCATCGCCTGGAGGAGGTGGCGAGCAAGGAAGGGGTCCTGTTTGTCAACGACTCCAAGGCCACCAACGTGGCCAGCACGCTCGTGGCACTGGCGGCGATGGCGGAGCAGGGAAGCGACGAGGCACCCAAGGTGCACCTGATCCTGGGCGGTCAAGGCAAGGGCCAGGACTTCCCCCGCGCTCGGCCCGGCGGTTGCGAGCGGCTGCCGAGCCGTCTACCTCGGGCATGACGCGTCCGCGATAGCTGCCGTTGTGCAGGCGACAGGCGTGCAGGTGTGCGAATGCGGCAAGCTCGAACGGGCTGTTGCCGCGGCGAGCGCGGCCGCCGCCGACGGGGAGATCGTGCTGCTCTCGCCGGGTTGTGCCAGCTTCGATCAGTTTCGCGAGCCTCGAAGCCCGCGGCGAACGCTTCCGCGAACTGGTGCTCGAGCTGTAGGGACACCGCGGGGCACCGGCCACCGTCCGCCGCGGCACACCGCACCATCGCCCGCCTTGGCACACCGCAGGGCACTGGCCATCGCCCGCCTTGGCACACCGCAAGGCACTGGCCACCGCCCGCCGTGGCACACCCACAAGGAACCGTGGAGGCATCTTGGTGTCGGCGTCGAAGTGAGCCTTGATGGCCACAGCCACACGGCGCTTAATCGCTAACGCAACTCGCAAATCGCGGGGCGCGAAGTCCTCCTCCCGCGCGAGCGCCGCCTCTCAGACGATTGAGCAGCGCATCCTGTTGACCGCCACGCTGTGTCTGCTCGCGTTCGGCGCGGTGATGGTCTACAGCTCCTCCTCAGCCAGTACCCTGCTCGAAGGCCAAGGCACCGGCACCGGCTATCTCGTCAAGTTCGTGCTCTACGGGGCGCTCGGCCTGTTTGTGATGCAGTGGCTCGCCCGGGACGGGGTCGCGCGCGTGCAGAGCCTGGTCGGCCCGATGCTGGCCGTCTCCTTTGCGCTGGTCGTGGCCGTGCACATCCCACACGTCGGCGTGAGCGTCAACGGCGCTCGTCGCTGGATCGGCAGCGGGCCGCTCCAGTTCCAGCCTTCTGAGCTACTCAAGCTCGCGCTCGTGCTGTATTCCGCCGCCCTGCTCGCGCGCAGGCCGCAACGCGTGCTCGATCTGCGCGAGCTGTTCAAACCGTTGTTGTACGTCGCAGCCGCCGCTTGCGTGCTGGTGGCCACTCAGCCCGATCTGGGGACTGCGATGGTGATCGCCTTCACGACATGCGCCCTGCTGGTGGCTGCGGGCATCCCGGCTCGCAACCTGGCGATCATCGGCGGCTCCACGCTTGCGATCGTGGCGCTGTACGCGATCGCCCGCCCATACGAGCGCGCTCGGCTGACCTCTTTCGTGGATCCCTGGGCGCACGCTTCGGGCAGCGGCTTCCAAGCGGTGCAGGGACAGATCGCGATCGGCTCCGGTGGTCTGTTCGGCGTCGGACCGGGGCAGTCGGTGCAGAAGATCTTCTATCTGCCCGAGGCCCACACCGACTTCATCCTGGCCGTGATCGGCGAGGAGCTCGGCGTGGTCGGCATGTTCGCGGTGCTGTTCCTCTACGGCCTGATCGCCTACGCGGGTCTACGCGTGGCCAAGGCCGCTCGCAGCCTGCACAGCGCTCTGATCGCGGTGGGGATGACCTGCTTGATCGTCTCCCAAGCACTGCTCAACGTGTTTGCCGTGTTGGGGCTCGCTCCGCTCACGGGGGTGCCCCTGCCGCTGGTCTCCTACGGGTCGAGCAGCCTGATCGTGACGCTCGCGGCGATGGGGTTGTTGATGAATGTGGCTGCCGGTGGCAGCGCCCACATGCGTGCCGTGGAGCCGGCTCGACGTAAGCCTACGCGGGCGAAGGCGACAAGCGGCACGAGTGCTGTGGAGCGCCGTGGGCGCGCCGTGGCCGACGCTCAGGCTCGCGAACAGGCACGATGGGGCCGTGAACGGAGCAGCCAAGAGGATCGCGATAGCCGCCGGAGGGACGGCCGGGCACGTGATCCCGGCGCTCGCGGTAGCCGACGCGCTGCGCGCTGAGGGCGCAACGGTGACGTTCATAGGCGGCGAGCGTGCGGAGGCGCAACTCGTGCCCGATGCCGGCTATCCGTTGCGCACGATCTCAGTGGAAGGGCTCTCGCGCGGCAATCCGCTGAAGGCGGCACGGGGACTTGCGCGTGCCGCGCGGGCCACGCTCGCGGTGCGCTCGTTGCTGGCCGAGCTCTCGCCACATGTGGTGATGGGGGGCGGTGGCTATGTGGCCGGGCCGGTCGGGTTGGCGGCGCTGAGCAGGCGTGTGCCGCTGGTGCTGACCGAGGCCGATAGCCACCTCGGCCTCACCAATCGCGCGCTCGCGCCGTTTGCGCGCGCGGTCTGCTTGTCGTTTCCGATCAAGGGGCGCGAGGGGTCGCGCTACCGACTCACCGGCAGGCCGGTGCCTCCGGTACAGGCCGACCGCGACAGCGCCCGCGCGCGTTTCGGCATAGCGCCGCAGGAGCTGTGCGTGCTTGTCTTCGGCGGCTCTTTGGGCTCGCGCTCGGTCAACCAGGCGGCCCTGAGCGCTTTTTCCTCCGGGGCTTTTCACGTCCTGCATGTGTGTGGGCGTCGCGACTATCCCGAGCTTTCTGAGCAGCCGCTGCCCGCCGGCTATGACCTGCGCGAGTACCTCGACGTGGAGGAGTTCGGCCAAGCGCTGGCGGCCAGCGACCTGGCGGTGGCGCGCGCGGGTGGCTCGGTGTTCGAGATCGCCGCGCACGGCCTGCCCGCGATCCTCGTCCCCTATCCTCACGCCTCCGCCGATCACCAGAGCGCCAATGCGCGCTGGATGGCTCAAGCGGGCGCCGCGACCGTGATCGACGACGTCCAGCTCACGCCCGCGCGCCTGGCGCGCGACGTCGCAGCACTGCTTGCCAACCCCAATCGCCTGGCGACGATGGCAAGCGCCTCGGCTCGGCTGGCTCGCCCCGAAGCGGCGCATGAGATAGCGGGCATCGTCATGGCGGCGGCGCGATGAGCACTCGACCTTGGGCAGGTAGACGTCTTCATTTCGTCGGCGTCGGAGGCTCGGGAATGAGCGGCTACGCGCGTGCGGCCCACACGCTGGGGGCGAGCGTGTCGGGCTCAGACCGGGCCTCCACGCCCTACACGGAGCGGTTGCGCACTGAAGGTGTGCTCGATGCCCACATCGGCCACACGCCGGAGAATGTTCCAGCGGGCGCCGATGTGGAGTTGGTCCACTCGAGTGCCGTGCCCGCCGAGAACCCCGAGCGCAGGGCTGCTCGCGAACGGGGCTTGGTCGATCGTCCCCGCGCCGAGCTACTAGGCGAGCTAAGCGCCATGCGTCGCACGATCGCGGTGGCGGGGGCCCACGGCAAGACGACAACCTCGGCGATGCTCGTGCACATCCTGGCTGCAGCGGGCCTTGATCCGGGTTGGCTGGTCGGCAGCTCGGTTGGCGGGGAGCTTGAGAATTCGCACTGGAGCGAGGGCGAGTGGCTGATCGTGGAGGCCGACGAGTCCGACCGCTCGATGCTCAGCTTGCAGGTGGAGATCGCCTTGCTGACCAACGTCGAGCTGGACCACCACGCGAGCTTCGCCTCGCTTGAGGAGTTGCGAGAGGCATTTCGCGAATTTCTGGCGGACGCTCCCGAAGCAGTGATCTGGAATCGGCCGGATCTGCGCGAGTTGCGCGACGGTCCGGCCGTCTTCTATGACCTGGCCGATTGGAGTCCGTGCGAGCAGGGCTCCGTCTTCGTTTGGGGCGAGCACGAGGTGAGGTTGGCCGTGCCGGGCCTCCACAACGCGCTCAACGCACTCGGGGCTCTGGAGGCCGCCAAGCTGGCCGGCGCCGAGGCGCACTCATCCATCGCGGGTCTGGCGGGTTTCCAGGGTGCCGGTAGGCGTTTTCAGCCGCTAGGCCGGAGCGCTGGCGGGGCGCTCCTGTATGAGGATTACGCCCATCATCCGACGGAGATCGCAGCGACCTTGGCGGCCGCGCGAACGCTGGGGCCGAAGCGCTTGGTGGCAGTGTTCCAGCCACATCTGTACTCGCGCACGGCGCTGCTCAGCGAGGAGTTCGGCGCGGCGCTCGCGCAAGCCGACGTAGTCGTCGTGCTCGATGTGTACCCGGCGCGAGAGAGAGCCGAGGATTATCCGGGGGTGAGCGGGCTCACGCTAGTGCGCTCCACCGTGGCCAACGCGGATGAGCGCCAGGTCCTGTGGGCGCCAGGCTTCGAGGAGGCGCAGGCCGCTCTGGCCGAGGTACTCCAGCCCGGCGACCTGTGCGTAGTGATGGGCGCTGGCGATGTCGATCGACTCGGCCACGAACTAGTGTGCGCCGATGTCTAGATTCTCGCCAAAGACGCTGCCTTCGATCGTGCAACGCGATTTTCCCTTGGAGAGGATGGCCACGATCCGAACGGGCGGCGATGCCGAGTACTTCGCGCGCGCCGGGTCAGGCGCGCAACTGCGTGAGCTACTGGTGTGGGCTCGGGCGATCGAAGCTCCGGTCGCGGTCGTGGGGTCGGGCTCGAACCTGCTGATCGCCGACGACGGTGTGCCGGGGCTGGTGCTCAAGCTGGACCGCAAGCTGGCCTTGATCCAGCATCAGGGCCAGCGCATGGTTTGTGGGGGCGGCGCCCGTCTGCCTTCTGTGAGCGCCCGCGCCGCCCAGGCTGGACTCTCGGGGATCGAGTTCGGGGTGAACATTCCGGGCAGCGTGGGCGGCGCTGTGCGAATGAACGCCAACGCCTATGGCGGGCAGCTGGCCGACACGCTCGAGTGGGTGGAGGTTGTCAGTGCGGAGGGAAGCGAGCGTCGTGCGCCCGAGCAACTGGAGTTCGGCTATCGCCGCTCCAACTTGGGCAGCGCGGAGATCGTGGCTCGCGCCTCGTTCCTACTCGTCCCGGCCGCGGTGCAGGAGGTCAAGGCGACTCTTGCCCAGATGCGGACGGCCCGTCATGAAGCTCAACCCCAAGGGATCAAGACGTTTGGCTCGACCTTCAAGAATCCTGAGGACCCAAAGGCCGGGTGGGCGTAGCGCCGGTCTGTTGCTCTCAGAGGCGGGCTGCAACGGCCTGAGCGTGGGCGGTGCGCGCTTTGCGCTCAAGCACGCCAACTTCATCGAGAACACGGGTAGCGCCACGACCCGCGACGTGATCGCCGTGATGGCCGAGGGCAGGCGGCTGGTGGCCGAGCGATTCGGGGTCGAGCTAGAGCCCGAGGTTCAGACGCTTGGAGCGGTGCGCTTTCCCTGGAGCTCGTAGCGCTCGGCGGCGTCTCGCAGAATCGAGAGCATCGCCGGTGTGGCGGGACTGAGGCGCGCGTCGGTTGGGGCGGCCGCGATCACCTGGCGCAGCGGCGGGCTGGGAGCCAGCGCGCGGATCGCGATGTCCTCGCGCACGCCGGACAGCGCCAACTCGGGGATCAGAGCGACCCCGACGCCCGCGGCGACGAGGCCTTGGACGGTCTGGTAATCGTCGCTTTCAAAGGACACGTTTGGCTCGAAGCCGGCGGCGTGACAGCAACGCACCACATGACGCGCGCAAGGGCTCTCGCGCGATGTCTGAACCCAGGCCTCGCCGCGCAGGTCGGCCAAACGCAGGTCGCTCTTGTGGGCCAGCGGATGCGTGCCTGGCAGGGCAAGGTACATAGGGTCCGCCAGTAGCTCGACCCGCTCGAGCCCGTCGAGCGCGTCGGGCTCCTCGAACTCGAACAGCAGCGCCAGGTCAAACTCGCCGGCGCTCAGACGCGGGGCGATTTCCTCAGGCTCACCCTCGGCCAAGGTCAGCTCGACTTCGGGATAGGCCGCGCGAAAGGTCGCGATCGCGAGCGGCATCAAGGTGGCTCCGGCGGTCGGGAAAGAGGCCATCCGCAGACGACCCGCGCGCAGCCCGGCGATGGCCGAGAGCTCGGCCTCGGCCGCCTCCAGCCGCGCGAGGATTCCTTCGGCATGCTCGACCAAGGCGTGCCCGGCAGCCGTCACTCGCACGCCTCTTGCATGGCGCTCGAGCAAGGTCATCCCCGTTTCGGCCTCCAAGGTGGCGACCTGCTGAGAGACCGCAGACTGGGTGTAGGAGAGGGCCTCCGCGGCGCTCGAGAACGACCCGCGCCGCGCCACCTCGACCAGCACTCTGAGTCGTCCCACATTCAGCATTAGCTGTCCTTATAGCTCAGATTATGAATTTCACTGGTACTGATGGCAGGTAGGTGGAACCCTGTAGGAGAAGTTCAAGCTTGGATCGTGCCACACAGGACGATCGCCACACCTTCCAACAGGCGCCGGACACACGGTCAGGCGAAAAGGCACAAGGAGAAAAGAGTCGAATATGTCCGCCAACATCATCATTTCCTATGACGGAACCAACAACGAGGATGACGCAGTAGCACTCGGCCGGCTGTTCGTGGCCGCGGGCGCAGAGGTAGCGCTTGCCTACGTGCGCCACTCACCCGAGGATGAGGCAAGCCGCGAGATACTTGCCCAGCACGAGGCGGAAGTGCTGCTCAAGCGCGGCACAGAGCTGCTCGGCCAGGACGCACCTCGCCACGTGATCACCGACCGCTCCACGCCGGAGGGCCTCAGCAAGCTGGCCGCCCAAAACGGCGCCGACGTAGTCGTCTTCTGCTCGGACTCCCACACCGCTCGCGGTCACATCGGGGTCGGCAACTCCGCTCAGCGCTTGCTGAACGGCGGCACGGTTGCCGTCGCGATTGCGCCCGCCGGTTTTGCCCAGACCGCCGGGCAGCAGATCAGCCGCGTCGGCGTCGTCGGCGACGGCAGCGCTCTCCAGACCGCGCAAGCGCTTGCTAGCGCGCTCGACGCCGAGGTGAGCCCGGCCGGGGAGCAGAACGCAGACCTGGTGATCGTCGGTTCGCGCCCAGAGGCCGAGCAGGGACGCGTGTCGATCAGCGCCGCCAGCGAGAACCTGATCGAGAACGCCGTCGCGCCCGTGCTGGTGGTACCGCACGGCAAGGCGCTCTCCTTCGACGGTGCAAGCATCGCTGCCTAGTAACGCTCACGCAAGCCACCTCGCGCGCATATAGCGCGCGAGGGCTTGTGCGAAGTCGAGCGTACCTCCGAGAAGATGGCCGACCGGACCGGTCCACAGCCATCTCTCCAAACGATCCGTCCAACGTGCACGAGCAGGCATTCCCGCGCACGGTATCGTGGCAGCCGTGTCCCTTGCCTTGAAGACAACAGTCACCGAGCTGCCCGAGTCGCGCGTGCGCGTGCTCGTGGAAGTTCCGCCTAACGAGGTGGAGGTGCGTCTGGAGCGCAAGGCGCGCCAGCTCGGACGCGAAATGAGGATCCCGGGCTTTCGTCGCGGCAAGGTCCCGGCGCCGCTGGTGATCCAGAAGGTGGGTCGCGAGGTCGTGCTGGAGGAAGCGGTACGTGACACGCTTGGCAATTGGTATTCCGACGCGATCGACACCGCCGGGATCGTGCCTGTCGGCGACCCCAAGCTCGACCTCTCCGATCTGCCCGCCGAGGGCGCCGCCTTGGAGTTCTCGATCGAGATCGGCGTGTTGCCCACGGCCAAGCTCGGCGACTACAAGGGCCTGGAGGTGGGGCGTCGCGAGGCGATCGTCGAGGACGAGGCGATCGAGCAAGAGATAGACGGGCTGCGAGAGCGCCTGGCTCGTTTGGAGACCGTCGAGCGCTCGGCGGAGTTGAGCGATTTTGTCGTGGTCGACTACGTCGGCTCGGTCGACGGCGAGCGCTTCCAAGGAGGCGAGGGACGCGACCAGCTCGTGGAACTGGGCTCGGGCAACCTGATTCCCGGTTTTGAGGAGGGACTTGCGGGAGCCGCTGCGGGTGAGACCCGCACGATCGACCTCTCCTTCCCTGCCGACTATCCCAACCAAGAGCTTGCGGGCCAGGATGCCTCCTTCGAGGTGACCGTCAAGGAGGTCAAGCACAAGCAGTTGCCCGAGGTCGGCGAGGACTTTGCCGTGGACATGGGTTTCGATTCGGTGGAGGAGCTGCGTGAGGACATCCGCGGGCGGCTGGGGGAGGCGGAGACAGGGCGTGTGGAAGCGGAGTTCCGCGAGGCCGCGCTCGACGCGGCCGTGGCGGGAGCACACGTGGAGACCCCGGAGACGCTCGTTCAGGCCAAGGCGCGAGAGATGTGGGATCGGATGTTGCATACGCTCTCCCACCGCGGCATCTCGCGCGAGGCCTACCTGAAGATCACCGGACGCGAGGAGGAGGATCTGATCGCCGAGCTGGCTCCCGAGGCGGCCCAGTCGCTGCGCCGCGAAGCCGTGATCGCGGCAATCGTGCTGGCCGAGGGGATCGAGGCAAGCGAAGAGGATGTGCTGCAGGCGCTCGCCCCGACCGCCGCACGTGATGGAGCCGAGCCAAGCGATCTGCTGGCCGAGCTTGAGAAGTCCGGGCGCCTTGAGGATGTGCGCGACGATCTCGCGGCACGTCAAGCCGTCGAGCTGATCGCCGCCGAGGCCAAGCCGATCCCATTGGAGCAGGCCCAGGCGCGCGAGAAGCTATGGACGCCGGACTCCGAGGAGCAAGACACGGCGCCCGGCGAGGAGGCGACCCGACTGTGGACTCCAGAGCGCTAGCCTATGGTGCACCGCCACGGGCGCTCCGGGAGGGCATACCGGGACGTCTTGTGAAGGAATCCGGCCTGTAAAGCGAAACTGAAGCGAGGACCATGAGCCCACTTGTACCAATGGTGGTTGAGCAGACCTCGCGAGGCGAGCGTGCGTTCGACATCTACAGCCGCCTGCTCAACGAGCGAATCATCTTCCTTGGCACTCCGGTCGACGACCAGATCGCCAACCTGATCGTCGCCCAGCTGCTGCATCTGGAGTCCGAGGATCCCACCAAGGATGTCTCGGTCTACATCAACTCGCCTGGCGGCTCGGTCTATGCGGGCCTGGCGATCTACGACACGATGCAGTTCATCAAGCCCGATGTGCAAACGATCTGCGTGGGCATCGCGATGTCGATGGGCGCGCTCTTGCTTGCCGGGGGAGCGGAGGGCAAGCGTATGGCGCTGCCCAACGCGAAGATTCTGATTCACCAGGTCTCATCCAGTTTCCAGGGTCAGGCGACCGACATCGAGATTCACGCGAAGGAGATCATCGACGTGCGCAAACGTCTTGATGAGATCATCGCCAAGCACACTCACAAGAAGCTCGAGGAAGTCAGCAAGGACACCGAGCGCGACTACTTCATGAGCTCCGAGGAGGCCAAGGAGTACGGCATCATCGACCGCGTCATCTCAGAGCACTAGTTCTGAGCTGATGGTCGCGTTGTAGGAGGAGAGACTCAATATGGCGAGACCAACCGATTCCAACGAGCAGCTTCTGTGCAGCTTCTGCGGCAAGTCCCAGCGGCAGGTCAAGAAGCTGATCGCCGGCCCAGGCGTCTACATCTGCGACGAGTGCATCGATCTCTGCAACGAGATCATCGACGAGGAGCTGGCCGCTCCCCCCGCGTTCGATCTGGAGAACCTGCCCAAGCCGCGCGCCATCTACGACGTGCTCGACGAGTACGTAGTTGGTCAAGAGGCCTCCAAGCGCACCCTCTCGGTGGCCGTCTACAACCACTACAAGCGCGTGCAGATGATGCAGTCCGAGGACTCGGACATCGAGCTGCAAAAGTCGAACATCCTTCTGCTCGGTCCGACCGGGTGTGGTAAGACGCTTCTCGCGCAGACGCTGGCTCGCATCCTCAACGTGCCCTTTGCCATCGCCGACGCGACCGCGCTGACCGAGGCGGGCTACGTGGGAGAGGACGTCGAGAACATTCTGCTCAAGCTGATCCAGGCCGCCGACTACGACGTCAAGAAGGCCGAGACCGGGATCATCTACATCGACGAGGTCGACAAGATCGCGCGCAAGGCCGACAACCCTTCGATCACACGTGATGTGTCCGGGGAGGGCGTCCAACAGGCCCTGTTGAAGATTCTGGAGGGAACCCAGGCCTCGGTTCCCCCGCAGGGTGGGCGTAAGCACCCCCACCAAGAGTTCCTGACGATCGACACCACGAACATCCTGTTCATCTGCGGTGGGGCGTTCGCCCATCTGGACAAGGTGATCGAGCGGCGCATCGGCCACAACGGCCTTGGCTTTGCCGCCTCGATGCAGACCAAGCAGGAACGCGACACCGGTGAGATCTTCGAGAGCTGCCTACCCGAGGATCTGATCGAGTACGGCCTGATTCCCGAGTTCATTGGTCGCCTGCCCGTCATGTCGGCTGTGCACCAACTCACGCGCGACGATCTGGTTTCGATTTTGACCGAGCCACGCAACGCCTTGGTCAAGCAGTTCCAGCGCTTCTTCTCATTCGACGGGATCGAGCTGGTGTTTGCCGAGGATTCCCTGCTGGCCGTGGCCGAGAAGGGACTCGAGCGCGAAACGGGCGCGCGCGGCCTGCGCTCGATCATCGAGGAGATCCTGCTCGAGGTTCAGTTCGAGCTGCCTTCGCGCAGGGATGTCAAGAAGTGCGTCGTGACGAGGGACACGGTCGAAAAAGGCACCACCCCGACACTCGTCACCGAAGCGGTTGCCGAGGAGCCGGGCGAGCACTCTCTGCGCGAGGAGTCGGCGTAATCGCCGGCCCGTCCTTGCTCGCTAGGATCCGCATCGTCATGGTCAAGCCGGGAAAGCGCTGAGCAGTGCACGACGATTTTCGCATTCGCGTTGAGGTCCCCCGCGAGCAGGCGCATGAGCTATTGCGTGCCTTGCAGGCCCACGAGCGCGACGGTGCGGCCGGTCTGCCCGGACCCGAGCACATCGCCGTAAGTCACGAGGACGGGCATGTGTTTCTGTATGCCGACTCCGAAGCAGAAGCGGCCCGCGCCCGCGCCGTGGTTGAGAAGGTGCTCGGCGAGAAGCAGATCGCCGGGCAGGTCAGCTCGTGGCGCTGGCACTCTGAGGAGGATCGCTGGGAGGACGCGTCGCTGCCGCTGCCAAGCACACCGTCTGAGCACGCCGCCGAGCACCAACGTCTGGAGCAAGAGGAGACCGAGGAATCGGAACGGGCCGGCTTTCCCGAGTGGGAAGTGCGCGTGAGTTTGCCCACCCATCACGACGCCCGTAGCTTTGCCGAGCGCTTGGCCGGCGAGGGGATCCCCGTCAAGCGCCATTGGCGCCACCTCACGCTTGGCGCCAAGGATGAGGACGACGCAGGCGCGCTGGCTGAGCGTTTGCGCTCTGAGAGCCCGCAGGGCTCGAGCGTCGAGGTCGAGGGTGCCGCCTGGCCGATGTGGCAAGCGGTAAACGCGCCTGGACGACCGTTTGCCATCTTCGGCGGTTTGGGACAGTAGCGCCGTCGCAAGCTGGCCGAAGGAACTCACCCGGCGTACACTCACGCTCCCATGAGTGAGCGCATCGGAGAGCTGCAGGAGCGAACCCGCTTCGAGCCCGCGGAGATCGAGCGGCGGATAACCGAGCGCTGGCTGGACTCTGGGCTCTTTCACCCCGAGCCCGATGGCGAGGCGGCCGAGAACTACTCGATCGCGATCCCGCCGCCGAACGTGACCGGCTCCCTGCATATGGGCCACGCGCTCAACGGCTCGGTGCAAGACACATTGGTGCGCTACCACCGGATGAAGGCCCGCGGGCAATCTCCTCCTTCGCAGACCAAGTGGATCCTCGGCACTGACCACGCCGGGATTGCCACGCAGGCCCAGGTTGAGAAGGCGCTACGCGCGGAAGGACTCTCGCGCCAGGAGCTCGGTCGCGAGGAGTTCGTCAAGCGCGTATGGCAGTGGCGCGAGCACTACGGCCATACGATCGTCGAGCAGTTCAAGCGTCTCGGCACTTCCTGCGACTACTCCGAAGAGCGCTTCACGTTGGACGAGGACTACGCGCGAGCCGTAGTCGAGGTTTTCGTGCGTCTCTACGAGAAGGGCTGGATCTACCGAGATCGCTACATCGTCAACTGGGACCCCGGTAGTCGCTCGGCGATCTCAGATCTCGAGGTCGAGGAGCGGCGCGAGACCGACACGCTCTACTCGATTCGCTACGAGCTGGAGGGCGGCGGCTCGGTCACGATCGCGACGGTTCGCCCCGAGACCATGCTTGGTGACACGGCGGTCGCCGTGCACCCCGAGGACGAGCGTTATCGCGACCTCGTTGGGCGCTCGGCGATCCTGCCCCTGGTCGGGCGCCACCTGCCGATCGTCGCCGACGACTACGTGAAGATGGACTTCGGCACCGGCCAGCTGAAGGTCACCCCGGCGCACGACCCCAACGACTTCGAGATCGGTGTGCGCCACGAACTCGACCAGGTATCGGTAATCGGCGAGGACGGACGTATGACCGGTGAGGCCGGCGAGCGGTTCGCCGGCCTGACTGTGATGGAGGCGCGCGTCGCGGTCGTTGCCGCCCTGGAGCAGGAAGGCAGGATCGTCGCGCGCGAGGATTACGAGCACGAGGTTCCCTATTCACACCGCTCGGGCGAGCGGATCGAGCCATTGATCTCACTGCAGTGGTTCATGAGCATGGAGCACCTGGCCGCGCCGGCGATCGCCGCGGTGCGCGAGGGCCGCGTACGGATCGTCCCCGAGAACCATCGGCGCGTCTATCTGGATTGGATGGAGAACATCCGGCCTTGGTGCATCTCGCGTCAGCTGTGGTGGGGTCACCGTCTGCCCGTCTACTACTGCGAGACGTGCGGTCACGTCAACGTCGCCCGATCTGCGCCCGAGGTCTGCGCGGCCTGCGGCGGGCAAGTCCGCCAAGAGGAGGACGTGCTCGACACCTGGTTCTCCTCGGCTCTGTGGCCATTCGCGACGCTCGGCTGGCCGCAGGACACCCCCGAGCTAAAAGCGTTCTATCCGACCAGGGTGCTCTCCACAGCCAGGGACATCCTGTTCTTGTGGGTCGCCCGCATGATCATGATGGGCCTGGAGCTGACCGGCCAAGTGCCCTTCTCGGACGTCTACATCCATTCGGTCATCCAAGCCCCCGACGGGCGGCGCATGTCAAAGTCGCTCGGAACCGGGATCGACCCGCTGGAGGAGATCGAGCGCCATGGGGCCGACGCGGTGCGCTTCGGCCTGCTTGCCATGTCCTCAACGCAAGACGTGCGCTATTCGGCCGAGAAGGTGGGGCAAGGCCAGGCGCTTGCCAACAAGCTGTTCAACGCCGCTCGCTTCGCGTTGCTTCGCATCCACGCGAGCATCGGACCGCGGGCGCTCGCCGAGCTCGAGCCAGAGCCGTTGCCGCGCACCGTCGAGGATCGTTGGATCCTCTCCCGTTTGGCGTGCATCGAGGCTGACACTGCCGCACGAATCGAAGACTACGATTTTTCCCACGCCGCGCTTGGGTTGTATGACTTCGTGTATGGCGAGCTGTGCGACTGGTACCTGGAGCTCGTCAAGCATCGCCTGACCGACTTCGATCCGCACACGCCCGAGGACGCCGAGACGGAGGGACGCGAAGCGCTTGCCGCAACCTTGCTTTACGTGTTGCGCCAGACCGTGGCCTTGGCGCATCCGATCATTCCATTCGTGACGGAAGAGCTGTGGGGCTATCTGGACGGTTCCGGGGAAATGTTGGCTGCCTCTCCATACCCCCTGGTCGAGGAGTCTCTGACCGACCTGCAGGCCGAGGTCGAGCTCGAGCGCGTAATCGAGGCGACCGTCGCGGTACGCGGCTGGCGCGACTCGGTGGGCGCGCGTGCGGGCGCCACGATCCCGGCGCGGCTCAGTGCTCACGGATACGAGGAAGTGGGAGCACTAGTGGAGCGAATGGCGCGCCTCAGCTTCCAGGATGAAGCTGAGGCGGAGCCGGTCGCTTCGATTCCCGTCCCCGGTGGCACGATCGAGGTGCTCTCCGCGGAGGGACTCGATCTTCAGGCGGCCGAGCGGCGTCGGTCCGCCGCACGCGAGAAGCTGATGGGGGAGATCGAGCGCGTGCAGGCAAAGCTGGCCAAACCAGGCTTTGTGGAGAAGGCGCCGGAGAGCGTGGTGGCCGGTGAGCGCGAGCGCCTGGAGCGCTTGCGCGGCGAGCTGGAGTTGCTATGAGTCAGGCCTGGAGTCCCGAGCACGCCGAGCGTCATCTGCACTCGCTCGAGCTGTTCGGCATGCGCTTCGGCCTGGACCGGATTCATCGCATGATGACTGTGCTCTCCTCTCCCGAGCGCAGTTTTCAGACGATTCACGTGGTGGGTACCAACGGCAAGAGCTCGACCACACGCATGATCGCGGCGATCCTGCAGCGCCACGGGCTGCGCACCGGCTGCTATCTCTCGCCGCACCTCGTTTCCTACGCCGAGCGCGTCCAGATAGAGGAGCGCGACATCGAGACGCACGCTTTCGCCGCCGCGATCGCGCAGGCGGCGTGGGCGGCCGAACGTGTCAACCGCACGCTCGCCGAGGACGACCACGTGACTCAGTTCGAGTTGCTGACCGCCGCCGCTCTGTGGGAGCTGGCGCGTCGCGAAGCGCAGGTCGTCGTCGTCGAGGCCGGGCTTGGAGGACGCTACGACGCCACCAACGTGATCGATTCAACGGTCGCGGTGCTCACCAACGTCGGTCTGGAGCACACGCGCTGGCTGGGCCCGACGATCGCCGACATCGCAACCGAGAAGCTCGCCGTGCTGAGCGCCGGCTCCAAGTTGGTCCTAGGGGCACACCTGCAGCCAGAGGTTCTGGGCTTGGCGCGCGAGATCGCCGCTGAGCGGGGTGCGGAAGTCTCGGTCGCCGAGGAGCCTCTTGAGGGGCTGCAACTCGGCGCGAGCGGCTCTTTCCAGCGGGCCAACTTTGCCCTGGCGCGCCGGGCATCTGAGTCGTACTTGCAAGTGGCCGGTATCCCTTTGAGCGAGGAAGCGGTGAGGGCCGCCGCAAGTGCAACGTCGGTCCCGGGTCGCATGCAAGTGGTGGCGCGCGATCCGCTGACAGTGCTCGACGGCGCCCACAACCCCTCCGCTACCGATGCCTTGGCTGAATCCCTGCCCGAGCTGCTGGCAGGTAGGGGGCTGGGGTTGGTGCTGGGGGTGCTCGAGGACAAGGATGCGGCCGGGATGCTGGCAAAGCTGCTGCCCATGTGTGAGCGTGCCTGGTTCACGGCTCCACCAAGTCAGCGTGCCTTGCCGCCCGCGACCTTGCTGTCCTTGGCTCGCCAGTTGGGCTTTGCCGATGCGGTCTGCGAGTCTGCGCCGGCGCGAGCGCTGGCCGCGGCCCAGAGCTGGGCGCGTACGCGCCAAGGAGGCGCCGCAGTCCTTGTGACCGGCTCGGTGTACTTGGTCGGAGATTTGCTCTCCCACGCGCGTGAGCTGGGTCTGAGTGCCAGTGTCGAGATGCCTGGGGAGCGCTCGGCCCAAGGCGGCTCGGCCGCGAACGGGGGAGCGGCATGAACCAGGAGGGCCCATCCGTGTTGACGATGATCGGGGCTGTGGCCTTGATCGTGGCGCTGGTGATCCTTGTGTTCTTCGCTGCCGGTTACGGGTTCGGGAGGCTATTCCTGTGATACTTGGAACCTACTGCCGGACCAGGCTCTAAACTCGGCCGCCTAAATGCTCCCTCTAGTATCAATTCGCACAGGTTTGCGTGCTCGTGTGCGCGACCGCCACGGCGTGATCTCCTAAAGGGACTCTCCGATGCCACCAATCGCCTACTTCGGAATCGAAAGCAGCGGCCTGAGCTTGGTCATCGACCTGCTGATCCTGTTCGCGATCGTCCTATATCTGTCGCTCATCTATTGGACCTATGCCGACGCCCGTCGACGGATCGCCGATCCGATGCTGGTCGGCTGCGCGACACTAGCCTCGCTGTTCCCGTTCGTGGGGACGATCGTCTACATGATCCTGCGCCCGCCGGAGTACTTGGAGGACGTGCGCGAGCGTGAATTGGATCTGCAGGCAGCCGAAGCAAGGCTGCACGAGCTGGACCACGGTCTGTGCCCGCACTGCGACTACCGCATCGAGCGCGACTTTGTGCGCTGTCCGAGCTGTCTACGCAAGCTCAAGGAGCGCTGCACCAATTGCTCGCGTCCGCTCGATCGCGCCTGGACGATCTGTCCCTACTGCGAGACTGAGGTACCGGCCGCAGCCAAGCCGGCGCGTGCGGCGCGACGCGGCAGAGCTTCAAGCTCCTCTCGTGCCGGCGTCGACGCCGAGCGCGAGGCCGAGGCGCTTGAGCTCGAGGGGGCGGCGGCGCGCTCCAGCGCTGCTGAGAGGGCCGCCGAGCGGGCAGCCGAACGGGCCGCGATGAGGACTCCTGAAGCGGCGACTTTGATCGGCGAGACGACCTCTTTGGCCGCCGAGCCCGACACGATCTCCGAGGAAGGCTCTTCCGAGCCGACCAAGCCGAGCACCCGCCCGCGCGGTGTACGGCACCCTCGAACCTCCTGAACTCCCAATCCAAAGGACACCAATGGACCGTACTTTGATCCTTGTAAAGCCGGACGCCTTTGCGCGCTCGCTCACCGGCGAGATTATCGTCCGCTTCGAGCGCAAGGGTCTGCGCATCGTCGCCTTGCGCCACATGACCATCTCCCGCGAGCTGGCCGAACGCCACTACGCCGAGCACGCAGAGAAGCCGTTCTTCGGCGAGTTGGTCGAGTTCATCACCTCCGGGCCAATAGTGGCGATGGTCTTGGAGGGTGTCGAGGCGGTCAAGGCGGCCCGCCAAACGATCGGAGCCACCAACCCGCTCGACGCGGCGCCCGGCTCGATTCGCGGCGACTTCGCGATCGAGATGGGCCAGAACATGGTCCATGGCTCTGACTCGGCGGAGTCCGCTGCGCGCGAGGCCGCTCTGTTCTTCCCCGAGTTGGCCTGAGTCCACAGAGAGTGGTGGAGCTGAACCCACCGCTCGTGCTGGCCTCGGCCTCGCCGCAGCGACGCAAGTTGCTCGAGCGCCTCGGCGTCTCCTTCACTCTGCGTCCTACCGGCGTCGCCGAGGTCGAACACGGCGATCCCGCGGAAGTAGCCGTAGAGAATGCGTTGCGTAAGGCCCGCGCGGCTCGTATCGGCGAGGAGCCCGAGACGATTCTGGGAGTGGATACGCTGGTCGCGCTCGGGCCGCGCATCTACGGTAAGCCGGCCAGCGAGACCCAGGCGCGCGAGACGATCTCGGCGCTCGTCGGTGCTACGCACGAAGTGTTGAGCGGTATAGCGCTACTGCGTGGCGAGCACGAGCAGGTTGCTTTGGCACGCACCCAGGTGGTCTTTCGCGATTGCGACCAAGGTGTGGTCGAGCGCTATGTGGCCAGCGGCGAGTGGCGTGAGAAATCGGGGGGATACGCCATCCAAGGGCTCGGCGCGATGCTTGTGCGGGAGATCCACGGCGACTATGAGAATGTCGTCGGCTTGCCGCTTGCGACGTTGCTCGACATGGTCCCTGAGCTGCTCTAGCCGTCTTTTTGAGAGTCGCTTTCGCCTGCAAATACGCTGTCAAGCTTGCTAGTGAGGCGACTGTGTTCGCTAGACTCCCCGCGGGGTACGCCCCGGCTTGCCCGCCGGGGCTCGACGACCGGCGAGGCCAAGTCGAATCCGAGCGTGCTCCCACTCTCACGATGAGCATCCTCACCTACTTGACCGGATTCGGCGGCCGCGACATGGCGGTCGATCTGGGGACGGCCAACACACTCGTTTACGTGCGTGGTCGCGGCATTGTGCTGTCCGAGCCGAGCGTTGTCGCGATCGATTCGCGCACCGGTGAGGTGCATGCGGTAGGCATCGAGGCCAAGCGGATGCTCGGCCGTACACCTGGAACGATTCAGGCAATTCGGCCCTTGAAGGACGGCGTGATCGCCGACTTCGATGTCACCGAGGAGATGCTGCGTCACTTCATCCAGAAGGTCCACCAAAATCGTTGGGCACATCCGCGCGTGGTCGTCTGTGTGCCCTCTGGGGTCACCGGCGTTGAGAAGCGCGCCGTCGAGGAGGCTTGCCTCTCAGCGGGCGCACGCACCGCTTATCTGATTGAGGAGCCGATGGCGGCCGCAATCGGGGCGGGACTACCCGTGGGCGAGCCGACCGGATCGATGGTCGTGGATATCGGCGGTGGCACCTCGGAGGTTGCGGTCATCTCGCTCGGCGGGATCGTCGTCTCACAGTCGATCAGGGTCGGCGGGGATGAGATGGACGAGGCGATCATCAACTACGCCAAGAAGGAGTACAAGCTCCTGATCGGCCAACAGACCGCCGAGGAGCTAAAGCTGGAGATCGGCTCCGCCTGTGCGATGGAGGAGGAGCTGCAGGCCGAGATTCGTGGCCGCGACATGGTTGCCGGTCTGCCCAAGACCGTCGTTCTTACAAGCGAGGAGATTCGCCAAGCCTTGGAGGAGCCGCTCTCGCAAATCATCGAGGCAGTCAAGGAGACACTTGACCGAACTCCGCCGGAGCTCGCCTCTGACATTATGGATCGTGGGATCATGCTCGCGGGCGGTGGAGCTCTCCTGCAGGGCCTCGATCAGCGGTTGCGCGAGGAGACGCAGATGCCCGCGCATCTGGCCGAGTCACCGCTCACTTGTGTCGCCGTGGGTTCGGGGCGCTCGCTTGAGGAGTTCGAGGCGATCCACCGTTCCAACCGCAACTCGCGTAGTCGCCGCCGCCGATGACCGGCTGTCGCCCGTGGCGCGCGCGGGTACTCTGTTGGTGCGCCTAATAAGACGTGTGAGGCGCTCTGTGAACGCCTCAGAAGTTCTCGCTGCGGAAGGTCCCCATTCGTGTATGACAAGACGGTCCGGCGCAGGCGCGCGGTGCTCGCACTGCTCGTCGTGCTTTCCCTGATACTTCTGAGCGCCTATTTCGGCGAGGCCCCGAGCGGTGGCTTGCATTCGGTGCAGCGCGGCTTTTTGACGGTTGTCGCGCCGATCCAGGATGGCGCCAACAAGGCGCTGAAGCCCGTGCGCGACCTGTTCGGCTGGTTTGGGAGCACCTTGAAAGCCAAGGAACAGAACGCCGAACTGCGCAAGCAGCTGGCCACCGTACGCCAGCAGCTGACGACCAAGCAGTCCGACGAAGGCAGCTATCGCGAACTGATCAAGCTCTACCACCTCGATACGGCTCTCAGTCTCTCCGATTATCGCCCGCTTACGGCCACAGTCATCTATCAGTCCCCGAATGTTTGGTACTCCACGATCGTGATCGATCATGGCTCCTCGGCCGGGGTGCGAGTCAACGATCCGGTGATCGCCGACGGCGCGCTGATCGGCAAGGTCACGAGGGTGGTCTCAGATGGCGCGCTCGTGAGCCTAATCACCGACAGCGAAGTCGAAGTGAGCGCCAAGATCAGCGCCACCGGAGAGCCCGGCATGGTGCAGCCGGAGGTCGGCGAACCGGGCCGTTTGTTGATGCAGTACCTGCCCTCCACCAGCGCGGTCGTGCCGGGCGACTATGTGGTCACCTCGGGCACCATCTCCAGCAAGGGCGAATCGTTGTTCCCAAAGGGCATTCCGATCGGCCAGGTCACCTCGACCAACGAACAGAGTGGCTTTAAGTCTGTTGAGGTCAAGCCGCTGGCCGACCTGCACGGGCTGGACGTCGTGCAAGTGCTCACCTATCGCTCCGGTTCGCGTCCTGAATCGCTAAACGGCGTGGCGGCCAGCCTTACGCCGGTCCATCAGTTGGGCCCCGAAGAAGAAACCCAGACAGGACAGGTTGCGCAGGCTGGGGGCGGCGGATGAGGCCCGACTCGGCTTGGCTCCCTGGTTCGCTGTTGTGGCGTGTTGCGCTGCTCTCGGTAGTGGTCGTGTTCTTGCAGATCAGCGTCGTCTCAGAGGTGCCCGTGTTCGGTGTGAGCGTCGATCTTTCGCCGTGGCCGCGGGCTAGGGCCAGGACGGCGGGCAGGCCAATCAGCCAGCCGGCCAGCACGCCCAGGTACCACCGGACCGGACGGCTGAGGCGCGGCTCCGGGTAGCGGAGCAGAGCCCAGGCCGCGAACACGTTGTCCAGGTACCCGAACACAACCGAATACAGCGGCCAGGGCCCAGACGGCCACGCATCAACCAATCCCAGCGGCCTGGCCACCCCCGAAAGCACCAGCGCCCAGCCGGTCCCGCGCTGGCCGGGCTGCGCTACCAGCCACGATCCGATGCCGATCAGGCCGGCAGACACCAGCAAATTGACAGTCGTCAACAATGGATGGCCGACCCACGAAGATCCTTCCGCAACTACCCCAACTGCAATCGCAGCAATAACAACAGCCACTACCACGCCGTTCCGCGGAATAGAAAGACGCCGCAGTAGAGCCCGCCTAAGACGATCAGGGGTCACCGCTTCCGTAACCATCATCGAGTCTCCCGCCCGACCCCAGCGCTGCCATCACAGCTACATTCACAGGAAACCACTGTCGCGGCTGCGGCAGGACCCAGGAAACTGGGGAGCATGACCCCTTTCGCCGCGCCGGTCTCACATAACGAAACACTCGTCACTTCGGCAAAAGAAGCACCGCGGGCATGCGGCCGAAGCTGGCCGTGGCGGATCGCCCGGAGTCCATGCGGTAAAGGGTGATGGCCGCCGCCTCGAGCGCTTTGCGCTCTGGAGCCGTGCTGGGGACCTGGATCACCGCGACCTCGAAGTCACATCCGTCCCGGTGGCGCAGTGCCCACAGCGCCGGCGCCGCGGTGCGGGGATCGCGGTAGGGCCTCTGAGCGTGGTAGACGCCAGTGAGCTGCCCGAGCCGTCCCCGCAGTGACCTGCCTGTCTGGCCGATGTAATCGAGTCCGGACTCCCCGCCTGGGACGCCGGATCCGGTACAGGCCCTAGGAGATCGGCCATGCTGTGCTACGCCTGGCGGCACACCTTTGGTGGCTTGTGTTGCCTATATCGCCTATTTCTCTTCCTTGCCCAGCTCGGTGTTGAGCGCGTTCTGGGTGGCGGCGGAGGGTACCCAGCCCGCCGGTCCCGTAACCCCAGGGCGGAGGGGCAGGTCAGATGATGATCTGGTGCATTGCTGCTTGCAGGGTGTCAGGGGTGCATAGCGTGATTTCCGAGCTGGTGTCTGGGTGGAGGTCGGCGCCCCAGGCGACGCCGAGGCCGTAGGGGTTGGGTATCGCAGCGAGGGCGTGGCTGAAGTCGCGCCGGTACATCAGCAGGTCGGCCAGTGCGTGGCGGGCGGCGCGGGCGGCTCCCCCCGACTGGCTGAGCTTGCATTCGACCAGAAGCCAGCGGCGGTGGCCGTCGGCAGCAGGCCAGTGCAGGACGAGATCGGGCCGTAGCCGTTGGCGGGCCAGCCCATGTGCATGCAGGACCTCCCGATAGCGTGACTGGTCCGTGAGGTCGTGCGGCCCTCCCTGGTACCACAGGTCAAGCGTCCGGCCGTCCCGGTGGCGGCCGCTGGTGTGGACGTGGCCGTGGAACAAAGCGAAGGGTTTCATCTGCCAGCCGAGCCGCTTCAGAGCAGCCAGGATGCGGAAGGTGGTCAGGAGCTCGAACAGGACGGGTTCGTCCGCGGTTACCAGGCCAGCGTTCTCGACGGCGTTGCGGACCGCGCTCGGGTCCATCTGCTCCACCAGGGATACGAGCCGGTCATAGGCGCCGATTACGGCGGCATAGTGCTGCGCGTTGCGGCCGGTGCGTATCCGCGCGGCGGTTCGGGGAGCGGGCGCCACGCGGTCCACGGCAGACAGCATCCGGCTCTGCTGCCACTTGGTCGCCTCAGCGAGGCGCTCTCGGATGACCTCGGCTGGCTCGTAGCGAGGCAGCACCTGGTCCCACCCGCTATGCCGGGCAGTGCGAGGGATGGCGTCCAGGACGTGAACCAGCAGCTCGTTTTCGGGTGTCTGGTAGACGCGCCGGGCCGGGGCGGTGACGTAAAGGTGCTGGTTCCCCGTGGTTCCGCGCAGGGCCAGGGTCCGGCTCCATTCGATCGGGCCCCGGAGCCGCTGGGTAGTGCGTTCCTCTTCCCGGGCTGACGCGGTTGCCAGCTTCCTGGCTAGCCGCGGCAGGTCGGCCAGGAAGCGCCCGACCTCGTTGCAGAGCAGGAACTGAAGCTCCCCTAGGCGGGTCGCGGCGCGTCCGCTCGCGGCCGAGGTGCAGTAGCGCCGCGGCGATCAGCGGCGCCTTGAATCGCGACGCCGCGGACAGGTAGGACCAGACCTGGTTGCTATTTTCGCGATCCTCGCTGGCCGGTCCCAGCTCAGGTTCCTCATGCCTGACCAGGGCGTTCCGGCTCTACAGCGTCAGGAGGAGTGGTCTCAAAGTCGTCTGCGTCAGCGCTCTGCCGTGTCACAGTCACGCCGAGGATCTCGGTCAGCGTGCGGGCAGTCGGTCTCGGTACCCGCGCCCGGTTATTCTTGCTCACGACCTTGCTGAATAGCACCTGGCCTTGCTGCTGGGTAATCCCTTCGTATTGCGGCAGCAGATAGCTGTAGAACAACTGGAAGGCCAGCTGCCCTGGCTGGACGCGGCCGCGTCCTGGGTGAGGTACTCACGCGCGAACCGGGCCATGTCAATAAAGGTCGCAGGGCCGATATCCTTGATCGCCCGCAGCCCGAGAAGGTCAGCGAGTATTTGCCCGGCCGTTTCGGCTTGCTCGTCCGGCAAGCCAGCCAGCTCCCGGTCCCATAGGACCACGAAGTCCTGCGGGCGGGTGATGGCACTTCGATGAACGCGAACCGCCGCATCAGCGCGAACTGGATCCCAACAGCAGCGACTTATCGAAGACGTTCATCGTCGCGATGATCCGCCACGTGTTCGGGATCGCAATGACCTCCAGGTCGGTACCGTCCTGAGTCGCGGGGACCTGGTCCGGGCAGAGCTGGATCCGGCGGCCGCTGCGCCGATCCCGGTAGGGAAGCAGCACGGACTGCCCGGACAGGACCGTGAACAGTTGGCCGAACGCGCGGTCGAAGTTGGACCGGTTAAGCTCATCGATCACTAGCCAGTCGCCCTGCCGGATAGCCTCAAGGAAAATTCCGTCCCAGAACTCCAGCCCGTCGCCCGACTCGGCCGGAAGCAAGCCGCCGATCGTCTCATAGGTTGTCCAGTCGGCCGTTGCCGTGGTGAGCATGCGGCCCGGCACCATCCAGCCCGGCGGGCCAGCAGGCACACGACCTCGGCCAGGGTCGTCTTGGCAGTACCC
>CAWBID010000020.1:0-18653 GCA_963788715.1 uncultured Solirubrobacterales bacterium
GGCCAGGGCGAAGTAAGCCATCTGGCGAATCGCGATGTAGTCTTCGCCGTCCGAAGTCGTCAGGACCTTCGCGCGCTTCTCGATCTTGCCGACACCGAGAATCGCAACTTGCGGTTGATTGATGATCGGAGTGCCGAATAGTCCGCCAAAGACGCCGGGATTAGTGATGGTGAAAGTACCACCGGCCACTTCGTCGGGCTTCAGTTGTTTCGTGCGCGCGCGATCGGCGAGATCGTTCGCCGCGCGAGCCAGGCCTGAGATCGAGAGATCGTCAGCGCGTTTGATCACCGGCACGATCAATCCCCAGTCGAGCGCCACGGCCATGCCGAGGTTGATGTCGCGCTTGTAGATGATCTGATCGCCGCTGACCTGCGAGTTAAAGATCGGAAACTTGCGAATCGCATCGGTCACCGCTTTGAAGATGAACGGCATGAACGTGAGCTTGGTGCCGGTGCGCTCCTGGAAAGCTTTGCGGTTTTCATCGCGCAGTTTCGCGATCTTCGTCATGTCGATTTCATAGACGGTCGTGACATGCGCTGAGGTGCGTCGCGAGAGCATCATGTGTTCGGCGATCTTCTTGCGCATCACGCTCATCTGTTCGACGCGATCGCCTTCCGCCGGTTTGATCGCGGGGACCTGCTGCGTTCCGGTGCGCCGACTGCTGGTTGGCGCAACTTGCGGTCGGCGCGCTGGGCTGTGCGGCTGCACGTGCGGAGCCGGCGATCCCGATTCGATGAAGCTGAGGATGTCGTTCTTCGTCACGCGGCCGCTCATCCCGGTGCCTTCGAGCCGCTTGATGTCGATGCCGTGTTCTTCGGCGATCTTGCGCACCAGCGGGCTCGATTTTGTGCGGCGCAACTCTTCGGCGCTGGCGCCAGCCATTCGCCAGCGCGGTGCTTCGCTGTCCCGCATCAGCCTTCTTCACGAGCGTGCTTCACTTCTGTTTTATGAGCGGCAGGCGGTGGCGGCGCGGGCTTAGGTTTCGGCTGTGATCACCGGCTTCGGCCGTTCAACTGATTGCGGCTGCGGCTGGGCTTCAGCTTTCGGGGCTCGAGTCGCTGCGGCGCGGCGTTTCTGTTCCGTGGCTGCGCCGGTCTCGCTGTCGCGGCTGGTTCTTCAGCGACCGGCGGCGCTGCGGCTCGCCGGCTGCGCACCGTCACCATCGAGCACGGCCACGACGGTGTTCACTTCGACCGTTTCGCCTTCTTTGAATTTGATTTCAGTGAGCGTTCCCGCCGCGGGCGAAGGAATCTCGGCGTCAACTTTGTCGGTCGAGATTTCGAACAGCGGTTCGTCGCGTTCGACGTGGTCGCCGACGTTCTTCAGCCATTTGGTGATTGTTCCTTCCGCGATGGACTCGCCCATCTGCGGCATTACTACTTCAGTTGCCATGATATCTCCCAGATTTGAGTTTTCAGTTGCTAAGTTTTCAGATCTTTGACTTACCACGCTACTAAAGACTCAAAACTGAACAACTAAAACTTCATTTACTCCGCCGTCGTCGGATCGATGACCGTCTTGATTTCGGAAATCCTATTCGCGGGAAAGCCGCCCTGCTGCGCGTGCGCGCGAATCATGTCTTCACTCGGCGCGATGTAAACACAATAGACTTTGTCGTCGGTGACGTAGCTCTGCACCCATTGAATCTGCGGTCCAAGGTTCTGCAGCACGCTGCAAGACTTCTGCGAAATCCCTTGCAGATCCTGTGGCGACAGATTTCCCGCACCGGGAATTTCTCGTTCGATTACGTATTTCGGCATGTTAGTTCCTCCCTAGTTTAGAGGCGGGCTTGCCCGCCTACCGAGCGATGCCCTCGTCTAAACTTTAATAAGCCGCCAGCTTCCGCGCCGCGTCCAACACATCTTTCACCTGCGGCAAATAATAATCTTCGAGCGGCGGCGAATAAGGCACCGGCGTATCGATCGACGCCACGCGCACGACCGGCGCATCGAGCCATTCGAAAGCTTCCTGCGAAATGATCGCCGCGATCTCGCCACCAATTCCGCCGGTCAATGACGCCTCATGAAGAATCAGCGCGCGACTCGTCTTCTTGACGCTCGCCAGAATCGCTGGCTTGTCCAGCGGCGCCAGCGTGCGCAGATCGATCACTTCGACATCCAGGCCTTCTTTCTCCAACTCTGCGGCCGCATCCAGCGCGGTCAGGACCTGCGCGCCAAAAGTGATGATCGAAAGGTCGCGGCCTTCGCGCGCCGTGCGCGCTTTGCCGATCTCGACAATGTAGTCGTCTTCGGGAAGCTCTTCGCGCAGACGCGGCAAGCGATAAAGCTTCTTGTGCTCGAAGTAGAGCACCGGATCGGGATCGCGAATCGCCGCTTTGATCAATCCCTTCGCGTCGTACGCAGTCGAAGGCTCGACAATCTTCAAGCCCGGCGGTGTTCAGGAAAGAACGATTCGGCGTTGAGCGAATGAAACGGGCCCGAGCGCACGCCCGAGCCGCATGGCCCGCGAAACACCGCGGGAATGTTCGCGCCCCAGCGATAGCGGCACTTCGCCGCGTAGTTCGTCAGCAGATCGAAACCGCACGAGATGAAATCGATGAACTGAAACTCGGCGACCGGCTTCATGCCCATCAGTCCCGCGCCGCACGCCGCGCCGACGATCGCGGCTTCCGAAATCGGCGTGTCGATCACGCGCTCTTTGCCAAAGTGATCGATCAGGCCTTCAGTGACTTTGAACGCGCCGCCATAAGCGCCGACGTCTTCGCCGATCACGAAAGACCGTCGGGTCGCGTTCCATCTCTTCCCAGATGCCCTGGCGAATGGCTTCGACCATCGTGGCCATGCCGCCACGCGGCGGACGTTCGAGCTTGTGTTCTTTTTTGAGTGCGGTGGACATCTAATCATCAAGTCATCCAGCGGTAGCGACCGAGTCATTGGTCGCTTGATTCTTCATGTCACCCGGTCGACCGTCCCGGTACTACACATCTCGTCAAGCCAATCTTCGGCAAACGCCGGCGGCACAATCGAGTTATCAAAAACTCCGTGGGCAGCGCCTTCCGCTTCCGGCATCGGCGAGCTTTCGGCCCATTCGCAATCTTCATCAATCTCGCGCATCACGTCGGCGGTTATCTCGTCCAGCTTTTCTTTCGTCGCCACTTTCTCGTCGAGCAGAAATCTTTCGAAGCGATCGATCGGATCGTTGTGCTTCTCCCACCACTCGATTTCGCCTTCGGGCACGTATCGCTGATCGTCGTGTTCCGCGTGACCTTTGCGCCGATACGTCTTCGCTTCGATCAAAACCGCGCCGCGACCTGAGCGCGCGTAATCAGCCGCCTGCTTCGTCACTTCGTAGCAGGCGATCACGTCGTTGCCGTCGACGATGTAGCCGGGAATGCCGAAGGCCGCTGCCTTCTCCGCGAGATTGCGCACCGCCGTTTGCAGGTTCGTCGGCGTCGAGTAGGCGTAGTGATTGTATTCCGCAATCACGATCAGCGGCAGCCGCTGCACCGCGGCGAAGTTGATGCCTTCTAGAAACGCGCCGGTGCTCGCGCCGCCATCGCCGATGTAGGCGAGCGCCGACAATATCTTTCTTCTGCATGCGCGCGGCCAGCAGGATGCCGGTCATCACCGGAATCATGTCGCCGAGATGCGAGATGGGACCAATGGAATCCCTTCTCCATGTCGCCGAAATGGACGTTGAGATCGCTGCCGCCGGAAGGTCCCCAGGCCTTGGCCATGTACTGCGCGAAAATCTGCGCGCGGACGAATTCCTTTGACGAACACTGCACCCAGATCGCGAATGATCGGGGTGATGAAATCATCGGCCGCAGCGCGTAGGCGCGACCCAACTGCCGTCGCTTCCTGGCCCAGCGAGCGAAAGACGCCGCCGACAACTTTCGTTTGTCGATAGAGATTGACCATCCGCTCTTCGACCAGCCGCGTGAGCTTCAGGTAGCGATAGAGTTCGAGCAACTGCTCGGGCTTGAGCGAGGTCTCTGTCGTCACAGACAGCGGCTGACCATCCGGCCTTTTCGCGGCGCATACTTTGGTGTTGATGCGCATTCGGACGCGATGGCGCGGCCCTCGTCGGCGGCGCTGGGTTTTTCCCGCTGGCGCCGCGTTAGTCGGCGGAGATCCTTTTCCGGAGGTTGGCAGATACCAAAACTGTCGTGTAGCGGGTTGGTGTCTCATTCAACTCATTCGTGCTAGTGAAGGCGACACCCGCTAACGCAGGTGGTTCTGATCCACGCGATCTAAATATGCACCGTCATCCCGTGCACACCTTCGGCGGCTTCCATGACCGTCTCGGAAACTGTCGGATGCGCGTGCATCGTGCGGCCGAGCTCTTCGGCGGTTGATTCAAGCTGCATCGCCACGCAAGCTTCGGCGATCAACTCGGTCGCGTGCGGGCCAATGATGTGCACACCGAGTATCTCGTCATACTTGCCTTCGCCGACGATCTTTACGAAGCCTTCTTCTTCGCCGAGAATTCGCGCCTTGCCCGAAGCCGAAAAGGGAAACTTCCCAATCTTCACGTCGTATCCGGCTCCTTTGCTTTGGCTTCGGTCAGACCAACCGAAGCAACTTCCGGATCGCAGTAGGTGCAGTTGGGACCAGACGCAGATTGATCGGGCGCACGATTTCTGTCCGGCGAGATGTTCGACGGCAACGATGCCTTCCTTCGACGCGAGGTGCGCGAGCAACGGCGTGTCGGCACAACCCCCACCAATTCATATGTGCGGCCGAGCCCAGCATCGACGATGTCGTGGGTTGCCCGATGATCGGCATCGAGCTTGTCATCGAGAAGCTCCAGACCCTTTTCCGGGTCCATGGTTTGCAAAAAGGCGGCCGTGTGCGCCGTCGGCGATCAAGATCCAGGTGGTCGTCGGCTTCATGGCAGACCTCACTCCATTGGGGTGGCAAGCTAATGCGCGTTTGTTGCGAAGGCGGGGTTATTTCTGCTGCAGGCTTTTTATGTAGGCGACCAGATCGGCAATCCGCTCTTTGGCGACCTGGGGGTTGCCCTTCTCGCCAAAGTAGTTGCCCCACGCGAGCATCGCGGAGGATCCGTGACCGAGCACCCCGCCGCCGTTGCGGATGACGTCGGCAACACGGCTTGAAGGGAACTCGCCGTTGCCGCGAGCGGCCAGCCGCGTAAGGTCCGCCGGCACTGGCTTCATGGCTCCCGCGAGCGGGCCGTGACCCGTGCCGTCGAGACCATGGCAGAGGGCACAATGGCGTTCGAACTCTTCGGCGCCCTCCGCCACTCGCAAACGAAGCGCCGGCTAGCGAGAGTACGCCGACCAAAGCGGTGCGAACAAACGGCCATCCCATCGAATGCTCCTGCTCCTTATGCCCTAACCCCGGTTGAAACTGTTTACCGGGGCGGGGCATGCCGGTGTGCCGCACTTGTGCAAATTTGTGCAGGACTGTATCGGAGAACCGCGACCCGCCCGGGTCCTATTTCGGTCGGCTTGAGGCCCCACTCCCCCGACTGCGGAACGATGGCTCAGTCAGCCCCTGCCCATATCCTCATCGTCGACGACGAGGCGGAGGTGCGCCGGCTGCTCGGGGCCGGACTTCAAGGCGGAAGGCTATTCCGTCAGCGAGGCCGCCGACGGCGCTGGTCTGCTGGCCGCGCTCGACAAGAAGCCGGTGGACCTCATCACGCTCGACGTGCGTCTCGGCGGGGAGGACGGATTTAACCTCGCGCGCGAGGTGCGCGCCAAGACCAACGTGCCGATCATCATGATCAGCGGAAAAGGCGACATGATCGACCGCATCGTCGGGCTCGAGCTCGGTGCGGACGACTACATCGCCAAGCCGTTCCACATGCGCGAGGTGCTGGCCCGCGTACGCGCCGTTCTGCGCCGCTACGAGAGCCAGGGCCGGAGCCGGAGCGCGCCGTCGCAGGCCGAGAAGGGCGCGCGCTTCGAGTTCGAATCGTGGCGACTCGATGCGGGGCGGCGCTCGCTCAAGACCCCGGAAGGCAAGAATTGCGAGCTCACCACCGCGGAGTTCAATCTGCTGCTGCTACTGGTCGAGCGGCCGGGACGCGTGCTCTCGCGCGACGAACTCATGGACCTGCTCAAGGGCCACGACTGGACGCCGCTCGATCGGTCCATCGACGGCCTCGTCGCCAGGTTGCGCAAGAAGATCGAGCGCGGCGAGGTTCCGCAGTTGGTCAAGACCGTGCGCGGGGTCGGCTACGTCTTCGCCGCCCAGGTGCGCCGCGCTTAAGACTTCGCGCCGAGCGCCTCGTGCAGCGCGACCGCGAGTTGCAGCCGCGTATAGGGCTTCTGCAGGATCGGGAAAGCATCGCGCGTGTTTTCTCCCCGGCGGCGTCGGCGGCATGGCCGGTCGTCAAAAGCACCTTGGTGCCCGGGCGGTTTTTGCGCACCCACCGGCCCAATTCAAAGCCCGACAGCCCTCGCCCGAGGACGACGTCGCTGAACAGCAGGTCGACCCGCTCCTTCTCCAGCATCGCCATCGCGGCTGCCGCGTTCTCCGCCTCGAGCACCACGTAGCCCAGCCCCTCGACGCGCTGCAGGCTCAGCTCGCGCACCCGCGGATCGTCCTCCACCACGAGCACCGTCTCGGCGTTCTCGGAGAGCGGAACGCTCGCGCCGCCTCGGCACCGGCGCTGGCGCCGGCCTCCCGTTCGCGCGGGAGGAAAAGATTGACCGTCGTACCTTTGCCCTCCTCGCTCTCGATGGTGACGTGACCGCCCGACTGGTTGGCGAAGCCATAGATCGTGCTCAAGCCCAGCCCTGTGCCACGCCCCTCCTTCGTCGTGAAGAACGGCTCGAAGGCGCGCTGCAGGATTTCCGGGCTCATGCCGGTGCCCGTATCGGAGACGGAGATGCGCACGAAGTCGCCAGCCGTCGGGGCGCCCATTGCGTTGGCCCGGGCCCGAGGGCAGCGACCTCGTTGCGCGTCTCGATCACCAGCTTGCCGCCTGCCGGCATGGCATCGCGCGCGTTGATCGCCAGGTTGAGGACGGCATTCTCGACCTCGCTCGCATCCGCCCTCGTCGGCCAGAGGTTGCCGGCCAGCAACGTCGTCAGCGTGATCTGCTCGCCGAGCGACCGCTTCAGGAGCTCGGCAATGCCGAGCACCAGATCGTTGATGTTGAGCACGGACGGCGCGAGCGGCCGACGCCGTGCGAAGGACAGGAGCCGGGCCGTCAGGCGGGCGCCCATCTGCGCCGCGTCGGACGCGCGCTGCAGTTGCTCGCGCTCCTCATCGCCGGCAAGCGCCGGCTCCAAACGCTCCAGGTTGCCGAGCACGATGGTCAGAAGGTTGTTGAAGTCGTGCGCGACGCCGCCCGTGAGCTGCCCGAACGCCTCCATGCGCTGCGCCTGGATCAGCGCTGCCTGCGCCTCCTCACGGCGCTGGCTTTCCTCCACCAGCGCCTTGGTGCGCTCGGCGACGCGCGCCTCGAGCTCTTGGTTGCTCTGCGCGAGCAGCGCCTCCGTCCGCTTTCGCTCGGTCACGTCGCGCAGGACGACGAGGTATATGCGTTCGTCGTCCTGCGAGAGCTGGGCAATGGAGGCTTCGGCGGGAAACTCGCTGCCGTCCTTGCGCAGCGCAAATATCTCCCGACGCTCGCCCATGCGCCGCGACGCCACCCCGGAGGAGGCGAAGGTGCGCACGTGCGCGCCGTGGCCCGACCGGAAGCGCTCCGGGATGAGCAGGTCGAGGCTGCGTCCGATCAGCTCGTCCTTGGCGTAGCCGAACATCGCCACGGCCCCATCATTGAACTGCGTGATGCGCATGTCGGCATCGAGGGCAATGATGGCGTCGGCCGCGATCTCGAGGATGGCTGCGATTTTCGCGTCGCTGCGCCGGAGCTCCTGCTCGACTGCTGCCGCACGCAGGTCCGCTGCATCGGCGTCTCTGTTCGACATGGATTTCATGACAATTGAAGCTATCCACTCCGGCTCGAGGGCAACCAAAAACCGTCTTCCACATATTGATACACGATGCGACCGAGCCCACACATCGCCTTAACAGCAAGGTGTTTCCCTTGCTTTGTCAAACGACCCCGCGCTGCCCGCCTTTCTTTCATCTCGATAAAAGAGAATCCACATGACCTTGAAGCGCATTCGGCTCGAGCTGGCGCGCGATCACGATTTTCCCGATGGCAGCCCCGATCGCGGCTATGATTTCATTGCGCCTGTTGGCGATGACGATCATCTTATCGCCCAGGAATGGCGCCAGCACCGCGACCGATGCCGCGTGCGCCGGTTCTGGGCCGGCACCGAGGAAATGGGCCGCCTCGTACACAGGCCAGGCGGAACTTGGGCCTTCGACTACGATCCGCGCGCAACCGAGGATGACGAGCCGGGCTACCGCTTCGACAAGCATCGGTTCGCACCCGGCGAATATGTCTCGCTCAAGGAGCACGACGGGGTGATGCGCACCTTCCGCATCGTCTCCGTTGTGGAGATGGATTGAAGCGGCAGAAAGAAACCACGAAGAAGAAGCCCGGTCCTGCGCAGCACACGGGACCACGGCAATTGGCGCTGCAGCCTCTGCCCCGCCGCATGACGGCCATGGCCTTTGACGGCGCGGGCGAACCGCTCAGACAGGTCGAGCGCACGGTGGCGCCGCCCGCGCGCAACCACATCCTGCTGCGCGTCTCGGCCTGCGCCGTCTGCCGCACCGATCTGCACGTAATCGATGGCGAACTCCCCGATCCAAAGCCGCACGTCATTCCAGGCCACGAGATCATCGGGCGCGTCGTGGCCATCGGCGCGGGCGTCACCGGCTTCAAGATCGGCGACCGTGTCGGCGTACCCTGGCTCGGCTCCACGTGCGGGCGTTGCGAGTTCTGCCGCAGCGGCCAGGAGAACCTGTGCAATCGGCCCCGTTTCACCGGCTACACGCTCGACGGCGGTTATGCCGAATACGTCACCGCCGACGCCGCCTACGCGTTCCCCATTCCCCCGCAATACTCCGACGCGGAGGCGGCTCCGCTGATGTGTGCCGGGCTCATCGGATACCGCGCGTGGAAGCTCGTCAGCGATGTGCGCAGGCTCGGCATCTACGGCTTCGGCGCCGCCGCGCACATCGTCGCCCAGCTCGCCGTCTATCACGACCAGGAGGTGTATGCCTTCACGCGCGCGGGCGATGCGCCGGCGCAGCGGCTCGCGCGCGAGCTCGGCGCCCGCTGGGCCGGTGCGTCCGAGGAGCTGCCCCCGAAGCCGCTCGACGGCGCCATCATTTTCGCGCCTGTGGGGCCGCTCGTGCCGCTGGCCCTCAAGGCGCTCAAGAAGGGCGGGACGCTGGTGCTCGGCGGCATCCACATGTCGGACATCCCGGCGATGCCCTACTCGCTGCTGTGGGGCGAGCGGGTGATCCGCTCGGTCGCCAACCTGACGCGGCAGGATGCCGTCGAGTTCCTCAAGATCGCGCCGCGCGTTCCCATTCGCCCGCACGTGACCACGTTCGAACTCACCGACGCCAACGCTGCCCTCAACCGCCTGCGGGCGGGCGAGCTTACGGGCGCCGCCGTCCTGGTTCCACCAGCCTGACGCCGCCGGCCATAAGCGCAGCCTCCGCGCGCTCGATCGTGCGCGACAGCGAGCCGGATGCATCGACGAGGTGCCAGGCGATGGGACCGAGATCGTAGCCGAGCTGCTCCTTCACGACACGGCGGTCGGCATCGGATGCGTCTCCCCGGCGCTGCTCGACGCGGGCAACGAGCGTCTCGGGCGGGGCGTTGAGCCACAGCCCCACGAACTTTCGGCCGCAGCCGTGCGCCACCGCCGCGATCGCGTCCCGCTCCTCGGGCTTGGCGAAGACGGCGTCCACGATGACCGAGTGCCCCGCCGCGAGCGCGAGCCGTGCCCTGGCGTCGAGAATGTCATAGACGCGCTGCGCGACGCCGATGCGATAGTGCTGCCGGTCGAGCCGCTGCGTCTCTGGTACGCCGAAGAGGCGCTTCCTCTCGACATCGCTGCGCGCGTGCAACGCACCGGGCGCCGCGCCGAGACGGGCGGCGAGCTTCGCCGCAAGCGTCGATTTGCCGGTGCCGGAAAGCCCCCCGACGGCTACGAGCACCGGCTCCGGCGGATCGAGATAGGCGGTGGCGAGCGCGACGTGGCGCTCGAGCGTCAGTCGTTGCTCCTCCTTCTTCTTCCCTTCGAGTTGGGCGCTGCGCGCCAACGCCACCACGGCGCGCACACCGGCGCGGGCGGCGAGGAACAGCGGCAGGCAGGCTAGACCCGCGATCTCTCCGCCGACGGGCGCGGCATTCACGTAGTCGTTCAGCACGATGTTGGCCGCATGCCGGTCGCCGCAGATGTCGAGGTCCATGAGGAGGAACGCCAGATCGTAGAGCACGTCGATCGTCGCCAGCAACTCGCTGAACTCGAGCGCATCGAAGGGCACCGGCGCGCCGTCGATCAAAACGATGTTGCCGAGGTGGAGGTCACCGTGGCAGCGGCGGATGCAGCCGGCGCGCCCGCGCTCGACGAGCATGGGCGCAAGGCGTGCGAAGGCCGGCCCCAGCCGGCCGGCGAACGCAACGGTTGCGGCTTCGTTGCCCTGTCCGGCGCTGAAGGCCGCGATCAACTGCCGGACGACGGGCTCGAACGCCTGTCTCCCGTCGAAGGATTTCGCGACAGGGCTCTCGCGGTGATAGCCGGCAACCATGTCGGCCAGCGCTTTCGCCAGCTCGTCGGGCAGCGGCCCCTCCTTGGCCCGGTTGATCAGCACCGCCGCCTCGGGGAAGCGACGCATATGGACCGCCCAATCGACGATGCGGCCCTCTCCATCGAGCGACAGGCGACCGCTGGCGCCCCGCACGATCGGAACAACACCGAGGTAGATCTCTGGTGCATGGGGTCGGTTGAGCTCGAGCTCGCGCGCGGCGGCACGGCGGCGGTTCTCGAGCGCGGAGAAGTCGACGAACGGCAGATTGACCCGCTTCTTGATCTTGTAGACTTCCTCGCCCACCAGAAACACGCGCGCGATATGCGTCTCGACCACGTCCACGTGCGGGACGCGGCCCTCGTATGTTAGGGGATCGCTGAGGAAAGCAGCGACCTCGCGCTCTTCGGGTTCGGTTGGCGAATTGGCGGAAGGAGGCATGGCGTTAGGCGACTCTCGGGCGCAAATGGCAGGACTGCACTAACCTCACGGGCTGATCGGGATCAAGGTTCGTCGGATCAGATTGGGATCAACCTGCAACAATCAGACAACGGGCGGGCGCGAATTGACGAGCAAGCGAGAAAACGACACGCGGACTGACGGAGACCAAGTCGTGCCGTCGCCGCCTGCGCGGGCGCACCGGGGCTGCGCCGGGCGCTCACGCTCACGCACGTCGTACTCTATGGCCTCGGCGTGACCATCGGCGCGGGCATCTACGTTCTCGTCGCCGCGGCGGCTTCGCGCGCCGGCATGCATGCGCCCATCGCCTTCCTCGCGGCCGGCCTCCTCATGGGCCTCACGGGTCTATCTCTGGCCGAGCTCGCCGTACGCATGCCGGTGGCGGCCGGGGAGGCAGCCTACGCCCGTGCCGCCTTCCGCTCCGAGCGCGCCGCCGGCCTCGTCGGCTTCCTGTGCATCGGCATGTCGCTCGTCTCCGCCGCCACCATCAGCGTAGGAGCGGCGGGATACATCGGCGTCTTCGTCCCATTGCCGGACAAGGTCATCATCGCCGCCGTGGTGCTGGCGATGGGCGCCATCGCGGCGCGCGGCATCGTCGAGTCGGTCTCGTTCGCCGGCGTCATGACGATCATCGAGCTCGGCGGGCTCGCCATGGTGATCGCCGCGGGGTTCCTGTTTGAGCCGGATATCGTCTCGCGCCTCCCCGAGATGCTGCCGCTGAGCGGCGATCCCGGCATCTGGAGCGGCATCTTCACCGCGTCGCTGCTGGCGGTGTTCGCGTTCATCGGCTTTGAAGGCATCGTCAACATCGCGGAGGAGGTGAAGGACCCCAGCCGCACCCTACCGCGCGCCATCATTTATACGCTCTCATCAGTACCGTTCTCTACGTCGCTCGTGATGTGGGTGGCGCTGATCGCCGTCGGGACCGCGGAGCTTGCGGCGTCCGAGGCGCCCATCGCGCTGGTGTTCGAGCGGCTCACGGGCACCTCGCCGCGTTTCATGAGTGCGATCGCGATCGTCGCCGTGCTCAACGGCATCGTTGTCAACATCATCATAGGCCTCGCGCATCCTCTACGGCCTCTCGCGCCAGGGCGTCCTGCCAGGTGCTTTCGGGCGCATTAGCCCAGTGACGCAAACGCCGCTCATATCGACGGCGGCGTCGGTGGCCGTCGTGCTCTTCTTCAGCCTGCTGCTACCGATCGCGCAACTCGCCGATATTTCGGCGCGCCTCACTCTTGCGATGTTCTCGCTGATCAACCTCGCGCTCGTACGCATAAAGCTGCGGACGATCCGAACCCCACAGGCCAGTTCCGGTGCCCGCGGTGGGTGCCGCTTGCGGGCTTCCTCTGCTGCCTGCTGTTTATTCTGTCCGATTTCGTCGTGCTGGCCGGCTGAGCCGCTATGAAAGACGGCTCGCCGAAGATGAAGAAAATGGTGGCGCCGGAATCCTCTCTCGCAAGGCTTCGCAAATCCGCCGAGGCCTGCATGGCATCGACCCGCCAGGTCCATTGCACATTCGTCAGCGAGCGGCCGTCGACGTCCAGTCTCGTGTACAGACCCGAGGAGGAGCGTTGCGGCGTACTGCGCAGGAAAGTACCTCGCGGCGTGTGCTCGACAGCGAAGAGATTGTGGCCGACGAAGTCCATCCGATCGGCGGTCTTGAGGATGGTTGTCGGATCGACGAGAACACGACCGCTCGCCGCGCGTGTGGGTGAAGAGGAAAGCTCGAAGCGAGGAGACAATCTTCTCAAGAGCCATCTTCAGGTCACCCCCGGAGATGCTCGCTCTCGCTCCATTCCCCGGGATAGTCAAGACTGCAGTGCATTTTAAGAAACGTAGCGCCCCTGAGGCTGCAATGAACGCTGAGCAAGAGGGCCGAAGAAAAGGTCTGCAGACAGGCGCCTTTGTAGCCGTCCGCTGGCACAAGCCCTGATACGACAGGTTGCGTTCATTCACAGACCCGTGTTGTAGAGACGGGTGGTGACCGACATGCAGTGATCCTCGCTCATGGGTCTTGCGGAGCCCAACCTCACCGTCTGGAAAGATTGACCGGAATGAGGTAGAATAGCCGCTTCGCAACCTGATCGGCCCACACACGGATGGATTGTAGCGTGAACAAACAACCTACTCTTCTTCAATTTCCCTGTTCGTACCCGCTCAAGGTCATGGGAAGAAACACGAATGCATTTCATGCGGCGGTGACTGCGATCATCGAGAAGCATGTTGCTGCAACGTGCCAGGTCGCGTACTCCACCCGCATGAGCTCGCAAGATACATACATGTCGATAACAGCGACTTTCATCGCGGAAAGTTCGACGCAGCTCAGTGCGATCTATGAAGAGCTTAGCCGGCACGAGCTTGTGCTGATGACCCTTTAGTCCGTACGTAAATGATTGGGAATCGTGTCAGCCCCCAGCAGCCTCACATTGTCGCAAGAGACTGCGCGTGTTCGTTTTGAGGAGGAAGCATGCCGCTGGTAACCATTGATCAGGAGCGTTGCAATAAAGACGGTCTCTGCGTACGCATCTGTCAGAAGGTCTTCTCGCAGGAGGCGAAAGGATCGATTCCTTCGGTCGCCCACGAGGGATCGTGCAACTCCTGTGGTCACTGCGTTCTGGTATGCCCCACAGGAGCCATCAGCCAGGCGGACTCTCCATCGGAGAAAGTGCATCCGATAAAGGCAGATCTCCTGCCCTCGTACGAGCAGGTACGCCAGATGATTGTGGCAAGGCGTTCCATAAGGACCTTTCAGGAACGGCCCGTCGAAAAGGAGATCATCGAGAAGGTGATCGACGCTGCCCGTTTTGCTCCCAGCCTCAAGAACAGCCAGTCCACGCGATTCACGGTGGTCCAGGATAAGACTCTGCTCCGCGCCATCGCCGCCAGCACCGCAGCATGGCTGGGCAAGGTGGCTCGTAGGCTCAAGAACCCGCTCTGGAGGAAGCTTTATACCTTGCGCGGAGAAAGAGATGTTAAACAGGTCATGCGATGGATCGATCAGCTCGATGTGATGGCAGAGAGGATGCGCAATGAAGTCGATCTTGTTCTATTCGGAGCACCGCTGCTTTTATTGTTTCATGCAGATGCGACTATGCGCTCGGCCGATGTTAATGCCACGCTCGCTCTCCACAATGCCACTATGATCGCGTCGTCCCTCGGTCTCGGCAGCTTCTACACCGGTTATGTCGTGACTGCCTGCAGTCACGACCGTTCGATACCGCGTCTTATTCAGTTGCCCGGACGCCAGAAGGTGTATGGAGGATTGGCCCTTGGGTATCCTGCGATCCGTTTCTCACGGTGGATCGATCGCAATCCGGCTGAAATCCGTTGGCTATAAGGGATTACCATGGCTATTTCCAGGAAAGAAGCTCTCAACCTTGCCAAAGAGCACATCACCGACCGGAGATTGATACGGCATATCCTCGCTGTGGAAGCGACGATGCGAGCCCTGGCGCGCAGGCTCGGTAGGGACGAGGAACGATGGGGACTTGCCGGATTGCTTCACGACATAGATATAGAACTGGTCGACCGCGACTTCACCCGGCACGGCAGCAGGGCAGCCGCCATACTGGGACAGCGGGAAGTCGATGATGAAATAATCGATGCCGTCATCATGCACAACGAGTCCTGGCACGGAAAAGAGCGGATAAACGAATTCCAGCGCGCTCTCGCAGCGAGCGACCGGCTCACATTCGTGATCATCTCTCTCGGCAGAGCACTTCCTGACAAGATGCTTAAAGGTGTTACCGTGGATGCGGTAATGGAAAGAGTTCTTTCGGAAGCATTCAGGAAGAAGCCTGAGCACGGGAACATTCTCGAATGTGAGAAGATCGGTATACCTTTGAGAGAGTTCGTTTCGATCTGTCTCGATGCTATGAAGAAGGAGAGCGTCAGTCTCGGCATGTAATGGAAGAGAGCATCGAAGATCAGGGGCTTTGATCGGTCGGAAGATAGATTTCAGATCGGCTGTTCACGCGTAATGTAATGAGGAGGTGACTTATTTATGGTTTCTGCTGCGAATCTGACACGCGCCCTGGAGAAATTTGCAAGGGAAAGATTGGATATCGACCTGCTTGGCATTGCGCCTGCGGAACGTCTCGAAGGCGCGCCGGATGGGAAGACGTCCCACGGATTACCTGCCTAACGCCAAATCCGTAGTGGTCTGCGCAATCAAGATACCTGATGCAGTAATCGACGTTGCGGGACATTACGACGAACCGGGCAAGACCTTGGGGCCGTACATGTGGTATGGCTACGTCACAGCCAATTGGAATCTCTCATCGGCGGCAGCGGGTTTGGTGAGGTTTCTTGAATCGAAGGGCTTCAAAGGCCTGCCCTTCCCGCCCACGGGCCTGCTTTATAAGTACGGAGACGTTGCCGACTTCTCCCACCGGCATGCGGCGGTGGCTGCCGGTCTTGGCGAGTTCGGATTCAGCGGACTCTTGCTTACGCCGCAGTTCGGCCCAAGACAGAGGCTGGTCTCTATTATCACGGATGCGCCTTTGAAGCCTTCAATCATGTACGACGGGCCGAAACTCTGCCGGCCGGATGCGTGCGGACACGCGTGCCTCAGGGCTTGCCCCACTACGGCGATGCAGGGAAAATCATCGCTGACGATCGATAACCGGACGTTCGAGTACGCCAAGCTCCACGGTGTTAAATGCAAGTGGCCCTATCCGGAAAAAGGATTTCGCAGAACGAGGATTCCCATGCCCGAGAACCCACCGATGAGGACTTGCAAGCGTTACGATCCGTGAAGATAGATCGTTTCGACACGGCCTTAAACCAGTTCACCTTTGTTCCACAGTGCGGCGCCTGTATTTTCAGCTGTCCGTCGCCACGCTTCGCAGACTCGAGGTTCATAGTGACCCAAAAATAAAAACTGGAAACGAGAATTCCGCTTCCCGTTTCCGTCGCCTCCTCACATCATCACGTTGCTAGCGATAGAGATCCCTGATCACATCGTCCATGCCGCCCAAATCCTCAAGTGACGGTCTGGATCGGAATCAGCGTCTCTTTTTCCCAGCCTATATTTTCGCAGAAGTGCTCGGCCAGTTTGCGGTGATCAACCGTTACGCCCTTCAGGGGGCCTTCTTTCATCGGCGGTTCGCCAACGCACCTCCCGGAAGGCGGCTATCATGATGCTTCAGGCCTTCGCGCAGATTAAAGGCGTGTCGCATGTTCATGATCCGCTTCCCTGTCCGCATCATTTCTTCTGCTTTGAAATCCCAGCCGGTTGCCGCCTCTATAAGGCCTGGCAGCGCGTCCGGCGGCATAGAGAATCCTCCGAACTGGCATGCACCGGAAGCATTGACTATTTCAGCGCGGCAGGTGAATGCCACATCCATTTCTCCCCTTTGCTCATAATCATATTTCACCTCATTGGGAGATCTGAAATCGGGAATCCCCAGGCCTCCCTTTACGTGTCGCGCGGGCGTCGGATCGCACTGGTAGGTCCTCGCAAATCTCGGCGAATATCGTGGATCATGCATCGGCAGCTCGACGCCGCTCACTGTTTGCAGGTATTCCGATCCCCTTACCCAACTTTTCGGCCGCCTTTGCCGAACCTGAAGCCAGGATCTTGCCAAAGCCTGTTTGACGGGCAATCGCTTCAGTGAGCGCCACAATGGCTGCGCCATCTCTCCATCTCAATTCGATTCCGGTTTCTCGTTTCTGAATATTCCGTTTTCATAGCATTCGATCGCCCAGGCGATCGTGGCGCCTACCGATATGGTATCGAACCCGAATCTATTACAAATGTGGTTACATTTTATGATCGAGTCTATATCATCATTCAAGGTCATGCGTTCCGAAGGCCGCCAAGGTTTCGTATTCCGGGCGATCGGTCTCTCCGACCGGCCACTTCCCTTCATTGACCTTATAATGTGCGCCGCAGGCGAGAGGGCATTGAGCACACGCGTACTTCCGGACATTGAAACGCGAATCAAAGGTAAAGGTCGCAAGCTTTGTCAGTGATTGCTCACCCATATCGAGAGCGCCGACGCCACCCCAGTTCTTAACGGGGGAATCGCCCAGAGAGTCCGGCGCCGGCAGTGGTAGCTCCGGTGCCGTAGGTTCCCCAGAGTTTAACCTGTTCGACTGTCGGCCCATTCTTCATGTGATCCAGGATTCGACCGTTGATCTCTTTTATCTTCTCAGGATAGGCTACAGGAATCTGCCCCGTACCTTTTACCGCAACAGCCTTGAGCTTTTTTGAACCCATGACAGCACCGCAGCCACCACGACCGGCTGCACGATGCTTATCATTGATGACGCATGCCATGAGCGACTGCTTCTCGCCGGCAGGACCAATGAGCGCGGCCCGGAGATTGGCTTCACCTGTTTGCCGAATCAGAGCTTTCCAATGTCTCAACCGAATCTTTTCCCCAGAGCGCACGCGCATCTCTGATTTCAGCTTTGCCATCTTTCACGAACAGATAGACAGGTTCAGCAGAAGCGCCTGATACGAATACACCGTCAAAACCGGCCTTCTTCAGCTCGGGCCCGAAGAAACCACCTGAATTCGCGTCATTCCACCCGCCCGTTACCGGAGACTTGCAGACAACCGTGTATCTACCGCCAAATAGAGCTCCTGTGCCATTCAGCGTGCCCGAGACAAATCCCAGAACATTATCGGGTCCGAGAGGATCAACGCCCGGTTTCATCATGTTGTAAAGCACGCGGGCTCCGATGCCGTACCCACCGACAAATTCCCTGGCCATTTGCTCTGAAAGCGCTCTTTCCTCGCAACTCCCCTTTGTAAGGTCCACAAAAAGTAGCCTGCGCACATGTCCACCTTTCATCTGTTTCCTCCACTTACGTTATTTTTAAAAACCACGGCCCCGGTCGGGCCTTCATGCGGACTTCTTCGGATAGCCAACCGACTGTGAAAGAGTGATTACCTGATCAGCACGCAGTTTCATCGCTTTAGCTAATGCCGGCCGGTCTATCATTGCGCGCAGCACGGTAGCGAGACCTTCTGCGGCGCAGAACAGGTAAACGTTTTCAGCAATCACGCCTGTATCAGCCCCCATCCACAGCATTTTCTCCTCCTGCGGCATTTCACCCATCTTGCTCGTGTCCGCGACGTATATAAGATTGACTGCCGCCTGCTTCACAAAGGGCTGCGTACCGGTCAAACCGCGGATATCTACCGCCGCCACAGGCTTCAGCATATTCCCCCGTGGGTCGTAGAGAAAAAGAGCATCAGGAGCTGCCACGTAGATGTCGATCTCCTGCCGATCACGCGCAGAGGGTGCCGTACGTTTGCCGTCAGGACGGCTGATCCCGAATGCTGCCCAGAGCAGGTTCGAAAGTACGGCTACCGGCAGAGCATCGGGCGCGAATTCGCGTGAAGAGGCCCGCTTTGCCACAAGGTTCACCAGCGCGTTGCCGCTCGTTGTTTGCGGCTTGGCAAGCTGAATCGACCCAAGCTCCTTTGCGTAAGCCGTAGGCCGAGCACCGGACAAAATGATACCTCCTGACAACACCATTCCTGCGGCAGCCGATGCCTTCAGGAACTCTCTTCGGTTTACGTTCTTTTTCACGGAAGTTACCTCCTTTTCTGCTGAGATG
>CAWBID010000021.1:0-55194 GCA_963788715.1 uncultured Solirubrobacterales bacterium
GCCCGAACGTCGTCTTCAGGCCTCTCAGCGTTTCGCCGAAAGTGCGATAGGTGCTGCGCGCAGCCCCCGGGGCGGGCGCACGGGTCACCTCCAGCATGTCGTCCCCTGGATTCCACGTCATCAGTGCGTCACCACCACGAGGATCGCCGTCACGAGTGCGTTGAGCGTGGCCAGCGGCAGCAAGATCTTCCAGCCGAAGCTCATCAACTGGTCGTAGCGCAGACGCGGCAAGGTGGCTCTGACCCAGATGAACAGGAAGGTCATCAAGCCCATCTTGAACAGCACTACGAACGGGTCCACCCAGCCGGGAGGGTGGATCCCGAACGGCAATAGCCAGCCACCCAGGAAAACGGTCGTCACGATGCCAGAGACGACGAGCACGTTGAGGTACTCGGCGAAGTAATAGGAGGCGAAGCGCCCGCCACCGTACTCGGTGTTGTAGCCGCCGACCAGCTCCGCGTCGGCCTCGGTCAGGTCGAACGGCGCCCTATTGGTCTCGGCGAAGCCCGCCACCAGGAACACGAGGAAACCGAAGAATTGAGGTACCACGTACCACATGCCCCGCTGCGCTTCCACGATCCCGGTCAAGGAGAGGGTGCCCGCCGTGAAGATCACGCCCACCAGAGCCAAGCCTTGGGAGACCTCGTAGGAGATCAACTGCGCAGCGCCTCGCATCGCACCGAGGAAGGAATACTTGGAGCCCGAGGACCAGCCGCCGAGCATGATCCCGTAGAAGGCGACGGCGCCGAAAGCGAACACATACAGCGGCCCGATCGAAACGTCCACGCCGTACAGCCCCACCGGCGTACCGAAGATGTTCTGGACGTTGCCGAACGGGATGATCGCGAACGCCGCCACAGCCGTCACGATCGAGATCACAGGCGCCAGCGCGAACAGGAAGCCGGTCGAGGTGGAAGGCCTGAACTGCTCCTTGGTCAGGAGCTTCACGATGTCCGCCAATGGCTGCAGAGCCCCAAAGGGGCCAACCCTGTTGGGTCCGTAGCGGGCCTGCATGCGGCCCAACAGCTTGCGCTCGGCCAAGAGCACGATCGGTACCAGCTGCAAGCCGACAGCGAAGATCAGGATCGCCTTGATGATCTGGATCCACCACGCTTCGTAGTAGCCAACCACCGCGATCACGAGCTCACCGCCACTTCGCGCTCGTGTGGGCGCACGCCCTTGCCACCGATCAGCTCCAACGTCAGGCCCTCGTATAGGGGCAGTGCGTCGAATAGTTGTTGAGAGGCCATCGCTCCGCTGAGCACCTCGAGGTCCAGGCCGACGTGCTTGGCCAGCTCGGCGATCACGCTCCACTCGGCACGGTTCTGGCCCAACTGGCGAGCTGCCGGCCGCAGGCGCTGGATGCGCCCGTCGGGGTGCACGATCGTGCCCTCCTTCTCTGGGTAGGCGCCGGCCGGGAAGATGATGTCAGCGTGCTCGGAGAGGGCGTCCGTCAAGAAGCTGGCGTGCGCGATCACGGTGGTCGCGCTCTCCAACGCTTGCTGCCACAGTGCGTCTTCCCACTCGCCCGCTCCCGCCGGGTTTACTGTACCCACGGCAGACACGCCGCTCAGGGGCTCGGCGTCGAGCAGATACAGGCAGCTCAGCTCCCCCGCGATCAGCCCTTGCGCGATTCCCCGCGAGTCGCGACCTTGCTCCTCGGGCTCGCTCAGCCCGGGGCCGGCGTTGGGCAGGAAGCCCGCTTCACGTAGCCCACGACCGTTGGCGTGCGCCGGGATTTCCAGTAGGCCCGCGCCCTCGGTCTCGGCGATGCGCAGCTTTGCTGCCATCTCGAGCAGGGCCTCGACTGCGCGCGCGCCATCGGGGCCGCTTGCAAGACGCTCGCCCCACAGGATTACGACCTCGCCCGGTCCCTCCTCAGGGCAGGCCTGCTCTAGCTGTCCTGCCAGCTCCTGGGCCTGGGTTTGATCGAGCAGCTGGCTCGCGCTTGCGTGTACCACGGTGATGCCGTTGCGACGCACGCCCTTGCGCAGGCGCAGGTCCAAGATCGGGGCGTCCTCGATCGGGTTTGCCTCGAGCACCAACACCGCGTGGGCGAACTCGAGGTCTGAGACCTTGGCCTGTAGCGCCGGCTCGGCCAGCGCGCGGTGCAGCTCCAGCGGCAGCACGCCGGCAGTACGCGCATCCAGGTGCGGCGAGCCAAGGCCCTCCCTCATCAAGCGTGCCAACAAGAAGCCCTCCTCGTTGGTGCTTCCACCGCCAGCCAGCGCACCGGTCTGCGCGCCCGCCCGCCGCAGACGGGTGCCGGCCTCCTCCAAGGCCCGCTCCCAGGAGACGGGCCGCAGCTCGCCGCCGTCGCGCAACAGCGGCTCGACGATTCGTCCTTCGGCGAGCTTCGGGTAGGCGAAGCGTCCGCGGTCGCACAGCCACCCGTCGTCAACCTCGTGGTTATCGCGAGCCAACACCCTGAGCACGCGCTCGTCGCGCACGGTCAACGTCACGTTGCACTGGGCCGGGCACAGCGTGCACACCGAGCCTGCGTCCTCCACATCCCAAGGCCTGGCCCTGAAGCGGTAGTTGCGTGAGGTCAAGGCCCCCACCGGGCATAGCTCCACGATGTTTCCGCTGAACGGCGCGATGTAGGGCCGCCCGTCGAAAGTCGACACGTAGGAGTGGGCGCCCCGCTCGAGCAGGACAAGCTGGTAGTCCTCGGATATCTCCTGGCTGAAGCGCACGCAGCGGTAGCACAAGATGCAGCGCTCTCTGTCGATCGCGATCGTGGGCGAGAGCTCAAGCGGCTTGACGAAGTGACGCTTGGGGTCGGCGAAGCGAGACTTGCCACCACCCCAGCCGAAAGCGATGTCCTGCAGGGGACACTCCCCACCCTTGTCACACACGGGACAGTCCAAGGGATGGTTGACGAGCAGGAACTCGACCACCGCCTGCTGGGCGACCTTGGCGCGCTCGGACTGGGTGTGCACGACCATGCCGTCCTTGACCGGGGTCGAGCAGCCTGTCTGCAGCTTGGGGATGCCCTCGATTTCGACCAAGCACATCCTGCAGGCGCCAACGGGCTGGCCCAACTTTGGTTCGTAGCAGAACACCGGAATCTCGACGTCGCCCAGCTTGGCGGCGTCGACCAGCATCATGTTTTCGGGAGCCTCGACTTCGCGCCCGTCGATCGTAAATTTGATGGGGCGTAGCTGCGGTCTAGGCATGGGCCACCTCGCCGGCGAGGGCTGGTTGCGCCACTAGGGCGGGCTCGGATGCGCCGAGGCCGGCGCGTACGCGGGCCGTCTCGATGTGCGCTTCGAACTCGTCTCTGAACTTGGCGATCAGTGAGCCGATCGGCATCGCCATCGCGTCGCCCAACACACACAGGCAGTTGCCGATGATGTGCTCCTGGACCGAGGCCATGATCTCGATGTCCATCGGCGTCGCCGTGCCCTCGTCGATGCGTTCGAGCATCTTCACAGTCCAGTTCGTGCCCTCCCTACAAGGGGTGCACTTGCCGCAGGACTCATGCCGGTAGAACTTGGCCACCTTCAAGGCCACGTCCAAGATCGGCGTGGAATCGTCGACCACGATGATCGCGCCGGAGCCGAGCATCGAGCCGGCCTTGGCCATCGAGTCGAAGTCGTAGGGAAGGTCGAGGTCCTCCTTCTTCAGGACGGGTGAAGAGGAGCCGCCCGGGAACCAACACTTGACCTCGCGTCCCTGCGACGGGCCTCCCGCCAGGCCATAGATGATCTCTCGTGAGGGGATCCCTAGCTCGATCTCGTAGTTGCCGGGCTTTTGTACGTGTCCGGAGACCGACACGAGCTTTGTGCCTTTGGAGGTCTCGGTGCCGAGCTTGGCGTACTCCTCGCCGCCCATCTTCACGATCGTCGGCACGGTCGAGAGCGTCTCCACGTTGTTGATCAAGGTCGGCCCTTGATACAGGCCTTGGTTGGCCGGAAACGGAGGCTTCAAGCGGGGGTTGCCGCGCTTGCCTTCCAGTGAATCGAGCAGCCCCGTCTCCTCGCCGCAGATATAGGCGCCCGCGCCGCGATGCACCACCAGGGAGAGCGAGTGGCCCGATCCCAAGATGTTCTCGCCGACGTAGCCGGCCTCGCGCGCTTGCGCCAAAGCCGCGTCGAGCACGTCGGCCTGGTGGACGTACTCGCCTCTGATGTAAATAAACGAGCGGTTGGCCCCCGCCGCATAGGATGCGATCACGATCCCCTCGATCAGCATGTGCGGGGACTTTTGCATCAGTTCCCGGTCCTTGAAGGTGCCCGGCTCGAACTCATCGGCGTTGCAGACCAGGTACTTGTCGATCGAGCCTTTGGGTAGGAACGAGACCTTCTTGCCCATCGCGAAGCCGGCCCCGCCGCGCCCCCTCAGACCGGAAGCTTCGAGCTGGGCGAGCAGCTCTTCGGGGCTCATCGCCAAGGCCTTACGCAACGACTCGTAACCGCCGCGCTTGGCGTAGACCTCGAGCGTATTCAGGCCGGGCTCGTCGATGTCCTTGAACAGCAGCTTCATGCAGTCGCCTCGCTGTCGGCGCAGGCTCGACTGGCGAGTTGCTTCGCAGGCAACACAGGACGATCCGATCGGACATCGTCGAGGAGTTGAGGTACGTCATCGATCGAAAGGGGACCTACATATACGCCGTCTACGGACGCCATCGGGGCGATGTCGCATGCGCCAAGGCACTCGAACGGACGCACGTTGAATTCAGGGTCTGGGCCGGCGGCGTCTTGAACCGCTTGGAAGAGCTCGTCAGCTCCACAGAGAGAACAAGAAATGTTGGTGCACACATATATGGAATGCCGTCCGACCGGCTTGGTCTCGAGCATGTCGTAGAACGTTGCCACCGCCTCCAGGTAAGCCGGCGTGACGCCCATCACCTCGGCGACTTCTTCAATCGCCTCGGGCGAGCACCAGCCATGCACTCGTTGTGCGGCCTCCAGTGCGGGCAGTGTGGCCGAGCGGCTGTCCGGGTACAGGGCCATGTGACCCTCGATCTCGGCGCGTAGCGTGGCGTTCATCGGTCGATGCCTCCCAAGATCGGGTCGAGCATCGCCAACGTGGCGATCATGTCGGCGATGTAGGAGCCCTCGGCCATGTGCGAAAGCGCCTGCAGGTTCACGAACGAGGGGTCCCTCATGTGTACGCGTGCGGGCTTGGAGGAGCCGTCGGAGCGCACGAAGCAAGCCAGCTCGCCGCGGGGGGACTCGATCGGGTTGTAGATCTCGCCCGGCGGCACCCTGAAGCCCTCGGTGACCAACTTGAAGTGGTGGATCAAGGCCTCCATCGAGGTTGCCAGCTCGTGGCGCGGCGGCAGGGCCACCTTGCGGTCGGTGGTGATGTGCGGTCCCTCCGGTAGGCCGTCGAGCGCCTGGTCGACGATCTTGACTGACTCGTAGATCTCGGCCACCCGCACCGCGAAGCGGTCGTAGTTGTCGCCGACCGTGCCAACCGGGATCTTGAAGTCGAAATCCTCATAAGAGCTATAAGGAGCGGCCTTGCGCAGATCCCAAGGGTTGCCCGCCGCTCGCAGCAAGGGTCCGGTGACGCCGAGGCCGAGCAGCGTCTCGGCGTCCAGCGGGCAAGTGCCGCGCAGACGCTCCAACACGATCTGGTTGGCGTTGAGGATCGCCCCGTACTGGTCGGCTCGCTTGGGCATGATCTTGGTGAACTCGCGCGCCTTCTCCACGAAGCCGGGGGGAATGTCCTCCATCACGCCGCCCACCTGGAAGTAGCGCGTGTGCATGCGCTGACCCGAGGACATCTCGAACAGGTCGAGGATCAGCTCGCGCTCACGCAGGCAGTACAAAAAGATCGAGACTGCACCCAGGTCCAGAGCGCTCGTGCCCAGCCAGATGAGGTGGGAGGCGATGCGGTTGAGCTCCAGGTGGATCACCCTCAAGTACTGCGCCCGCTTGGGAACCTCCACCTCCAAGAGCGTCTCCACGGCGCCCACGTAGGCCATCGCGTTGAAGTAGTAGGACAGATAGTCCATCCGCTCGACGACCGGGATCGCCTTCCAGTAGGCCTTGTCCTCGGCGGTCTTTTCGATCCCCGTGTGCACATAGCCGATGACCGGCTTGATCGAGCGCACGACCTCGCCTTGCAGCGTGACGAGCAAACGCAAGACCCCATGCGTGGCCGGGTGGTGGGGCCCGAAGTTGAGCGTCAACAGCTCGTCGTGTGTGTCCTCGTCGGACTGCTCTACCTGCGAGAGCGTGATGCTCTGCTCGCGGCGGCGGTACTCGGACATCTGCTCGTCGGCGACTGTCATCGCAGCGCTTCCTTGGGCGCGCCGCCGCCGACTGTGCCGATGCCCTCCGAGGCGTGTTCGTTGTAAGTGAAGATCACCGGTTCGCCGCCAACCGGGAAGTCGCGTCGCTGGGGGTGGCCCTCGTAGTCCTCGGGCATCAGGATGCGACGCAGGTCTGGATGGCCGGCGAAGACTACGCCGAACATGTCATAGATCTCGCGCTCCTGATGGTCGGCCGTGGGCCAGCCCGCCCCGTCCTCATCATCGGGAGTCACAGAGTCGACCGCGGCAGCGTCGGTCGGCACGCGCAAGGTGACAGTGATGCGGTCGACCTCCACCATGTCAAGCAGCTCGTAGTGCACGCCCAGGCGTGGCTCGTGCGGGTAGTAGTCGACGCCGTGCACGCTCATCATCGAGCTGTAGCCACGCTCGCGCAGCCTCGCTAGCACCGCGCGGATCTTCGCCGGGGCGACTTCGAGCGTCGCCCGACCACGGAAGTGCAGCGTCCCGAGGATTGCCTCCTGGCCCTCGCTCTCGCGCAGCTCCTTGGCGATCAGCTCAAGCCCAGTGGCGTCAGGCACCGGGGTCGACCTGCGTCTCGTTTGAGATCTCCTCGGTTCCCTGTGCGCCGTAGCGCTCGCGCCAGCCCGCCTCAGGGTCGTCCTGGACGAGCTTGCGCAGCTTGAGGATGCCGTGCATCAGGCCCTCCGGGCGTGGCGGGCAGCCGGGCACGTGCACGTCGATCGGCATGAACTTGTCGGCGGGCACGAGCGCGTAGTTGTTGAAGACGCCCATCGAGCTGCAGCAGGCGCCCATCGAGATCGCCCACTTGGGCTCGAGCATCTGGTCATAGAGGCGCCTGATGATCGGCGCCATCTTGATCGAGACCCTGCCGGCCAGGATGATTAGGTCGGCTTGGCGTGGGGAGGCCCTGAACGCCTCGAAGCCGAAGCGAGCAATGTCCATGCGGGGGCCGGCGGTCTGGAACTGCTCCATCGCACAGCAGGCCAGTCCGAACGCGAGCGGGAAGAATGAGTTGGAGCGCCCCCACGCCACCGCCTTCTCCAGCGTGGTGGTGAGTACGCGTTCGTGAACGTAGCGTTCGAGCTCCTCCCCCTCCAAGGTTGCCGGCGCCGTTGGGCCATGCAGCTCGGCTCCGCGTAGTAGCTCCTGGGAGTCGTGCGTGCTGACACGCAGAGCACTTGAGTTGATGTCCAGTCCCCGCCGGCCTTGGCCGGCGGGGTGCGTGCCGCGAGGCAGAGGCTCGCGCTTTATCTCCACTCGAGCGCTCCCCTGCGCCATACGTATATGAAGGCCACGGTCAACAGCACAATGAAGGTGATCGTCTCTGCCAGGGCGTAGCTGCCGTATGCCTTCAACTCGACCGCGATCGGGTACAAGAAGACGACCTCGATGTCGAACAGGATGAACAGCATCGCGATCAGGTAGAAGCTGATCCCGAAGCGCATTCCCTGCTTGACCTCCGAGGGCAGTCCGCACTCGTAGGGGTCGAGCTTGTGCTCGGTGCGCCGGCGCGGGCCGACCATTGTGTTCAGAACGGCGAACAGGCCGCCCACGGCGCCGCCAAGGATCAGGAATACGATCGCCGGGAAGTAGCTGCGCAGCACGCGCGCTGTTATATCACCCTTGTGACAAACTGTTACATAGTGACGATTGCCTCTATGCCGGTGGGCGAAGCCGCGCGCCCATGAACGAAGCGGTCGTGTGGGGGGCGCTCGCGCTCGCGTTGCTCAACGCTGTGCCTGGATTGCTCGGCGCATGGCGTTGGTACAGGCTCCAACCGAGCCGAGCTTTCTGGCTGCTGTTGCGCATAGGCCAGGTTGGCGCGCTCGTGTACGCGGTTGCGATCGGGGTCCTGGCGGTGGCCGGGCACTACTCGAGCGAACACCTCTTCTATCTGTATGCCCTACTGCCTCTTGCCATCGGCTTCGTGGCCGAGCAACTGCGACTCGCCTCCGCGCAGACGATTCTCGACCAGCACGATCTCGCAGACGCTCGGGCGGTGGGTGAGCTGCCCGAGTCCGAACAGCATGGGATCGTGGCCTCGATCGTGCGCCGTGAGATGGGCGTGATGACGCTGTCCTCGCTGGTCGTGGTGTTCTTGGCACTGCGTGCCGCCGAAACCGCGCACGGGTTTTGAGCCCACGTTGTGCGTCATTCGTTCGACGGAAGGCCCATCGGCGAGCGTTGGGTGTTCGCGGGGGGAAGGCCAACCGATATATTCCGGCGCGCATGAGGCCGCCTGTGAAGATCCTCGCCGTTGCAACCGCCTTGCTCGCCCTGGCCGGCGGGATCTCGGCGTGCGGCTCGCAGGGGATCTCGGTGCCGAAGACGAGTCCCTACTACCGCGGGGCTGTCCTGTTCCGCGACCACTGCTCCGGTTGCCACACATTGGCTGTCGTGGGCGCGGAGGGCTCGGCCACCTCGATCAAGGATCGCGTCAAGACCAACGGGCCCAACTTCAACATCCGCAAGGAGAACGAGGAACAGGTCCTCTACGCGATCCGCAACGGCGGTTTCTCGGGCGCGATCATGCCCGAGAACCTGGTCGTGGGCGACGACGCCAAGGACATCGCCAAGTTCTTGGCGCAGTACTCGGGCCTGCAGGCCCAGCACGTGCCGTCGGTCAACATCACGCTGTCGACCAAATAGGCGTTAGACGGTCGACATGCTCGACCTCAAGCTGATCCGCGAGGACCCCGAGCGAGTACGCGCCGAGTTGGCTCGGCGTGGGGGGCAGGTCACCGCAGGCCTGGACGCCGTGCTCGAGCTCGACGCCCGTCGCCGGGAGGCGATCCCGGCGCTCGAGGGACTGCGGGCCGAGCGCAACGCCGCGGCCGACGCCATCGCCCAAGCCAAGCGCGCGGGCGAGGACGCAAGCGAGGCGATTGCTCGCCAGCGCGAGGTTGGCGCGCGCGAGAAGGACCTCAGCCGCCAGCTAGGCGAGATCGAAGAGCGTCTGCAGGCGGCACTGGCCCCGCTTCCCAACCTGCCCGACCCCACCGCAGCGCCTGGTCCTGAGGATGAGCTCGTCAAGGTCGTGGGCGAGCCGCGAGTGAAGGGCGAGGGCGTGCGCGACCATCTCGAACTGGCGGGCGCCACGATCGACATGGATCATGCGGCCAAACTGTCGGGAGCCCGCTTTGCCTACCTGAAGGGCGATCTCGTGATGGTGGAGCTGGCCTTGGTGCGCTTTGCTTTGGAGAAGCTGAGGGGGCATGGCTTCGAGCCCGTCATCCCACCTGTACTTGTACGCGAGCGTGCTTTGTACGGGACAGGGTTCCTGCCCGACACCGAGCAGCAGATCTATCGGCTCGCCGACGACGAGCTGTACCTGGTTGGCACCTCCGAGGTGGCCTTGGCCTCTCTGCACGACGAAGAGATCCTGCCGGTCGAGCGCTTGCCGTTGCGCTACGCCGGCTTTTCGCCTTGCTTTCGCCGCGAGGCGGGCGCCGCCGGCAAGGACACGCGTGGCATCTTCAGGGTGCACCAGTTCGACAAGGTGGAGATGTTCAGCTTCGTCGAGCCCAGCGCCTCGACCGAAGAGCACGAGCGCATCCTCGCAATCGAGGAGGAGATCCTCTCCGAGCTGGACCTGCCCTACAGGGTCGTCAACATCGCCGTGAACGATCTTGGCAATTCGGCCGCCAAGAAGTACGACTGCGAGGCGTGGCTGCCAAGCCAAGGACGCTACCGCGAGCTTACGTCGTGTTCGAACACGACCGACTACCAGGCTCGACGGCTGAATATTCGCTTGCGTCGCGACAAGCGCGTGCAAGCACTGCACACGCTCAACGGAACCGCGGTCGCGGTCGGTCGCACGATTATCGCGCTGTTGGAGAACGGCCAGCGCGAGGACGGCACCGTGGCTTTGCCAGATGTCTTGGCGGCATACGGCGCGCCCGCCGTGCTCGGGGCGTAGCCCGCCTGATCCAGTCCGTCCGGAATGTTCTACGGTGCGCTGCCGGCCAACTGGATGTGGTCGGCCTCAGCCGGTCCCGGGAATGGGCGCGTGAGCCCGAATTTCTCGAGGATCGACTCGGGGACACCTTCGACGCCCGGAGTGTCGGAGGCTTCCCCGCGTGTGTGCGGGTCGTTGGCAAAGCCGCCAACCTCGACGGAGTGTTGGGGACTGCGGTAGCCGGAGATCCCGATCAGATGCAGATGCAGAGCCTTGCCCAGTGTGTTCAGACGCTGTACCAAGATCGGCTCGACGCCCACGCTGTAGTTGGTGCCGGGAGCCTGGAAGAAGCCAAATTCGCCGGACGCGCCACCGCCTTCACCAGTGAAGCCGCTCGAGAACGATTCGTTCTGCGAGGTGTACTCCTTGATCTGGATGGCGGACAGTTCTTTTTCGAGGGTCGCTCTATGCGAGCGCAATTCGCCCAGCTCTGAGCTCTTGCGATCGCGGGCGTGGATGTACTGGAGCTGGTGATTGACGAGTGCCAGGTGCAGGCGCGCGACCTCGTCGCGCTGCACCAAGACGGCGGTGGTCTCGCGCTGGTGTGAGGAGGTGAGCACTGCCAAGCGCTTGGTTTCCTTGGCCACCGCGGCGCGAGTGTCGATGACCTGGGTGGTCGCGCTGGCGTTCTCCTGGCCGATCACCTTGAGATCGTCCAGGCGCTCGATCAGGTCGCCGAAGCCGTGTGCGTCGAGGATCACGGTCACGATGCTCGGCGCTGGCGACTCGTAGGCGGCGACTACTTGTGCCACCAAGACCTTGCGGTCGTGGGCGAGCTGCACCACCAGCGAGGCTAGGTGGGTGCGCGCCGTCCCCAGCTGTGAGCGCAACCGATCGAGCACTTCACGCTCGACGGCGAGGCTCGATTCGAGTGCCGAGAGGCGACCCTGGAGGTCGTCGATGCTGCCTTGGAAGCCGTCGATCTGGTGCGAGTCGGCCTTGATCGCTTCGCTCAGGCTGCCCTCCTTGGCTGTGGATGAGGAGATACCGCTTTCGAGCGACCCTTGGGATTGGCCGGCAAGCGCCGGCGCGGTGGCCAAGGCGGCCGGCAGCGCGAGCAGCGCGGCTGCGTGGCGGAGGCGAATGCGTACACGGAGATGGACGGGCAGGCTTTGCATGACCTGGGCAAGCTAGCCACGCACGGCCCCGATCACAAGCACTTGGAGGTTCCTGCAAACGGACTTGCATGGCGCCGGCGCGCCGTTTTGGGCGCTCAGCAAAGCCGATCGGGGCTTTACACGCTGTCGCATGAGAGGCTCTTTGGCTCAGTGGACAGTAGGCAGATGCTCGCCACGGGTAATATCAAGCTCACGCGGAGCATCTGAAGTCTTCTCGAGCGCATCGAGGGGCTTGTCGATCGATGCGGTCAAACGTGGAGGAGATTCAGCGATCCAGGATCCTGGGGGCGATGGCCGAAGAGACGGCCATGCGCGGCGCGGCATCGGTCACGGTGGCGCGCGTAATCGCGCGCGCCGGTGTTTCCAGACGCTTGTTCTACGAGCTGTTCGCGGATATCGACGACTGTTTTCTGGCGACTTTCGCGTGGTCCATCGAACAGGCCCGAGCCGTCGCATCCGAAGCCTACGAGGCGCAGGGCACATGGCGGGAGTCGATCAGGAGTGCGCTCGCGGAGCTCCTGCGCTTCTTTGACGAGCAGCCTCTGCTCGCGCAGCTGTGCATCGTGCACGCCGCGGGGGGTGGGCCACGCGTACTAGAGCTTCGCTCGCAGACGATCGCCGAGCTGTGCGAAGTGGTGGATCGCGGCCGCGCCGAGGTCTCCGGCAGTCGCGTTCCTGGGCCGGTTGTGGCCGAGGGTGTCGTGGGGGCGGTGATCGCCGTTCTCTACACGCGCTTATTCGGGGAGCGCGCCACTGAGGAGGAGAACTCCACTGGGGTGCAGAGCTCCACCGGGCAGGCGCCGCGCTCCGCCGGCGAGAGGCTGGTCGATCTACACGGCGAGTTGATGAGCCTTATCGTGCTCCCCTATCTCGGGGCGAGCACGGCGCGCAAGGAACTGGACCGCCCCCCGCCGCCGGCTCGGGAGGTCAAGAAACCACTGGCACCGCTGCCCGCGACCCGCCCGGAGCCCGAACAGCGAGGGACCCGACTGACCTATCGCACCGTTCGTGTGCTCAGAGCGATCGCCGAGCTGCCCGCCGGCAGCAACCGTGAAGTAGCCGAACGCGCCGGCATCGTCGATCAAGGTCAGATCTCGAAGATCCTCACCCGCCTGGAGTACCAGGGCCTGGTGGTCAACCGAGGAGGCAGCGGCGCGGCGCGTGGAACCCCCAACGCTTGGTGGCTAACAGAGCGCGGTGAGGAGCTCGAGCGGGAGTTGAACGAGCATCCAGGGGGGGATCGTGACGAATCCGAGCGTCACCCGGCCAGGAGCTCCAAGCCTCGGCTGCAGTGAGCCCACTCAAAGCACGCGGAACACGAGCGACCGCGCCGATCCTCCGACGGGCGTGAAAGTCAGACGATAAACCCCCGGCTCGAGTGTCCCGCCACCGTGCAGACGGCGGCGGTTGAGTCCCTTCTTGGCCGCGAAGGCGAATGAGTAGCCCAGCTTCCGCCAGCGTGCCCGACTGCCGCCACCTCTGATCGAGAGGGTGATGTTCACAACGCTCGCGCGAGTCGCGCGCAACGAAAACGCCAGCCTATGGATGCGCAGCGCGCCGAGACGCACCGCGGCCCGCGCGGTGGCGGTGAGCGCCAGGGCGAGGACCCGTGCGGGTGAGCCCGCCGCTGAGCCCGAAGTCGTGTTGCTCTTGCCAGACGCGCCCCCCGACGTTTTGCTCCCCGAGCCTGAGGATGTGCCGCCGAGTGGCTGTGCGGTCGGGCCTTCGCCGGCTTTGGCGCCGCCCGCTCCAGAGCCCCCTCCCTGCGTCTGGCCCGTTTCTTCTGGCGGGTTTGTCTGCGGTTCGCCTTCGCCGCCTTTCGAGCTCGAGCCCGCATTCGGCTTGAAGACAGCGAGTCCGTCAGGTGTGCCGACCCCGGTCGGACCGTCATAACCGGAGGTGGCGTTGCAGATCCAAGCGCCGGCACCACAGTCAAGTGGGGAGACGAGCGAGCCTTGGCAGCTCGCGTAGTCGTCATCGCAGGCTCCGTTGCCGCCGCTGCTCACGTCGTGCAGGTCAGACCCTCCCAGATGCGTATAAAGGGTTTCGGCCGGATAAGCGACGCCATGGGCCCCACCGGCGAGCGCAAACATCGCGCTCACCATCGGTGTCGCCACACTGGTGCCGCCGATCGGCACCCAGTTGGGAACGACGGTTTCGCCTTCTTCGGGATAGGGAGTCGAGTCGTATACGTTCACGCCCGTGGAGGGGTCCGCGTCGGCCGAGACGTCGGCGTTGGCTCGGTAGGTGCCGCAGCCCACTTCTCCCCAGTCGGCAACCCCGCGCTGCCAGCTCGGCGCTTGCAGCGAGCCGCTGCAACCCGATCCTCCCGCGCCTTCGTTGCTGCTTGCCGCATTCCATGGCGACTCGCTGGCCCAGGCGCCTTCAACGGTCAGCTCGAGCGCGGTGCCGCCCACGCTGACCACGTGCGGCGAGGCCGCGGGGTAGTCGGCGCCCTTGAAATAGGAGGAGCCCGATTCGTTGCGAGTGGCGTACTGGTCCCAGTTGAGATAGCCGTCGTCGCCGGAGGCGGCGGCGATCACGATGCCGGGATGGTTGAAGGCTGAGCTGTCGCCGGTGCTTTCGGGGCCACCCCAGGAGTTGGATATCTCGCTCGCGTGCAGCGTTACCGCTGCGTTCTCAGCCGTTTCCAGTTCGCTGTATTCCGGACCCGAGGCCTCCACTAGCAGGATGTGACAGTTCTGGCAGATGGCGTGCGCGACCTCGATGTCAGTGTCGGTCTCAAGCGCCCAGCCCTCGGCTTCTTCGGCCTTTTCTCGTCGGTGTCTGGTTCCGCCCGCGAATTCTTCGAGTTCGCTTTTGCTGGCGGGGAACGGCAGGGCGCTTTCGCTACCGCTTTCGCCCACCTTGGAGAAGCAACCGTTTTCCTCGGTACAAGCAGGCAGCCCAAATTCATTGGAGTACGTATTGAGATCAGCTTCCGCGTTCAGGTCGTTGTAGGCGTCCACCAAGGCAATCGTCTGCGGTTCAGAGGCGGGCGCTTCGGGCGCTTCTCCCGGGAAGTAGGCCTGCTGCAGGTTCTGTGGCGTGAGGCAGCTGGAGGCATACAACGCAGCGCATTGCGAAGCTTTGGCAAGGGGAGCTTGCGGACCCGGGCGTGCCGCAAGAGCTTGGATCCGGGCTCGCAGAGGGGCTGTCTTAGCTTCCAAACGTACGGCCAAGCATCCAGCTCTCCCCGGCGCAGGCGAATGGCACACCGGGCGCGCCACATAGTCGGAGGTAGGCAGTAGCGCCGCCTGAGCGCTTGTGGCCAGGCCGAGCACGAGAATGCCCAGCATCACAAGCACGGACAAAGTTGGCTGTGCGCGAGCCAAGGAAGGGCGGGCCATATCGATGGATCGGTGCTTCAAGCTCTTTCAAGCCTAACGGCGGATCGACGGCTCACGCAGTAGGGGACGCGATAGCTCGGGTCGACGGTGAGCCGTGGCTTAGATGGCAGAGCAGCCATGGCTCAGCTGGAGAGCAGTCATCTTTGATGAATCGACACGGATCGCGTCCTGCTTGAGGAGCTTCTTCGGATCCCCGCTCTCAGGCGAACAGCTTCGATCCGACCCAGTCCCCTGGCCCACGGGCACCTGGGGGCGCGAAGAAGTAGCCACCCCCCACAGGCGTGATGTAGTCCACCATCGGCTCTTCGGCCAGACGTTGCTGAATTTTCGCGAACTGGCGCTCCACGTTCTGGTTGAAAGCAACGAACAGGAGACCTTGATCGAGGTTGCCCGCCTCGTCGAGGCCGCGGTCGTAGTTGTAGCCGCGACGCAATATGCGTTGATCGGCGGTGGGGGGAGTACGAGGGTTTGCCAGACGTATGTGGGCGTCGAGCGGGATTCGCTTGCCCAGCGGGTCGAGGTCGTAGCGGGGATCTTGGAACTCTTCTTCGCCGCCCAAAGGGGCGCCGGTCACGCGGTCGCGCCCGATCATGTTCTGCTGCTCGAACATCCCCACGCGGTCCCAGAACTCCACGTGCATGCGAATCGTGCGCACGACTTGATAAGTGCCGCCTGCTGTCCACGATGGCTCGTCTGACCCCGGTTGCACCCAGATCAGCGAGTTCATCAGGCGCGCGTCGGCGATGTCTGGGTTGGCTGTGCCGTCGCGGAACGCAAACAGGTTGCGCGGACTGCTGTGGGGGCTCGGTCCACGCGGTGCGCTCTGAAATCCATCCATGCGCCAGCGGGGGGTGAGGCGCCCGGCAACGGCCCGCATCAGCTCACGCACGGTGTGGACCACGGTGTCGCGATGCTCGGCGCACACCTGCACGAGCACGTCGCCATGACTGCGCTGCGGGTCCAACTCGTCGTTGGGGAAATTGGGCATGCTCTGAAGTCGGCTCGGCCTGCGTCCGCTCAGGCCGTAGCGATCGTCGAACAGAGATGCCCCGAGAGCGATCGTCACGGTCAATCCATCGGGCGCGTTCACGGGTCCAAGGATCCCGGAGTCCGGTGGCGGGTCGTCGACCTCCTGTGCGCCCACCGTTTCGCCTTGGGTCAATCCCCGGGCCCGCGCCGAGAGCGTCTGCAAGGTCTCGGCGAGTAGCTGCCTATTGGGTGCGATCGAGTCGAGCGCGACTGTCGTCGCCTGCGCCTGCGCTTTCGTGAGGATGCCGGCTTGGTGGGGCCCGTCGAAAGGCACCCGCCCGAGCAGTTCGCGTTGCACAGTTGCTTGCGCTTCGCCTGCCGGGCTCGGTGGCGTGGGAGCTGAGTTGAGCGTTGCCTCTCCCAGCGCACCACCTATCGCCCCTACCCCACCCGCGCCCACAACTACGAGCGAGCGCTTCATGAACTGGCGTCTGTCGAGCGGGCTCATCAGCCGTTGCTATTGGTGGCGTTAGGCGCTGGAAGCTTGGGGATTGGCGTGGGCGCGGTGGTCTCCAATGTGCCCGGCAGCAGCTCGAGTGCGCCGAGCGCTCCGGCCAGCGTCCCGTCGAGCAACTCGTGCTCGTGTGTCGTCAACTGCGCCAGCGCCGGCCAGCCGCTGTGGTCGCGGCGCACGCTTGCGATCGCCGAGTCCAGCAACCCCAGCTCGCTGCGAACCTCCGCCTCGGCGTTTTCGCGTCCCGAGAGCAGGGGCTCGAGCGTGTGAAAAACCTCGGTTGTGGCTGCCACTCCCGCCGCTGTGCCGAGCAGCCCTTGTCCGCTCCAAGGCACCTGAGTGCCGCTTGACAGGTCGCGCTGAGCGTCCTCGAGGATCTCGTGGGCTCGGGTCGCGTATTCCAGCGGTGAGATCTTCACCCCAGGCAGAAGGATGCGCAGCCGGCGCAGATCGCGCAAAAGCGTGTCTGTGGAGGCGAGGAGCGAGTGGGTAGAAGCCGCGCCCCACAGTCCCATTTCGATCCTGTGAAAGCCGCTGAAGGCAGGATCGGAGGCCCCGAGGGGCAAGCCGCCGGGGGTGCCATCGATCTTTTGGTTGAGATCCCCGAACAAGCCATATACGGCGCCGAGGTGAAGGTATGCGCTCCACGCGGTCTCCCAAGCTGAGCGCGCATTGGTGCGAGTGCCCGTGGAAAGCGTGCGAAGTAGCGTGCCAGTGTCCTGCTCAGTCTTGACGGTCCACTGCTCGGCGTAGGCCTTGTAGATGGCGACCGGACGAACAAAGGCCTTGACGGGCAGCGGTGAGAGCTCGGACACCATTTCCCCGCGCGTGTTCTCGCCCTTGTCCTCCAGGTCGGCGATTTCGGTGCCATACACGCTGGCGGGCACATTGGATCCGTAAACCTTGCTCAGGCGCACGCCCAATGGATTTACCGAACTGGTTCGCGCTGACACAGCCGCGACGCCGAAATGGCCCGGTCGACTGGGACGGCCAGGCGTCAGCGCCGCGCCGAGAAGCAACAGAATCGTCGCGATCGCCGCCAGCCCCGCCGTGCGTCGCGCTCCGCGCGAGCGTGCAATGTCTCTGAGCATGGTCGTCACCGTACGTCGCGGCGTATGCGTGCTTGTTACCAAAACGTGGACGACTCGCTTTCACTTTGTGAAGGATCGGACTTTGCTTCGGTGTCACGCAAACGCGGACGTTCCGCGTTGCGCCTGGATTACACAATCGCAACGGGTCTGTGACCGATTGTTGACATGGCCGCGCTCGGGGACTTACACGATGCAGTCGCGCTTCCACGTGGGTGGCCGGGGGGCGCGGTCCGCGGATTCGCCACCAAACAGCACGAAAAGGAGAACTCCGTTGCGCACTGGGAAGAAGCTCATCGCGGGCGGCATGGGGGTAGTTGCCGCCGGGGCGACCGTGCTCGGCATATCGATGTCGAGCGCATCTCCGCCGCCCACACCTGCAGCCACTACGCCGATCAAGCACGTCGTGGTCATCTTTGACGAGAACATCTCGTTCGACCATTATTTCGGTACCTATCCTCACGCCACCAATCCAGGGGGAGAGCCTTCGTTCACTGCGCTACCCGGCACGCCTGCCGTCAACGGCCTGAACAACGGATTGCTCACGAACAACCCGAACCTCGACCAGCCACAGCGTCTTGACCCAAGCCAGGCGCTTACTTGCGATCAGAACCACGGCTATGCGGCCGAGCAGGAAGCCGATGATGCGGGCTTGATGGACAAGTTCGTTCAGAAGACGACGGGCTCCGGCTGCACGCAGAGCACCACCCTCGATTCGAGCAGCTACGGGCCGAACGGGATCGTGATGGACTACTACGACGGCAACACGGTCACCGGCCTATGGAACTATGGCGCAGCACTTCGCGCTGAACGACAACTCCTACAGCACCCAGTTCGGACCGTCGAGCCCCGGCGCGATCAACCTGATCTCAGGGCAGACGAGCGGCGCCGAAGCGCATGGCGGCACATCCACCAACATCGCCAACGGCACGCTGTTCGGTGACGGTGAGCCCTACTATGACCAGTGCAGCAACGCAAGCACCCCGCTCAACGCGGACGGCACTCCCGGTGGAGTGACGGTGTCCATGAGCGGCCAGAACATCGGCGATCTCATGAACTCCAAGGGAGTCACCTGGGGTTGGTTCCAAGGTGGTTTCGCGCCCTCGGAAATCAAGGCGGGCAGGGCGGTATGCGGACAGGCGCACAAGAACATCGGCGGCGCCACCGTCACCGACTACGTCGAGCATCACGAGCCTTTCGAGTACTACGCCAGTACGGCAAATCCAGACCATGTCGCGCCGAGCTCGGTTTCGCAGGTGGGTCTCAGCGATCCGTCTGGCACGCCGCTTGACGATGCGGTCAACCACCAGTACGACATCTCGCTGTTCTCTGAGGCGCTCAAAGAACGGCTACCTGCCGCAGGTCTCATACCTGAAGCCGCCTGCCTATGAGAACGGTCACGCGGGCAACTCCGATCCGCTTGACGAACAGCGTTTCCTTGCTGACACGATCGATGAAATCGAGCAGTCCAGCTATTGGCCAAACACGGCGATTGTGATCGCCTACGACGACTCCGACGGTTGGTATGACCACCAGATCGGACCGATCGTGCGTCCCTCGCAGGACACGATCGATTCGCTCAACGGTCCGGGTAAGTGTGGAACCTCGGCGAGCCCGCCCGCGCAGAACGATCGTTGCGGCGTCGGCCCGCGCATGCCGTTGCTTGTGATCTCACCGTGGGCGCGCAGCAATTTCGTCGACGGCACGTTCACTGAGCAGGCTTCGATCACGCAGTTCATCGAGGACAACTGGAACCTGGGACGTGTTGGCGGCGGATCGGCCGATGCAACCGCAGGGACGCTCGACAACATGTTCGATTTCGAACAGAGCGCTCCACGCTCGTCGGCGGTGATCCTGAACGACAGCACCGGTGAGGTGCAGAGCATCGTTCCCTCCTCGGAAACGTCCTCGCCCGGGCAAGGTCCGGCAGGACCTCCCGGGCCACAGGGACCGGCCGGGCCGCAGGGCGCGACAGGCGCTGAAGGTTCGACGGGGCCGGCGGGTGCGACTGGACCACAAGGCCCGGCTGGCGCGAAAGGGCCCGCGGGGCCGGCTGGTCCGCAGGGACCTCCCGGCAAGACGCCGAAGATCGTGTGCAAAGTGAGCGGCAAAGGCGACAACATCAGAATCGACTGCACGCAAGAGGGGTATACCTCTCGGGCGCTCGCGGTCGCGTCGCTTGTGCACAAGCACAAAACGGTCGCCAGCGGCAAGGGCCGTCTGGGGTCGGTCATGGTGCTGCGTCACACCAAGCGCCTGCACGGCACCTACACGTTGTTTGTGAACGTGCCGGGCGACACGAGCATCTCCAAGACCGTGCGCCTGTAGCGCGGTCGCGGTAGTCGATTCACGAGCGGGGGCGCCCATGTGCGCCCCCGCTCGTGGTTGTTCTCGGATCTTCAGGCGGACTCACTCCTGTCCGATCCGTTGCACCCGGTAGCTCCCTTTCCTTCTGGGGCGTGTGACCGCAGATCCATCCTGGCTGGCGTTACGCTGAAAAGATGTCCCGCTGGTTCGGCTTCCTGCTGACCCCCGAGCCTCCTCCGCGGCGGGTCGGTCTGATCGTTGTCGCGGCCCTCGTGGCGCTGTGCACACTCTTGATCTTTCCGCTCAAGCAGGCTGCGCCTGTGGTCTCGCTCGGTGTCGTCTACATGCTCGCGGTGGTGGTCGTGTCGGTCACCTGGGGGCTGTGGTTCGGGTTTGCCGCTTCGCTCTTGAGCGCGCTTGCCTTCAACTACTTCCATCTGCCACCGGTCGGGCACTTCACGATCAGCAACAGTGAGAACTGGGTCGCCCTGATCGCGTTTCTAGTCGTCGCCTTGCTCGCAAGCTCGGTTGCCGAGGTCACGCGGGCGCGCTCGCGTGAGGCGGCCGAGCGCCGGCGCGAGGCCGACCTGTCCGCGGAGCTGGCGCGCCTATTGCTCGGTGGCAGGCGACTGTCCGAGGACCTGCCGACTGCGGCCGCGCGCCTCTCCCAGGTGCTCGACCTGTCCTCGGCATCGATCGAGCTGGAGGCCGTGGAGGGCGACGCGCGACGCGTCGCCTTTCCGCTGCGCGAGGGTCCCCGGCGGCTGGGCACCTTGCTTGTGCCGGCCGACACCTCCGAGGGGACTTTGCGCCGTCTGCAGGAGCGCGTGGTGCCTTCGCTGGAGTCGCTCCTAAACGCAGCTTTGGAGCGTGACGCGCTCCTGGCCGACGTGGTCGAGACGGCGGCCCTGCGTCGCACCGACGTGATCAAGACCGCATTGCTGCGGGCTGTCTCGCACGACCTGCGCTCGCCCTTGACCGCGATCTCGGCGGCCGCAGATGCGCTGTCCTCGGTTTCGCTTTCAGATGTGGAGCGCGGGGAGATGACCGCGATCATCCAGCAGGAGACCCAGCGCCTTTCGCGCCTGGTCGACAACTTGCTCGACCTCTCGCGCCTTGAAGCGGGAGCGGCCGAGCCACGCGCGGTGTGGACTTCGGTCGAGGAGGTCTTGCGCGCGGCGCTGGCGGACCTCAGTCCCGCCGAGCAGGACTTCAGCCTCTCGATCGATCGCGACATGCCGCTCGTGCAAGTCGATCCAGTGCAGATGGAGCGCGCATTCGCGAATGTCCTAGAGAACGCGCGCCGTCACAACGGTGGTCACCCGGTCTCCGTCAGGGCCCGCGCCGTGCGCACTATGACCGCGGAGGGGGAGGGGGATCGTCTCGTCGTACGTATCGTCGATCGTGGCCCCGGCATACCCCCGGCGCAATTGGAGCGGGTATTCGAGCCCTTTTATAGAGCCGGTACAGCTCACAGCGGCCATCGCGGTTCGGGTCTCGGTCTGGCGATCGCGCGTGGTTTCACCGAGTCCAACGGTGGGCGCTTGCACGTCGAGTCTCTGCCCGGACAGGGAGCGACCTTTGTGTTCGAATTGCCTTTGACCCGCCAGCAGCCCTCCTCTGAGCACGAACCGGTCGTCGAGATCGCGGCAGGCACCGAGCACGTGCGTTGATCGCAAAAGCCGAGCCGATGGTTGCGCAGCGAGTCCTGGTCGTCGACGACGAGCCCCAGATCCTGCGCGCCCTGCGCGTCGTTTTGCGCGACGCCGGCTTTGAGGTCGTGCCTGCCGAAACCGGCGCCGAGGCACTCGACCGGGCAGCGGTGCGCCCGCCCGAGGCGGCGATTGTCGATTTGATGTTGCCGGACATGGACGGCATCGAAGTGACGCAGCGCTTGCGCGAGTGGAGCGAGATGCCGATCCTCGTGCTCTCCGCGATGGGAGAGGAGGAGCAGAAGGTCCTGGCCCTGCAGGCCGGGGCAGACGACTACATCACCAAGCCATTCGGCTCGCGCGAGCTAGTGGCGCGTCTACAAGCGGCTCTGCGTCGCGGCGGGCGCTCCGAAGAGCAGCCGCTGATCGTGGCCGGCGACTTGGAGATCGACCTCGGCGCACGCGCCGTCAAGCGCTCGGGCGAGCAGATACGCCTGACACCGATTGAGTTCGATCTGTTGCGGGTGCTTGCGCGCAACAGGGGGCGTTTGATGACACATCGGGCTCTCTTGACCGAGGTTTGGGGACCGCAATACGTCGAGGACGTGCAGACCTTGCGCACCCACATAGCGCGCCTACGCGCCAAGGTCGAGCCGGGCGAGGGCGAGCCGCGTTTGATCGTCACAGACCCCGGCGTCGGCTATCGATTTTCCGGATAGCGGGATAAAAAGGTGTGACGGCCGCGGCCGTCACGAAATCGTTATACGCGTTCCGGGAATCGTCACGCCGGTGTGACGCGTCGTGTCCAATAGTGGTGGACATGGATGTTGTCTCTGTAGCCATGGCCATCGCGGCCTTCGCGCTCCTGCTGTTGCTCGTCGCGGGAATCGATCGCATATGAGCCCAGATTTTCTCCTCGGGGCGTTGATCGCCCACATGAGCGGGGCTGACGTCTTCGGCCTCGTGGTGACGCTCTTGATCATCGCGTATCTCTTTTATGCGCTCATCCGCGGAGAGAAGCTGTGACCGTCTCCGGCTGGCTAACTATTGTCCTGTTCGCGGTCATCCTGACCGCGGTGGCGCTGCCGCTCGGGAGCTATATGGCGAAGGTCTACACCGGCAAGCGGGTTTTCCTCTCGCCGATCCTGGCCGGTCCCGAGCGGCTTCTCTACAGCATCCTGCGCGTCGACCCCAAGCACGAGCAGGATTGGAAGGCGTACGCCAAGAGTCTTTTGATCTTCTCGCTGGCCGGCTGGCTGTTGCTGTATCTGATCCTGCGTACCCAAAACGCCTTCTATGTGCCCCATGCTCTGAACCCGCTTGGTTATCACTCAGCGCCTTGGAACGTCACCTTCAACACCGTCTCCTCGTTCCTAACAAACACCAATTGGCAGTACTACAGCGGCGAGACCACGATGTCTTACCTCAGCCAGATGATCGGACTCACCGTCCAGAACTGGCTCTCGGCAGGTATAGGCATCGTCGTGGCTGTTGCCTTGATAAGGGGGATCATCGGGCGCAGCGGCAAGGGGATCGGCAATTTCTGGGGGGACTTGGTACGCACGGTCCTGTACGTGCTCGGGCCGATCTCCGTGATCGGAGCGATCGTGCTCCTCTCCCAAGGCGTTATCCAGAACTTCAGCTCCTATTTGACGGCCCACACGATCACGGGCCTGACCCAGTCGATCGCGATGGGCCCGGTTGCCTCTCAAGAGGTGATCAAGGAGCTCGGCACCAACGGCGGTGGCTTCTTCAACGTTAACTCGGCTCATCCGTTCGAGAATCCGACCGCGTTCACCAATTTCTTCGAGATGCTCTTGGTCTTGATCATCCCGGCGGCGCTCGTGTTCACCTATGGGCGCATGACTGGCAACCGCCGTCAGGGCTACGCCATCTTCGGCGCCATGATGTTCATGTTCCTTGGTGCGGTCGTCGTCGCCTACATCGCCGAGGCGCACGGCTCACCAGCCCAACATGCCGTTGGTCTCCACACGGGCGCCATCTCCGGCTCGGGCGGCGGCAACATGGAAGGCAAGGAGCAGCGCTTCGGTATCGCCGGCTCAGCCCTGTTCGATGTCGTTACAACTGTCACCTCCTGCGGTGCCGTCAACAGCGCTTTGGAGTCCTTCACCGGCATCGGCGGAGCCGTGCCGTTCGCCAACCTGTCGGCCTCCGAGGTCATCTTCGGAGGCGTCGGCACCGGGCTCTACTCGATCCTCTTGTATGTGCTGCTGGCCGTGTTCATCGGCGGCTTGATGGTGGGGCGCACGCCGGAGTGGCTCGGCAAGAAGATCGAGGCGCGCGAGATCAAGCTCGCCGGCCTTGGCATCTTGATCACGCCCCTGGCCGCTCTGTTCTGCACCGCGATGGCGACCGCAAGCAGTGCCGGGCGCAAATCGATCTCCGAAGGCGCCCTCTCGAAGCTGGGCGGTAACACCCCGCAAGGATTCTCAGAGAGCTTCTACGCCTACCTCTCCCAGGCCAACAACAACGGCTCCGCTTTCGCCGGCTACACCGGTTTTATTCAGCCCAACGCGGGCAACCTCGGCTCGCACGGCATCAGCTTCGCCACCATCCTCGGCGGCTTCGACATGCTCGTCGCGCGCTACGCCCCGATCCTGTTCGCCCTGGCGGTTGCCGGCGCCCTAGCCGGCAAGCGAGTAAGCCCGGCCGGCTTGGGCACGATGCGCACCGACAACACCACCTTCGTGGTGCTCCTGATCGGCGTGATCGTCTTGGTCGGCGCGCTCACCTTCTTCCCGGCCCTGCTGCTCGGACCGATCGTGCAGGGCCTGACAGGACACCTCTACTGACATGCGCCGCGACATCGTCACATCCGCAATCGCGATCGTCGTCTTTACGATCCTGCTCGGCCTGGTCTATCCGTTGTTCATTACGGGCGTCGGCCAGGTTGCCTTTCCCGGTGACGCTAACGGCCAGAAGGTCTATGTGGACGGCAAGCTGGTCGGCTCGAAGATCATCGGCCAAAGCTTCGCCTCGCCCGTGATCGGCAAGAACGGCAAGCCCGAGGAAAAGGAAGAAGAACTGGTCACCGAACCAGATCTGAAGTACTTCCAGTCGCGTCCCTCCGCTACCGAAGGTGGCGCCTACAACGCTGCGGCCTCCACGTTCTCCAACCGCGGCCCCAACTCCAAGGCGACTGCCGAAGCGGACGCCGAAAACATCAAGGCCTATCTCGAAATGAACAAGCCGTATGACCCGGGCCTGAGAGTGGCGCATATCCCAGTCGACGCGATCAACACCTCGGCCTCGAACCTCGACCCCGAAATCTCACAGGCCAACGCGTGGATTCAAGCGCACCGCGTAGCGGCCAAGCGTGGGCTCTCCCTGAGCGTGGTCGATGGCTTGATCGCCAAATACACAGACTCGCGCGGGCTCGGGTTCTCAGGTGAACCGGGAGTGAACGTCCTGGAATTGAATCTCGCGCTCGACCGACTCACCGGAGGGACGAAGTGATGTCTGCCCCAAGCACCGTTTTCGACACATCGATGGTGGCAGTAGGACGGGAGGTATGAGCTGATGTCCGCCGTCAACGCAACCCACGAGCGCCAAGCGATCTCGCTGTTTCAGCGAGACATCGCCAAGCGCGCTCTGATCGACAGCCTCGTCAAGCTCGACCCGCGCGTGCAGATCCGCAACCCGGTCATGTTCGTGGTGGAGATCGGCTCCGTGATCACGACGGTCACCTGGCTGATCCAAGCCTTCGGCGGCAAACCGCTCGGAGGCGGCCACGAGCCCGCGTGGTACACATTCACGATCGCCTTCTGGCTGTGGCTGACAGTCATCTTCGCCAACATGGCCGAGGCCTTCGCCGAGGGCCGCGGTCGCGCGCAGGCCGACACTTTGCGCAACATGCGCAAGGAGACCGTCGCCACGATGCGCGACGGTTCGATGAAGGCGGCCTCGGCCTTGACCCGCGGCGACATCGTGGTGGTCCTCGCCGGCGAGTTGATCCCTGGCGATGGCTCGGTGATCGAGGGCATCGCCACCGTCGACGAGTCCGCGATCACCGGTGAGTCCGCACCGGTGATCCGCGAGTCCGGCGGCGACCGCTCCGCCGTCACCGGCGGCACGCGCGTGACCTCCGACCGGATCGTCGTAGAAATCACCCAGGAGCCCGGCAAGTCCTTCCTGGACCGCATGATCGCCTTGGTCGAGGGGGCGGAGCGGCGCAAGACGCCAAACGAGATCGCGCTCAACATCCTCTTGGCCGCGCTCACCTTGATCTTCATGATCGTGGTCGCGACCCTACGTCCATTCGGCCTGTTCGCCGGGACTTCGATCTCCGAGACCACCTTGATCGCTCTGCTGGTCGCCTTGATCCCCACCACGATCGGGGCCTTGCTCTCGGCGATCGGGATCGCCGGCATGGACCGCCTCGTGCGCCGCAATGTGCTCGCCCTGTCCGGTCGCGCGGTGGAGGCCTCCGGCGACGTGGACGTGTTGCTGCTCGACAAGACCGGCACGATCACCTTGGGCAACCGTCAGGCCTCCGAGTTCATCCCGATGCCCGGTGTGCCCGAGTCCGAGCTGGCCGAGGTCGCCCAGCTGTCTTCCTTGGCGGATGAGACCCCGGAGGGCCGCTCGATCGTCGTCCTGGCCAAGACCTACGGAATCCGCGAGCACGACATGAACACGCTTGGGGCCGAGTTCGTGCCGTTCACCGCCCAGACCCGCATGTCCGGGGTAGACGTCGACGGTCGGCGCCTGCGTAAGGGCGCGGGCGACGCGATCATCCAGTTCGTGCAGGAGGAGGGCGGCCAGGCGCCGCCGCAGCTGCGCGAGCACCTGGACCGCATCGGCCGCGAGGGCGGCACCCCCCTGGCGGTCGCCCGCGACAGCCAGGTGCTCGGCGTCGTCTACCTCAAGGACACGATCAAGGAAGGCATGAAGGAGCGCTTTGACCAGTTGCGCGCGATGGGCATAAAGACCGTCATGGTGACCGGCGACAACCGCCTCACCGCGGCCAAGATCGCCGAGGAGTCAGGCGTCGACGACTTCCTCGCCGAAGCCACGCCCGAGGCCAAGCTCGCGCTGATCCGCGAGCAGCAGCAGGACGGGCGGCTGGTGGCGATGACCGGAGACGGCACGAATGACGCCCCCGCGCTCGCCCAGGCCGATGTTGGTGTGGCCATGAACACGGGCACCCAGGCGGCGCGCGAGGCCGGCAACATGGTTGACCTCGACTCCAACCCCACGAAGCTGATCGAGATCGTCGAGGTCGGCAAGCAGCTTCTGATCACGCGCGGGGCCTTGACCACATTCTCGATCGCCAATGACGTGGCCAAGTACTTCGCGATCCTGCCCGCCATCTTCATCACCACCTACGCCACCTCGGCGGGAGGCAAGGGGCCGTTGCACGTCCTCAACATCATGAACCTCGGCACGCCCCAGTCGGCGATCGTCTCGGCGATTATCTTCAACGCGCTAGTGATCCCGCTCCTGATCCCGCTGTCCTTGCGCGGGGTGCGTTACCGGCCGATCGGTGCTTCGGGTCTATTGCGGCGCAATCTCTTGATCTACGGCCTCGGCGGCATTGTGGCGCCGTTCATCGGCATCAAGCTGATCGACCTGATCGTGCACAACCTGCTCGGCGGCTAGTAGCGCGGCGAGCGTCGTCCGCTACGAACCTGTTCGGCGGCTGGCAGCGAAGCGAGCCTCGTTGCTATTGCGGCACATCAAGGGTTTCGAGCAACATATTCCAGAAGCGCTGGCCGACGGTGAATTCAAGTTCTTCAAACTTAGTGATCAGGTGTTCGAGCTTGGGTACGAGCGCCCTGTCGGAGGACACCAGGTATGGGTCGGCCAGTTTTGGCGAAGGAATTTCGACGTCGATCGCTTCGACGTGGCTGTCGAATTGCAGCGTGCTGGTGGGCATGCGCTCATAACCGCTTGCTGTCCAGGCACGAACGTCAGCGCAGATGTCGGGTACCTGCAGCGCAAGCATTTCGTTCAGGCCGTTGAGGAACCTATATACACGCCTATTGATCTTCGGATTGGAAGAGGTCAGCCCGGTGACCCTGTGGATGAATCTCTTCACAATCGGCGCGTCGGCTCGGTAGGCGGTCGCCCACAGAGCGCCAGCCACCTCATAGCTGAGGCGTTTCTCGATTTCTGTCTGCGGCAAGCCGGCGCCGATGCCGGGACATTCGCGGGCGAACCTGCTGTTCAGGTTACGCAAGCTGGCTTCGACTTTCGGCCAGGTGCGCAAGACCCCGCGCAACGTTTCGTAGCCCGAGGTCAAGACGATTCGCGCGGCGGCGATGTCATGGCTAGAGGCCGCATTACCCGTGGCAGGGACCCCGCCGCCGAGGATGACGGTAGCCAGCATCGATGCAGCCAGGCGTCTGAGCACTGGCAAACCACTTTAACACTGAGCGTCAAGTGACGTTGTCGCATGTTCTCAGCCTTGTGGCTGCACCACCGGGTTGGGCATAGTCGGGGAGAATGGTGGCCATGCCGTCCGATACCGCACCGGGTTCTCTGCAACGGGGCAAGCTCAAGGTCTTCATCGGCATGGCCGCGGGGGTCGGCAAGACCTATCGCATGCTGCAGGAGGGGCGCTCGGAAGCGGATAGCGGTCGCGACGTGGCGATCGGCTATCTGGAGCCGCACGGGCGCGAGGAGACGACAGCGCAAGCCGAGGGCTTGGAGGAGATCCCGCCGCGCATGGTCGACTACCGCGGCACACCCCTGGCCGAGATGGACTTGCCGGCGGTCTTGGCGCGTCGGCCCGAGCTGTGCCTGATCGACGAGCTGGCTCACACAAACGCGCCGGGCACAGAGCACGAGAAGCGCTACGAAGACGTCCAAGACGTGCTCGCCGTCGGCATCGACGTGTACTCCACGGTGAATGTCCAGCATCTGGAGAGCCTCAACGACCAGATCGTCCAGCTCACTGGCACCAGGGTGCGCGAGACGATCCCCGACGAAGTGCTTGCCTCCGCCGATGAGGTCGTCCTGATCGACCTCACGCCCGAGGCTTTGATCGAGCGCCTGCGCGCCGGCAAGGTCTACAAACAGGAGCGCGTTCCGGCCGCGCTCAACAACTTCTTCAAGGTCGAGAACCTCGCCGCCCTACGCGAGACGGCTCTACGCCATGTGGCGGAGGGCGTCGAGATCAAGCGCTTGGCGCCCGGCGCCCGCACCGCACAGCCGATACGTCGTGAGGAAGGCTTCGAGGAGCCATCGGTCTCCGGGGCCGGCACCCAGGCTATCGCCGAGCGCCTGCTGGCCTTGGTCGCGCTTGCCCCGCACTCTCAGCGGATCGTCAGGCGGGCCGCACGCTCGGCCGAACGCCTCGGGGCGCGCCTCGATGTGCTCGTCGTGCGCCCGCCGGAGCGGACGCCGAACGCCGAGGACCGCGACCAGCTCGAGGCCTTGCGGCGCTTGACTGCCATGCTCGGCGCGGGACTGGTCGTGGAAGAAGGCGAGGATGTGGCGGCCGTGGCGATCGAGACTGCGCGGCGGCTTGCCAGCACTTACGTCCTGATGGGGGCGCCTTCGCCGCGCCGTGGCCTCAAGCGCTTCTCCGAGCCGCTCGTCATACGCCTGTTGGAGGGCCTGCCCGGCGTCGACGTGCGGATCGTGGCCGACCCCACCCAGCGCGAGGAGGGGCATCCAGCCGCCGACGCAGGCGAGTAGTGCTTCGACAGTGCTCGGCCGAGCAGGTCGCGACCCACGGCACGAAGCAAATGCAAAGACGAATGGCGGCCGAGAAGGTCCCCGGATAAGAATCGCGAAAGATTGCTTGCGCGGCGCAACGTCGCGCCACATAGGCTGTTGCAATGAACATGCTTCCACGACTCCGCCCTCTCACACTCATGCTCGCCGCGCTCCTCAGCGCCGCCCTGCTCGTCGGTGCCGCAAGTGCGCTTGCCGGCTCATCTCGTTCCGCCGCGGTGGTCTCCTCCGCATCTCAGACCACGTCGTCAACGCCCCGCGCACACGCCTCCGCGTCCTATTTGACCGGGATCGGCGATCAGCAGACCGAGATGTTCACCAATCCTTTGTGGTTGCAGCTGCACACCAAGATCGCGCGCTACATCGCCCCCTACGATGCCGCCGTGCGCCCCTACTCGCTGCAATTGGCGCGCGAATGGATCGGCGAGGCCGAAGCGGACCACCAGCAGGTCCTGGTCGCCTTCTACCACTCCGAGTACACGCCCACGAAGATGCCCAGTGTCACCGTCTATCAGCGCGACATCAAGAAGTTCTTGGCTCTGTTCCCCAAAGTGAAGCAGTACCAGGCCTGGAACGAGGCGAACCGAGGAACCGTGGTCGAAATCGTCAAAGGCAAACGCCACATCGGTCTCGTCTCCCCCTCGGCAAGCCAATCGGCCCAGTATTACAAGGCTCTGCGGGCCATCTGCCGCGGCTGCACGCTCACCGGCCTAGACATCCTCGACGGTCCCTCCGTCAGCCCCAGCCTGCGCTACATCGCCGAATACAAGCACGAGGTTGCGCGCCTGAAACTGCCGATGCCAAAGCTGTGGGGCTTGCACAACTACTCAGATACCAATCGCTTTCAGACGACCCGCACCCGCGCGATCCTGGCCGCGGTGCCCGGGCAGGTATGGCTCACCGAGACGGGCGGGATCGTCCAGTTCGGCAGCTCCTTCCCGAACAAGAAAGGCTCCGGTCTGACGCGTGCGTCGAAGGCCCTGTCCTTCATGTTCAAAATCGCCTCCTCCAACTCGCGCATCAAGCGCCTCTACATCTTCCAGTGGTCCGGTGCGAGCGGCTCAGCTCGCTTCGACGCGGGACTGATGGACCCCAAATACAACCCGCGGCCCGGCTACGTGGTCGTGTGCAAGCAGCTGCACGCGGCTAAGTGCAACGTCAAAGTCTCTAAAAGCTGAGACGGCCGTGGGCGCTTCGCGCTGCGGCGTCCTCGCTCACTCGTGTGCTGAGAGCACACTTCGCTCACTGCGTCCTTGCATCGCTCGACCCACGACCGTCTCAGACGGCGGACAGAGTCAGCGCGCGACCGGAATGCGTTGCTCTGTAACACGCGCGGGGGGCCGGGCGTCGGCGAGCAGCTTGGCCAGTAGTAGAGCCAGTAGTCCCACGCCGGCGGCCAGCGGGGCGAGGGCGCGTAGGGGGTAGCGGGTGCCGTTGTGCAGGGTCAGGTTCAGAGCCGTGTTGTCGCCCGCGCCGACGATCGAGAGCAGTCCGCGGTGGTCGATGCCAAGGAGGGTCGGCGCGAGCGCCGCGAAGACGCACCAGCCGATTAGCGCCGCGATGCCCCATAGCAGCGAGCGAGTTGGGATGCGGGTGCGCGCCGTGGCCAGGATCGCACACAGCACGCCGCCACCGGCGGCGAGCAGGAACGGCCAGATTCCGCCCCAGCCGCGGCCCATGCCGAAAGCGGAGGCGATCGTCGGTTGGAAGTAACCTTTGCCCAGGTAGCGCACGAACACGACTGCCTCGTTCTCATAGCCGATCAGCGGATGGGTGATTGTGGCGATCACCATGGTTGTGAGTGACACGGCCGCGAGCGCGATGGTTGGCCCGGGGAAGCGCTTTAGCGCCAAGGCCGTGGGGAGCGCCAAGAACGGGATCGCCGTCATCAAAAAGCGCGGGCCCATGAACCCTCCCCCGAACGGCAAGTAGTAGCCGGCGTTGTAGCCGAAGTACAACACGCAGATACCCACGATCGCCAGCGCCTCCGCGCGCAGCCCGCGGCGATACAGCAGCCAGGTGCCGACACCGCCCATGATCAACACCGGCGAGAGTGTCAACAGGCCGCGCGAGTCGAGTAGCAGCGTGGCCAGCACCGGCAGGCTCGGCGCGCCGATGCCGAAGAAGCCTTGCTGTTGGCGGGGAATGCTCGAGTAGGCCAGATGCGTCCACGAGTGGAAGGCATAGTGGTTGTAGAGCAGTAGCGGCACGATCCCGATCAGGCCGCCCAACACGAACGGCCCCACGCGAAGGGCGAGGCCGCGTGGGTTGAAGGTGTCGCGGCGGGAGATCAGGTACAGCCCGAGCACGAGCGCGCAGAAGAACAGTGGGTACTCCGAGGTGCCCGCGTAGCCGAGCAGCAGTCCCGCCACGCCGATGTACCAAGGATTGGGTGGTCCCGCGCGCTCGCGCATCAATAGGACGAACGCCGCGAATCCCAGGCACGCGGTGAAGACGTGGCTGAACAGCAGCGTCGACAGCGGCAGCGTCAGCGTGCCAAGCCCCAGAATCACCGCGGTGGCCGCGCCGTAGCCGGGCTCGAAGCCCTCGGCGACCCAGCCGACTAGCAGCAACAGCACCAGACCTGGCAGCACGCTGCCCCACAACCCGACCAGGTAGATCATCTCGTCGCCCGGATGGTTGGGCGGTGCTACGTGCCGGTCGGTGAAGCCTTCGGCGCCCAGTCCTTTCAGGGCGTCATAGAAGGGCAGCGAGAACAGCGCCAAGCCGGGGGCTCTCGCCGAGTACCAGTGCCCCTTGTAGAAGGCCTTGTCGCCCGTGTTTTCCTGGTAGGCGTCGATCGTCGTCTTGTCGTTGTCGAGCGCCCTGATCAGGTCGTAGTGGGAGGTCTGGTTCCAGGAGAAGCTCTGGATCAGGGTGGCGTAGCTGAGGCCCACCAGCAGGATCGCGGCGATTGCTAGCCGCTTCTTAGTCAGCATCAATCGGTTCCGTGCAGCGCCTTCGGGCCTGGCCCGATTTCATAGATCACGATCGAGCCGACCGCCCGCTTGGTGATGCCCAGCCCTGTCACCGGCTTAGCGGCGGCCGCGGCCAGATTGGGCGGCTCGGGGATCTCCGGCAACTTGATCCCCGGCAGCACCGGCATCACGGTGTGCAACACGACCGTCTTCACGCCGTAGTAGCGCAGCTTCTCCACGCTCGCCTTGTCCGGGAAGCCACTCATCCCGCCCCTCAGGTCGTCCACCGCGGGAATGTCAAACGTGCTGTTGCCGATTGGGATCTTGTAGAAGCCGTTGGTCGAGAAGTACTGCCACAACCGATCCGCCGCGCCATCGGTGGGCAGATCCATCACCGGCCCCTTCAGCCCGATCTCGGCCTTGGCCGGCTGCGGCACGACCGGGTGACCCAGGTGACCCGCGCCTTCGCCCACGACCGCCACGACCAACAGCGCCCCCACGACCCCCACCAAGCGCCCCGCGCCGCGCTTGCCATAGCCGGCCCCCCACGTCCTAGTCATCTCGGCGATACGCCAAGCTCCCGCTCCCGCCAGCAGCGCCAAGAACAGGGTTCCTAGCGTGAACACCCTGCCAGGCACCCTCACCCCGTCCCAGCCAGGCGCGTAGTCAAACAGCAGCCGGTAGGGATAGCCCGCTCCGGTAAGCCCCATACCCATCGCGAGGACCCAACACAACGCCAACCCGCACGCCAAGCCCAGGCGCATCCGACGGGTATAGATCGAGGCAAAGCACCCAATCAAGGCGAGCACGCCAATAACCCCCCCCGGGAAGAACACGTCCTCGTTCTTGGAGTGCACATGAGCCCTGGCCCCCGAGGTCACGCCACCCCAAACACGGTTCTCCGAGGAGGCCGACAGCAGCGCCCAAGGGCCCGAGGAGTAGTTCTTGACTTCCTTGATCGTGCGCCTCGCGGTCGGGTACTCATCCGCCACCTTCAGATACGGGCGCGCCTCATACACCGTGATCACGCCGCACAGGGCCACACCCAGGCAGGTGATCACGACTAGCTCGCGAGGCAGCGTCGGGCGCTTGGCCCGCCACCACCACACCACCGCGATCAGGGCCAGCAGCGCCAGCATGTAGGCGAATTGCAGCCCCAGGGTAAAGCCCAAGCTGATCTGCCAAGCGGCCACCAACCAGCCCGCGATCAAGAGGCCTCTGGAGGAGCGCCTGTAGCCGCGCAACAGCAAGAACAGCGACAGTGCGATGCCACCGCTTGAGATCACATGTAGGTGTCCCGCCTCAGTGACCCTGTACGGGGCATACGCGAAAGCGGCTCCCGCCACTGCCGCGCCGACCTTGCCAACGCCCAGCTCTCTCGCCAAAAGCCAAGCGCCCACGAAGCACAACGACCAGGCCCCCAGGAACAGCAGGTTGTAGCGGACCAGCGCGGCCACCGTGCCCGAGCCGAAGAACGCCGCCGGACCGTATCCCGAGCAGCGAATCGGAGAAGGCCAGGCTCAGCGAGTGCGGGTAGAACGCGTTCGAGTTGAACACGTCCAACGGATCGCTCAGCAGCGCATGGCCGTCCCAAGCGATCTCCCAAGCCGTCCTCACCGGGTCGCCCAAGTCCGGCGCGATCGTGCTTCCCATGTGCAGCACCAGCGGCCAGGTTGTGAGGATCGCCAAGGCGATCCCGCCCAGGATCACCCACACCAGCTCGGCCCTGCTTATCTCGGGGGAGGGAGCCCAGCGGGCCGGGGACCTTTCGACACCGGCAGTCGAAGGCCTGTCAATGAGCGTGCTCGCCATCGGTCGGTTGGAGCATACGTGAGATGTGCGCAACAATAGGCAGATGCGCGTGCTCGTCGTAGGAGCCGGCGGTGTAGGGGCGGCGTTTGCGTCGATCGCCCAGCGTCGGCCCACGTTCAAGCACGTGTCCCTGGCCGACGTCTCGCCCGTGCGCGCCCACGACGTGGTCGCCAAGTTGGGTGAGGCCGATCGCTTCTCCGCCGAGCAGGTCGATGCCTCCGATCGTGGCGTCCTGGTCGCTCTGATCGAGCGGCTGCGCCCCGACGCGGTCCTGAACGCCTGCGACCCGCGCTTCAACGAGCCCATCTTCGACGCCTGCTTCGACACGCGCACCACTTACTTGGACATGGCCATGACCCTGTCCCACCCCCATCCCCAGCGTCCCCACGAACTGCCTGGCGTAATGCTCGGAGACGTCCAACTGGCGCGCGCCGAGCAGTGGGAGCAGGCCGGCGTCCTGGCCTTGGTGGGTATGGGTGTCGAGCCCGGCCTGTCCGACGTGTTCGCGCGCTATGCCGCCGACGAGCTGTTCGCGATGGTCGATCGGGTCGGGGTCCGCGACGGCGCCGACCTGGTCGTCGAAGGCTACGATTTCGCGCCCACCTTCTCGATCTGGACGACGATCGAGGAGTGTCTGAACCCGCCTTTGATCTGGGAGCGCGAACGAGGCTTCTACACGACCGCCCCCTTCTCCGAGCCCGAGACGTTCGTCTTCCCGGAGGGCATCGGGCCGGTCGAGTGCGTCAACGTGGAGCACGAGGAGGTCGTCCTGATCCCGCGCTGGGTCACCTGCGAGCGCGTCACCTTCAAGTATGGCCTTGGCCAGGAGTTCATCGACGTCCTGAGCACCCTCCACAAGTTGGGCCTTGACTCGACTGAGACCGTGTCCGTGCGAGGCGTCGAGGTGGCCCCCCGCGACGTGGTCGCCGCCGCCCTGCCCGACCCGGCCACCCTGGGCGAGCGGATGACCGGACGTACGTGTGCCGGAACTTGGGTCACCGGCACCGGAGCCGACGGCAAGCCGCGCTCGACCTACCTCTACCACATCGTCGACAACGAGCACACGATGCGCGAATACGGGTCCCAAGCGGTCGTCTGGCAGACCGCGATCAACCCGGTCGTGGCTTTGGAGCTGTTGGATGAGGGTGTCTGGAAGGGTGTCGGCGTGCTCGGGCCCGAGGCGTTTGCGCCCGAGCCGTTTTTGCGGAAGTTGGCCGAGCTCGGCTCGCCTCATGGGCAGGTCGAGGTGCCGCTCCCCGGGACCGTTTGAGAGATCTCACTAGCGGGAAAGCAATAGGGGGATAAAGCCAGCCTAAAGGGGTAGACGCGCGTGAGCGTGCTTGCGAAGAAGCTGTTGGGCGTCGCGGTCGGAGTCGTGATCGTGGGTGTGCTCATCGGCCTCTACATCGCGACCTGGGCGACCAGCTTCCCCCAGTCCGTGGCCGCGATCTCCACGCGCAGGGTGGCCGGCTTCAGCGGCACTCAGCTCACGCTGCAAACGGTGGCTGCGATCGGCCCCAAGTACAGCCCCTCCCACCCCGATTGGGTCTCCTATCTGGTGCTCGACCACGGCAAGTGGGTGCACTCGACCATCTTCCAGGTGCCCGCCAACTCGCTGGTGCACGTCACCGTCTACCAGTTCGACGGCGACTCCGGTCTGCGCAACCCCTTCCTCTCGCAGGTCCAAGGCACGACCACCGGCACCGTCACGATCGACGGCAAGCCGACCGCGGCGATCAACCCCGAAGAAGCCTCGCACACCTTCGCCGTGCCCCAGCTCGGGCTGTTCATCCCGCTGCCGGGCGTGCCCGAAGAAGCCAAGAACCAGTGCGAATTCGCGCCGTGTTTGACCTCCGAGGCGCACCGCACGATCACCTTCACCTTCAGGACCGGCAAGAAGGGTCGCTACCGCTGGCAGTGCTTCGTGCCGTGCGCGGCTGGATGGATCTTCGGGCAGGGCGGGCCGATGCAGACGCTCGGCTACATGGACGGGTTCCTGGACGTGGTGTAGCGGTGGGCCGGGCGACGACACCCACGGAGGTCTGTTTAGCGATGGGCCTCACGGCGCCGATGTCTTCGGAGGACGCTTAGCGATGGCGGCCGAACCGGGCCCACGCGCCGCCCGAACCCAATCACGCGCGTCGCTTCGGCGCGATCTGGATCGTCGCCTCGCTGATCGCCACGCCCATTGGTGGTGCTGCTTGGTCGGGCCGATCATGCCACCCGGCAACGGCTCCGAACAAGCCTCCGGCCACGTCACCGACAACACCGTCCTGATCGGTATGGCCACGCCCGTGCTGCTGCTCGTGCGTGATCTACCTGATCTACTCGATCGATCTACTTCCGCCAACCCAAGGGAGGCGCGCTCGAAGGCCCGGCGATTCAAGGCAACGCGCGCATCCAGACGACCTGGATCGTGGTGACGACCTTGCTGGTGCTCTCGCTCGCCGCCTACGGCACCGTGCGCCTGCTCGAAGACGGCGCCGGATCGGGAGCGGGGCCGAACCCAGTGGCGGTGCCGCAGCGGACCGAAGCTGCCGGTCCAAGTGATCGCGCAGGAGTGGGCCTTCACCTACCGCTTCCCCACCTACGGCGGGGTGGAGACAACCCACCTGGTGCTCCCGGTTAACCAGATGATCGAACTGCACGTCACCTCGCTCGACGTGATCCACTCCTTCTGGGCCTATCAGCTCGGGGTCAAGGCCGACGCCAACCCGAACACCGACAACATCGTGTTCGTCAAGCCCACCAAGCGCGAGAGCATCTCGATCCGCTGCGCCGAGCTGTGCGGCATCTGGCACGGCTACATGTTCGACACCGGCCGCGTCGTATCGCCGGCTGCCTTCGTGTCGTGGATCGAAGAACAGCGAAGCGCTTCGCGCTCGGTCCAGAAGTACCTGCCCAAGTACGCGACCAAATACATCCCCGAACCTCTCAGGAGGGGAGAATGACCCCAACCCGAGATGGTGGGAGAAGGATGGGACGATGAGCGCTGTCGCCGAGCCCGCATTCACGCCCGCACGCCGCCCCGCTGTGGCGGCGCTTGATCGGCTTCAACCTGCTTACCGCGGTGATCCTCGGCGTGGCCGGCTACTACATCGGCTGGTTCATCGGCCACCAGATCAAAGGCGCCAGCTTCGAATTCCAGGCGGCCACCGACGAGAACGACGTCGCCCTGATGCTCGGTTACCTCGGCGGCGTGGTCGGCTTCCTGATCGGTCTCGGCTTCGCCAACTATCCCGTCTCGCGCATGTTCGGCCGTCCCGCCTCCTTGCGCGAGAAGGAGCACGAGGGCGTGAGTCGCTACTTCGGACTGTGCACCGATCACAAGGTGGTCGGCATCCAATACCTGGTCGGGATCGGCGTGTTCTTCTTCATCGCCGGACTCAACGCGATGCTGATTCGCACCGAGCTGCTCAACCCGACACCCACGACGGTCGGACCCAACCAGTACCTCTCCCTGGTGGGGATGCACGGCACAATGATGATGGGAATGATGACCTCGGGCATCCTCGGCCCGTTCGGCAACTACTTCGTGCCGATCATGATCGGGGCGCGCCGCATGGCCTTCCCGCGGATCGAGGCGCTCACCTTCTGGCTGCTGATGGCCGCCGGCTTCATCCTTACCTCCACGATCTTCTTCGGCGGCTTCCCCACCGGCTGGACCGGCTATGAGCCGCTCAACGAACAGGCCGTCATGGGCATGGACTCCTACATCTGCTTCTTCGCGCTCGTCGGCGCCTCCATGTGCCTGCTCGGCTTGAACATGATCGCCACGATCGTCGCCCACCGCGCGCCCGGGATGACCTGGTCGCGCCTGCCGATCTTCGTGTGGTCGGTGTTTGCGACTTCGATCCTGATGGTCCTGGCCGCGCCGATGCTGATCGGCGCCCTGTTGATGGCCGCCTTCGATCGCACGATCAACACTTCCTTCTTCACCGTCGCCGCCGGCGGCACGCCCTACCTGTTCGAGAACCTGTTCTGGTTCTTCGGGCACCCCGAGGTCTACATCCTCGCCCTGCCCGGTTTCGGGATCGTGTTGGAGCTGCTGCCCGTGTTCACGCGCAAGCCCCTGTGGGGCTATCGACTGGCCGTGGCCGGGATGCTCGGCGTGACCTTGCTGAGCTTCTTCGTGTGGCAACACCACCTGTTCGTCAGCGGCATCAACGCCGACCTGCGCCCGTTCTACATGCTCTCGACCGAGGTCATCTCGATCCCCACCGGCTTCATCTTCCTGTGTGTCATGGGGACCTTGTGGAAGGCCAGAACCAGATTCTCGGTGCCGATGCTGTTCTGCCTCGGCTGGACCTTCAACTTCCTGATCGGCGGCCTCTCCGGTGTGTTCCTGTCGGACACGCCGTCTGACACCGACACGCATGGCAGCTTCTTCGTGATGGCCCACTTCCATTACACGATCATGGGCGGGCTCATCTTCACCTTTTTCGCAGCCATCTACTACTGGGTGCCCAAGATGTTCGGCCTTGAACTGCGCGAGCGCCTGGCCAAGATTCACTTCTGGTCGCTGTTCATCGCCTTCAACTCGACCTTCATGCCCCTGTTCGTGCTCGGCATGAAGGGAATGCCGCGGCGCGTGTCCACCTACGCGCCCAACCTGCAGGGCCTCAACATCTGGGTTTCGGTCTCCGCGTTCGTGATCGGCCTATCGATGCTCGTGTTCCTCTACAACGTGATCTATTCCCTGATCATCGCGCCCAAACGGGCCGAGGCAAACCCGTGGCAGTCGAAGTCCTTGGAGTGGCAACTGCCCACGCCGGTGCCCGTCAACAACTTCGAGACGATCCCCGTGATCGACTCCGACCCCTACGAATACGGCACGCCGCTAGCGCCGCCCGGCGCCGAGCCCCTACCGGCGGGAGGTTGAGATGGTTCACACGGAAATCCACGGACGGGAGCGAGCGTGATGGAGAGCGCGGGCGCAGGCATACCTCTGAACCCGGGCGTTCCCGGAGTCAGCAAGGATGTGGCGATCCCGCCCGAGGCGCCCGACATCGGCGCGCGCTCGCTTTACATCGCAGGGCGCCTTCTGGCGGGGGCGGCCACCTTCTTCTTTTTGGCCTACCTGTTCGCCTACTTCTACCTGCGCTCGCTCAACGAGAACGGCATGTGGAAGCCGGCGCACGTCAAACCGGACGCCACGCTCGGCGCCGTCATCGTTGTGTGCCTGGTGGCCAGCTCGCTTGCGGCGATCTGGGCGCGGGTGCAGCTGGGGCGCGACGCGCGGCCTTGGATCTGGGGTGCCACGCTGGCCTTGGTGCTTGGTCTGGCGGCGGTGGTCGTGCAGTGCGTCCAGTACTCGAGCGCCCACTTCGGCCCCACCAACGGTGGCTACGCCAGCGTGTTCTGCGCTTGGACGGGGGTTTACGCGGTCGCGGTTCTGGCCACCATGTATTGGCTTGAGACCCAAGTGGCGACCGAGCTGCGCGCCCGGCGCAACCCGGCGTCTCGGCAAGGAGACATCGCCGAAGCCGATCGCCTGATCGAACCGGGTCTCGACGCGGCCGTGTTCTTCTGGTCCTATCTGGTCGGGATCGGTGTGATCACATGGGTCACGCTCTACTTGGTCTAGCGGCCGTCGCCGCGCCCTCGACGCCGGGCTTCTGGGACTGGTCGTTCGACCCGCCGCTCGTGCTCGTCGTGGATCTCGCGATCCTCTACTGGTACGGCAACAGGCGCACCCCCGCGCCCGCCCGCACGCGCAAACAGAGACGGTTGCGCCACGTCTGCTTCTACCTGAGCCTGGCGGTGCTCCTGATCGCCCTGGCCTCGCCCCTGGAGCGCCTCAGCGAGCAGCTGTTCTGGGCGCACATGCTGCAACACATCCTGCTGCTCGTGGTGGCGCCGCCCTTGATCGTGGCGGCGCGCCCATGGATTCGCCTGTGGCGGGCGCTCGGCGTCGAGCCCAGGCGCAGCTTGGCGCACAGCTTCACACAGGGCCGCCTGCGCTGGCTGCGGCGGCTGAGCGCGGCTTTGGGGACGCCTTTGCCCAGCTTTGCGTTGTTCAGTGGCGTGGTCCTGGCCTGGCATGTGCCGGTCCTGTTCGACGCGACCTTGCACTCCGAAGCCCTGCACGCGCTCGAGCACACGCTGTTCTTCTGCACCGCCCTCATGTTCTGGAAGCAAGCGATCGACTCGCCGCCTCTGCGCGCGCCGCTGAGCGACCTGTGGCGGGTCGCCTATCTGGTTGGCGCGATGGTCGTGATGTGGGCCTTGGCGGTCGTGCTCGCCTTTGCGCCTCATCCCTTGTATGGGGCCTATGCAGAGATGGCCTCGCGTCCCGGTGGGATCTCGGCGATCGCCGACCAACAGATCGCCGCGGGCATCATGTGGGTGCCTGGCTCGCTTCCGCTCCTGGTCGTGCTGTTCGTGTACTGCAACCGCTGGCTCGCTTCAGGCGAGCCGGCCCTCGCGAGGAGCTGAGCATGCTCGAAACAGTCGTATTGGCGTCATTTCACGCAGGCTCCATCCTCACACTAGTACTTCCTTTGGCCGTGCTGATCGCTGTGGTGGTGTGGTACGTGTGGCTGTGGAGTCACGGCGCCGGCGAGCGCTGAGCCGCCGCTGCGCGCAGCTTGCCGTCGATGAACTCGTTCGCGGCCTCCGGACCCAGAAACGGGGCGAGCATCAGGTAAGTGCCGTTGGGCGTCAGCCTCGCCATCGTCTCGCTGGCGCCCCGTCGCGCCTGGCGGTAGAAGGTCTCGAAGATCGCCGCCAAAGTCGATTCCGTCGTGGTGAGCGGAGCGGGGGCGCTCAGGTACTGGTTGCCTTCCTGGAAGAAGATCGTGAAGACGGTGCGACTGTCGTCGACGCGCTGCACCGCGGGAGCGCCGACAGCATGGGACTCGATCAAGGCGATGTGGGTGACGAGCGAGTGGGCCGCCTGGAACTGGGCGCACGCGTGCATCGAGGCCCATGCCCGCTCGGGCCACTCCTTGACGCTGAAGAAGGCGGTCGCCGTCACGGCCATGATCTGCTGGATACACAACTCGTGCACCGCCAGGAACGCCTGTTGCTTGTCGCGGAAATGCTTATAGAACACGCGGCGGTCAACGCCGGCGGCCTCGGTGATGTCGGCGATCGTTGCGACGGTGTAGCCCTTGGCCGCCGCCACCTTAGCTGTCGCGTACATGATCCGTTCGCGCTGGTTGGCGGCGACCTCGGCTTTGGAAAGCGAGGAGCGCCCCGCCGGGATCGCCGGCGGGGAACGCAGCGAGATGTGGGACTCGTGCGGCGACGGCGGCAGCTCGGGGCCCGGCTCCAGCGTGCGCCAGCGGTGTCGCGCGTGTGGACGGCTGTAGCTCTCGACCCAGCCCGTGAGGCCGTCGGCCAGCTCCGAGAGCTCAGGATCGTGGCCGCGTAGCAGCGGAGCCAGCAGCCAGCGCAACGCTCCCAGCACGAGCGGGACGGGCACGTCGGGCGTGAGCGCGTCCGGCGGCGCCTGGGCGAGCGCCCGCTCGATGATGCGCGCCAGCTCGTCGATCATGCCGTCGCGCGCATCCAGCGCGCCCCAGCCGCCGGCCATCGTCGTGTCGGTCAGGAAGCTGGTCGCGTTGGGGTGCTCCTCGGCCAGCTCCGTGAACCTGCGGATGGCCGCCTGCACCGCTTGCTCGGGGGGCGCCGCCTCGACGGCCTCGCGAATCTGCGCGACGAAGCGGGCGGCCAGCTCGCGGTGGGTGGCGATGAAGCAGGCGTCGCGGTCCTCGAAGTACTCATAGAAGGTGGGCCTGGAGACGCCCGCGCGCTCGATCACCTCCGACACGGTCGTTCCGGCGTAGCCGTGGCGGCGAGCCGCCATCACCATGCCCGCGATCAACCGTTCGCGCTGGGTGCTCCTGCGGCCGGCTCGGTCCGGAGCCGTCGACCTGCCGCTCACGCCGGTTCCTCGCGCAGCTTCTCGTCGATGAACGCACTCGCCGCGGCCGGGCCGATGAACGGCGCCAGCACGATGAATGCGCCGCTGCGGGTCAGGCGCGGCATCTGCGCGCTTTCGCCCCGACGCGCGACGCGATAGCAGATCTCAAACGTGGAGCCCGCGATCGCTTCCATGATCGTTGCGGAGGCGGGCCGGCCGGCCTGCAGGTTGCCTTCCTGCAGGAAGATCGTGAAGGCCGCGCGATGGTCGTCGATGCGCTGGATCGCCGAGGGGCCCACCGCATGGGACTCGACCAGGCAGATGTGGGTGACGATCGGGTGGGTGGCCTGGAACTGGGTGCCCGCCCGCATAGCCGCCCAGATGCGCTGTGGCCACTCGCTCCGGCTGAAGAAAGCGCTCGCCGAGAGCGTCATCAACTGCTGCACGCCCAGCTCGTGCACCGCCAAGAACGCCTGCTGCTTGTCGCGGAAGTGCTTGTAGAAGACGCGACGATCGACCTTTGCGCTGGCCGTGATGTCGGCCACGGTTGTCACGTTGTAGCCCTTGGCCGCAGCCTGTTCGGCGGTAGCGTAGAGGATCCGTTCGTGCTGGTTGCGCGCGATTTCGCTCTTTGAGAGCTTGGAGCGGCCGGGGGGAATCGCCGGCGGGGGCTGCAGCGAGATCTCAGACACGAACGAGGAGGGCGCCAGCTCGGGTCCAGGCTCCAGCTTGTGCCAGCGATGCTCGACGGTCGGCAGTTCGTACATCTCCACCCAGCGCACAAAGTCCTCGGCGAGCGCGCTCAGATCGTGCACGCCGCGGCGCAGGGGAGGGGCCAGCAGCCAGCGTCCCGCGCCGAACACGACCTCGATCGGCAGGTCTGGCGTCGCCACGTGCGCAGGGGCCTGCGCGCGCGCTTCGTCGACGACCTGACCGAGCTTGTCCATCATGCGGTCGCGCTCGTCCAGGCCCCGCCAGCCGGCGGCCATCGCCTCGTTGCAGAGGAAGCCGGCGCGGTCCGGGAACTCTTCGGAAAGCCTGATCAGTGTTCGGATCGCCGTTTGGACGGCCTGCTCGGGCGCCGCGGCCTGCACCGCCCGGCGGATCTCCCACACCAGCATCCGGCCGATTTCGCGGTGGGTCGCGACGAAGCAGTCGTCCTTGTCCTTGAAGTACTCATAGAAGGTGGGCCTGGAGACTCCAGCCTCGGCGATCACCTGGGACACGTTTGCGCCGCCATAGCCGCAGCGGTGCGCCGCGGCGATCATGCCCGCGATCAACCGTTCGCGCTGGGTGCTCCTGCGGCCGGCTTGAAGGCTTGTCTGTACGTCGATGCTCACGGTCCCCACGTGGCTCAGCTTGCCCCTCCTGGCTTGCTTGAACGGTAGCCGAATCCGCGCGCCGGGATGTACAAGGTTCGGTCTTGGGTCAGACGCGCGGTTGCCGGCCCCCCGAGCGGCCGCCGCCGAGCAGGGGTTGACAACAGCGGCACTCTCGTGTATAAGTGGCTTATGTCTGCTCGCCATAGGGGTGTGTAGGCAAGACATAAGGTCGGGTTTGGGTCGGTCTTCGTGGTCGACACCAACTTGTTTTGACGGGGACCTTGGGAGAGGGACCGGGTCGCACTTTTTTAGAGGGAGTTGTTTTTCGCGTGCATTCATTGGGGATAAGCGTGTCTGAGAGTCCGTGTCTCACTGGCGGGTCCGTAATAGGACGCGTCAGCGTCGCTGACGCGTCTCTCTCTCTCTCTCTCTCTCTGGCCGAGCCGGCGTCTAGCCGCTAGGTCTTCTCGCCGCGACGTTTCGTCGCGGGTATCCGAGTCGAACGCTCGGGTAGGTAGTACACGCGCGATTAGCGCGCTTCGTGTTGGTGTCTTTCAACGGGGCGCGCGTTCGCGGCTGCCCGAGGAGGGGATGGTTCGATGAGTACTCCCAGGCTTTGGGTGTCGATTGCTGTCGCGCTGTGCGCGGCATTCTCAAGCGCAGCGTTCGTGGCGGTCGCCCAAGCTGGGCTACCCGACGGGCGCGCGTATGAGCTGGTGACGCCGCAGGAAAACTACGGCGCCGAGGTCTACCAACCGATGGCGCCCGTTGAATATTCGGGGGCGCAGACGGAGCTCCATTTCCAGGCTGCGGCGAACGGCGAACCGTGTCGCCTTCGCGGCGGGGCCGACTATCGGTGGCAACGAATCGCAAGGCTACAGAAAGGGCAACGAGTATCTCGGCACCCGCTTGCCTAACGGTGAATGGAAGCAGACGAACCTCTCGCCGGAAGACCCGGGTGTTAGTCTCACCTCGCAATATGCCGGTGCGATGCTCTACGAGGATTTCTCCAGCGATCTCTCGGTCGGCTTCTTGGAGTCGAGGTGCCATTGGCCTCGACGGCGCCCGGTTATGGCGAACCTCCCACCGGATACTACGGAAACTACGACGTGCTGTACTCGACTGAGACAGAAGGAGGTGGTGGCTATACGCCTCTGTTCACCGCAAAGCCGCCGTATAGGGATTATGAAGAATTCCAGACGGCTGGTGGGGTACGCGCCCCTGAAGTCGACTTTCGTCACCATCTCGCTTTTGCGGGTGCGTCGAGTGATCTGACCCATACTCTGTTTGAGGCCAACGATGCTTTGACGGGCGCCTCTGAAGGTCGTCCGGCGGCTGAAGGTGGTGCGAGCGCCAGTTTTGCCGGCGAGAATAATCTGTATGAGGATGCTGGCGGGCGGTTGCGGTTGGTCAACGTGTTGCCTGATGGTACGACGCACGCCAATGCCGTATTCGGTAGCGGCACGATATTCCACCATGTCATCTCTGAAGATGGGTCGCGGATCTTCTGGACAGACCTCGCTACCGGCCATATTTATGTGCGTGAGAACGGTACGAGCACTGTGGAAATCAGCTCGGCTGGTGAATACCAGACAGCGTCCAGCGATGGCTCGGTCGTGTTCTATACCAATGGTGATCTGTATGAGTATGAATTGGCTGGTGCTAAAACGGTCGATTTGACTCCTGGTGTTCCGGTCGAAAAGGTGGTCGGCGCGAGCGAAGACGGCAAATACGTTTATTTCGTGACGACGGGTCATGAGCTTGAGTTGTGGCACGATGGCGTCACGACGACGATCGCTCACCCCAGTGTCGTCACCGGTGAGGTGGCGCCAAGCGGACGGAGCATCGCCTACGTGGAAGAACGAGCCTTCAATCCCAATTACGCGGACATCTACGTTTTCAGCGTAGATACTGGTTCTTTGTACTGTTTGGGGTGTGCAGCGGGCGGTACATTGGGGCTGTTGCCGAACACCAGCAACTGGGGGGCCTACCAAACCAGGTGGATCTCTGAAGATGGCAGTCGCGTGTTCTTCGACAGCGGTGCGGCGCTTGTCCCACAGGACACCAACGAAAAGATGGACGTGTATGAGTGGGAGCGGCCGGGGGCGGGTGGTTGCACCGAGGTCGAAGGCTGTATCTATCTGCTCTCGGAAGGCACCAGCGTCGATAACTCTTATTTGGCTGACGCGAGCGTTAGCGGCGACGATGTGTTTCATCGTCACGCGTGCGCAGTTGGTGGGCGCCGATCAGAACGATCTGTTCGATCTGTATGACGTGAGGGTGGATGGTGGTCCCGCGCCGTCGCCGCCGGCTTGTACTGGTACTGGTTGTCAGGGTGTGCCCAGCGCTCCGCCGATCTTTGCGACTCCGTCGAGTGTGACGTTTGCGGGTGTCGGCAATTTCTCTGCGACCGAAACTGTCGTCAAGGCGAAGGCCAAGCCGAAGAAGAAAGCGAAGCCGAAGAAGAAGACCAAAAAGAAGCACAGGAAACGGTCTGTCGGGAAATCTAAAAAGGCGAACAAGAGCGCGCGTAAGTGCTGCTCGTATGCGTTCGGGTGTGAAGGGGGGACGGTCATGAGCAGGATCACTCGCAAGCATGGGGTTGTTCGCGTTGGTGGCGGTGCTGGCGTTCTCGGCGTTTGCCGGTAGCGCCGCTGCGGTCGAAGCGAAACCGGGTTGGGAGTCAAACACACGTGTATATCCGACCCATTTGAAGCCGGGCGGCAAAGGCATCGTGGAGGTACAGGTCTTTAACACCGGTGCGGGGTCGACCACAGGCCCTGTCACCGTGACCGATACCTTGCCTGCTGGGTTGGAAGCGACGGAAGCCGGCGCGATTGAAAACTTCGGGGAAATCAACAGGGAACTCGTCGAAGGCTACGAAGAATACGACGAAGAAGGCGCCTCCGTCGAGCAGTTGCGTGTGTGGGATTGTACTGGTACGACTGTTGTGACATGTCATACGGGGCCGGGGGCCAGGGGCGTGGAACGGCCGATCCACCCGGGGTTTGCCGGGCGTATTGGTATCAAGGTGAACGTCGTGGGCACCTCGGGCGCTGGGACGAATCGAGTAACCGTCAGTGGTGGTGGGGCGCCCAGTGCTTCTGAACGTACCTCCGATCTGACGATCAGTCCGGATCCTGCCGGGTTTGGTCTTGCCGGCCAGTTCGATGGATGGTTCACAAACGCCGACGGCACACCGGATACGCAGGCGGGATCGCATCCGTATGAGCTGACGCTCAACTTCGCGATAACAACGCCGTCGGCGAAGGGCCGGCGGGTGGTCCGTTGCGTGACCTGGCGATCAAGTTGCCGCCTGGCATCATCGGCGATCCGCATGCTGTGCCGCAGTGCACGCGCCAGCAGTTCCTCACGGACCCCGAAGGTGGGTGCCCGCCCAACACGCAGATTGGGGTTGACAGACCATCGATCAACCCGAATGGCGAAGCAGGCCTTGGGGACTGGGGGCCGCGGTTTCCCGTGTTTAACCTGGTGCCGCCGCCGGGTGAGCCTGCCGAGTTCGGGTTCAATTTCTCCGGGAACTGACATTCTGATCGATTTCGGTGTTCGCAGCGGCTCCGATTATGGGATCACGGGCACCGCGCGCAACCTTGGACAACAGCCTGTGTACAACAGCATTACGTTTTGGGGTATGCCCACCGAATCGACGCACGATTTCGAACGCTGCGGACGCATCAACGAAGTAGAAGCCGGGAGTTGCGGCTACTCTGCGGGAGCGGTCGTGCCCAAGCCGTTGCTGACGTTGCCGACTTCGTGTGAAGGTCCGCTGAACGCCGAACTCACGATCGACAGTTGGAACGCCAGTCTGGGGACAGCCAAAGAAACGTTTGAGATTCACGATCAGGATGGTGTGCCGACTGGGTTCACTGGTTGTGAACATCTTGGTTTCAGCACCCAGTTGAATATCGCGCCGGACACGTCGTTCGCGGATACGCCTGCCGGTTTGACTGTCGACATAAAAGTCCCACAGGAAGACCTGTCTAATCCAATGGTGTCGCGATATCGAATATCAAGGACACTACTGTGACGTTGCCTGAAGGTGTGGCTATCAATCCCGGTCAGGCCGCTGGTCTGGACGCGTGTGGTCCTGGCGAAGACGGTTTGACCACTGAAGCTGAAAAGGCTGAAGGTAAGGAAGACAATGGTCCGTCGCATTGTCCTGACGCGTCTCATGTCGGCACCGATGAAATAGAAACACCGCTGTTGAGCAAACCGTTGAAGGGCAACGTGTACATAATGCCCTCAGCTCCGCCGCACGTACAGTTGTTGGTGACCGCCGAAGGCGAAGGAGTGTTCCTCAAGCTCGTCGGTGACGTGCACCTGAACGAACAGACTGGCCAGCTCGTCACGACGTTTAACAATACGCCTGAGTTGCCGTTCACTGATTTCAAATTGTCGTTCAGTGGTGGCGCTCAGGCGGCATTGTCCACACCGACGCGGTGCGGGACGTATACGACCACGAGCGACTTCACGCCTTGGAGCACCCCGTGGTGGAAGACCTGTTCCCGCACAGCAGTTTCCAGATCACTGCCGGTACCAATGGTGCTGCGTGTCCTTCCTCGCCGTTGCCGTTCGCGCCGTCGCTGATTGCTGGGTCTACGACTGATCAGGCTGGTGGGTTCACGGACTTCTCGTTGTTGTTGACTCGTCCTGACGATCAGCAGCGGGTATCGAACCTTCAGTTCAAGACTCCCGAGGGTCTGTTGGGCATGATCGGCAACGTTCCTCTCTGTCCCGAAGCACAAGCGAATACTGGGACTTGTTCGTCGGCTTCGCAGATCGGTCATACGGTCGTTGAGGCTGGTCCTGGCCCGTATCCGTTGGTGGTCCCGGAACCGGGTCAGCCACCAGCACCGATCTATCTGACCGAAGGGTATAAGGGCGCACCATACGGTCTCTCGATCGTGGTGCCGTTGCACGTCGGACCGTTCGTGCTGCCCACACAGGTGGTGCGGGCGAAGATCGAAGTAGACCCAAGGACGACTGAACTAACGGTCACTACCGATCAGTTGCCGCAGATCATTGCCGGTGTTCCCGCCGATCTGCGTGCGATCAACGCGGTGATAGACAAGCCCGGGTTCATGTTCAACCCGACAGGTTGTGAGCCACAGAGCTTCTCCGGTACCGCGACAGGCACAGAAGGAGCAGCGGTGCCTATCAGTACGCACTTCCAGATGGGTTCCTGTCGCTCCTTGACATTCAAGCCTGATTTCAAGGTCTCGACGAGTGGGAAGACATCTAGGAAGAATGGTGCGAGCCTAGACGCGAAGATCATCTATCCGAATGGTCCGTTCCCTGATAATCAAGCGTCGATACAGTCAAACGTGAAAAGCGTCAAGGTAGACCTGCCTAAGCAACTACCGTCAAGGTTGACGACGCTGCAGAAGGCTTGTCCGTCAGCGACGTTTGAAGCCAACCCGGCGTCTTGTCCCTCGGACTCGAAGGTTGGGACGGCTACGGCGATCACACCGGTATTGCCGGTCCGTTGACTGGTCCGGCGTATTTCGTGTCCTATGGTGGCGCGAAGTTCCCCGAACTAGTGATCGTCCTGCAGGGCTACGGCGTCACCGTGGACTTACACGGCGAAACGTTCATCAGCAAAGCGGGCATCACGAGCAGCACGTTCCGTCAGGTGCCAGACGTCCCGATCACCAGCTTCGAGCTGAAGCTACCCCAAGGCCCATTCTCGGCATTGGCCGCGAACGGGAACCTGTGCACCAAGAAATTGTTGATGCCTACGGCCTTCACGGGCCAAAACGGTGCCGTGCTCAAGCAGAACACACCGATCACAGTCACCGGCTGCTCTAAGCACAAGACCACCAAAACAAAGAAGACCAAGAAGCACAAGCAAACAGGCAACAGCGGCGGGAAAGGGAAATAGGCGGTGAGCGCGACACGTCCGATCGGGGTGGAGTGTGCGCTCGAATAAGCACGCGAGCTCTGTCGAGGTCGCTCGACAAGGGGGCCATGTCGCCGAGATGCAGCGTCGCAGATTGCTGTTGGCGTTCGGCGAAGTGGCCTCCACCAGCGGTCTGGAGGCAGCGACGGTAGGACGTGTGTGCGAGCAGGCCGCTGTCTCGCGTCGCACGTTCTACGAGCTGTTCTCAGACCGCGAAGACTGCCTCTTGGCCGCCTTCCACCAGGCGGTTGAGCGTTTCGCGCGCCGTGTCGCCCGGTGTTCGAAGCTAAGGGATCGTGGCGTGAGCGCATACGCGACGCGCTCTCGCTGATGCTGGAGCAACTGGACAGGGAACCCGATCTCGCGCGCTTGTGCATCGTTGAGGCGCCGCGTGCGGGACATGAGCTGTTGGAGCATCGCCGTCACGTCCTTGAAGTGCTAGCCGTCGCGGTGGACGAGGGACGCGCTCAAACACGCTCAGGAACTGGACCGCCCCCGTTGACCGCGCAAGGCATCGTCGGAGGAGTGCTGTCGGTCATCCACACACGCCTAATCGAAAGCCCGCCGCCGCGGGCCGAGGCTTCAGGCGACGGAAGGCGCTGAACAGGCCGGCGCGCTGGTCGACCTGATCAATCCTCTGATGGCGATGATCGTGCACCCCTACCTCGGACCCGCAGCCGCCCAGAAGGAGCTCGAACGCCCCGCGCCCACTTCACCCGAGTCGCCGCGCGACGGTCCCGACCCCTTCAAGGGTCTACCGATCCGCTTCACCTACCGCACCGCACGCGTGCTCGACACGATCGCCTCAGACCCCGCCGCGTCCAACCGCTACATCGCCAACAGCTCGGGCGTTCTCGACGGGGGCCAGATGTCGCGCCTGCTACGCCGTTTGGAGAGCTGTGGGCTGATCGAGAACGGCGTCCACGCGCCGGGGGAGCCCAATGCTTGGACGCTCACCGAGCGAGGACAGGCGATACACACCGCGATCGGGATCCAAGAACCGGCGGCCTAGACGCTCGCACTCCTCGGAACCCGGGGCCGCACCGTGCCCAGTATGTGCGGTTGGCCGAGTTGCTCGAGCCGGGGGCTTAGGGTAGTGGCCAACACGGGGGTTGACAACAATCATCCTATCGTGTATAAGTAGCCCATGTCTGTTCGCCATAGGGGTGTGTAGGCAAGACATAAGGTCGGGTTTGGGTCGGTCTTCGTGGTCGACACCAACTTGTTTTGGCGGGGACCTTGGGAGAGGGACCGGGTCGCACTTTTTTAGAGGGAGTTGTTTTTCGCGTGCATTCATTGGGGATAAGCGTGTCTGAGAGTCCGTGCGTCGCACGACGGTCTGTTATAGGACGCGTCAGCGTCGCTGACGCGTCTCTCTCTCTCTCTCTCTCTCTCTGGCCGAGTCGGCGTCTAGCCGCTAGGTCTTTTCGCCGCGGCGTTTCGTCGCGGCTATCCGGGCTGAACGCTCGGGTGGGTAGTACATGCGTGAGTAGCGCGCTTCGTGTTGGTGTCTTTCAACGGGGCGCGCGTTCGCGGCTGCCCGAGGAGGGGATGGTTCGATGAGTACTCCCAGGCTTTGGGTGTCGATTGCTGTCGCGCTGTGCGCGGCATGCTCAAGCGCAGCGTTCGTAGCGGCCGCCCAAGCTGGGCTACCGGACGGGCGCGTATATGAGTTGGTGACGCCGCAGGAAAACTACGCCAGCGAGGTCTACCAGCCTATGGGGCCCGTCGAATACACGGGGACGCAGACGGAACTTCATTTCCAGGCTGCGGCGGATGGCAACCGCGTTGCTTTTGTGGGCGGTCCGACCGTCGGCGGCAACGAATCGCAGGGCTCTAACGCCGGTAACGAGTATCTCGGGACCCGTTTGCCGAACGGTGAATGGAAGCAGACGAACATCCAGCCGGAAGACCCAGGTGTGACTCTTAACTCAGAAGCTGCCCGGCAAATGCTCTATGAGGATTTCTCCAGCGACCTTTCGGTTGGAATCTTGGAATCGATCGTGCCGTTGGCCTCTACGGCGCCTGGTTACGGCGAAGCTCTCCCCGAATACGGGGGACTCTATGACGTGCTGTACTCGACCCGGACCGAAGGCGGCGGTGGCTATACGCCTCTCTCCACCGTTAGACCGCCTTACAGGAGCTATGGAGAATTCAAAACGTCAGGGTTTGAAGAATTCGTCTCCCCCAATCGCCGGCAGCATCTCGTCTTTGTGGGCGCGTCGAGCGACATGACCCATATGCTGTTCGCGGCCAACGATTCTCTCACGGGTGCTTCTGAAGGTCGTCCGGCGGCCGAAGGCGGGGCGGAAGCCGCTTTTGCCAACGAGAACAATCTCTATGAGGATTTCAATGGGCAGTTGCGGCTGGTCAATGTGCTGCCCGACGGGACGACGCATGCCGGCGCTGTGTTCGGCAGCGGCGGGAAATACAACAGCGAATCGAAACCAGGCCGCGTCGTTACAGGCAGCAGTCGCGCCATTTCCGATGACGGGTCGCGGATCTTCTGGACCGATCGTGCCAGCGGTCATATTTATGTGCGTGAGAATGGTACGAGCACTGTGGAAGTCAGCTCGGCGGGTAAATACCAGACGGCTTCGAGTGATGGGTCGCTTGTGTTCTATACCAATGGCGATCTGTACGAGTATGAATTGGCCGGCGCCAAAACGACCGATCTGACGCCTGGTGTGCCAGTCGAAACCGTGGTTGGTGCCAGCGAAGACGGCAAATATGTCTACTTCCTGACGACAGGCGATGAACTCGAGCTGTGGCATGACGGCACCACGACGCCGATCGCTCACACCGAAACGATCACCGGCGAGGTGGCGTCAAGCGGCGGGAGCATCGTCTACAGCGAAACTGGCCCCGTCTATCCCGCGGCGGCCAATATCTACGTTTTCAGTGCGGATACAGGCACTCTGTACTGTTTGGGGTGCGCGACGGGTGGCACGCGGGGAGTGCTGCCGAATACCAGTCGATGGGGTGCTTATGAAACCCGGTGGATATCCGCCGATGGTAGTCGTGTGTTCTTCGACAGCTTCGCGGGGCTCGTCCCAGGCGACGCCAACGGAAAGTTGGACGTGTATGAGTGGGAGCGGCCGGGAGCCGATGGCTGCGCGCAAAGCGAAGGCTGCATCTACCTTCTCTCGGGGGGCACCAGCGTCGATACCTCTTATTTGGCTGATGCGAGCGTTAGCGGCGACGATGTGTTCATCATCACGCGTGCGCAGTTGGTGGGCGCCGACCAGAATGATTTGTTCGATCTGTATGACGTGAGGGTGGATGGTGGTTTGCCGCCCTCGCCGCCGGCTTGTACGGGTACTGGTTGTCAGGGTGTGCCGAACGCTCCGCCGATCTTTGCGACTCCGTCGAGCGTGACGTTCGCGGGCGTCGGCAATTTCTCTTCGACCGAAACTGTCGCTAAGGCGAAGGCCAAGCCGAAGAAGAAAGCAAAGCCGAAGAAGAAGGTCAAGAAGAAGTCCAGGAAGAGGACTGGTGGCAAGTCCAAAAAGGCGAACAAGAGCGCGCGCAAGTCTGCTCGTAAGCGTTCGGGTGCAAAGGGGGGAAGGTCATGAGCAAGCGATCTCTTTCAAGCAGGATTCCTGATCGCGCTGTTGGCGATATCGACGTTTTTGGCACTGACTTGCGGTGCGTTGGCGCTTGAAGCGAAACCGGGTTGGGAGTCGAACACGCGTGTATATCCGACTAACCTGAAGCCGGGCGGCAAAGGAGTAGTCGTGGTGCAGGTCTTCAATACCGGTGCGGGGTCTACTACGGGTCCTGTCACTGTGACTGACGCGCTGCCTCCGGGATTGGAAGCAACGGAAGCGGGTGCGCTTGAAAATTTCGGAGAAATCAACAGAGAACTCGTCGAAGGCTACGAAGAAAACGAAGTCAGTGAAAACGTGGAGCAGTTGCGTGTGTGGGATTGCTCTGGCACTACGGTCGTCACGTGTCATACGGGCCCGGGGGCCGGGGGCGTCGAACGACCGATCGGATCCGGTTTTGCGGGACGTATCGGGATCAAGGTGAATGTTGTGGGCTCGCCCGGCGCTGGGACCAACCGGGTGACCGTCAGTGGCGGTGGGGCGTCCAGCGCTTCTGAACGCACTTCCGATCTGACGATCAGTCCGATTAGTCCCGGGTTTGGTCTTGCCGGCCAGTCCGATGGATGGTTTGGCAATGCCGACGGCACACCGGATACTCAGGCTGGCTCGCATCCGTATGAGATGACACTCAACTTCGCCCTCAACAACGCCACCGGCCAACACCCGGCGGGTGGTCCGCTGCGTGACCTGTCGATCAAGTTGCCGCCTGGTGTCGTCGGCGATCCGCATGCGGTGCCGCAATGCTCACGACAACAGTTCATCTTGGGTGTGGGGGGTGAATGTCCGCCCGATACGCAGGTTGGGACGGAGAGGCCGTCGCTCAACCCCAAAGGCGAAGAAGGCGGCGCGGACTGGGCAGTGCGTCTTCCCGTGTATAACCTCGTGCCGCCGCCGGGTGAGCCCGCGGAGTTCGGGTTCCAATTCGCCGGGTCGCTGATCTTGATCGATACCGGTGTTCGCAGCGGCTCTGATTATGGGATTACAGGCACGGCTCGCAACCTCACGCAGCAGATCGTCTATAACAGCATCACGTTCTGGGGCGTGCCAGGACGAAGCGAGTCACGATCACGAACGATGCCAGAACACGGGTTGCGGCTACTCGGCGGGGAGCGCTACACCTAGACCATTGTTGACGTTGCCGACGTCGTGCGAAGGACCGCAGGCATTCGGAGTCACAGTCGACAGTTGGAACTCCAGCCTGCCGGCAGCCAAAGAAACGGTTGCGATTCACGATCAGGATGGTGTGCCGACGGGTTCACTGGTTGTGAACATCTCGGTTTCAGCACGGCAGTTGAATATCGCGCCGGACACGTCGTTCGCCGATACGCCCGCTGGTTTGACTGTCGACATAAAAGTGCCACAGGAAAGGACTATCCAGCGCCAACAGCGTCGCGATATCGAATATCAAGGACACGACTGTGACGTTGCCCGAAGGTGTGGCTATCAATCCCGGTCAGGCTGCCGGTCTGGACGCGTGTGGTCCCGGCGAAGACGGTTTGACTACGGAAGCTGAAAAGGCTGAAGGTAAGGAAGACAACGGTCCTCCGCATTGTCCTAACGCGTCTCATGTCGGTACCGATGAAATAGAAACACCGCTGTTGAGCAAACCGTTGAAGGGCAACGTGTACGTGATGCCGTCAGATCCACCGCACGTACAGTTGTTGGTGACCGCTGAAGGCGAAGGAGTGTTCGCCAAGATCGTCGGTGACGTGCATCTAAACGAACAGACAGGCCAGCTCGTCACGACGTTTACCGACACTCCTGAGTTGCCGTTCACTGATTTCAAATTGTCGTTCAGTGGTGGCGCTCAGGCTGCATTGTCCACACCGACGCGTTGCGGTACGTATACGACCACGAGCGACTTCACGCCGTGGAGCAGTCCGCTGGTGGAAGACTTGTTCCCGCACAGTAGTTTCCAGATCACAGCCGGTACCAATGGTGCTGGGTGTCCCTCGTCGCCGTTGCCGTTCGGTCCGTCGCTGATCGCCGGGTCGACTACTGATCAGGCTGGTGGGTTTACGGACTTCTCATTGTTGTTGACCCGTCCTGACGATCAGCAGCGGGTATCGAACCTTCGATTCAAGACGCCCGAGGGTTTGCTGGGCATGATCGGCAACGTTCCTCTGTGTCCTGAAGCACAGGCCAATACTGGTACGTGTTCGTCGGCGTCGCAGATCGGTCATACGGTAGTTGAGGCTGGTCCTGGCCCGTACCCGTTGGTAGTCCCGGAACCGGGTCAGCCACCGGCACCTATCTATCTAACCGAAGGGTACAAGGGCGCACCATACGGGTTGAGCATCGTGGTACCGCTGCATGTCGGACCGTTCGTGCTGCCCACACAGGTAGTGCGGGCAAAGATCGAAGTAGACCCTAGGACGACTGAACTGACGGTCACTACTGATCAGTTGCCGCAGATCATTGCTGGTGTTCCTGCCGATCTGCGTGCGATCAACGCGGTGATAGATAAGCCTGGGTTCATGTTCAACCCGACGGGTTGTGAGCCACAGAGCTTCTCCGGTACCGCGACGGGCACAGAAGGAGCGGCGGTGCCCATCAGTACGCATTTCCAGATGGGTTCCTGTACGATCCTTGACGTTCAAGCCTGATTTCAAGGTCTCGACCGGTGGGAAGACCTCTAGGAAGAATGGTGCGAGCCTAGACGCGAAGATCGTCTATCCGAATGGTCCGTTCCCCGATAATCAAGCGTCGATACAGTCAAACGTAAAAAGCGTCAAGGTAGACCTGCCAAAGCAACTACCGTCACGGTTGACGACGCTGCAGAAGGCTTGTCCGTCAGCGACGTTTGAAGCCAACCCGGCGTCTTGCCCCTCAGA
>CAWBID010000022.1:0-12662 GCA_963788715.1 uncultured Solirubrobacterales bacterium
CGATCCGGTCCGACAGCGTCGGCCGGCGCAGCGGCGGCGACGCGAGGATGGCCATCAGCAGGCCGGCTCCCGCCAGCCCGCCCAGCAGGGCGCCGATCAGTACGAGGTTCACCGCAGCACCCGGCGTTCCTCGGGGAGCCGCCCGATCCTGATCATCAGCCGGTACGCGATCAGCGACAGGATCGCGCCGATGGCCAGGATCAGCGTGCCGGTCGGGGTGTCGTAGGCCTGCAGCGTCTCGCGCTGGGTGGCCAGCAGGATCAGCACCAACCACGGCGCCGCCACCGCCATCCGGGCGGCGTTGACCGACCACGACTGCCGGGCGAGCAGTTCGGCCCTGGTGCGCGCGTCGTCCCGGAGGAACCCGGACAGGGTGGACAGCAGTCGCCCGAGGTCGGTGCCGCCGACCTCGCGCGCGACCCGCAGCGACTCGCAGACCCGGTCGCCGACGGGGTCGGCCAGGGCGTCCTTGAGCCGGTCGAGGCTTTCGTTGAACCGGCCGGTGGTGCGGTAGTCGGCACCGAACTGCTTGAACGGTTCGCGCAGTTGCTCCGGTCCGCGGACCCCGATCGCGGACAGCGCCTCCGGCAGGGACAGCCCGGCCCGCACCCCCGAGGTCAGGTTGTCGACGACCTCCGGCCACAGTTCGCGAAGATCCGCCTGCCGTTTGTGCCGGAGCCGCGACACGATCAGCCGGGGGACCGCGGCGGCGAACACCGCGAAGATGAGCGAGACGCTGATCGACTGGGTGAGCGCGAACGCCAGCACCGCGACCAGCAGCGCGCCCAGGACCTGCAACGCCACCAGTTGTGCGGGGGTGACGCCCGTGAGGCCGGCCTGGATGAGATGTTCGCGGGTCCGCTGCGACCGGACCCGGGTGCGCGGTGGGCTCGGCCGCGCGGTCGCGCCGTGCCAGATCAGCAGCAGCCCGAGGCCGGCGAGCAGGCCGACAAACGCTCCCACGGTCGCTGTCCCCTCTCGCCTCGACGGCCGCGACCGGGTGGACGATACCTATCGCTGCGGCGAGTTGAGAAATCTCACTCTGCGTAATGTGGACAACTCGCCCGCAACGGACGGGCTGAACCCGCCCAGCTCAAGATCACCAACGGGTCCGGCCCGGCAACGGAACGTGGCCGGGCCAACCCGTCGGGGACTCTGAAACGATCATGGTCGCGGTGGCCCCGCCTCGATCCGCTTCCGGTGCCGCGCGACCGGGTCGCCCTCCATCGACCAATCGGACTCCACCCACCAGGTCGCCCCGGCGTCGACCCACTCCCTGACCTGCGCATCGCCGGCCGACCCCGGTTCGCTCACCCCCTCGGCGACCACGTCGTACCCGTCCCACGGCAACCCGGCAGCCTCCCGCAGCGGCCGTACCGCGGCCACCACATCAGCGAGATCGGTTGGCGTGAAAGGCGTTTCCACGCCGAAGCCGACCTTGGTCGACAGCAGCCCGTCCCACACCGCGGCGCGGCCCAGCGACTTCTTCGACGGGTAGGCGCCGATCACCCACACCGGCACCCGAGGCTGCTGGACCGGCGGCGGTGGCGGCGCGAAATCGGTCGGGCGCACCTGATAGTGCTTGCCGGATCGCATCGCAAAGAGGCAGCACGGTTGCTGCACGGGGAGACATATATGACGACAGGTCATTCAGCATGGCGCCAGCTCAATGTGTTGCACTGAGGCGCTTGGCGCCCTCACCAGCTTGAGAAACTGCAGGCGAGGTTCGGCGCCACCACCAAGCTCTGATGTGTCAGAAGCAGCATCAACAGCCGAGGCCAGGAAGGTTAGGCGTCGCAACACAGTCGGTCTAGTTGCGGGGTAACTCACGCGTCGCATCGTGATCAACGGTTAGCGCAAGCACCGTCGACGCGGCCGGGAGATTGCGCCTCCTCCGAGAGTTCGATGACGCGTCGGCGGCCTTCCTGGCCCCGTGCGGCGCGCACGTACTCCGGGGCGTTCGCGACCTCCCGGATTGTCGGAGGACGGGGACCGCTCCTTGCCGGCTCCCCACCATCTGGCGCAGTGCCGGGCGGCTCGCCGTCGGAGTGTCCTGCACTGCGCTTTGCGAGGTCAGCTAGGCCGGGTCGGCCGCAACAGAAAAAACACCACCACGGCCAGCACACCGGCGCGACCCGGTCGTAGCGATAACTACGTCGGTCCGCGTCCACGACCCATGCGATGTCGGCGGTTGGTGCGATCGTGATACCGCGCGCGGCCTGATCCAACGCAGCCGAATGCTCGCAGCAATCGTCTGGCCAGTTGGCGCGGCTCTTGAGCAATTCGCCGTTATAAAACACGTGCAGCGCGCCATGATCTGCCAAACGCCCACCTGGCGCGCAGCATGCGAGGAGCTTGTCGAACTGCAAAGTCTTGCCATCGCGCTCACCGAGCGCCGGGTAGCCCTCCTTGGCTTGATCGGCCTTCATCGCCTTGGCTTGGACAAGATAGGCAATGTAGCTCCCGCCCTGAAATACAAGAAGCTCAAAGTCAGCTCCGGTGAGGGCCTCCTGGCTCTGGGTGAACAAGAAGACGTCGGCTTCGCCCGGTGAAATGCGGCGAACGATCGTCATCGCGACATCAGTGACCGCTCGCTCGTCGATTGCCCTCTCCTGCACGCCGCGTCGCACCTGCTCCAGTTGATCGGTCATCATGTCCCAAGTTGCGCGGCTGGTCCACGACAGGGCCTGGCATAAGCTGCCGGCTGGCGCCGTCGGCAAAGCAGGGCCGGGTTCCGGTGACGAGCATGGCCGGCAACCGCTCACGAGACGTCCTCCATTAGAAACACGGGACGTATCGTCGCGCAAACCCTTGAGTACCTGCGCAATCAGGCGTCGCGCGCCTCGGGCACGGACCGGGATCGGATGATCGCAACGCCACGAAACCAGCAGTCGGGTCATCCGTGCGACGCCGTCGAAGCGTGACCCCGATATCGGACAACAGGGTGCGGAAAACGCGGCGCATCCGCGCATGCGCGCGGTTCGATCGCAGGGTTCCTCTCAGCGGATCGGTCGCGCGTGAGAGGCGCAAAGCCTTCAACGATCCAGGACTACCGGTTCCTTGTGCGTGAGCCTGGTGTTCCGTTTCGACGCGGCAGGGAGTCAGCTCGGGAAGGATCATGGCGGCGTTCGGTGATCGGCCGGCCGAGTCGGTCACGACTTCGGAGGTCAACCGGTTCTTGCGGTCGCTGGATACCGACGGCCTGACCGCCCGTAACGTCAACAAGCGACCGCCAAGTGCTGGCAGGACTCGGCAGCGATGTTTGCCTACGCGTGCCGCACCGACACGTTCGGGCTCGCCTCAAACCCCGTGGACGGCACCGATAAGCGACGCGAGGACCCGCCCGCAGCCTTGGACTATTACGAGGTCCACGAGGTTGAGGCTCTGGCACGAGCGTGCGAGCAGGGCAAGCACCGAAGCGGTGCCAGCAACCTCGGTCTCGATGAGCGAGCGGCACGCGAGACAGAGGACCAGCGCGATGCTGATGCGTTTCGACTCTTGTTCTACACGGGCCTTCATCTCGGGGAGGTGTTGACGCTCAGATGGGCTGACGTCGATTTCAACGACCGCGTGTTGCTGGTGCGACGCGGACTGTCAGCGGGCGAGGAGACGCTGCCCAAGGGCCGACGCTACCGGTACGTGCCGTTGCCTACCCCGGCGGTATCGACGCTCAAGCGGCTTGCAGACCGGGAGGACTTCATCGCTGCCGAGGACTACGTCCTGTGCAATCGCTGGGGGCGCCGGCTGGACCCTTCGGCGCTCCGACGCCGCTACAAACGCGGCTGCGCCGCCGCCAACCTTCGGCCATCCGCCTGCATGGGCTCCGCCACGCCGCCGGCAGCCTGATCGCCAGAACAAACAGCGCCGTGTTCGTGCGCGACTTTCTTGGTCACGCCAAGCTCGCCACGACCGACCGGTACCTGGGCTCGAAGCTTCGCCCCGAGGAATTTGAGCGTCTCGACCAAGCGTTCGCGTCCGTCGCCGCGGACCTGCACAAGCTACGCAACGCGAGGTCGAGCCGGAGGAGCCCGACAACAGGTGTGATGTTGTGACCGCGTCGATCGAGATGAATCCGGATACGAAGTCACTCCATTGCTAGCGGTCATATTTTGTGACGCGCGGCCGCATCGGCGCAGCCGACGCCACGCTTATGGTGGGGCGGTCAGCGGCATGCGCTGTTCGCATACGCCTGGAGCTATCTGGACCCGCCTCTTGGGCAGGATGTGCTCAAGGCTCGCAACTGCTCCTTCCGGACAGACCGGTTGCGACGGCACGGCTTGGATACCGGGCGCTCGCAGCTCCAGCCTTGAGGGTGTGGATTCCGCCGAGATTCGTCCGTCAGGCAGGGATCGTCAATTGGCGCGCATCCGGTGGCAGCGTCGCTCGGTACGGCACGACACCGGCGAACCGGCGTCGAATCTTCGCGGTCATGACGATCTGTGCGTTCGTTGCGTGGCCCGCTGGCACGCGGACGAGCATTCGGAGGTCATGCATGCCCTCTAGCGCCGCGGAAGGCGGAGCGCGGAAAAACCACCGGGCGACCGACTGCAGCTTCCCGGTGCCTACGACGTACGCGGTTTTGACTTCGAGCTTCTTCTCGTTCGTTAGTTCGCCGAGCTGCAGCTCGCCGACCGTGGCCACCACGACCTTCGGGTTGATCCTGAACGTCTTTGTCCGCTCGGACTTGGTGCTAAGGAGCTCCGGATCGAGCGCCCAGACCAGCGGACCGTCATCGCTCGTGTCGGCTGGGCCAGGGCCTAGCTGTACGGCGAGACCGCTCTCAAGGATCGGCTCATCCCCAGGCTGAAAGCTGCACGTGAATGCGAGCACCCAGTAGCGATGCCCCGCATCGCGTAGCAGGCTCTCCCGCAGGTCGTCGTCCTCGGGGTCGGGCATGAGTGGGATCGGGTCGGCCCGTCCGAAGCTCACGCGTTTCAAGGCCGTCAGCTCTTCCTCTCGGACGTGCGTGCCCATGGTAGAACGTGCCTGGAGGATCGCGTCTGCCAACTGGATTTCCGGGATCACGATGGCGGAGCCGGACATGTCACCTCCAATCTCCGATGTAGGTCATTGCACCCCAGTCGTAGTAGCGGGGATGAAGGCGGCGCGTCTCGACTTGCGCGTCGCGAAACGCCTCCAGCCGGGTTCTGCCGCGCGCGAGGGCGGCGTACAGGCTGGTGAAGAAAGTCGTCGCCGCGTCGGGGCCGACTGGCCACATGGCTCCCACAACCGCGGACGCGCCAGCAGCGAGCAGCGCTGCCGGAATCCCGCGTAGGTTGTCGCTGACATCAAAACGCCCTAGCGCGGTCTCGCAAGCCGACAGCGTCACAAGCTCTACGCCACTAAGATCAGCTCCGGCTAGCTCGTAGGCGAATAGCCGACCCTCGCCGTCGGTGTCGGGGGTGAGGTACATGCACTGGAACGCCGGCGCCTCCTCGACGTGCGATCCATGTGAGGCGATGTGTAGGTAACGTGCGCCCGGGAGCGCGTCGAGCACCTCACGGGGCGTTGCGTTGCGTAGTGGTTCGACGCCGAATGCGGCCGCTACCGCGGCGGCCTGAGTAGGCATCGTCGGCGCCGACGGGAGCCCGTACGGCTGACCGCCGTCGGCACAGCCGACCGCAACGAGTGAGGATCCTGGAGCTGCGGGGGCGCGTAGCATCGATCCAAGCGTCGCCAGCACCGTGACGGTCCAGCTGTCGGCGAGCGGCGGCCCGCTGTCAGTGGCGCTGAAGAGATGCCAGGGCAGATAGTGCAGCGGCCCATGGGGCCAGACGACGAGGTGGTCGTAGCCTGCCTGTCGCCAGGAAGGCAGGCGCTCGGTGAACGGGCCCAACCACCGTCCTAGCTCGGTGCGTAGCGTTTGGGATGCCTCGTCAGCGACGTCTGCTATCAGCGGTTCGTCGACGATGTCACGACGAAGCCCGGCGACAGCGAGGCCGACGGGCGATTGGGTCAGCCGGATGCCCTCATGCTCGAGTGCGACGAGACCGCTCGGGAAGCCGGCGACAATGCTCGCGGTCAGGTAGCTGTCGTGCGTGAATGCCTGGGCCTGCACCGCGAGCCCGCCGGTGCGATGCGCACCGAGGTAGAGGCTGATGAGGACCGTATGCGGGTCAAGCAAGCTCTGGAAGGTCTCGACGTTGACGTACGAGACGCTGGCGTCGGCGGCATATAGCTCCGTGGCCAGGTGCTCGTCGAAGCGGCGTCGCGCGTTGATGACTTGCTCGGCGACCGTCCGGCCCGGCGTCGCCTCCGTGGGCGCGACGAAGCTTGCCAGCATTGCCTCCGGATCGAGCGCCCCCGGGGGGCGGCACCAACGACCGCCTCGTTCGAAACCTGTCCCTCGAGGAACCGGACCCGGTCAAGTAGTCGATGCGCGCGTTCGTCGAGCGTGACCGACGTTGGAGATGCGACCGCAGCGGAAAGCAGCAAGCCCTTTGCCGCCTGATCGCGAACGATCGGCAGGTCGTGAGGGACCCCGCTGTCCAGCCCCGCAGACGCGAGACGCTGGGTGTCAGCTATCGTGACGCTCGCTTCAGCGCCTAAGATCCGCTGCAGGACAAGCGCATGCTCTGCAAGGGCCATAACCGCGGCGACGGCCGATTCAGGATCAGTAACGCTGTCGTGTACGCGTTGGAGACACTGCTCCGCGACCGTCGTGCTGCCGCATTCTGCCAACACAGCCGCCGCAATCACGTACTCGCGAATCGCGGCCGGCAGGTCAGCCGCCGTGCCGAGGTTGCACGCTTGACCGTAGTGCAGGCCGCCTATCAGAAACCGCACCGCGGGTCCACGACGCACCATTAGACTTGCGTCAACCGCGGCAGCTTGCTCGACGAGCCGAAGCCCTTCCCGCTCCTCGTTCGTCCCGCCGCTCGTGGCGGCCAGTCCGACTAGCGCATCGGCGTAGGCTGTTGCATCGGCGCGCCTGTACTCCTTATCAAGGACGGCCCATCGATCGCGAATCGGTCCGTCCGATGAGGTCATGCCGGGTGGTAGCTGCGCGCGGAGCACCGCTAGCAGGCCATCCAATGCGCGTTCCCGCAGGCGCTCTTCTGCATGGTCGCGCGATAGTTCCCAGACCTCGTCGGCCAGCGCTTGTCCGCCGGTAGGGTCGTCCTTCAGCCGCTGGTCCAGTCGCGAAAGGCCCGCGTCAATCGCGCTTGAGACGCCAACGTTCTTGGCTAGCTCTGCCAGCGGCTCGTTGCTGTATCCGCGATCGTGCTCAACGGCGGCGTCCTGCTCGAGGCCGCTGAGGACCAAACGTACATACGGAATCTTGTGGGCATCGCGCTTTGGATCAAGGTGGGTTAGAGCCTCGCGCGCGGTGCGCAAGCGCTCATCGTGGCTCGCACCGTGCGCAGCAGCGTCCGGATCGAGCACCGAAAGCGCCGCTTGCGCCTGTACGAGTGCCTTCCACGCCACCGCTGATCGGTGCGGCTCCATTTCGTTGACTGCCTGCTGCAGCGCCGCGCGCGCGTCACGAAGCGCCTCCACCGGCTGGGGCATTGGCGGATACTCCTCGGGCTTCGGACGACCCCTCGCCAGCCACGCGGCGTAAACCGCCTCGAATCTGCCGACGTCCCTGTTGGCCGTATAGATGTCCAAAAGGAAGCACCCGAGCAACGACCGCACGCGGCCCTCCTCTGCCGGCCCCTCGCGACGGGCCCACTCCAGGGCGTCATCGATGCACTCTCGTGCGCCCCAGTACAGCTGGGTATCCGGGGCGTCCGACAGGCGCGCTCGTGCCACGTCGACGTACCCGTCCAAGGCCCATCGCAGTGCTGGCCAGCCACCAGAGCGTTCTGTGTCAGACACGTCGGCTCGTGCCGCGGCAAGAAGGAGCGTCGTCAGCGCCACCGTTGGCTCGAGGAAGCCTTCGTGCGCAGCCTGCACTGCGTATCGGCTCAGCCCGCTCGCATACGGCGCGATTAGGTCGCCGCGTTGCCCGATCGCCACCGCCTCGCTCGTGGCTTCATCGAGGCTCACCATGCGGTCATTTACGCGGTTGGCCAGCAGCTCGACAGGTCCCATGCCTATCGGCCAATTGAATGTGCCCTCATATGCTTGGGCACTGACATTTCGCATGAATTCGAGCGCTGCTGCGGCCTCCGCGGGAGCGGTAGCATCGAGTTTGGCGAGCGTCGCGGGATGAAGGAGGCGCGGGTGACGGATCAGGATGATCTCGGGGTCCTTAGCATTGCTCATGCGAAACAGGAGCTCGAGAGCGGTCTCCTCATCGGAGCCCCACCAGCCCTCGCCACCGACCGCGTAGGCCGCAAGCTCCTCGTCCGAGGGCGGCGTCGCCGCGGCCGGCACGTCGCTTCCTTGTGCCTTGCGCCTGAGGAAGCCCAATTATTTCTCGCCTCTCGTCGTGGGGTTCCCAAGGCTCCGCAGGAGTCGAAGCGGTGACCCACCGGCCCGGGGGTGTGCGTCCCCATGCGAGCTTCTGTGGCGCCTTCCAAAACCTCCCTCGCTCCGGCGTCAGGATCCGCTTGCCCAGACCTGCAAACTTGCCCACCGCAACAGTCGCTCCACGAACCGGCCCCGACGATGATCACGTCGTAATCCACGGCCAACTCCACGCAGCCTCCCCAAGGCAGCCAACTGCTGTGCGCCAAATAGACGAGCGCAGCAATAGACGCCACGAGGACCGCCGTCGCGACCTGTCACACATACGCTTTAGCTCGTCTGCGGCCGCGAGGCCTCGGGCGCCACGACGACATGTGTCGTCGGTGCGTTCTGGCCCGTGACGTACACGCGATACGCGTCGACCATCGCGCGCTCCCAGCTGCCATGATTTGACAGCCACTTGTACCCGGTCACAGCAATCCCGACCGCCATGCTCGTGATGAACGCGGTGAGTGCCGCGGGGTCAAGCTTGATCCCAGCCTTCTTCTGCGCCCAAGCGTAGAACGCCGTAACCACGGGAATCCCAAGCGCGGTGCGCCCTGCCACCCACCGGCCAAGGTTGCTCTCGGCGACCTTGTCGAACTGCGTCTTGAGCGTCGCGTAGTCATCAGAACTCGCAGGTGTTGAAGGCGCAACCGGCTGAACTGCCCCGTTGCCCACCACTGGTCCACTAGTGGTCACCGCAACCCCCTTTACAAACTAGCCAACCTAGCGCGCAGTCTATGCACCGGCCCGAGGCCAAATCAAGCGATAAATGTCACACTTGGAGGGTCGTGGCCAACATGAAACGTCAGGAATTAGCAGCATTGGTTATGGGCACTCGGGAACTTGAACTGGGGAGGTGCCTCATGCCGGCAACGTCTTTGTGACCGGCGGTCCAGAGCGCGACTCGCCGAGATCGTCGCGGCCCACCCCAGACGCAGCGACCCCGACGTCCCCGACTGGCGGGCGCTGCTCGAGAACCGCCGAACAGCAGGTCGACCTGCTCGGCTACTCGCTAAGCCAGATCACCCACACGGCCCAGTACAAGCAGCTGCTTACGGACAAGGCAACCGCCGGCTGCCAGATCCGGATCGCGATCGCCGAGCCCAACTCCCCGGTCGTCCACATAGCCGACCGCGACAACCGGCCACCCGGCCGGCTGATCAACCGCATCGAGGCCACCTACCACCAGCTCCTCGACCTCAACGACCCGCCGCGGATCGAGGTGCGCCGCCACCAGGTCGCCACCAGCCATACCATCCTGCGCTTTGACGACACCATCCTGCTCACCATCCACCTGCACGCCACCCCCGGCTTCGAAGCGCCCCTCATCCACCTGCGGCGCGACCACGACTACGGGCTCTTCGACCAGCTCGCCAAGCATGTGGAAGACGTCTGGCAAGCCGCCGGATCCCTCGCAAGAAGCCAAGACACCGAGCCATCCACCGCCGCCAGCCTGGCCGACGCCGAACGCGAGCGGTTCCTGGACAGCCTCGACACCCCGTGACACCCGGCGCATCGCCGACCCGCGCTTGGCCGAGGTAGACAATCCCGCGCGCGCGGAATAGCCATCGAACACGGACGTTCGATCACAGCCTCGCAGTTCGCGCGCGTGACTCTGCCGTTCCATCGACCGGCCTGCAACCGACCCGTCCCAGCGTCGCCGCGCGCGACGTGACATCCGGCGCATGGACGCGCCGTCCGTTCTCCGTGCGCGACGCCAACCGTGAGATCCGGGTTGCGCTCCTCCTCCCTCGCCGGCCGCTCTCGCCTTGAGCTCTGCTGCCGCCTGCAGCCAGCCGGCGCCCGGCGCGTGTCTCGGACGTCCTGAACGCCCCCGGCCCCGGAGCCTTTCCCGAGACCCAGACCACCCCAAACCGAACATCCACCACCCACCAACCGAATCCAAGAACCCCTCATCCAACTACCAACCCCAACCCTCCCACCCAAACACGGGCACACGCAGGAGTTCTGTCCGCGCGCCGTGTACAAGCTGGTGAATAGGCCAATATGCGAATACGGATTTGAAAACGTCCGGAATCGTCCCGGCCGCCGGCGTCGCGCGATACGATCCGGGCCGTGCGGGGGATCGTTCGAGCACTTAGCTTGATTGCGGTACTTGGGGGCATCGCGGTCGTGCCCGAATCCGTGTCGGCGCGCACGAGGACTGCGGCGACGGTGTTCCAACCGTTTACCTCGACGGGCGCCCCAACGCTCCACACCCGAACCAAGTCCGGCTATTGCTATACGGGCTCGTTGGCGATCGACCGGCGGGACGCCTGGCGGTGCTTCGTCGGCAACTTCATCTACGACCCATGCTTCAGCTCATCGGGGGCCGACGGCATGGTGATCTGCCCCAACATCGATGTCGACGGTGGCGTTGCGATCAGGTTGACCAAGGCGCTACCGAGGGGACAGGCCGATCGCGGAGCGCCGTCGCGGAACCATCAACCCTGGAACATCGAGCTCACAAGCGGACACCATTGCGCGTTCTCCAGCGGGGCCAGCAACGTCGTCCACGGCGTGCGGCTGAACTACTTCTGCGAGAACGACGGCAACAACGGCCTTTGGGGCTATCCCGACCGTCACACAGAGCCATGGACGATCCTGATCGCGCCATTCACGGCTCGCACCCTGCACGACCGGCGTGCGATCCGTCACGCGTGGATGTAGCTCCGGATTATTAGCTGCGGGATATCGTCCTGAGGTCTGTCAGTCACTCGGGGTCGTCTCGCGCGACCACTCGAACGACCGGGCTACGTGGCGAGGGTTCGCGCGTCCGGCCGTTCCGCACCCCGCGTGCGTTCTTCTTCGCGCATTGCGATCGTCGGGGCCGCTGCGCCGGGACGAGTGCGTTCGTGGCATAGGGATCGTCAGGGCCGAGCAAGGCTGAACAGTCCTTCGTCGCCTTTGCGATAGCGCCACCCGAGGCGACCAGCGGGTCAAAGCGATCGCGCGGACCCGGGCAGACGAACACTCGAGCGACGGCTGTCCGCGCGCCCGAAGCGGGAGTCGACCTGACGCACGAGCGGTTTGTGGGGACTCACGAGCTTGCCTCTCTCGGCGGATCAGACGCCTTCAGCGCGACTCACCACGCGCTGCTGGATCACGTCTGAAGCGATCACGGCGGCATGGTGGCCGCTCCGCTCGACGATCGGGCGCCGCAGCCGGCGCCACTGGTGCCCGCCCTTGCAACCTGTGACGGGTCGGCTAGCAGCTGGGACTGTGCTGAACTCGATGGTCGTTCGATCTTCGCCCGAGCATTGTCAAGGCTGGTCGAAAACTAGGCCACTTGAGAGTTTGAGATAGGACTCGCACTGGGGCTGTGTAGAGCGACCGGTCCGCTCGGCAGCAGATCCATCGCCAGAAACTTCCCGCGCTGCTCTTCACGTGTGCGAGCATTCGGACGCTGGATTACGACCTGGCTATGAGGCAACCTTGTACGCGTCGATCACGGCATGGTGAATTTAAGCGTCCGTCAACCTCGTGTGTTCGCGGGGCGTTGGGGAAGCTGTCGTGGTGCGGCGAGTACAAGATCATCCACAGTCGTGCGGCACCTATGTGGGGGCCGGACTGGCCGTGGAGGAGTTCTAGAACTGAAGCTCCCAGCCGCCATTGTCGTGGAGCATCGTCGGCCGCCGCTGCGAGGGGGCCTGGCGGAGCAACCGAAGAGAGGACTGGCCCGCCTGCACGGCATCGACATCCAGACCACGAAGGCCGAGCTTGGCGTTCGAGCTTAGCCGCGATTAGGTTCGGGACTCGCCGGTAAGCGCATCACGGGGCAACATGAGGGTAACCGAGGTCCACATTCTGGCCGACGAGATCGTCCAGAGTCAACGTCCGGAGATCGAGTCGGTTCTGCGCCGGATCTTCGTTGGAGATGGTGAGGGGCGGTGGCTCGAGCCAGCCGACTCGATCAGCGTGACTCGGCGCCTGGCGGGCGGGGGCAGCGGCGCCGAGGTCTCGAGGTCCTGGTCGAGCGACGCGGTCACAGCGTGCGCCGCGTGGTCAAGCTGGGCCGCCAGCCGGAGATGGCCACCGAATGGAACGCGTACCGCAAGTACTTTCGCGAGCCCAACGTTCTGTGCGAGCCGATTGAGGCGGTCACGGACGGTGTGCTGCGGGACCCCGCGCAGTCGACCGACGAGCGGGAAGCGGTGGTCTACGACCATGTCGCGCAGTTCGCCGCCGAGCCCGACGCACCGTCGGAGACGCTCCAGGACCTGATCCGTCGGGCGTGTGCCGGCAGCGACAGCGACACCGAC
>CAWBID010000023.1:0-181002 GCA_963788715.1 uncultured Solirubrobacterales bacterium
AACTCCCGCATCAGGGCGGGCGGGGTCGGGCAGGCCAGTTCCAGCTGGCTGCGCAAGATGGCGACCGCGCCGGTGGAGGCGGTGACGTATGCTGCCGTTCCCGGTGCGAACCAGCCCGGCCGTTGACGCTCCAGGGCACGTTGTCCAGGTCGAGGCCAGTAGACCAGGCCGCCGAACACCCAGGCTGGCCCTGGGCGCCGACGAACAGCCCCAGTCGCGCTGGAACGGGGTCAGCTGGTCGGTGGTCATCTGCCGCACAAACCCGGCGGAGAGCAGCTGGCGGCCGTAGGCACTCCGCCGGCGAGCAGCATCCGGGCGAAGCGGTGCCAGTCATCGGCGGTGGAGACCGAGCCAGCCGGCCCCGGAGGAACGCCGGCAGGCTGCTCCACTGCCCGCCGGGGGCATCAACCAGCTCCAGAGCGCCCGCCGGACCGGTCCGGTAGTAGCTGGTGAACCGGCCGAGCTTGCTGGCCGGCACCTCAAATCCGGTATTGGCCATGCCGAGCGGCCCGAACAGCCGCTCGGCCAGGAACTCGGGCAGCGGACGCCCCGAGACTCGGGCGATCAGCACGCCAAGGATGTCCGAGCAGGTGTTGTACAGCCATGCCTCGCCCGGCTGGTGCAGCAGCGGGATGCGGGCCAGCGCCGCCATCCACTCCTCCGGCGCCGCGACCAGCTGCGGCTGCGGCGGTCCTTGCTTCAGCTCGCTGACCAGCAGCTGGACCGCGGGCAGCGAGAAGTCGGGCGGGAAGCCGTACCGGCGCGGAAGGTCGAGCAGATCGGCCACGGTGATCGCCCTGTCGGCCGGGACCACATCATCGACCGGCAGGCCGGGGTTCGGACGACAGCCGGTGAGGCCAGCTCCAGCGGCCAGGTCCGACCGGATCGTCCAGCGCGACCCGGCCGTCCTGGACCAGCATCATCACCGCCGCCGCTGTGACGGGCTTGGTGATCGAAGCGATGCGGAAGATCGAGTTCCTGGCCATCGGACAGGCGCCGTCTAGTCCCAGCACTGCCGGCGGCCTGCACCTCCACCCGGTCGCCGCGGGCGATCAGGCCCACCGCGCCGGGCACTGATCCGTTGCTGACATGAGTCTGCAGAATGTCGCGCAGCTTGCTCATCGGTCCCTCATCACTAGAGTGCGTTCGCAAGCACGACGACCGGCACGGCCAGCAATCATCGAGCCGCAGGGCCCCGAAACCGGCCCGAACTGCCGCCGCTCCCGTACCGCGGTTCGCGGCGACGTCCGCACATCCCGGCCGGGGCAGGCGCTGCCGGGCCCCCGGAGCGTCCCGCCCGCCAGGCACCGGCGCGGGGCCCGGCCCGCCCTCCAGATCTCCGGCATGAAAGGAGCTCAGCGGTCCGACTCGGTGCCGGCGCACGGCCCCGTATCCATCGAGCCGTCGGCTGAAGGCGGACCGGCGGACGGCGACCTGCGCGCTAGTCCCAACCGGCCACGACACGCGGCTCCATTTACCTACGTTCCGTGACAAGCCCTCGATGCCTCAACACGCCGGAGCCGCCGTTCGGTCTGGCTCGGTGCTGCGTCCTGATCGCTGACGTGGCGCCAGACTGGACGGTCTGTTCGCCGCCAGTGGGCGCTGACACAGGCGGGATCTCGCCGTGGGCGGGTACCAGCGGGCACATCTGGGAGCGTGGTGCCGGTGTCCTGCTCCGGCTCGTACGAGGTGCAGCTCTGGGTTGGTGACGGTAACAGACTGCAACCAGCAAGTCGGAACTGCTTGGTTGCAATACGCGCATATCGCTGACTGTGAATTGCGGGTAGCGCAGGTCAGATGCGCCATCAGCTGGCGCACGTATCTGTCGGCTCGGTGTGGCAATGGCTGCCGGAGCCGTGGCCGGTGGCTTTGACGCAGCGCCGCGGTCAGGTGGCCGGAGCCCGTGACGCCGGGGGTCGCCGGTGCCGGGCATGCCGGCGCCGGTGCCGGGGTCGGCCAGCGTGGCAGGCCCGCCGGTTGTCGTGGATGCCCGTGGGGCGGTGGCCGTCGTGGTGGGCGGGCCGGAGATCGCCGGCTGGCGCTGGGCCGCCTGCGCCGGGACGGCCCCGGCCGCGGGTCGCCGGCACGTTTGTTTGGTGCGCGTGCTGGGTACGCGTGCTGGCCTGCTTGCTCAGGTGGCGCGCTGCGGCGCTCGGCTCGCTTGGGCGCGGGTGGGTACGCCGTGACGAGCGACTGCATCAGTTTCGGGAACAGCGGCGTGAACCGGCCCTCGCCCCACGGGAGGTCGGGCTCGTTGGCCATCGCCTGGCTCAGCACCCCGATGATGAGCGTGGACGACCAGGTAGACCGCCTCGTCGGAGTCGGCGCCGGGGCCGAGCTGCCCGGCCGCGACGGCATCGGCGAGCGCGGCTCGCTGCAGGTCGACCATCTCAACGCTGGGGCCAAGCGCCTCGGGTGAGGGCTCGAAGCTCGGCACCGGCCGCCAGAACAGCAACTGCGCCAGCGCGCGGTTGGCAGCAGCCCAGCGACCGCTCGCCTCGAGGCCCGCGGTCAGCGCGGCAGACCGGGCTCGGCGCCGGCCATCGCCGACCGCATGACCGCGAGGTGCTCGGCCTGCCCCGCCGGAAGAGCGCGTCGTAGACCGCCATCAGCGACGGGAAGTACTTGTAGAGCGACGGAGGCTGGACGCCGAGGCGCCGGGCGACCTCGGCGAGGCTGAGGCCGTTGACCCCTTCCTCGGTCATCACCTCGGCTGGCGATGTTGAGGATCTCCTCGATGGTCTCCTGGCGACGACGGCCGCGCGGTCCGGCCCGGGCAGGCGGCAGGCACTGAGGTAGCGCTCTGAGAAGTCACGCGCATGAGCATAGCAAGACATCTGCTTGACAGCTATAGCTAATGACATTAGCTTTAGCTGATGCACGCACGTCGAGAGGGGGAAGGGATCGATGCCAGTCCAGAGGGACGGTGGTGGCTGACCAGCGACAGGCCGAGATCGTCATCAACGCCGACGCCCGACCGCGTCTACGAGCTCGTCGCTGATCTGCCCCGCATGGGTGAGTGGAGCCCGGAGTGCGAGCGGGTGGAGTGGGACGACGGCAGCACCGGCGCGGTCGAGGGCGCCACGTTCGTCGGCCACAACCGGGGCGGGCCGCGCCGGCTCTTCCGCTGGTCGCGCCACGGCCGCGTGCTGGTCGCCGACCACGGCCGCGAGTTCGCCTTCGTCACCGAGGAGGGCGGCCGCGAGTCCACCGTGTGGCGCTACCGCTTCGAGCCCGTCGCCGGCGGCACCCGGGTCACCGAGTCCTACGAGGTGCGCTGGATCCCGGCATGGGCGCGGATCGTCGACGTGCCGACCAACCGTCACCGCGAGCTCCAAGAGGCCATGCGGCACACCCTCGAGGCGGCTCCAGGGCAGCCGCCGAGGCCGGCGGGGGCCGGGCCCGCCGGAGGCCGGGAGCGCATGACCACGCCGCAGCCAGCCCGCGTCAGGCTCCGGCCCGGCGCAGCCGCCGGCCCCGCGGTGCGCCGCCCGCCCCAGGTCGCTAGAAAAGGAGATCTCCGATGAGTACCGTTCACGTCCCCGCCGCCAGCCCGATCGCGCTGCAGCCCGGCGACGGCGAGGCGCTGTGGTTCATGGGCTTCCTGGCCACCATCAAGGCCGCCGCCGGGAGACCGGCGGCCGCGTCGCGGTCATCCATCACCTCGGCCCCCACGACGCCGGATCACCGCTGCATGTGCACCACCGCGAGGACGAATGGTTCTACGTCCTCGACGGCGAGCTGACCGTCTGGGTCGGCGGCCAGGTGATCCGGGCACCCGCGGGATCGTTCGTGTTCGGCCCCAGGGCACGCCGCACACCTTCACCGTCAGCTCAGCCGGCGGCGCCAGCTTCTTGCTGGTCACCGAGCCGGGCGGGTTCGAGGCCTTCATGCGGACCTGCGCCGCAGGCCCGATCCCTGACCGCTGCCGCCGCCACCGGACCAGCCCCCCCGACCCGGCGCAGTGGCCGCCCTCGCCGCCGAATACGGCGTCGACATCCTGGGCCCGCCTGGCATCCCCGCCTGACCGGTCACTCCCAGCAAGACCGCGAGCGAAGACAAACCCAGGAAAGGAAACCGGCATGACCACGCAAGCCACCGAACTAGCAAACCTCGACAGGACCCGCCCCAGGCCCACATAGCCGCGCTCAACGCCGGCGACGCGGACGGCTGGGCGGCGTGCTTCGCCGACGACGCCGTGCAAATGCCCCCCAACGATCCGCCCAACGTGGGCGCGGAAGACATCCAGGCATGGTCAGGCGCCTTCCTGGCCGCCTTTCACGCGAAGTTCTCGCTCTTCCCCGATGAAGTCAACCTCACAGGCGCGAACTGGGCCTTCGAACGCGGCACCTACAAGATCACGCTCGCGCCCAGGACCGGCGACTCGCCGATCAGCGACGCCGGCAAGTACATCACGATCTATCACCGGCAACCCGACGGCACCTGGGTGATGGCCCGCGACATCTGGAACAGCAGCAACCCGCTTCCGGGCTTGTTCAGCAAGCCCACGTGCCGGCAGCGTGCACCGAGGCGTCCAGCAAGCCGGTGAGCCGCTACATACCGCACAACCAGGTCTCTCGCTTATGCAGCCCCCGTCACATTCCGGGACTGCCCGCCCGTTTCCCTGCGGGCAGTTTCCCGCGGCTGCTTAGCCTGCACCATCCCGCCGCACCCGGCGCGTCCCCGGTGATCTTGCAAAGCACAGCGGTGTGGCCCATGCGAGGACGCGGCCGGACGCCCCGTGCATCTGATGAACAGAATTGGCGATTCTGTGCCGCACAACGGATGAATTATCGGCCGCTGTCAACAGCTCGTAATCGGCGATCTGTGCGTATTGCAACCAATCAGTTACAATCTGTAGGTTGCAGTCTGTCACCGTCACCTACCCGGAGCCTTGGCTAGGTAAGGAAGCGGCATGTCGCGGTGACCAGGAGTACGCTGCGGCGAACGGCCGCGACCCCGGTGATGCGCCGATCACGTTCGATGAGCGCGCTATCGACCGGCTGCGCGAGATCGGGGAGGGTTCCTCGCGATCGACCCGCGGGCTCGGCCCTGACCACCCCCAGCGCCGAGGCGGCGCGGCCGGCCCGGTGCTTCAAGGGGTTTAGGTCGCAGCAGTGCGCCGGGTTCAGCTGGCGGACGGCGTCCTGCCCGGCAATCTCGCGCCATGCCCAGGTCTCCACCTCGCCGAGCGCGGTGGCAGCTGCGCTGGCCAGGATCGCGTGGGTGCGGGCAAAGGCGGCCCAGACGGCCGCGCCCTCGCTGTCGCCGTCGTGGAGGTGCGCCTCGGCCTTCTGGGCGAGCCGCTCGGCAGCCTGGTAGTTCTGCGGTCCGGTCATTCCAGGTCTCCCGTGATGTAGGGCGTGGTTCCGGCGCTATTCGGGTCACGGGTAGCGCGCTGCCAGGTGGCCCACCGTCAGGTGAGGAGCCCCGCGCCCGGCGCCGCTGGCCTCCACCACTTGCCCCGGCGCTGGATCGGCGGCAGCCGTACATCCCATAACCTCCCTAAGGCGCCGCCCCCAACACTGCCGATGTCAGGGTGAGTATGGTCAAGCAACTGACCCGTGCTCACATGCCGATGACAGCGCAACTTTTGAGCATGCTGATGTACGCCTGCGCATAGTTATGCCCGATCATCACGATCGACTTTCCGGCAGCCGCATCTGACCCTGAGAATTCAGGCCACGGGGCGGACTTGTTCGGCCTGGCAGCGTCAGCGTCCATCGGCTGTACCGGCAAGGCATTTAGTCCTTTGACAGCTCTCTCGTCGTTTCAGATGCCGTCGTGACAGTCGTCACTGTCCGGGCCTCGAGCTCGAGGTCGATGGTCTGCACTATCCAGAAGAGAACGAACATGAACGCCAGCAAGATCTCGACCCAAAACAGGGAGATCGCATTGGTCAGCCACAGCACGATCAGGGCACCGGAGACGACTAGCATGGCAACGGCGATCCAGGTGTACGCCCGCGGCGACTTCAGGATGTCTCCTTTCAGGCCATACCGCGCAGTCGGTCTCTGTTGACGACGGTGAGCGTTCGCCCCGGCCACCAGGAGAATACTCGAGGAGCAGACCGCCGGCGGCGATATCAGTGCCCATGGCAGGCAAGCCAGTCGACGGAGACCGCGAGGGCGATCAGCCCGAGCAGCCACAGCACCACCGCCGCGGAAAATCCGCCGATAACCCACCAGCGCCCCTTGGTTCCTTGCTTGGCCGCCTTGCCTTTGAGCAGGATGACCACGGTCAGGATGAGGGTCAAGCCACCCACGATGAGCAGCGCGGCCATGTTGTTCTCTACGTTCGCCCTGGTCGCATCCTGCAGGGCCAGTACGCCGGGGCAGTCGAGGTTCGTCGAGGCCTGGTGGGTGAGTAGCGTCCCGCCCGACTCCCGGCAGGCCCGCACCGCGCTCTCGAAGTCGGCGCCGCGTCCCGTGGGGACGATCGCCACTACGATCGCGAATATGCCGCCGAGGTTGAGGAACTGGTCCTCGGCATCGGTCAGGCCCTGCAATGCGATCATGCTCGCACCGAGGCCGATGAGCGCACCGACGAAGACGGCCTGTGCCGGTGTGTAGTAATAGGCGCTGACGGATGCAAGGAAGGATCCTTGCTGGCTGCTCTGGTAGAACACGGCTGCCGCGAGGGCGATCAGCAGACCGACCATCGCGATTCGCAAGTAGCGGTAAGACTTCGCCTGGGTTCCGGCGGATTCGATTGGCATAGACGATTCCCCCCCACGGAGAAGTATTAGTACAAGAATCAACCGAGGAACAAGGCCCAACTCTCGAACTGCTAAGACTAGCGGTGAACCCGCGCCCAAGATGGTCAGCAGATTCATATAGCACGTCTTATTTCGCGGCGCTAACTGCCCTGGCGGTCGCCGCCACGATGATGCTCTATAGACCGGTCTCGGCACGGTAATGAGTGCATAGTGACGCAATTCCATGCCTGCCCGGTCCCAGCAATGCCCGCTCATGCCGCTGAGGAAGAGCGCCGGTGGCCGGGCCATTGTGGCCGGTCTTGCCGCTCGATGCGCAAAGCTCCAGGCGCGCAGCACTCACCTTTGTACACCATCCACATAATGAGTGTGATCCAGCAGGGTGCCCTCAGCGAGCCCTCTCCACGATGCGCTCCAAGTCCCCTCCTGACATGATCGGACTGAACTGACCCCATGTCCACTTGCCGGATGCCCTGCCGATACGGCCAATGATGAAGTAGCCGAGCCGGTACTCGGCTGCGGAAGCTTCATCGGCACCGCAGGTATGCCGATGGTCTCCAGGTGTGTCAAGCGCTCCAGCACGTTCACGGCCTCTGCGTAGGTGTCCTGCACCAGAAATGTCCAGGCAACACGGCGATAGACGTGCATGGCCTCACGATTGACGTCCTTCATCCGGATGAGCTTGCCCCGAGCGCGATCGCGCTCCCACTCGGCGCTCTTTCGGGCGATGAAGTCTTCTGCCGTCTCGGTCACTGACGCAGCCTAGTTCGATCGATCGAGCAGCCCACCAGGTGGCGCCTGGCCGCTTGACAGCGTTCGATTGTCATGACCGCAGGGTAGCGACGACCTATTCCGCTTGAAACACAATCGCTGTAGGCGCCCTACATACCGCTGCTCACATCCTCATCCGGCCGCGCCGGGTGCAGCGCTGCGAGCGTCCGAACGCGGAAGCGCAGAGTCGGCTTCATGAAGAACCTAGCTACGCGGCAGCTCAGCCCTCTCCAACCCTCCTGTGCCGTTCACTGACCAGCTGCGGCTGGCAGTGGCGGCCTACTTCGGCCCGTTTCAAGGGCTCCTCCCGCGAGCACACCGAATCGGACCTGCGCTGCTACCTGTCCTGGTGCGCCGAGCGCGGCCTGGACCCGCTGGCCGCGAGGCGGCCGCACCTCGAGCTCTACATCCGGTGGATGCAGGAGATCCGCCGGTTCAAGCCCTCCACCGTGTTCCCGGCGGTTCTCCGTCACGGCCGGGTTCTACCGGACCTGCGTCCTGGACGGCACCATCGAGCACTCACCTGCCGAGCATGTCCGCCGTCCGGCAGTGTCGGCTGACTCGCCGACCCTGGGCTTCACCCACCTGCAGTTCGAGGCCCTGCTCACCGCCGCCCGGGACTCGGTGAACCGGTACGATTTCGCGCTGGTGGCCATGCTCGGCCTGCTCGGCTTGCGGATCTTCGAGGCCACCAGCGCGGACATCGCCGACCTCGGCGAGGAGCATGGCCACCGGGTCCTGCGGGTCTGCGGCAAGGGCACCAAGATCGTCCTGGTCCCGCTGCCGCAGGATGGCCAGGGCCATCGACCGGGCGGTAGCCGCCAGGTACAGCGGGCCGATCCTGCTCAACGGGCGGGGCACCCGGATGGACCGGCACGCGGCCACCCGCCGCCTGCGGCACCTCGCAGACCGCCGGCATCCAGATCGCCAGGGCACACCCGCACATGCTCCGCCACACCTACATCACGACCATGCAAGGGCGCGGAGTTGCATCGGATGCAACATCGGCACGTCGCGGTGAACACGCGCTGCCTGCGGCGCAGCGTACGGCCCTATAGGACACTCAGCGCGCCAGGGCGCCGCCGCAGCAGCGGTGACCTGGGACGTCATCGGCCGCCCGCATCAGTTGCAACGATGTTGCATCTGATGCGGTTGCGTGACATGCATCCTCGTTGCGTCTGCTGCCACCACCGTGCATCTGGAGCACCCTGATTGCATTGAATGCATCACCGGCGGTCCCGGTGAGCGGCACCCGGTCGGCGCTCACCGCTACGGGGAGCACGCCGGGCCTCGGCTCATTGCTCGCCTCACGCGCCTGACCTGGCAACTGGCCACTCAGGTTGCACCGGATGCATCGCCGCGCCCGGGAGGCCGAGAGCCGCGCGGCACCAGCTGTCCTGTCGGCCCACGCGGGCACGCTGGACGCGCCGCCAGGCCGCGGGACACACCGCAGTCGCTACCAGCACACCCTCCTGGCCTGGACCGACTGAGACCGCTACACGGCTCAGCTGACCCGTGGCCATGATTACCAACCATGACGAGTAGCTTCAGCTCGCCCGCTCCGGCTGGGGTATTCGACAGGGTTGGAACATTGCTCCCTACCAGTTTCGACGCTGGGGTCCCGACCTGCGCGACGTTGCAGATCGCCGCCGTCACGCCGACCCCCGCACCACGATGCGGTATGACCGGGCCCGCGACAACCTCGACCGCCACCCCACTTACGTCCTGGCCGCCTATATCGCGTCCGGTACATGACCCAGCTTGCGTCTACCGCGGCTCGTACCCGGGAGACGCCCCGACATTGCCGAAATGAGCACTTCATCCGCACGCATATCTATGCACGCTGCCGCATACTCACTCGCGCTCTTTCAACCCTGTCGAAGATCATCACGCAGGGCTTTTCTATCGTTCTGATAGGGAATTAGATCGCCGATTCGGGATGGCTGACCGGATGGATCCGCGTGGGGCTTGGCGCAGATCGTTCGCTTAACTTAGGCCATGGACGGGCGTCTCGTAACAAGGGATGGTGGAAGATCTCCACACGAATCTGCACGCGTTCTGCATCACTCCTGCACACGCGCGAGTTCCGGTGCTGGGTAACAGGGCCCAAGCGGCAACAGATCAATGGCATGGCCTGCTGTGGTCTGCGGGTGCGCTCCTAATTGGCAAAGTGACACGGAGGGTCTCTGACCGGGAGTGAATTGACATATGGGCCCGGCAAGAAAGGTCCCACAGGAAAGGAATTTGTGACATGAGTGCGCAGGGGCAGGACAGTATGCCTGCGCCGTCGAGAGCGGTGCGGCTAATGTTCACCTATGAGGGCAACGACGTTCGCTTGGTGAGCCAGCAGACCTTGGATATGATCATTCCCCCTACTGATGCCCTCTCGGGGTACGAGGACGAGCAAGGCTTCTGGGTTGAGGTCCGTACCGCGCGGGATGAAGTGCTTTACCGCCAGGTAATGCGCGACCCGTTCCGCCAGGACGTCGAGGTCTTTTCGCCGATCCAACGCAGTCCATAGTCCGAGTACCGGTGGAAAGGAATGGGCACCTTCGCCTCCTGGTCCCTCAGATCGACGGATCCAACCATGTCGCCTTGATGCGCAGCGCGGCGACCGACATGGCAGGCGATAGGGCAGCCGGCGGCCCAGCTACCGAGGTTGCCCGATTCTCGCTCCAGCCCGGTAGAGAAGGCGGTGGAGCATGACTACGGCTGACGGCACCATCGTGGGTACAACGAAGATCATCGACAACGGCCCGCCCCTCCCTGCGGTTCAATCTGGTCATCCTCGGCGACGGATACCAGGCCGGCCAGATGGCCCAGTATGCGAACGATGTCCAACGCTTTGTCGACATCATGTTCTCTACCATTCCCTTCGACGAGTTCAGCCGGAGTATCAACGTATACCGTGTCGACGTCATTTCCACTGACAGCGGTGCCGACGACCAGGGCGACGTGTGGTGGATCGGGGGCGACGGCGCGCACCTACTTCGATGCCACCTTTTGCAGCGATGGTGTAAATAGGCGGTCGCTTGTGGTCAGCAGCAGCACCGCTCTATACGCTGCCATCTCCCAGGTGCCTGAGGTGCATACGGTGCTGGTAGTAGTCAACTCTGCCGTCTATGGGGGAACCGGCGGGGCCGTGGGGGTTTACTCGCTCGCGGCGGGTGCCGAGGAGATCGCCCTTCACGAGATGGGCCATGCGGCATTCGGTCTCGCTGATGAGTACGAGTATCTTCAAGGATGCGCCAGCGGGGAGACCGGCCGGGACAATCACCCGCTTACTGAACCCGCCCAAGTTAACATCACCATCAGCACTAGTCGAGCGACGCTGAAGTGGCGATCCTTTGTCGCGGCCACAACCCCCATCCCGACTACCAGAAACCCCGACTGTACAAGATGCGATCCGCGCGGCCCGCTGGCGAGCCCGGTACCGGAAGGCACAGTTGGCCTCTTCGAGGGAGCTCACTATTTTCACTGCAAATGCTTTAGGCCAGAATTCAACTGTAGGATGCGTGCCCTGAACTTTCCTTTCTGCAGGGTCTGCCGCGAGCACATCCGGGAAGTCTTGGCGCCCTACTCTCTCGGGATGTGGGGGAGCACGGACCTGACCCGTTCGTCTTCGGCGGCGGCAGCGCCATAGGGGATCCGATCGCATACGTCACCGAATTTCCTGGCCAGGGCCCTACTGCACATGTCGCCTACAGCACCGCTAATCGCATCCACGAACTCTTCTACAACCCCACAGCAGGCGGATGGGCCAACGCCGACCTGCTTTCGTTTAGGAGGAGCCCCATCCGTGGCGGGGCACCCGATCGTCTACGTCACCGACTTCCCCGGCCAGGGCCCCGCCACACGCATTGTCTATCACACCGCCAGTTGGGACGACATCCGAGCTCTCTTACGTCGCCGCAGCGGGCGTTTGGGTGGCCGAGAACCTGACATTTATCGTCCCAGGACCCTCCGCAGCCGGGAATCCGGTCGCCTACCTCACGGACTTCCCCGGCCTGGGCCCCACCGAACACATCGTCTACCGCGGCACCGGCAGCGACCGCGTCCGGCTTCTCCCACGTCGCGGCAACGGGCACGTGGGGCAGCGCCGACCTCACAACGCTGGGCGGCGGCGCCCCGGCGGCGGGAGATCCGATCGCCTACCTCACCGACTTCCCCGGCCAGGGCCCCGCCGCGCACATCGTCTACCGCACCGCCAACGGCCGGATCTACGAGCTCTCCCACGTCGCGGCAACGGGCACGTGGGGCAGCGCCGACCTCACAACGCTGGGCGGCGGCGCCCCGGCGGCGGGAGATCCGATCGCCTACCTCACCGACTTCCCCGGCCAGGGCCCCGCCACGCACACATCGTCTACCGCACCGCCAACGGCCGGATCTACGAGCTCTCCCACGTCGCGGCAACGGGCACGTGGGGCAGCGCCGACCTCACAACGCTGGGCGGCGGCGCCCGGCGGCGGGAGATCCGATCGCCTACCTCACCGACTTCCCCGGCCAGGGCCCCGCCGCGCACATCGTCTACCGCACCGCCAACGGCCGGATCTACGAGCTCTCCCACGTCGCGGCAACGGGCACGTGGGGCAGCGCCGACCTCACAACGCTGGGCGGCGGCGCCCCGGCGGCGGGAGATCCGATCGCCTACCTCACCGACTTCCCCGGCCAGCGCTCCGTCACTCGCATCGTCTACCGCACCGCCAACGGCCGCATCTACGAGCTCTTTTACAGCGAGGCAATGAGTACGTGGGGCAGCGCCGACCTCACAACGCTGGGCGGCGGCGCCCCGGCGGCGGGAGATCCGATCGCCTACCTCACCGACTTCCCCGGCCAGGGCCCCACCGCGCACTTCGTCTACCGCACAGACGATCACCACGTCTGCGAGCTCTTCTACATTGCCTCAAGAGTGCCCGATTCGCCGAACTAAATGGGCACAGCGTCAATGCTGGTGTGAACGACAGCAGCGTCAACGCGCACTCTCATGCCGCACAGAAGGTCTGCCGCCCTGAGTGCTGAGCCTAACCGGATGAGCGTTTTTTCGGTCACACCTAGCTCAGACCTGGCTTGTGACACGATTGGCGCCTGAAGAGCGATTTTCTGACCTGCGGTTTCTTTTATTTGCTGTGCGCTTCGCGTACATATCCGGGTGTCGTGGTGTCTTGGCGGACCAGGTCGCTGAGGCGAGCGCCGCAGCCACGGCGGGGTGCTTGATCCAGCTGCGACCGCCGGTCAAGCAGCCGGGCGGCGTGGCGTAACTGGAGGTCTGGTACCAAGCGGTGACAGTCGTCTGGTAATCGGATACTCGGCGTCCGGCATCTTCTTAAGGGCCAGATCGCGGGCCCGGGTGGGTTCCTGGTGTATCCGCGGTGGCCCGTCGGCCGAGGTTTCAAGGGTGGGGACAGCTTTCGTGTCAGCTAGAGGGCTTGGGCGGGGTGGTCTGTGATTTTTGAGTCAAATCCTGTGGTTTGCAGGTCAGGATAGAGGGCTTTGGCGGCGCGTGGTGGTCAGGCGGCGATGCCGGCTTGGCGGGTGAGGTCGTCGAGGGCGGCCTGGTAGGCGCGGTCGGCGGCGCGCAGCGCCGTGGGCGTGGGCGGGCGGGGGTCGGTGATCTGGGCCAGGCCGGTGCGCAGCAGCCGGTCGTGGATGCGGGTGAGGAACTGCGCTGAGCGCATGCCGGTGTCGGTGACGCGGTAGCGGAAGGTGTGCGGGATGCGCTCGATGAGCCCGTGCAGCCGCAGCCGCCTGAGGTCGTAGGTGATCTGCCCGCTGGTCATGAGATCGGGAGTCTTCCCGAGCAGGGGCGCCAGGTGGCGGCGCAGGTCGGCGTTGGTGAATAATCTTGGCGCGATTCGCCGGTTCCAGCAAGAGATGGGGGCCGAGGCTGCGCAGGAGCTTGCCGCCCAACCGATCACGGCAGCTTGGCGTCGCGAAAATATTCTCGCGCCGGTCCGACTGCGATTGGATGGCGGGATCTGTGATCTCACAGACGCGATTCAGCGTCAGGGCGTGGAGGAGCGACACGTCGATCTCCTGCTCGAGGACGACATGCGGCACCTGGACCTACACGAGATCACCACGAACCGCCGGGTCGTGACGCAAACCGTCGCCGCAGACATCTACGACGACGGCGCCGCCGCGATTCGCTTCCCCTCATGCCTCGACGGCAATCCTTGCGTCGCGATATTCGAGGGGCGTGGAGCGCTTGAACTCGCTGGTGAGATTCTGCCTCTCACCGACCCTCCGCCAACGGCGCTACTCAAGGTCGTCGCGCCGTGGCATCTCGACCTGCAGCCAGCTCCCGCCGTCACGCCGGCCGACCCTCGATAGGAGCACATGTCGTCGGTAGCAAGCAGCGAGTGTCCGACGCAGGATTCTGGGGTCCAATTTGGGGTCCAAAGTGCGCTGGATGCTGGGAGTGGCCTGTAGGGGCCGGGTGGTCGCAGGTTCAGGTTTCTATCTCTCCCGCTAGATTCTCGTTGGATGCCGGGAGAGCTTCGAGTCCTCAAGTAGCACGCGAGCTGGGTATCGAGGCAAACCGTTGCGACCCAACCGCACACGAGTGTCGGGAGATACCGCACACGCGAGATACGGTGCCAACTCGGAACGACGTTGGTTATTACGTGTGTTGTCCGCGATCCATCGGGGCGCTGTTCTTGATTGCCTGGTAGATGAACTCCCAGCGCTCCGGCGTCTTCGGCTCCTCGCCCCGGAAGCGTATGCCAGCCAGCATCTCGACATCGGTTTCGGGGAGGGCGCGACTCTTGGCGAACTCGATCAAGCTCGGAGGCCGGTGACCTGTTTGGGCCGCAGTGATCACGGGCCTGCCCAGCAAGTCGGACATCGCCACGCCCAGCGCACTGGCGATCCGATACAAGGTGTCTGCGGACGGCCTACGGACGTTCTTGGTCCGGTCCTCGTGTTCGAGCGTGGACAGGTAGCTCTTGGCGACGCCGGCTTGCTCGGCTAGCTCGCTTGGGCTCAAGTTCCCCTCTTCCCTGAAGCGCTTGATGCGCTCGCCGATGGTCTCGTTGGTCTCGCTCATCTCGAACCTGCCCTTAATTCGAGCGGGCGTCAGCAGTGCGAGCACGCGCCCGCTGCCGCCGTACCGCCGCGCGCTGATCCTGATTGGTCCGTGTTCCTCCCCGGCCAGATCACCTAGCGTGCCGATCTCGTCGACTAGCTCTCCTTCGAGCGCACGCTGTATCGGCGAGACGTTGCTGACTGACTTGTGCTGGCGCATATACGGCCAATCGCCAAGCCCGTGCGACCACGACAGTCGCAGCTTGGGCTCGCATTGGTCCTCTCGTCCTTTCTCAGACGGCTTGTGTGCCACCTTGAAGACAAGCAGCATCCCGGCTTGCTGGCCAAGTGCCACAGCGCGCAGCGCGGTCGCCTCGATGCTGGCCTCGTAGGACTTCGAGAGTTCCTCGATGCCCTCCAGCCCTGGCGAGGCTTGAGCGATGTCGCGCACAAAGAATCGTCGGGGCAGCAGCAGCTCGCTGGCAGCAATGTCGCACAGCTGCTCCTCTCGGTTCTTGGGGCCGCCGCAGCGGTAGTGGCGGCTCTCGGCGAAACCCGGAAGCAGGGTGTGGCCAGCCTCATGCAAGACTGTGAAGCGCTGCCGCTCGACTCCATCCGTGGCCCACACGCCAACGATAAGTCCGTTGCTTGTTGGCGCCAGGACACCGGACCACGGCTGCGGGCGCTGCTCGACCCGCGCGATCCCTCGCATGGAGGCCAGCAACTCGACGTTTACGGGGGGTGCAACGGCAGATTCGTCTAGCAGATCCCCGCAGAGGTGCCGCACTATGTCCTCGTCGGACAAGGCCGGCTCTGCGTGGCTTAGCTGCTCGAACAGCGATAGCTGCTGGTTCTCCATCACGAACCCTAGGTCTCATTCTTGCACGGTGGGGGGCGGACATGCTACGGTTCTCGATCAAGAACTACGATACCTTCAATGCGCACCGAAAGGGGCGCACAACCACAGGAGGGCTCAGCCCTGATGACGATCGCGCGATACGTCCAGCACGAGGTCTTGGCCAAGTTCGCACAAGACCGTGTGAACCTCTCACCGCAGCGGGCGCGGGAATACCGCGAACAGGGCAACCGCATGCGCGAGAGGCTTGAGAAGCACATAACCGCCCACCCCGACTACGCGCTCGTGAAGATGCTCAACGCCGGCTCTGTGGCCAAGGGCACGGCGCTGACCACGATCGGCGACATGGACCTCGCCGTGTACGTCAAGCGCGCCGCGGTCCCTGAAGGTGACGAGGAGTTGGTCAGATGGCTGAGGGACCGCTTGCGCGAGTGCTACCCGCAGCTCGATGAGGACCAGTTCGAGCTGCGCGAGCACTGCGTGCAGATCCGCTTCCGCTCCCGCAACCTCGTCGATGTCGACGTGGTGCCCGTGCTCTACGACGGCGAGCCCGACAACGTGGGCTGCTTGATCGTCAGGGATACCGGCGAGCGTGTGGTCACGAGCGTCTCCCGGCACCTCGACTTCATCCGCGCGCGGAAGGGCGGCTCGCCGAGCGACTTCGCCCAGGTGATCCGCCTGCTCAAGTGGTGGGCAGGCGAGTTGAAGGACCGCGATCCGTCCTTCCGCTTTAAGTCCTTCATGATCGAGCTGATCTGCGCCCATCTGCACGACGATGGCACGGACTTCTCCGATTACGTGGAGGGGATGGAGGCGTTCTTCAGCTACATCGTCACCACCGGCCTCAAGGAGCGCATCGCCTTCACGGACTTCTGCTCGGCCAGCGACCTGCCGGCGCCGACCGGCGCGGAGATCGAGATCCTCGATCCCGTCAACCCCGAGAATAATGTCGCTGTCTCCTACACCCGCGCCAACCGGGAGGTGATCGTGGCCGCTGCCGCTGAGGCGCACGACGCGCTGGCGGACGCGGCCTACGCGACCACCAAGGGGCGCTCAATCGAGGACTGGAGCGACATCCTCGGCCCGACGTTCGCAGGGGCGGTGTAGATGATGAGCAGCTCATACAGCGAAAGCGAGAGCTTCACCATCGCGAATGCGCGGCACATCTCCTCGCGTGTCGGCGCAGACATGCGTCAGATGAGCTGCTACTACGGATATCCCGATGAGTCGCACATTGACAATCTCGTTGAGGAGCTTGCCCAATACCTCGCAGCAGGTTTCCTCGCAACTTTCGAGATCGGTTTCAAGCGAGACGGAGGCCGCCTGTTCACGCTCTACTACGAAGTGCTTTCCGACGGATCGCTCTCAGACTCGCGAGGTGGTGGCGTCCCGGCGGGCATCGACATCACGGGGGCGAAGACGTTCAACCATCTGCGCCAGTCCGACGCCTTCTTCCACCTGAGCCAAGACGAGCGAGGCGCCTTCAGGGCGAAGCTGCCCGTCAAGCGCGTCTTCGGCGAAGCGCCTATTGACGGCAAAGGGCACTGGGTCACCGAAGACCGCAGCTACGCGGCTGCGGGCACGGGCCTTCGGCGGCGGCGGTTCGTGCCGGCATGACTGAGCCCAGCGACCTCTTCGATCGAGTCGAGAAGTTCCCTAACCCGAGTGCTGGCGACCGCTACGACCGCCTGGTCGGCTTGGACGATGTGAAGGCGCGGCTGCTCAAGGAGGCGCGCCTGCTCCTCGACCCGAAGCTCCTCAGCGAATGGAGCCGCAAACATCACGGCGGTGCAGTCCTGCCCGCGGTGGAGGCGTTCGGCGAGCGCATTCCACTGTTCGTGTTCGCCGGCGACGTGGGGACCGGGAAGACGGTCCTGGCCGAGACGTTCGGGAACGAGCTGGCGCGTGTCTGCCGCATCTCGGTCACGCTGATGCCGCTCAGCCTTAACGCGCGTGGCAGCGGGCGCGTGGGAGAGATGACGAGTCTCATCGCCTCCGCCTTCCGTGCGGTCGAGGAGCGTGTCACCGGCCAGCGCGGTCCCGAGCGCCCGACGTCGGCGGTGATCCTGCTCATCGACGAGGCTGACGCGCTCGCACAGTCGCGCGAGGCCTCGCAGATGCACCACGAGGACCGGGCAGGCGTCAATGCGCTCATACGCGGCATCGGCCATGTCTCGGCTGAGGGCATGCCCGTGATCACCGTGATGTGCACCAACCGCAGCTCTGCGATCGATCCGGCCATCAAGCGCCGGGCGGCGCAGATCTTCCACTTCGAGCGCCCGAACGAGGCGCAGCGAGCTGATGTGCTCAAGCGCGCGTTCGAGGGCGCCGGCTTCAGCCAGGCGAACCTCGCAGACCTCGTGGCGCGCACCGGCCCAGCGGCGGGACGTCCCTATGGCTACACCTACTCGGATCTGACCATGCGGCTCATCCCCGGTGTCATCATCGATGCGTTCCCTGAACGGCCTCTGGAGTACGGGCGCATCGTGGAGATGGTTGAGGCGCATCCGCCCACGGCGCCGTTCTCCGAACGCCTCGATGGCTGACCTGACGGGCAGGTGCTTCGTCAGCTACCGGCGCACGCGGTCGGAGGAAGCGAGGCTGCTCGTGCTGGCGCTCCATGACGTCGGCGTGCCGACATGGCAGGACGTCACCGACCTGGGCGCCGAGCCCACCGCCGAAGAGCTGCGCAAGGTGATCAGCGATGCCTCCACCACATGCGCGCTCGCCTGGATAACGCCGGACGTGGAGGGCTCGGACATCATCCGCAAGGTCGAGCTTCCGGCGATCATCGAGCGCAAGAGGGCCGACGAGGGCTTCTTCGTGCAGCCAGTCGCCGCTGGCGGGCTCGACTATGCCGAGGCCGGCGAGATCGCCAGCCGCCATCTCGGCATCGAGGATCTCGGCGCGTGGAACCTCGCTCGCGTGGCCTCAGAGCCCGTGGATGAGGCGGGGGCCGCTGAGATCGCCGAGCTGGTGCTGCGCGAGCGGGTGAAGGCCATCGCGGCCAGTCTCGCCGACGGCGATGCGCTGCGCCTCTCCCTCCACACGCGCGAGCGTGCTCCGCGCACCAGCGGAATGGCGCTGGTCCTTGACTGGTCCGAGCGCTTTGACAGACGATGCGCGAGCGCTGCCGCCTGGCGCGACATCCTGCTCCCAGCGATGGACCTCGTTGCTGCCAACGTGCGCGAGCTGGCACCTGGCACGCCCGTCGAGGCCGAAGGGCTCCCTGCGCTCCCTGCGGCCCTTGCGCTCGGCGCTGCCTTCCTCGCTCCAACCGGCCCCGAGTTGCGTTGGCGCCAGCGACGAGCAGGCGTCCCGGACGAGCTGTGGTCCCTAGTCGCCCCGCAGGAGGCTGCGCAGGTCGAGATCGACACGCGCGAGGTCACCGCCTCGTCAGAGGACCTGGCGGTGATCGCATCGATCAACCATGACGCCGAGGAGGCGCTACGGGAGAGCTCAGGCGAGGTGCCGGAGTTCCGCGGCTATGTGCGGCTGCGCGGCCTCGGTAGCAGCCAGGTGACGCTGCGCAGCCCCGGCGAGGCTGCCGACGCAGCAATAAGGTTGGTCGAGGCGATCAAGTCCGCAAGGACACGATGGCGGGATATCCGCCGTATCCACCTCTTCATCGCTGGCCCTGCCGGGTTCGCCGTGCTCATCGGACAGTTGCTCAACGGGCTTGGGCCGATCCAGACCTATGAGCACATTCCCGACGACGCCATCGGGCACTACGAGCGCGCTGGGCTGCTCCATCCAGGCGCATGACCTCCGGGGTAGTAGACAAGCGACCGATCTGGTCTGTTACGCGGCTGCACGATCGGATCGTCATGCGAGCCACTCGGGCGGCGCGGCGCCTGGCTTCCATGCAGTCGTGACGCTGCCGCCTTCTTGACGGAGCTGGTGGCTGAAGTCGGCGAACTGGGCCTGGAACGCCAGCTCGTGTCGCGGGGCCTCGGTAGCCACGTCGATCCAGTTGCGCCACACGGCCGCTGCGCACAGCGCCTCGACGTGCAAGGAGTCTTGCCGCCAGCCCTCTTGGAGATAGCGAGCTGGTGTGGGGTAGCGGCAGTACAGCGCAGCGATAGAGCCCCACATCCGCCGACGGGGAATGTCCGACCTTCTGTGTCGGCAAAAGCGAAAAGGAGTCTCATGTCCCACAGCAGCGCAGGTCGAGACGCAGGATGATGGTGCCGTGGTGCGCTCGTAACCACCATCTCGGTTACACGCTCGCCGACACCTCAGTGGTTAGGGTCGCTCCGTACCTCGGCTGAGTGCGGTGCAATCAGATGGATTCGGTGCCCGCGCGCGCTCGCGTTGCGCGCCAGTGGTCCGTCGAGTGTCCATAGGTCGGCGCCCAAGTCTTCGGCGAGGGCAAGATATGCAGCGTCGTAGGCGGAGCGTCGCTGGAGGTCGAGTGCCGCACGCACCACACTTGGGCCGTTGCTCAACGGGTGGTAGATGATTGGCAGATCCTCAAGTATGGCCCATGCTTCGTCTATCGCCTCGTCGCGGAGATTTCCTGCGGCGGCTTGCTTGGCCAGGGCGTTGGCGATCTCGTAGCGAGCTAGCGCTGGTGCGTTCAACTCGGCGGCCTCCGCGCCCCAGCGCTGAAGCAGCTCTGCGACCTGGGGAGCCGCAGGCTCGTTGGTCACAAACGCGACCAGCGCGCTGGCGTCGATGACGATGCTCACCGGCGCATTGCTCGTGTTTCAAGCTCCTCGCGGCCCTCGCGCACCAGATAGACGGCTTGATTGGTCTTGGGCAGTCCGGCGCGCAGTCTGGCTGCACGCTCCAGTGTATCTTGCAGTCTATTCGTGTCGGCGACGGCGGACGACAGCCGCTCGGCAAGCAGATCGTCGGCGGTCGCATCGACATCGCGATGGCGACGCTCGGCCTCGGCGCGCAGTAGCGCGTAGGTTCGCTGGCCCACATGGACGGCTCGATCGGTGCTTGCCATCAGGATGCAGTTTACCGCCGTTGAACGGGTCGGACGGCCAGCTGCCGGTCAGCGGACGATCCTGGCTCGCTGCGGTTTGGGGTCCAATTTGGGGTCCAAAGTGAGCGCAACTCAGGAGCACTCAGAAGCACCCAAACCCAGTAAAGACGGGCTACAAGCACCCAGAGACTCCAGAACCCCTCGGCTGGGGGCCGGGCGGTCGCAGGTTCAAATCCTGTCTCCCCGATTCGAGAAAAGGCCTGTAAATGAGCTGGTTTCGGATTTCGTCCGGCAAGGCGGCGGGGTCCAATTAGGGTCCAAACGCTGGGGCGGCGTGCCGGGTGCCGGCAAGGACCGGGCGGTCGCAGGTTTCAAGTTCGGCATATTGGTATTGAAATACGCGTTCCTGAGTCTCACGATCGTTTTGCCTGGGGTCACGGAATCTCTGGTTCGCGCCGGTCGTTGAGCTCGCTTTGCGGCAATATGAGGGCGCTTCGGAAGGTGAGGTCCATCCTAGGAGACTCCACTGAGTGGCCTACGAGTGTTTGGATAAGGGGTGCCAGGATCTGGCTCAGCGTTGATCTCCAAGCGCTAGATTTTTGAGTGTGTTCGATCCCTTTGTATTTCGCGAGATCACAAGTGACGACATCAATGGGCTTGCGGATATGGTTATCGACGCGTTCGATGCCTATCGCGTCTTTGCGCCACCCAACTGGCAGCCGCCACCGGTAAGCGACGAGGCACACCTGCTACGGCGTTGGATCGCGGATCCGGGTTTTTGGGGGGAGTTGGCTACTGATGAGCAAGCGCTAGTTGGGCACGCAACATTTATCCCGGCCGAACGCCACCCCTTTCGACCGGATCCTGATACGTGTCTGGCTCATCTCGGTCACCTCTTCGTTCAGCCTCAGTATTGGGGATCTGGCGTCGCGACGCAACTGCTCGCGCACGCGACTATCGCCGCGGCCGCCCAAGGTTTTGCGGCAATGCGTCTGTTCGTCCATGTTGGTCAGGCGCGAGCGCGCCGCTTCTACACACGCGAAGGATTCGCTGCCGTGGGTGAGCCGTTTAAATTTGTCCTAGGTCTACCTGTGCTTCAGTATCAGAACTTCCTTGAGCCAGTGGCAAGAGCGACTTCGTCGGAAACTACCTCCACGGCCCCGTAACTAATGGGTTCGTGGCGGGGGCGAAATCGAAACGCATGTCCGCAACTGCACACTTGCAGCGAATGACTTGGAACTTGTACGATTCGTTAGTTGGCGACAGCGCGCAGGGATTAGCCGCTAGCAGCGGCTAATCGTGTTACCCGCAGCACTGAGACAGCACACCGGTTTCCTCGGCGGGGGCAGGAGAGGTCATGAGTCGCGGGTCGGACCCGACAGGCCATGGGCAAGCAGACGCTCGTGCAGTTCGGAATCGATAACGTCTTCTGTCAGCACAACGATCACTCGCTCCGGCACGTCCTGTGGGTCGAGGTTCGCGATGTAGACCTTTGCACCGGCGAGTCCAGCGGCACCGCTCTCGCCGGCGTCCAGTCCCGCCTTAACGAGTGCGTGTAGCGCGGTGACAAGCACCTCGTCGTGGATCGGGACGGCTGCGTCAATTCCGGTTGCGATCTCCGGCCAAGCTGACGATGAGACGTGCCCAGCGTTAAGCACTTCCATCACCGACTCGTGCGAGCCCGACAGCGTCACCGGCTGACCGGCTCGGAGGGCTTCCTTGACGCAGGCCGACGACTCAGGTTCGACCGTGATCAGACGCGTCTGCTCCCGCGGCCAGCTCGCGCGGAAATAGCGGACCGCGGCCGCCGCGAGTGCGCCCACGCCCGCCTGGATCGCTACGAGTGTATGTTCGTTGCGCCCAGCTCCGTCCAGTCCGAGCTGCTCCTCGAGCTCGTCGAAAATCGTGGCGTAACCCTCGATCACCCAGTCGCTCGAGCCACCTACCTCGCTCTGTGTCGTATCCGCAACGAGCACTACGTTGGTAGCACGCGATGCGAGTACCTCAGCCGCATGGACAGCGTCGTCGTAGGTGCCGTTGATCCGTACCACGTGCGCTCCCTCGCGCGAGATCGCGTCCGCACGTGCGGAGGAGACTGCCGAGGGCAGCAGGATCAATGACTCTGCGCCGAACAGTTTGGCCACGTACGCAACTGCTCGACCGTGGTTGCCATCTGTGGCAGTGACGAAGATTAGGGGGTCTGTCGCCGCTACCAATGCGCGGATGCTCGTAAGGCTCCCGTCATGACCCTCCGACCGCTCGGAGAGACAGCATGCCGCCGCCCATACGGCACCAAGCACCTTGAATGACGGCAGACCGAAGCGCAGGCGCTCGTCCTTGACGAGCACAGTCTGTACGCCGAGAAAGCGGGCGAGCTCGGTGCTCTGGTGAAGTGGGGTAACGGCGTAGCCTGGCAGCGACGCATGGAAAGCACGGGCACTCGCAGACGACTGCGCTACCGGGCAACCCACCTCCTCGGTTCCATATATCTGAAGTACACCGTCTACGATCTCAGGTTCCGGTCTCGCCGCGGCGCGTTGTTCCATTAATGCCAGCTAGTTCTGGTTGGCGAGCCCGTGGCGAACGTGCTGGTGGCCCTGGGTCGGGCCGCAAGCCGACGGAGCCACAGCTACGCGACGAGCTACACGCTCCGTCAACCGATGCTCTAGGCTCCTCGGCAATGTCCAACTTTTCGGATAACTAGGAATTATCGGATGGTAGCGCAGGGTGACGACCCGCGACGACAGGAGCTCCTCGCGCTCGAGGAGTCGCTCCGGTCTCGTGCGGCGGACTTGGCACTGTTCTTGGCCTACGATCGACCAGACCGGCTGGAGGAGCGCCCAGGGCTCTCCCGCGCGTTCTTTGCGCAGCGGTGTGTCTCCGACCGCCAGCTCGATCAGACAATCGAGGCGTTTCGCTCTGTAGGTGCATACGTCGAGCTATTCGAGGGGGAGCATCCGCTCCTGGAGGCGCTCGTTGATGGACGGCTCCAGCAGATCGACCGGCAACTGAAGGTTATCTACAACGGCATCGAGGGCGGCGTCGTGGCCGGCGGCTTCGAGCCTGGCCGCAAGGCGCTAATCCCAACGATCGCTGACTCCTATGGTATGACGTACTCGACTTCCAACGCCTACGTCTGTGCCCTCGGCCGCCATAAGTTCCACTACCTCACGCTTCTTCGGGCGCTCGGTATTCAAACTACGCCGGCCTGGCAGTACTCGCCTTCCACGGGTTGGACCGCCGGTCGTCGGCCGGCCCGGGGAACAAAGGTCATCGTTAAGTCGACCTATGAGTCGTGGTCCGTCGGGGTCACGAAGGACTCTGTTTTCGTCGTCGACGATGAATGCGAAGCACGAGTGGCGGCAATCTCGACGGAAATTACCCAGCCGGTAACTGTCCACGAGTTCGTTTCCGGCACCGAGGTAGCCGTACCGATCTTCTCATACCCTGAGCCGATCGTCACCCCTCCGATGGAGGTGATCCTGAGCAAGGCACCGGGTGACGGAGACGCCGTGGTGACGATCGATGACAGCCTTAGCAAGGATGGGATTACCTATAGGCGCTTCGAAGCTCCAGCGGACGTGATGGATCGCCTCTACGACTGCGCCGTCAACGCGTTCACGGTCTTCGGACTTGAGTCATTTGGCCGCATCGACTTCCGCGTCGACGCCGAGGGCGAAGCTTGGTTGACCGACGTCGCCGTCAACGCTGGCCTGAGCGATGAGAGCTCAGGTTTCTATTCGGTTCGAGAGCTCGGTTTTGACCATGCGAGCTACCTTCGCCTTGTTATCGCCGGAACGCTCGCCTGCCGAGGACTGCTCCCTAGTTCTCGCGCCAGAACTCGACCTCAGGCATCCTAAAGCCACGGCCAAAGCTCCTCCAGAGTGGACCGAACTCGGTTGGATGGCCGGGCCTTGTGAGGAACTCGTCGAAGTCTGGCGGGGACATCGTCTCGCTCGTCTCGATCACCTTTGCGAGCAGCTCGTGGCGACGGACTAGGAGCGTCCGGATCGGGTAGGCGATCAGGTCCACAATCGGTGTCAGCGCAGCCCACTCCTCGTGGGCACGCGACATCTCCCCCGCGAGGTACCATGTCGCGCAGCGATTGGCTCTGATCAGGTAGACCATGCTGTGCTCTGGGTCAATCCTGCGGTCATTTAGCTCGGCATCGAGCCTGTCGAAGATCCGCAGTGACTCCTCGAAGCGACCGTCAAGCGTGAAGTACACCGCCAAAGCGTTGTCTACATAGAAGGGATCTCCGTCTACGTTCAGCGAGGCGACTATCTCGCTCTGTCGTCGTGACGCCTCTTTGGCATTCACCGTGCCCAGCCGGTACTCGGTGAGGAGCCCGTTCATGCGCGGATAGTCGATGCGCGGGAACACGCCCTCCGGATAGCTACCGATCATGTGCTCCAGCTTTATGTGAATCTCTAGGGACTCCTCGTAGCGGCCGTTGGCGATCAGGTTCGCGCCGAGGTTGGCAAGGCAGCGGTAGTACTCGAGCGGGCGACGCACCAGTGACTGCCCCTCCTTAGGTCCGTAGTAGGCGACTGCCGCACGGTTGCGACTGAGCGCAACGTCCGGCTGGTAGAGCCACCCTGAGCAGCGATCCAGCGTGTATAGCGCATCCTTCGCCGCCATGTCGAAGCTGACGCGGTCGATTAGAACTCTCCGCAGCTTGCGGTCGAATGCGCGTCCTGGCTCCTTGTCAGTCACGTGAGTGAGGCCGAAGAGCAGCAGATGCATGAGCCGGATGCCGAGCTCGGGCTCCTCCTCCTCGTAACGGTCCCAGGCTTCGAGGATGGCCCGGCCGTCGGCGCGGTCCTTCTCGCTACGGGTGGACATCAAGCACATCGCACGCAGGTAGTCAGCCTCTGCGAGCAGGCTCTTGGCGAGATCGGGCGGCAGGCTGTCAAGGGCGCCAAGGCACTCGACGTACCTGTACTTGTTGAGACAATCCAGGGCAGAGGAGAAGCTTTCGACCACGCCTGTCGTTCCGGTGTCCGCTAGCGCTTCGACAATCGCTTGCGGGAGATCTCGCGAAGACTGACCCTCCCGCTCCCTCTGCAAGGCCGCATGCACGGCAAAGACGGCGGCCTCCCCCGTGCGCTCTGCGTTGAGGGCGTTAAGCAACGCAGCTCATACTCGGCAGGCCGCAGAACGCGCAGGCAATCAGAGAGCCGCTCGTGGATCGCGATCCGATCATGTTTGCCAGCCTCAAGGAAGTACTGTCGGTAGAGATCGTGGACGAACCTGCCCACGCCGTCTGATAGTTCCAGGACGGCCTCGTCGCGGCAGTAACGCAACAGCCGCGAGGTCTCTTGGTCCTCGACGTTAGAAGCACACACTAGCTCGTCACGCCGGAACGTCAATCCCAGGACCGCCGCGATCTGGAGCGTGGCAACAGCCTGCTGGCCCATCGTTCCGAGGGACCGGATCCGCTCCGACAAGAGCTTGCGAATAAACTCGTCAGAGTTAGTCGCGGAGAGAAATGCTTCGGTTTCGCCCTCCGCCATCCGCGCGGCGCAGCGGCTTGCGAGGGCGAGGTGCCCACCAGAAAATGCGTAGACGGTGTCGGTGACTTCCGCCGCCGGTTCGGGAGTCGCCCCCAAGGCACCGAGGACCCGCTCGAACCCATCCCGGGGGACTCGCGACAGCTCGAACGTGCGCGTAGTACTCGGTCGGAGGAGCGCGTCGTGAGCGTCTGGATTCGCCACACTCTGATAAGGCTCAACCGTCTGCACAGCAAGCACACGCATCTCTGTCAGGAAAGTGAAGGCCGACCACATGCGTGCATCATGCATGAGGCTGAGGAAGTCGAGCGACTTGGCGTCCCACCAGTGCAGGTTGTCCGCGATTAGGAGTAGCGGCCGCTTCTCGCTTAGGCCCTCTAGCTCGAAGAGGATGCGCTGCTCCGCATCGCCAAGAAAGAGTGAGACGTCGCGCTTACGGCTCTTCCGCAGCTTCGCCAGCGCTTCGACGGTCGACGTGATGAGCCCCGCGGTGCCCAGGAACGCCTCTCCTGCCTTGGCGATACCGGTCAGAGCGGGCACCACAGTCTTCCAACCACCGGAGAGTCCTGCCATGGCGAACCCGAAGGGATAGAGCGAGGTCTCACTCTTCAACAGATCGCCCTCGGCGACGATCGCGCCGCCGCCACCCTCTTGCCACATCGCGCCGATGCCCTTCGCGAGCCAGGACTTTCCAACGCCTGGCGGTCCCTCGATCACGTTGATATCAGCGCTGTCGTGCAACGCCTGCGCAACTTCGGACGCGACTCGGTCATACCCCAGCGCGGCCCACAGATCCGCCACGATAATTCCTAGTTATCGTGGGTGGGGCAACCTCCCAAGGACGTCAGCGTCCGAGACGACCTGCCGAAGTGCTCTATCGGACACGTGTGTGTAGATCTCGGTCGTGGATAGGCTTGCGTGGCCGAGGAGGCGCTGGATATACCGGATGTCGACACCGGCTTCTATCAACTGAGTGGCAGCGGTATGCCGGAGCATGTGTGGTGTCAATCTGGCGTTTAGGCCCGCCTGCTGTGCGGCCTTGGCAAGCCTTGACCGCATCGCCGGTGGGCTAAGGGGTGCGTGGTGAAGGTTGAACAAGAGACGAGGATGCGTGACGCCCAAGGCATTACGAGTCTTGATGTACGCATGGGTGAGGCTCGTTATCCATTCATTTGTTAAGAACACCTGTCGCTCGCGACGCCCCTTGCCCGTGAGCTTTAGGCTCCGGCTGGGCAGGTCGATGTCGTGACACTGGATCCCGACGAGCTCGCTGACCCGGACGCCTGTTGCGACCATGAGCGCGACGGCAAGGAGCGTCGTTGACTCGTGTGGGTGGGGGAGAGGGTCGTCAATGTTGCCCGCGTTGTCGACTCCCGCCTCTCTCTGGAGGTAGAAAAACAGGCGATTAAGTTCATGTCCCGGCAACACGCGGGGGAGCTTGCGTGACCGTCCCAACGCCACCGTTGCGCCAATCCAGGGATCAGCGTCGAGTAGGCGGCGCGAGAGAAGCCACTTACAGAGTCCGCGAAGACCGGATGCCCGTCTTTTGATCGACATTGACGAAAGCCCTGCTTCCCGTTGGTCTTCCATGAAAGCAATGAGTTGGTCTCGATCAATCTGATTTACCAACGAAGATGCGCCGAGATACCGCTCAAAGGCGGCGATATCGCAGTCATAGGCACGAAGTGTGTGAGGCGATAGGTCGCGTGTGGCGAGAAGCCAGCGGAGGTATTCCTCCCGAGCCTGGTGCAGAGACATGCGAGATGCCTTCCCTCGGCGCTTCGGCGATAGCCCTGTCCGCGTGGGCGTTGATCTCCGCGGTAATGCACGAGGAGGCGACGTCATGCACGTGTATCGGTCGGTGCCCGATGCTCTTTGAGCTCGGCAAGCACGGCTTGCGAGCTAGATCGAAGAACCCATATCGCAAGACGGTTAGGTGCTCGCACGACCGCCGCCACGGATCCTTCGACGCCTGCAAGGCGCTCGATATCGCTCCAAGCCCTGTCGGCCCCCACTGTCAGGGTTCGAGAGATTGCTCTATGTCTGAGATCCGTCACCAGAGCGGCGGACGTCGAGGTCCTAAAAGCCGAAGTGGCGGTAGAAGTTGGCGGCGTCGTCTGAGATGGCGTCGACGACGACTGCTCGGGCTCCGAATTCGCGTCCGCCGTGGACGCAGCGAGAGAGAGCGTCTACAAGTAGGTGTCCACCGAGTGAGTGTCCGTGCTCGGAACGGTCAAGCGCAAGGCGAGCAAGGAGGACGACTGGCACAGGGTCTGGCATCCCGCGCCGCAACCTCGACGGGGCACGCTCATGCTCGACGGCGCTCATTGCAAGGGCGTAGTAGCCGACAACTCGCTCTCCGCGGCGAAGGACATATGTAGCGGCGGTAACTTGAGCCGATTGATATAGCCAACGGTTCAGTGAGTCGATGTCACAGTCGAAGTCGTCTAGATGGTGTGCGGCGGTGATCGCCTCGACTGCGTCGAGGGTCTCGGTGCTCAACGACTGGGGATGGGGCTTTGCGCCCGTTCATAGCGGCACAGAGTGGGCATGTCTTCGGCTGACGCGTCGAGAGCCTCGACGAAGCGTCTGAACGCGTCGCTACTGATGTTGATCCGTTGGGCACGCTCGAGTACTTGCTCTGCCCGCTGGGTGGCGACGGAGAGCACGAATCCCGTGAGGATCTCGCCGTTTAGATCAGCGACAGCTCGTAGGACGCGCTCTTGGCGTTTGCTGACCCGCATGTTGATGCAGGCTCGGCTGATCCCATAACCAGGATTGTACGGCCTGGGTACGTACAAGGCAAAGGTTGTTCCAGACCTTCCACGGCGGAAATGCGCGATATTTTCCGCTTGACTGGCCGCGCCCGGATGGATATGGTTTGCCGTCCGGTGGTACGCGCAAACGGTGCTACGACGCTCGGTTTTCGGAGCCCGACATCATGCCCAAGATCACACGCTGGGGGTCACCATGAGCACGGGAGCAGATATACCGGCGGTGTCAGGCGACGAGCGTGTGTATGTCAATGTCTCGAACCCGCTTCTTAGGCCATACCGGACCGGGAGTTACCTCATCTACGACCAGGGTGTCGCGGGACCACTTCAGATCTGCAATGGATCTCAAGCCCCACTGGTACTCGGCCTCAGGCAGTCACCAGCTCGATGAACGTGAGTTCCTCGACGTCCTCGCGGTCAATGTTGTGACGCCCCACAAACCGGAGCGGATTTACCTCGTCGACCTTCGTGAGGAGACTCACGGTTTCCTCGACGGCACAGCCGTGTCGTGGTACGCCGACAACGACTTCGCCAACGTCGGACAGAGCTGGACCTGGATCCAAACAGACGAGCAGCTACGCCTGAAGCTCTTGCAGGGCGAGACCCCTCAGATCTTCTCGCTCGACATGGAACCGGCCGATAATCGATGCCAGCAGCGGGTCGCGCCCACGAGCTACATCGAGCTCAAAGTCGGGAAAGCGGCGACTGAGGAAATGGCCGCTGGGTGGCTGGCGAGGAAGCTAGGGGTCCCGGTGACCTACCGTCGGATCCCGGTCACGGACCACTGCGCTCCGAGTACGCGCGCCCTGGCGGAGCTGCGCGGGCTCTGGCTCGACGCCTCCGCGCAGCAGGGGTCTTGGGTCCACTTCCACTGCCACGGTGGTGACGGACGTACGACCACCTTCCTCGCTCTTTGGGACATGCTGAGCTGGAAGCAGACAGGACAGCCACTCCCGTCGCTGTCGGAGTTCGCCTGTCGCCAGTGCCAGCTGTTCAATTACTGCATCAATCCAGCCGGGTGCGATTGCGGGGAATGCAAAAAAGATGAAGCAAAGGCGGATTGCGATTGGAAGCTCCCGCTCGCGCAAGCGCGTTGGCAGATGCTCGAAGAGTTTCGCGAGGAACTCGTCGCAGGCGCGCGCACCGAGTGACTCGATGACCTTCAGCCGACCTGAGGCCTCGACCATGTCCGGGCGAAAGGCGACATAGCGGAGAGACCTGTGGCTCGTTCAATCTTCTCGATGCTGAACAGACGCTTCGGCGACCCCGTCGTCGGCGGGGATCGGAGGCGCAGAGCCGCCCAGCATCTCGAGAGCGCCCGTGGGGTCCCGGCGGTCGACTTCAGTGACGCCTCGCGACTCGGCGGGGTAAAGCCGAGGTTGGCGATCGTCGGCGCCGGGTTCGCCGGTTGTGTCGCCGCGCACCTGACCAAGACGGACCTGGACGTGCGGATCTTCGACCCACTCGGGAGGGCTGGCGGACGCGTTTGGTCGTCGCTCCCGTACGACCAGAAGCCGGTGGTCCCCGGCCGCGTCGTGGAGCGGGGGGCGGAGCTGATCGGCCTGAACCATCCGCGGTGGGTCATATCCGCGGCCGAACTCGGACTGGGACTCACCGTCGTCACACCAGAGGATTTGCAGGGTGGCGGTCTGGCCGAGAGTCGCGTCCTGCTCAACGGCAGCGTGTACGACGCAGAGATGCTCTACGAAGAACTGAAGCCGGTATATCAGCGTTGGAGCAACGTTGCGGACGCAGCGAAAATCAATCCGCAGGCGCCGTGGACCGCGGAAGGAGCTGCCGCGCTTGACTCGAAAAGCCTGGCCGACATCCTGCTCGAAGAGGCGCGCGTGTGGAAAACACCGGAACACGTTTGCCAGGCGATCAAGCTCGAATTCGAGCTGAACAACGCCACCGCCGCCGAGAAGCAGAGCTGGCTGGCGCTTCTCGCCCAGCTTCGCGCCGGGGGCGAAGGACTGGCTTTCTTCGAAGACACGGAGATCTTCAGATGTGCCGCGGGCAACGACGCCCTGGCGAAGCAACTGGTGAGTGGACTGCAGATCGAGCCGAGGTTCGTAGAAGCGATCGACCTTCCCGCCACCGGCGTAAAGCTGACGTTCACTGACGGCTCTACCGCTTCCTTCGATTACGTCATCGTGGCCACCTCGGTAGCGATGTGGCAAGCGATCAGTGTCAACGGCGCAGCGTTTCCATACGCTGCCGTTGACGCCGGGCCGGCGGTCAAGTACCTCGCACCTGTCGAGAAGCGCTTCTGGGTTCCCCAATGGCTATCGCCAGAGGCAGTCTCAGATCAGCTCGGCATGACATGGGAGGCAACCGACAACCAGGCCGACACAGCGCGGTTCGACCTCACGGCCTTTGCAGGCGGACCGCTTGCGGAACGGGCGATCAGCGAAGTAGAAAAGATTGGTGCCAACGCGTATTTCCTGCCCCGGATTGCCGATCTCCTGCCCGGCTTTACGATTGCAAGTGGGCTCAAGAGCGCCTTTGTCAACTGGCCGGCGCTGCCGACGATCCAGACCGGTTACTCCTGTCCAGGACCAAATCAGGTGATGGAACAGCAACAGTCGTACACGAAACCATACGGAGATCGGCTGATCGTCGCCGGCGAGCATACATCTCCCGCGTGGTTCGGGTTCATGGAGGGAGCGCTCGAGTCCGGAGTACGAGCGATAGCTACGCTGGGAAAGTTGATGGGACTCGGGGATAAGCCTCGGGGCTGACGGTGTCGCCCCGATTCCCGTGTCCTCGGGTCGTCACGACCGTCACCGCCTGGCCGAGGATTCCTGGTGCATTACAGCGTCACCGCGCCTTATGATCGCTGTCGTGAGCGGCACGCGGCCGAATGTCTTCGCTGAGAGGTTCAGTAGAGAGCGCTCCGGCCTGCGGGCCGAGCCGGTCGTGGAGGCCGCGGGGGGCGAGCTGCTTGGCGGGACGCTGTACGAGCTGGCTCCGCGCTACGAGGGCGTCCCGTTGCACATCCACCACGCAACGGAGGAGCTGGCCGTCGTGATTTCCGGCCGGCCGACGCTACGGACGCTTGAGGGCGAGTCCGAGCTTGAGCCCGGGGACATCGTTGCCTTTCCCCGGGGCCGCCGGGGTGGCCACACGTTGGCTAATCGCACCGACGAGCCGGTGCGGTACCTGATGGTGTCCAACAAGGTGATGCCCGAGCTGGTGGAGTACCCCGAGGATGGCACGATCCGCGCCGTGACCAGAGGCCGGTTCGACCCGCCCAAGGCGGACGAAGATCCGGCCGACCGCCTGAATCTACTCTTCAAGCGCTCAGACGCCGAGGAGCAGTAGCTCGGCCCCCCCGCCATGGGGACGCTTGAGGTTGCAGCATCCAGCTCGCTCGCGCCCGCGCAGGTACGCTAGGCGGAGCCCCGAGGTACACCTTGAACGAGCCCACCTTCGCCCACGATGATCCTCGCCTAGAGAATCCCGTCTACGCGTCGCTCACGGGCCCGCACTCACGATTTGCCGTCAAAAGCGGTCGGGTGCTCCGCTACGACGGCGATGTCGCGCCCTTCATAGCGCTGCCGACCCACCCTACGAGCGCCGACTGGATCGACGCGCTCGAACTGATTCCCCCGGGCACAGGCGCAGCGGTGGTCGCCGATGGTGCCTCGCTGCCGGCCTCGTTGACCGTCGTCCAGGTCTTCGAGCTCGTTCAGATGGTCGGCGAGAATGCCATGGCGGCACGCGATCCCCGTGCATCGACGTTGGGCAGCAGCGACGTACCGGAGATGCTCGAGCTCGTCCGGGCGACCGAGCCCGGACCGTTTTTGCAGAGGACGATCGAGCTCGGCAGGTACATAGGGATCCGTGAGGGCGGTGAGCTCATCGCCATGGCGGGCGAGCGGATGCGCTTCGATGGCTGGACGGAGATCAGCGCTGTCTGCACGGCCCCCGCCCACCGCGGTGAGGGTCTTGCCACGAGTCTCGTCTCGACCCTTGTCGCCGATATTCGGGAGCGATCCGAGAGCGCGTTCCTGCATGTTCTGAAGACGAACGTAAACGCCATCCGCCTTTACGAGGAGCTCGGGTTCAGCGTCCGTCGCAGCAACACGATCTCCGTCGTGGCGCGTGCCGCTGAGCGCTGAGGCGCTAAAACACCGCAGGCAAACCCGGTTTATGCTGCGGGGGATGGCAGCGCGCGAGCGAATACTCCTGCTTCTCGTCGCTTTGGTAGTGGCTCTTGTGGCTCCTGTCGAGGCTCAGGCTGACTCGGCCTCGAGTCTTGAGGTCGTCGGTAGCGCAGAGCCGTCCGATGCGGGTCTCATTCGCAACGTCGTTCAGCCCGAGTTCGAACTGGCGTTTCCCCAGTACACCCTCAAATATGTCGCCTCGGCGGCGAACACTGCGGTAACCAATGCCGAAGCAGGGGCGGGCGGCCCGAGCGTGCTCATGCTCGACAGCCCGGCGCTCGAGAGCCCGTTTGTCGCGGGCGGCTATTCATACAACGGGCAGCCGGGCAACGCGGTTTTCACTGAGGACTTCGTCCTGGCGGGGACTATAGGAGACCCTGCCGGAGTGATGGCCAGCGCCCCGCACGATGTGGCCCAGGCGTTCGCGGACGTCGCAGCCGCGGGCGTTACCGGAACAGCGACCTTCATGTCGCGCGGGGGTACCATCACGGCTCCGGCCTCGACGATCGAGGAGCACAGCATTTGGAGCCTCGTCGACAAGACCGGCCTGACCCCGGCGGGTGTGGTGCTGTGCACGGTCAGCGAAGCCGACGGAGGCGGCATGACGCCGGTTAACCCGAACGTGCAGGCGACTTCAGCGATGCCCTGCCCAGACGATGGCACCGTGTCCACGGCCACTCCCGATTGGTACCAAATAAAGAGTGTTAACGAGGAAACGGAGATGACCGATGCGAACGCCTGCGTGTCTACCTCCAATGGAGCGACCCACTGTTATGTCCTCACCGACCGCGGTACGTTCGACTATCTGGCCTCGAGGGCTGGCCCGGAGAACATGGTTCCGAACATGGCCATTCTCGACCGTGACAATGCGGCATCCGCTGCAGGGGGAGCCGAGGCGTTGGTCAAGTACTTCCATGCCTATGTGATCAACCCGGCGAAGCCCGGCGAGACCGTCAACCTGCAGGCAGCACAGGACTTTGTCGGTCTGCTCACCTCGCATGCGCTTCAGAGCCGGGTGAGCAACTACCTGACCGAACCAGGGGGTGGACCGTTCGCGGCCACCGCCTCACCTTTAGTGAGCGCCTCGCCATCGAGTGCTTCTGTAGGCGCCGGTGGGAGCGTGAGTGTCACGGGGGGTCTGCTCAATGCGGAGCCTGGTTTCCCGAAGCTCGCAGGCCAGGCCGTAACCGTGGAGAGCGTCTCCGCGGCCGGCCCGCAGCCGGTCGTCTCGGGCCTCACCAATGCGGAAGGCCAATACACGCTCGTATTCACGCCGCCGGTGAGCGGCTCCTACGAGGTCGCGACCGGTCCGATCTCACAGATCGAGTTCGCCGGTATCGAACCACCCTTCAGCGATCTCCTCTCGCCGGGTGTCTCGGCACCATTCTCAGAGACGGTCAACGCGGCCTCTAGCGTGGCAAAGAGCACCAATGTTCCAGCCGCGATCCAGACGGCATCCAAGCGGGTGACTGTCCAGTTCAAGCGCGTGACGATCCGCGACGGGTCGCTGACAGTGTCCGGGGCGCTCAACTCGGCGCCGAAGTCCCGCGGCTCGATCGTCCGGCTACTCGTCAAGAAGGGCGCTCAACTCACGAGTCGTGGCAAGACCGCTGCTACCGGCGGGAAGTCTCACACCTTCAGGGTGCTCGCGAGCGTGCCGGTCAAGAGCGGTCACAAGTCCTTCTCCGTCAGCCACAAGCTGGCGGGAGGATTCCACTACTCCCTGCGCTTGGAATACGTTCTCGGTGGCAAGGCCGTGGCGCGCTCTGCGATTCGCAAGATCACGATTCGCTGAGAGCACGCAATGGTGGCGAGTCTCGCCGACTGTCTCCCTACGCCCGCAAGTTGCGGAAGGGCACGGAACCTGGGCCAGGAGGAGACTCACCGAGACGCTTCGGACCTGCGAAGGCCTCTCAAGTTGGGCTGTCTGGCTGCCGATCCAGTGCCTACTATGGTCCACGATCGTCTACGGCTGGGGTCTCTCGTTTCCGTCGTCGGCGCAGCACTGCTCGCGGTTTCGGTCTTCCTGCCGTGGTACGGGGTCACTCTCACTGCCGGCGGCGTGGCCTCCGCGCAGCAAGCGCTCAACGACGTGGCGCAACAGTATGGAAACTCCACCTTTCAGACCCAGGCGAAAGTCATTAGCCTCGGGTTCAGCGCATTCACCGGTCATCAGCTCACCACACTCAGCGCACATCAAGCGTTGAAATACATCAACGTGATCCTTCTAATACTCGCGGCGATCGCCTTCCTCGTGGCGCTGTTGCGGCTTGCGGGTGTCTCGCGGTCGAGCCAGACGGGCAGCGGCCAGGTCGCCTTGGTCGGGCTCTTGGCGACTGTCTGTGTCCTGTTTCGGATGGTCGTCCGTCCCTCGCCGCCGGAACAGGTCTTCTCGCTGTCGCTCGGCTGGGGTATCTGGCTCGCGCTGGCAAGCTCGGTGGCGATCGTAATTGGGAGCCTGTGGTCGACTCGCACGAGGAGTCCGAGTCCCTCCGTCAGTTCACTGGCGGCAGCGTGGGATGGTCTCTCTGGCTGGACGCCCGACGCCTGACCGGGATAGGACAGGAAGGGCCACTGCGCGCCGACAGACGCACCGAGCTCCTGGGACTGATGAGCGTCGGTGACTGTGACTCAGCTCGCCATCGGTGGTCCAGCGCCGACCGTTTTGGACGCGGTCGCCGCTTCGCCGCGGAGTGCCTTCAGTGCGGCCACGTAAATCTCTGAGAACGTCGGGAACGGTTGAATGGTGTCGGCCAGGACACTTAGTGGGATGTGGGCGCGAATCGCAAGCGTGGCTTGCTGGCAGCCACTCGCCCGCCTCGGGACCGAGCGCGTAGGCGCCCGTCAGTCGCTCGCCATCGCTGAGGAGCGTCAAAAAACCGTTGTGCTCGGCGTACGCGCGCGTGTAGGTAGCCGTCTTCGAGACGTCCGACAGTGGGACCATGACGCTGAAACGGCCGGAGGAAGCGCCTACCGCGGCGGCTTGCGGGTCCGTGTAGACGACCCGCGGGACGGCCTCATAGTTGGCCTTGCGCGGGTCGCCGAGGATGTTCGCTGCGACCACCTCGCCCTGGTACTTGCCGACGTGTGTCAGTGGCCAGAGGCCGTTGACGTCGCCGATCGCCCACAGATTCTCCGCCGCGCGCAGGTGTGCGTCGACCGGAACTCCATGCGCGTCCGGCTCGACGCCGACCGTCTCCAGACCGAGTCCGCGCACGCGCGGACGCCGGCCCGTTGCAACTAGCAGCCGGTCGCCGCGTAGTTCGCGCCCGTCGTCGATCTCAAGGATGTACTCCTCGCCCTCGCGTCGCGCGGCGGTTGCGTTCGCGGACAGGACGAGCTCGATCCCCTCGCGGCGCAGGACCTCCCCAAGCGCCTCGCCCAGCGGCGCAGGCTCGCGGCCGAGCACGTGCTCGGCCATATCGACGACTACCGCCTCGCCGCCGAGTCGCCGAACGGCCTGCGCCATCTCCACCCCAACCGGTCCGCCGCCGAGGATGAGTAGGCGGCGTGGGATGGTTTTCATGGACGTCGCCTCGCGACTTGTCCAAACGCCATCGAGCTCGCGCAGCCCTGGTACGGGTGGCACGACTGGATCGGCGCCGTTCGCGAGGACCACATGGTCGGCGGTGTGCCGCACGCCGTCGACCTCGACGACGCCCGGGCCGGCGAGACGTCCGCTACCACGTAGTAGCTCGATGCCGTGATCGGCAAGCCAGCGCTCCTGGCCGGCATCGGAATAGCCGGAAACCATGAAGTCACGCCAGGCAAGCGCCGCCTTCACATCGACCTCGGCACTCGCGGTGGCCTCGCGGGCTCCCTGGACTGCCTCGCCCGGTCGCAGCAATGTCTTCGACGGAATGCAAGCCCAGTAGGAGCACTCACCTCCCACAAGCTCACGCTCAACGACGGCCACGCGCAGGCCGCTCTCCGCCAGAGCGCCCGCGCAGTGCTCGCCCGGTGAGCCACCGCCGAGCACGATCACGTCATAGTCGCTGTTCATATCGATAGCTCCTTGCCGGCGCGCTCGCGCCCTTTCAGCGGCCCGGAAGCCGGGTCTTGATCTCTTGGAGCAGCCAGCCATTGCCATCCGGGTCGCTGAAAGCAGCAAACGAGCCGTAATCAGCGTGTTCTGGGGCCGGCCCGCTTACGCGTCCCTTCTCACCGGCGTGATGAAAGATCCCCGTTACGTCGTGGAACAGCTCGCTAACGTCAACCCCGCGCGCGATGAAGTCGGCGCGGGCCTCGTCGATGTCATAGACCGTGAGCTGTAGGCCATCAGAGGAGCCGGGCGGGGCTGAAGTGACTCCCTTGCCGAAGATGATCGAGCAAGCGGAGCCCGGTGGCGTCAGCTGCACCACCCTGTAGCCCTCATCGACAGCAAGGTCAGCGTCGAGTCGCCACCCAAGCGCTTCGTAGAAACGCTTCGCCCGATCGACGTCCGAGACTGGCACGACCACGATCTCGAGCTTTACCTCCCCAACCTTCACCGGCGGGCTGCCCGCCGCGCTTTCGCTGCTCTCCTCGACACTGCTCATCTCTCGCCTCCTTCGTTGGTGGCGCCACAGCAAGGCTGTGCATTCTCGCTATCTGCTGCAGCACGAGACAGCGGTCGCACACACTCTCCTTCTCATCCGAGCAGAAGTCAAGGTTCTCGCGACGGGTAGATACGCAAGGGTGGACCCCGGCTTTTGGTCGCGCCGGTCCTGCTAAGCCACGATCGTGAACCTGAGACTGATCGGCTTGGAGCTCTGCCCGCTCGCGGACTTCGTCGCGAGCGTGGCTGTGTAGGTTCCGGGCTTCAGCTCGCCGCCGGAGAGCTTCCCGGTGAACTTGACAGAGTTCTTGCCCAGCTTCCCGGCGAGCGTGATCGTTCCAAGCGCGAGTGCGCAGGATTGCTTCTTGTGGTTCTTTGCACTTTGCGCCACACACTTCCCGGATACCTTGCGGCCCTTGCCGGGCTGGCTGAAAGTGAGCTTGATTGCCGCTGTCTCGTTGAGATTGAATGTGAACGTCGTGCCGAGGGGCGGCTTGTGCTTGGACGCTTTGCCGGATCTGCGCCACCTTGACGCCGACTCGTGGAACCTGTACAGGCTCAGTGTCGTCGCTGATGGTGGCGACGTTGTGGTCGTTTTCGTTGCCGGCGGGACCGGCACCGTCACGGGGGAAACCATGCTGGCGGGCGGTTGGGTTTGGACGGCGCCGATGTCACATGCACCCGTCCCAGTTGGTCGCGGCTCGCCGCGCTGGTCGACGGCGAGCCGAGCCGAAGTCGTGGGATCGATGCAGGCCCCGCCGGTCCCGATCGCCGGGCTCGTGCTCGCCGGCAGCATCGTCTCGGTCGAACCGCCGTTCAGGGCTAGCGCTTCGAGTTGCGGCTCGGCATGAAGGTCGCTCACAGCAGTGAATCCGCACTCGCCGGTCCCATCGGACTCCAGGTTGTTGGCATGTCCGGGAAGGTCGCCGATGGACGATGTGAGACCCGCGTCGCAATTGTCGAAGGTGGTCATGCCGACGCCGTCCGCGACGATCGTGTCGGTTGCCGCCAACGTGGCTTCTTGCACATAAACGTTCCCTCCATAGCCCGAGGTTTCGTTGGCAACGATCGTGTCGCTGGCGAGAGTTGCGGTGCCTTTGCCGATGTCCAAGCCGCCGCCGAAGCCCTCGACGAACCCCGAGATTTCCCCTCGTGCCGAGTTGCCTTGGACGGTCGAGTTTACGAGTGTGAATTTCGCGGCATCGTCGGCGATTCCCCCACCGACGCCACTCCCGTTCGTCACATAGGTAGCCTCGTCGTTGGCGATCGTGCTCGCGGAGATCGTGACGTTGCCCGTGTCGGGGGTGCCGCTCGGATTGGAGAGATCAACGCCACCGCCTTCGCCTTGTGTGCCGGCGCTGATATAGCCGCCTGAGCCCGGCACCCCGATCTGGACCTGGTCACCGGTGATCTCGGCATTCGCGATCGATGCCGCGGCCTCGGCAAGAATGCCGCCGCCGGCTGCGGTCCCACCTGGACCATCCGCTGCTTGGGAGCCTGCCGCGCCACCTCCCGTCCCGCTTTGCACGGTGTCGCCCTCGACTGCCGTGCCACTCAGGGTCAGCGTCCCAACGGCCTCGATCCCTGCCCCATACGCAGGGCCGCCATCGCCGCCGCTGAGCCCCGAGGTGTTGTTTGCCGGCTCGCCTTGACCGCCGAGCGCATAGTTGCCCGAGATGGCCCCTCCGGTCACGGTCAGGGTGCCCGTGGAGGCAAACTCCACGCCGCCACCGTCGGCCTTGCCACCGACGCCTGGAGTCGCGGAATTGTTCGTATTCGCCGCTCCGGCTCGCGCCGTGTTGATCGAGACGGTCGTGTTCGTCAGCGTCAGCGAAGGTGTGCCCGTGCTGTCGACGGCGATCCCGCCGCCCTCGGCAAGCCCCCCTTTGGTCCCGGCCGTAGCGCCATTTGCACCGAAGGCGTTGTTCTGCGTGACCAGGTCGCCGGTCAGCGTCACGCTTACGCCGGACACGCTTGGATCAACGAGAACACCCCCGCCTTGGGCCGCCACGGCAACCGTGCCTGTCTCGTCGCCACCGGTGATCTCGATGCCACTCACCGTGACCGATGAGCCGGCTGTGGTCGGAGCGATCTCAAACACACGGTTGCCACTACCGGTCTGCTGGTCGATCTCGGTCGCCGAGGAGCCCTGTCCGAGGATCGTCATCGACGCTTTCAGGTTCAGCTCGCCATGCAAGAGGTCGTAGGTCTGCGCTTCGAGCTGAATCGTCGACCCAGGACTGGCGTTGGCCGCGGCAACCGCGTCGCGCAGGCTGCACATCGGTGCGGCGCCGGTGCAGTTCGCGGCATTGCCGGTGACGTCATCGGTCGTCGTTGTCACAGTGAACGTCGTGCCCGCGTGCGCCGCCGGCACCAGCGTCAGTCCGAACGTCGCTGCCGTCGCCATCAACAAGCCCCATCGCCGCATGGCAGACCTCAGTTTTTCGTTGGTTTCAGAGCGCATCGTCACGCTATCGGCGTGGAATCAAACCATCTCGACCGGCGAGCGCTCTCCTGGACAGTTTCCGTTGCTCGCTCGCCGCCTGGTAGCTTGCCTGCGGGAACGCGGAGCCAAGAACCATGAATGACTACCCACGCCCAATGCTCACCGTTGACACGGTTGTCATAACGGGCGAGGAGACGCCGAGCATCCTGTTGATACAGCGTGGCAATCCGCCGTTTGCCGGCGACTGGGCGCTGCCGGGTGGGTTCGTTGATGAGGGCGAGACGGTGGCCGAGGCCGCGCCGCGCGAGCTGGGGGAGGAGACCGGTTTGCGGGTTGGGCCGCTTGAGATGCTCGGTGTGTATGACACGCCCGGCCGAGATCCACGCGGCTGGACCGTCTCGGTGGTCTACCTGGCCAGGATTCCCGCACGTGTTGAAGTGAAGGGCGGCGACGACGCGAGCGATGCACGTTGGTTTGCCGTGGACGAGCTTCCCAAGCTATCTTTCGACCACGCAGTGATCGTTGCCGACGCGCTCAAGCGAGACTGACGCTCACGCCGCGGCGGGCCTTACGCGCTCAAGCGAGACCGACGCTCACGCCGCGGCGGGCCTTACGCGCTCAAGCGAGACTGACGCTCTCGCCGCGGCGGGCCTTGCGCCCTGCGCCGACGCGCTCAAGTGAGACTGACGGTCTCGTCCTGTGGCTTGCGAGCGCTGAAGCGAAACGAGCGGCCGCCCTTCTTCACCTGAGGCTCGCGCAGGCCTGCCGCTTGCAGCCGCGCGGGTAGCCCGTCGGGGCCGACGGGCACGAGCGTGTCGCCGACGTGTAGCAGCTTGAACGCCCGGCCTGTGCCGAGGCTGTCGGTTCCCGCGAACACGCCTCCAGGACGCAGCACTCTGGCCACCTCGCCAAGCAGCCGGTCCTGTAGCTCAGCCGATGGGATGTGGTGGAGCATGGTGAAACACACCACGCCCGAGAAGCGACCGTCCGGGAACGGCATTGCGGTAGCGTCGGCCTGGACGATCTCAACATCGCCGTCGAGCGCTTGCCGCAGGTGACGGCAGTATCGCTCGGAGAGCTCCACCACCGTCAGCGAGCCGGGGCGCCGGGCGAGCACCCGCGTCGTGGCGCCGAACCCGGGTCCGATCTCGAGCACGTCCTCGCCAAGATCCACCCCGGCAAGACCCCAGGGGAGTAGCTCACGCTCTACCGTGCGCGCCCACCAGCCGGACGAGCAGACAATGCCATGTGCGCGGTTCATGAGTTGAGAGTAGCCTTCATACATGCTTGAGAGCTCTTCAGCCCTATACCGAGCAGGCTCAGGCGAGCCTTTGCTCTTGTTGCATGGTTTCACCGGCACATGGCATCACTGGCGTCCGCTGCTCGACGGGCTAGCGGCTCGCTACGAAGTGATCGCACCCACGCTCGCCGGTCACGACGGCGGGCCTCCGTTTGACATGAGCGGCCCGCTCACGTTCGCTTCGAGCGCCGATCATCTTGAGCGTCATCTGGATGAAATCGGTGTAGGCGCTGCACATGTTGTCGGCAACTCGATGGGCGGCGGCCTTGCGCTGGAACTGGCCAAGCGCGGTCGCGCTCTCTCCGTCGTTGCGCTTGCGCCTGCAGGTGGCTGGGTGGAGGGGGACGGCGAGGCCAAGCGACTCGCGCGTCTGTTCGCGCGTCAACGTCGCATGACTCGCCTGAACGCCAAACGTATGCCTCTCGTGATGGGGCGCCCAAGGAGCAGGCGGCTAGCCTTGCGCGAGGTGATGCGCCACGGTGAGCTCCTCTCGCCTGCCGAGGCCGTCGACCTCGCGCTTACCTCGGTTCACTGTCCGGTCGCGCCTGCCGCGATCGAGGCGCTCCGAGCCGACCGAGGCTTGGCGCTGGAAGATCTCGATCGCATCGCCTGTCCCGTACTGCTCGCCTCGCCCGAGTTCGATCGCATCCTGCCGGCAGAGCGTCACGCTCCGCGCTACAGGCGCGAGATCCCCGGCGTGGAGTCGCGCATGCTTCCCGGCTGTGGTCACGTTCCGATGTGGGATGACACTCAGCTCGTCCTGCGCACGATCGGCGAGTTCGTGGACCGGCACCCTTCGGCCTCGCCAGAGCCCGCGGGTATCGCCCAGCCCGTATAAGCGCCCTGGGCTTTACAGCAACTCGGCGATACGCCCAGCCGCCTTGGCGGCGCCGTCTGTCTCCACATCGCGGTAATCCACCTCGCGCCCGATCTCCTGGGCTATCGCCGCCGCGATCAGCTCGGGCGGCGAGTCGTCGTAGTCCATGCGCCTGCCAGCGCCATAGCGTTCGAGCCGATGGCGGACATGGAAGTTCTGCTCGAAGTGGTGGCGCAACGGGAAGTAGAGGAATGGTCGCTTCTGTGCTGTCAGCTCCATTGAGGTGGTCAGGCCGCCCTGCGCTACTGCCAGGTCGCAGGCGGCCAGGTGTCGGTAGAGGTTGTGCACATAGGGGACCACTTCGAGGCCCTCATGAGTAGGGAGCGATGCCGGATCGATGCGTGGACCCGCGACGACGATCATGCGCAGATCCGGTACTCCTTCCTTGGCTTGGGGGAAGGAGGCGATCACCCGGCGCAGCAGGTCCGCGCCGACGCCGGAGCCGCCCACGGTGACGATGCACACTTGCTCGTCGTCTGAGTAGCCAAGCTCTGCACGCAGCTTGGTGCGCTCGCCGAGATCCGCCGGGTCGAAGCCCGTGACATAGCCGGTGAAGTCGAAGTGACGCTCGGTCCAGTCCTTGATCATCGGCAGCTCCGGCCCCAGTCGCTCGGCAACGATGTCTTCGGGGTTGCCCACGAACAGGGCCATGTCGCGTACCTCGGGGTGCTCGGCGATGTGGTCGACCATGTCGGCGTTGTAGTCGGCGGTCAGGTGGCTTTCGTGCGGGTCGGATTCCATCGGCAGGAAGCCGACAAAGTCGGTCAGCCACACGAACGGCACCTTCTTCTCGCGCGGGTTCTCGTGCAGGTAGTAGTCGAGCTCCCAGGCCTCGTCGCCGATCCACAGGTCGTAGCGCTCTTCGCGCACGATGTCGTGGAACAGCATGAAGTTGGCCGCCAGGATCTCGTCCATGCGCCGCAACGCATGGAAGCAGTTCAGGTCGTGCTCGGCGGACTCCGACTCGAAGTGCTTGGACTCGTTGGCCAAGTGGCGGCTGGCGGGATGGATGCGCTCGCCCTCGGACTCGAGGACCCTGGTGACTGGGTCCTGAGCGAGCCAGTCGACTTGCAGATCGGGATGCAGAGCGCGCAACTCGCGCGCGATCGCAATGTCGCGCTGGGCGTGCCCAAGGCCGATCGGCGAACAGATGAGGAGCGCGCGCGGGCGACCGTCCGGGCGGAACACGGTTGGGTCGCGTGGCGTGCGTGGACGCTTGAAGGCGTCCTCCGCGAACTCGCGCAACATCAGGTTGAAGCCGACGGGCTTGCGGGCATGCTGGATATGTCCGGCGCCTTTGACCGTCACGAACTTGCCAGCGCTGAGACGCGCGAGCGCGCGGGCATCGCGCGGTGGCGTGATCATGTCGCGATCGCCGGAGACCACCAGTACCGGGCAGTCCAGGCTTTGTGCGAGCCCGCGCAGCTCCCGCGGCGCGCCCGAGCGGTGGGCGGACTGCTCGTCGAGGACCGTGGCTGCGAGCGTCTCCGCGTCTGTTTCGAGTGCCCAGCCCACGCCGTCTTCGATCGCCTTGGTGGAATGCGGCTCCGGTAGGGCTCTGGAGACGAACCACTCGGCGAACGCTGCATAGTCCCGACGCCAGTAGACGGCGCTGAAGCGACCCCACCAGCGGTAGAGCTTTGGGCTGATCGCCGGTCGTGCAAACGCCCACCAGACGAGCTTGCTGCGCATGGACCACAGGTGCGAGGGGGTATAGGGGAACATCGGGCCGGTAAAGACCGCGCCGAGCACCCGCTCGGGGGCAAGCCGTGCGAGCTCGAGCTGGTAGCGGGCGCCCGCAGAGAGGCTCACCGTCACCGCCGACTCCGTGCCGGTCGCGTCCATCACCGCCAGGCAGTCGCGGGCGAACTCGACGGCCCTGTAGCGGCGTGGATCTGAAGGACGGTCAGAGCGTCCGTTGCCGAGGCCGTCCATCGTCAGCACCCGGAAGTGGCGCGCTAGGTAGGGAATCTGCATCTTCCAGTGACGCGAATGGAACATCGACCAGGTGGGGAGGAGGAAGATCGTCTCCTCACCCTGGCCGTAGACCTCGTAGAACAGTCGCTGCCCGCCCCGCTCGACAAAGCCTTCCTTGTCCGGGTAGCGCGCGCGGCTCTGCTCGCCGTCGTGGACGAGGATCCGACTGGCCTCCTCGTCCACGACCGTCACGGCGCTCACGGCCGCGCCTCGAGCACCAGGTTGAAAGGGGTCTCGGCGGCGCGGCGTACGCGGCTGAAGCCGCCTTCGCCCAAGACCTCGGTGAGGCGCTGCTCGCCGGCCTGGGCGCCGAGCGCCAAGCCGACCTCCTGGCTCAAGGAAGCGGGCGTGCAGAGCATCGTCGAGCCGCCATAGAAGATGCGCCCGACAGGGTTGAGGTTCTCCTCGATCGCGTCGCCCGCCAGGGGCTCGACGACCATCCACGTTCCGTCAGGGGCAAGCTGCTCGCGCACGTGAGCGTGGCGCCCACCGGGTCGCCCATGTCGTGCAGAGCGTCGAATACGCACACCAGGTCGAACGGCCCGCCGCCGAAGTCCTTGGCTGAGGCGACCTCGAAGCTAACGCGATCTGAGACTCCGGCACGCTCGGCGGCGGCGCGCGCGGCCAGCACGGAGCCCTCGTGGTAGTCCGAGCCGACGAAGCGCGAGGCCGGGAACGCCTTGGCCATCAGGATCGTCGAGGCTCCGTGGCCGCAGCCGATGTCAGCGACGCGGGCGCCGGCCGTGAGCTTGTCGAGCACGCCGTCGAGTGCGGGTAGCCAGGCGTCGACCAGGTTCGCCAGATAGCCGGGCCTGAAGAAGCGCTCGGTGCCGGCGAACAGGTCGTGATGGTGCTCGTGCCAGCCAAAGCCCTCGCCCGAGCGGAAGCGCTCGGCGATCTGCGGCTCGTCCTTGACGGTGGCCGCCACCAGCTGAAAGGCGCCCGGGATGAACGCCGGGCTGTTTTCATCAGCCAAAGCCATCGCCTGCTCCGGCGGCAGCCTGAAGGTGCTTGTCGCCGCGTCGTACTCGACGTAGCCACTGGCTGCCTGCTGGCACAGCCACTCGCGGATGTAGCGCTCGTGACAGTCGGTGCGCTCGGCCAGCTCCTTCGAGGTGACCGGCTCGCTGTCTGCCATCGCCTTGTACAGGCCCAGCTTGTCGCCGATCAGAACCAGCGGCGTGGTGATCGCCGCACCCAGGTCGCCCACGAACTGACCCATGAACTCTTCGAGCTTTGCTTCGTCGATTTCCACTGCGCTCATCGTGTCTTCCTCCGATTGGTCGATTTGGGTGATGTGCTGTTGTTGTTCCCGTTCTTGGCGTTCTCCAGGGAGCTGAGCCATGCGTCGATGGCCGCGAGCAGGGCCTCATGGCCGCGGTCGAAGCCGAGCAGCCGCTCGAACAAGAGGCCCTGGTTGAACTGCGCGACCAGCGCCGCCCAGCTCTCGGCCGAGAACGGGCTGTCGTCGAGGTCGTACTCCTCGATTGCCTCGGCGAGCGCGTCACGAAGCACGGTGCGCCAACTGTCGGGACGCCTTGCAGGCGCTCGCGCAGCTCGGGCTTGTTCCAGGCAAGCGCTTGCAGCTCCGCCCAGATCTTGGGGTAGCCCGAAGCGAGGTCCTCATCGATGAAGGCCATCGCGTTGCGCCACTTCTCGATGAAGGGCGCCTCGCTGCCATACATCGCGCGCTGACGTTCGAGGATGCGCGCGGTGAACCGCTCCAGCGTCTGCAGCAGCAGCTCGTCCACCGAGCCGAAGTAGTAGTGAACGAGGCCGTGGTTCTGCCCAGACTCGCGGGCAAGCTGCCGCGTCGAGATGCCCGCCGCGCCCTCTCTGATCAGCAGTCGCTCGGCGGCGTCAAGGAACGCCTCGACGTTGACCTCTCTGATCGAGCGGTCTGTCGCATCGGCTGCGGCGTCAGTGTTTGCGAGTGACTTAGTCATATGACTAAGTCAGGCATCTAAGCAATATCTAGGGCGGCTGTCAAGTCATCCTGCTCGACGGCAGTCCTCGCCTAACGGCGCGGCCCGGAATGCGCGGAGAACAATTCGATTCGGAGTCGTACATGTACGACTCCGCCGGTCGGTACATGTACCGACCGGGCCATCGCCGCATGCGGCGATGGCTTTACCTGAAGTAGTCAGTCAAACCGTTTGAGGTCAGACTGGGGACTGCGGGTGAGCTTCAGCCCAGCGCACGATCTCCGCCGAGCTGGAGATGACCTCACCGTCGTCGAGCACGAGGATCGGGACCGCGCGCTGGCCACTGAGACGCTCGATCTCGGCGCGGTCCTCGGCGCGTTTGGGCAGCGTCCAGAACTTCAACATTCCGCCTTTGACCTGCTCGTGCTCATACTCGTAGCCGGCTCTGTCGAGAGCTTTTGCGGCTCTCCCGCACGGGTGGGCAAACGGAGCAGGAACGTCACCCAGCGCCTTGCCGACCTCGCACGTATAGAGAACCATCGCCAATCTATCTGCGTCGGGCCGTCGGCTCAAGGGCGGGATTGGCCCAGCCGGCGTCGGTCGGGTTGACCGTCTGCCCGGGCGCGACGATCTCGTCGATGCGATCGAGCAGCGCGTCGCGTCGAGCTCGACCTCGGCCGCGCCGAGCTGGGACTCGAGCTGCTCGAGCGTGCGCGGCCCGATGATCGCCGCGGTGACCGCCGGGTGGCGGATCACGAACGCCAGGGCCATGTGGATCAGCGAGATGCCGGTCTCATCGGCGAGCTCGCGCGAGCGCGTCGGCGGCCTCGAGCTTTGCCTGGTTGGCCGGGATCGACAGGTCGTAGCGCTGGGGGATCAGCGCCGAGCGGCGCGAAGTGAGGTCATCGGCGCCCTTACGCCAGCGTCCCGACAACCAGCCGCCGGCCAGCGGGCTCCAAGGGATCACGCCCATGCCGAATTCGCGACACGTCGGCAGCACGTCGGCCTCGATCCCGCGTGCCAGGATCGAGTAGGGCGGCTGCTCGCAGACGAAGCGCTGCATGGCCTCGATCGCGGGCAACCCACTGCGCCTTGACGATCTGCGCCGCCGGGTAGGTGGACGAGCCGATGTAGCGCACCTTGCCCTGTGCCACCAGGTCGGAGAGCGCGCCGAGCGTCTCGTCGTGGTCGGTCCAAGGATCCCAGCGGTGGACCTGGTAGAGGTCGATCCAGTCGGTCTGCAAGCGCTTCAGCGAGGCCTCGACCTCGCGGAAGATCCAGCGCCGCGAGTTGCCGGCCTCGTTTGGATCGTCGCCCATCGTGCCGTGGAACTTGGTGGCGAGCACGACGTTCTCGCGCCGACCGCCGCCAGCGCCTTGCCGACGATCTCCTCGGACTCCCCGCGCGAGTACACGTCGGCGGTGTCGATGAAGTTGATCCCGGCGTCGAGCGCGCGGTGGATGATGCGGATCGCCCGCGTCGTGGTCGGGCTCACCCCAGGCGCCGAACATCATCGCGCCGAGGCAGAGCGGACTGACATGTACGCCGGTGCGGCCGAGCGTTCGCTGTTGCATGTCCACACCGTAGCGACACTCGGCCGCTCGGGCGTTATTCCACTGTGAGCGTCGCTTTCATGCCCTTGGCCGCGTGGCCTGGGCAGCGAGCAGAACAGGGTGTAGCTGCCCGGCTTGAGGTTGACCGTCAGGCTCAGATGGTCATTGGATGGAGTGTTCGGGAGCGAGCCCACCACTTCTCCTTCGCTGCCTTCGGCTGCGTTTAGATTGTGTTCGTCCTGGCCGTGGTTGACGAATTCGATGATCGTCCTGCCGGCCGGAACGCTCGAGCGTGAGAGCACGAAGCGGAACGCCTTCGCTGTCTTCGGCTGTGACCTCCACGTGAGCGGGTGCCGGTGGCGCCGTGGTTTGACGGTCACCGCTTCCTCCGAGCCGTTAGGGCCAGATGGGCTGGCGGCGGTCGATCCGGGCGTAGCCGCCGTCGGGACGGTCGATCGCGGCGTGTCCTGAGCGTGAGTCGGGCTCTGAGCTCCGGCGACCGGCGTGGGCTGCTTTGTGTCGCTTGCGCGCTCGGTGCTTGTGCCGTGAGGCCTTCTTCGAACGCGTCGCCTGGCAGCGGTGGCGCTTGTTGCGGTGGCACGTCCGCCGGCGCGGCCGCGGGCCGATGCGCGCGGAGTGCGAGAAGGCGCAGCAAAAGCGATCGCGACAGAGGCACCGCACACGGCGCACAAAGCGCCCAGGAGAAGCATCGATCGCCATGCGCCGCGCATCGCTCAGCTCACCAGCACGGGTCGCTGCGAAGGACGACGCTTCGGGGATGACCAGACCCGGCTTCGGTCTGGAACCACTGCTCGAGCAGCGAGCAGTACATCGCCCTGAAATCCGAGGTGTTCAGTAGACGTTTTCGTTGATCGTCCAGTTTGCTCAGGCCCGGGAATTCACCCACCATTTTTCCCGGCTGCCCGGCTGCCGATCAGAAACGCCAGGCCGCCCGCGCCGTGGTCGGTGCCAGAGCCGTTTTCCTGCGGGCGGCGGCCGAACTCCGACCACAACTGGATCAGCACCCGCTGGTCGAGTTTGCGCGCTTCCAGGTCGCGCTGGAAGGCGACCAGCGCGCTCGACTGTCTGTTCGAGGTTCGTGTTCAGCGTGTCGGCCTCGTCGGAGTGGGTGTCATAGGAGCCGACGGCGTTCAGCGAGGCGCACTTGATCGGCATCCCGGTGTGCAGCATCGCCGCGAGTACCGCCAGTCGTTCGGCGAAGTCGCCGGCTGGGATAGGTGACGAGACGATTTGTCGCCCGATTCCTTCTCGGACTTCACGAAGCCGGCCATCTTTTCGAGCACGAGGCCCGTGTCGTAGGAGGCGGCGCGCGCCTGGGCGTAGGCGGGCGACGGGCGCGGACAGCGCGCCCAGGGCGCCGAAGGTTTCGAGCGCCGGCCCGCTGACCGGTTCGCCCAGGCCGTTGGCCCACATCGTGTAGTCGGCGGGTGAGGAGACCGCCGCGACGGGCATCTTCGCCGTGGCGAGCGCCGGCGCCAGCGAGTAGTCGAGCGATAGGCCCTGCAGCGGGTTGTGCGGGTCGCCCGACGAGGTCGAGGTAGCGGCCCATCCAGCCCGATGCGAGCTTGGCGTCGAGCTGGCCCACCTCCCAGTAGTGGCGGCTCGTGAAGTGGCTCTCGTCCGGCGGCTGGTAGCCGATCGCCGGGAAGGTCGTGACCTTGCCTTCTTCGTGCAGTTCGGCCAAGCCCGTGGCGGCCGGATGCCACATCAGGCTTTCGTCCTCGCTGAAGAGCTTTGCCGGCCCCTTCGGCGAGACCGAGCGTGGGGCGGAGTTCTCTGTACTTCGCTTCCCCCACCGGCGCGAGCACCGACAGTGCGTCCCAGCCGCCTTCCATGAAGATCGACACGAGCACCGGCTGGTTCGGTGCCGCCGGCGGCCATGGCCTGGGCGATGCCCTCTTCGAACTGACGCGGGCTGAGCATCGAGGTGCCATAGACCGACAGCGCCGCACCGGCGGAGCGCAGCAGGAACGTGCGCCGGTCGATCCCCGTGCCGGCCGGCAGCGGCATCCCCGGCTCGATTCGACGGCAGCCCCTTGCCGGCGACCGCTGCGCCGCGACGCAGGAACTGCGAGCGGGTGAAGTCGTTGCAGGAGCAGCTCTTTGCCATGATCAGCTCTCCCTCGGCCGGTGGTTTGCACGGACACGTCAGCTCGCCTGCAATCGTTCAGCTCACCTGCATGTCGGGGGCGGTGGCGATCAGCATGCGCAGCGCGTTCTGGCGCATCGCCCGGTAGGGGCTCCGCTCCCATTTCGGCGAGCGGTTCCTTCAGGCAGGACCCCGCGAAGGTGGCGATGCACTGCTCGGATTCGGCGGACAGCAGACGGGTTGGCCCAGTAGGCGAGCGCGCTCGACGAGCGCTGTCGCTGGGTCCTCGGTTTCGCTGTATTCGGGCTGTCCTTCTCCCGGCCACGGGTTGGGGTAGGTCTTCGAGGTGACGTAGCTGGCCATTTCCCAGCGCGCCTTGGCGGTCGAGGTGTCAAGCCAGCGGGTGAAGTCCCAGCCGGAGACGTTGGGCGGATAGAACAGTTGCTGGCCGGCGTTGGCGGATAGCCATGCCCACGCCGTCGTGTCGATCGGACGGCCGATCGAGCGCAGCAGCCCCGCGTTGTAGACGACGGGCGGCGTCAGCAACTCGGGCCCTTCGTAGAAGTCGGGGTGCTGCAGGATCGCCTCGACAACCGCTCGGATGCTGTAGTTCGAGCTGACGTAGAGCCCTGCAGCGAGGCGAGCGTCGCTTCGTCCGGGCGCGCTCGGAATGAAATAGCCCCACAGCTTGGTCACGAAGAACGAGGCGTGCAGCGGATGGCTGACGCACAGGCGCACGGCGTCTTCGTAGTTCCATTTGCCCGTCTGCCCGAACACGGTCTTTTCGTGCCTGTCGTGGCAGGCGGGTCGAATCGGAAGTTCGTGCAGCCCGTTCCTGGGAGACCATTCCGCCGCGCCAGCCCGTCAGCGCGCGCGCCATTTCGCGCACGTCGTCCTCGGTGTAGGCGCCGCGGTCGGCGCCCAGCGAGAACAGCTCCATCATCTCGCGCGCGTAGTTCTCGTTCGGGTCGCTCTTGTCGTTGTAGATCCCGTCGAGGAACACCAGCATCGCCGGGTTCGAGGTGACGGCCATGAACAGGTCGTGGAAGCTGCCAAGCGCCATGCTGCGAAAGAGTTCGTTCTGTTCGAGCATCAGCCGCTGGCTGTTGACCTTTTCGTTGGAGTTGGCGAACCAGTCGTGCCAGATGAAGGTCATCCGCTCGACGAGCTGCTGGTCGGAGCGCACCATGCGGTCCAGCCACCAGCAGTGATCTTGACCCCAAGCGTTGTCCGGATCCAGGGGATTGCCTTCTTCGTCGACCGGTTCCGGGCCGGTCAGCGTCGCCGACGCCGGACGGGCGCGTGAGGCCGAAGACGACATCCTGCAGCGGCTGGCCGGCCAGCGCCTGCGGCCTGGCCGGGCGTCGGCCCGAAGCCGGCACGCCAGAGCAGGCGGTGCGCCTGGTCGAGGCGAGTGCAGGCGCGCCGATCGACGGGGGCGGCGCGGGCGAGGGGGCCGGCGGCGTCGCCGGGGCAACCGGCAGCGCGACGCCAATCGCGCCATGCGACACCGAACGATGAGCAGGCTTGTGGCGCTTGTGCTTCTTCGGCTTGTGCTTGCGCCGGTGGTGCTTGGCGTGCTTTGCCTCGTGTGTGGAGTGCTCCTTGGCGCGTTTACGCTGCTCCTCACGACCGGCGTGCGAACCGGCAGCCTGTCCTGCTCGTTTCGTGGTCGTAAGAGTCGTCGTCATCGAGCCGCCGGCGCCCCGCGGATCGGGCCTCGCAGTGCTTCGACCGGGCGGGGCCAGTGTCGCTGCCTTCTGGCGGGTGATCGACGGATGTCCTAGGTGGGGCGCCATGGCGGCCCGGGCTCTGACTGCGATTGTTCCTAGCTTGGTCCTCGAGACCCCAACACACTCGAAAGGCAGGCAGACATGGACTTCAAGCTAGAGCTGGTGGCGATCCCAGTAAGCGATGTCGATCGCGCGAAGGCGTTCTATGCGGAGAAGGCTGGATTCATTGCCGAACACGATCACACCGTGAGCGAGGAGATTCGCTTCGTGCAGCTCACGCCACCAGGCTCGGCGTGCTCGATCGCGCTGGGGAAGGGGATCGTGGACTCCGAGCCCGGCTCGGCCCGGGGGATGCAGCTCACGGTCGCCGACGCCCACGCGGCGCGAGCCGAGCTGGCGGCACGTGGCGTCGAGGTCAGCGAAGTAACCGAGTTCCCGTGGGGCTCCTTTGTGTTCTTCGAGGACCCGGACGGCAACCGCTGGTCGCTCCAACAGCTACCTGTCCGGGAGTAGTCCGCCTCGATACTCTGGGCCAAATGACAAGCACTCCCGTTGGCTCCCGTGCGATTCGCGCTTCGATCGTCGGGACCGTCCAGGGCGTCGGCTTTCGCGAGGCCGTGCGCGCCCTGGCGGGCCAACTCGGCGTGAGGGGTTGGGTGCGCAACGCCGAAGACGGCGCTGTGACCGTCCATGCCGAGGGTCCCCCCGAGGAGATAGACGCGCTCCTCGCTTTCCTGCGCAAGGGTCCACCCCTCGCCACAGTCCAGGAGGTCGAGTTGGACGAGGTCAAGGTCGAAGGCCACGAGCAGTTCGCGATCCGTGGTCTGAGCGCGGGAGTGTTCGTCGTGCAGGAGCACGCCGCCACCGCCCACCACTTCGACCTGCGCCTGGAGGTCGGCGGCGCGATGCGCTCCTGGGCGGTCCCCAAGGGTCCATCGCTCGATCCATCGGTCAAGCGTTTGGCAGTTCAAGTCGAGGATCACAGCCCTGCCCACAACTCGTTTGAGGGTCCGACCGACGGCGGCGCTGTAATCGTCTGGGATCGCGGCCACTACGAGCAGGGTGGCCGTGTCGCCTGGCCCGAGGCGTTGGACCGCGGCCATGCGGTGTTCGTCCTGCACGGCGAGAAGCTCCGTGGTGGGTTTGCCCTGCAGCGCACGCGCCCAGGCCCAAAGCCGCAATGGCTCCTGCTCAAGCGCCGTGACGAGTTTGCGCGGGCCGGGTTCGACGTCGTTGCCGAGCGGCCGAACTCGGTGATCAGTGGGCGGCTTTTGGGGCAGGTTCTGCCGGAGTAGCGCTCGCAGTAAGTCGATGCCTGCCCGCCGGACATTCGTCCCATTGGCCAGTCGGATCCTGATTCTCAAGACTCTCGACGCGCTATCCGATTAGTTATGTGTGCCCAGGGCTCTCGACGACAACGAGCGACGTGTCCTCCGACTTAAGAGTCGAAAGGCGACGCTTGAGGCACTGAGGGCACTCGGGGGCGAAGCTCAGCGGCGCGAGATCCTTGCCTGGGCCTCATCGCACGGAGGGTTCACTCGGCGCGAGCGTACAGCGCCCGCGCCGGCAAAGGCTGAGCACAAGTACTCAAACGCCGTCGATCATCAGCTCGCGTGGGTGCTGACCGATCTCAAGCGCCAAGGCTTGGTCACGAACCCCAAGTGGAGTACGTGGTGCCTGGTCTCTACAACGAAGCCCAAGGCGGGGACCAATGCTCCCAATGCCCCAAGTACCAAGCGGCTCCTCGAGCTGCGCAACATGCCTTACCGCCTCTACCTAAGGACACCTGAGTGGAAGCGCGTGCGTGACGCGGCTCTACAAGAAAACGGTTACGCCTGTTCGCTGGACGTCAGTCACAAAGAGGGACTCGAGGTACACCATCGCAGCTATGAAAACCGCGGCACCGAGCGTCCAAACGACTTGATCGTCCTGTGCCGGGCATGCCATCGATTGCATCACGCCGAGTACGGGTTGCCGCGAACCGCGCGTCCTTCGCGGTCCTCACCGGGTCCAACGGAGGATGGCCGTTTGGCCCCCGTGTCACCCTCAGACCACGGCAACGCTCCACGCCGTCAATCCTCGTTTCGACAGGCGCTTGGCAAGTTCGTTCGCGCGCAGATCACAGAGTAGTCCTCCGGTCTAATGGCGCCCCAACTCAGCGGTCGATAGTCGACATGTTGGCGTAGCGGTCCCCTGCCGTGACGCCGACAGGAGCTGCCTCCTCGATTCGAGCGAGATCCTCCTCGGAGAGGTCGATCTCGGTCGCGGCGACGTTCTCTTCGAGGTAGCGCCGACGCTTTGTACCGGGGATCGGCACGATGTCCTCGCCGCGGCTGAGAACCCAGGCGAGCGCGAGCTGGCCGGCTGTGAGGAGCTTCTCGCCGGCGATCTGCTCGATGCGCTCGACCAGTTCCAGGTTCTTTTGGAAGTTCTCGCCCTGAAAGCGAGGATGGTGGCGGCGGAAGTCGTCCTCGGGCAAGTCCTCTGGTTTCTTGTACTTGCCCGACAGGAAGCCGCGTCCAAGCGGCGAGTAGGCGACGAAGCCGATCTCGAGCTCACGCACCGTCGGCAGGATCTGGTCCTCAGGGTCTCGCGTCCACAGGGAATACTCGGTCTGCAAGGCGGAGATCGGGTGAACCGCGTGTGCTCGGCGGACCGTTTGTGGTGAAGCCTCGGACAATCCGAGGTAGCGCACCTTGCCCTCCGCCACCAGTTCAGCCATCGCGCCGACGGTGTCCTCGATCGGGACGGTCTGATCGACTCGGTGCTGGTAGTAGAGGTCGATGTGCTCGACACCCAGGCGCTTCAAGGACGCCTCGCAGGCTGAGCGCACATACTCGGGCTTGCCGTTGATGCCGACCCAACTACCGTCCTCTTTGCGCTCGTTGCCGAACTTGGTGGCCAGGACCACCTGCTCGCGCCGGTCGGAGATCGCGCGGCCGACGAGCTTCTCGTTGGTGAACGGACCGTACATGTCGGCTGTGTCCAGGAAGCTCACGCCCAGCTCCAGCGCGCGGTGAATCGTGGCGATCGCCTCGTCCTCATCAGATCGGCCGTAGAACTCCGACATACCCATGCAGCCGAGCCCCTCCTCGGATACTTGCAGTCCCTGGCTTCCAAGCGTACGTGTCTTCATGTCCTGGCTCTTTCTTTTGTGTGGCCGTGATGCTCGCCAGCTCTCTGCCCGATCTGGCGCGTGCGAATCGCCTCCAGACGTTATCGACCGTCAATCGATGACTGTAGGATTGGACTTTGTCCGTAGGGCCAGGTAGCGAGCACTTTGAAGTGAACACTGTCGCCGCCACTTCCGCCATTCCCCGCTCCACGAATCGCCGCCTGGGGGTGACTTTTGGCGGGCTGATGCTCGTGATGTTGCTGGCGGCGCTCGATTCGACGATCGTCGCGACGGCCTTGCCGACGATCGTGGGGGATCTTGGCGGGCTGGAGCGCCTGTCTTGGGTCACGAGCGCCTACCTGTTGGCGCAGACGGCGGTCACCCCCTTGTACGGGAAGCTGGGCGATCAACTGGGGCGCAAGCGGGTCCTGCAGAGCGCTGTCGTTCTGTTCTTGGTGGGCTCGGCGTTGTGTGGTCTGTCTCAATCGATGACCGAGCTGATCGCCTTCCGGGCCGTGCAGGGTCTCGGCGCGGGCGGCCTGATCGTGCTGGTGCAGGCGACGGTTGGGGACATTGTCACTCCACGCGAGCGCGGGCGCTACCAGGGCCTGTTCGGCGCGGTGTTCGGTTTGGCGAGCGTCGCCGGTCCACTGCTCGGGGGAGTGATCGTCGAGCACCTCTCCTGGCGCTGGATCTTTTATGTAAACCTGCCGATCGGCCTGCTTGCGTTGGGAGTGATCGCGGCCACCCTGCCTGCGACGAGCGTGCGCAGCCGACCAGCCATCGACTATCTCGGCGCGGGCGTACTCGCGGCGGCGCTCAGCGCGATCGTGTTGGTCGCAAGCCTCGGCGGCACGACGTGGGCGTGGGGCTCGGGGGAGACGATTCTGGTGGCGATCGTCGGGGTGGCCTTGATCGGTGTTTTCTTGGCCGTCGAGCGTCGTGCACGCGAGCCGGTCCTGCCGATTGCGGTCCTGAGCGACGAGGTGTTTCGCATCGCCGGCTTGCTTTCGTTGATCGTCGGCTTCGCCTTGTTCGGGTCGGTCACGTTCCTGCCGCTGTTCTTTCAGACTGTGTTTCACTCCAGCCCGACGGGGGCGGGTCTGCGGCTGATCCCGTTGATGGGCGGCTTGGTGCTCACTTCGGTTGTCTCGGGCCGAGTTATTTCTCGCACCGGCCACTACCGGGCGTTTCCGATCGCGGGTACGGCGACGATGACGGTCGGGCTGCTGCTGCTCTCGCGATTGGATGTCGGCACAAGCTCGATCGCAGCCGATGCCTATCTGTTGGTGTTGGGGCTGGGCCTAGGGATGGTCATGCAGGTGCTGGTTTTGGCGGTGCAAAACGCGGTCGACTACTCGGTTCTCGGCGCTGCCACTTCCGGTGTGACGCTGGCGCGCGGCATCGGCGGCTCGATCGGTGCGGCAGTGTTCGGGACGATCTTCTCTAGTCGCCTTCGCAGCGAGCTTCACGACGTGCTGAGTGGTGCCCTCGGAGCCCAAGTCTCCGGTGGCGCCCGTCTCACGGGCGCCCAGGTGGCGAGCCTACCGGCAGCGGCCAGGCTTGCTTATGAGAACGCCTATGTGGATGCCCTAAGACCGGTGTTCCTTGTTGCGGCCGGGGTGGGTGCGATCGGGTTTGTGTTGGCCCTGCGCTTGCGCGAGCGCCCCTTGCGCGCGACCGCATCTACTAGCCAGGGCTTGGACGACGCCTTGGCGGCGCCCAAGAGCCCCAGTTCGCTGGCCGAACTGGACCGCGCACTCGGGGTGCTGGTGAGTCGCGAGGACAGGCGCGCCTTCAACGAGCGGGTGGGGGCGCGCGCCAGCGTGGATCTCAGCTCGGGAGCGATCTGGGCGCTCGTCCGCTTCGACAGCTACGGGATCGAGGGGACGCGCGACATGGCCCAAGAGCAGGCGGTCGAGGACGAGCGCGTGGTCGCGGTTGAAGCGGAGCTGCGCGAGCGCGGCCTGGTCGTGGAGGACGACGGCGAGACACAGCTCTCGCCGGCCGGTCGCGCGATGGCCGACCAGCTGCTGAGTGCCCGTCGCGAGGAGCTGGGCTCGATGCTGGCCGACGACACAACCCAGCGAGTGCCTGAGGTCCAGCAGCTTTTGGAGCAGCTCTGTGTGGAGCTAGCCGGTCAGCGACCGTGAGCCGCGACGTAGGCGCCGAAGCTAAGGGCGCCCGCACCGGCCGCGACCGCCAACGGCAGGCCGAGACTATGCTTCTCAAGTAGGGCTCCCACAAACGCTCCGAGCAGCATCGCCGCCACCGCGGAGAGTCGCCGCGCCGAGGAGCCCACCTTGGTTAGGCCGCCAGCCGCCGTGTCGGCGGCGATGCCGGTGAGGGTAAGCGTGAGGACGGTGGTCGTCAGGTCGCGCACCGCCAGCTTGCGCACGATCGCATTGCGCATGCCCATCGCCAGGGCGACGAGCGCGATGATCGCGTAGGCGCTGGCCGAATAGATCCTCACGTGAGCGGCCCAGGCGACGATCGCCGCGAGCGTCAGCAGCGCGATCTCGCTGCCGACTCCAAGCAGGAAGACTCGCTCATGCCTGCGCGCTATGCCGATACCAAGGCGGCCGCCGATGCCGGCTCCGAGCAGGAACGCGCCAAGTGAGACGAGCGGCGCGACGACGGGCAAGCCACCGGCGTTTGCCAGGCCGAAGCCGAGCAGCACCACGTTGCCGGTCATGTTCGCGGTGAAGACGTGGCCGAGGCCGAGATAGCTTGCCGCGTCGATCAGGCCGGTGGTCAGGGTGAGCGCCAGTAGAACAGGCGGGAGACGGCGATCGTCCTTGGGCGAAGGTTTCCCGCGCGGCTCCGTGTGGCCGTCCATTCAACTGATTTCGACACCGGTGGCGAGAAACCCTTGAGGGGGCGATTGGGCCTGCGACCGGGAATGACCGCGGCGGCGGGCCGGAAGGGGCGGACGCGCCATCTAGTCTTATCGGCCAATGGAGCTCGAGGAGGCCATCAGGACAAGGCGCACCCACAAGGCCTTTGGCCCCGAGCCGGTTGAGCCGGAGACGTTGGCGCGACTGTTCGAGCTTGCCCGTTGGGCTCCCAACCATCATCTGACTAACCCTTGGCGCTTTCGGGTGCTTGGGCCGCAGACGGTTGCGCGCCTCAAGCAGATCGCCGAGACTGAGAAGCCGGGCTCGGGCGGCAAGCTGGATCGCGCTCCCACCCTGATCGTCGCCTCAGCGCACAGTCAGGGAGACGCGGGCGAGCGCCAGGAGGATCTGCTGGCGAGTGCGGTTGCGGCCTATCTGGTGTTGCTCGCGGCGCACGGTGTGGGACTTGCAGGCTATTGGCGCACAGTGCCGTTCCTCGACTCGCCCGCCGCCCGCGAGGCGCTCGCGCTGGAGCCCGATGAGCTTCCGTTTGGGCTACTGCATCTCGGTCGCCCTCGCCAAGTCCAACGCGTCCCCGAGCGAGCGCCGGTCTCGAGCTTCGTGCGTCAGCTACCTTGAGCGGCTTCGGCGGCTCACACGTCCTCGAAGCGGTGCGATTCGCCGGTCATCTCGCGACGTAGACGCTGCACCCGTCGCAGCTCGCGCACGTCGTCGTCCAGGACGGGCGCCAGCGCCGCTGGTGCTCCACCGAGGAGGTCTGGCTCCAGGCGATGGCGCACCAGCTCGCCCGCGATCGCGTCCACGCGCTGTGCGCCGGCGCCGGGACGGGAGCTGACCGTGCGCTCGAGCGCACCTCCCCGGAAGAGCAAGCCGACGCCGTCGTCGGCAGCCCAACCGCCGGGTAGCTCACCCGAGCGTACGTTCGCGAGCCAGACCGGCAAGCGCTCGGGCTCGCCGTCGGCGTGCACAGTCAGCGAGCCTTCTAGGAGCCCCAGGCCTTCCAATGGCTCGGGAGCGCCACTGGAGCAGGTGACGCCGCCTTCAAACCAGCACATTGCGCCGGCGCTGATCCCCGCCAGCACGGTGCCTCCCCGCCACGCCTCGATCAGGATCTCATCCAGCCGGTGCGCGCGCCAGATCGCCAAGAGGTTGCGCATCGAGCCGCCGCCCACATAAACGATGTCCTGCTCGAGCACGATCTCCTCCAAAGGATGCTCCAGGTCGCCGAGGCGAAATAGGGACACGTAGCGCGGCACGCACGAGCGCCCGCCGAAGCGCGCGTAGAAGGCGTTAATCTGCGTGGTCGTGTCGCCCGAGGCGGTGGGCAGGAACAGGATGCGAGGCTCCTTGACCCGGGCGAGCGTAAGCACATAGTCGTCCAAAAGCGGGTTGGCGGGCTCCATCGTGAAGCCGCCTCCGCCCATTGCGAAGATCAGGCGTTGCTCCTCACCTGAGGAGCTCACGCGAGTGCGACCGCTCTGGCCGCGGTCCGGGCCGATTGCTTGGCCGCTCCACTGGTCCTGGCGCCACCGCGCTTAGTCGGGCCACCTTGGTTGCCCAGGTATGAGACCTCGAGCGCTGTCTCCCTCACCTGGTCGCCACTGCGCCGCACATGAAAGGCGCCGCCGCGCTCGCGCGAGCTGACCACGCGCTCGAGCTTGGTTCCCTTGAAGTGAAGCGCCACCCCGTCGTCGGCGGCGTAGCCGGCGCGCATACCCTCGCCCACAAGCGTGTGGTACTCGGCTCGGCGCGCCGGCTCGGCGTCGTAGTGCACACAGTTGGAGTAGGGCAGCAGTCCCAACCCGCCAACGCACCTGGGCGGTCCGTGGAAAGCGCTGAGTGCCTCCGCGAACCAGCACAGCGAGCCGGCTGATGGTCCGCACAGCACGATCCCGCGCTGCCATGCCTCGCGCAGAACGTCGTCCAGGCCGTGCGCGCGCCAAACCCCAAGCATCGACACGACGTTGCCGCCGCCCACGTAGATCAGGTCCTGGGCGAGCAGGTGCGAGGCGAGATCGTCCTCGACCCCGCGCCCGCCCTGGTCGCGGCGGAACATCGAGATATGGCTGGCCTCGCACAGCGCCGAGAAGCGCCGGTAGAAACGCACCACATAATGATCGGCGTCGCCTGAGGCTGTCGGCAGAAAACAGACCCGTGGCCTGCGGGCTTTGGTCAACGCGAGGATGTAATCGTCCAGCAGCGTGCTGTCTTTCTCCATCGAGAAACCGCCGCCTCCAAGGGCCACGATCTGAGGGGTGCTAGTTCGCATTGCCGGCTCCGCTTCTGCGCAAACTGCGGGGGTTGGGCTTTCAGTGTGGCTGTGGGCAGCCCTCGCGCGTATGGACTTTCGCCCAAGATCCGATGGTTTGTTCTCGACAATCATCCAATTCGGGAAGCCAATGCCGCATGCGGCATTGGCCCGGCCGCGCATGCGCGGCCGGCCACTCGGCGCATGCGCCGAGTGGAACAGCACATTGGGCCCTGTAAGCTCGACGGATGCTTTCTACCCAAGATTCTCCAGAGCACGTCGACGTATTGATCGTCGGCGCCGGCCTCTCAGGTATCGGTGCCGCCTGTCATCTGCAGGCCAACTGTCCCGGCAAGAGCTATGCGATCCTCGAGGGGCGCGAGCGCAGCGGCGGCACCTGGGATCTCTTCAAATATCCGGGCATTCGCTCGGACTCGGACATGTACACGCTCGGCTACTCCTTCCGGCCGTGGAGCGAGCCCAAGTCGATTGCCGACGGGCCCTCGATCCTTCAGTACGTGCGCGAAGTCGCAACCGAGCATGGCGTGGACGAGAAGATTCACTTCAATCATCGAGTTGTGCGCGCTGAGTGGTCCAGCGTCGAGGCGCGCTGGAGCGTCGAGGCGATCCGCGGCGTCGAGGGCGAAGCGGGGGAGAGCGTGCGCCTGAGCTGCAATTTCCTGTTCCTGTGCAGCGGCTATTACAGCTACGACGAAGGCTACACGCCTGAGTTTCGCGGCAGCGAGCGTTTCGCAGGTCAGATAGTGCATCCCCAGCACTGGGACGAGCAGCTCGACTACTCGGGCAAGCGCATCGTCGTGATCGGCAGCGGTGCCACCGCGGTCACGTTGGTGCCCTCGATGGCGCAGAGCGCGACGCACGTGACGATGTTGCAGCGCTCTCCCACCTACATCGTCTCTCTGCCGGCCGAAGACCCGATCGCCAAGCAGTTGCGCCGCTTCATGCCGTCCAAGGTGTCCGCGCCGATCTTGCGCTGGAAGAACGTGCTGATGACGATGGCCAGCTTCCAACTTTCGCGTCGTCGCCCACGCGCGATGAAGGCGCTCCTTCGCAAGGGCCTGGAACGCCAGCTTCCCGCCGGTTATGACATCGACCGGCACTTCAGCCCGAGCTACAACCCTTGGGATCAGCGCCTGTGCTTGGTGCCCAACGGCGATCTGTTCGAGGCGATCTCTGCCGGCAGCGCCTCAGTCGTGACCGACCGCATCGAGACCTTCACCGAGACGGGCATCAGACTCGTCTCAGGAGCGGAGCTCGAGGCCGACGTGATCGTAACCGCCACCGGTTTGAACCTGCTCGCCCTGGGCGGCTTGCAACTCTCGGTGGACGGCCGAGAGGTGGTCCTGGCTGACACGATGAGCTACAAGGGCATGATGCTCAGTGGAGTTCCCAATATGGCATTTGCCGTGGGCTACACGAATGCCTCATGGACGCTTAAGGCCGACCTGGTGTGCGAGTACGTCTGCCGTCTGATTAACCACATGGACGCCGGCGGCTTCGATCTCTGCACGCCCGTCAAGCGCGATCCCACGGTGCTCGAGCGCCCCTTCATCGACTTCTCCTCCGGTTATGTGCAGCGCTCAATCGAGAATTTCCCCAAGCAGGGTTCAAAGGCGCCGTGGCGTTTGCACCAGAACTACCCGATGGACATTCTCAACCTGCGCTTCGGCTCGGTGCAGGACGAGGCGATGGAGTTCTCCTGCGCAAGCGCCCCGCTCCCGGTGCGCGAGCCGGTCGCGGTCTGAACCGGCCTTGGCCGTGAGCGTCGACTCGGACCGCCTCGTGCTGCGGCCGCTCGCCAAGGGCGATGAGGCGGAGCTGCTGCGTATCCACAGCACGCCAGAGGTGGCGCTGTGGTGGGGTCAGCCGGAAGACGGCTTCCCGTGGAGCGACGAGCCCGAATCCACCCGCTTCACGATCGTGCTCGACGGTGAAGTCGCCGGCCTGATCCAGTTCGGCGAGGAGCAGACACCCAAATACCGCCACGCCACGATCGACCTGTATCTCGATCCGGCTTTGCACGGCCAAGGCATCGGCACCGAAGCGGTTAGGCGCCTGGTGGGCCACCTGATCGAGGAGCGCGGGCACCATCGCGTCACGATCGACCCCGGGGTAGACAACAAGGCCGCGATCCGCTCCTACGAAAAGGCCGGCTTCAAGCCGGTCGGCGTGATGCGCCAGTACGAGCGCCCAGTTGGTGGCGAGCGGTGGCGCGACGGCCTCTTGATGGATCTGCTGGCCGAAGATCTCTGAGAATCTCAGCCGGAGCGCCGATGAGAAAGCTCGCGTTTCACGGTCATAGGTTGGGAAGCTCGGCAACCGCCGATAACCTGCGACCAATGCGAGGACAGACGATGCCCCAAGACGACCGTAGCCGCTGGCTTGCCCTGTACGTGCTGTGCGTAGGGGTCTTGATGATCGTGCTCGACGTGACCGTGGTCAACGTCGCGCTGCCCTCGATCCAAGAAGAACTCCACTTCACCAACTCGAGTCTCGCGTGGGTCGTGAACGCCTACCTGATCGCCTTCGGCGGGCTGCTGCTGTTGGCTGGGCGCTTCGGCGACCTGATGGGGCGCAGCCGCATCTTCCTGCTCGGCGTCGGCCTGTTCACGCTTGCCTCTCTGATGTGCGGGCTGGCCTGGACCCAGACCCTGCTTGTGTGCGCGCGCTTCGTCCAGGGCATTGCCGGCGCGATGACCTCGGCGGTCGTGTTGGGAATGATCGTCACGATGTTCCCGAGTCCCCGCGACCAGGCCAAGGCGATCGGCGTCTACGCTTTCGTGGCCTCGGCCGGCGGATCGGTGGGCCTCTTGGCCGGCGGCGTGCTCACGCAGGCACTCGACTGGCACTGGATTTTCTTCGTGAACGTGCCGATCGGAATCGCCACGATTCTCTTCGCCAGGCGCCTGATCGATCGCGACGAGGGGATCGGCTTCGGCGGAGGCGCCGATATTCCCGGCGCCGCCCTGATCACGAGCGCTCTGATGTTGGGCGTCTACACGATCGTCAAGCCCGCCGCCGAAGATGGTTGGGGAGCCGGAAAAACGCTCGCGCTCGGCGCCCTCTCGCTGCTACTGCTCGGAGCGTTTGTGGCACGCGAGGCCACAGCTCGCAATCCCCTCGTGCCGCTGCGCATCTTCCGTTCGCGCAACGTCAGCGGAGCCAACCTGATCCAGGTGTTCTCGGTGGCCGGCATGTTTGGGATGTTCTTCTTGGGCGCGCTCTACATGCGCAAGGTGCTCGGCTACGACGCCTTGCAGATCGGGCTGGCCTTCCTGCCGGTGACGATCACGATGGGGTCAATGTCGATCCGCTTCTCCGAGCCTCTGATTACCCGCTTCGGTGCCCGGACGCTGCTGCCGCCCGGGCTGGCGATGATCTCGCTGTCCTTGGCTCTGCTTGCCCTGACGCCGGTTCACGCCAGCTATCTCACCGGGCTGTTGCCCTCGATGCTGCTGCTTGGCACCGGCGCCGGCGTGTGCTTCCCCGCCTTGATGGGAGTCGCCATGTCGGGCGCTACACCGAGCGACGCGGGGCTTGCCTCCGGTCTTGTCAACACGACCGCCCAGGTCGGCGGCGCGCTCGGCCTGGCGGTCGCTAGCGACGCTGTCGGCCTCCCACACCACCAAGTTGCTGGCCCAAGGAAGCTCGACGGCGGCGGCGCTCACCGGCGGCTACCAGCTCGCCTTCTGGATTGCGGCAGGGCTCGTGGCGGTCGGCATCGTCGTTTCCCTGACCGTTTTGCGCCCGGGAGCCGCTCCCGCTCACCAGCCCCATGGTGAAGGTGAGCACGCGCAGGCCGAGCACCTTGAGGCGATTGGTGAGCCCGGTGCGGGCGAGCCTGCCTATTCGGAGATGCTGTAAGGGCGTCAGGCTAGCGACCGTTGGGAGTCCACTTGGTCGGAGGTGCTGTGCGCGCCCTGGCGGGGTGAGGGTCGATTGGCTATAGTTGCTCAATCAAGCGGGGCAATGAGCCTCGATCAAACGCAGTGTCAGCGCTCGTAGCCTTTGCTCATAGCAATCTCCGCGTTCGCAGCACGCGAAAACAACACGGAGGCAGCAAGATGGCTACAGGAACCGTCAAGTGGTTCAGCGACGACAAGGGCTTCGGTTTCATTACGCCCGACGACCAGTCCAAGGACTTGTTCGTACATCACTCGGGCATCGCAGGCGACGGCTACCGTTCGCTCAGTGAAGGCGCCAAGGTCACCTATGACGCCGAGGCCGGCGACAAGGGACCGAAGGCAGTCAACGTCCAGCTGGCCTAGCGCCAGACCAAGCGAACCTAGGGCGGGCCGGCTCCGTTTTGCGGCGCCGGCTCAACCCGACGCGGCGCGGCGGCTGTGTCGTGTCAGCTCGCGCACGAGTCTGTCGACCGTGCGTTCGAGCTGGCCGATGCTGGCCGACTCCACCTTGCCGACGCCGACCTCACGGTTGATCCAGGCGTTGATCTCACGGTGGCTGCCCCCACCGCGCTTGACCAGGTCCGCCACGAGTCGACGGCGCTCCTCGCGTAGGTGGGCGCGACGCTCGAACGCTGCCATCGGCGCGGACTCGGGTGCCGGCTGCTTTGGTGGCTTGATCTGCTCCTTCCCCCCTTTGGGGGCAGGCCCGAACAGAGTCATCTGCGGCGCCACGTCGGCGCTGAGCGGCACGAACTCCATCGCGGGCGTCGGCTCGCTTGCGCGTCGCTCGCGCGGCTCCTCCAAGCCTCGTCCTGCTCGGGGCGATCGCGTAGGGCGTGGCGCAACTCGCTCTCGACCTCAGCGGCGTGTCCACGCAGGACCGGGTCGGCCGGCAGGTAGACCCAACTCGGCTCGGGCGCTCTCCCCGGGATCGTCCTCACGAAGCGCCCAACGATCTGCCTGAAGATCATCGGCGTCTTCGCCGCCGTTGCATACACCCCGACCCGCAACCTGGGGATGTCCACGCCCTCGGAGACCATGTTCACCGCCACGATCCAAGGCTCGCGCGAAGCCCTGAACGCGGCGAGCTTCTCCGCGGCGCGTGCCTCGGTGTGCAGGACTACGACCGGCGCTTTGCCGATCAACTCGCCGAGCAGCTTCGCGATCCGCCTGGCGTGCGTGGCGTCGGCGGCGACAGCCAAAGCGCCCGCGTCACGATGGCCTTGCTCGCGTAGCGCTCGCAGCTTCTCGTCGGCCTCCTTGAGGATGCGCGGCAAGCCGTCCGGCAGCTCGGTAGAGATCGCGGTGCGATAGCGCCGGCTCGCCTCGCGCGCGCCGAGCACGGTCTCAAAAGAAGACTCGATCACGTCTTCGCCGCTGCGCCACGACAAAGTTCCGTCAAAGGTCACAAAAGCGACGGGACGACAGATCCCGTCGGCGACGGCCTGGGCATAGGTGTAGGCGACGTCCGGCTCGGCCACGCCTTCGGCGTCATAGCTGACACCCGGGATCGGAGTAGCGTCCGAGCGAAACGGGGTGCCCGAGAGCAGCAGCCAGCCGGGACGAGCGCGCGAAAGCCTGTTGGAAGCCGACTCCCCAAGCTAGCTCCTCGCCGAGGTGGTGGGCCTCGTCGACGATCACGAGCGTCTCCGGCGCGACCTTGCTCGCCCAGCCGCGCGGGTCGCTTGCCACACGCGCATAGGTGACTGCCACACCGTGAAAGTCGCGCGGAGGCGAGGGGCCTGGCGCGTCGGGCTGTAGCTGTACGCCCAGCTGGGACGCGGCGGCGGCCCACTGGCGGGTGAGCGGCGTGGTGGGGCACAGCACCGCCACACGGCTGACCTCACCGCTGCCAAGCATCCGTCCCGCCAACTCCAAAGCCGGGCGCGTCTTGCCGGCCCCGGGGGCAGCCGAGATCAGGAAAGGGCCGTCCCGCCAACCGTGCAGACGTTCGAGCGCGTCGCGCTGCCAGGCGCGCAGGGATGTCACGGAGGCTTCAGACAAGAGTCCGGCATCCTGCGCTATCACCCGGACGGATTGACCGGTTTGGCTCAGACGCTGAGGATGCTCCCCGGCCGGGCTCAGGGGCGCTACTCGGCGACGCTAGGAGCGCGGCGGGTGCGGCGCGTAGCGGTTGTGCAAGATCAACAGGTTGCCGTCGGGATCGTCGAACACCGCCATGTGACAGACGCCCGTGTCGAAGGTGTCTTGGCCGAAACTGACGCCGCGCTCTTCCAGAGTCGTCCGCGCGCTTGCCACGTCGTCCACGTGCAGGGCGATGCCGCTGCGCAGCGGCGCGTGCTCAAGCCCCATCTTCTCGGCGTCGATCACACTGATCGTCAGGTTGCCGGTCTCGAACTCGGCGTAGTTGCGCTCTTGCAGATAGACCGAGCGCTCCAAGCCGAGCGTCTCGCCATAGAACTTCACCGCTTTTGGCAGATCCTTGGTGGGCAGCGCCACGAAGTCCACCCGCTTGACCATCTCGCTCATGTTCGGGTCTCCTTGCTCTCGGCTTCAGGCGCTCTCGGCCTGCACACGCCCCGACTTTACCGCCTGCACGAGGGCGTCGTAGTCGCGTTCGTTCTGGTCGGCGTAGGCCTCGGAGAAGTCCACGATCGCCTGGTCGAAGGTCCCGCCAGCGCCAAGGTAGGAAGCGATCGCGATGCGGTCGCCCGTACGCGCGTGGGCGCGTGCCAGCGTCCACGCGCACAACGCGCCATAGGAGCGCAGCATTGGGTGGTCCATTGTCTCAATTTCAACGCTCAGCTTGCCGTCCCACAGTTGGCGCACATAGAAATCGCGCGTCACCTCGTCGATGCCTCTGGCCGGCAGCCAGCCCAAGAGGATGTCGCCGGAGGCCTGCATCAAGCGTTGGCCCTCGACCACGCGTTGCCCATGGTTTGCATACTGGGAGGGGCCGGCGAAAGGCTCGAGCACAGAGGCCTGGGCTTCCTTGGCCTGCAGCACGAGCGGGTCTTGCTCGTCGCGGCCCATGAACAGGAGCACCCAGGCGCGCGTGCCGACGCTGCCCACGCCCACGACCTTGCGCGCGATGCTCTGGAAGGTGTAGTCGCTCAGCAGCACCCCGTACTCGTCGCTGAGGCTCGAGCGATAGTCGGCCAGCATGTTCCTCGCAAGCGCTTTTGAAGCTCCTCGGTCTCCGCTTGGCCCAAGAGCTCGCGCACCGGCACGATCAGAGGTGGTTCGCTGATAAAGCGCAGCTGTCCGTCGACCGCTTCGGTGAGCTTGAGAACGGCGCGTGTGCTGTTCTTCGCCCGCGCCTTGCCCAGGCGCTTTTCCATCTGTTGCAGGCGCTTGCCCTTGACCAGTTGCTGCGCGCGCACGACATTCATGATGTCCTTGGCGTTCAGGCTGGCGTACCACACGTCCAGATTGCTCATCTGGGCAAAGCCGCGCATCGACTGCCGGTAGGACTGTGCCGTCCACACCAGGACGTCGGCGATCTCCTGCTTGCTCAGGTTGCGATCGCGCCCAGCCACGCAAAGACTCACCGCCAAGCGCTTCACGTCCCACTCCCATGGTCCCGGCAAGGTCTCGTCGAAGTCGTTGATATCGAACAGCATCTCGCGCTCGGGCGAGGCAAAGATGCCGAAGTTGGAGAGGTGCGCGTCTCCGCAAAGCTGTACCCGCAAGCCCGAGGTCGGCGTCTGTGAGAGGTCCGCCGCCATGATCGCCGCCGCCCCCCGGTAGAAGGTGAAGGGGGATACGAGCATGCGCCCGTAGCGGATCGGCACCAGTTCGGCCACACGGCTCTCGGCCTGGCCTTCGAGGATCGCCACGGGGTCCTCGCGGTCCTCAGGGGCTTTCCATTCCGCATGGCTTGAGCGCGTCGTGTGCGCTCGCGCGTCCTTGCCTTCGGCTTCGCGTCGCTTGACCGTCTCGGCGTCGCTCATACGCCCGGCCCTGGGTCATCGTGGGTCGGCTGCTCGGGCGGAGGCTCGCTTGCCAAGAAGGCCTTCGTGTGCGCGTCGGGGAACTCCTTGGCAGTCAGGCGTCGGAGCATCTCGGTGCCGAACACGGCCAGCACAATGATGATCAGGACCCCGGTAAACGTTTTGGTGGCCACGATCGGCCCCCACCAAAACAGCAGGCAGCAGACGAAGGCGACCGTCCCGAACGTGATGTCCGGGCGGTCGCGCAGATAGGGGGCCATCAGCCGGCGCAGGTGTATTGCCGTGTGAGTCGATCCCGCGAGCAGGCCCGCGAGGATCAGCGGGATACCGACCAAGACGACCGACCACGCGATGTCGGCCAGCACGCTCGTGCCGATCGACCAGGCGGCCTGGGCCGCGGGCCTGACCGCTTCGGTGTTCGCCAGCGAGTCGACGACCTTCGTGCCGATGATCCCGCGGGCTACCACGACCACGAGCCCGGCGCCGATGAAGGCGATACCGACTGCGATCAAGGTCTGGTGACGTCGTCCCTGCGCCAAGTACACGGCGAGAGCGAACAACGCGAACACGAGCAGGGGCAGTATGAGCGCGAGGCTGCGCAACAGGTTGACCGCCTTCTGCATCGTGTTGAGTTGTTTGGAGGTCACGATCCGCAGCTGGGCCACTTTCGGCGGAATCTTTTCGACCAGGCTCGATGGCGCCCCCACCTTTTGCGCGACTTCGCCAAGCATCGGGCGCAGGTCGAGCACGACCGCGCCCCCGCCGGGCAGCTTCACGATGCTGCCTTTGTTCTCGATCAAACGCACGAACTGAGCATGGGTGACCTGGTTGGCCTTGCTCCACAGTTCCTGCACCCGGGGGCGTTCGAGCAGCAGGTTGATGCCCTTCTGCACCACGTCTTTGAGCGCGCCCGCGGCGGGTGCGGCAAGCGGCTTCAGTTCGCTGGGCAGCTCTTTGCCCAGTTCGCCGGAGACGTCCACATTGGCGTAAAGCTGTTCGGTGAGGTAGACCGACACCGCTTCGCGGATCGGGGGACTCTCGATCAGCTTCGTGTTCGTCTTTGTCCAGTAGCTCGTGTCGAGCAACTGCCGGTTGGCCCAAACCGCGAAGATCGCCACGATCCCCAGCACAGTCGCCACGCCGATCAGGGAACGCACTAGCCAGCGGTGGGGGTGGGGGAGGGTGGCGTTCATCGGCGCCGGCCTCCGCTTCGTGCCGTCCGTCCGGTCAACGTCTGCGGACCGATACGGACAGGGAAGCTCACGCATCGCAGCCTACGCGGCGAGAGCTCGTAGCAGTAACCGTGTAACGCCGATGGAGCTCTACGTGTTTTCCGCAAGTCGGCTCCGGTGGTGGTGGTCATGACTTGGGCTGCTCCGCCGCTAAGGGCGCGCCGAACGAGACCGGGCGCGATGATCCGCAAGATCGCGGCGAGCGCGTAGGGGCGCGGCACGTAGCGCTCGGCGCGCCGCTCCACGCCGGTCTGGAAGATCGCCTCGGCCGCCTTCTCGGGAGTTGAGACGATCCAGCGGGTGATTGCTCGACCGGTCAGCTCGGCTTGAGGAAATCCCTCGGTGGAGATGAAGCCGGGTAGCACGAGCCCGACGTGGATGCCATGGGGTTGCTCCTCGGCGCGTAGCGAATCAGACCAGCCAGCGAAGGCGTACTTGGAGGCGCTGTAGGCGCCCGTGCCGGCGCGGGCGACGCGCGCGGCGGTGCTGGCCACGTTGACGATCGCGCTGGGCGCGCTGTCTCGCAACATCGGCAGCAGCGCCTCAGTCAGGCGCAGTTGCGGCGTCGAAGTTGATCGCCATCGTGCGCCTCACGTTCTCATAGCCGCCGTCGCGAACGTGGCGCGCCACGCGGCGCCCGCGTTGTTGACGAGCAGAGTCCAAGCGCCCGTGGTGCTCGGCAACGTGCGATCGAACGCGCTCGGGGGCGTCCTCGTCGAGCAGGTCAACGGCTACGAAGCTGGCGCGCTCCCCAAGCGAGGCGGTCAAGGCGCGCAGGCGATCCTCACGGCGTGCCACGACCACAACGGCCGCGCCCGGAACGAGCGCAAGTCGCCGTGCTGTGGCCTCTCCAATGCCACTTGAGGCTCCGGTCACGACGACGACGTAGGGACGACTACCGAACCCATTGAGGGATGGCTCTGTCATCGACTGTCGCCTCGGCCAACGGTGCGATGCTCGACGCCACCGGCTCCCCCGATCAGGATGTCATCGACCAGCTCGGGGGCGAACAGGCCGTGACCGACAACTGCCGGTGTGGCCGACAGGCGAGCGGCCAGCGCACGTGGATCCTCGACGGGACCGAAGTAGTCGGCGATCAGATTGCCCTCGGGGCTTGCAGGCACCTCGCGCAGCCTGGCCTGGCCCAGTGCGGCCAGGGTGGTGTGGGCGCCGAAGCGCAGGCAGCTCGAGCGGTATGGGCGGCCCCAGCTTGGGCACGGCCTTCTCGGCGGAGGCGATCGCCACGAAGCGGTTAGCAGCGGTGGCCACGATCTTCTCGCGCGTGTGGGCGCCGCCGCCGCCCTTCACTAGCCAGCCTTCGGGGTCGATCTGGTCAGCTCCGTCGATCGCGATGTCCAGCGGTGACAGCTCGTCCAGCTCGGCCATCTCCAGGCCGAGTGCGCGCGCCGCCTGCTCGGTGGCCGGCGAGGTAGCTACGCAGCGGATGTCCAGGCGGCGCGCGGCAAGCGCCGGGAGTAGGTGGGCGACGGTCGTGCCGGTGCCCAGACCCACCTTTTGCCCGTCGAGCACCAGCTCGGCCGCGGCTTGGGCAGCCGCTTGCTTGAGGGCTTCGACGCCGCTCAGGGATGCTGTCGCAGGCGCGCGCGGGGATCCCATCGTGTCTGCGAGCCTACAGCGCGCGGGGCTCGCAACGTCACGCGCTCAGGCGACTCGGGGGCGTGCAATAGAAAGCCTTGGGCCAAGGAGCACCCTAGTTCGCGCACCAAGTGCAACTGGTTCTCATTCTCGACTCCTACCGCGACCGTCTGCAACCCTGCCGTGCGTGCGAGCGCTATCGCAGCCTCCACGATCGCGCGCTTGTGCCTGTCATCTGGTAGGCCGTCGATCAGTGTGCGATCGAGCTTGAGCATGTCTAGCGGCAGGCTAGAGGTAGCGTCAGGCGCGACTCGCCCGAGCCGAAGTCGTCTAGCGCGACGCGCACGCCAAGGCTCCTGATCTCCTGCAAGCGTCGCCTTTGCGCGTTCGGGGTCGCGCAGGATTGCGCTCTCGCGGACCTCGAACCACAAGCTTTGCGGAGGCAGCCCGTGGCGGTTCAAGTGCTCGCTCGACGTGATCGGCAAGGTCGAGCTCGATCAAGCCCGCGGGCGGACACGTTGATCGACACAGACACGTCCTTGCCAGCACCACGCCATGCCGCCACTTGGGCACATGCCGCATCGAGCACCCAGTCTCCGATCTGCACGATCAGATCGCTCTCCTGCGCGCGCGCCAGGAAGAGCGCCGGAGCCACGGGATCCCCCTCGGCGGGGCTCCAGCGCACGAGCGCCTCACAGGCGACGGCCCGTCCGCCGTCGAGCGGGAACATGGGTTGGTAGGAGAGCGAGAGCTCTTGGCGTGGCAGCGCGTCGCGTAGGCGCCGCTCGATTTCCAGATGGGACGTCATCTCACGGCGCAAGCTCTCGTCGAACAGTTCCAGGCGATAGCTGCCCGAGCGCTTGGCGCGATACATCGCAACGTCGGCCTCGCGCAGCAATGCCTCCGGGTCGGCCTCGGGGTCGTGAGAGACCGAAACGCCGACGCTGGCCGGCATCGAGACCTCGGCTGAGCCGACCACGAAAGGCTCCTGCAGAGCGTGCAACACACGCTCGGCTACGGCGAGCGCCTCGGCGTCGCTCTGCAGGTCCTCCGCGAGCACCACGAACTCGTCGCCACCAAGACGGGCCACGGTGTCGCTGTCGCGCATCATCTGCTCCAGGCGCGCTGCGACCGAGATCAGCAAGTGGTCTCCGAGCGCGTGCCCCAAGTTGTCGTTGATCGCCTTGAAGTGATCGAGGTCCACGAACAGGATCGCCACCAATCCGCCACTACGGTGTAGTCGTGTCAGTGCCTGATGGGCGCGGTCCATCAAGAGCAGGCGGTTCGGCAGCTTGGTCAACGGGTCGTGCAGGGCTTGACGCTCCAACCACATGCGGTCGGTCACGTCCTTGGCTGCCGCGTACCACACTGCGCCATCGCTGCGCGCGCTCCACAGCAGCCAGCGCCAAGAGCCATCGCGATGGCGACAGCGGTTGGTGAAGCTGGCAAGCTGCGCCGTGTGGTCTCGTCCGGCTAGCAGCACGGCTGCAGTCTGTTCGAGGTCATCAGGATGCACCAGCTCTCGCATCGAGCGGGTGAGCAGCTCCTCGCGGGTCCATCCCAAGAGCTCCTCCCACGCCGGGTTCAGCAAAGAGAGGCGCCCGTCGGGTGTGATCGTGGCAAGCAGGTCGCCCGCGCTTTCGAACAGACGCAAGATCTGCTCCCGCTCAGCTGCCGTGAGAGGCGTGCTCTTCGCCGGGGGCGCTCCGCAGGGATCTGATGAGGAGTCCTCGTGAGGCCGCTCAGGGGATGTCTCGAACGCGGGGTACATCTCGGCGATCTCTTTACCCGTGGGCTGGGCGTAACTCACATGGCGTCTTCGGCCGCGTCCCCATCGGGCCGCACCACGTGTTATTCCAATGGACGGATTTTCTAGTTGGCGCTCACTTGTGCGGTTCTGGGTCCTTCTCCCGTCTCGATCCGCGAAGTTTCAAGCGAACCGTCGCCGCGCAGGAAGCGCCATATCGACATCAACATCAAGATCGTCATGATTCCCGCGCTGGTGGCACACCACTCGCAGACTGCGTGAATCGAGAACAGCTCGCGATAGGTCAGGTAGGCCGAAAAGCCGAAGCCGGCGAGCGTGAACACGAGTGTGGCGAAGCGGCTTGTCTCGGTTTCGCGGACCAACAGCGAAGCGAGGATCACGATATAGCCGATCAGGCCCATCAGGGCCACGGGCACGCCGCCGAGCTTGGAATAGATCGAGGTTTGCACCTTGGTGCAGCTTTCGCCGGCAGTACAGGCAGGCTTGATCCCGGCGTAGTGCACGTAAGTGAGGTAGCTGGCTATTCCCAGACCTATGACGGCTAGCACGATCATCGCGATGCGGACCGTGCGCCGGCTCATTCTTTCAGGAGCTTTTCGATCGCCGTTTCGAACTGACTGGCGTCCGTGAAGCCGGACACTTCCAGCTTTTTCAAAGTCTCGCCGGTCTTGCCGATCATGAACGACGGGGTGCCCGTGAAGCCGTTCTGGTTAGCGGCCTGAGCGTCGGCGATGACCTGGTTGGGATAGGTCGGATCGTTGCGCGCCGAGCTCCATTCGGACGGGTTCAAGCCCGGAATCTGGGAAGCCAAGCCCTGAAGGTAGCTTTCGGTGACGTAGCCGCTGTCCTCTTCTCCCTGCTCGTGGTAGAAGAGCTCCAAGTAGTCCCACATCAGGTTCTGCTTACCGGCGGCCAGCGCCGCGACCTGCTGGGTCTGGAAGGTTTCGCGTTCGCGTGTGGCGGTCTGCATCGAGTGGTACTCGATCTTGACCTTGCCCGTGCGCACATACTTCTTGATCACGGTGGGCAGGGCGCTAATGGTGAACTGCTTGCAGAACGGGCACTCCAGGTCGCCGAAGTACTGCAGCGTGATCGGAGCGTTGGGGTTGCCCAGGGTGATCGTGTGCTGGGGGATGCCCTGCAGCAGCGACACAACTTCGGTCTGGGCGGTCTTGGCCGCCGGGCTGCTTGGGGTGGGCGCGGCTTTTTTGCCGCTACCGGTCGCGACCAGGATGATCACGATGATCACGACTACCACGGCGGCGACGCCGCCCAGCTGGATCAAGCGCTTGCGCTGCGCCGACTGGGCCGCGCTCGCTTCCTCGATCGCCTTGCGTTCATCTCGCGCCTGTTCGCGGCGCTGCTTGCGGGTCAGATCCGACTCGGGCTCCACTGGGCTCATATCCCCAACTTTTGCATACTTCACCTGAAGATTGCTTAAGGACTTGGCATCGGCGGGTCGAATGGGAGGTCCAGCCTGCTCTCAGACAAGGCGCATAAGGCTGCCTGCTCGCACGCGGGCCAGGGTCGACTCGACTCTAGGCCTTCGGGAGGCCAGGGTGCCGAAGCCAACGGGCCTCGCGCGCGTGTGCGAGTCCTGCTCGTGGCGTAACGTAGACAGAGACACTGCCCCCGTAGCTCAGCTGGATAGAGCATCGGACTTCTAATCCGAGGGTCCCAGGTTCGAATCCTGGCGGGGGCGCTCGGCTTTCCCAGACAGCACGATCCGGCCCAAGGCCTATCGTGCGCGAATGGCCCACACCAGGCTCTATCGCGAAGGAAAGCTGGCACTCGAGGGCTTCCCCGTCGAGGACGTCTCCGAGCACCTCAAGGACGAGGGCGCATGTGTGTGGCTTGACTACTGCTCGCCGACCCAGGAAGACCTCGAGACGATCGCTGAGGAGCTCAAACTGCATCCGCTCGCCGTCGAGGATGCCGTCAACGAGCATCAACGACCGAAGCTCGATCGCTATGACTCTCATCTGTTCATAAGCGCTTACAGCGTGAGGCTGGACACCGTGTCCGGCGAGTTGCGCGCGAGCGAAGTGGCGGTGTTCGTCACTAAGAAAGCGCTCGTTACGGTGCGCAAGGACGAGGGCGCCGAGATCGAGCCGGTCCTCGCACGCTGGGATGACTCAAAGGACTTGATCGAGCACGGAGTTTCGTTTCTGTTGTGGGGTTTGCTCGATGACATCGTGGATGGTCATTTCGAAGCGGTGCAGTCCTTGGACTCAGAGATCGAGGCGCTCGAGGACCTGCTCTTCGACGATGCTCCGCATAACACCGAGGTCCAGCGCCGCTCCTTCGAGCTGCGCAAGAGCCTTGTCCTGCTGCGACGGCTTGTGTTGCCGATGCGCGAGGTCGTCAATGCACTGATGCGGCGCGACCTTCACGTGCTCGATCAGGCGATGGTTCCCTATTACCAGGACGTCTATGACCACGTGTTGCGCGCCACTGAATGGACGGAGTCCTTGCGCGATTTGGTGACCACGATCCTTGAGACCAACCTGACGATCCAGGGCAACCGCATGAACCTCGTCATGAAGAAGGTGACGAGTTGGGCGGCGATTATCGCCGTCCCCACCGCGATCACGGGCTTCTACGGTCAGAACGTGCCCTACCCGGGTTTTGCCGCCCACTGGGGATTCTGGTTCTCCACGATTTTGATCGTGGTCCTCTCATCAGGGCTCTACTGGGCATTTCGGCGTAGCGACTGGATTTAGAAAGTAGGCAGGTGTGGCAGGGCCACCCTGAGCCCGGCTATAGGATCGGCCGCCGCCGATGTTCCTGCTGACTGTGCTGTTCTACCCGCTCGTGCTTGCCCTGCTATGTGGGGGCGCGGGTCTGTTGCTTGACCGGGCAAGTGGGGGCGTGGTGCCCGCGATGCTGCTGCTCACAACGGGGGCGGCGACGCTGATCGCGGTCTCCCAGTTGACGACATACGTGGCGCCGCTCGCGCCGGCAACGCCGTATGTGCTTGTGGCAGTGGCCGTGGCCGGCGTGATCGTGGGATGGGATAGGGCGCGGACACTCGTGCGGGCCTGGCGTTCGTCGCTGTGGCAGATCGGCGTTGGCCCCATCGCCTATGTGCTAGCCCTGGCGCCGGTTCTACTTGCGGGTAGGCCGAGCTTTTCCTCCTACCTGGCCCTGGCTGACTCGGCGGTGCACATGGTGGGCGCCGATTTCCTGATCCGCCACGGCCAGGACTTCTCGCATCTGGACCTGGCCAACTCTTATGGCGCCACAATCCACAACTACTACGACGAGAGCTACCCCTCGGGCGCCGACACTCTGTTGGGCGGCTCCTCTTTCCTGACGGGTCTGCCCTTGATCTGGACGTTCCAGCCGTTCACAGCTTTCATGCTGGCCACGGCTACGGGGCCCGCATGGGTGCTTTTGCGGCGTGCCGGCTTGGGCGTCGCCACCGGAAGGGCGCAGGCATGGACGACTGTGGCGGCTCTGACGGTGACTTTGCCGGCGCTCGTGTACGCATATGAGCTGATCGGCTCGATCAAGGAGATCGTGGCGCTGGCCTTGATTTTGAGTATGGGCGCCTTGGTGGTCGAACACCGGCGCTGGTTGTGGAGCGGGGCACGAGGCGCGATCCCCTTCGCGCTGGTCGTAGCCGCCGGGGTGGGAGCGTTGGGGGTTGCTTTCGGTGCTTGGGCGCTCGCCTCGGCGGTGGCCTTGATCGCGGTGGCCATCCTCGAGCTTGGCAGGGCCCGAGGGAGGGGTGACTCTTCGATACAACGCCTGGGCGCCTCGTTGGTGGGCGGTGCGCTCGTGTTGCTTCTCGGCGCTTGGCCGACCTGGACTGACGCATCGGGCTCGGTCACAGTCGCGCAAGGGATCGCCTCGACCTCCAACCCGGGCAACCTACACTCGCCGCTTCACCCCACCCAGCTTTTGGGGGTGTGGCTGGGCGGCAGTTACAAGATCCTGCCCACCGGCCTTGGACTGACGCTTACCTCGGTGCTCGTGACGCTCGTCTTGTTGTTGGCGCTGGTGGGGTTGGGGAATGTTGTTCGTACCGGTCGCTACGAGTTGGCTCTTTGGTCCGTTCCGATGCTGATTGTGTGGCTGCTGGTACGAGCGTCCGCGACCACCTGGGCCGACGCGAAGGCTCTCATGCTCACCTCTCCGGTGGTCGTGCTGATGGCCTGGGCGGGGATCGCCGCTCTATTTGCGGCTGGAGCAGTCGGCTTGCGCGTGCTCGCCCCGGTGCTTGCGCTCGCGCTGCTGGGTGGCGTGGTCGCGTCCGACGCGCTCCAATACAACGCCTCCAATCTGGCCCCCACGGCACGCTTTGACGAGCTGGCTTCGATCGACTCTCGCTTTGCCGGGCGCGGCCCAACCCTGTTCACTGATTTCGACGAATACTCGCTCTACCTGTTGCGCGACATGGACGTGGGGGGACCCAACTTCGTCTATCCGCCGCCCTCGCTCGCGGCTGCCTCCGGTGGGCATGGTCGACCCGTGCAACTGAACCGCATATCCCCGGTCAGGCTTCTCGCCTACCCCTTGATCGTGACGCGTCGCGATCCCACGGCGGTGCGCCCACCGGCTGCCTATCGTCTGCTGTGGCAAGGCACCTATTACCAGGTGTGGGGTCGCCGGCCACGGGCAAGCCCGGCGCTCGAGCACATCGCCATGGCGCCCGCGCCCGCTCCAGTCCTGACCGCTCCGCCCGGCTTCTTGCGCAGGTCGGGCGCCGCGCGCGCCATAACCCGGGCGGCTCTCGCGCGTACGCACTGCGTGCGGGCACTCGAAGGGGCGTTGCAAGCGCCCGCGGTCAGACGCCGCGGAAACAGAGTGCGCCTGGTGGCAGCGCTCGCGCCACAGCTCGTCACGGTGCCTATACCGCGCTCTCACTTGCATCGCCCCGCCGGCTGGACGAGGGCGGGCGAGCGTATTCTCATGACCCGGCCTGGCGTCTTGCGGCTTGCTTTCAGATTGCCGCGAGGGGGCCTATGGCAGGTTTGGCTGCAAGGCGATGTAATGCGCCCCCTACAGGTCGCCGTCGATGGGCGCCCGCTTGGTTCGTTGGGAGGGCAGCTCGGGGGCAACACTCTGGTCGCCAACACCTTGTCACTACTGACCGCGAAGCTGGCGGCCGGGGCGCACACGCTCACGATCGCTCGCCCCGGAGCGAGCCTGGCTCCCGGAGACGGCGGTGCGGCGGTGCTGGCAGGGGTCTTTCTCACGCCCGCCGGTCCGGCCGGAGGACCCGCGCTCGTAAGGGTGCCCTTGGCTCGCTGGCGCTCTCTGTGTCGCCGTCCCGTCCAGTGGGTGGAGCTTCTTGTCGGCTCTCGGCCCTAGCCTTCGCCTGAGCGTGAACGAACCACAACGTCCTTCTACCGACGAGATCCTGCTCGGCGATTGCCTGGACGTTCTGCCGCGCTTCGCTGATGGCTCGTTCCAGCTGATCTATATCGACCCCCCCTTCAATACGGGCTACGAGCAGACGCGCAAGCTGGTGCGCACCGTCGCCGACGAGGGTGGCGACAGGATTGGATTTCAAGGACGCCGCTACGCCACCCGGCTGCTTGGCGAAAGCTCATACAGCGATGCTTTCGAGGATTATCTGGCTTTCCTAGCGCCCCGCTTGGAGCAGGCGCGGCGACTGCTCGCAAGCGAAGGCACGCTCTACTTCCATATCGACTACCGCGAGGCCCACTACTGCAAGCTCTTGCTGGACGAGATTTTTGGGCGCGAGTGCTTTCTCAACGAGCTGATCTGGGCCTATGACTACGGGGGACGCTCGCGCCGGCGCTGGCCCGCCAAGCACGACACGATCCTCGTCTATGTGCGCGACCCTGGCGCCTACTACTTCGATGCAAGCGAGGTGGACCGCGAGCCCTACATGTCGCCCGGCTTGGTCGGTCCTGAGAAGGCGGCGCGCGGCAAGCTGCCCACCGACGTGTGGTGGCACACGATCGTGCCGACCTCCGGCGCGGAGAAGACCGGCTATCCGACCCAGAAGCCCGAGGGGATCGTGAGGCGCATGGTCAACGCCTCCACACGCCCCGACGATTGGTGTCTTGACTTCTTCGCGGGCTCGGGCACCTTGGGCGCGGTCGCCGCCAAGCTGGGCCGTCGCTTCGTGCTGATCGACTCAAATCCCGAGGCGGTAGAGGTGATGCGCGCGCGCCTGCCCTCCGATCGCCGGCCGTCGGAGGCGGCGGGCTCGACGGCGAGGTAGGGTCTAGGCGGTGCCCAGCCGCGTCCTGATCCTCACTTGGGAGTATCCCCCTGTGATCGAGGGGGGCCTCGCTCGCCACGTGCGAAAGCTCGCCGAGGAGCTCGTCGTCCAGGGCACCGTCGTAGACGTGCTCACCCGCGGGCGCGAGGAGTCCCCCTCCAGTGAACTCCAGAACGGCGTGAACGTCCATCGCGTGTGCGAGCCGCGATTTCCACAGGACCTTGACCGTTTCCTGGGGTGGGTCGAGCAGATGAACCAAGACATGCTCGCCGCTGGCCTTGCACTCGCCGAGGAGCACGTCTACGAGCTAGTACACGGCCATGACTGGCTCGTCGCCCACGCCTCGGCGACCTTGTCGGATCTCCTGGAGATCCCCTACGTCACCACGATCCATGCGACCGAGCACGGTCGCCACCAGGGTTGGGTGGACAAACCGCCGCAGTCCGACATCCATGCGATCGAGCGCTGGATGGCAAATCGGGCGGACTCTGTGATCACCTGCTCGCACTACATGCGCGGTCACGCAGCCGACATCTATGACATCGACGAGCGGCGCATCACTGTGATCCCCAACGGCATCGACCCGGCCGACCTGCGCCCGGTCGATGACCTGAACTCTCTGCGCCTGCAGTTCGCGGGGCCCGATGAGAAGCTCGTCCTGCTGGTCGGGCGCTTGGTCTATGAGAAGGGCTTTCAGTTGGCGTTCGACGCCCTACCCGAGGTGATCGAGAAGGTCCCGGGCGTACGTTTTCTCGTGGCCGGATCGGGCACGCACGAGGCTGAGCTGAAGGCCCAGGCCGAGCGCTTGGGCCTTAGCGAGCAAGGCGTCTTCTTGGGTTGGATCGGAGACGATGCTTTGCACTCGCTGTACCGCATCGCTGACCTCTGTGTGGTGCCTTCCTTGTACGAGCCGTTCGGTCTGGTCGCTTTGGAGGCGATGGCTTCTGGCTGTCCTTGCATCGTGGCCGACACGGGCGGTCTGCGCGAGGTGGTGCCCGCCGGTGAGCGGGTCGGGTTGCGCTTCAACGGTGGCGACGCCGAGCACCTTGGGGTGATGATCGAAAGGCTGTTGGTGGACGACGAATTGCGCGACCGCCTCGTCACCGAGGCCTCCGAGCACGTGCTGTCGTTTGACTGGTCGGACGTCGCCCAGCGCACCACCACCGTCTATGAAGACCTAATGCCGCGGGTACAGACGACAAGGAGGGAGTGAGATGCTCGAAGGGTTGATGCAAGACGATTTTCCGCTCACGCTTCAGCATCCCCTGCACCGGATGCGCTCAGTTCACCCGGGCGCCGAGGTCGTCACGCTCACCGATACGGGCGTGGTGCGCGCCGGCTACGGCGAGGTCGCCGAGCGCGTCGACCGCCTCGCGCGGGTGCTCGACCGTTTGGGCGTCAAACAGGGAGATCGGGTGGGCACCTTCGCCTGGAACAACCAGCGCCACCTCGAGCTCTACATGGCCGTGCCCTGCATAGGCGCTGTTCTGCACACGCTCAACGTCCGCCTATTCGCCGAGCAGTTGACCTACATCGTCAACCACGCCGAGGACGGCGTCATCTTCGTCGACGACTCGCTCGTGCCGATCCTTCAGGAGTTGGCTCCCACGTTCACGGGCGTACGTCACTACGTTGTCATGGGAGATGGGGACAGCGGCTCCTTGCCAAACGCTCTGCGCTATGAGGAGCTGCTCGAGGAAGCCGGCCCCGGTGCTTACGAGTACCCCACCATCGACGAGCGCCAGGCTGCGGCGCTTTGCTATACGAGCGGCACGACCGGCAACCCGAAGGGCGTGCTGTACTCGCACCGCTCGATCTCCTTGCACTCGACCGCCTCCTTGATGAAGGACGCGCTGGGCCTCTCCCAGCGCGATCGCGCGCTCCTGGTGGTGCCGATGTTCCACGTCAACGCTTGGGGCATTCCCCATGCCGCCGCTTTGGCCGGTGCGGACCTGGTGATGCCAGACCGCTTTCTCCAAGCCGAGCCTTTGGCCAAGCTGATCGAGGCTGAGCGACCGACGATCATGGGCTGTGTGCCGACGATATTTGCGGATTTGCTGCGTTACGCCGATACGCACGACGTTGATATCTCTTCTCTCCAGAATGCTGCTTGTGGCGGCTCGGCTGTTCCGCGTCAGCTGATGCGCGACTTCGAGGAGCGTCACTCGGTCAACGTGTTCCAAGCGTGGGGTATGACCGAGACGAGCCCGGTCGCCTCCTACTCGCGCCCTGAGGAGTCGGACGGTCATGGCGAGCCTTATTGGGACATGCGCGCCAAGCAAGGCAAGCCCTTGCCTTGGGTGCAGGCGAGACTGGTCGGCGACGACGGCGAGGAGGTCGCCTGGGACGGTGAGTCCACCGGGGAGCTCGAGGTGCGCGGGCCGTGGATCGCTGCCTCCTACTTTGAGGACGAGGCGGGCGCCGAGCGTTTCCACGATGGCTGGTTGCGTACCGGGGACATCGCCTCGATCGACGATCAGGCCTTCATCCAGATCACCGATCGCTCCAAGGACGTGATCAAGTCTGGCGGCGAGTGGATCTCCTCGGTCGAGCTTGAGAACGAGGTGATGGCCCATCCCGACGTGATCGAGGCGGCGGTGATTGCCAAGCCCGACGAGCGCTGGGCTGAGCGACCCCTGTGCTGTGTGGTCGTGCGCGAGGGCGCCGCGCTTTCCGCCGAGCAGCTTTTGGAGCACCTACGGGGCCGCGTGGCCAAGTGGTGGCTGCCCGACGAGTTCGCCTTCGTCTCAGAGGTACCCAAGACAAGTGTCGGCAAGTTTGACAAGAAGGTCCTGCGCGCCCATCTACAACAGGGTACCCTGCAAGGTCGTATCAAGGTGGGCGCTTGAAGCTACTGGCGGGCCTGGGCGCCCTCGTTGCGCTCGCGTTGCCCTCAGGCGGTAGTCCGCCCAAGCCGGCGCCCTTGCATTACCGACCGGTCGGTTGTGTGGCTTCGGGCCCGCTCGCAGCCCGCACCAACGGTCCACGCCGGCTCGAGGTGGCGCTCACGTTCGACGACGGGCCTTCGATCTATACGCGCAGCTTCGTACAGATGCTGCGCGCCAACGGCGCCGTCGCCACCTTCTTCATGATCGGCGAGCAACTCGGTGGCTCTTCGAGCACTTTGCGCGAAGAGTTGCGCAATGGCGATGCGCTCGGAGACCACACTTGGACGCATCCCAACCTTGTAACCGCGGGTGGGGTCGAAAGCCAACTGCTGCGCACCAAGAACGCGATCGTGGCCATGAGCGGCTACGCGCCGTGTGTGTTCCGCCCGCCCTATGGTTCTTACGACGCCTCGGTGCTCCGCACCGCGCGTAGCCTCGGCCTGGCCACGATCACCTGGGACGTCGATCCCTCCGACTATGCGCTCCCGGGGGTGGCGGCGATCCAACAACGCGTACTCACCCAAGTCCAGCCTGGATCGATCGTGATCTCCCACGACGGCGGCGGGCCGCGCACGCAGACCTTGAGGGCGTATCCGCACATCATCGCGGCGCTGCGCGCGCGTGGCTACCGTTTCGTGACGGTGCCTCAGTTGCTGGGTATGCGCACGATCTACGAGCGCTGCCGGCGCGATTGTGGGGAAGCCCAGATAGAAGGCCGGCCGCCGCCAGGTTCGATCCTCCGGAACGGTTGAGCGCATCCGTCAGGCAAGGGCCATTTTGGTGTTTGCGACCACAGGATTTGCGGAACACCATGCAGGAGAATCTGCCACCGAGCAAAAAGGGGTTCTCGAGTAGACTGACGCGATCGCGGCAACGCCAAGCGATTGGCAAAGCTCTCAAAGGAAATGAGGGGCTCTTCGAAGGGGAGCCCAAGCGAACCACCGGACGCGGGAGATAGCAACTATGCGAAACGACTTCACGGCCTGCGATGGGCCAAGCACGGCAAAGGCAGCGGCGACCGGCAGCGGACGCTCGCGCCGAGGCCGGAGGATGCGCCGCGGGCTGGTCGCACTCCCGCTTGCGCTCGTCCTGATGGTGGGCGGAGCCACGACAGCTCTTGCTGCCGAACCGACGAGCGGCTACAGCCAGACTTCGCCCGCTCCGAAAACGACGCCTACGCCCAAAGGCGAAGCCGCCCCGACGACCACGTCAAGCACTCCGAGCACAGAAACCACGGCTACGCCCACCTCGAGCACCGAACCGACAACCACCACGGCCGCGAAAGCCACGACCCTGCCTTTCACCGGTCTTGACCTGCGTTGGGTAATCCTCGCCGGTGTGCTCCTGGTCGGGATGGGGATGTCGATCGTGCTGGTCCAGCGCGGTCGCGGCGGCAGCGTTAACCGTTAGCTGACGACCACGAGATCGCCGATCGCGAGCAGCGGGTAGACCTGGCCCGCCGTTCCGATCGGCAACTCGACGCAACCATTGGACTGCGGCGTGCCGTAGGAGCCGCGCGGGAAGCCGTGGACCGCGTCACCGCCGTTGAAGTAGTTGACCCAAGGCACGCCCGGATCGCTGTATTTGCTGCCGTCCGGGTTGGTGCCGGTCATCGTGGTCGAGGTGTAGCGGGCGTAGATCGGGAAGGTGCCCTGTTCGGTTGTGGCTCCCGAGACGCCCGTGTTGGCAGGAGTAGTTATGACGACCCGACTGCCTCTGTGGACCTCGAGCGTCTCGGGGATCGACTCGCTCACGGTTACGAACGTGTATGGCTGCGGGTCTCCGTGCCCGAGCGTCTCAGCGGCCAGCAACGAAGCCCATGTGGAGCGTTCGGGCGACCCGCTCGGGGACATGTCGTGACCCTCCTGGAAGACCATCAGCGCGCCACGCGTGGTCGGGTCCAGAGATCCGTAGCGCAGGCCCGGAGCGTGGGTCACGTCCGGCGAGAGCGTGGCCGGCGGCGGGTTGAAGGCGTAGCGAGCCGCCAAAGCCCGCGACTCGGCTTTGTCGCCGCTGTTACGTCCGTGAGGGGCGTCGATCGCGTAGGGCAGGTAGTTCAGGCGAGCCAAGGCTTGCTGTAGAGCCTGTAGCCCTGGGCAGACCACATTCAGCCTATATTGACGGCGCCGACCACCCAGGGGCAGATCGCCGGTGGCAGTCGTCCCGGCCCACACCGTCAGGGTGTAGCTAGAGCAGGGCTCAAGCGTGGACTTCGGTTGGAAGGACACGTAATCGCCGGCGACGCTCCACTTCCCGGCCACGGCCGGTGTCAGCATCGGCACCGGTGAGCCCGGCGCGGGTACTCCCGAGAGTCTGACCCGCAAAGGAGCGGTCCCGTCGGCGATCGTCGAGTGCGGCAGGGCAGTGATGCGGGTGTGCACAGTCGGCTTCGGTGGCGTGGGGGCTGGCGGTGTGGTTGCGGGTGTGGTGGGTGCGGGAGTGGGCGGGGTCGTCGTCTGGCCCGGCGTTGTCTGGCCTGTGGGCGTGGTCTCTGTGGTCGTCGTGGTAGGGGACGCCGTCTGAGGGCTCGCGCCGCCGGCCTGCTCAGGGTTACTCGCCATGGCCACGCAGGGGCACGCGATCGTCGCCAGCGCACATGTCAGAGCTATGAGGTTCTTCCTCTTCACGGTCGTGAAGCCTAGCCAGCCGCGCGGCGATCTTCGCCGCTTGAGTTTTTCCTTGCAGCCGTAGGCGGGCCCAGGTCCCTACACAGAATCCCATTGGACAGTACTATTCCGAGATGGCCTCGTCGCCCAGTGGCGCTCCCGAGCATTTCGACGCGATCGTCGTCGGCTCGGGCTTCGGCGGATCGGTGACCGCCGCACGTTTGTCGCAGGCGGATTGGAAAGTGTGCGTACTTGAGCGCGGCAAGGACTATCCGCCGCAGAGCTTTCCCCGCAGTCCGCTGGAGGTCAAGCGAAACTTCTGGAAGCCGAGCGAGGGCTTGCACGGCATGTTCGACGTGTGGTCCTTTGACGGGATCGACGCGGTCTGCGCCAGCGGTCTCGGCGGCGGGTCTTTGATCTACGCCAACGTTTTCATACGTAAGGACGAGCACTGGTTCGTCAAAGAAGACCTGGCCCACGGCGGCTATGAGGACTGGCCGGTGACCCGTGCTGAGCTCGATCCTCACTACGAGCGGGTCGAATTACGCATCGGAGTACAGGAGTTCCCGATCGCACAAGAACCTTATGACAAAACGTCGAAGGTGCTCGCCTACCGCGATGCGGCCGAACGTCTCAAACAGCGCGGCTCAGAAGCCGAATGGTTACTCGCGCCGCTGGCCGTCACCTTCGCCAACGACGGCTCGCCGGCGGTGCCGGGCGAACCGATCCGCGAACAGGGCAACTTGCACGAACGCACACGCACAACCTGTCAGCTATGCGGGGAGTGTGACATCGGCTGCAACTACGGGGCCAAGAACACGCTCGACTACAACTACCTGACAGACGCCTGGAGAGCGCATGCCGACCTGCGCACGCGCTGTGAGGTGCGCAGCTTCGAGCCGGCCGACGGCGGCGGCTATCTCGGTTCACTACGTTCGCCGTGAGCCGCACGACGAAGGGCGGTCGAGCCGAGACCTCCGAGCTGCCTTTGCACACGATCAGCTGCAAGCATCTGATCCTCTCGGCCGGCACGCTCGGTACGACCCGGTTGATGCTGCGCAACGGCCACGCCTTGCCTGGGCTCGCAAAGAGCCAGCTCGGCCTCGGCTTCTCTGGCAACGGCGACCTACTCACGTTCGCGTTTCACTGCTCCCAGCGTGGGCCCGACGGCAAAAAGGAGCCACTCGTCATCGATGCCGCGCGCGGGCCGGTGATCACGAGCGCGATTCGCATGCCGGATGCGCTCGACAGCGGCGGCGGAGTGCCACCCGAGCAGAAGCGGGGCTTCTACCTGGAGGACGCTGGCTATCCGCAGGTGGCCAGCTGGACGCTGGAGGCTTTGGAAGCACCCGAGACGCTCGATCGAGGAGATCCCTCGGTTCGTGCGCTCGCTGTTTCACGATCCGCACCACCGCCACAGCGAGATCGGTGCGGTCATGCTCGAGCCTGTTCGGCGACTGCGAGCTGTCCTCGACGGTGCTGCCGCTGTTGGGAATGGGTCGAGACGTGCCGAGCGGCAAGATGACTTTGGGCGGCAAACGCCTGGAGCTTGAATTGTCCCAGGAGGGGCCTTCGCACGACTTCTTCGATCGAGTGCACTCATTCTCCCGTGAAATGGCTGAGGAGATCGGGGGCGAGCTTCGCGACGATCCGATGTGGTACGAGGATCGTCTGATCACCGTCCATTCGCTTGGCGGCTGTCGCATGGGTAACTCAGCACACGAGGGCGTCGTCGACTCGTACGGTCGCGTGTTTGGACAGCCTGGGCTTGCACATCGCCGACGGCTCGGTTATGCCGGGGCCGGTCGGAGCCAATCCTTCCCTGACGATTGCCGCCCTTGCCGACCGCTTCGCGGACGCGATCCTGGACGGTCGAGACGAGCCCACCTAGATGACCTCGCTTGCCTTCACTGAGGAGATGAAGGGTTATGTGAGCCTACGGTGAGTCCGACTTCGATCGCGGCTATCGCTCCGGCAAGGATGCCGACACAGCCTTCATGTTTCACCTCACGATCGAGACCGAGGACATCGATCGTTTCATCGCTGATGCGCAGCACACTGCGAGCGCCGAGGGCTGGATCGAATCCGAGCATCTTCGGCGGGAGGCTGCCTGTCGAGGAGGGAGTGTTCAACCTGTTCGTCGAGGAGAGCCCTGGATGCAAGCGGATGCTCTACCGCCTCCAGTTCGCCGACGGGGATGGGCTACCCGCGGACGATGACCGGCTTCAAGGAAGTGCTCCACGAGCATGGCCTTGATGTGCTGGTCGGAGACCACCACGCTGTTCACTCGCGTGCTCGAAGGGCATGTGGCGCCCGAGCAGGACGCGGGCGCCACGGTCCTGGCGAGCGGCATCCTGCACATCCATCCGCTCGACTTCGCGCGCCAGCTGACCACGTTCCGTACCGACCCGGCGCACCGGGTCGACGCGATCGGACGCTTCGGTGCGCTGTTCGCCGGCGAGCTATGGAGCGTGTACGGTCCGGAGGGCAACGGGTGAGCGAGCGCTTCGAGCGCGTCGTGGAGTTCACAGCGGGCGACGGCCTGCAATGCAACGTAATCAACGTTCGCGGCGAGCGCGAGCCGACCAAGGGGCCTGTCCTGCTCGTGCACGGCGCCGGGGTGCGCGCCAAAATCTTCCGGGCGCCCAGCGGGCGCAACCTCGTGGACGTGCTCGTCGAGGACGGCTGGGACGTGTGGTTCGAGAACTGGCGCGCCTCGATCGACATTCCCCACAATCATTGGACGCTCGATCAGGCAGCTGTCTATGACCATCCTCGCGCGGTGCGAGACGGTGTGCTCGCAGACCGGAACCGCCTCGATCAAGGCGGTGATCCACTGTCAGGGTTCGACCAGCTTCATGATGAGTGCGCTCGCCGGGCTCGTTCCGCAGGTAAAGACGATCGTCTCCAACGCCGTCTCGGTCCATCCGATCGTGCCCCGCCTTGCAGGCTTGAAGCTGCGCAGCATGATCCCGGCTACCGCCAGGGTCCTCGGCTACCTGGATCCCGCAGTGGGGACGGGTCGGCGCGCCTTGGATCGTGCCCAAGTTGGTGGACGCTTGGATCAAGCTCGACCATCACGAGTGCGACAACAGCGTGTGCAAGTGGTCGAGCTACACCTACGGCGCAGGCAAGCCGACGCTTGTGGCGACACGAGAACCTCAACGAAGCCACCCACGAATGGCTCAAGGGCGAGTTTGCGGCGGTGCCGCTCACCTTCTTCTCGCAGATCTTGAAGTGTGTGCGGGCCGGTCGTCTGCTTACGGTCGAACATCATTCGCGAGTTGCCGCGCGACTTCACAGCCCAGGCGCCGCTCACCGACGCTCGCGTCGTGTTCCTGGCGGGCGCGCTCAACAAGTGCTTCACGGCAGAGAGCCAACGAGCCTCGCACGCCTGGTTCGCGAGTCATGCCCCTGATCGCACCGCGCTGCATGTGTTCGACGATTACGGCCATCTCGACGTGTTCATGGGCAAGCATGCGGCTCGTGACATATTTCCCACGATCCTCGCCGAGTTGGAGGATGCAGGCGAGGCACGTACGTGAGGGTTCCGGGGCGGATCCGCCGTGAGACGGGGCGTCACGCTCTGGTAGACGCCATCCCCTTCGCCTTGCCCGTGGCTTCGCACGAAAGCCCGGCCTTGATCGCGGCCTTCACGATCGATGCTCGCGCGGCGGTCGACTTGCTGGCGGGGGAGGAGGTCCATCCGCTGCAGCTCTGGGGCGGCCGAGCTCTCTTGCTGATCACGGTGGTCGACTATCGCTCCACCAACATCGGCCGCTACATCGAGTTCTCCATCGCGATCGCCTGTACCCACGGTCCATCGGCGGGACCGGCCTTGGTGCCAGCGCTTCCTTTGGCGCAGCGATTGTTCGGTACAGGTCAATACGTCATCGACCTGCCTGTCTCAAGCGAAGTCTCGGTAAAGGGCGGCAAGGGCATCTGGGGCATGCCCAAGCACCAGGCCAACCTCGACTTCGTGATCGGCTCGCGCACGGTCTCAAGTCAATATGACCTGGACGGTCAGTTGTGTGTGCGTATCGAGGTCGACCGTCCCCGTTTCGAGCGCCTGCCACTTGCGTTGACGACCTCCAACTACTGTGCTTTAGGGGCATGCTCATGAAGTCACATTGACTCCTGGTTTCTCTCCTTCAAGGAGCCACAAACGAGCGTTCCGGAAGGGTTGGAGAGCGTCGTTGGCCTTGGCCAAAGCCAAGAGTGGCTCACGTCGCCCGACGATCCCGCGGTCGGAGAGCCTGGCGCGCAAGCGGCGACACCTTAGTCATTGGCTCTGGGGGAACGTCTCGGTGCGCGAGGTCGTTCCCTGTTCGTCACGGTAGCGCACTTCGATCTGGGGCCCGGCGAAGTCGAGGACGGCGAAGCCCATGCGTCCCCAGTGGTCGCCGTGGTACTTGGAGAACGCAGTTTCCTGCCATAAGCCCGGCGCAGGGATGGATTCCTCGGGCGTATGGGTCATGAGCACGGGCACGCCGCCGTGCCCGATGCAGCGCGGAATCTTCACGCCGCCGGCCGCTTGGAAGCCCATCAAACGGTGCTCGTGGCCCCACAGCCAGGCGGTGACGCGCCCGTCTTTCAACACGGGCGCGAGCTTCGCGGGCAACGCAGGGCCGAGGTCCTCGGTGTCGTACACCGATACGAGTTGATGGTGGCTGAGCAGCATCAGCTTGCGCTCCGATTCGCCGGCCACGCGCTCGACATAGGCGGCCTGGGGATCCTCGAGCACGCCGACCATGCCGAGCGACAGCACGTCCGGGTCCCAGGCGGTGTCGAGTCCCACGATGTCCCAGGAGGGCGAGCGCAAGCGGAAGTAGCTGGTGGGCTTGCCGTCGGCTGTTTGCTTGGCGAAGCGCTCGTCGCCGAGCAAGGTCTTGAAATAGCCGTAGCCGCCGCCGTACATGTCGTGGTTGCCGTTCAGCGACCATGAGGTGACACCTTCGCCGGCCTGGGCCGAGGTCACCGGCCACATCCCTGGCGCCAGCACGTGATGGTTCACCTCTCGCTCCAAACCCGAGTAGTAGACGTCGCCAAGGTGAATCACGTGTGCCTCACGGCCCTCCGCGAGCGCTCCCGAGACTTCTTCGGCCATGTGCTCTGCCACCTTGCGCGCCCGCGGAAGCCCTGTGCCCCAGTCGCCAACGATCACTACACGGGCGTTCTCGGCGATCTCGTACTCGGCTGGTGTCGGGTTGAACGGGTGATTGCCGAGCGCCAGGCGATCGAGTACCGATCCCGCCACGTCGATCACCCAGTTGGGGTCGTCCGGGCCGAAGCGCACCGGGTGCAGGATCGACTCGATCAGGTGGATCAACCAGCCCAGCGGGCCGCGGTGCTCGGGCGCCTCTCCGGGTACGCCACGCTCGCGTAGCTTGCCCTCCAGGGTGCTCTGCATCAGGCTCTGGATCGGATCGCGTGACATGAACGGGACTTGAGCGGTCTTCCTACCGCCGGAGGAGGCCAGTCCGGGCGCGACCGGCGGTAGCGCCGCGCGCAGCTGGGCCACCGGATCACCCTGGCCGTCGAACGTGTTCGCTGCGCGCGCGGCGGCATCCTGTAGCTCGGGGGCGCCAAGCTGCTCGCGTAGGGCCTCGACGTATCTGTGCATTTCGCGCCGGTCGACTACTTGCCTGATCATTGGCTCACTTCCATCTATCGGGCATTATTGGTAGGCCAGCATATAGCTATGTCCGGCATGCGAAGCCGGCATCCCTTTAGGTAGGGACATCCAGGCCGACGAGGACGGGGAGCGTTGAGGTGGAGGGATGACGGTGCCGGTGCTTGACTGGGACCGCTGTTGGACTAGGGCCCCGAGAGCCGGCCCCGGTCCAACGTCGTGTTGAGAATGCGGATGAGAGGACTCGAACCTCCACGTCCTTACGGACACGGCGACCTGAACGCCGCGCGTCTACCAATTCCGCCACATCCGCGTGCGAGCCGCGACGATATCGCACCGAGCCTCGGCGAGTCCGCGATCGCCGTAGCCCGGTGACGCCGGCGGCAGCCGTGGCCGTGGCCGCCCTCGTGTTCGACGGCTCGCTTTGCTAGCCTCGACGGCGACTAGACAAGCCGCCATCGTCTAGGGGACTAGGACGCCGCCCTCTCACGGCGGTAACACGGGTTCGAATCCCGTTGGCGGTATATCTGAGGCTTGGCGACGAAGCCTTGGGCGAGTTTCCTCGTGTGTGGATGCCGCGCGCGCCTGATAGCTGCAAGGCTAGGCGGCGTGAGCAGTTCAACTTCGACGAAGACCGCCGTCGCCGGGGCCCAGGTAATCCTGCTGACGCTGGCCGCCGGTCAGTTCCTGATGGCGCTCGACAGCTCGGTGATGAACGTCTCGATCGCGACAGTTGCGGAGGACGTCGGCACCACGGTCACCGGGATTCAGGGTGCCATCACGGCCTACACGCTCGTGATGGCGATGCTGATGATCCCCGGGGCAAAGGTCGGCGCGCTGATCGGCCGCAAGCGCGCGTTCATGATCGGCTGCGTCATCTACGGCTGCGGTTCGTTCACGACTGCTCTCTCCCAGAGCCTGCCGGTACTCCTGTTCGGTTGGTCCTTCCTAGAGGGTGTTGGCGCCGCGCTGATCCTGCCGTCGATCGTCGCGCTCGTTGCCGGTAACTTCCCAGCTGAGCGTCGTCCCGCCGCCTACGGCCTGGTGGCTGCCGCCGGGGCGATCGCGATCGCTGTCGGCCCGCTCGTCGGTGGGCTGGCGACGACCTATGCATCCTGGCGCTGGGTCTTTGCCGGTGAGGTCATGCTCGTGGCGGTCATCTTGGTGCTGGCACGCCGCGCCGAGGATGCTCCTCCCGACCGCCGACCGAAGATCGACCTGATCGGCGCGTTTCTTTGCGCCGCCGGTCTCGGCGTGTTCGTCTTCGGCGTGCTGAAGTCAGGCTCCTGGGGCTGGGTGGTATCGAAGTCGGGTGCACCCCAGTGGTTCGGGATGTCGCCCGTGCCGTGGCTGATGGTGGCCGGGCTCTTGCTGGTGTGGTCGTTTCTGCACTGGGAGGGCCGCTGGTTGCGCGCGAGCAAGGAGCCGCTCGTCGATCCAGCGCTGTTGCGCAACGAGCAGCTCCGCGGCGGACTGATCATGTTCTTCTTTCAATACCTCCTGATGATGGGGGTTTTCTTCCTGATCCCGCTCTACCTGTCGGTGGCACTGGGACTGTCGGCGATCGACACCGGGGTTCGGATCATGCCCATGTCCCTGACCCTGCTGGCGGCGGCGCTGGGAGTGCCGCGGCTGTTCCCGGACATCTCGCCGCGGCTGGTTGTACGCGTCGGGATCCTCTTGAATGCTGCTCGGGTTGCTGGTGCTGCTGGCTGCGATCGACGTCGATGCAGGGGCCGAGATCGTGACCGTGCCACTGCTGCTCGTCGGGCTCGGCATCGGCGCGCTCGCATCGCAGCTCGGCGCTGTGACGGTTTCGGCAGTGCCCGACGAGCAGAGCTCGGAGGTGGGCGGGCGTGCAGAACACGGTGACCAACCTCGGCGCCTCGCTGGGCACGGCACTCGCTGGATCGATCCTCGATCGCTGTGCTGACGGCATCGTTTCTGACACACATCGAGACGAACAACGCGGTCCCGCAGAGCGTCAAGGAGAAGGTGAACACCGAGTTGTCCGCTGGCATCCCGTTCACGTCCGACAAGCAGCTCGAGGCAGCCACCAAGCAAGCGGGCGCGAGCAACGAGGTGACGCAGGCGGCGCTCGACGCCAACGCCCAAGCTCGCCTCGACGGTCTACGCGCCGGCCTCACGGTCCTGATCCTGATCGCGGCCCTCGCGCTTTTCTTCGTCGGGCGAATGCCTACGCGACAACCCGGGTCTGAGCCACCAGACCGTCATCGAGCCTGAGAGTCGCGCGCTTTGCGCGATTCACCGGCCCGTGGCTACCCGGACCAGCGTTCCCAGGTTCTCCGAGGTGAGTGCCACCGCACGCGCCGCCGGCGACAGGCCTGCGCCACGGGGTAGCCGTACGCGCAGCGCCCCGGGCAGCGATGCGAAATGCAACGGCGGGTCCAGCACCAGCGCCTCGCCGTCGAGGCCGATCTCGACCGGGCCACCGGAGTGAACCTCGAACTCTGGTGAGGACCAGGACAGTAGTCCGGGGTAGCGCCCAGCTTGGCCAACCAGCTCGAGCGCGACGAGCTTTGAAACGTCGGTGCCCCGCACTCTGGCGGCCACGATGCCGAGCAGGCCCGTGTCGATCCGCTCGCGTGTGCCGGCGCCCGAGAGGTGTGTGAGCTCATACTGATTATTCGACACCAGGACCAGTGGCGCATCTTTGTAGGCGGTCCCGTCCGGGGCGGTGAACTCGAGGTCGATCTCCTCGGCATCTGGGCCGAGCAGGTCCGGCAGCATGTCTGTCCATGTCCCTAGCTTGGCGTCGCGATAGGCCTCGGACTGAACGACCTTCGCGTAGACGCCGAGCGACGCGTTGTTGACGAATACCCGGTCGTTCACGCGTGCGAGGTCGATGCGCCGCTCGACGCCGTCGGTGAAGGCGTCCAGCGCACCCACGACGTCGTCTCGATCCAGGCCGAGGTCAAGCGCGAAGTGGTTTCGTGTTCCCGCTGGAATGCAGACATGGGCAATATCCCGTCTTGCGGCGACCGTTGCCACGAGCGCTTGCGAGCCGTCGCCTCCAGCCATTCCGATGACCTCTGCGCCCCGTGCGATGGCGTTCTCCGCGAGCTCGAGCAGGTCGTCGCCCGGCTGTAGGACGATCGGCTCGATGCCTCGCTGCCGAGCCTCCCCGGCGAGATCGAAGCGCTCCGCCTTTCCGCCGCCAGACTTCAGGTTGATGATTAGCGCTCCAGAGCCGGTGGCACCTACCGGTATGACGGTCATCCTTTCAGGCGCTGCCTCTCCGGTCCGTCCCAATGCGTAGCGCGCGGCCAACCCAAACAACGCGAGCAGTATGAGCAGCGCGGCCAACACGAGCAGTCCCTGCCAGTGGGTCGCGAGCACCACGATCAGGCCGGCTCCAGCGAGGACCGCAACCACCGCACCGACCGCACGTAGCGCGCCGCGCTCGGTCAAGGCGAACCAGATGGCAGCGTTCGTCAACAGGACGAGTCCGACTGCGAGCAGGGCAATGGGAATGTCACTCGCCAGCGCGACAGCGGCCACCACGGCCATCGCGACGGGCGCGATGAGCGCGAGGATCGCGGCGATGCGCCGCCGCACAGAGCTCCGTCCGGCCGAGGCCCAGTCTCCTTGAGAAGTCACCGACGTTCTGGGCATGTTGGTCATGTTCTCAGATACCGTCCACCGAATCGGGCTTTGCGTTCAACTGTCCGCTAGTTCTCGGTGAGTGCACGATTCGAATTGCGCGACTGGATTTGGTGGCATAGAAGGTTTATGGTGAGAGTCGACTTCGACACCGCTGCGCAATGGCAGCCAAAAGAAGGGACGAGTCCATGTTGCGAAGGATCACGGACATGCCAGCCGGAACGATCGGCTTTGAGGCGGTCGGAGAGGTCGAGGACGACGATTGGGAGGAGGTCGTCGAACCCCTGTTGCGCCAAGAGATCGCCGCGGGTCGCAACGTACGGCTGCTCTACCTGATCGGTACTGCGGCTCGCGAGGTAGAGGGCGACGCCATGAGCGCTGACGCGGGCTTTCGCGTGCGCCACGCGACCTCATACGAGCGCGTAGCAGTGGTCAGCGACGAGGATTGGATACGCCCCGCGCTGCGTGCCCTCTCCTTCCTGCTTCCCGGAAAGGCCCAAGGCTTCCGAGTTCGCGATCTGGCTGAGGCAAAGGCCTGGCTTGCGCAGGACGAAGCTAGCTGACACACGCTGGGCCAACGCCGGCGAGTACCGCTTGTGATGATGCAGAGAACCCAGCCACAACGAAGGGAGAGTCTGGTGGACGTCTTTGAGGTCAAGCAGAAGGAGACCGTCAGCAGGGAGGAGGTTGCGGAGCGTCTACGGCTGCTCGCCGACATGCTCGCTCGTCACAACGACCTAGAGTTTGACCGCGGCGGAATGCATTTCACCGTTCACGTCCCCGACCAGCTTCAGCTCAAGGTAGAGCTCGAGGTGGAGACCGACGAGCGTGAGCTCGAGATCGAGCTGAAATGGTGAATCCTCCGGCCTATGGCGTCCTCGGGCGGAATGGCCGCTGCTCGTCGTGGCCTTGACCGACGATCCGGCAGGTCGCCTCGGGCACTTCATTCCATACGCCCGGCATGTCGCCAAGCGGCTCTGAGACGACCATGTGTGAGTCCTCGGAGACCTCCTCGTACAGCTCTCGTTGGGGATAGAGCTTGCGCAGCGTCGGCACGTCGGTCGTGTAGAAGAGCGAACGGGATTTTCCCTCGCTTGAATACCGGAATGCCCAGATGGCCTCACCGCTGGTTGTGGCGATCGTGCCTTGGAACGGATTGGCGATCCCGTTTCGAGCTTGCCACCTCCTCCACCAGCCCGACGGCGCGCTCGATCGCGGTGGGGGGATCGTCCTGCAGGCCGAAGCTGAGGGCTAGAAAGAAAAGTATCTCGGAGTCGGTCTGTCCCGCGATCTGCGGATACAGCGACGGATCGACGGCGAGTACGAGGTCGCGCTTGATCGTGGCGAACTCGCTGATATAGCCGTTATGCATGAATAGCCAGCGGTCGTGGCGGAACGGGTGGCAGTTTGTCTGCTGGACGGAGCTGCCGATCGCGGCGCGGATATGAGCGAAGAAGTTCGACGAGCTGATGTGCTCGGAGAGCTCGTGCAGGTTTTTGTCGTTCCAGGCCGGCTCGGTGCTGTGAAAGACACCTGGAGTCGGAAACGCGCCATACCAGCCGATACCGAAGCCGTCGCCGTTAGTTGTCTCGGCGCCGAGACGCGAGTGCAGACTCTGCTCAATCAGCGAATTGGCCGGCCCATACAGCGCTTCCTTGAGCAGAAGCGGAGATCCCGAATACGCGAGCCAGCGACACATGAGCGCTCATGCTAGAGGCCGGGCGTTGGCGGCGTCGGCTTAGGCGCCCGGTGCTCCCGGAACCTCTCGGCCCGTTGCTTGGCGAGCTGTCCTTTCGATCCCGGCGAAGCAGGGTAAGAATCCAGAGTGCGCCACCGGCGACGGCAGCACCGATCAATGCCCAAGCCCACCCTGGAAGACCTTTCGATTCTGAGGATGGCTCTTTGTTTGCTGCCGCCGCGGCACCGGCTGCCGCTGCTGCCGCCGGGGCGTGGCTGGTCGATGTCGCGGTCGTCGCGGTCGGGGTGGTGACGGTCTGTGTTTTGATGACGGTGTTCGTCTGTGTGGGCGTGGTCACAGTCGTCGTTTTCGACGGTGCGGTGACAGTCTTGGTCTGAGTAACTGTCGGCGTCGGTGTGGTGTCCGTGGTGGTCGGAGTCGCGGCATCGGTTGACGTCGCCGCCGACTTTGTTTGCGCCGACGCGGTTGCTGTCTGCGTCCGGGACGGTTGGGCCTGGGTCTTGGCCTGAGTGGCGGTTGGCGCATTACCGCTGGTGCTCGCCGTTGCTCCCTCGGTACGGCTGGAGGCGGTCTGACTCAGGCTGCTGGCCACACTCGCCGCCCCACCTGAGCCACAGGCAGCCAACGCCAATAGGGAGAGGCCCAGCAAGCCCGCCTGAAAAACCCAGCGCCTCACGATCTTGCCCCAGGTTTCATAGCCTCCACCGAACCAGCATAAGTGGACGACCGTCGGGGTGTCCTCCCTGGAGGACCGCAGATCGGAATAGGGTTAACTACGTAGTCTCCAGTGACCCCGCACTCCGGTCCGGGCGTGCTTGACGTTGCTCAGGTCACCCGTCGAAGTGGACTGAGAAAGGAATACCCATGATCGAGCAAATCGAGGACATGCCGGCAGGGACGATCGGCTTCAAGGCCAGCGGCAAGCTCACCCGCGACGACTACCGCCAAGTTCTGGAGCCGGTCTTGCGCAAAGCCGCAGAATCAGGAGAGATTCGCATGCTCTTCATGCTCACGAGCTTCGACGGGCTGGAGCCCGCGGCCTGGTTTGACGACGTCAAGACAGGGCTCGGACTGGGCATCGGACACCACTCGGCATGGAAGCGCTCGGCAATCGTGACCGACGTGGAATGGGTAGGGAAGGCCTATCGGATGTTCTCCTGGATGACCCCCGGCGAAGTCGGCGTCTACAAACTCGACCTCCTCGACGAGGCCAAGAGCTGGGTCGCGGCGTAAGCAGCGGCGAAAGCGCCCGACTAGCGTGGCAGGCTGAGTTAAGGACGCTGTGTGCGCTTGCGATGCCATGCCAATACGACGCCGGCTGCCCCGAGCGCGCTCAAACCGCTTGTCACCGTCGCGGCGAGCGCGAGACGGGAGAGCATGCGCCGAACCCGCCGGCGTATGTAAAGGAACCCCGCCGTCGTTGCTGTGGCTAGGAGCGCATCGTCGATCTGGCGCTCGATTCGCTTGGTTGGCATGCCCAACGAGTCTATATCGAGCATGTCCCACACACGAGAGCAGCTAGCTGACCTCGACGATGTCGCCGATCTTGAGCATGCCGTAGACGGTCTCGGCGGTGCTGATCGGCAGCTCCACGCAGCCGTTGGATTGGGGAGTGCCGTAGGAGCCGCGCGGGAAGCCGTGGACGGCGTCGCCGCCGTTGAAGTAGTTGACCCAGGGAACGCCCGGGTCGCTGTATTTGGAGCCATCGGGGTTGGTGCCGGTCATCGTGGTCGAGGTAAAGCGCGAGAAGATCGGGAAGATGCCTTGGGCCGTTTCGGCGCCCGCGACGCCCGTGTTGGCGGGAGTAGTGAGAACTACATGGCTGCCCTTGTGGACCTCGAGTGTCTCGGGGATCGACTCGCTCACCGTCACGAACGTGTAGGTGGAGGGATCCCGTTCGTCCTTCTCGGCGGCCTTGAGCAGGGCGGTCCAGGTGGCCTTGTCGGGTTCGCCCGTCGGTTCCAGTTCGTGGTTGCCCTGAAACACCATCAGGGCGCCCTTGGTGGTCTCGTCTATCTGGCCGTATTCGAGTGGCGGGGCGTCGCCGATACGCGAGCGAGGCGTCTCCGAGGTTGGATCGAAAGCATCAATAGCGGCCACTCGTCTGGCCAGACGGGCTCGGGACTCGTGTGCGGCATAGGCCGCTTCGCTTGAGTCCGGTGTTTCCGCTGCCGCGTCCTCCAAGGCGCGGGCCCGCTCGGGGGAGTGCGACTCGTAGGGGAGGTAGTCGAGTCGCGCGAGGATCTGCTGCAGGCCTCGCACCGAGGGGCACGCCACGCTGACACTCACCTTGCGGGAGGCGCCGAGCGGGGAGTGCGAGACGGCGGTGCTAGCCGCCGGAATCGCAAGCGTGTAGGTTGCACACGGATCCAGCGTCGAGGCAGGGGTGAAGATCTCGGAGTCTCCGCGGATCGCCCATGTGCCCGCCACCGCCGGCTCGAACGTGGGGCGTGGTGAGAATTGGGCAGGCCGTCCGGAGAGCCGCACGCGGATGGCCAAGGTGCCGTCGGCGATCGTATGGTGGGGAAGTGCGGTGAGCTTTGTTGCAGGCAACATCCCGCGGGAATCCGAAGCGCTTGAGAGATGCGATTCGAGGCTGCCCAGACCGACGCCGAAGCCCACGGCCAGTAGGCCGATCACCAGCACGGCAACCAGCCCCAAACGCTCGGCGACTTTGATCGCGCTCATCGTTTCATCCTCATCGGTGGAGCCCGGACTGCCCCAGTGTACCCTCCTCGCGGGACGGTTCAAACAGGCAGACCCCGGATCGGACAAGGGGTTTGTCCGATGGGGTCGAACAAGCTCGCATGGAACTGTCCTTGCCGCTCTCGCGTCGCGGGACCTACCGCCGCGGCGGTAATACGCGTGGGGTCGCGATCCGCTCGCGCAGAGCGCTCGAGCTGTTCAGGGGTAACCGCATTGCCTTGCGTGCAAGCTTGGCTCTCCTCGTCGTTTTGCCGCTGCTTGCCGGAGGGTGGCTGTGGTTGCGCGATTCGTCCTTTGTGGCGGTCCGCCACGTTCACATAACCGGTGTACACGGCACCGAGGCGATCGAGATCAGGAATGCCCTGGATGACGCGGCCAAGCGCATGTCCACGATGGACTTCAACGCGGCCGCCCTGCGCTCGGCCGTGGCCTCGTTCGCGATCGTGGGGGCCGTACATGTAAAGACCGAGCTTCCCCACACGGTCAGCATCTCCGTTACCGAGCGCCCGCCGGTGGCGGCCCTGCAGAGCGCCGGGCAGCGCACCGCTGTGGCGGCCGACGGGACGGTGCTCGGGCCGGCTTGGCTGTCCAGCGCGCTGCCGCTCGTGTCCTCTGCGGTTGAGCCCGCGGCGGGCGCTCGTTTGCGCGAAGACTTCGCGCTGGAAGCCGTGACCGTGCTCGGGGTCGCTCCGCCGATGCTCGCCAAGCACGTGACGCGCGTATACAACGGCCCCGAAGGGCTCACGGTGGCGATGGGCGACGGGTTGCTCGTCTACTTCGGGGACTCAACCCGCCCGCACGCCAAGTGGATGTCGCTCGCTCGTGTGCTTGCATCGCCTAACGCGGCCGGTGCGCTCTATGTCGATGTGCGTTTGCCCGAACGCCCCGCCGCCGGGTTCACGGCCCCTTCGACCTCATCTTCGGTTTCCTCGTCCTCCTCAGCTTCTTCCGCGGCATCCACCGCTACCACCACCGGCGCGTCGTCGGCGGCGAGCGCCGATCCGACCGCTGCCGCGCTGGCGACCAGATTGTCGGAAGCCGCTGGCGGGGAAGCGGCCACATCCACATCGATCGCGACCGGTTCCCAAGAATCCGAAGAAGCATCCTCGGGCTCCTCGGGCTCGTCTGACACCGGGGGCAGCGGCGAAAGCGAAGCTTCCGCGACCGGAGAATCAGCCGGCTCGGGCACGAGCGAAGCCGGGGGGGCCGGCCAAAGCGAAACCGCCTCTGCCCCTTCTGAAACCGCTTCCGCGACCGGAGGCGAAGCCGCCCCTGCGGGCTGAACCTTCGCTTGAGGGTTATGCCGTCCGAGGCCCCATTCTCGACGGTGGGTTGAGGGTTGGCGGTTCTGCAACGAATGTTGCGAGAGTGAGGGTTGTCGTTGACAGGGCGAAGTTCCCTGCATAACTTGCGTATTCTGACGGTTTGGTCCGCAGTGCGGGACAAACCTTAAACAACTACTCGAGGGCTCGGACATCATGGAGAGCGGCGGCAGCTACCTGGCGGTCATCAAGGTCGTGGGAGTCGGCGGAGGCGGGACCAATGCGGTCTCGCGTATGGTCGATGCAGGGCTCAGGGGCGTCGAGTTCATCGCCGCCAACACCGATGCCCAGGCGCTCGCGATGTGCGACGCCGACATCAAGTTGAACATCGGCCACGAGTCCACGCACGGCCTCGGTGCGGGCGCCAACCCCGAGGTGGGCTTCGCCTCGGCGGCCGAGTCGCGCGATGAAATCAAGGAGGCGCTGAAGGGCGCGGACATGGTGTTCGTCACCGCGGGTGAGGGTGGTGGTACCGGCACTGGCGCCGCGCCCGTGATCGCGGAGATCGCCAAGAACGAGATCGGCGCGCTCACCGTTGGCGTGGTCACCAGGCCGTTCGAGTTCGAGGGCTCCCAGCGTGGCCGCCAAGCCGTCGAGGGCATCGAGCGCTTGCGCGAGGTCGTGGACACCCTGATCGTGATCCCTAACGAGAAGCTATTGGCGGTCGTGGAGCGGCGCACTTCGATGCTCGACGCTTTCAGGGAGGCCGACAACGTGTTGCGCCAGGGCGTGCAAGGCATCACCGACTTGATCACGATCCCGGGTCTGATCAACCTGGACTTCGCCGACGTGCGCACGATCATGCACGACGCCGGGTCGGCCCTGATGGGGATCGGCACCGCCAGCGGTGAGGCACGTTGCGCCGACGCCGCCCGAGCTGCCATCTCCTCACCGCTCCTGGAAGAGTCGGTCGATGGTGCCACCGGCATCCTCTTGAACATCACCGGCGGCAAAGACCTGGGACTGTTCGAGGTCAACGACGCCGCCGAGATCATCCAGAATGCGGCCGACCCCAATGCCAACATCATCTTTGGCGCCGTGATCGACGAGGCCATGGCCGACGAGGTGCGTGTAACCGTGATCGGCACCGGCTTCGACCACCGTCCCGGACGCGCCGTGCGCGGTGACCGCAAGCGCCGCGAGTCGGGACGCCCGGATCGTGGCCCACGCATCGACGACCGTCAGCGCTCGGCCTTGGAGATCTCCGACGACGACATCGACGTCCCGCCGTTCTTGCGTTGATGTTGTAGTTCCACGTCGCGCATGCGCGACGTGGCCTAGGGGCACATGTGCCCCTAGGAACGACCTGGCACATGTGCCAGGTCGCCGGACGGTGCATGCACCGTCCGGACAGGCTGTGCATGCGCAGCCTGCACACACCCTTTTCCGGTGGTTGGAATAGCCCGCGCGCTCGGCGGGTAAAGCCGTGAGATCCAACCACCCAAAGGAGCCAGACATGCACCGTCGCATCATGTTGCTTGCCATGCTCGCCTCGCTCGCGCTGGCCGTCGCATCGAGCTCCGCGCAGGCACAGCTCCCCGTCATCTACAACGGCGTGCTCGGCTACGCGCACGTCAGCCCCACCGCCAGCCCACCGGGCGCCAACGATTGGTCGTGCAAACCGAGCGCGGCGCATCCGCGACCCGTGGTTCTTGTACACGGCACGTTCGCTGACATGTCCGACAGCTGGCAGGCGCTCTCGCCGCTGCTCTCCAACAACGGCTACTGCGTGTTCGCGCTCAACTACGGCTCGTACGATGACTCCGGCTCGCTCGGCATCTACGCCACCGGCCCGGTCGAACGCTCGGCCGAAGAACTGTCGGCGTTCGTCGATCGCGTGCTGGACGCCACCGGCGCCTCGCAGGTCGACCTGGTCGGACACTCCCAGGGCGGGATGATGCCGCGCTACTACCTGAAGTTCCTTGGCGGCGCGGCCAAGGTTCATACGCTCGTAGGCCTCGCGCCGTCCAACCACGGCACCACACTCGACGGTCTCGGCACGCTCGCCGAATTCTTCGGCGTGACTGAACTCGTGGGCGCGGCGTGCCCCGCCTGCGAACAGCAGCTCACGGGCTCCACCTTCATGAGCACGCTCAATGCCGGCGGCGATACCGTTCCGGGCGTCAGCTACACGGTGATCGAGTCCGCCAATGACGAGGTCGTCACCCCTTACACCTCCGCTTTCCTGTCTGGATCGGGTGTGACCAACATCACCCTGCCAGCACCAGTGCATCCTCGACCAGGGCGAGCACCTGTCGATGCCCTACGACCACATCGCCGACGCCGATGTGCTGAGCGCGCTCGACCCGGCCCATCCACAGCACCCGCTCTGCACGCCCATCTTGCCGATCACGGGCGGATAGGGCACGCGCCGGCTCGAGTTGCCGATCATGGGCGGATAGGGCACGCAGAGGCACGAGCGCCCGCGGTGGCAGGCCGGCCGCGGGCGCTCCGGCGCGCTCGCTAACCTGCCCGCCGTGGCGACCCCCGCACCTAGCGAGCTAAGGCGCACCTCTCTGTACGACCGTCACGTCGCCGCCGGCGCCAAGATCGTCGACTTCGCCGGCTGGGAGATGCCCGTCCAATATCCGCAGGGCGTGCGCGCCGAGCACATGGCGGTGCGCGAGGGCTGTGGCATCTTCGACGTCTCGCACATGGGCGAGATCGAAACCATCGGTCCGCAGGCGGAGGCGTTGCTGCAAAGACTGCTCTCAAACGACGTGTCGAAGATCCCAGTTGGAGGCGCGCAATACAGCGTGCTCTGCGATGAGCAGGGCGGGGTCCTCGATGACCTGTTCACCTACCGTCTCGAGCCCAACCGCTACCTGACCATCACGAACGCCTCAAACCACGAGCGTGATTTGGCCTGGTTTCGGTCGCATGCCGGCGATTTCGAGGCCCAGGTCCTCGACCGCCTTGAGGATTACGCGATGCTTGCCGTCCAAGGCCCCTTGGCGCGCGAGATCGTGCAAGCGATATCCGACACTCCTTTGCCGGCTCGCATGACCGCCTCTGCGCGTCGTCTCTCAGGTGCCGAGGTCCTGGTGTGCGGCACTGGCTACACGGGCGAGGACGGCGTCGAGATTTTGCTTGCGCCCGAGGATGCCCCGGCCCTATGGGACGAGCTCCGCCACCGTGGCGCCGCTCCAGCCGGGCTTGGCGCACGCGACACGTTGCGCTTGGAGGCCTGCTTTCACCTGTATGGCAACGACCTCTCGCTCGATCGCAACCCGATCGAAGGAGGCCTCGGCTGGTGCTGTCGCGAGGACACCGGCTTCATCGGCGCCCAGGCGATCCGCGAGGCGCGCTCGGCCTTTGGCACTGCCTCCACCTCCTCGCCGGCGGAATCGGCGAGGAGCCCAGCCGGCGAGCCTGCTGAGAGGTTGATCGCGTTCGCGCTCGACGGCCCCGGGATCGCGAGGCAGGGCAACCCGATCGTGGGTGGCGGAGTCGTCACGAGCGGCACGCTCTCGCCCTGTCTGGACATCGGGATCGGGATGGCCTACGTGCCAAGCGCTCACACCGCCATAGGCACGCCCCTGCAGATCGACGTGCGTGGCCGCCTACGCGACGCCAAGGTTCACACGAAACCTTTCGTGGAGAAGAAAGCGTGAAACGAAGGTTGTCCCGCCAGGTGAATATCTTTCGCCCCCAAGCACAACGCCGAGACGAGGAGCCGCGCCGATGGCCGAGGTGAGCTACCCAGACGACCTTCTGTACCACCCTGAGCACGACTGGGCCCGCATCGACCCATCCGAGCCCGATGTGGCGGTCTTGGGCATCACCTGGTTCGCCCAGGACGCCCTCGGCGAGGTCGTCTTCTTCGAACCGCCCACACCCGGCACCCGCCTGGTCAAGGACGAGCCCTACGCCGAGGTCGAGTCGGTCAAGGCCGTCTCCGACGTCGTCGCGCCCCTATCGGGGGAGATCCTTGAGGTCAACGACGCCTTGGCTGACGCACCTCACGCGATTAACGAGGACCCCTACGGCGAGGGCTGGCTTGTAAAGGTGCGCATGTCAGACCCAGCCGAGCGCGAGGCCCTCCTGAACGCCGACGCCTACAGCGCGAGCCTCGGCTAGTCCTCCACGCGCAAGCACTGTGAGCACAGTCCCGGAATCAGCCGCGGTTGCGGCTACGCTCAGATCCAGTTGACTACCTACACATCAGTCACCGACAGCGACCTGGCCGCTATGCTCGCGACGATCGGGGTCTCCACCGTGCGGGAGATCTTCGAGCGCCAGATCCCCGAGGCAGTGCGGCTCGCCCGTCCGCTTGATCTCCCAGACGGTCAGACCGAGCAGGACGTCTACGAGCACCTGCGCACGCTTGCCTCTCGCAACGCCAGCGCCGAGGACGAGCTGTGCTTCCTAGGGGCCGGGATGTACGACCATTACGTGCCTTCGATCGTGGACATGTTGATGGAGCGCTCCGAGTTCCTAACGCCCTACACGCCCTATCAGCCCGAGATCTCCCAGGGCGGGCTGCAGGTCATGTTCGAGTACCAGACCGCGATCTGCGAGCTGACGGGCCTGCCCGTCTCCAACGCCTCGGTGTATGAGGGGCCCAGCGCGGTCGCCTCCGCCGGCTATCTGGCAAAGCTCCACAACAGTCGCTCGCGCTTTGTTGTCTCCGCCGGTATGCACCCACACACGCTTGCCACTTTGCGCACATACGCCCACGGTTACGGCATCGAAGTGGTCGAGGTGGGGCTGCGTGACGGTGTCACCGACCCCGATGCCTGGTAGCTGCCGCCATCGACGATGACACCTCCGCCGCGATCTTTGCCCAGCCCAACTTCTACGGTTCCGTCGAGGACGCCACAGCCCTGTGCGCCGTCGCCAAGCAGGCCGGGGGGCTCACCTGTCACGGTCGCCCAGGTCGATCCGATCACGCTCGGTGTGCTCGCCCCGCCGGGCGAGTGTGGCGTGGACGTAGCCGTGGGAGAGGGGCAATCTCTGGGTAACCGTCTCGATTTCGGTGGCCCCTCCTTCGGGTTTTTCGCCGCCCGCGAGGCCTATCTGCGGCGTATGCCCGGTCGCATCGCGGGGGAGACCGTCGACGTGGATGGCCGTCGTGGTTTCGTGCTCACCCTGGCAGACGCGCGCGAGCAGCACATTCGCCGCGAGAAGGCCACCTCCAATATCTGCACCTCCCAGGCGCTCAACGCGTTGGCAGGGGTCGTCTACCTGTCCTGGCTGGGCCGGCGCGGGTTCGTGGAACTAGGAGAGCTCCTGCCGAGACGCACCCACTATGCGCGCGAAGCGCTGTGCGCGCTTGACGGTGTTTCACCGCTTCACTCCCAGCCGGTTGTGCGCGAGTTCGCGGTGCGTCTGGACGCGGATGTGGCCGCGGTGCGTCGTCGCTGCGCCGCCCAGGGCGTCGATCCCGGCGCGGACCTGTACGCGCTCACCGGTCGCGACGAGGATCGTGGTGGGCTGCTTGTCGCTGTCACCGAGCGGCGGTCGCGCGCCGACATCGACCGCCTGGCAGGGGTTCTGGCCAGCGCTGTGGCGGCCGAGCGCGAGATGGCGGTAGTCGGATGAGGCCCCCTTCGCACGGTACCTACACCGCGCTCCAGCGCGAAGCGGCGACCACGATCTTCGAGCGTGGCGCGCCCGGACGCCGCGCTTTCCAATGCCCCGAACTGGATGTCCCCGACGTGCCGGTGGCTGAGCTCGTTGCCCGCCCACCTGCATCGTTCTGAGCCGCCCCGTCTGCCCGAGGTCTCAGAGCCGGAGATAGTGCGCCACTACGTGCGTCTCTCCAAGCGCAACTTCGACCTCGATTCCGGCTTCTACCCGCTCGGCTCGTGCACGATGAAGCACAACCCGCGCCTACACGAGCGTGTAGCGGCGCTCCCCGGCCATGCTCGCCTGCATCCCCTGCAAGACCCCGAGCGCGCGCAGGGCGCCTTGGAGCTGATGTGGAACCTGGAGCGTGCCCTCTCGGAGGTGTCCGGTCTCCCGCACGTCTGCCTGCAGCCCTCGGCCGGCTCTCACGGTGAGCTTGCCGGCGTGCTGCTCACGCGTGCCTATCACGAGGCGCGCGGTGAGGTTCGCCACAAGGTGCTCACCCCGGACACCGCCCACGGCACCAATCCTGCGACCGTCACGATGGCGGGCTTTCAGGTCGTCAAGATCGCGACCAACCCGGACGGGGGCGTCGACCTGGACGACCTGCGCGCCAAGGCCGACACCGACGTGGCCTGCCTGATGCTGACGAACCCCAACACGCTCGGCCTGTTTGACCCCAACATCCAAGAGATCGCCAAGGTCGTGCACGAGGTGGGGGCCACGCTCTACTACGACGGCGCCAACCTCAACGCCGTCATGGGCCTGTCCAGGCCGGGGGATATGGGCTTTGACATCGTGCATTTCAACCTCCACAAGTCCTTCACTCAGCCCCACGGCGGGGGCGGCCCCGGGTCGGGTCCGATCGCAGTTTCCGAGCGGATCGAGCCGTTCTTGCCGGTACCCCGGATTGTGCGCTCCGAGGCGTCCAACGGGGGGAGCGCGCACGGCCCTGGCGCGACCTTCGACCTGGTGGAAGACTGGCCCGGCGCCAAATCGATCGGGCGTTTGCGCGGCTTCCAAGGCAACTACGGCTGTTTCGTGCGCTCATATGCCTACATCCGCTCACTAGGTGCCCCTGGTTTGAAGGATGCCTCGGAGACAGCGGTCCTGAATGCCAACTATCTACTTGCCCGCCTGCGCGAGTTGGGTGCGCTGGAGCATCTCCCGCTTGCCTACTCCAACGCACAAACAAATCCCTCATCCCCGTCCGGGGATGAGGAGGTTCGAGGGTTGTGCCTCCACGAGTTTGTGCTCTCGGGCGGACTGATGAAGCGCAATCTGCAGATCAAGACGCTTGACCTGGCCAAGCGCCTGCTCGACTACGGCTACCACCCGCCGACCGTCTACTTCCCCTTGCTCGTCGAGGAGGCCCTGATGGTGGAGCCGACCGAGACTGAGACCAAGGAGACGCTCGACTCTTTCGCCGAGGCTCTCGCCGAGATCTTGCGCGAGGCGGCGGATGATCCTGAGATCGCCCAGAACGCCCCGTACACCACCCCTGTGCGGCGGTTGGACGAGGTCCGCGCTGCGAAGCATCCGGTTATCCGGCAGTCTCTCTAAGCGTGCGCATCTTCTCCGGCATCCAGCCCACGGGTACCAAGCACCTGGGCAACTACATCGGTGCGATTCGCCAGCTCGTCGCCGGCCAGGATCGTGGCGAGGGGCTGTACTGCATCGTCGATCTACACGCGATCACAGTCGCCTATGACCCGGTCGAGCTGCGTCGCTCCATGTATGACCTGACCGCGCTCCTACTCGCCGCCGGACTTGACCCGGAGCGCTGCGTCCTCTTTCGTCAGGGCGACGTACCCGAGCACAGCGAGCTGTGCTGGCTGCTCTGCTCGGTCACGGAGTTGGGGCGTCTGCAGCGCATGCACCAGTTCCGCGACAAGTCCCAAACTCAGCGCGAGCTGGTGTCCGCCGGCCTGCTCGTCTACCCGGTCCTGCAGGCCGCCGACGTGCTCGCCTACCGTGCCCACGAGGTGCCGGTCGGCGAGGACCAGCGCGAGCACCTGGAGCTGATGCGGGACGTGGCGCGTCGCTTCAACACCCGCTTTGGCGCCGGCAAGGACGTGCTGGTTGTCCCCGAGCACCGCATCCCCGAGGTCGGCGCGCGCATCATGGACCTGCAGGACCCTACCCGCAAGATGTCCACCACTGGCGGCTCGGAGCTCGGCACCGTTTATGTGCTCGACGAGCCCGCAGCGATCCACAAGAAGTTCAAGAGTGCGGTCACCGACTCCGGTCGCGAGATCGAACGCTCACCGGAGAAGCCGGGCGTCTCCAATCTGATCGAAATCCTCGCCGTCGCACGCGAGACGACACCCGAGCAGGTCGAAGCGGACATGCAAGAGGCGCGGGGCTACGGTGACCTGAAGATCGCTGTAGCCGAAGCGGTCACAGAGATGCTCGCGCCCGTGCGTGAGCGCTACGTCGAGTTGCGAGCCGACGAGCGGGCCTTGGAGGATGTTTTGGCCAGGGGCGCCGCGGGCGCCCACGCGATCGCCGCGGACACGCTCCTCGATGTGCGGGAATGCATGGGTGTGGGTCCGCCGCGCCCGGTACGGTAGCTCCCGTGACGCTCCCCGCTCTCGACCTCGACCTGGAGATATTCAACGGACCCTTCGACCTCTTGCTCGCGCTGGTTCTACGAGAGGAGGTGGACTTGCTCGACTTGGAGCTGGCCGACGTGGTGCTCGCTTACCTTGACCATCTCGAGGGACGCGGCGAGCTTGACCTGGAGACGGCCACCGAGTTCATCGTCCTGATCGCGGCGCTCCTGGAATTGAAGTCGCGCCTGATGCTGGCCGAGGATGGAGAAGACCTGCTCGACATCGAGCCCGGCGAGGCAGCCGAGGAGCTGCTCGAACGAATGCTCCAAGCCCGCCGCTTCCGTTCCGCCTCGACGCACCTCCTCGAGCTGTTCAAGCGCGAGGAAGGCGTTCGCTTTCGCAGCGCGCCGCTGCCCACGCATCTGCGCAAGACGGTCGCGCCTCCGGTGGACTCCTCCCAGAATCCCGCAGTGCTCGGTCAGGCGATCGGACGTCTGCTGCGGATGCCGCCCACGATCAACCTGCGTCACATCTCGATCCAGCGCGTCACCGTCGCCGAGCGCCTGGACCGTCTACGCGACCTGCTCAGGCGCGGCCACTTCTCTTTCGAGGAGGCTGTTCGTGGCGAGGATCGTATGACTGTCGCCGTCACCGTTTTCGCGCTCTTGGAGCTCTACAAGCGCGGCGAGGCATGGTGGGAGCAGGGCGAGAACTTCGGCGAGATCGCCGTCCATGCGGCCGGCGCCGAGCCGCGACAGGCAGGCGCACATCCGATGGGCGCGCGGCAAGCCGGATGATCGACCAGCCGGGGCGGGATGAACCGGCGCTTGAGGATCAGCAGATCATCTGCCGATCAAGACGACATGTCTGTCACGGATGTCGAGTCAGAGCAGGTCGAGGGGCTCGCGAAGGATCGGGACATCGACGGCACCGATGCCGCCGAGCCGACTGATGCCGTCGAGCCCGCCGACGCTGGCTTGAGCGACGAGGACCCTGGAGCTCCCGCGGTCAGCGTTCTCGATATCGAAGGTTTGCCCGAGCCCGAGCCGACGCTCGTGCGTACTGTCGAGGCTTTGCTGTTCCTCGCGCCCGACCCGCTTAGCCCACAGGAGCTCTCCGACGCGGCTGTTGCTGAGGAGTTGGCTGTGATTGCCGCGCTCGCCGAGCTGGCTGAACGCTACGCGCCTGGTCACAGCGGTATTCATCTGCGTGAGCTGGGGGGTGGCTTTACTTTTGCCAGCGATCCTGAGACAGAGGATGCCGCCAGGCGTTTGTTCAGCCGTCCGCGTGCCTCGGTATTGACCCCCGCCCAGGCTGAGACACTCGCGATTGTCGCCTATCTACAGCCGATCTCACGTCCCGAGATAACCCGCATTCGCGGCGTGAGCGCCGACTCGGCCGCTTCGACTCTCCTGGAGCGCGGGCTCGTGGAAGAGTCAGGCCGCTCGCAGTTCGGTGCGGTCATGTACCGCACGACGACTCAATTTCTCAAGCTGTTTGGCTTGCGCTCGCTCGATGAGTTGCCCGACATCGGACAGTGGGACCCCAGTCCCGAGGAGGAATCTGAGCTGCGCGACCGCTTGCTACGTGCCGGAGAGGCGCGCGCCGGCGGCTCCTCTCAGCCCGAGCTTCAGTAGCTCAGGCTGCGCGGGCCGCCAACTGTCCGCATGCGGCATCGATGTCGCGTCCGCGCGTGAGGCGTACCGTTGCCTGGATGCCGTGCGCTTCCAGGGCGGCCTTAAACGCTGCGATCGACTGACGGCTGGAGCCCTCGTAGGCCGAGTCTGTCGGGTTGAATGGGATCAGGTTGACCTTGAACATATGCGGCTGCTCGCCGGATCCGCGTTGACCGAGCAGCTTCGCGAGCGCCACTGCCTGCTCGTAGCGGTCATTGACGCCGGCGAGCATTACGTACTCGACGAATATGCGTCTGCGCTTGCGCTCATAGAAAGCTCTGCAAGCATCGATCACATCACTCAGGGGGTAGCGCTCGTTGACGGGCATCAGTTCGCTGCGCAACGCTTCGTCGGCGGCATGCAGAGAAAGGGCCAAGCGCAAGGGCATCTCCTGCGCGGTGAGCGCTTCGATACCCGGGATCCATCCCACCGTGGAGATCGCTGTGCGGCGATGGGTGATGCCGATGTCGGGCAGTCGCTCACAGGCCGCAAGCACATTCTCGAGATTGAGCATCGGCTCGCCCATGCCCATGAACACACAGTGATCGACCGCGGTCATACGCCTGAAATGGAGCGCCTGCTCCAGGATCTCAGAGGCCGTCAGGTTACGTGCGAATTTCATCTGACCAGTTGCACAGAATGTGCAGGTCAACGGACAGCCGGACTGTGAGGAGACGCAGATCGAGTTGCGCTTGTCGCGATAGCGCATCAAGACCGCCTCCAAGGCTCGTCCGTCCGCGGTCGCGAACAGCGCCTTGACGGTGCCGTCGCTCGCAGTGCGCTGCTCTCGCAACTCCAAGCTCGAGAAGGGCACGTTCTCACCGAGCCATTCGCGCAAAGGGCCGGGCAGGTTCGTCATCTGCTCGTAGCCTGCTGCGCCCTTGGCGGCCCATTCCCATACCTGGCGCGCGCGGAATGCGGGTTGGCCGTTGGCGGCGAGCGTCCTGTCTAGAAGCTGTAGATCCATAGCCCTATCGTTGCAGCCTATGCGCCTAGCCAAGTATCTGGCCCATGCGGGCGTGGCCTCGCGCCGCGCCGCCGAGACAATGATCGCCGAAGGTCGAGTGACTCTCGCAGGCCAGGTTGTGCTCGACCCCGCCCGAGACGTCGACGAGCGGTGCTCTCTGACCGTTGACGGGCGCCCCGTCGCCGGACCTGAGCAACCGGTTGTCTACGCGGTCAACAAGCCGCTAGGGGTGATGAGTACCGCACAAGACACCCACGGCCGCCCCACCGTGGTCTCGCTCCTCGCGGAGCGCACTGGCGAGTCGCGGCGGCTCTATCCGGTGGGACGACTCGACGCAGATTCGAGCGGGCTAATCCTGCTCACCAACGACGGCGCGCTCGCGCAACGTTTGACGCATCCAAGCTTTGAAGTGCCCAAGACATACCGCGTGCGCGTGGGTGGGGGTCCGGTTGGCGAGAGCGCGCTTGCCAAGCTGCGAGCGGGGATACGTTTGGAGGACGGGATGACTGCCCCCGCAAAGGTGCGCCGTGTCGGGCAGGGAGTTCTGGAAGTGACAATCCACGAGGGTCGAAACCGTCAGGTGCGGCGCATGTGCGAGGCCGTGGGCCATCCCGTGCTCGCGCTTGAGCGCATCGCGTTCGGCCGGTTGAAGCTTGGCGAGCTCGCTTCTGGCGCATCCCGACGGCTCAGCGAGGCCGAGCTCGCGCGCCTGCGCGGCGGTCCAGAGGATCGCCAGCAATTCGCGACACCCGTCGCCACTCGGTCGAAGAGGCGTTGGCCTGGACGCGAGTCGTGAGTGAGGACTCCGCGAGCCGGCTCTGAAAGAATCGCCGCGATGCCGCAACGCCTGTACGCCCTGCGGGGCGCGATCTCGGTACCCCGGGACGACGCGCAGGAGATCCTGAGCGCCACAAGTGAGCTGATGGAGGAGATCATGCGACGCAACTCGCTCGCGCCCGAGCGGGTCGTGAGCTGCATCTTCACCGTCACCGACGACCTCTCGGCCGAGTTTCCGGCCGTAGCCGCGCGAGCTCTGGGCTTCGAGCGTGTGCCTCTGCTGTGCGCGCGGGAGATCCCCGTGCCCGGCTCCTTACGCCGTGTGATTCGTGTTCTGATCCATTACTACGCGGATAAGGGACACGAGCCAAAGCACGTATATCTGCGCGAGGCTGCGGGCCTGCGAGCCGACTTGATGGCGGCACAATAGGAGGACCATGGCGATCGAGTTCTCAGAGCGCATCGCGCGCATCCCTTCCTATCCGGCGGCCGGCGGCTACGCCCAACGTGCCCCCAAGGTCAAGCTCGCCTCCAACGAGTCTCCCTGGCCGCCCCTGCCGGCGGTGATCAAGGCGATCAATACAGCCCTGCCGACCCTCAACCGCTATCCGGATCCCACCAATTCGCTTCTACGCGAGCGTCTCTCTGAGCGTTATGGCGTCCCCTCATCGCGGGTCGCGATCGGCAACGGTTCGTGCGACATCCTGCTCGCGCTAGGGGAGGCCCTGCTGGAGCCCGGCGCCGAGCTGGTGTACGCATGGCCGTCGTTCTCGGTCTATCCGCACCTCAGCGCCGCCTCCGGCGCGCGGGCGGTGACGGTCCCGCTGGATGCCGATCACCGCCACGACCTGAACTCGATGTTGCGCGAGATCACTGTTGCCACGCGTCTGGCGATCGTGTGCAACCCCAACAATCCGACGAGCACCGCCTTGCCTCTGGCCGAGATTGCCGATTTCGTGGCGCAAGTGCCTAGGCACGTGTGCGTTGTCGTGGACGAGGCCTATTGCGAGTTCAACCTGCTCGAGGATCCCGACGCCTCGGTCGAGCTGTTGGCGCAACACCCCAATCTGGTCTTGCTGCGGACCTTCTCCAAGGTCTACGGTCTGTGCGGGTTGCGCGTTGGCTTTGCCTTGTGTGGATCCGAGGCAGTGCCACGTGCGGTCGACCAGGTGCGCCAGCCTTTTTTCTGCAACGCGGTAGCCCAAGTTGCGGCGGTCGAGGCGCTCTCTCATCAAGACGCCGTCACCGACCGGGTCACGCGCACGATCGCCGAGCGCATCTCCGTGGATGAGCGACTACGCGCGCTCGGGGTCGAACCGGCCGAGTCCCAGGCCAACTTCTGCCGGTTCGATCTCCCCGGCGCTGGCGCCGAGCAGGCTGAAGCGCGCGAGGCCGAGGTCATGCGCGGGCTCGGCGAGCGCGGCGTGCTCGTGCGCGGCGGCGGCGCTCTGGGCAAGCCGGGGGCCTTGCGTGTGACCTATGGCACCTCCGAGGAGAACGCAATTTTCCTCGATGCGCTTGCAGAAGTACTGTGAAAAGTCTGAGACTGCCGCCGTGCGGGGCTGGACGGCGCCCAGGGTGTCTGCTACAAACCTTTTAGACGATCATGCAGACGACCGACTTGACATCCGCCTCAGCGCTCGCGCCAGCGAGTGCTCGTGTGTCTTATTGGTCGTTTCGCTGCGCCTGGCGATTTAGCTAGGCGCTTCGGCCTGGCCTCCACCTGTGAGCGGAGGCAGCCAAGGCCGCATCCGGGTTCCCCGTGAACCAAGCGCCGCTCTCAAAGGCCAAGCTCACACGACCAGTCCACGTGTACGTGACCAACCCCACTTTGAAAGGATGAAGCAATGATGATCGTCATGAAGGAGACCGCAACCGAGGAGGAGATCGGCGCGGTGATCGACAAGATCGAGGGCGCCGGGCTCTGGCCCATCCGATCAAGGGCGCCCGCCTGACCGTAATCGGCGCGATCGGCGATGTAGAGCAGGATGTGAACGTCGAAAGCCTTGGTCTTGAAGGACAGCCCGGGGTGGACCGCGTGATGCCGATCCTCAAGCCTTACAAGCTCGCCTCAGCTCAGATTCGCCACGGAGAGCGCACTGTGATCGATATCGAAGGGCGCAAGATCGGCGGCGATCATTTCGCCCTGATCGCGGGTCCATGCACGGTGGAATCAAGAGAGCAGCTGCTCGAGACGGCCGATGTCGTCAAGGACGCCGGCGCGGCGATGCTGCGCGGAGGCGCCTACAAGCCCCGCACCTCTCCCTACGCTTTCCAAGGTCTGGGCCAGGAGGGTCTGCGCCTGCTGGCCGAGGCCAAGGAGCGCACCGGCCTGCCGATCGTGACCGAGCTGATGGACGCGCGCGACCTGGAAGCGGTGCTCGAGGTGGCCGACGTGATCCAGGTGGGCGCTCGCAACATGCAGAACTTCCCGCTCTTGGCGGAGATCGGGCGCTCGCGCTGTCCGGTCCTACTCAAGCGGGGCCTGTCGGCGACGCTCGATGAGCTGTTGATGGCGGCCGAGTACGTCCTTAAGGAAGGCAACCGCGACGTCATGTTGTGCGAGCGAGGGATCAAGACGTTCGAGAACTCCTACCGCACGACACTCGACCTGCAGGCGGTGCCGGTGCTCAAAGAGCTTTCCCATCTGCCGGTCGTGGTCGACCCCAGCCACGCGGCCGGGCGACGTTCCTTGGTGGCGCCTATGTCTTTGGCGGCGGCCGCCGCCGGGGCGGATGGGATCATCGTCGAGGTGCATCCCAACCCCGACGAGGCTCTTTGCGACGGCCCGCAGGCGCTCTTGGCCGAGGACTTCGCCGAGTACGCGGAGACAGTGGAGCGCGTCGCGGCGCTCGCCGGAAAGGTGTTCAGCACCGCGTGAGCGATCAGGGAGGCCGCAAAGAGAGTCGGCCTCTTAGGGTCGCGGTGCTCGGGGTCGGTCTGATCGGTGGCTCGATCGGGCTGGCCACCCGCCGTCGCCTTGGCGCCTACGTCGTGGGATACGACGCTGACGCCCAAGCGTTGCGTCACGCAATGGAGCTGGGAGCGATAGACCAGCGGGCCGACAACGTGGCGAGCGCTGTGGGCGAAGCCGACTATGCGTTCGTCGCCACTCCGGTGGGACGCAATGTCGAGGTCGTACGCGCCGCGCTGGCGGCGGTCGGTCGCGATTGCGTGGTGAGTGATGTTGGATCGACCAAGCGCCACGTCGCGCGCGAGATCTCCGACGCGCGTTTCATCCCGGGTCATCCCCTTGCCGGTGCCGAGACTGCAGGCGTGGAGGGCGCGCGCGAGGGACTGTTTGACGACGCCCTTTGGTATCTGGCTCCTGTGGCCGACACCGGGACAACTGAAGTCGCCGATGTGGCACCCGCGCTGGCGCGGATCTCGGCGCTGATCGAGCAAATCGGGGCGCGGCCCGTCGTTATCGCTGCCGACGCCCATGATCGCCTGATGGCCAGCGTTTCGCACCTGCCGCACGTGCTTGCCAACATCCTGGTCTCCCAGGCTCTGCGGGCCGCGCCGGCTGCAGTCGGAGAGCCATCCGCTTCCTCGGGTTTCTCGAAGGGACTCCTTCCCGGGATCGAGACGGTCGGGGCCAACCCCAGTTTTCGCGACGCCACGCGCGTGGCGGGTGCGAACACAGCGATCTGGACGGACATATACATGTCAAACGCGGATATGCTCGCCGAGGCCCTTGACGAAGCGATCAGGGAATTGAGCGGCGTGCGCGACGCGCTCGACGCCGAGGACGTCGACGCTTTGGTCGCTTGGAACGAGCGGGCGCGCGAAGAGCGCGAACGCTTGGCGAGCTCGTAGGGTTAGGGACGCTATGGATGTGCGCTTCGAGCCCTCGAGTGGGCTGCACGGTGAGCTGAGGGCTCCAGCCGACAAGTCGATCTCCCACCGGGCCGCGCTGCTGGGAGCGATGGCCTCAGAGCCCACAAGGATCGAGAACTATCTGCACGCGGCCGACACCGATTCCACGCTTGCCGCGGTCAGGGCTCTCGGCGCCCTTGTGGACGAACGCGACGGTGTCGTCACGGTACGCGGCACGGGACTACGCGAGGCACGCGTGCCATCCGATCCGATAGACGTTGGCAATGCGGGCACGCTGTTGCGTCTGCTGCCCGGTTGGCTTGCTTCGCAGGAGGGTCGCTCGTTCACGCTCGACGGGGACGAGTCGATCCGCCGCCGCCCGGTGGACAGGGTGGCCGAGCCGCTGCGTTTCATGGGCGCCGAGCTGATTGCGCGCGATGATCGCTTCCCTCCGTTCACGATCGAAGGTGCCCGCTTGCGCTCGATCTCCTACGAGCTGCCGGTCGCGAGCGCCCAGGTCAAGTCCTGCATCCTGTTGGCCGCGCTCGCCGCCGACGGCGCAACGACCGTGGGGGAGCCGGCGCGCAGCCGCGACCACACCGAGCGCATGCTCCTGCGTGCCGGCGTCAACATTCACCGCAACGGCCGCCACGTCACCGTCGTCAACGCCGACGAGCTCGTGCTTGAGCGAGTGGTCGTGCCGAGCGATCCCAGCTCGGCGGCTTTCGCGATCGCAGCTGGTGTGCTCGTGCCCGGCTCGCGACTGTTGATCCGCGATGTGGGCGCCAACTGGACGCGCACCGGATTCCTGCGCATCCTGAAGCGGATGCGAGGCATCGTGTTCGGAGACCTGGAGGGGGAGAGCGGCGAGCTACTGGCCGAGGAGCCGATCTGCGACCTTGACGTGGCCCACGGGGCCCTGGAGGCGACCACCGTGGAGGCCGAGGAGGTGCCACTCGCAATCGACGAGTTGTCCTTGGTCGCCTTGCTCGGCTGCTTCGCGGAGGGAGAGACGGTGGTGCGCGGCGCCCAGGAGCTGCGCCTCAAGGAGTCCGATCGTATTGCCACGGTCGTTGAGGGCTTGCGCGGGCTGGGGGCCAACATCGAAGCGTTTGACGATGGCTTCGTCGTAAGCGGTACGGGGGGGCTGAAGGGCGGCACGATCGACGCCGCGGGCGACCACCGTATGGCGATGATGGGAGCGGTCGCGGGGTTGGCCTCGCGCGAGGGTGTCCTGGTGCTGGGCATGGAGGCGGCGGCCGTCTCCTATCCGGGGTTCGTCGGCGATATCGGAGCGCTCAGCGGATGACCGCTCGATGCTGATCGCCATCGATGGCCCGGCTGGCGCCGGCAAGTCCACTGTGGCGCGCGCGCTTGCCGAGCGCCTCGGCTTCACCTATCTGGACAGCGGAGCCATGTATCGCTGTATCGGCCTGCTCGCAATCGATGCGCCCGGAACTGCCCTGGCTGCGCTCGCGAGCTCGGCGCTTATCGAGCTGATCGCCCCAGAAGCGGCCCTGGGAACGTCGGAGGGCCGGGTATTGCTCGACGGGCGTGACGTGACTAGTGCTATCCGCGCACCCGAGGTATCTGAGATCGCGTCCAGCGTCGCTGCCGACCCAGGCGTGCGCGAGGCTTTGGTGGCCAAGCAGCGCGAGTTGATCTCCTCCGGTGACTGGGTAGCCGAGGGTCGCGACATCGGCACCGTCGTGGCGCCCGACGCCGAGCTGAAGATCTTCCTGACGGCCGATGCGAGCGAGCGCGCCCGTCGTCGCGCCACCGAGCTAGGTGGGGATCAGGCGACAGTCATGGCAGAGCAAGCCCTGCGCGACGAGCGCGACTCCACGCGCGCTCATAGCCCTCTACAAGCGGCGCCGGGGGCAGTCGTGCTCGACAGCACCGGGATGACGATCGAGCAGGTGGTCCAGCGCATATCGGAGCTCGCCGGCCGCGGACCCGTCCAAGCCTGACGGTTCGGCCGTCTCGCTTACAGCGTCCGCGACGAATACCGCCACACACCTGTGTATTTCCAAAATGGCTCATCGAGCCGGTCGAGAGCCCGATCGCAGTCATACTCTCCTGATGCAGAAGGTCGCCATAGTCGGATATCCCAACGTGGGCAAGTCCTCGCTCGTGAACCGCTTGGCGGGTTCGCGCGAGGCTGTTGTGCATGAGCGGGCCGGGATCACACGGGACCGTAACGAGATCGAGTGCGAATGGAACGGCCGTACGTTCGTGCTGATCGATACGGGCGGCGTGGACTTCCAAGACGAAGATCCTCTGTCTGGCTCGATCCGCGAGCAAGCTCGCGCCGGCTTGGCTGATGCTCAGGTAGCGGTCTTGGTGGTGGACGCTCGCGCCGGAGTCCGTCCCGGAGACGAGGAGATGGCCGACCTGTTGCGCCGCGCCCCTTTGCCCAGCATCGTCGCCACCAACAAGTGCGACGGGCCCTCCGATCTGCCGCTCGCGGCAGACTTTCATCGGCTCGGGCTGGGCGAGCCCTTGGCGGTGTCCGCCGCTCAAGGACTCGGCACGGGCGACCTGCTCGACCGGATCGTTGAGCTGTTGCCGGAGGCGGAGGAGGATCGAGCTGAAGACGACGTGATCCGCCTAGCTTTGATCGGTCGCCCGAACGTGGGCAAGTCCTCGCTGGTCAACCGCTTCCTTGGCGAAGAGCGTGTGATCGTCTCCGAGGTCGCCGGCACCACCCGCGATGCGATCGACACGCCCTTGACCGTCAAGGCTCCCGACAGCGCCTCTGCGTTCGCCCAAACTGGCGAGCAGACAGGTACCCGAGAGCTCATCTTGATCGACACCGCCGGGATGCGCCGCCAGTCGAAGGTATCCGACTCGGTCGAGTACTACACGACCTTGCGTTCCCAGCGGGCAGCTGAGCGAGCCGATGTGGCGCTCGTCGTGTGCGACGCCACCGACGGTGTGACCTCGCAGGACCTGCGCGTTGCCGAGCTTGCCATGAAGGCTGGCTGCGCCACGGCGATCGTCCTCAACAAGTGGGATCTCCACGAAGGCACTGAGCAGGATCTCGACCACGAACGCGCCGTGGTCGCCGCCAAGCTGCGTTTGCGCCCGCGTGTGTTGACCGCCAGCGCCAAGAGCGGGCGCAACGTCACGCGCCTCCTGGGCGAGGTGATCGCGCTCGGCGACCGCCGTCGCGGACGTATCCCCACACCAGAGCTAAACCGTTTTTTGGGGGAGGCCGTACAGGCGCGCCAGCCGCCCGTCGGCACACGCCGCGGCTCGGGCCAACATCGCCTGAAGCTGATCTATATGACTCAGATCGGCGAGAGTCCTCCTCGCTTTGCGATCCAGGTCAACTCGCGGGCGCGCGTCACCCGCGACTATGCCTACTTCATTGAGAATCGCCTACGTGCCCGCTATGGCATGGACGGCGTCCCGTTGATCATTGACTTCGTCGAACGCGGCACCCGTACGCGTGTGCAGGCTGCTTGAGTGCGTCGTCAATAAACTTCTGCCACTTCTTCAAGCGAAACCCGTGGAGCCGATCCCCAAGCCATGAGCCAACATTCCGATAAAGAGTTCCTGTTCACCTCCGAGTCGGTCACGGAGGGCCACCCCGACAAGATCGCCGACCAGATCTCTGACGGAGTGCTCGACGCTGTGCTCACCGACGATCCCTACGGCCGTGTCGCCTGCGAGACGCTTGTCAACACCGGTTTGATCGTCGTCTCGGGCGAGATCTCCACCAACACCTACGTCGACATCCAAGACATCGCGCGCGAGACCGTCCGCAAGATCGGCTACGACAACGCGGCCTACGGTTTCGACTGCGACACGTGTGCCGTCATCAACGCGATCGACAAGCAGTCGCCGGATATCGCCCAAGGCGTTGACGCAGCGTACGAGACACGCCACGACCCCGCCGACGAGGATGAGCTCGACGTCGCCGGAGCGGGCGACCAGGGAATGATGTTCGGCTACGCATCGAATGAGACCGACGAGCTGATGCCCCTTCCGATCTCACTCGCCCACAAGCTCTCCAAGCGCCTGTCCGAGGTGCGCAAGGGCGAGGTCCTGCCCTACCTGCGCCCCGACGGCAAGACCCAGGTGACGGTGCGCTACCAGGACGGTCGGCCGGTCGAGATCGAAAAGATCCTGATCTCCACTCAGCACGCCGACGGAATCGATTCCGAGACTTTGATCAAGCCGGACCTGTTCGAGCATGTCCTGCGCCCGGTCCTGCCGGCCCAGCTCTACGACGAGAAGAAGCTGCTCAAGAACTTCCTGGTCAACCCGACCGGACGCTTCGTGATCGGAGGCCCGATGGGCGATTGTGGCCTGACCGGACGCAAGATCATCGTTGACACATATGGCGGTATGGCTCGCCATGGTGGCGGCGCCTTTTCCGGCAAGGACCCCTCCAAGGTGGATCGTTCAGCCGCATATGCGGCGCGCTGGGTGGCCAAGAACATTGTCGCGGCCGGCTTGGCCGACAGGGCCGAGGTGCAGGTTGCCTACGCGATCGGTGTCGCCCACCCGGTGTCGGTCATGGTCGAGACGTTCGGCACTGAGAAGATCGGTCGCGGGCAGATCGCCAAGCTGGTTGACGAGCACTTCGATCTGCGCCCTGGCGCTTTCCGCGAGGAGCTCAAATTGCACCGCCCGATCTATCAGAAGACCGCCGCCTACGGTCACTTTGGCCGTGAAGATCACGACTTTACGTGGGAGAAGACCGACAAGGCCGAGGCTCTTCGTGCCGCGGCCGGCCTGCAGGCTTCAGGCGCGGCCGTCTGACCGACCTCACCCGTAGTTTTGTGAGGTGTCCGTCAGCTCGCTCGCGCCTGCGCCCACCCCGCCTATAGCCGCTCCAGAGGCTCCTGAGGACACGCCATCGCTGAGGATCGCGCAGGTTGAGCCGATGACGACGGCCCGTGCCCTGCGCGGGCCGTTCGACTACCGCCTGCCCCACGGGCTGCACGCCGGTGTGGGAGTCGGCTCGATGCTCGTGGTGCCCTTCGGAGGGCGCCAGATCTTGGGCGTCGTGACGGCGATCTCCGATCGCAGCGAGGTCTCCGAGGAGAAGCTACTCACCCCTGTGCGAGCTTTGGATGAAGGTCCGCCGGCCCTTCCCCTCGATCTGGTCGTACTGGCGGAGTGGCTCGCTGAGGAGTATTGCTCCACGCTCGCCCGGGCGCTCTCCCTGGTCTTGCCACCCGCGGCGACGCGCCGGCTGAGCGGACGCAAACGGCGAGTCACCCCGACTCGCTCGGCGCGCATCCAGGTGGGCGCTCGCACGGTTCAGCCGCCGGAGTTGACTGTCGAACAAGAGATCGCCCTATCTGAGCTGCGCGAAGCGCTCGCGTCAAGCGAATCGCAGACAAGACTGCTCGCGGGCATCACCGGCTCGGGCAAGACGGAGGTCTACCTGCGCATCGCGGCTGACGCTTTGGCCAGCGGACAAGGCGCGATCGTGCTGGTCCCCGAGATAGCGCTCACACCCCAGATCGTCGGGCGCTTTATCGAGCGCTTCGGCGACACCGTGGCTGTCCTACACTCGCGCTTGACCGTCGCTCAGCGCCGCGAGCAGTGGCGCCGCCTACGCGCGGGCGAGGCGCGCGTGTGCGTTGGGCCTCGCTCGGCCATATTCGCCCCGATCGAGTGTCTCGGGCTGATCGTGGTTGACGAGGAGCACGACTCCTCCTACAAGCACGAGGGTGATCCTCGCTATGACGCCCGCACGGTAGCCGCCCGGCGGGCAAGCGACTGTGGCGCGCTGCTCGTGCTCGGCAGCGCTACACCGCGGCCGGAGAGCATTCACGCCGCTTGGGGCGCTCCTCGTTCACAAGGCGACCGGAGGCCGGTCCTCGCAGGGTCGGCCCGGCCAGGCGAGCGGCTGCTGCGGCTTGCTAGGCGTGTGGACGGTCGCCCGCTGCCCCGGGTGAACGTACTCGACATGCGCGAGCAGGCTCCGGGCCTACATCCGCTCACCTCACAGGCTTTGACCGAGGTGCGTCGCACGCGAGGCAAGGCGATCGTGCTGCTCAACCGTCGTGGCTGGTCCAATTTCCTTACCTGCCGCTCCTGTGGGCGCGTATGGGGCTGTCCGCAGTGCGACGTAGCCCTCGTCCTACATAGGGCCGGGAGTCAAGCAAGAGCGGACTACATAGCGTGCCATCACTGCGGCCATCGCGAACACGCTCCGCGCAGATGCGAGTGTGGCTCTACGTCGGTCGCTCGCCACGGAACCGGCACCGAGCGTCTGCAACACGATTTGAGCGTCGCCCTCGACGACGGTGATTTTCCCGTCTTCCGTCTGGATGCCGACACCGTCGCGGGCGACGGCTCAGAGAACGGTGTCGCGCAGCTGCTCGCCGGCTTCCAAGAGGCTCCAGCAGGCATTTTGATCGGGACGCAAATGGTCGCCAAGGGTCACGATTTCCCAGATGTCAGTCTTGGGGTCGTACTCGATGCCGACGCCACACTGCGCTTCCCCGACTTTCGCGCCGAGGAGCGAACGTTCGCGCTTGTCTGTCAGTTGGCCGGTCGCGTCGGTCGCGGAGGGGAGGGCCAGGTGCTAGTGCAGACGATGGCGCCCCAGGCGCGCTCGATCCTGCACGCCGCCGCTCACGACAGCGACGGCTTCTTGGCCGGCGAGTTGCAGCGGCGCCGTGCGCTTGACTATCCGCCCTTCGCAAGCCTGATCCGGGTGGTTTGCGCGGCAGAGCACGCAAATCGCGCGCGCGCGGCGGCCGAGGCGATTCGCTCAGCTCTGGAGGACTCGCCCGGCAGTGTGCTCGGCCCGGCGGCCCTGTTTCGCCTGCGCGGGCGCGAGCGCCAGGTATTGGTCGTCAAGACGCCGCACGAGCAGCGTCATGTCACGATCGCTCTGCTCGGTGCAGCGGTCCAGCGCGCGGCCAATGCGCGCGCCCACAAAGGCGTTGTCTTCGCCGTCGATGTCGATCCTCAGTAGTCCAGCCGACCTGCTCGCCCTAGACTTTCGGGAATGAGCGACGAAGAGGTCATGGACTCGGAGGTCGAGCCCGAGGAGGGCGCGTCCACCGTAGCCGAGCTTGATCCCGAGGTGCGCGCGCGGCGCGACGCCGCCCTGCGCCACGTCCGCAAGTTCGGAGACCCCGTCCTGCGCACCACGGCCCTGCGCGTGGATCGCTTCGACACGTCGTTGGCACAGGAGATAGAGCGGATGGGGGAGCTGATGCACGACGCGCTTGGGATCGGCTTGGCTGCCACTCAGCTCGGCGTGTTGCACCGCGTGCTCGTCTACCAGGCCTACAGCGAGGATCCCCTCACGGCCCTGATCAACCCCGAGATCGAGTGGGCCGACGAGGAGCTGGAGGTGCTCGAGGAGGGCTGCCTCAGTCTGCCAGGCGTGCATGTGGAGGTGGAGCGACCGGCCCGGGTGCGCGTGCGCGCCCAAGACGCCGAGGGCAAGGAGCTGCATTTGGAGGCCGAGGGCTTGGAGGCGCGTGTGATCCAGCACGAGATCGACCACCTCGACGGCATCCTGATCCTCGACCGGATACCACGCGAGCTGCGCAAGCAGGCAATGCGTGCGATGCGCGAAGCGGTAACCGCCGCCAGCGCGGCCTAGTGCGCACCGTCTTTCTCGGCACATCGGATTTCGCGGCTGCTCGTGCTCGTGCGTCTTGCGGGCACAGGCGCGGAGGACCCAGACACGCCACAAACGCCGTTGCGCACGGCCGCCTCCCATAGGCCCGAGCTTGTCATCACGCGCCCCGACCGCCCGGCCGGGCGCGGTCGCAAGCTCACGGCGCCGCCAGTGGCCGACGCAGCGCGCGCCTTGGGTCTACAGCTCGCCCAGCCCGAGAGCGTCAACGACAGCGACACCCACGAGCTGATCGCAAGCGTGAACCCCGACGTGCTGCTCGTGTGCGCTTTCGGGGTCTTGATTAAGGAGCCTCTGCTGTCCGCTTACGAGCTGCTCAACGTGCACCCCTCCCTGCTTCCTCGCTGGCGTGGAGCGGCACCGATCGAGCGCGCGATCATGGCCGGCGACGAGCGCACCGGGGTCTCGATCATGCGTCTCACGGCAGGTCTCGACAGCGGTCCCGTATGTTTGGTCCAGAGCGAGCCGATCGCTGCCCAAGACGATTTCGGCTCGCTGGCCGCGCGTTTGCGGGACCTTGGAGGAGAGCTGCTCACCCGCGCGCTGGATACCCTCGACAGGGGAGAGCCCTTGGCCTTTTCAGAGCAGGACGAGCGGCTCGTCACCTACGCCGAGAAGATCGGCCCCGAGGATCGTGTGCTCGACCCGGAAAAGTCAGCGGTGCAGTTGGAGCGCCGCGTACGCGCTCTGTATCCCCACATCGGCGCGCGTGTGGCCCTGGCGCAGGGAACAGTGCTTGGTATACGGCGCGCCTCGCTGGCGCCAGACGCGCCTGTGCGTCAAGGCGTGTACGCCGACGGCGAGCGTCTTCTACTCGGCTGCGCCGATGGTCTGCTGGACTTGTTGGAGGTGCAGCCTCCGGGCAAGCGTCCGATGGAGGCGAAGGCGTTCCTGCGCGGCCATGGCTCACCGACGGCCTGATGCCCCAGCGTGGAGACGCCAGCATCGGGAAGTCCAAGACCGGCAAGTCTGGTGCTCGAACACAACGGACGAGCCCCACCCGCAAAGCGTCGGTGGCGCCGGCACGCATGTGTGCTTATGAAGTCATCCGTCGCGTCTTCGAGCAAGGCGCTTACGCCGACCAAGCTCTGCAGGCCCAAGCTCAATCACTTGACGCGCGCGACCGTGCCCTGGCGATGCGACTCGCCTATGGCGCGATCCAACGTCGCCTCACGCTCGACCACGTGCTGCCAGCGGCTCGCCAAACGACCAGCCGAGCGCTTGGACCGCCCCTTGCTTGCGGCCTTGCGCTTGGGCTTGTACGAGCTGCTCTACCTGAGCGGTGCACCCGACCACGCAGTCGTCGCCGACTGCGTCGAGCTGGCCAAGAGCGGACGTGGGGCCGGTTACGGCCTCGTCAACGCCGTTCTGCGGCGCGCGGCACGCGAAGGTGCCGCCGAGCTGCTCGGCGACCTGCGTGAGGACACGCCCGACTATGCCGCCATCGCCTACTCGCACCCAGCGTGGATTGCTCGTATGTGGTGGCAGGACTTGGGTCCCAGCGAGACGCGCGCCCTGATGGAGGCCGACAACGAGCCCGGCGAGCTCGCGGTGCGTGTCAACACCCTCCTCGCCGAGCCGTCGAGTCTGGCTCGAGAGCTGGCGGTCGCCACTCACACAGACCCAGAGTTGCCCGAGGCTTTGGTGCTGGACGGTCCCTTCGACCTGCATGGCTCCAGTGCATGGAGCGAGGGCAAGCTCCTCGCCCAATCGCGCGCGGCGATGCTGGTTGCCCGTGCTTTGGATCCCCAACCAGGCGATCGCGTGCTCGACCTGTGCGCCGCGCCCGGCGGCAAGAGCACACACATAGCCGCCTTGATGGAAGACGAGGGTGAAGTGGTAGCAGTCGAGCGCAACCCGGCACGTGCCGCCGAGCTGCGTGAGACCGCCCAACGTCTGAAAGCGAGAAGCATCCAGGTCGAAGTGGCGGATGCGGTCCGCGCCAGAGCCGAAACAGACCGCTTCGACCGCGTGCTCGTCGACCCGCCCTGCTCGGGCCTTGGCACCCTTCAGGCTCGTCCCGACCTACGTTGGCGCCTGACGCCGGCCAAGCTGGAGGAGCTGGCTCAGCTGCAGGCCGAGATCCTCACCGCAGGCGCCGCCGCGCTCCGTCCGGGTGGCGTGCTGGTCTACTCGACGTGCACGATCTCAGCGACCGAGAACGAGCGACAGATAGAGTCGTTCCTCACACGTAACTCGGGGTTTGCGCTCGAGGATGTAACGCACGAACAACGATCCCATCCTCACCCTCATATGCCGAAGGCCGTCCTGACAATGCCCCACCGTGACCGCACCGCCGGGTTCTTCATCGCACGGATGCGGCGAGTAGAGGATCTCCCCGCGGGTAGGCTCTGAGAATGGAGGGCGAGCATCCCACCCCCGCGAAAGAGCAGGTCAACCTGGGACCGCTATGTCCCAACTGCGCCGAGCCTTGGCTTCGACCCACCAACCTGCCCGGCCGCTATCGCTGTGTCTACTGCCTGCACCGCTTCGAGCTTTCCTCAGTCTGTCCCAACTGTGGCGAGCACTCAACGATCGTGCGCATGTCCTCCACTGCGATTCTCAAGTGCAATAACTGTGGCGACTCCATGTTGATGCCAATCTGAGGCGCCGACTGAGATGATCTTGTCGTGATGACAGCAGATCTTCTGCGCGAGGTGCGCGTGGCGCCCTCGATCCTCTCGGCTGACTTCGCACGCTTGGGCGCACAGGTGGGGGAAGTCCTGGACGCGGGTGCACGTGTGATCCACGTCGACGTGATGGACGGGCATTTCGTGCCATCGATCACCCTGGGGCCGATCGTCGTCGCCGCCTTGCGCGAGCAGGTGGAGCAGGTCGGCGGCCTGCTCGACGTGCACCTGATGATCGAGCGGCCCGAGCGCCACATCGCCGAGTTCCTGCAGGCCGGGGCGCACTCGATCACCTTCCACGCTGAGGCCACGCCCCACGTCGCTTACGCCGCCTCCTTGGTGCGAGAAGGCGGAGCCAGTGTTGGCGTGGCGATCAACCCGGCCACCCCCGTCGGGGCTGTTGCCGAGCTGAGCGCCGCGATCGACCTTGCCTTGTGCATGACCGTCAATCCGGGCTGGGGGGGACAGAAGTTCATCGCCCACTCCTTGGACAAGGTTGAGCGTCTGCGCCACATCCTCGGCGACGGGATCGCCTTGGAGGTCGATGGCGGCATCGATCCCACCACTGCCGGCCCAACTCGAGCGGCGGGGGCCAACCTGTTCGTAGCCGGCTCGGCCGTGTTTGGGTCGCCCGACCCCGCCGCCGCATACAGAGAGGTTGCCGAGGCAGCCGGAGCGGTCTAAGCGCTCACCGTCCGATCGAAGTGAGCTGCCGGCTCGGGGTATTCAGGCCGGCGCGCGCGTGGCCCGACGTGTGGCCGGGGTACTGCGCCGGTACACGACGCCCAGCATCAAGGCCAGCAAGCTGGTGGCGCCGAGATAGCCGATCTCGGTCCGCAACAGTTCTTCGCTCACAAGCGGCGTCAGCATCCAAGCCACAAACACGACCGCCGCCACGATCCAACAGTAGGCAGCGGTGCGCGCCTGATTGCGTGCCAGCGCTGCCTGGTTGAGCGCACCCGAAGCCAAGTGCATGCCCATGCCCAGGCCGATCAGGGCCAGCCCCACGCGCCCGTATTCAAAGCTCTGGCCGAACAGCGCTTTCATCACCGGTGGGCCGATCGCCAACAGCCCCAGCGCCACCGCCAATGCGAAGGCGACGATCGCCATCACCGTCAGCTTGATTGCCTTTGCGAACGCCTCGTGGCCCTCGGTCGCCTCCAAGCCCGTCAAGTGGGGCAGCAGCGAAGTCTGGATCGCTTGAAAGAGCTGCAGTGGTGCTCGGGCGATCAGCAGCACGTTGAACACGATTCCCGCCAGCGCCGCGTTTGTCGAAGTGATGTCCACCGTCAGGACGGCAGCATTCAGCAGCGTCTGCTCGGAGAGCATCACGCCCGAGACCGCGAACGCAAAGCCCGACCCCCTGCGCAGCGAAAGCTCATCCGCGGCTACCGCCTCCTCGACTCCCTCGGTCCCCGGCCCGGCCAAAGCGGCGTCCAGCTCCTCCATCTCCGGCGCGCCTTCGGGCTCAGCCGGTTGAGCGCCGCTTCTCGCGAACGCCGCCGGTACCACCACCAGCGACACGAACGGAGCTGCCGCGATCCCCAACGCGACCGCGGTTTGCCCATTCGTCAGCCCGATCGCTACCGCCAGCGCGAAGCAGAGCCGCGAGACCGACTCCATCAACACCAGCCCGCCAAACAGCCCGAAGTATTCGTGCCCGGCCAGCCAACCCCTGGCGAAATAGCTGGCGGCATACGCCAACGTGCCGACCACCAACACCCAATACAGCGCCGCGTAATGGCCGAACACGTCATCTATCAACACTTCGTGCAACGCCAGCGCCACGATCAGGAAGGCCAGCGCGAAACTGGCCTGGATCGCGATCGGCACCTTTACGGAATGTTGGGCATGCCCTCGTGCCCTGCGGTCGGCGATTGTGCGACTGAGCAACTGTTCGATCGGCCTGTAAATGACCGAGATGATCACGAACATGATCGACCACAACAGGTCCAATCGCTTGGCCTCAACTTCACCCAGGACGTGGCTCGCGATCGAGAAGTAAGCGAAAGTCAGCAGGCCCGTCGAGGCGATCCCGATCGACAGCAGCTTCGCTCCGCTGCCGTAGGAGCGCCCCTTAGAGGCGGACAAGCAGCATCGTCCAAGGGAACGGCGAGCGCGCCTCCACGACCTTGCCATAGCGCGAGAGCAGCTTCACGAACGAGCGCTTAGACCAGTGGTTCAGATGCCCGGGCGTGTTACCCAAATCCTTCAGGTAGGCGCCTCGTGCCATGTTCAGCATCCGCCACAACGGCTCCCTCGGGACCGACACGAGCAGTCGGTGCTCAGCGCAACGGGCCATCTCGGCCAGCGTGTGCTCCGGGTCGGGCACGTGCTCGAGCACCTCGATCGCGCAGGCCAAGTCAAACTCGTTCTCGGCGAACGGTAGGTTCTCGGCCCTCATCACCTTGTACTCCAGGTTTGGCGCCTTACGTTGCTCCCAGCCAGCCTGGATCGAGGGCTCCTCCAGGTCGATGCCCACCACGCGCGCCGGCTCCAGTCGTTGGGCCCACTGGTGCACCAGCACGCCCTCGCCGCAACCCACGTCCAACAATGAGATCGGGCTGGCGGCCTCGAGCATGTCGTCGAGGGCGCTCTCGAAACCGTCCATCATCCGCCTGACCAGCGGATTGGTGGAGCCGTACTTGTCGTAGGTATTGCCAGTGACGATCCCGTCCTCGGAGACCGTGACGCCGCCGCTCATACCTCGATCTTCTCAGCTTGGCCGGGCGAATCGCGCGAGCCAAGCGCGTCGGTGGCGCCACCCGGGTTTGCCGCGTCGGCCGTCTTTGGACTCGGGGCCAGGCGGGTCTCGTTCGATTCGTAATGGGAGGGCTCGACCCCGAGCTGCAGCTCGATCCGGCGTACTCGCTCAAACGTCTTCTGTGTCATCACTCGCTGCGCGGCCAACAGATCGCCGATCACACCCAGGGCCCACAGAACAACCGCGGCGATGAACAGCACTGCGCCCAGGATCAGCGATTGCACGTGTCCCTTGCCGTTGCCTTCCGCATAGGCGACCACAAAGCGAATCCACACACCCAGCGCGGCCACTCCGATTACCGCGGCCAGGCTCCAGAACACCCGCAACGGCTCGTACTGCGCATAGATCCTGAAGATCGAGATCGAATTGCGTCGCACATAGGCGCCCATCGAGGGGAACAAGCGCGACTCGCGCGTCTTCGGGTTGGTCCTAATCGGAACGTGATCGATCGCCACCAGTTGCTTGCCGGCCTGGATGATCGTCTCCAGGGTGTAAGTGAATTTGGAGACCACCAAGATCTGGATCGCGGCCTCGCGGTTATAGGCCCTGAAGCCCGACGTGGTGTCCGGCACCGAGGTCGAAGACGCCTGGCGCACGACCCATGAACCGAGGCGTTGCAGCCGCTTCTTCAGTCCCGAGAAGTGCTCGATATTGGTGACCTCCCGGTCGCCCACCACCATGTCGGCGTCGCCCCTGAGGATCGGCCCGACCAGCTTGACGATGTCCGGGCCGTAGTACTGGTTATCGGCGTCGGTGTTCACGACTACATCGGCGCCCAACTTCAGGCAGGCGTCCAATCCCGCCTGGAAACCCGCCGCAAGTCCCTTGTTGTTGGTCAACCGCACTATGTGATCGACCCCATGCGCCCGCGCCACGGCGATCGTCTCGTCGGTCGAGCCGTCGTCGACGATCAGCCACTCCACGGTCTGAAAGCCCTCGACCTGGCGTGGCAGGTCGGCCAGCGTCGCCGGCAACTGCTCGGCCTCGTTGAAACAGGGGATCTGGATGATGAGCTTCATCATGCGAAAGCCTAGTTTGTAGGCCCTCCCCCCAAGGGGGGAGGACATTGGGACGGAGCACGGAGCTTCATCATGCGAAAGCCTATCCCGTCTAGGCTCTACGGCCGGATGGCAAGCGCATCGGCGATCAGGCATAACCGGTCCGGCCGGGGAGGCCTACAACTACAAAGGCTGCGCGCAATCCCGGCGTCGCGCTGGGCGGTCCTGGCTTTTGCCGCGATGTGCGCTCTGGCGTTGCTCGGCTACTTCGCCTTCCCCACCTATCCCACCTACGACTCCTTCTATGCGCTCTTGTGGGGGCGCGACGTCCTGCACCTGCACACGCCTGACTTCAGCGTCTATCGGGGCCCCACCGAGCACCCTTTGGCGATCGTCTTCGGAGCCTTCTGCTCGATCTTCGGTCAGGGTGGTGCCCGCCTGATGGTGTTCGGCTCGATCGCCTCCTTCGTGGCGCTCGTGGCAGGCGTGTACCGCTTGGGACGCCTCTGTTTCGGTCCGGTCGTCGGCGCCCTCGCGGGTCTGCTGGTCCTGAGCCGCTTCTTTGTCGAGAACCTCGCGGCTCAGGGCTACCTCGACATCTCCTATGTCGCCTTGGTGGTGTGGGCCACGGCTTTGGAGATTGAGCGTCCTCGCCGTGGGCCTTCGGTGTTCTTGCTGCTGGCGGCCGCGGGGCTCTTGCGTCCAGACGCTTGGCTCTTGAGCGGCGTCTACTGGCTGTGGTGTGCGTGGCCGGCCGACAACGCCACGCGTCTGCGCTACCTGGGCCTGGCCGCGATCGCGCCGATCGTGTGGATCGGCGTGGACGGACTCGTCACGGGCAATCCGCTGTATTCGCTTCACTCGACTTCGGGCTTGGCCGCAGAATTGGGGCGCACCGAGAAATTCTCTGAAGTTCTCTCCTCGACCTGGTCCTACGCCGTGCGTATCGACAAGCTGCCAGTGGTACTCGGCTCGCTTGCTGGAATCTTGCTGGCGATCTGGTTGGCGCCCAGACGTGTGCTCGTGCTATTGGTGGTGCTCGGGAGCCTCTTGTTCGTGTTCATAGCTGAGGGCGCTGCGGGCGCGTCGGTCGTCGACCGCTACATGATCGGCGCTTCGGTCGTGATGCTCGTCTTCTGCGGGCTGGCGATTGGGGGCTGGTCGATGCTCGAGGCAAGGCACCGCGTTGCGACGGGTATGGATGGTGGGAGCGGCCCTGCTCGTGCTCTACGGAGGTGCCTCCGCCGCCCGCACGCTCAGCCTTTCCAGCCTGAGCACCACGCTCGCCGACCACGAGGACTTCCACGAGGGGCTCGCCGCCGCTTTGCACAGCCCGGCCGTCAAAGCACAGCTAAAGCGCTGTCCACTGTTGTCGTTGCCGAACAACAAGCTGATTCCCGACGCACGATGGATCCTCGACAGCACCGGCCAGCGTGAGATCGTGGCCCGTAGCCAGGCCAGCGCCGATGCGCTCAAGGGAGCGGATGAGCTCAAGCGCCGTATCCAAGCGGGCAGCGTCGCGGTCTATCCGCTCGGCGAAGCCGTGTTCGTGGAGGCGATCGTGGACCTCGGCGACGATCCGCGCGACCAAGTGCCTTTGAAGGGCTTTCATCGCATCTACACGAGCCGCTACTACGCGGTCTATGGCAACTGCTGAGCGGGGGGCGGACGCCCGTCGCTGGGCGTGGCCGGTCCTGGGGGCGATCCTGCTCGGCGCGCTGGGCTTGCGCTTGTGGGGCATCAAACAGGGCTTGCCCTACGTCTACAACATCGACGAAGCCGGCCACTTCGTGCCCAAGGCCGTGGCGATGTCTTCGCACGGTCTCAACCCCGAGTACTTCGTCAATCCGCCCGCGCTCACCTATGTCCTGCATCTCGTGTTCGTGCTCTGGTTCGGGGGTGGGCACTCGCTTACCCGCGAGTACGCGTCCCACCCAGACCAAGTGTTCTTGGTCGCGCGCGTCACCGTAGCCGCGCTCGGCACAGGCGCGGTATGGCTGCTCTACCTGCTCGGAGCTCGTCTGTTCGACCGCCGTGTGGGCCTGCTGGCGGCCGCTTTGGAGGCGGTCGCCTTCCTGCCGGTGTTCTACGGGCATCTGGCGCTCAACGACGCCGCCACGCTACTGCCGCTCACGCTCTCCCTGTTCGGCAGCGCCGGCGTTCTACGCCACGGACGGGTCCGCGATTACGCGATCGCGGGCGTAGGGCTCGGCTTCGCCTGCGCAAGTAAGTACACGGCCGGCATTGTCGTGGTGCCTTTGGTCGCTGCCGCCGCCGCTCATTACCTGGAGGGATCGGCCGGATCGGCCGGTTCTGGCAAGCGCGTTCTTATCGGCTTGGGGACCGCCGGCGTCTGCGCGTTGGGCGCCTTCCTGCTCGCCAATCCATATGCCCTGCTCGACTTCCAGCGCTTCCACTCCGAACTTGTTCACCAGTCGAGCCTCTCCGAGGAAGCCCAAGGCAAGCTCGGCGCGCCCCGTCAAGGCGGTCTCCTCTACTACTTGTGGTCGTTCACTTGGGGGCTCGGCTGGGTACCTGTCTTGGCTGCGTTCGCAGGTGCCCTCGCACTCTGCTGGCGCCGTCCGCGCATCGCCTGGCTGCTCGTGCCCGCGCCGATCCTGTTCCTGGCCTTCATGGGTCTCCAGGACCGGTACTTCGGGCGCTGGCTGTTGCCGATCTTCCCGATCGCGTGTCTGTTGGCTGCCTACTTCGTGTTCCTGTTGCTCGAGCTTTTGATAGGCAGGGAGTCCTCTGATGTGGGACAGGGCTCCGGCGGCGCGCGTGAGCGCTCGACGGTCGTCGGCGATGGTGGTGTTGTTCGCGAAAAGGGGCGCCCCGCCCGCGCGCGCGTAGGCACGGTCCTGGTGGGCACCTTGATGGTGGTCCTGTTGCTCGCCCAAGGACTCCTCTACAGCGTCCACAACGACCTCGTGCTCGCCCGTGCCGACACGCGTAATCTGACCCGGGCCTGGATGGTGACGCACGTTCCGCCTGGTAGGCGCATAGTGCTCGAGCCGGTCGTGCTCGACTCCTGGCTGCGGGAAGGAGCGGGCGGCAAGCGCTGGCGCAAGTACGTGTCCCTGGAATCGGTGATCGCTCCTGACGGGACGCTCTCGCCGCAGACCGCCCATCCCGTTGCCTTGGAGAACTACGAGACAACGCTCGCCCCGTCTCTGATCGGCTGGTATGAGCGCCAAGGGTACTGTTGGGTGATAACCGGCTCGACCGAGTCCGGTCGCGCCTTCGCCGACCCTTCGGCAGCGCCTCTGGCGGTCGCCTACTACCACGCGCTGGCCGCTCAAGCAGAAGTCGCCTATAGAGCTTCGCCCTATTCCCCAAGCGGCAAGCCGCCGGGATTCAACTTCGATTGGAGCTTTGACTATTACCCGCTCTCCTTTCACCGGCCGGGCCCGCAAATGACCATCTATCGATTGCGGGGTGGACGTTGCTTAGGCCGGGTATGACGCCCGAGGGCCTATCCTGATCAGCGCATGGCGATCACCACGGACACCGATCGAGTACACCTGAGGCGGGCCATCGAGCTGGCCGAGCAAGGCGCGCACGACGTCAAGCCAAACCCCGTTGTAGGTGCCGTCGTGGCACGCGACGAGAAGGTGCTCGGTGAAGGACGCCACGAACGCTTCGGAGGCCCACACGCAGAGGTCAATGCGATCGCGGCGTGCGGCGCAGCGGACCTAACCGGCGCCACTTTGTACATATCGCTTGAGCCCTGCTGCCACGAAGGCAAGACTCCACCGTGCACCGACGCGATCATGCAGGCGGGCATTGGGCGGGTCGTCGTGGCCTCCGACGATCCCACCGAGAAGGCATCGGGGCGCGGCCTGGGCATCCTGCGCGACGAGGGCGTTGAGGTCGTCGTCGCCGACGGCGAGCTGGCAGCGCGCGCGCGCCTGCTCAACCAGGCCTTCCGCAAGCACGCTCGCGTGGGGCGGCCCTGGGTTCTGTTCAAGTCGGCGATGACTTTGGACGGCAAGGTGGCAACCAGGGCTGGAGACTCCCAGTGGATCAGCGGCGAGGAAAGTCGCTTGTTGGCCCACACCTGGCGCGCCTCGGTCGACGCGGTCGTAGTGGGAATTGGCACAGCCTTGGCGGACGATCCCCAGCTGACGGCTCGACCCGACGGGATCCTCGCCGAGCTTCCGCGCCAGCCCCGTCGTGTCGTCTTCGACTCGCTCGCCCGCCTGCCGATCGCCTCGCAATTGGTCAGCGCCGTGGACCGGATTCCCCTGACGGTCGTGGTCTCACGGGCGGCCGCAAGGGCAGACACCGATGCTTTGGAGGCAGCCGGCGTCCAGGTGCTTGTGGCCACGGGGGAGAACGAGCCGGCACGCGTGCGCTCCGCCCTGGAGCAGCTGGGCGGCGAGGGCATCGCCTCCGTGCTCTTGGAGGGAGGGCCTCACCTTGCGGGCGCCTTCCTGGATGCGGGCGAGATCGACGAGATCCGCTTGTTCCTTGCCCCGATTCTGCTTGGCGGGCGCAGCGCGCGCGACCCATTGGAGGGGGAGGGAGTGGAGCGCATCTCCGAGGCCATGCGAGCACTCACGCTCGACTGCTCACGGGTTGGCGAGGACCTCCTGATATCGGCACGCTTGCGCGAGTGGTAGCTGATGAGCGCGCATGACGGCGCTGGGCGGCGTCCTCAGTCGCTCATGTGCAAAGCACATTTCGCGGGGTGGGTGGGCTCGTCAGTCCTGGCCCAGCTTGTCCTGCGCACCTATCAGCGGCATAAGGAGGAGAGATCGTGTTCACCGGCTTGATCGTCGATATCGGCAGCGTTCGCAACGTGGAGTTGGGCTCTGACGGCGCCGCGCTCGAGATCTCGACACGCCTCGCGCGCGAGCTAGGTGAGGGCGACTCGGTGGCTGTCAACGGGGTCTGTCTGACCGCGACCTCTGTGGATGAGGCGAGCTTCAGGGCGCAGGCCATGGCCGAGACGCTGCGGCGATCCTCCCTGGAGAGCCTCCAGAGCGGCTCCCCGGTCAATTTGGAGCTGGCGCTGCGCGCCGACGGGCGCCTGGGTGGGCACATCGTCCAAGGGCACGTGGACGGCACCGGAACGATCGAAGGCATCCACGAGGAGGGTTTTGCACGGGTGTTGGACATCGAGCTGGAAGCCGGTCCTGGGGAGGGCTTGGCGCGCTACCTGGTGGAGAAGGGATCGGTCGCGGTGGACGGGGTGAGCCTGACAGTGAGCAAGTTGCGCGAGGATGGCTTTTCCGTGTCGCTCATCCCCGAGACGCTCACCCACACGAATCTCGGAGGGGCGCAGGTTGGGGGTCGGGTCAACATCGAGGCGGACATTCTCGCCAAGCACATAGAGCGACTGATGGAGGCCCGCATATGAGCACGTCCAAGACAAAGACGCCGTTCGCAACCATCGAGGAGGCGATCGAGGAGATCAGGCAGGGCAAGATGATCGTGGTCTGCGACGACGAGGATCGCGAGAACGAGGGCGACCTCACGATGGCGGCTCAGTTCGCGACGCCGGAGGCGATCAACTTCATGGCCAAGGAGGGGCGCGGCCTGATCTGTCTGTCGCTCACCTCTGAGCGCTGCGACGAGCTCGGGCTCGATCTGATGGCCGCCAAGAACGAGTCTTCCTTCGAAACGCCCTTCACCGTGTCGGTAGAGGCGCGGGAGGGCGTCACCACCGGCATCTCCGCTCACGATCGCGCGCACACGATTCAGGTCGCGATCGACCCCGAGAGCGCCCCTCGGGACTTGGTCCAACCGGGTCACGTGTTTCCGCTCAAGAGTCGCGCCGGCGGTGTCCTGGAGCGCGCCGGGCAGACTGAGGCCGCGGTGGACCTCGCGCGCTTGGCGGGTTTGAACCCAGCCGGAGTGATCTGCGAGGTGATGAACGACGACGGCACGATGGCGCGTGTGCCGGACCTGGTCGCCTACTGCGCCCGCCACGGGCTGAAGATGATTACGGTCGCCGACCTGATTGCCTATCGTCGGCGCCACGACAAGCTCGTCGAGCGGGTCGTCTCCACGCGACTGCCGACTGCCTTCGGTGATTTCGAGGCGGTCGGGTATCGCTCGCTGGTGGACGACAAGCACCACGTCGCGCTCGTCAAGGGTGAGGTTGCAGGGCGCGAGGACGTGCTTGTGCGAGTGCATTCGGAGTGCCTCACAGGCGACGTGTTCCATTCCCTGCGCTGCGATTGCGGCGAGCAGCTAGCCTCGGCGCTGGCGATGATCGAGCAGGAGGGAGAGGGTGTCCTGCTGTATCTCTCGCAGGAGGGCAGGGGCATCGGACTGCTCAACAAGCTGCGTGCGTATCGCCTGCAGGAGGACGGCCTGGACACCGTCGAAGCCAATGAGCGCCTGGGTCTGCCCGCCGATCTGCGTGACTATGGGATAGGGGCGCAAATCCTCGTGGATCTCGGCCTCAGCTCGATCAGGATCCTCACCAACAATCCCAAGAAGATCAAGGGCTTGGAGGGCTACGGCCTATCAGTCAGCGCCCAGATCCCGATCGAGCACGCCCCCAACGAGCACAACGAGGCGTACCTGCGCACCAAGGCGCAGCGCATGGGTCACATCCTGCACCACCAAGGACTTAATCTAGACGCCGAGCTGTTGCACTCCGAGCGCGAGACAGACCGCGAGCGCGAGCAATGAGATACGCAATCGCGATCGGACGCTTCTACGAGGATCTGGCCGCGCGACTAGAAAAGGGAGCGCTCGCCGTGTTTACCGAGGCGGGGCACACCGACGTGGATGTGTTCGACGTGCCGGGTGCCTTCGAGTTGCCGCTCGCCGCGAGTTATGCGGCCGCTGCGGGCTTCGATGGGGTCGTCTGTCTCGGCGCTGTGATCCGCGGTGAGACCGACCACTACGACTTCGTGTGCGCCGAGGCGGCGCGTGGCATCCAGCAGGTCTCGCTGGAGACGGGTGTGCCATGCGCGTTCGGTGTATTGACCTGCTCGACGATGGAGCAGGCGCTCGCTCGCGCGGGCGGGGGAAAGCGCGACCAGGGGGCACATGCTGCCGAGGCAGTGCTCAGGATGAGCGCGCTGCGGGCACAGCTTGCCCCGAGCGGCTAGACTGGCGAGCTCCATGGCCAAGGTATGTCACAGCTGCGGGAAGGGTCCCGCATTCGGCAACAGCCGCAGTCACTCGATGGTCGCCACCAAGCGCCGCTTCGATCCCAACCTGCAGAAGGTCAAGATCCTCGTCGGCAAGGCACCCCGTCGCGTATACGTCTGCACGCGCTGCTTGAAGGCCGGCAAGGTTACGAAGGCCCTCTGAACAGTCGTCCGGACCGTCCCCTGCGAGGGATAGTCTGTTTCGGCGAGGAGTGGCTTTGTGAGTGATACGAACCTGATCCGGTTCAGAGCGGCGGTAGCCGGTGCTCTGGCGCACCTTGAGTCCCGTCGCAAGGAGGTCAACGACCTGAACGTGTTCCCGGTTGCAGACGGGGATACGGGCGACAATATGGTGCTGACGCTCAGGGCTGTGCTCGAGGAGCTCGACCGTTTGCAGGACGGCAACGCTTCGCGCACGATCGACGAGATCGGCAGGGAGGAGATCGTGCAGTCGGTTGCCCGGGCGGCCTTGCTCGGCGCGCGAGGCAACTCGGGGGTGATCCTCTCGCAGTTGATCAGGGGGGCGGCCGAGGAGCTAGTGAGCCGGCCTGGGCAGCTGATAGACGCCACATTGATCGGCGCGGCGCTGGCAAACGCCGCCGACAAGGCCTACGCGTCGGTGCGCGAGCCGGCTGAGGGCACGATCTTGACGGTGGCTCGCGAGATGGCCCACGGGATCATGGCCGATGTAGCTCACAGCGAGGACGCGGGGCGGCTCGGTCCAGGAACCGAGCCACGCGAGCAGGACCTGGCGATCGCAAAGACGTTGGAGTGCGCGGTTGAGGCGGGCACCGACTCGGTCAAGCGCGGACCCGAGATGCTCGCGGCCTTGCGCGAAGCCGGTGTGGTGGACGCCGGGGGGCACGCCCTGACCGTGATCTTCGCCGGGGTCGTGGCTGCCTTGCGCGATGAAGCGCCTCCCGAGCTCGAGCACTACGCGCCGGCCAAGATCACCCACCCCGAGCACAGCTCCAGCACTTACCGCTACTGCACCAATTTCGCGGTCACTGGCACCGACCTTGAGTCCTCGCGCTTCAGCGCTCAACTGGGGCAGCTCGGCGATTCGGTTCTGGTGGTGGGCGACCTGAGCACCCTGAAGGTGCACTTGCATACCGACGAGCCCGAGCGGGCCACGGCGCTGTTCGAGGGAGTCGGCGAGGTTTCGCATCTCGATGTGGCCGACATGCGCGTCCAGGTGATCGAGCGTGAGCGGCGCCTTGCGCAAAATGGAGCGCGCGTTGCGCATAACGGAGCTATGCATAACGGAGCGACACACGCGCGCGCGGACGCGCGCGCAGGGCACCCGATCGAGGAGATACTCACCCAACCGGTCGACGAGCGAGCCGAGCGTGTGCGCTGCGGTGCCTTGGCGGTAGTGAGCGGCGCCGGGCTCACGCAGATGTATCGCGAACTCGGCGTTCACACGATCGACGGTGGGCCAACCTTGAACCCCTCCACTTACGAACTGTTGGCGGGAATACACGAGGTGCCGGCCGAGGAGGTCGTGGTGTTGCCAGGGAGCGCCAACGTGGTAATGGCCGCTGAGCGCGCTGCCGAGCTCTCCGACAAGCAGGTAGTGGTCGTGCCGGCCACGACCCAACAAACGGGTCTAGCGGTTGCGGTTGCCCTTGAGAGCGACCGCAACGTTCGTGAAAACGCGCAGGCCATGAACGAAGCGCTCGCGGCGCTGCGCACAGGAGCGGTCGCCCAGGCGGCGCGAGCGGATGCTCAAGGACGCTTCGGTGAGGGTGAGGCGGTGGGCTTCGTCGAGGAGGAGGTCGTCGCTTGGGGCGAGCCGCGCGAGACGCTGGCGGCGGTGATGGCGGAGCTAGCCTCCAGCGCCGAGCTGGTGAGCGTCCTCGCGGGTGCAGAGGCTCCGTTGGAGCTGTCTGAGCTGGAGGGCATCATGGACGGCCATGTCGAGCTCGAGCTTCGCAATGGTGGTCAGTCAGCCTACTGGTGGCTGCTCGCCGCCGAGTAGCACAGGCGACTGGTCTCCCGTTGGCTTTGCGGCCGCGGAGCGTCTTACCCACGTCCAGATGTTGAACGCGCCCGTACGCTGGCCCCGCCCTTCGCGCTTGACCACGCCGCTTACACATAAGACCGCTAAGACGAGGGAGGGACTGGCGGCGCTGGGACTGGACACCGTGGGGGACTTGCTCGAGCACATGCCTAGGGATCGTCGCGAGGCGCGCACGGTTGCCGATCTGCAAGCCGGCGAGCAGGCGACGGTGCTCGTTGAGGTCCGCTCGATCGCTGGCCGCCCGGTAAGGCGGCGGGGTATGCGCGGGCTGGTGGAGGCGGTCGTGTTTGACGAGACGAGTTCGATGCGTGCCACGTTCTTCAACCAGCCTTGGTTGGTGGGCCGCTATCCGGTCGGCACCCACCTTGTATTGCACGGCAAGGCCGAGAAGGGCGGACGTTTCAAGGTTTCCCATCATGCGCTCGGATCGCGGGAGGGCGCCTCTGACGGCCGGGAAGACACGGCTCGTGGTAGCGCGAACCTCGCCCCGGGCGGCGCTGTTGTCGGACGAGGCGGGTCTGTGGCTCACTATCCGGCGGCCGAGGGCGTCAGCTCCACCCAGATATTGGCGCTCGTGCAAGAGCATGGCAGCGCTTTGGGTGAGGTGGTGGAGCCACTCGCGGCCGAGCTGCGTGTAGCCGAAGATTTGCCCGGACGCGCGAGCGCGCTCGCGGCGATGCACTTCGGTGGTGGGCCCGACGCTTCCCAAGAAGGGCGCAGGCGCCTGGCCTTCGACGAGTTGTTGCTTGCTCAGCTCGTCTTCTTGACTCGTCGTGAGCGTAGGGCCGGCGAAACCCGGGCGCTTGCTCTGTGCGAGCCGCCCAGTTTGAGCGGGCGCTGGTTGAAGCGGGGCCTCCCGTTTGAGCTGACAAGCGACCAGCACAAAGCGATCGCGACGATCGAAGAGGAGCTCGCGGGCGAGCGTCCGATGCAGCGTTTGTTGATGGGCGAGGTGGGGAGCGGCAAGACAGTTGTCGCGCTGCACGCGATGTTGCGCGCGGTCGAGCATGGTGCTCAAGCAGCGTTGATGGCACCGACCGAGACGCTGGCCGAACAGCATTTCGCGACCGTGCAGAGGCTACTCGGAGACGAGTCGGTCGCGGTTGCGCTGCTAAGCGGCTCGACGCCGGCACGACGGCGCGCGGACACGCTTGGCAAGCTGGCGAGCGGCGAGCTGGCATTGATCGTGGGCACCCATGCGTTGATCGAGCCCGACGTGCGCTTTCGGGCGCTGGCCGTGGCTGTGGTCGATGAGCAGCATCGCTTCGGGGTACGCCAGCGAGCGGCACTCGGTGAAGGTGGGCCCCCTGACCAAGACTTGGGCTTGGGCGAGACAGGGGTCGTGGGACGGCCGCACACGCTGCACATGACGGCGACCCCGATCCCGCGCACGCTCGCTTTGGCGCGTCACGGAGATCTCGATAGGACCCTATTGCGCGAGTTGCCGCGCGAACGCAGGCCGATCGAGACGCGCATAGTTGCGGGCGAAAGTGGCCGCGGGGAGGCGTATCGCCTGCTGCGCGAGCAGCTCGCGCAAGGTCGTCAGGCTTATGTGGTGTGTCCACTTGTCGAGGACGCTGAGTCGTCTACCGCTCAGCCGGCTTCAAGCGCCGGCAGCGGCGAAGGGCCGGGCGAGTTGCGCGCGGCGAGCGCCGAGTTTGAGCGGTTGCAAACGGGCGAGCTGAAGGGCTTCCAATTGGAGTTGTTGCACGGTCAGATGCGTCCTCGAGAGAAGCAGGCGGCAATGGAGGCTTTCGCGTCCGGTCGGGCTCAGGTCTTGGTGGCGACGACCGTGATCGAGGTGGGCGTGGATGTGCCCAATGCGACGGTCATGCTGGTGGAGAATGCGGAGCGTTTCGGCATCTCTCAGCTGCACCAGTTGCGTGGGCGCGTGGGGCGTGGCGAGCACGCTTCGACTTGTCTTTTGTCGGGTCCTACAGGCTCGCTGCGCTTGCGGGCGCTGGCTGAGCATTCCGACGGCTTCAAGCTCGCCGAGATCGACTTGCGGTTGCGCAAGGAGGGCGAGCTGGTGGGCACTAAACAGTCGGGACTTGGACAATTCAAGTTCGCGAGTTTGCCTGAGGATGGAGACCTACTCGAGCGAGCGCGCGCTTGGGCGCGGCGGATCTTGGCGCTCGACCCCGGACTTGAGGGTCCGCTGTATGGCCTGCTGGGCGGTGCGCTTGAAGAAGAGTTCGGTGCCGAGGCATTGCAGCCGATTCCAGCTTGAGCGGGCGAATGTAGTGGCGCCGAAGCGGCCGAATTGTGCGTGGACTCGCCTCGATGGCAAGGCAGGGGGGAAGCCGGCATGAGAGTGGTCGCCGGGCGTTTGGGTGGGCGTCGCCTGCAATCCCCCAAAGGTCGGGCGACGCGTCCGACCTCTGATCGCGTCAAGGAGGCGCTCTTTTCGATGCTAGGCGGGCTGGACGGCGTCATCGCCCTGGACTTGTTTGCGGGGACAGGTGCGCTCGGTATCGAGGCGCTCTCCAGGGGCGCCGAGCGGGCGGTGTTCGTCGAGCACGACAGGGCTGCCATAGCTGCGATCAGGGCAAATTTGGCCTCGCTTGGGCTGGACGGATCGCAAGCCGAACTGCGCGTGGGGGACGCGCGCGGTGCCCTGCGCGCCGCACGCGAGGCTGGCGAAACGTACGATCTCGTGTTCGTCGATCCTCCATACGATCATGTGCGCGAGTGGGCGAGCGAGCTGGTAGAGCTTTTGCCGGCGGTGCTCGCACCCGGTGCGCGCGTGGTGGTCGAGAGCGATCGGCGGGCGCCGGCGGAGCTGCCTCTTGCGGTGGCGCAGAGCAAGCGCTACGGCGACACCACGATCACAATCCACGTCACAGAGGATCACGATGAGTGTTGACAGTCACAGGGCATCAAGATGAGCGTTGACAAGTCGATTGCCGTCTGCCCCGGCTCCTATGACCCGATTACAAACGGCCACCTGGACGTGATTCGCAGGGCCGCACAGTTGTACGACGAAGTGGTGGTCGCGGTCGTGAATCGCTCTGTGCGCAAGGATAAGACGCTGTTCGGTATCGAGGAGCGGATGGCGTTCATCGAGGCGGCACTCACCGATCTGCCAGGCGTGCGCGCCGAGCCGTTCAACACGCTTGTGGTCGATTTCGCGAGACGTGTGGGGGCCAAGGCGATCGTGAAGGGGCTGCGGGCGATCTCGGACTTCGAGTACGAGTTCGAGATGAACCAGCTCAACCGCCGCCAGGATCCCGAGATAGAGTCGGTATACCTAATGGCCTCACCCCAATACAGCTTCCTGTCTTCCAGCGGCGTCAAGGAGCTCGCCACATTTGGCGGGCGAATCGACGACTTGGTGCCCGCTGGGGTGGCGGAGCGCTTGCAGGAAGAGTTGCGGCGTTGACGAACTTTCCTCACGTGAGGCTCATCTTGAGAGACAAATCCGCTCATATGTCGTGGTCCGGGATGCTCCATGGAGGTGACCGCTGATGGACGTACTGGTCTTGATCGACAAGCTCGACGACTTGGTCCACAACGCCAAGCCGGTGCCCCTTACCGACCAAGTCAGGGTCGACAAGGAGGAGATCTACGACATCCTCGACCAGATGCGGGCCACGATCCCCGAGGAGATCAAGCAGGCTCGCTGGATCGTCAAGGAGCGCCAAGAGATGCTTGCCGAGGCTAAGAAGGAGGCGGAGCGCATCGTCAAAGAGGCACGCGAGCGTCAAGAGAAGCTGGTGGGCGAGGAGGAGGTCACCAAGCAGGCCGAGCGCGCTGCCGAGGACATCGTCGAGGACGCCCAGGCTCGCGAGCGCGAGATCAGGCTCGGTGCCGAGGACTACGCTGATGAGATCTTGGGCACCTTGGAGGTCAACCTCTCGAAGTTCATCGCCGCGGTGCAACGTGGCCGCGAGCGCTTGCAGGGCAAGGACGAGCCCGCTGAAGTTTCGTAGCGAAGCTCGTTTTGGGTAGGGTGCCCGCGTGAGCTCACCCCTTAAGCACCGCTGGGAAGTCGCCAAGGTTCTGCTCGGGACCGGCCTGATTGCGCCTGTGCGCCCGGACCGTGCGGTCAAGTCCGTGATGGCGCTCAAGCGCTGGGGCGCCACCCCCGCTGCTGCCTACACGGGTTCGGCTGCTCGCTTTCCCGATCGCGAGGCGATCGTGGACGAGCGCGGGACGCTCACGTTCGCGGAAGTTCAGCGGCGCACCAATGCCCTCGCAAGCGAAATGCGGGCTGCCGGAATCAAAGCGGGCGACGGTGTGGCGATCATGTGCCGCAATCACCGTGGCTTTGTCGAGGCGACCATCGCCTGTTCCAAGCTTGGAGCCAGCGCGCTGTATCTGAACACGGCGTTTGCGGGCCCCCAGATCACCGATGTTCTGCGCCGCGAGGACCCGGCCGGTCTCATTTATGACCAGGACTTCGCGAATCTGGTGGGAGAGGGGGGCGAGGGTCGCCGGCGCTTCGTGGCTTGGAGTGAGCCGGGCGCTACACCCCCAGACCCGACCTTGGAGGAGCTGATCGCCAAAGGCAGCGAGGCGGATCTCACGCCACCGCCGGAACCGGGCAAGGTTGTGATCCTGACTTCGGGCACGACCGGTACCCCAAAGGGGGCCGCCCGCAAACAGCCGGACTCCTTGGAGCCGGCGGCAGCTCTGTTCTCGAAGATCCCTTTGAAGGCGAGGCAGAGGACGGTGATCGCGGCGCCGATGTTCCACTCGTGGGGCTACGCCCACTTCACCCTGGCTTTGCCGCTCTCCTCGACGCTCGTCTTGCGCCGACGTTTTGACCCTGAGGAGACGCTGCGGGCGGTGGCCGAGCATCGCGCTAGCGCTCTCGCAGTCGTACCGGTCATGTTGCAGCGCATCCTCGAGTTGCCAATCGAGACGATCAAGAGCTATGACACGAGCTCTCTGAAGATCATCGCCGCCAGCGGCTCCGCTTTGCCGGGTGAGTTGGCGACGCGCGTGATGGACGTGTTCGGGGATGTGCTCTACAACCTATACGGCTCGACGGAGGTCGCCTGGGCCTCGATCGCCACCCCCGCGGACCTTCGCGCCGCACCGGGCACCGCCGGCAAGCCACCGATGGGGACCATCGTGAAGCTGCTCGACGAGCAGGGCCACGAGGTGCCCAGGGGAGAGAACGGGCGCATCTTCGTCGCCAACGAGATGGTCTTCGAAGGCTATACCGGCGGCGGCGGCAAGGAGATCGTCAGCGGCTTGATGAGCACGGGCGACGTGGGACGTATGGATTCCGGCGGGCGTCTGTTCGTCGATGGGCGCGACGACGAGATGATCGTCTCCGGGGGGGAGAACGTGTTCCCGCGCGAGGTCGAGGACCTGCTTGCCGATCACGAGGGGATCGAAGAGGCCGCCGTGATCGGTGTCGAGGACGCCGAGTTCGGCCAGCGCCTGAAGGCGTTCGTGGTCGCCCGCGAAGGTTCGGACCTGGACGAAGAGAAGGTCAAGGAGTACGTCAAGCACAACCTCGCCCGCTACAAGGTGCCGCGCGAAGTCGTCTTCGTGGATGAGTTGCCGCGCAACGCCACCGGCAAGGTGCTCAAGCGCGAGCTGCACCAGTTGGCCTGAAGCGTCTCACTAATCTGGAGAGAGTGCCTGCGGTGACAGACATTCTCGATCTGGGCGGCCTGCGGTTGAGCGCGGGGGAGGGTCGCCGCTTCGAGCTGGCCGCGCACATCGACCCGCTGAGTCTTGGCGGCGAGCCCTACCAGGTGGGCCCGGCCGCGATCCCGGTGAGGCTCGAGGTGTCGCGCATGATGGGCAACGGATACGCGCTCAGACTGTCCTTCGAGGCGAGCTTGGCGGGCGCTTGCATGCGCTGCCTGAAGGACGCGACTCCCCAGATCGGGGTCGACGCGCGCGAGGTGGACCGGCCGGGAGGCGGCGAGGAGCTCTCAAGCCCCTACCTGCAAGACGAGCGCCTGGACTTGGCTGCCTGGGCGCGCGACGCCTTGGTCTTGGCGTTGCCTAACCAGGTTCTGTGTCGCGAGGACTGCGCCGGGCTGTGTCCCGTTTGTGCTGTCGACCTGAACGAGGCCGGCCCCGAGCACACCCACGAGCGCAGTCCCGATCCGCGCTGGGCGAAGCTAAGTGAGCTGAAGCTTGAGTAGTCCTTGGCGGCTGGACTGGTTCTGGGCGGCTAGTCCCAACGTGGCCTGGTAGCCTGTTCGGCCGATGGCGGTCCCCAAGAAAAAGCAATCTCACAGCCGCACGGCTTTGCGTCGTGCCAATCACAAGATCAGCGCTCCGGCCTTGAACGAGTGCCCACGCTGTCACAGCCCGCGCAGGCCGCACCGTGTGTGCCCTGTCTGCGGTACCTATGCAGGTCGTGAGGTTGTGGTCCCCGAGGCCCACAGTCACGACCACGAGCACGATCACGACGACTGAGTCGTCCGTGAGCGGAAGTTCCGCTCGAGTCGAGGACGTGGTTGTAGCCGTCGACGCCAACGGCTCCGACAAGGGACCTACCGAGGTGCTCGCCGGCGTGCGAGAGGCAGTCCAAGGTGGAGCGCGCGTGCTCTTGTTCGGGCCGACCCAGCAGATCGAAGCTCTTGCGCCATTGGGGCCCCGCGTTGAGGTCGTGGACGCGCCGCTGTCAATAGCCAAGAGCCCGGACCCGGCCAGGGCCGTTAGAGAAACGCCCGAAGCTTCGATCGTGCAGGCGGCCAAAGCCGTGGGCGAAGGTCGCGCGCAGGCCCTTGTTTGCGCGGGCGGGACCGGGGCGGCCTTGGCGGCCGGCTTGTTCAACATCAAGCGCGCGCGCGGCGTGCACCGCCCGGCGCTGGCCTTGCCGATTCCGGTCCCTGGCTTGGCCCACCCGATGACGCTCCTCGATGTCGGCGCCAGCGTGCAGGCTCGCAGCGATCATCTGGTCCAGTTCGCGTTCATGGGTTCCGCCTTCGCGACGTCGGTACTAGGTGTAAAGAATCCACGCGTTGGTCTGCTCTCAAACGGCGAGGAGGCCGAGCGCGGTAACGACTTGGTCGTGCAGGCGGGTGAGCAGCTTTCCCGCCTCGCTAGTGACGGGCGTCTCGCTTGGGTCGGCAACGTCGAGGGAAACGACGTCGTGGGGGGAGGAGCCGATGTGATCGTGTGCGACGGTTTTACCGGCAACATCGCCCTGAAGCTGATGGAGGGTGTCTCCCAGACCGTGCTCGGAGCGGTCCGGGACGCCGCGCTTTCTTCGCGGCGAGGCAAGCTGGGCGGAATGCTCTTGCGGCCGAGCTTGCGCGCCTTTCGCGACGAGATCGATCCTGAAGCGCAAGGAGGCGCCTATCTGCTTGGACTGCGTCGCCTCGCGGTGGTCCCGCACGGGCGCTTCGCCGCCCGCGGCTTTGCCCAAGCGATCCTGCGCGCCGAGCGCGGCGTGCGCGAGGATGTCGTAGGCGCTACGTACGCGGCCTTGAGGGACGCCGGCGCGCTGCGAAGCGTCCCTGTGTCCGCCGATCCGGCTAGCCTCCCGAGCGAATGACGCGTGAGGAGGTGTTCGTCCTGATACAGGCCCATTTGGCCGACGAGCTCGATTTGGACCCCAATCAAATCGGCGATTCCACGCGCTTCAAGGAGGACTTGGCGGCCGACTCCTTGGACCTTTACACGCTCGTGCAGGAGCTAGAGGACAGCTATGGCGTGCGCATCCCCGACGAGCAGGCAGCCGAGATCTTGACGGTCGGTCAAGCGGTCGACTTCGTCGTGGCACACTCCAGCAAGGATGCCTGATCGTATGGAGGGGTCGGTGGACCTGCTGACATCGCTACTCGACGAGCTCCCGGAGGAACTCGCGCGGCAGGTGTTCACGCACGCCTCCTGGACTGAGCGGCGCAGCGACTCCTATGCCCGCTTGGCGTTCCTCGGCGACAGCGTGTTGGCTTTGGCGGTTACCACCCATCTCTATCCGCGTCTTGAAGCCGAGCGCTTCGGGGCGGGCCGGCTCACGAAGATCCGGGCGCAGGCGGTCTCCGGTCGCTCCTGCCGAGCGGTGGCGGAACGGTTGGGAGTGGGTGATCGCCTACGTGCAGTGGCACCCGAGAACGGCGAGGGGAGACTGGTGGGGCTGCTTGAGACCGAGCGCGTACTCGCCTCGGTGATCGAGGCCGTGATCGGTGCTTGCTACCTACAGGCCGGATACGAGCGCACCGCCGAGGCAGTAGTCGAGGCGTTCGCGCCGGAGATCGAGGACGCCTTGGAGCATCCCTTGGACTTCAAGTCGGCCTTGCAAGAGCAGCTGGCCAGGCGGGGGGAGACGATCGTCTATGAGGTGACCGACGAGCACGGACCGCCGCACGACCGCACATTCGTGGTGGTTGCCTTGGTCGACGGTCGTCCTTTGGGCAAAGGACGCGGACGCAGTAAGAAGCATGCCGAGCAACAAGCCGCGAACGAGGCTCTGGAGAGTCTCGCAAAGGGCGTAGAGGCATGAGCACGCATGGCGGCGCCGGACGGCGTCCTCGGTCGCTCATGTGCGAAGCACACTTCGCTCCCTGCGTCCTTGTCTGGCTTGCCCTGCGTGCCCATGCGGGACTCGTGGTCAAAGAGGTCCCCGCGTGCATCTGAAGTCGCTCACCCTGAAGGGGTTCAAGTCCTTTCCGGATCGCACCAAGCTCGATTTCGGGCCGGGTGTGAGCGTCGTGGTCGGTCCCAACGGGTCGGGCAAGTCCAACGTCACCGACGCCTTGCTGTGGGCGATGGGCGAGCAATCGCCTCTGGCTGTGAGGGGTCAGTCGATGCAAGATGTGATCTTCGGTGGCGGTCGTGGCGTGCAGGCACGCAGCGCGGCCGAGGTCGAGCTGGTGCTCGACAATTCAGACGGCACGGTCGACCTCCCGCTCTCTGAGATCTCGATCGTGCGTCGCCTCGATCGCGCAGGCGAGGGCGAGTATCGGCTCAACGGTGCACGTTGCCGCTTGGTCGACGTAATCGAGGTTCTCTCTGACACGGGTCTCGGCAAGGAGACCCACTCGGTCATATCGCAAGGTCGGGTCGAGGCGATTGTGACCTCCAAGCCGCGCGACCGACGTCTCTTGATCGAGGAGGCCGCGGGGCTCGGCAAGCATCGCAAGCGTCGGCGCCGCGCCCAACTGAAGCTCGAGCGCACACAAGAGAACCTCGACCGGGCCTTGGACGTGGAGCGCGAGGCCCGCACGCGCTTGCGCCCACTAAAGCGCCAAGCCGAGGCGGCCGAGCTGCACGAGCGCCTCGAGCACCAGATGCTGCAGGCCCGCTACGAGCTTGCTCGCGAGGCGGTCCGGGCGCGCACCGAGGAGTTGGCCCAGGCCGAGGAAGGCGTACAGGCGGCAAGAGCCGCGCGCGAGCAGATCGAGTCGCGCTTGCGTGCCGTTGTGGCTCGTAGAGCGGCGGCCGAGCAGGCCCTCGCCGAGCGCACCGAGCGCCACGACGCGATCTCCAAGCGGGCCTATGAGGCGCGCTCCGCGCGCGAGCGCCTGCAGATGCGCGGCGAGCAGGCAGCGGCCACGGCGGCGAGCGTGGCCCAGCGGGCAAATCGCATCGAGATCGAGTTGGGCGCGCTTGAGCAACCGCTCGGCGGTGAAGGAGCCGAGCGTGACCCGGCCGCCGAGGATCAGGCCAGCGAGGCTCGCGTGCAAGCGATAGAGCAGGCATTGGTCCAGATGGACAGCGATCACGAGCGCGAGCTGGAGCGCGAGATCGCCGGTTTGGAGGCAGAGCGCACAGCCGCCATCGAGCGCGCCGAGGAGCTGCAAACTGAGGCGCATACGGCCCACGAGGCACGGGTGCAAGCGGATGCTAAGGCCGAAAGTGCCCGCGCGAGTCTGCGCCAACTCGAAGCCGAGGCCGAGACGGCGCGGCGGGAGGCGGCCAAGGTCGGGGCGGAGCTAGCGGCGGCTAACCAATTTCTGCGCAGCCACGCGGGCATCCACGGTTCCGGTGCGGGCTCGCCGCGTGCTTTGAGCGACGCCTTGCGGGTGCAACCCGGCTACGAGCTAGCGCTCACGGCGGCGCTTGGGGGACGCCTGGACGCAGCTCTGGTTGCCGATATGGACGGGGCTCATGTCTTGCTCGACAAGGTCGGTCCTGACGGTGGCGCAGCGCTGCTAGCGGGCGAAGCGGCTCGCGAGAACGACGGCTTGCGCGGGCAGGGAATCTCGGCAAGCTCAAGCGAGCCACACATCGATGGGGCGCCCGCCCCGGATACCGGTGAGCAGCCGGCTCCCGGAGCGTTGCACCTGACGGGTCTTGTGAGCGGTTCGGGCGCAATTCTGGAGTTGGCTCGCAGGTTGCTGGCGGACGCTTGGGTGGTCGAGCGCTTGGAGGACGTGCGGGACGGCTTCAAAGGTGTGGCGTGTACGCGCTCAGGACGCGTCCTGTTCGGGGCATGGGGGGAGTTGCGCCAGGTCACCGCCGGCGGCGCCGAGCGGGTCTTGGCTCGTCGCAACGAGCGCGATCGCTTGATCGCCGAGAGCGAGCGAGTCGTGGCCGGCGAGCACGTGGCCCGGGAGGCGGTCGAGCGGGCGCTCGAGCAGGTGCGCGAGGCCGACAGCGCACGCGAGGAGGCTGACGCCGCTTTGCGAGAGCGTGAGCGCTCTCTCTCGGAGGCATTGGAGGCCCAGCGCAAAGCGAATTGGCTGATCGAGCAACGCAAGGCCGCTCCCGAGCAAGGCCCCATGGCCGTGCGACGTGCCGAGCTGCAAGGCGAGCTGGCGGCAGAGCGCCGCCAGGCGGAGCGCCGCAAGGCCGAGGAAGCCGAGCGCACGCGGCGGATCGAGCGCTTGCGCGCCCAAAGGGTCGCCGATCTGGACCTGGCCCCATGCGCCGAGCGCTTGGCGGCGGCGTTCGCCGGCGCCGCCGACGCGATGGACGGAGTGCTCAGCTGCAGATCGAGGAGTTGTTGAGCAGGGACCGTGCGGAGGGCGACCATGTATCGGCTGAGCTGAGGGCGTGCGCTCAGGAGGAGGCCGAGATTCAGGGAGCGTTGAGGGTCGAGGGCGAGGCCGTGACCGGCGCGGAGGTGACCGCCCAGCGTCTGCGCGACCAGGCGGCCGAGGCCAAGGAGGAGTTGCGCGAGGTTTCACAGCGACTGGAGCTACCTTTGCCAGGGGCCGATAAGGCGCGCGACCCCGACTCGGAGGGGTCCGAGTCCCCGATGGCCGAGGCGGAGTCTGTAGAGCCACTCAGCGAGGAGCAGGAACAGGCCTTGCGCGCGCGCCTGGAGCGCCTAGCGCGCCGCCGTGAGCAGCTCGGTCCGGTCAACCCGCTCGCCGGCCAGGAGTACGCCGAGGCGATCGCGCACGTCGAGGAGCTCGAGGAGCGACGAACCGACCTTGAGACGGCCTTGCGCGAGTTGAAGTCAGTGATCCGGGAAACGGACCGCCAGATACACGAGACCTTCAACGAGACCTTCTCGGCGGCGGCACGAAACTTCGAGGAGCTTGTCGGAGACGTGTTTCCTGGAGGTAGCGGACGTCTACGCCTGGTCAAGGACGAGCAAGCTCCACGGTCGGTTCTGGGTGGTCAACCCGCGCCCAAGGACGGCGAGGAGGCCGACGCCGAGACGGATGCGGAGGTCGAGGCCGAGCGGCAGGAGCAGGACGCCGAGGAGATGTTGGGGGTCGAGATCGAGATCACGCCGGCCGGCAAGTCCACCAAGCGCTGTCGCTTGCTCTCTGGCGGGGAGAAGTCGATGACCGCGCTGGCCTTCATGTTCTCGGTGTTCCTGGCACGACCGTGCCCCTTCTACGTGCTCGACGAGGTCGAGGCGGCGCTCGACGATCTCAACCTCGACCGTTTCCTGACGCTGCTGCGCCGATACGCGGGTCGGGCGCAGTTCATCGTGATCACCCACCAAAAGCGCACGATGGAGGCGGCCGACTGGCTGTATGGCGTCTCGATGGCCGATAACGGGGTCTCCAAGGTGCTCTCGCGGCGATTCCCGAAGGAGGATGGCGACACCACAGGTAGCTCCGGTCCAGGACTCGCCCGAGGCAACCGGCCGGAGGAACAGTCGAACCTCGCCGCCAGACGTCGACGTCGGTGGCTGGACAGGGTCCATGGCGACGGTCGCCCCAGTCGAAGACCCGCCTCAGGTAGCTCCGGTCGCATAGGCGATGCCACGCGACTGGTCTGAGCTGTTCATCACCGACGGGTCCGCCCAGGCTTCAGGCGCCCGTGCCGAGCAGGGCAGCGAACGTAGACGCGGGCTTGTTCAAGCGCTTGCGCGAAAACCTCGTCGAAGACACGCCAAGCGCTCGGCTCGGAGATCCAGGCGACGCTATTCGCGACGCTTGACGAGCACACTTGGGAACGGTTGGAGGAGGCTTTGATCATGGCCGATGTTGGCGCGAGTACCACCGCGTCGGTCGTGGAGACGCTCGAGCGCGAAGCAAGCGAAGACGGTCTCACTAGCGGGCGCCGAGCTGTCCGAGCGGCTTGATCGAGCTACTCGCACAGACGGCGCGCAGCGAGGAGGATCGCATCGACATCCGCGCCAAGCCGACGGTGATCCTGGCGGTGGGCGTCAATGGCACAGGCAAGACCACGACGATCGGCAAGCTCGCTTGGCATCTACGCAACGAGCTCGGCGTGAGCGTCCTGCTCGGCGCAGCCGACACGTTCCGCGCAGCCGCCACAGAGCAGCTCGAAGGCTGGGCCGAGCGGGCTGGGTGCGAGATCGTGATCGGCCCGGAGGGCTGCGATCCAGGGTCGGTCGCCTTCGAGGCGGTCTCCCAAGCTCGCGCCAAGGAGATCGACGTCGTGATCGTGGACACCGCCGGACGCCTGCACACGCAGGACGACCTGATGGAGGAGCTGGCAAAGGTGCGGCGTGTCCTGGAAAGGCAATTGGAGGGGGCACCGCACGAGACACTGCTCACGGTGGACGCCACTACAGGGCAGAACGGGTTGCGCCAGGCGCGCATGTTCGCGGAGTCGGCCGGGGTGAGCGGGATCGTGCTGACCAAGCTCGACGGCACCGCACGCGGAGGGATCGCGCTTGCGATCACCCGCGAGCTGAACTTGCCCGTCAAGCTGATCGGGATTGGAGAGCAGCTTGAGGACCTGCGCCCATTCGATGCCGAGGATTTTGCCCGGGCCTTGGTGGCCGAGGCATAATCAAAGACATGGGCGCTTGGATCCTATGGTTGGTCGCAGCTTGTGCGCTCGGAGTGGGCGAGATGCACCAGGGCGGCTTCTATCTCGCGCCGTTTGCAGCCGGAGCTGCGCTCGCGGGCGTCGTTGGTCTGCTCGGGGTCGGTGTTCTGCTCTCGACGATCGTCTTTTTGGTGGCGTCCGGCATCGTGTTCGCGACGCTGCGGCCCGTCGCACGTCGCCATCGCAGGTTGCCGCCCTCGATCAGGACCGGTGCCGCAGCTCTGATCGGACGCCGGGCGATAGTTTTGGAGCGGATCGCCAACGACGAGGGTGTCGGCTGTGTGAAGATCGACGGAGAAGTGTGGACCGCGCGCAGCTTCGACGAAGACCAGATATTCGATCCTGGCGAACGCGTCGAAGTCGTCGAAATCAGGGGTGCCACGGCTTTGGTGATGCACTGAGTGCTCGCCGGAAGCCCTTGCTCGCCGTATGCGAGAGACCACGCAGGTAGGCTCTTGAGTAGATCCCGATAGAAGGAGCAATCTGACCTATGGTCGCTTTGATCGTCGTAGCCGCCTTCGTGCTGTTCCTGTTGTTCGCGGCCGCGCGTACCATCCGTGTGATCCCACAGGCGCGCGCGGGCGTAGTCGAGCGCCTCGGGCGCTACAGCAGAACGCTCGAGCCGGGTCTGACGATCGTGACGCCGTTCATCGACAGGGTCAAGCCGCTAGTCGATTTGCGCGAGCAGGTCGTCAACTTCGCGCCCCAGTCGGTCATCACCGAAGACAACGTGGTTGTGGCGATCGAAACGGTTCTTTATTTCACGATCACCGATCCACGCTCGGCGACCTATGAAGTGGCCAATCCTCTGCAGGCGATCGAGCAGCTCACAGTGACCACACTGCGCAACGTGATCGGCGGGCTGACACTCGAGGACACGCTGACCGCACGTGAGAGCGTCAACACCCAATTGCGGGTGGTTCTGGATGAGGCGACCGGCAAGTGGGGGATACGCATCAACCGTGTAGAGATCAAGTCTGTCGACCCGCCCCAGGACATCAGGGCGGCGATGGAGAAGCAGATGCGCGCCGAGCGCGATCGTCGTGCGGCGATCCTCACCGCCGAAGGCGAGAAGCAGGCGCAGGTCCTCACCGCCGAAGGTCAGCAGCAGGCCGTGGTGCTGCGCGCCGAGGGCGATCGACAGGCGGCGGTGTTGCGTGCCGAGGGCGAAGCGAAGGCGATCGACACGGTGTTCAAAGCGATCCACGAGGGCAAACCCTCACGTGAGCTGCTCAGCTACGAATATCTGCAGATGCTGCCCTCGCTCGCCGAAGGAGACTCCAACAAGGTCTTCGTGATCCCCTCCGAGTTCGCCGAGGCGTTCGGCGGTATCGGCGAGGCGATCGCTAGCCGTAGCGAGCAGAATTCACCTGAGTCGATGTTCGAGTCGCTGGGCGAGAAGCTGCAGGCCACGCTGGGCGATGTCCGCCAGCGCGGCACGCTGACCGAGGGCGACATCGAGGCAGGCGATGCGCGAGATCCGCCTTGCGCTGCTGGAGGCGGACGTCAACTTCAAGGTCGTCAAGCGATTCACCGCCGATGTCAGGGATCGTTGTATGGGCGCCGACATCGTCGGCAAGCTCAACCCTGGCCAACAGGTGGTGAAGATCGTCGCGGAGGAGCTGACCAAGTTGATGGGAGGCTCACCCACCGATGGCCCGGAGGAGGAGCCGGCTGGCCTCAGGTTCGCGTCAAGTCCGCCCACGGTGATCTTGATGGCGGGCCTGCAAGGATCGGGCAAGACGACCGCCTCGGCAAAGCTTGCGCGCTATCTGCGCGAGGAGCACTCGTCTTCGGTGGCCTTGGCAGCCTGCGACGTGTATCGGCCCGCCGCGGTCGATCAGCTGGTCAAGGTGGGGGCGCAGGCGGGAGCCACGGTGTACGAGCAAGGCACCGATCGCGACCCGGTGCAGATCGCGAGCTGGGCACTAGATCGAGCCGTCGAAGAGGGCAAGGACGTGCTGATCGTGGATACGAGCGGGCGCTTGCACGTCGACGAGGCTTTGATGGCCGAGCTCGTGAAGATTCGCGACGCGGTCAAACCGACCGATGTACTGCTCGTGGTCGACGCCATGACCGGCCAGGACGCCGTCAACGTCGCGGAGCAGTTCGCCGAGGCGGTCCAGTTCGACGGTGTGGTGATGAGCAAGCTCGATGGAGACGCCCGCGGCGGCGCCGCGCTGTCGGTCAAGGCGGTAACGGGCAAGCCAATCCTGTTCGCCTCCACGGGCGAGAAGCTGGATCGGTTCGAACGCTTCCATCCAGATCGCATCGCCCAGCGGATCCTCGGCATGGGCGACGTGATGAGTTTGATCGAGACTGCCGAGCGTCAGTTCGACGAGACGCAGGCAGCCGATCTGGAGCGCAAGCTCAGGCGCAACGAGTTCGGTCTCGACGACTTCTTGGATCAGCTAAAGACGATTCGTCGCATGGGACCGCTCACCAACGTGCTCGGCATGATCCCCGGCTTCGCGGGCGCCCAACTCAAAGGGATGAAGGTCGATGAGCGTGAGCTCGACCGGGTGCAAGCGATCATCCTCTCGATGACACCTGAAGAGCGCACGCGCCCAGAGCTGATCAAGGGCTCACGTCGGTTGCGGATCGCTCGCGGCTCGGGTACGAACGTGCAGCAGGTCAATCAGCTCGTCAAGCAGTTCAGTCAGATGCGCAAGATGATGAAGCAGGTCGGTCGCGGCAAGATGCCGGATATCGGCGCGCTCATGAGACAAGCTAGGTGAGCCTCCGCCTGCTCATGAACGAACGGTCGTTCGTCGGTCAGCTAAGCTCTTGAGCTCAATAGCGTCGCTTCAGAGAGGACAAAGTGTCGGTAAGGCTAAGGCTCACGCGTGTGGGCGCAAAGAAGAACCCGATTTGGCGTGTCGTTGTCGCCGATCAGCGCTCCCCGCGCGACGGACGCGTGATCGAGACGATCGGCCACTACAACGCTCAAACGAACCCCTCCACGATCGTGATCGACGAGGAGCGGGCCAAAAGCTGGTTGGCTCGTGGGGCGCAACCGTCAAATACGGTTGCCAAGCTGCTGAGAATCCAAGGCATCTCCTAGCGCTACGCCGCGGGTGATCGGATGTCCGGCGAGGTCATGAGAGAGCTACTGGAGTATCTCGCCCAAGGCTTGGTCGATCGTCCCGAAGAGGTCTCGGTCGAGCAGTTCGAGGAGGACGACGGAACCGTCGTGCTCGAGTTGTGCGTGGCCGACGAGGACTATGGCAAGGTGATCGGCCGGGGAGGACGCACGGCGCAGGCCTTGCGCACCGTCGTGAAGGCCGCCGCGGTCAACGAGAAGCGCCGCGTACTCCTCGACATCGTAGATTGAGGCACGCGCGTTGAGCGCGAGCTCTGAGGACCCACCCCGGAGGCAGATCGCCACGCGCGATGATCGCGCCGGCCCGGAGGCGACCACCTCGAATGAGTTGTTGGCAGGTCGTGTGGGGCGCGCGCACGGTTTGGACGGAAGCTTCTATGTGACAGGGCCCAAGCCGCGCCTGCTCATTTTGGGAGCAACGGTGACGGTGGACGGTCGTGGCGCGAAGATCCTCAGGCGGGCTGGCACTGACGAGCATCCGCTCATACGCTTGCAGGGCATCGAGGATCGCGATGCGGTCGAGGTTTTGCGAGGGCTTGAGCTGAAAGTGGATTTCGCTGAGGCGCCCGAACTGGAGGAGGGGGAGTGGTGGGCCGGCGAACTGGAGGGTTGCGAGGTGTTCGATGGCCAGCGTCGCGTAGGAACCGTCCTTCGCATGATCGAGCTGCCCTCTTGTGAGGTGCTAGAGGTGCGACTGGACAGCCAGAGTCAGGACAACGACTCAAGCGGAGGGTCCGAGCTGCTCGTGCCGATGGTGCGCGATGCGATCCGCGATATCGACCCGGTTGCGCGTCGAATCGACGTAGATATGGGCTTCTTGGAGGAGTTGTTGTGAGTGTTGCCACCGGCGATATCGCTGAGGTCCGATGATGGAAATCGACGTCTTCACTTTGTTCCCCGAGTGGTTTGACTGGTTTGCCACGCAGCGCCACGTGCGCAACGTGCTCGAGGCGGGGTCTCGGCTGAGCTGCGTCAACTTCCGCGAGCACACCCCTCTCAGCGCAGGGCAGGTCGATGACACGCCCTGCGGAGGTGGCGCCGGCATGGTTTTGCGTGTCGACGTGATTGACGCCGCCCTCAGTACCCACTACGGGGTCGACGCGACACAGATCCGCGACGATCGTCGGGTAATCGCGCTCACCCCGGGCGGCCGCCGCTTGGACGAGAAATATGTGCGGGAGCTCGCGGCCGAGCCTGCCCTCACATTGCTGTGTGGACGCTACGAGGGTTTCGATGAGCGCGTCGTTGAGCACTTCGCGAGCGAGACACTCTCGATCGGCCGCTATGTCCTCTCCGGTGGAGAGCTTGCGGCGATGGTGGTGTGCGACACCATCATGCGTAAGTTGCCAGGAGCCTTGGGTCACGCTGACTCTGCGGTGGAGGAGTCATTTAGCGAGGTTTTGGGGGGCGATCCTGAGTATCCGCACTACACGCGCCCCGTCGAGTATCGGGGCTGGTCTGTGCCCGAGATTCTGCTCTCCGGCCACCACGAGCGCATCAGGGAGTGGCGTCTGGAGCAAAGCCGCAATCGTGGTCAGCGAGCCGGATAAGAGCTTGCCTGCGCTTGCCCGTGCGCCGTTCGCTACCATTCGCGGTCGCGTCGGCGAGTGCAGCGACTTTCCGCTCACACGGCGCCTTCTTCTTATGAGCACCGTTATCGAAAGCATCGAGCGTGCGCAACTGCGCCGCGTCCCCGACTTTGCGCCTGGCGATCGCGTCAAGGTGCACTTCCAGGTGATCGAGGGCACGCGCCGGCGTATCCAGGTCTTTGAGGGCGTAGTCATCAAGCGCCAAGGCCACGGTGCACGTGAGACCTTCACGGTACGAAAGCAATCCTTTGGTGTTGGCGTGGAGCGCATGTTCCCGGTGCACTCACCCAAGATCGAGCGCATCGAGGTGGCCGCCAGAGGTGACGTGCGCAGAGCGAAGCTCTATTACCTGCGCGATCGCGTGGGCAAGCGCGCTCGTGTGCGCGAGCGTCGCTACACAGGACCCGAGCAGGCTGTTGAATCGGGGCTGCTTTATGGCGCCGAGGAGGCCACCGACGCGGATGGCGCGACCGCCGGAGATACGCTGTCGGAGGCACCCGGGGCACAGCCCGAGGGCACGGTTATAGATGGCGCTGAGGAGACTCAGGCCGCGGCTTCGGTAGACGGCGTGGAGGAGCCGACTGCCCAGTCCGGTGCCGCCCAGGGGTCGGGTGGGGAGGTCTCCGCGGAGGAGGGGACCGACGTAGTCGCGACAGCCCAAGCGGAGGCGGACAAGGACGAGCCTGTTCCCTCCGACGCCGGCGATGCTCCTGCCGGCGACTCGGCGGCGTGAGCGCCGACCCTGCCTCGGCAAAAGGCGCCGGGCGCAAGCGCGCCGGTGGAGTGTCGGGTTCCGGGTCGGGCGCAGATGTACCGAAGTCCAAGACTAACTCGGTCATAGAGCTGATCGTCATCGTCTTGGTCGCGATCGGTCTGGCGCTGGCGATTCAAGCTTGGATCGTCAAGCCTTACAGGATCCCGAGCGGCTCGATGGAACCGACGTTGAAGGTGGGCCAAAGGGTGCTCGTGAATCGGATCGGCATGCACTTCGGCAAACCTCACGTCGGCGAGATCGTGGTGTTCCACCCTCCCAAGGATGCCGAACAGCAGATTTGCGGACCTGCGCCTCACATGGTCACTCCTGGCGGAGCGCCCTGCGATTCGCCCGAGCCGCAGGAGGCGAGTGTGAACTTCATCAAGCGCATCGTGGCTGGCCCGGGCGACACGCTCTACATCAAGGAAGGGCACGCTTACGTCAACGGCAAGCGAGAGAAAGACTCCTACATCAACCCCTGCGAAGGCGGCTCTGAGTGTAACTTTCCGACGCCGATCAAGATTCCCGCCGGTCATTGGTTCATGATGGGTGACAATCGTGGCGAGTCGGACGACAGCAGATTCTGGGGGCCAGTCCCCACAAGTTGGATCATCGGAGGGGCCTTTGCCACTTACTGGCCTCCCGACCGCGTCGGCTTCCTCTAGTCCCTCTTCGCGGGCTCCGTATTCCAAGCGCGCGGCGCGCCGTCGCGCGCGACGCAAAAGCGGACAGAGGCTGTTCGCGTTTGACCGGGCGCTCGGTGCGCGATTGGTGGCGGGCGCCGACGAGGCGGGGCGCGGTTGTCTTGCCGGGCCGCTCGTAGCTGCGGCCGTCCTGTTCGACTACGAGCAGCTCACCACGCAGGAGTTTCGCGCGTTGGCCAGCTTGAATGACTCCAAGCAGCACAAAGCGGAGGCCCGTGAGGAGCTCTACCCGCTCGTTTTGAGTGCCGCTTCGCGTGTGACTGTGGTCTCACGCTGCGTGCAGGGGATCGACTCGCGAGGCTTGCACAAGACGAACTTGGCGGCTTTGCGCGACGCGATCCGGGGCGTTACCAGTGGGATACCGGACGAGGTGATCTGCCTGATCGATGGTTTCGCAGTGCCTGAGTTCGAGCGACCGCAACGTCCGGTCGTGGGCGGCGATGCCACCAGCGCCGCGATAGCGGCGGCGTCGATCGTGGCCAAGGTGACGCGCGATCGCTACATGCACCATGCTGAGGAGCTGCATCCAGGTTGGAGCTTCGCTGAGCATGTCGGCTACTCGACGCCCGTGCACCGCGAAGCGATCGAACGCCAGGGCGTCTCGCCACTGCACCGCATGTCTTTTCAGTCGCTGGCCTACCAGCAGCTGGCGCTCTGACCTTCGCGCGTGTCGCCGCGCTGCGACGGTCGGAGGTTCTCTGCGTTAGGGGTGTGGTCTGTTCGGATGTTTCCGTCATTGGCTCACCAAGCCCCCTCGATGTGATCGAGGCGCAATAGTCGATCTGAGCCGTCGACGATCACCCCGACTGCGTCGAAGCGGATCGAGTGGGCCTTGGGGCGTGAATGGGTGTTCTCGTAGAGCCAAGCGCACGCCAGTCGCTTTATACGAGTGCGTTGGCCGAGCTTCAGCCAAGCCAACGGTTGGTCTTCGGGACACAGACCTCTGCGACGGTTGCTCGCGCGCCGCGTCTTGACCTCGGCGAAGACCAAGGTGCGGTTATCGAAGGCGATCAAGTCTATCTCGCCGTAGCGAGTCCTCACGTTGCGAGCCACGATCACGAATCCGAGCCGGCGAAAGTGTGCGACGGCGAGATCCTCTCCAAGCGCGCCCAAGGCGCGACGGCGATCACGCGGGACGGGTGCGCCTGGCGGAGGTTGGCTGGACGGCATCCTCTGACCATAGGCTGCAAAATGTGACGAAATAGACACAGATGTGCCGATTTGCGCGCGAGTTTGCTCAATAACACGCAAATCCATCGAGGCTAGGTCGGGGCGGCGCCTGAGCTGGAGATATCCTGGCGGTCCCGCTCGTATCGTCCCTCCCCGTGACCGACACCTCTAACAATCCCAGTGGAGCAACCGCCTCCGCCGCAACCGCCGATGTCGAGCGAAGCGATGATGGCGCGCGCTTCGGGATTGACGGTGTTAGTGGCTTCATGGGCATGCGTTGGGAGCGCCCAGACACCGTCCGGCTGACAATACGCCCAGAGTTGATCAACGCCGGTGGGCTGCTCTCAGGCGTCGTGACCTATGCCCTCGTCGATTACTGCATGGGCTCGACCTTGTGGCCACATACCGGCGAGGAGGAGCGCATTGCGACCCTCAACATTTCGATCAACTACATCCAGACAGCTATAGAGGGCGACATCGTGTGCACGACCCAGCTCGACCGACGCAACCGCACGAATGCGGTCCTTCGCAGCGAGGTACGCCACGAGGATGACCGTCTCCTGGTCACGGCCATCGGCAGCTACGCGATCTTCCCGGCGCGCAAGCGTCAAGCCACCGTTTAACCGGCGGCCTCTTATGGCAGGCCTGCTAGCCCGTACCCCTCGCGTGCTCACCATCGCTGGGTCGGATTCGGGCGGTGGGGCTGGCATTCAGGCCGATCTCAAGGCATTTGCGCGTTGTGGGGTGCACGGCATGAGCGCGATCACTGCGATCACGGCCCAGAACACGCTGGGTGTAGAGGCGGTCCACGCGATTCCGCCCGAGATCGTCATCGCTCAGGTTCGCGCTGTAGTTGCCGACATTGGCGTAGACGCCGTCAAGGTGGGGATGCTCGGCGCCGCCTCGACGGTCCACGCGGTGGCCGCCGCGCTCGACGAGCTGTTCGGCGAGATCCCCGTGGTTGTCGATCCGGTGATGGTCAGCGAGTCTGGCGCCCGCTTGCTCGACCTTGACGCCGAGAGTGCACTCCTAGCCGAGATCCTGCCGCGGGCCACGGTCCTCACGCCGAACCTGCCCGAGGCCAGCGCCCTCGTGGGCGGCGTTTCCGACTCAACGCAAGACCAAGCGTCGATTCTGGCCCGCGCGGTGCTCAAGCTAGGTCCGAAGATCGTAGTTCTCACCGGAGGTCACCGCGAGCAGGCCACAGATCTGTTCCTCGACTCGCATGAACCCGAGCGAATCGTGAGCATCCCCGGCAAGCGTCACCCCGACGGGGCCGCCCACGGTTCCGGTTGCACTCACTCCTCGGTCTTGGCCGCCCAACTGGCGCTCGGACGTCCACCGCTCCAGGCCGCCTTCGCCGCGCGTGCCCTGACCGGGGAAGCGGTTGCCCGTGGCCTGCGTGACGTGGGCCACGGCCCTGGACCGGTCGACGCGATCGGCTTGAAGCGCGTTCGGGCCGAGCTCGGTTTGTCATAATCGCTGACCATGAGGCTGTTGCGCGTCAAGCCCGGTCATGGTGAGGTGGTGCTGGCCGAGGGCGATGTCGCGGTGCCCGAGCAGCACGCCGAGTTGCTACAAGCTTTCCGTAGCGAGCTCGACGCGGGCATGTGGGCCGCCGTGCCCACCTCGAGTGAGGCGGGGCGTCGCCAGGCCGAGCTGGTTCGAAGCTTCGAGGAGGTTCCCCTGGACGCAGAGCGTGTGATCTTCTTCCCCAGGGCAGCCGGCGGTCGCTGATGCGCGCTTCATCCCCTGTGTTCGCCGCCGACCGCACAAAAGCCGCGCGCGCGGCATCCTGAGGCTCGGGGTCGATGCTTGCGTTCGGGACGCTCGCGATTGTGCTCCTGGCGTTGCTCTCGGTCCTCGCTTTGCAGCAAGCGCGACGCAGTGCCGTGCCGGACGCATTGCGTTCTTTGCGCAAGCGCCTGCGCGAGCGTGACACGCACACACTCGCCAACTATGACCCCGGGCGCGAACTGCGCGCCGAGCAACGCGCACGCGAGCTGTTGCGCTCGTGCGTCAACGAGGAGGAGTGGGCGATGTATCGCGAACTTGGCTTCGTGCGCGTGTGGGGCACCGCCGAGGAGGGCACGTATGCGTATCTCATCTACCCACACAAGCCGATCCTCGCTTATGTCCCTGACGGCGCCCAGATCGTGGGCGAGTACTGCGTAGAGTTCCCTGACCAAACTCGCCCCTACGGCAGCCCCAGGTTGCCGGACTCCGACGACGTGCTCGCCAAGTGGATCCGGCTCACAGCCGACGAGCGAGGTTTGATCGAGCAGGCCAACATGCACCTGCCCGGACGCCAGATCCGGGTTGCCAAGGCGCGCCGCGACCTTGCTCGCTTGGCGGCTTGGGAACGCGAGCGCTCGGCAACGCCCAGGCGAGCGCCTCGTCGCGTCGGTAGTGTTCCGGCGCTGTGACCGATCTAGCGACTTTCGACCTCAAGCATCGTTCGCGGGCCCTTACCGAGGGCCCCGAGCGGGCCGCTGCGCGTGCCTATCTGCACGGGATCGGCTACACCGCCGAGGATTTGGCCAAGCCGATCATCGGGGTGGCTCACTCGTGGATCGAGACGATGCCCTGCAACTTCAACAACAGGGTGCTGGCCGCCAAGGTCAAGGAGGGCATCAGGGCAGCAGGTGGCACGCCGATGGAGCTCAATACGATCGCTATCTCAGACGGCATCACGATGGGGACTTCCGGGATGCGGGCCTCGCTCGTCTCACGCGAGTTGATCGCCGACTCGATTGAGTTGGTCGCCTCGGCGCACGCGTTCGATGCCTTGGTCGTGATCTCCGGCTGCGACAAGACGATCCCAGGTGCAGTGATGGCCTTGGCGCGGCTGAACATCCCAGGTCTGATGCTCTACGGCGGCTCGATACGCCCCGGTCACTACAAGGGCCACGATGTCACGATCCAACAGGTTTTTGAGGCGGTCGGCGCCTACGCCGCCGGCAAGATCACCGAGGCTGAACTACACGAGTTGGAGGAGGTGGCCTCTCCCGGCGCCGGCGCTTGCGGAGGACAATTCACGGCGAACACAATGGCGATGGCTTTCGAGGTGCTCGGCATCTCACCGGCGGGCTCCTCGATGGTGCCGGCCGAGGACGGGCGCAAGCTGAAGGTGGCCGTCGAGTGCGGCGAACTGGCGATGGATGTGTTGCGCAGAGGGCTGCGCCCCAGCGAAGTGATCACCAAGCCTGCCTTGGAGAACGCCATCGCCGCCGGCGCAACTAGCGGCGGATCGACCAACATCGTGCTTCACCTACTCGCCGTCGCGCGCGAAATGGGGGTCCCGCTCTCGATCGAGGAGTTCGACGCGATCTCCGAGGCCACGCCCTTGTTGTGCGACCTGCAACCTGGTGGGCAATACGTCGCGACCGACCTATACGAGGCGGGCGGCGTGCCGCTCGTGCTTCAGCGCTTGCAAGAAGCGGGCGTGCTGCGCTCTGATGAGATCACCGTCACCGGGCGCTCGATCGGCGAACACGCTCAAGAGGCACACGAGACTGAAGGACAGCAAGTCGTGCGTCCACTCACGGACCCGCTCAAGCCGACCGGCGGTTTTGCGATTCTGCGCGGCAACGTGGCACCCGACGGATGCGTGGTCAAGCTGGCGGGCCACGAGCGTCGTCGCCATGTTGGCCCGGCACGGGTGTTCGACGGCGAGGAGGCCGCCATGGCGGCTGTGCTTGCACATGAGATCAAAGAGGGCGATGTAGTCGTCATCCGCGGCGAGGGACCCGCCGGTGGTCCAGGTATGCGCGAGATGCTTGCAGTCACAGCCGCGATCGTCGGCGAGGGACTTGGTGAGAGCGTTGCCTTGATCACAGACGGGCGCTTCTCAGGCGCCACCCACGGTTTCATGGCGGCCCACGTGGCCCCTGAGGCGGTCCGAGGTGGCCCGATTGGCGCGCTCTCAGACGGCGATGAAATCACGATCGATGTCGATAGCCGCCGTATCGACATGGCCCTCAGCGACGAACAGATCGCCACCCGTCTTGTCTCATACAAGCAGCCACCGCGGGCGGACGAGCACATAGACGTGGCGATCCGCAAGTACGCCAAGCTTGTGGGGTCCGCCGCCCAAGGCGCTGTTACAAGCTGAGTTTCAGGCAGGGACTGCAGGCTGCTCGGCCACGAACTCGTCGAGCAACTGGTTGAAAGCGACGGGGCGCTCCAGCATCGCCATGTGACCTGTTCCCTCGAAGATGACCTTGCGCGAATTGGGAATCAGCTGCTCGAACATGCCTGCGTCGCCGACAGGTATGACCCTGTCTTCAGCGCCCCATACGATCAACGTGGGGCAGGCGATCTCCGGGAGACGCTCTGCGATCGGATAGTCGATGTTCGCGCGCAAGGCCTGGATGAATCCGGGCTTGCCAGCGCCGCGCAACTGCTCGGCTGCCAAGGCCGCGGGCAGGCGGCTCGGATGGCGCGTCACCGTCCCGAGCGTTATGTTGCGCAACCCCGGTCGGCGTGCCACCCAGTCCGAGCGAGCGGCCGTCCAGCCTGTATACGCAGCGAGCATCGGAGCCAGGCGGCGGAGATAGGGCTCGATACGTTCGACGTCGCGATGCTGGTAGGTGCTGATGCCCGCCGCGGAGACGAGCACCAGACGCTCGACTCGTTGGGGAAACGCGATCGCAAGCTCAGCCGAGACGAAGCCGCCCATCGAATTGCCCACGACCGTCGCCGCGCTGATCCCGAGCGTGTCCAAAAGACCGTCCAAGATGCGCGCGTAGGAAGAGATCGTGATCGGCTCCTTGGGCATCGGCGAGTGACCGAAGCCCGGCAGGTCCATCGCGATCACGCGGTGACTTTGCGCGAATACAGGCAATTGCTCCAGCCAGTTAGGCCAAGAGCCCGACAGGCCGTGTACGAAAACGATTGGATCGCCCTCGCCCAAATCGATCGTGTTCAGCGGGGTGCCTGCGACCGTGATCCAGTGCTGATGTTCGCGCCAGTCGACTTCCAGCCAGGCTGAGCGTCCCGTCGGACCGTAGGGCTGTCGGCGATCGGTGCTCGGGAGAGTGTCGACGCCGACCATCAGTCAATAATCTACTCCACTCAGTGCGTATTGCCATCGACATCGACTCGACCCTGCACCACTATTGGGATGTGCTCTCGGAGATCTCGCGTCGTCGCTTCGGCATCGAGTTGCCCTATGAGGAGCAGTTCACCTGGGGCATCACGCGCCTACGCCCCGATCAGCTGGAGCTGTGCATCGAGGAGAGCCACAGCGACGATTCAATCCTCACCGGCAAGCCCTACCCTGGGGCGATAGAGACGGTGCGCACATGGAGCGATCAGGGGCATTTCATCCACATAACCTCTCATCGTTCCCAGGCGTGTGCCGAGGTCACGGCACGCTGGTTGGAAGACTTGGGGTTGCCGTTTGACGATCTGTGCTGCTCCTACGACAAGGTCTCTCGCTGCGTAGAGCTGAATATCGAACTGCTGATCGACGATTCCCCTTTGAACATCGCTGCTGCCCTGGAGCGGGGGATAGCGACGGCGACGATCGTGCACCCCTGGAACGCGGAACTGTGCGAGGTCGAGGACGTGCTTGCCGCCAGCGACTGGTACGAGCTGGCCGCGATACTTGCCCCCAAGCTCTCAAAATCCTCGCCAACTCTGGTGCGTCCCGGCTGAGTCAGCCCGGTGCTTTGGCAGGGCGCCTGGCGGACACGGCGAATAATCCGTGGTGATGAACCCCAGCCAAGTCGACAGCCCAACCCCCAGTGAGCCGTGGCGGTCCGCGCTCGCCCAGCTCGATCAAGATCTGCTGCGCACAAACACGGCTTCGCGTACTCGACGGGCCTATGCGATAGACACGCTCCAGTTTGCCGTGTGGTCGCAGGCACGCGGGGGCGTACCCTCCGCCGTGGACTCGCGAGAGGTACGACGCTACATATCCCACCTCTCCAGTCTTGGCTTGAGTGCCGCCACGGTAGCGCGCAAGCTGGCCTCGATTCGAGCCTTGTTTCGTAGCCTACGCGAGCACGGCCTGATCGAGCAGAATCCCGCCGATCTGCTGGCCACCCCACGTCGTGGCTCTCATCTGCCGCAGGTTCTGAAGGCGCCCGAAGTCGCTCGCCTGCTTGACGGTATTCCGTCCAGCGGTGGCAGTGGACCGCTTGACATACGCGATCGTGCCCTATTCGAGCTCGCCTACGCATGTGGCTTGCGCGCGGAGGAGATCGTGTCCCTGAATGTCGAAGACGTGGATCACGAAGCCGAGCAGCTCAGGGTTGAGGGCAAGGGTTCCAAGACCCGCTTCGTGCCCGCCGGAGAGATCGCGCTTGGGGCCTTGCGTCACTACCTTAAGGACGCTCGTCCCGCGCTGGTCCAGCCGCGGCCAATAGCTCCCGGGGTCGGCGAGCGGACGTCGACACACACTGCGAGCCAAGCCGACGATCGAGCCTTGTTCCTGAGCCGCTCCGGGAGGCGACTTGGCACCAGCGACGTGCGTCGACGCTTGCGCACGTGGGTGGGTCGGGTCGGCGTGGCTGGTGGGATCTCCCCACACACTCTGCGTCACAGCTTTGCAACCCACCTTTTGGACGGTGGCGCGGACTTGCGCACGATCCAAGAGTTGCTCGGCCACTCGAGCATCTCGACAACCCAGGTCTACACTCGGGTAGAGTCCGCCAGATTGAGACGCGCCTATGCGCGCAGTCACCCTCGGGCCTGATCGGGCGGGAGAAGACCCTGGAGACGAACGTCAAAGCGATCGAGCTGCGCGAACTGTGGCGGCGTTATAAGAATGACGGCGACCCTCGCGCACGCGAGCGGCTCGTTGTTGCCTACTCACCTCTGGTCAAGTACGTGGCCGGCCGCACCGCGGCCGGCCTGCCGCCGCATGTCGAGGAGGCCGATCTCGTCTCATATGGGCTTGTAGGTCTGATCTCTGCGATCGAGCGCTTTGATCCCTCGCGCGAGATCAAGTTCGAGACCTATGCCATCACGCGCATCAAGGGCGCGATCATCGACGAGCTGCGCTCGATCGACTGGGTGCCCCGCTCGGTCAGGGCCCGAGCACGCGAAATCGAGCGCGCCAACACCAAGCTCGAGCACCGCTTGCAGCGCACTCCGACCGATGAGGAGATGGCGGCCGAGTTGGAGCTCACGGTCCCCGAGTTCCACGAGTCGCTGCTGGCGATCTCCCACTCCTCGGTGGCTGCCTTGGACGAGCTGTGGAGCGTCTCCGATTCCAGCGGCGATCAGGTCTCTTTGATGGACACGATTGAGGACCCCAACGCTCCCGACCCCTCTCGCGCCCTGGATGTGGGCGATCTGAAGGATCGCATCGCCGACTCAATCGCCTCGTTGCCCGAGCGTGAGAAGCTCGTGATCGCCCTCTACTACTACGAGAACCTCACACTTAGAGAGATCGGAGAGGTGCTGGGCGTCACCGAGTCGCGCATATCCCAGCTTCACACCAAGGCGGTTCTGCGCCTGCGCGGGCGCATGCAAGACGGCTCTTTCGCAGACTAGCCGGGGAGTCACATAGGTCCGCTGAGGTCAACCCTTGGCGCAAGTTTCGATCGGCGGTATCTTGCTGAGAGCGTTCAGCAAGGAGAGACATGCGCCCGACCCCTGATCGGATTCGCAACGTCGCCCTCGTCGGTCATCGCGGCTCGGGCAAGACCTCCTTGCACGAGGCACTCCTGTTCGAGACGGCAATCCTCAACAGGCTCGGCTCGGTGCCGGACGCCAACACAGTCTCAGACTCCGACGCCGAGGAGCAAGCGCGTCAGATGTCGATTTCGATGACGCTCAGCGCCGCTTCTTGGCGCGAGCACAAGATCAACCTGCTGGACACGCCCGGCGAGCCGAGTTTCGTCGCCGATGCGCTCGCGGCCTTGCGTGTCTGCGAGTCCGCGATCTTCGTACTCAACGCCGTCAATGGGGTCGAGATGACCACGAGCCGGCTGTGGGCGCGCGCGGCCGAACTAGACGCCGCCCGGCTCGTGTTCGTGAACATGCTCGACCGCGATCGCGCCGATTTCTTTGACACGTTGACGGCGCTCAAGCAGGCTTTCGGCCCACACGCAATCGCCACCGAGATCCCGCTCGGCTCTGATGAGATGGAAGGCGTTATCGACCTACTCGACATGACCGCCTTTCGCCAATGCTCAAGCGGACGAGGAGACTTCGAGGAGGTGCCGATCCCTGACAGCCAGATGGAGATGGCGAGCTCCTATCGCGACCGTTTGATGGATGAGGTCTGTGAAGTCTCCGATGTCCTCATGGAGCGCTATCTGGAGGGCGAGAAGATTTCCCACCAAGAGATCACGGCCGCGCTGAAACAGGGCACCAATCACGGCAAGCTCTTTCCGGTCACCTGCGGCGTGGCCACGCGCAATCTGGGCACCTCGCGACTGCTCGACGCGATCGTTGAGGACCTGCCCTCACCGGTGAGCCACGGACCACTACAAATCGGCGAGGCCGAGCTGTCGGCCTCCGAGCACGACGAGTTGTTCGCATACGCCTTCAAGACGCGCGCCGACCCCTACGCCGGACGCGTCAACCTCGTACGTGTCTATCAAGGAGTGCTCCACCACGACACCCACGCTCACAACACCCGCTCGCGGGCCCGCGAGAGGATCGGCCAACCGATCGTCTTCTCAGGCAAGTCCAGTGAGCATGTATCCGAGATCGGCGCGGGAGATATGGGCGCCGTGGCCAAGCTCAAAGACACCCACGCGGGCGACTGGCTGGCCGGCCGCGACCAGTCCTTGGAGATGCCGCGCCCAAGCCTCCCTGCGCCCGTAATGGCGTTCGCCGTGGAGGTGATCGGCAAGGGCGACGAAGACAAGGTGTTCAGCTCCCTGCGACGGCTGCGCGAGGAAGACCCCACGATCGACCTGCACCGCGATCCGCAGACTGGTGAGCAGATCGTCGCCGGGCTCTCACAGATGCACGTCGAAGTGATTGTCGAGCGTTTGCGCTCTCGTTTCAGCGTCGAGGTCTCACTCAAGCCTCCTAGGGTCCCTTACCAGGAGACGATTCGAGCCCCAGCCAAAGGTCGTGGCCGCCACAAGAAGCAGACAGGAGGGCGTGGACAGTTCGGGGCTTGTGAGATCGAGATCGCTCCATTGCCCCAGGGCGCCGGCTTTCGGTTCGTCAATCGGATCAAGGGGGGCGCGATCCCCAGCCAGTTCATAGGAGCCGTCGAGAAGGGGGTCTTGGATGCGATGGTGGTCGGTCCTATCGCGGGCTATCCCGTTAAGGATGTTCAAGTCACGCTCGTCGACGGTTCCTTCCATGCCGTGGATTCCTCTGAGCTTGCCTTCAAGCTTGCCGGCGCGTTGGCCATGAAGGAGGCCCTCACCCAAGCTCGGCCGGTCCTGATGGAGCCCGTCATGCTTGTCTGCGTCTCGGTGCCCGACGAGCACGTGGGCGACGCGATCGGCGACCTCAATAGTCGTCGTGGGCGCCCTCAAGGGATGGAGCCGGCGGGGGTCACAACCGAGATCAAGGCAGAGGTTCCCTTGGCTGAGATGCTCTCCTACGCGCCCGATTTGCGCTCGATCACCCAGGGTCAAGGTGACTACACGCTGGAGCTGCTGCGCTACGAGCCGGCGCCCTCGCAACTGGCTAAAAAGGTGCTCGAACAGCTCGACGAGGCTCGCCCCGCCGCGCACGCTTGAAGGGCTGTCCCGCCGGGTCCTCAGAGTGGGCGTACCGCGCGAGCACGCCGCTCCGGCTACTCTGATGAGCTGATGGCCACGCGCGCAATCGTCACCTCGCACCCTGTGGTCGCCTGCGATGTATGCGGACGAAGCCTGTTGCGAGGGGAGAATCCAGACGTGTTCCTCGCCGGTGGGCAGCGACGCACGGTGTGCGAGCTGTGCGTGCCCAGAGCCTCCGCCGAGGGCTGGCTACGTGAGGCCGACAACCACGCTCTCTCAGTCCGTCCGACCCGCGCGCGGCGCGCTGGCTCGCTGCTGGGGCGTTTGCGCCAATTACGTGAATCCTCCGAGCGTCCCACGCGGCGCGAGGCGCGACCCACCGCCGATCGCTCGCCGGGTACGGAGGGTGAGCTCTCAGAGGACGGTCTCTATGACTTCCTGGATGACGGCTCGATCGCGCGCTCCGATTCCTACGAGCAGGAGCTCTACATCGACTCGGTGCAAGCCGACACGCCCGCCGAAGGACAGTGGAGCGATGTGAGCGATTTCGAGGAGCTGGCGACGAGCGGCGAGCTGAAGATGGCTCGCGCGATCGAGGTCTTCAACGCCGGTGAGCAGCCACGACGCATCGCGGGCGTTGCTCGCTCGTTGGGAGCTCCCGAGGTGACTGTGCGCGTCTTGGAGGACTCGGGCAGCAGGGTTGCGATCGTCATCGCCTGGGAGTTGTGCTGGTACCGCTACGAGGTGGATCTCGGCGAGGAGGCCGCCGGTGCCCAGCTGGTCGGCCAGGGCATGGAGCTCGAGGAGCTGTCCGAGCTTGACCGCAGAGCCAACGCGGGCGCCGATGAGCACGGCGCGCTCGCTCCGCTCGCGCTCGCCTGACGCTTGTCTGCGCAGTACGATCTAAGTCGATGATCTACTGCGTGGTCCCCAAGCCGCTTGCCGATGAGCTCTATTCCAAGCTGGTCAAGCGCTATGAGAACGACGACAACGTAACCGTCATCGTCGACCGGCGCGAGGCCGATCGGCGTGCGCGTGGCTCGCGTCCGTCCGAGAGTGACCTGCAGCGCCGCGTGGTTCGCGACCGTCGCCGTGCCCGTGTCCCGGGCGATCTACCGCCGCTCGTCGACGGCTCCTGACGGCGTGCCCGCGGTCGTAGCGTCCTCGCCCATGAGGTGGCCTACCCGGATGCCTGAACGGAGAAGACTGTGAAGCTCGTCGCCCACGTCGACGGTGGCTCGCGCGGCAACCCGGGACCCGCAGCGGCCGCCAGTGTCCTCTCAAGCCCCGAGGGCGAGATCCTCGACGAGGCCTCAGAGCTGCTCGGCACAGTCACCAACAACGTGGCCGAGTACCGCGCACTCCTACTCGGCTGCAAGCGTGCCCGCGCTTTGGGCGCGAGCGAAGTCGAGGTCGTCAACGACTCCGAGTTGATTGCCAAGCAGGTACAAGGCCTCTACAAGGTCAAGCACCCCGCGATGCGGCCCCTCCACCAGCAAGCGCTAGCCGCTCTGAGGGGCTTCGATGCGTGGAAGGTTCGCACGGTCCCGCGCGCCCAGAACGCTCACGCCGACGCGCTCGTCAACGCCGCCTTGGACGAAGCGGCGGCTAGCCCCGCGGCCTGAGAGCTCCCGAGCTAGTGCAGTCGATGCGTGGCGCGCGCGATCGCGATCATCTGCGAGTTGGAGAGATCCTCTAGCAGCGTGTTCGTCACGAAGTAGATGACTTTCCCGGTACGCCATCCGATGTCGTGGATGTGCGAGCCATCGTCCACCAGCAGATAGGTGCGACCGCCGATCTTCTGTACGCGAGCATGGGCGAATAGGGGAATGTTGACCCAGTCCATGCCCTCTACGTCGTAGTAGCCGCCGAGCCCGTTCTCTTGCCATACGGCAACGTAAGCGTGGTGGATGTGCTTGTGCTCGTCGGGGAGCGTGTACACGTGGACTTCCTGGGGGACAGCAGGCCCGGTCTGCACAGAGGGAAACTCCAACGGGAACGGCACGCTCGGTGCGGCGGTAACGGCCATCGCCGCGGCGGAGCTCGGGACTGGATACAAGTCAAGCGAGGCGTTGGAAGGGCTCGCCGAGCTGTGATGGTGGTGGTGCGAGGAGCTCGAGGAGGAGCTGGGTAGTTGCAGCTGTTCGTGACCGTGGAGGAATTCCCTGACGGTCGCTTTGAGCAGGCTGGGAGTTGTGGTCACGTAGCTGACGCCGCTGATCATGGCATCCGCGTTTGCCACCTGGAATTTGACTTGGCGCAGCGGCTTCTGCTGAGAGAAGGCCGCGAGCTTGGCGAGTTCGATCAACTGCCCCGCCGAGGAATGGAACGTAGTGGTGACAGCCTTGCCGACGGCCTTTGAGACCGTGTCGATCTCGCCCACGAGGTTGCCCACCGGGACCTGCTCGCGCAGGCTTCGCAGGAAGTCCTGTTGGCGCGCCACACGAACGAAATCCGAATCACCGTGACGGTAGCGCACGTAGCTGAGGGCGTTTTCGTAGCAGAGCTTCTGATAGCCGGGCTCCAGGTTGATTGAGGAATAGTTGCCGGATTCAGTGGCTTCGCTTTGGTGCAGATAGCGGTGGTCCACGTTCACGTACACGCATCCGAGTGTGTCCACGACATCTCTAAAGCCCTTGAAGGACACGTCGATCACGCCGTTGAGCTTGACGTGCAGCAGGTGCTCGATCGTCTTCGCTGTGAGTTCCACGCCGCGGTTGGTTCCCCCTTCTGCGCTGCCGATCGTGTAGGCGGCGTTGATCTTGCTCGGATAGTAGGTCTGCCCGCTTTTGGTCGCGATCGACACAAGCAGGTCGCGTGGGACCGAAAGCACCGAGATCTGGCCGTAATTGGGGTCCAGGTGCACGAGCAGCAACGTGTCGCTGTGCGGCGGGTCGTTCCGGTCATACGCGTCTTTGGAGCCGGCCCGCCGATCGGAGCCCAAGATCATGAAGGTCTGCGGTTCGCCGCTGTAGGCGGCTTCCACGATGCCCTTGGCGACATGGATCTGGTTGCCCTTGGGGAAGACCTCGTTGGCTATGTGGTTGAGCTTGGTCAAGGCGATTGTCGCGGTCGCCGCGCCGCTGAGCAGCAAGATCAGGATGCCCGCGATCGCGAAACGCGCCCACATGCCCCGTGCCAGGGACGGTGGGTGCTCATCGTCGAGTGGTGTCGCGGGCAAAAAGCTCATGCGCATCCAGAGGCGGGCACCGTCCTGCGCGGCCCAGCCGTGCGCGAAGCCTAGCGGGGGCATCGGCCGGGCCGCGCAGGGTGGGGGAGCAAGGTGTGCGTTTCCGCGCCCGCTGGTGGGCATGGAGCGCCGGGGACCCCGATACGCTCGATCCCGTGCTAAAGCCCCGTAATCGCGAGCTGCTCGGCCTGATTCCCGCCGCTCTGCTCGTCACCGCTGGCTTCACGGCGATCTTCATCCAAGAGGAAAACAGCTCTGCCGGTGCGTCTACGAACGTGACGCTCAACCACGCCTCCAGTCTCTCGCTCACCTACGGGCTCCTGTTCTTGGGCTTGTGCTTGGCGGCGCATTTGGTGATCCGCTTCGCGTTGCCTCACGCTGACCCCTACCTGTTTCCTCTGGCGGCGGTGCTCGCGAGTGTGGGGATCGTGATGGTGTACCGCATCAATCCCTCCTTGGCGCGCCAACAGGCCCAGTGGATGGTGTTGGGCCTGAATTTTGTTCGCGGCGACCATAGTGTGGTTGCGGCGCGAGGGCATCGGTGTGCTGGAGCGCTATCGCTACACGATCGCCGCAGTTGGTATCGCGATGGCGGTCCTGCCGCGCTTCCCCGTGATCGGCGAGCAGGTCAACGGCGCCTACCTGGACATCCACTTCGGCTCGGTCTCCTTCCAGCCGGCCGAGTTCGCCAAGGTCGCGATCGTGATCTTCTTGGCCAGCTATTTGCGCGACAATCGCCAGATCCTGGTCACGGCCGGCCGGCGCGTGTTGGGGCTGACGTTGCCTCCGATGAAGCAGTTCGGGCCGATGCTCTTGATTTGGGGCGCGGCGATGGCCACGCTGTTGCTGACGCGCGAGCTCGGCACCTCCTTGATGTTCTATGGCGCGTTCTTGGCGCTCCTGTACGTGGCGACGGGGCGCCTCTCCTTCCCTTTGATCGGACTCGTCCTGTTCGGACTCGGCGCCTGGTTCTTGGCCAATCACGTCGGTCACGTCCACAGCCGCGTGCTCGCTTGGGAACACCCTTTTGAGAAGTCGCTCTACGAACAGCGCAGCGGCAGCTACCAGTTGGCCCAGTCGCTGTTCGCACAGGCCGACGGGGGCCTGCTCGGGACAGGCTTTGACCAATCCCTGCTGGTCTTGCCCCATCATCGCGAACCGATCTTGCCTGTGCCCGAAAGCGACATGATCTACGCGGTCATCGTCAACGAGCTGGGACTGGCGGGAGCCGCCGCGCTGCTACTGACTTATCTCATGTTCGTCGCACGAGGCTTGAAGACGGCGATGCTGGCCCGCGACTCGTTCTCAAAGCTATTGGCCGTCGGGCTGTCGTTCGTCGTGGCGATGCAGGTGTTCGTGATCGTGGGGGGCGTCACACGTGTGATCCCGCTCACCGGGGTCACACTCCCGTTCGTGGCCTACGGCGGCTCCTCGGTCGTTATGAACTTCGTCCTGCTGGCCTTGCTCTTGGTTGTCTCAGACCGGGCCAGGAGGCCCTATGCGCCGACGCGCTGAGGCGTGCATAGCCCTTGGTCACCCTTTCGAGCCGTTCGCCGGCGCCTGTCGTGAGGATTTTTGACATGGTTTGCGCACTTTTGGGGAGGTTCGCCGCAGCTTTAGGTCGAAAACCTCCATATCCCGTGTGCGGACCGGTATTTGGGGCAGTGTCCGCGAATACTTAGCGCAATGCCAACTTCCACAACAGACGTCACCTCCAGCTTCCTCATAAAGGCCCGCGATCTGCGTGGAGTCGGGGACACGCCCGGCCCAAGCTCGATGCATCCGCACAGGCGCTACCCAGCACGCTTTGCCAACCTCTCCTCGCCGGCCGGTCTGCATCCGCGGCCCTGGCTGAAGCGACTGCGCAGAGCGCTCCGAGAGGACCTGTTCGTGTTGCACTACCAGCCGATTGTCTGCTTGCAGAGCGGAGCGGTGTCTCACTACGAGGCGTTGATCCGACTGGCTGACGAGCCAGATAAGACGCTGACGCCACCGTGCGCTTTTCTCCCGGCAGCCGAGCGCTACGGCCTGATCCAGGACATCGATCGCATGGTGATCGGCAAGGTCGTGGCCTTGATGGGCGGCGAGCTGGCGGACAACGGCGCGCGTGTCGCGGTCAACCTGTCGGCCCTTTCGATCACAGATCACGGCATGCTCGCCCACATCGAGCGGGAACTGGTGCGCCATGCGGTTGCCGCCGAGCGACTGGTTATTGAGGTCACAGAGACCGCCGCGATCGGCGACATGCGCCGCGCGCAAACATTCTGCGAAGGCGTCCATACGCTCGGCAGCTCGGTTGCCTTGGACGATTTCGGGGCCGGCTTCGGTTCTTTCCAATACCTCAAGCAGCTTCCTTTCCGCTACCTGAAGATCGACGGCGATTTCATCAAGGCCTTGCCCAGCTCCCACAAGGACCGACTGGTCGTCCAGGCGCTCGTCGGGGTGGCTCAGGGCATGGGCAAGCAGACAATTGCCGAGTACGTCGGCGACGAGCCGACGATGAGCCTTTTGCGCGACTACGGTGTCGACTATGCCCAGGGCTTCGAGGTCGGCCGCCCGCGCGGCCAGGTCGAGACGTTCGCCATCTCCTGAGTAGTCGTCCATCGCGCCACCAGGGCGCCGATGGGCAAGCGAGACAAGGACGCAGCGAGTGAAGTGTGCTCCGCACACGAACGAGCGAGGACGCAGTATCGCGCCGCCCAGCGGCGCCCTAGCGTGGCTCGGGCATCTGGGTTCGCAGCATCGCGTCCCACAGCCTGTCGGGAAGGATTTTGCGCTGGAAGACAGTGAGGTGGGCCGACGGCGTGAGCAACATGCGCGAAGGCGCTTTGCGGCGTGAGACGGCCTTCTCGATCGCCTTGGCCACGACATCGGGGCCACCGCCGAGATGGCGCATCGGGCCCTCATACACGCCTGCCGTCATTGCCGCGAGCTTGGTGTTGAACGCTTTGTAAGGATTGCCGCCGTCGGGCCGCGCGCTTTGTGAATCCTGTGCTTGGCCCTTTGAGCCGCCTTCCTCCCCGACCAAGTCGGCATCGTTGACTGTGCCGACCGCCGTCTTTCCGAACTCCGTCGTGATCAAACCGGGCTCGATGAGCACCACATCCACGCCGAAGCCCCTGACCTCGAAGCGCAGGGCATCGCTGATTGCCTCCAAAGAGTGCTTGGTGGCGTGATAGAGCCCGCCACCCGGCAAGGTCAGTCGACCTCCCATCGAGCCGATGTTGACGATCTTGCCCCAGTGCTGGTCGCGCATCGCCGGCAAGACCATCTGGGTGAGCGCGATCAGGCCGAACACGTTCGTCTCGAACTGGCGGCGAACGGACTCCAAGGGCACCTGCTCGATCGGGCCGCCCTGGGAGTAGCCGGCGTTATTAACGAGCACCCCCACCGCGCCCTGCTCGCGCTCCACCGTGTCCACCGCGGCGCGCATCGACGCTTCGTCGCAGACATCCAGCTGCAACAGCTTGCAACCTACGCTCGCCAGGTGCTCGATCGACTCAGGGCGCCGTGCGCTTGCGTAAACCGTCCAGCCGTGGCCGGCAAGGCGCCTGGCTGTGGCCTCACCGATGCCCGAGGAGCAGCCTGTGATCAATACCGCCTTCGACACGTCGGACATTTGGGCAGCATACGGAATAGGGTTCTGGGTCGATGCGAGCCGTCACTTTTCAAGAGCCGGGCAAGGTGCTCGTCGCCGATGTCCCCGAGCCCGAGATCGCCGACCCCGGTGATGCTGTCGTGCAGATTGAAGCGACCGGCGTGTGCGGCTCGGATTTGCACATCTATCACGGCCGCGTCCAGATCGAGCCAGGTTTCACGATCGGCCACGAGTACGTCGGCACGGTGCTCGCGGTCGGCGGTGCGGTCCAGAACGTGGCGGTGGGGGACAGGGTCTTGGGCTGCTTTCAGACCGCCTGCGGGCACTGCTTCTTTTGCCGGCGCGGCTGGTTTCACAAGTGCGACTCCTCGCGCACCTTCGGCCACGGAGCGGCGCTCGGCGCGCTGCAAGGCACCCAGGCCGAGCGAGCACTGGTCCCGGCCGCCGACCTTGTCTTGCGCAAGGTCCCAGCCGGCATGAGCGACGAGGTGGCCCTGTTCGCGGGCGACGTCATGGGCACGGGCTTTCACGCGGTTGATGACAGCGGGCTAGGACCCGGCGACGTTGCGGCCGTGCTCGGGCTGGGTCCGGTCGGCCTATGCGCGGTCCAGGCCGCGCGTGCTTGCGGTGCGGCCAAGGTGATCGCGGTCGACACGGTGCCCGAGCGCCTGGCGATGGCCGAGACCTTCGGCGCGGAGGCGGTCCACCTCAGCGAGGGCGACCCGCGCGGGGCCGTGCGTGAGGCGACCGAAGGGCGTGGGGTGGACGTGTGCATCGACGCCGTCGGCGACCCGCGTGCGTTCGATCTCGCCTTGCGTTTGACGCGCAAGTGCGGCACCGTGCAGGCCGTCGGCGTGTACGCCGAGCGCGCCGAGGTCCACATGGGCCTGCTCTGGATCAAGTCCTTGCACGTATGTGCCGGGCACGCCAACGTGATCGCCCACGTGGACCGGGTTCTCGCGATGATGGATGCGGGTCTGCTTGACCCTACGCCGCTGGTCACCCACCACATGACCTTGGACGAGGCCCCGGAGGCGTACGCTCTATATGACCGCCGCGAGGCGCTCAAGATCGTCCTCAAGCCCTAAGGAGCTTTCGATGAGCACAGTTGCCCAACCAACTCTCCCCGATGCGCTCGGCGAGGGCGCACGGGACTTCATCGCCAAAGAGCATGGCCTGCTGATCGGTTCCGAGCGCGTGCAGGCCGCCGACGGGCGTACTTTCTCCACGCTCGATCCCTCCACCGGCCGGGAGATCGCCACAGTCGCCCAGGCAGGCGCCGAGGACGTCGCACGCGCGGTGGCGGTGGCACGTGAGGCTTTCGAGAACGGTCCTTGGGCATCACTGCCGCCTTCCGAGCGGGGACGGCTTATGAACGCGCTCGCCGACGGGATCGAGAGCCATCAGGAGGAACTGGCTCAGATCGAGTCCTTGGACAACGGCAAGCCGGTCAAGCTGGCCCAGTACGTGGACGTGCGCGGCACCGTCGCCCACCTGCGCTACTACGCGGGCTGGCCTTCGAAGATCGAGGGCAACGTCCTGCCGGTCACCGCGCCCAACATGCTCTGCTACACACGTCGCGAAGCGGTCGGCGTGTGCGCTCAGATCGTGCCTTGGAACTTCCCACTCTTGATGGCCGCCTGGAAGATCTCCCCGGCGCTCGCGGCCGGTTGCACGATCGTGCTCAAGCCGGCCGAGCAGACTCCTCTGAGCGCCTTGCGCCTCGGCGAGCTGGCGCTCGAGGCCGGCTTCCCGCCTGGCGTCCTCAACGTGCTCACCGGCGACGGCGAGACCGGCGCGGCGCTCGTCGATCACCCCGATGTGGACAAGATCGCCTTCACCGGCTCGACCGCTGTGGGGCGCGAGATCGGCGCCAAGGCCGGAAGGGCCCTGAAGCGCATGACCTTGGAGCTGGGCGGCAAGTCCCCCAACGTGATCCTGCCCGACGCCGACATCGAGGCTGCTGTGAAGGGCTCCTACCAGGCGATCTACTTCAACTCCGGCCAAGCCTGCAACGCCGGCTCGCGCCTGTTCGCGCCCGCCGAGCGCTTCGATGAGATCATGAACGCGCTCGCCGAGAGCGCCAAGGCGACCCAGCTCGGCGCCGGGCTCGATCCCGCCACACAGCTCGGGCCGCTCGTTTCCGCCGAGCAGCGCGACCGCGTGATGTCCTACATCGACGCCGGCCGCGAGCAGGGTGCGGAGCTCGTGACGGGCGGCTCGGTGGCTTTGTCTGAGAGCGGCGGCTGGTTCGTCGAGCCGACCTTGTTCAGCGCCACCTCCGACGATTTGAAGATCGCCCGCGAGGAGATCTTCGGTCCCGTGCTGGTCGCCTCGCCCTATGACACGCTCGAGGAAGTGGCGCGCCGTGCCAACGACACCGAGTATGGGCTCGCCGCCGGAGTGTGGACGCGTGACGTGGGCAATGCCCACCGCTTGGCCGCGCTCTTGCGAGCCGGCTCGGTCTACATAAACCATTGGGGTGGGTCCGACGCGGCGGCGCCGTTCGGTGGCTTTAAGTCCTCCGGTGTGGGACGTGAGCACGGTCACGACGGGCTTGACGCCTACCTGGAGACGAAGACGGTCTGGACCTCGCTCGGCTAGAGTCCGCACAATGAGCGGGCATTCTCCGAAGCCCGGGAGCCTTCAGGTGTCGAGTGAGCTGGCCGAGGGCCTCGCCACGCTTACGTTGCGCGGTGAGCTGGACTTGGCCTCGGCGCGCCAACTCGAAGAGAGTTTGGCGACGATCGACGAGCAGGCGCCGGCACGCATCACGATCGACCTGCGCGGACTTGCGTTCATCGATTCGAGTGGTCTGAGGGTGCTCCTGCTTGCCGACACGCGCGCCCGCGAGCATGGGTATGAGCTTGTGCTTATCCCAGGCCAGGAGCCGGTCCAACGCGTATTTGAGATGACCGGCGCGCTCGATGTCCTGAGCTTCGAGCGTCGAGCAGCGCGAAGGCCCGATGAGCTCGATCGCGGCAAAGCAGCCGCTGGGTTTGAGCGGCGCACGCGACGAGGACCGCCGCCGCGCGTGGGTTCCGGTCTTGGCCGGCGCGTTTACGCTCGTGCTGCTAGCGGCCACGATCGAGATCGTGCTCGACGCGGCGGTCGGCCATTCGCCGCTGATCCCCAAGTCTCCGTCGATCGCCGGTTGGCTGGACGGTGTCGGCGAGCGTCTCGGCTACCGCGTGTTCCTGATCGCCTTGATCTCTTATGCGGGCGCCTACGGGGGGATGCTGCTGCTCGCTCGACGCATCTCGCTCGCGCTGGGCGATCGCTCTGACCGTGGCCCTGCAGTTGATCGTGTTCGCGGGTCCGATCCTGATTTCGACCGACGTGTTCAGCTACATCGCCTACGCGCGCATGGGCGTGGTGCACGGCGTCAACCCCTACCTGCACGGGCCTCAGGCGATCTTGGGCGACCCGATCTACCACTACGTGGGCCAGGATTGGAAGAAGGTGGCCACGGCCTACGGCCCGCTCTACACGCTGCTCTCCTATCCGCTCGCGGTACTCGGCGTGACGGGGGCACTGTGGGGGATGAAGCTCGAGGCGCTGTTGGCGGGGGGCGGCACCCTTTTTTGACGTGGCGCTGCGCACGCTTGCGCGGCTTGGATCCAAAGTTCGCGTTGATCGCGGTGGGCGTGAATCCTCTGTGGGTCATCTATGCGATGGGAGGCGCCCACAACGATCTGATCATGACTCTGTTCATGATGGTTGCCGTGGCGCTCACGCTGCTGCCGAGCGCGGCCCGCCGGAAGGATGGGCTGGAGCGGCCGTGATCGGGCCACTCGTCAAGGCCACGGACGCGCCTTGCTGCCTTTCATGTTGCTGGCGCGTCGCCGGCTCGCGCTTTGCTTGGAGTGCTTGGGGCGGCTCTCGGGTGCGCGCTGCTCGCCTACATCGTGTTCGGAATTCACGGCGTGAACATCGTCTCGGCCCTCAACAGAGATGCGGCGTTTGTGTCCACCGACAGCTTTCCCACCGAGATCGCTCACCGTCGGCAAGCCGGGCGTGTTCCCGGTCGATCACGACCTGCTCAAGGTCGGCCTCGTCTTGGTCGTGCGGCACTCCATGTGGCGTACGTGGCGCGGCTACGACTGGGTTGCGGCTCTGGGTGGACCCTTGGCGATCGCGGTGACGAGCACGTGGCTGTTGGCTTGGTAGACATTGTGGTCCCTGCCCCTGGCCGTGGTCGGCCGCGACCGGCGCCTGTTGGTGGCAATGCTTGTTGTGCAAGCCCTGTTCATCGTCCATCAGACCGCGCCATTGTTCGCGCCAGTGTCGTGAGTCTCCGCGGAGAATCAACGGCGGGGACGCGCCAGGTATGAGTGAGCCTCAGGCAAACGCCGTGCGAGAGCTGTTTGGGTAAAGCTACCGGAATGGGCGCGCCCGCTCGAGCACGTAAAGCGTGGTCGGCAGCCTACGCCTGGCGGAGTACTACGATCCTGATTCTGCTCGGCGTCCTCGGCGACGCGACCGTGAACGATGTGGTCCAGTAGATGCACGTCAACCACAGGATCATCGCCGACGATCTACGTGGTGAACCGCCACCCATTACTACTACCACGAGATCAAAGACCGAGCAGGATGCCAATACCTACTACGCGCGACGTGGTGTGCGGAAACTCGTCGCCCGCAGGTCGATGAACACACCACTCAGGCGCGTCTGGTCTATCGGAGCGGTGCACAACGGGTTGAGGGAAGTTAGCGGCGGCTACGGCCGCTGTTTTCTGGAGAGACAGTCGATATCACGCCATCGCTTCGCCTGCTTCGGCGAGCGGCGCAAGCGGGTCTGTGCGGGCTGCACGTGACCGCCGGCTCGCCGCCGATGCTGGCCGCCGATCGGGTGCCCGTGAGCCATGTCCTCGCGGGGCGCGGCGCTCCGAGGGGAAGTCAGCCGCAAGCATCGTCGTCGCAGCAGGCCCAGGTGGTGGCCGCTTGCGGCCCACTGGCTGGCCGCCGCTCTGCGTCTGGGTACGCTGGGCGGGCATAGCCGCGGACGACGAGGCCTCGACCACACGTCTTGCGAGCCTCGCGGCTGGGGCCACTTTGCACAACGTCGTGCACAGCGAGAACACTCTGCCCCTGCGGGCACGTCGAGAAGTGGGCGATCACGCGTGGTGGGCACCGGCACGGTGGCTTTGAGGCTGCTCTGGCCTCGGCCGGCATCGCCACGGTTCCGGTGGCTTGGGCGATCGGCCGCGAATTGCAAGGACCCATACGCGGCGCGGCGATCGCGACGGCCGCCTTCGTGGCAACAAATCCACTACTGGTTTGGTATTCCCAGGAGGCGCGCGCCTACGGTCTGTTCGCGTTGATGGCTTCGCTGGCCTTTCTGTGCTTCTTGCGAGCCTTGAGCGATCCCAGGCAGGAGGCGCATGGTGGAGTTCGCGGTGGCGGCGTCGCTGGCGTTGCTGAGTCACTACTTCGCGGTGTTGTTGCCGATGGGTGTGTGGCTGTTGTGGGTGAGCGAATTCCAAGAGGTATTCTCCACATGTCCTCGACGCGCTGGCGCTGCCAGCGATTGTGGGGGTTGCCGGTTCCTTTGATCTTTGCCGAGGGTGGAGACGGACCCAGTGGATCGGAGAATGGGCTTTGCGAGTCGCTTGGAAGTGATTGCCAGATGATCTTGAGTCGGATATACCGGCTCGGCGCTCGGGCATGGCGTGCGTGGAGCTGATGGTGGCCTTGGCGATCGGAGCTGGGGTCGTGTACGGGCTGTGGTGCATGCTCATTCGCGCGCTAGCACGTGGCATCGATCGCGCTTGTGGTGAGCGCCTGTGGGTACTGATCCCAATTGTGCTTGCCCTGCTCGGCGTGACTATCTTGCGCCGCGCAACCTGGTGGCTGCGATGGTGCCGCTCAGCGCACTGCTCGCGATCGTGATCGTGGCGCAGCGCACTGGGCGCACGGGCGCGGTCTTGGCATGCTTGGTGGCCTTCGTCTTGGGCGCTCTACCGTCGATGTGAACCTCAGTCCGCGCTTGCAGCGGGGCGATTGGAACGGCGTCGCACAAGTGCTCAATGAGGGAACGGGGCGCGTGCGATCACGACTGTCGAGCTCGGCGCCGCGCCGCTTGAGTACTACCTGCCGGGCTGGGAAATCTTGCGCGCGGCACCAGCGTGAGGGTCACCGAAGTGGATGAGACCGGCCACGCGCCGTTGCGCGCGTCGGCCAAGGACTCCGCGGCGCCAGGCTTTCGAGTGAAAGCCGTGACATTCACGGCCTTGGTGCATCCGCTTCAACACTGACCGTCCCGATGATCCCTGTAGTGGGTGCTACGGGAACACGTGATAACGCTCGCCCATCGGAGGTGCTCGTCCCCGCGTCCCCAGGGAAAACCACCTGGCCTTCACGCCCATGTCCATCATCGAGGAAATCAGTCAGCGAGGCGCAGTTGGCGTTGGAGCGTGCCGCGAGACGCCCTTGCTGCAGACGAATGGAGCTGGTGGAAGGGCGAGCTGCAGACGAATGTGACGATGGATGCCGAGGACATGCTCCTGCGCCAGGCTACATCAACAGCAGAGCGAGGAGACCGAGCGTTCGGCCGTTTGGATTCGCTCTCAACAGCGCGACGATGGGACTTGGGCCAATTTCCACGGTAGGCCCTGGCGATTTGTCTACGACGATCGAGGCCGATCGGGCGTTGCGCCTGGCCGGCGAGGATCCCGAGGCCGAGCATATGCGGCAAGTGGCCGATTCATCCGCGCCGAAGGTGGGATCGAGCCGGGCGCGCGTCTTCACGCACGTTTGGCTGGCCCTGTTTGGATTGTGGCCTTGCAGCAGGTACCGGCTTGCTGCTGGATCGTTTTGTTGCCGTCCTGGTGCTGCTTAAAGATTGACGACTTTGCCTGCCGGGCGCGCCAGACGATTGTTGCTCTGTCAGTCGTGATCGCACACCGTCCCCACCATCGGCTTCCTTTTTCTTTGGAGGGCATGGAGCTGAGCCTTGGTGTTTGGCTGTGCTGCGGAGCGCGCGCGGGCGCTGGCTCGTACGCCTGTATTGCGTTGCGCGCTTATGAGCGCCACCCTCCGCGTGCTTGGTG
>CAWBID010000024.1:0-7636 GCA_963788715.1 uncultured Solirubrobacterales bacterium
ACGCCCCCCGACCCTCGAGCCTGCCGGGTCGCCCAGAAGAACAGAAACCGTGATCCAGCGGGGCGCTCCCGCGCTCTAGCGCCTCGCTGGGTATCCGATCATCGCCGGTACCGTTTTCGGTCGGCGTCGATCGCCCGTCCCTGTGTCCGTTTGAGTGTTCGTGGTATGCGACCTAGACCGCTTCCAGCGGGCCAGGCGCTGGCCGGGATCGGGCCGCCGCATTGACGCAGGTGCACGGGCGGGTGGTGTGGCCGGGGCTGGCCGACCATGATGCGATCGCAGGTGCGGCGGGCCTGGGCGCTGCGGGCGGTCCTGACGGGCCCGCTGGGTGCGGAGATGCTGCTGGTGGCCACAGGCAGCGCAACCGCAGCGCGCCTGTTGCCTGACGCTTGACCTTCCGCTGTGAGCGCGGACGATCAAGCGGGCGGTCAGGCACGAACGACTGCTGGCGATCAAGGCTTATTGTCGAGGCAGTCCACGATTTCGATCGGAATTCGAAATTAAATTTTATATCGACCGCTGGAGGCGGCCGTGACGCAAGGCCCGCTCTCACCTGCCAGCTGTGGGGCATTGTGGGGATCTTGGACCGGGCAAGCGCCGTCGATGTTATGCCGCGCTCCCGCCCTGCCTGCCATTTCCGCAGGTGAATGGGCGAACGGCATCTCCGCGCGTCGTGGTCAGGGGCAGGGTCGAACTGCCGACCTTCCGCTTTTCAGGTGAAATTTGACCGTCGCGGGCCGTCGCCTGGCGTCGCCTGATAAGCCATCTGACCAGCACCATCGTGGCGGGACGTCGCCTGGCGTCGCTTGGCGTCTGCCTGCGCTGGCTCCCCCTTTGGCTCCCCGTTTGGCTCCCCGAATCGGCAGGCGGAGAGTCATAGGCGGAAAGTCGTCAGGTTACATAAAAGTAGCCCTGTCGTTAGCGTCGAGGATAGCTGCACATGCGCCGCCGCTACGCCTGCTCGCGGACCGAACTTCAGACGTGAGTTGGGCCAACTTGATGCGCACCTGAGCGTCGTTGGGATTAATGCGTACGGAGCACGGGTTCCTCGCATCCTCAGGTTGCTGTTTCGTGCCCGGCCGTGCGGAAATCTGGTGCGGGCTATGACGCCAAGTCCGGCCCGGGCAACCGGCAGGCACCGGTCCCGGCGTCGGCATCACACCGCCCCCGACGCCGGACTTTCGCCACGAGGTGCCCGGTGTCGGCGATCTTGTAATTCCCCAGCTGTGAGGGGCTGACGATCACGTAATTCGGCTCTGGCGATGATCACGTGACATGTGCTGGTCGGCGTGTCGCACGTGGAGGATGGGAACCGGTCGGCCAGGATGACCGGGGTGCTCATCACAGGCTATTGATGCGCTTTTGCCGCAGTTCGCGGCGGCTACGGTGGACAGCGTCGAGCAGGCCGGGGACCTGGTGACGTTCCGGGTCCGGGCGAAGGCAAGCGACGCGGCGTGCCCGGGCTGCCGGCGTCGCTCGTCCCGGGTTCACGCCCGGTACCAGCGCCAGCTCGCCGATCTCCCGCTCGGCGCGCGGCAGGTGCAGATCATCGTGCACATACGCCGCTTTAAGTGCGCCAATCCGCGCTGCGGGCAGTCCACGTTCTCCGAGCAGATCCCGGGACTGACCACGCCGTTCGCCCGCCGCACCCCGCCGCTGACCGGCGCGCTCGCCGAGGTCGCGCTCGCGCTGGCAGGGCGCCCGGGTTCTCGCCTGGCGGCGAGGCTGGCGATGCCGTGCTGCCGCGACGTGCTGATCCGGCTCATCCGGGCCTGCCCGGTCCCCGTGGCCGGGCAGGTCGAGGTGCTAGGCGTCGACGACTTCGCGATCCGCCGGGGCCAGTCATACAACACCATCTTGATCGATATGGACAGCCACCGGCCGGTGGACGTGCTGCCTGACCGCGAGTCCGGCACGCTGGCCGCCTGGCTGCGCGGGCACCCTGAGGTCCGGGTGGTGTGCCGGGACCGGGCCGGGGCGTACGCCGAGGGCGCCCGGGACGGCGCCCCGGACGCGATCCAGGTCGCCGACCGGTTCCACCTGTGGAAGAACCTGTGCGAGGCGGCGGGGAAAACCGTGGCCGCGCACCACCACTGCCTGCGCGCCGCCGCCGCTCCGGCCCAGGCCGGGCCAGCCGAGCCTGAGCCAGCGCCGCCCGTGCTCGTGCCCGCGGCCGCCGCCCCGCCCGGGCGCACCCGCCGGCTGACCGACCGCACCCGGGCCCGGTACGCCGAGGTGCAGGAATGCCTCGCCCGCGGGCTGTCGCGCGCCGCCACCGCGCGGGAACTGAACCTCGACATCCAGACGGTGCGCCGCTTCGCGAACGCTGCCTGCGCGGAGGAGCTGCTCGGCAAGGCCGAGCACCGCGCTACCAAGCTCGACCCCTACATCGACCTGGTCAACCAGCGGTGGAACGAGGGCGTCACCAACGCTGAGGCCATCACCGCTGAACTGCGCACTCTCGGGTTCAAAGGCGACGCCCAGGCCGTGCGCCGCTACCTGCGGTCCTTCCGGCTGCCCGGAACCAGCCCGAGCCACCCGGACCCGCGCCGGCGCAAGCCCGCCCCCGCCGCCCCGGCCGTCCCCAAGCCCCGCGCGATCAGCAAGGCGCTGCTCACCCACCCCGACCGGCTGAGCGAGGACGACGCGCTGATCGTGAAGAACGCCACCGCCGGATGCGCGCACCTCGAACGCCTCCAGCAGCATGTCCGGTCCTTCGCCAAGATCATGGCCCAGCGGCGCGGCCCGGAACTGCCCGCCTGGCTGGAAGCCGTCGAAGCCGACGACCTGCCCGAACTGCGCAGCCTCGCGGCCGGCCTGCGCCGCGACCTGCCCGCCGTCATCAACGGGCTCACCCTCGAGCACAGCTCCGGCGCCGTCGAGGGCAACGTCACTCGTGTCAAGCGGCTCAAACGCGACGGGTACGGAAGAGCGAACTTCGACCTCCTCAGACTTCAGATACTCCTCGCCGCCTGACCGGGCATCACGTGATCATCGCCAGAGCCGAATTAGGTGATCGCCCACACCGGCTCACCCGGGCGGGAACGTCCCGCCGCCGCTGCCGCGACTGGTGAGCCCATGACCCGGCGCCGCCGCACCCCTCGCCATCCAGGGCATCAGGGCTCCTGACATTATCGATCGGTGACGCAGTGTCACGAGTCTGGTGACCTGGTTCTTTCTGGTGTTTCCTGACATATCGCTCCATGTCGTCAAGTCCGGAGCAGTGAAAATAGATGCAAGGAAATTATGTAAAGCTGATGCACCTTTGAGTCTGTGACCTGGGGAAGCGCGGCCGTCGCAGCTCGATCTGAAGCTCTTCGAGTTCCCCACATCACATCAAATTTCACTCCATCTCAGGAGTCCTGGGCATGGCTGCCCCGCCCAGGCCCCGCGCGGCAACTGCCGATGAGCGCGTCTTTGCAGCAGAGGCCGCTCTAAGATGCCAGGGATTGCCGAGGCCATGGAGATCCAGGACGTTGGCGGCGAACAACACGGCGGCGAACCCGAAGGCCAGGCAGGCGCCCGACCGGGCGGCCGCCCTGGCCAGCGCCCCGGCGCCGGTGCGCGCAGCGCATATGTGCCGCCGCATTGACGACAGTCAGACCTGAGCTGGGCCAGCTAGTGCGAACTGAGTGCTGGAAGATGCGGCCAAGGGCGTCGCAGACGCGTCTTATTAGTAATAGCTTTTCGACGACAACGGGTCCTGAAGCCTTCGCAGACGCGGAAATGCATGAGCACGACATTCGTCAACTATGGGGCATCCGCCACGGCTTTTGCCTAGCTTCTCTATCGGACCATCAACCGGTTTCATCGCCAATGGACCTTCTTTACAGCGCGGCGAGTCTCTCACACAGAAGGAGCGAGCTATTTGCCATTCGACATGGTTTAGCTCATCCATCCGGAACCCAGAGCCTGCGGCCGTATACCACATTGCATCCTCTACGGCCTGTCGGATACTTGTCATTGCAGATAGTGAGGGTTTATACGCGACGGAATACTGGTCGTAGATCTTTGACCTCTGCGGAAATATCCTGTTTGTCCGCATATATAGACGAATCAGATGGTAATCAATTGCAGGGGCCAAATTATGAGGATCTGCTACTTCAACTAGTCTAAACCCGCATAGCTGATGAGCGAGAATGCGCGACTTCTTTCTAAGCGGATCTTCAGAAAAAGCTGGGACTTCGTCTAGCACTGCATACAAGCCGTCTGACCCACCAAGTTTCATACCTACCTGAACCCAGTTGTTCAAACGATCGGAAAGCCCTGACGAAGCACACGTTCCGAGCGAGACCAATAGCCTATGTCGCTCCGCGAGGTCCTTACGCGAATCTCTCAAAGCGCCTTCGAGTCCGTCAGCCAGGAGGGCGTGTGTGTCAGCAACTGTCAACTCCGCTAGAGTGCTTGGGCTCATTCGCCCAGGATTAGCCCTAGCCACTTGCATGATATGCGAATGCAACCGATCCCAATTGGTACTGTGGCATATCGCCACAAAGACGGTCTCCGCCCAGATTGCAGCTTCGGTCGGGCCGTCGATAAGTTCGTGTTGTGATCTTTCAACCTTCAAACCGCTAAGGCTTAGCCCTATAGCGTATGACTGAAAAGGATCACAGCGCCATCTAGGAACTTTCGATGTCATGTCCTAGCACCTGGGCCTTTTCGTAAAGATAGCTCCGGACCAAGTCGTTCTTCGCAACGACCAGCCGCGAAGATCCCACTACATGTACTCCCGCTTGCCGCATGGCCAGAATTTTATTTGGGTCATTAGTCAAAAGGGAAATCTCCCTGTTGCCTATCAGCGTCAAGAGAACTTGCGATGCAAGCCTGTAGTCCCGAAGATCCGCTGGCATGCCCAATTGTCTAAATGCTTCTACCGTGTCGACCCCCTGCTCTACTTGCAAGTTGATTGCGCGTATTTTCTGTGCTAAACCTGCCCCGCGGCCTTCTTCGTAGAGATATACGAGATAGCCACCTTTGTCGGCAATTATTTGAAGTGAACGCTTAAGTTGATCACTGCAATCACAATCCACAGTCCCAAGACTTTCACTGAATACGCAGGAGCTTTGTATTCGTATCGGTACCGGATTACTGAATGGAACGTCATATCGTGCAATAATCCCGGATTTGCCAAATCCCTGAGCATATCGAACAAGCATCGTGCCATGTGCGGTCGGCAGGCTTGCCTCAGGACTAAGCTCCAGTTGTTGATCGCTCGACACCAACTCGTACCTCCTCAGCCCTTAGAACAGCTTAGCTGATGCTGGCGCTCCAGATGTAAGTTTCGCAACATAAGTCTGAGGCCAGACCACTCCAAGCTCAGCATACGCTGAAATCGTTGACATGAGTAGATCGAAGACATCATCTCCCGATAGATAGTCGATTGCTAGGCTGGATATCCGCCAGTGCAAATGTTCTAGAGGATATCTGCTAGGACTCAGGCGCACTATCTCTCCCACTGGTATGAGCAGGTTATGAGCTGTAGACAGATCGCCTAGGAGGAAATGGCAGTCAGAAAGGCCAAGCATCGACCAAAGATACGAGTCCCGGTTACCAACAGACAGAGCGAGTTGCGCGGCCATGTCATAGTGTTTGATGCCTTGGATGGATTGATCCCCTAGCCTGTATGCTTCGCCCAACGCCAAATGCGCATTACCCACGTCTGAGGGAGAAGTAGTCAAGGCGAGCCCTAGCGCCTGATTCCCAGCCGCCACAGCTTCTTCCATTGGTCCGGTAAACGCTAGCGATCGGGCAAGGGCCCTATAACAAGAAGCCAAGACTTCTTGGGAAACCTTATATTGGCTAGCACGCGAAACGAGATCGGTTGCTTTGGCTACGGCATCCTGGTAACGGCCCAAGTCGCGCAATATAGTCACATCTTCTTTTTCGCACTGCATAACACCTTCATAGTTGTCTGATGCGCTATATCTGTCTTGAGCGCTGGCTATCGTTGCGCGTGCTTCCTCGAACCTGTCCAGTCTCAACAGATGCTTACTTCGTATTAGAAGTCCGCGGGCCCCCTGAAGTCCGGGCCATGCATCTGCATTTTCAACAAAACGAAGGCCTTCGTAATAGTAACCAGTTGCGTGTAGCACGCTACTCATACCTAGACGCGCCTCGATCTCCGCAGAACTACTCATCCGCTCAGCGCCTACCGAGAAATATGCTCGATATAGTTCAATTGCGGGCCCATAGGAACCTCTGGCCTTGAGATCGGAGGCAGTCGGAAGCGCGCTGACCAGGAAAGAAGAGTAATCTTCAGCGCGATACTCCAACATCGCCATTTCGTACCTTCGCTGAAGGTCATCCTGCACCTGTTCCAGTGATTTTAGAGCTGCTACTACATTTGCGGCCGACTCCTTGATTACCGCACGAGGTGTTGCTAGCGTAACTTGGCGCTTGGTCACATCGTGAACGAATCTATATGTATCCACCTCAGAATCAGGCTCAAGAAATTGCGCGTTTACAAGTTCTTCAACTATCTCGAAGGCCTGAGTATTGGACGATACTCCCGCTATTCGGGCTATGAAGGGAAGAGGAAATTTTGATGCGGCTGGCAGCAGGGCTAGTGAACGGATTACAGCTTTGGCGTCTCGACTAAGACTATTTAGGCGGCGTAGATAATACGGGCCAAGGCGCTGCCAGATATTCGCGATCTCAGCGTCTCCTGAAGCACCCGATACCCATTCTCGCAGCAGCAATGGACGTCCCTGACAATTACTGATAACCGATTCCAACTCTATCCGCCCTGGTACTGAAGCCCTCTCCCTCAGGCACCAGGCCTCAAGTGCCCCGACGCCAAGTGGTTGCAAAACTATCTGCAGACCGCCTGCATAAGCGAGACGAGGCCACACGCGATTTATGAAATCAATACCTTCTGGAAGCTCGTCGTTTACCGCGATAAGCATTCCCCATCTTTCTGGGAGCTGCGTGGCTATTCCCAGAAGAGCTTCGCGTACCGTTTCTGAAGAGGCTTCGGCCTGATCAATTATTATTGAGCCAGGTACTCCCAATTGGTCGAGAGCTCGCAGAATGTTGAGAAGGCCTACTATCAGATCCTGTGATGCATTGCTACGAAGACGTTTCGACCATTGCGTGAGGTGCAGTCTGGCCGAGTTCCTTCGAGATCTGCTTCACGAGTTCATCAGCGACCGCACGACTTCCGGGCAATATACGTCCCGTCAGATCGAGAAGTGCCGCCGATGCGATCGACCACGTTTTGTCACGAGCAACTCGTATTATACTCTGGGCGAATTCTCGTGGATTCGTCAGTGGAAAAATATCACTTGCTATTAGTTGTCCTGCCAGATCATCTATAAGGGTATCCGTTGTGTGCGCCGGGGATTCGACTTCGTGAATCATGGCAGCTTCGTAACCATCCGCCAGTATTTCGCGATGGACGGCCTTCACAACTTCTGACTTCCCGATTCCGGATGGACCGCGCATCAAAATCGGATTTGGTCTTATCCTCCTCATCTGCGCCTTAAGGTCAGCAAGAAACGCGCCGCGTCCGAAAAGAGGAGGAATGTGCGTCAATTTCTGCCTGTCCAGTTCAGCACAGCCGGCCTGTAACGTAGACCTCGATCTCTCTGTGGTTGGCTTAGCTGTATTTGGGCGAACTTACCACCTTACATGCAGC
>CAWBID010000025.1:0-5465 GCA_963788715.1 uncultured Solirubrobacterales bacterium
TGAACTGGTTCGCGGGGGCGATCGAATTCGTTGGCGGTCTATTCCTATTCATCGGTTTCTATGCCCGCGTGGCCGCCTTCATCATGTCGGGAGAAATGGCTTTCGCCTATTTCTTGAGCCATGCGCCGCATGGGTTCTTTCCCATTCTCAACCGCGGTGATGCGCCGATCTTGTACTGCTTCGTGTTCCTCTATCTCGCCTTCGCCGGCGCGGGCCCGTGGAGCCTGGACGCGCTGTTGAGCCGTAAGCGAAGCTAGCGCGCGGCGTGCTTGCGCGTGAGGCCATCGTAACCCCCAGCCCATCACCTTGCCGTGGTTCCAGGCAAAGACCGGAGCGGCGCGCCACGCCGCATCCACGGCTTGGTCACCTCGACGATCCAGTCGTAGCACACATGCGTGCGCGCGCCGTCGGGGCGAAGCGTCCAGCGGCCGAGGCCGGCGAGTTCGCCTTCGGCGCGGCCCTCGATCAGCGTCATCGGTTCGACCTTGGTGACGCGCATGGCAAAGGCCAGCGTATAGGGCAGCGCGGTGCGCCAAGTGATGCGGCGCACAGCACCGACGCCACTGGCGTCGCCTGCGGCGAGCCGCTCGACTTTGGCGACAGCGCGCCACCAGGTGGGCCACTCTTCCGGCGCCATCAGCGCCTGCCAGCTACCGCTCGATGGGCACCTCGAAGCTCCAGTCCGTGACCAAATGGAATTGCGCTGCCGCCATGAGCACCCCGGCCGTGGCCCAAGATACGAGCGCGCGGCGGCAAAGGTTGTAAGCGGTCGACGCTCCGGCAGGGCCGCGCTATAAACGGGCCTCCCCGCAGCCGGCGTCGTTGAGCACCAGCCGATGAGCGAGAAGGTCCTCGTCAAACCGCGCACCAAGACCAAGACGGTGGTGCAAAAGCCGCCCCTGTGGAAGGTGATCCTGCTCAACGACGACTTCACGCCGCGCGAATTCGTCGTCGAAGGTGCTTGAAGGCCGTGTTCCGCATGAACGAAAGCCAGGCCTACCGCGTGATGATGACCGCGCACCAGAAAGGCGCCTGCGTCATCGCCGTCTATACCCGCGACGTCGCCGAGACCAAGGCCAAGGAAGCGACCGAGATGGGCAAGGCCAAGGGCTATCCGCTCTATTTCACGACGGAGAAGGAAGAGTAAAGCATGCCGCAACGCGTCCTCATCACCGCCGGCGCCGCCGGCATCGGGCGGGAGTTCGCCCGCGCCTTTGCCACCAACGGCGCCAAAGTCTTCGTCTGCGATATCGACGACGAGGCGCTTAGCGCCATCGGCAAAGAGATCCCCGGCCTGACCGCGCAGCGCTGCGACATGGCCTCGCGCGCAGAGATCGCGCCGCATGGTGCCGGCCGCCGTCGAGGCGTTGGGCGGGCTCGATGTGCTGATCAACAACGCCGGCATCGCCGGGCTGACGCTGCCGGTCGAGCAATACCCGCCCGACGATTGGGACAAAGTCGTCGCCGTCAATCTCACCGCCATGTTCGACACGACGCGGCTCGCCATCCCGCATCTCAAGCAGTCCAAGGCCGGCGTCATCGTCAACATGTCGTCGATCGCCGGCCGCTTCGGCTTTGCGAACCGCAGCCCCTATGCGGCGACCAAATGGGCGGTGATCGGCTTCACCAAGACGCTGGCGATGGAGCTCGGCGAGTGGGGCATCCGCGCCAACGCGATTGCCCCCGGCGCGGTCGAAGGCGACCGCATCGTGCGCGTGTTCCGCGGCCGCGCGCAGATTTCCGGCCGCTCGTTCGACGACATCAAGGCCGAGGCGATGGCGGCGCAGTCGATCCAGGCGATGGTCGATCCCAAGGACATCGCCCAGCTCGCGGTGTTTCTCGCCTCCGACGCGGCGAAAGCCATCTCCGGCCAGGTGATCCCGATCGACAATGACCGCCAGCACGCCTGACGCTTCAACTTTTCATCAAAGTCGAATTCACTGAATCAGGAAATCCTCCACGTCCAGCGATCATTCTACCGCCATCGACCTTGCAAGGGGGGTACCCATGCGAGAGTGGTTCTGGCCCGCGGCGCCGGTGGCGGCGATCTTGTATTTCGTGCTCTACCCCGACCACTTCGCCAACTTTGTCGGCTGGGCGGCGCGTTTCATTCACTAAAGCGGACGGCGCGGCGTCCGCCGCGGGCTATTGCCCGCAGGTCCACATGTAGCCGATCGGCGTCGACACATAGCAGGGGCCGAAGCCGCCGCCGTTCCAGCGGCCGCGATAGAAGCCCGGCCAGGCCGGCCCGTAATAATGCTGGCCGTAGAGGCGGTCGTAGTGCTCGGCGCGGTCGCGCGCGATGACCTCGGGCGGCCGGTAGCCGGGCAGGAAGCCGTAGCCGTGCCAGTGCCTGCTGACGTGCTTTTTCTTGTGCGCCGGCGCGGCGGAGGCCGCGGCAGCGACAGCGCGAGGGCGGCAACGAGCAGGCGGGCAAAGGCGCGGGTCATGCCCCGCCATAGGCGGCAATGTTCGTGGTGAAACTGAGACGGGCCCGTTTGATCCACATCATGGCGCGCCGGCGCGAATGGGTCTTGAAATAAGCTACACTGCCGGACCAAACGGAGGGCGCCATGATCAGCCGTGTCCACCATCAATTCGCCGATCCCGTGTCGCGCGGCTACGGCCGTATGACCGGCTACGCGCTCATCCTCATCCTTGCGGTGCTGCTGGTTCTGGCGCTGATGAGCAATCCGGTGCTGCCGCACTAGCGGGCGACATCAATCGAAAACCTTCGCGGCGTCTACTTCGGCTGACGCGGCGGCGACGGCTGCTTTTCGATCGTTTCGACGTGTCCGCACGCCGGACACTGATAGGTGACGAGCTCGGGCAGCGGCCCGACGCGCGGCACGCTGCCGACCGGGACGAGCCCTTCGCCCAGGCAGCTGCAGTCCTCGGGCAACTCTGAAACTTTACCGACATACCTCCAGAATGGCGGATGCGCGGCGATGCCAACAACTCCGGAAAATTGCGTAGGCGTTTCGGCGAGCCGTTAAGGCCAATCGCAACTCAAGCCTTTCCGCGCTCCCTACGAGGCTACCAATTCCGGCCTAAAATCAATCGGTTAACGCTGCCGCTTAAGCGCGCCGAAACCGTTCCGGGCGTAGCACGGCTGAAACCGCCCGAGTGCGGTGCGGCAAAAGAACAGGTGCATCATGGACAACGGTGCCGACAGGGTCTCGTTTTGCGAAGGCTACGTCGTTGAGATCGACGGCCATTTCAATTCCGAATACGGCAGCATCACCGCGGCGCTCAGCGCCGGCCTCAGGCTCAAGCGCAATAACGTCGGGGACGAGGTGCGCGTCTGCGACGTGCACGAGTTGGCGCTGGTGCTGGACGCGCCGTCCGGACTTCCACTGGTGGGAGACGCTCGACGAGCACGAGGGCTGGGCAATGCAGCACGTCCCGACCGCATCCTGAACGAGCGATGCGGTCGAGGCGGGGACGACGCCTGCGCGGGTCCCTAACAGTCGTATACGCCGGCCGCACAGCGCCGCGTGGTCCGGCGCGCGACACCGGCGACGCTCACCGGCGTGAGCGGGCGCCCAGACTCTGGCCTCAGCCGTCGAGACGTAGCCGTGCAACCCCGGGATCGAAAGCGCCTCGCCAAGCGCGAGCGCAAACAGCGAGACGGACACGGCCACCAAGAAGATGCCGATTTGCTTTGACACGGTCATTGGGAGGCTCCCACCCTGAACATTGCTGGCAGTTCATCGGTATCGCTGACGTCTTTCAGATCCACCTTTTTGGCGCCAGTCGAATTTTTGAAGCTGAAATCATCCGGCGTGACGTCATTTCCTGCCTTCCAGTTGCTCACCTGCACGCTGTACTGCGGCTCGCCGGTAATGAGCTTGGACGTGATGATATATCGGCAAGGATAGGGACTCGCGCCTTGCGCGATCCATATCTGAAAATCGACCTCCTTCTTGCGGAAGGCGAAGTGATCGCATTCGACGCCGCCGATCACGCCGCTGCCGAGATCCTTGACGTCGATCACATCGGACATCAGCTCGTCGTAGGCATTCGACATCAGCAAATCGGCCCCGGGGAAGGGCCTGTGGTATTTTTCCCTCAGCTGGTCGATCAGATGGTCGGTGGTGCCGGGCACGTCGGCCTGACCATAGACGTTCGCATCCTTGCCCAGCAGCGTCAGTGTCTTGCCGTCGAAAACGATCTCGACGTCCGAAAACCCGCCGTGACGGCTCGCACGGAGTTTGTCGGGCCGGCTGAGAGCGACCGTGCCCGAACTCGCCGGCAAAAGTTTCTGTTTGTCTTTGGTCACGATTTCAAGGCTGGTATCGAGTGACATCGACATGACCTTCTGCGCCGCCATGTAATCGGACATCGCCTTGAGCTGGCTTTTTGCCGCCGCCTCGTCGGCTCGCGCCGTCGGGGCCACTGCCAAGCCGAGGATCAGTGCAAGCATTGCGGCAAATCCACTCGCTGCCGATATCCTCGTCCGTGCTCGAACTGGTTCAGTCATTTGACGTTCCTCCGCCAAGATTGCCCAATGCGAGACGTCCGATGGCATCGGAGCCCCGCGCCACAGAGCTTCGCACTCGCTCGACCACCTCAGTGTTCGAGCGTTAGTCGTGTCTTTGAAGAATGTCGCGATCGACTTTCTAGCGGCTCGTGCGGTGCCCGGCTATTGCACGTTGGGGCAAGTCAAGCACTCAAGGCTTTCGTAAACATGCGGCTCATCGAGCCTTGTAGGGTGGGCTAGGCGAGGCTTGTCTGCCGCAGCGCGCAAGCTCGAGGGCGGATGCGCCGTAACCCACCATGTACTCGCGAAAGGTCGGGCGGTGGGCTACGCGCCTTCGGCGCTAGCTCACCCTAGGTGCTACGCCCGCTCAGAGGGCGACGCCGAATTTGCCGAGCGCCCAGACCGTCAGCAAATAAAGCGCGAAGGTCAGCGCGCAGCAGGCAAGCATCGCCGTCCAAAAGCCGACGCCGTGGCGCAACAGCGCCGGCAGCACGAGGAACATCGGCAGCGTCGGCAGCACGTACCAGAACGTCGATTCGGACAGCGCGGCGATGCGCGCGGTGTCGCCGCCGTCACGCCACAGCCAGATGAAGGCGAGCAGGGAGACGAGCGGCAGCGACAGGATGAGCGCGCCGAGCGCCGGCGCGCGTCGCGCCAGTTCGGACGCCGCGGCGATGATGACGCCGGACAGGCCGGCTTTGAGCACGAGATAGAGCATGGCGCGGCCCCGCTGGGTTGAGCGCCGCAGGATAGCAGGAAAAAAGCTGGGAGCGGGTGTCGTCTGAGCGACTTGTCCGCCGAAGCGCGTGAGCGCGAAGGCGGAAGCGATGGCCACCGACATCCTATTGATTTTAATATTGCTGGTGGGCTCGGTGCCTCGCGCCTTAGCCCACGCTACTCTTGCTCTGAACGGTATGATGCATGACAGCGTGCGCGAGTTCGTGGGCTGAATTCATCCGCGCCCGCGCATCGCCGACTTCCG
>CAWBID010000026.1:0-4177 GCA_963788715.1 uncultured Solirubrobacterales bacterium
AGTGACGCAATGGACCTCGGCAGCTACGTCGAGCGGATCGAGGGCGCACGGGATCCGGTCGAGCTCGAACGGATTGGCCGGCTACGGCAGGATCGGAAAGCCCGAGCAGGAGAAGGGGCGCGGGCTGCCGTCGTGACGTGACGAGGGAGACATCGTACCAACGCGCCGCTGGCCACCGTAGTCGGACACGTCGACCCGGGCGAGCCGGCCTCGTCGGGAAGGCCCGATGGCCGACCTGGCTGTCGCTCGGATGGCACGGCGTCGAGGCGGCGGTCGCCGTAGTCGCGGCGTGGTAGCCGGCTCGGTGGCCCTGGTGGGCTTCGGCGCCGACAGCCTGATCGAGGCGGCAGCGGGGCTGGTCGTTCTGTGGCTGGTGAGCGGGGACCGGCTGAGCTCGCACCGCCACGAGCGGCGCGCCCAGCGGCTGATCGCCGCGTCATTCCTGCTGCTCGCCGCCTACGTGTTGGTCGAGTCGGCCCGCGACCTGATCGCTGGCCACCATCCTGAGGCGAGCTGGGTCGGCGTGGGTCTGGCCGCGGTCACGCTCGTTGCGATGCCGCCGCTCGCGGCGGCGAAGCGCCGCGTGGGACGGGCGCTCGGTTCCTCGGCAACCGTGAGCGAGAGCCGGCAGGCGATGCTGTGCGCGTATCTGTTGGCGGCGCTGTTGGTCGGGCTGCTCGCGAACGCGCTCGCGGGGTGGTGGTGGGCTGACCCGATCGTGGCGCTGGTGATCGGGGCGGTGGCGCTGCGCGAGGCTCGCGAGGCCTGGCGGGGCGACAGCTGCGGCTGCTGCTAGTCCCCCGGCGTGGCCTTTAGGTCAAGGCGGGGCTTTTGCCGGCCGACCCGGTACTTGAAGGGTGAGATGCCATCACCCATGGAGGTGCAATGAACGCCACCGACGACGCGGGTCGACGCTGGGCGGCACGGCTGTGCCAACTCGGGGCGTGGTCGCGCGAGCTTCGCCAGCAAGCCAGCGGGTGCGATGCTGCTCTGGAGGAACTCCCTTCGGCCCGTTCACAGGCGGAGCTTGTGTTCGCTGGAACGCGTGACCTCTTGAACTTTGCCGCGGACCAGGTTGATCAGGCAGCCGAAGCGCTGAGGATGATCGTCGAACTCTTGGACCATGTCGCGGAATCGCCGAGTTAGGCGCCGGCGTGCGGCGCACGGTTTGGCCGCGCGGCCCTCGGTGGCAAGCCAGGTCATGGCCGGTGCCAGAATCATCCACGTGAAGGAGAACGCGGTGAAGGTGACGTTGACCGAGCCCGGCATCGCAGGCTCGTATGTCGTCGCGGAGCGGCGGCCGAATGGCGCGCTCGTGCTGATGCCCGAGCGCGAACGGCTGTCGGACCTGACCGCGGAGACCGAGGGCCAGGTGTTCCAGGACGAGGAATTCATCGCCCACCTGGAGCGGGTCGCCCGAGCTGAGGACGACCTTCCGAGCGACGAGAACGCCTAGCTCGTCCGACCTTTGAACGCGGGCCGCGGTTCGACCGCGAGTTCCGGGGCTCGCCCGAGGTGCGGCGTCCGTTCCTTCAGACGCGGCCACTGTGCAGCGTGAGTACTGACCCCGTGAATGGGTAGCCGGGCAGCCGCCCGTCGACACGAGAGGTTTCGCCCACGCCCGTATCCCCTCGCCCGGGGTGCAGGCGCTTCGTCGTTAACGGGCGCCGCGACGCGACGGCATCGCGCCATCTGAATGGCGAAGGAGGTGCAGACATTGCCCGCAGCAGTCGGAGGCTCCGGTACCGTGTCGGCTGTGAGCGAACCGCTTCGACTGACCATCGTGTACGAGGACGCCGGGGACGGATGGGTGCTCGCGCGGATCCCCCAGGTGCGTGGGGCGATCAGTCAGGGGCAGACCCGAGACGAGGCTCGCGACAACGTGATCGACGCTCTGCGCGAGGTGCTGGGGGCGCCGCCGAGCGCGCAGGACGCGACGGACAGCGACTCGGTCGACCTCACGATCGCCGGGTGACGCGTCGCGAATTGAAGCACCACCTGCGCTGACGGCGATCGGTAGTCCGAGCGCCGACGTAGGCGCGGACGGCGGCGTTCCTGTGCATGGACGCCTGCGTCAGGCGAAGCAATCCAGGGGCGAAGCGAGCGTTCTGGCCGGCTGGACACGATGTTCTGGAGGACCTGAGCGACCGCGGATTCGATCCCACAGCGATTCGAGCGGCGCTGCGCCGTCACAAACGCATCCCCTCACGGCGTAGGCCGCCTCCCGCGCCGGCCTAGTGCCATCGCGGGCCCGGCCCCGGCGAGAAGACTCGAGGTTCCGACGCCGGCCAGGGGGCGGAGTTCAGGAGCTGCCGGGTAGCCCACGGGCGGTCAACCAGTCGACGACGTAATCGACCCAGGTCGGCAGCGACGTGTGGACCATGAACAGGTGCGCGGTGTTGGGCAGCAGCAGCTGGGTGACGTCGCAGCCGCAGTAGGTCTTGTAGTAGTTGTAGTCGGCGTCCGCGCTGGAGGAAGGATCGGTGGTGTCTTCCTCGCCGGAGGTGAGGAGCACCGGGATCGAGGGGCCGATCATGTCGATGTAGGCGTCGTTCTGGGCGTACATCGCGCCGAGGTCGGCGATCTCGCCGTAGGGCGAGTCGAGGAACGGCGGCGTGCAGGCGATGTTCGCGACGTACTGCACGACCCCCGGCGTGTAGGTGTTGAAGTCCAGGCAGTTCTGGGTGGTCTGGAAGAACTGGAAGTAGTCGGGGTGGTTGGGGTCGGGCGTGAAGCCGCCGCCCGAGGACGAGCCTCCCAACGGGCTGCGTCCCGGATCCGCCGGCCGAGCCTGAGATGTCGGTCTGGATCATCGCCGCGACGTCGTGGTACTCGCCGGGGTAGCCGGCGACGACCCAACCTCCGGCGCTGTGGCCGATGATCACGACAGTGCGGTTCTGCGTGTTGCCGGGCGTCGTCGCGCCCGAGCAGTCGCCGTTCGACGTGCTGCCGTAGTCACCGGTCTTCACGTCGCTCACCACGTCGTGCAGCATCGAGCGGTGGGCCTGGGTGGTGAGCAGGTAGCCACCGCCGGGCTGGCTGTACCAGCTGCTCTTCGCGTACCCGAGCCGGTCATAAGAGAACACGACATAGCCGGCGCTGGCGAGCGCCCTGGCGACCGACCAGGTCGGGGAGAAGTTCCAGTTCTCGGTCGAGGACGCGATCCCGTGGACGAGCACGATCGCGGGCGTCAGCGGACTCACGCGGCCATCAGTAAAGCGCTGCCCGTAGAGCAGGCTTCGCCCGCCGGCGGGGTTGGTCACCGGGAGGCAGACCGATGTGACGGTCGTCTTGTTGTTGAACAGCATTCGTGGCGCGCTCGATGGGCCCGTGACCGGAAGCGTGAAAGCCCCGGCCGGGCACGCCCAGCACACCAACGCCAGCATCGACGCTGCGATCAGACGAGCGACGCGCCGGACGCAACGAGGACGGAAGAGCCAACTCCAGCATCGATCGGATCGGCAGCGTCTCGGCGCCGGCACGGTACGGACATCAACGGCGGCATCGGACGATTCCTCCCGGTTTGCGGCGGACCCTGGTGGGTCGCTGACTCGTGGCCAGGGTCTACCCGTTCATCCCACGTCGATAATCCGCCGCCGATGTCGCGCTATGTGCGAGTCGCGCATCCCATCGCGAAGGCCATCTACGCCGGACGCCGGACTCCGCCGGCCGCCCCGGGCGCAGGCAAGAGCGGGGCGCCAGGACCGAACGTCGATCGAGATTGCGAAACTACGCCGCAGCCCGGCTCAGGTACGCCGGGGCAAATCCGGCCACCTCCTGCAAATGCTGTGAGTTTGCAGGGGTTATCCTCTTGTGCGCCGGTCATAACGAGCGCGGCGCGAGGGGCATTTGCGCGACGGGAGGCGCTGATATGGCGCAATCGCCCGGGCAGGAGGCGGTTGTATGCGTTTTGCACCCCGGGGATGGGCGCGCGCCGGCGGGGTCCGTGGCGCCAGCGGGGAGCGGGTCCTCCTGTCAAACGCGAAAACGCCCCGCCCGCGACCGATCTGGCCACATAGGCATTGGGTCGATGCTTCTGTGGGCGCGGGGCGGTGACCCGGACGTGATTTGCTGCCTTGTCCAGGTGCAAGAGTCCCGAAACCGCCCGCTGGCCATCCGGTTTCGGGACGTAAGCAGCTGGGAGATGCTCATGTCCCCGGATCGTGCGGCCGCGAGC
>CAWBID010000027.1:0-17845 GCA_963788715.1 uncultured Solirubrobacterales bacterium
GCTCGCTTAGGTCCGGCGAAAGCTCGCTCCTATGTCGAGGGTCGGTCGCTATTTGGGCAGTCTGAGCTCGGGCGGTCGGTGCTGTCGAGCTTCGTCTCTATGAAGGAGGGTTGGTTGTCAAGTAGCGCTCTGTAGTTCGGGTCGTTCTCCTCTCATGGCCGTGGTGTTGGAGCGACGCTCATGTCTCTATGGCCTCCTCGTCGGGAGGATCAGGCGAAATTGGATGTTCGCTCGGGCGCAAGTCCCAAAAGGGCGGTCAGGCCGCCAGACGAAAAGCGGCGCCTCGGGGAGCGAACTTCTCCTTGCGGGAAAGCATGTGCCAGATCGCGTGCGCGAGCCTGCGGGCGAGGTCGACCTGGGCGACTTTGGCGCCGCGCTGCTTGCCGAGCCGGCGCTTGGTGCGTTGATAGCGCTCGGCGTAGGCGGGGTGTCTCAGCGCGTGCATCGTCGCCTCGAGTAGGGCCCAGCGCAGGTAGGTCGGCCCATGCTTGGTCAACGGGCCGCGGCGATCCCTCTCTCCGGACTGGTTCACGCGCGGACAAAGACCCGTGTAGCCGGTGAGCTTCTCTGGCGATGGGAAGCGCTCGATCTCGCCGATCTCGGCGGCGATCGTGAAGGCGAGGACCCAGCCGATCCCGGGCACGCTCAAGAGCAGCGGGATGTAGGGGTGCTCGGCGTGGCTCTCCTTCAGGCGGCGGTTGATCTCGGCGATCTGCTCTTCGAGGTCGTCGATCAGCTCGATCGAGGCGGTGATGTTTCCCCGCCAGGGCTCGGGCACCTCAAGGCGCTTCAAAAGCCGCCGACCCTCGAGACCGAACAGGTCGGTGACCGGGCAGGGCTTTCCGAAGTTGATCAGGGTCGAGTGGATGCGGTTCTTCAGGGCCGACTTGTGCTTGACCAGGTGCAAGCGGAAGCGGGCGAGCTCGCGCTCCTCGCGGATGTTCGGATCGGGCAGCCAGATCGCCGGCACCAGGTCGCGGTGGGAGAGCACCGCAAGAACCTTCGAGTCGATCTTGTCGGTCTTGCATGCCAGCGGCGCGAGGCCCTTGACCTTCTGGGCGTCGGCGATCTCGACGTACCAGCCCTGCTGCTCGAGGGTGTCGTGCACGATCCTTGCCCCGGTCATCGACTCGATCACCGCGCAGACCGGCTCACCGTGGACCTCCTCGATGCGGCGAGCGAGCCTTCTAAGTGAGTCGACGTCGGGCGGTACGGCGAGCTGGTCCAGGTGCTCTCCCTCATCGGAGAGCAGGCAAACGTCAAGCTTCTTTCGACTTAGATCTAATCCAGCGTGCAACATGTAAACGGGCCTCCTCGAGGTTGGTTCTCGGTGACAAACGGAGCTTGCCACCGAGGAGGCCCTCCTTCATGGCAGTCCCAAGCGGTCGTAAGCCACACGTCGTTGAAGGTTTCCGCTTCGATGAGATAGGAGCAGCTTAGACGGGCGGCCGAGCTTTCGGGTACGTTGCCCGATGAGCGCGGGGTGACGCCTGCTCCGCAGCAGTGGTGTCTATAAGAACTGGAGGAGCGACCATGCACGCAGTTCTCTTGGAAGTCGATTTGAGTGGGACCGAGCGCGAGGAGGGCCTCAGAACCTGCGCGGGACCGTCGTTCCACGGGTCAAGCAGGTGCCCGGGTTCCAGTCAGGTACCTGGCTGGACGCAGTTGCAGGCAAGGGGCTTTCGGTCGTGGTGTTCGAGGACGAGGCTAACGCCCAAGCAATGGCGGCAACGATGGCGGTTGGTAGCAGCCCGTCGCCGGGCGTGACCGTGGATCGGTGCGAGGTGCGAGAGGTCGTCGCCAGCGCGTGACCGCTCGATCGGGACTCTGTACGACTCGGCGCGCGTCGGGTGGTGCAGAGCGGTGCAGGTCCGCGGGCACAATCGCCTCCTCGACGCGGCTGGCCTGTCTCGTCACGCGTGCTCGTCGTCCAGAGCGAGCGTCTGCTGAACGTGATCTGGGACCCCGCACGTCGTGCAAAGCAGAAGCACGCCCGCTCGAGGAGGAAGACTCCCCGCGGGCAGCGATTATCCCCTTGCTACGCCCGGGCGGGGCAGGGCGTGCAAGCGCTCAGTGCCTTGGATGTTGGGACCGTCAAGACGCTGTTTGCGCAGGAATTGGTCGGTGAGTGAGTTAGTGCCCCCCGAAAAGGAGTACGCTCGACGCAGGGCCGTTATCGCTACAGCTCGGATCACTCGCGCAGGCCCCCGGCGGGCAAGGACTCGCCTTTCGCCGACCTCACGGGCCGTTTCGTCCAAAGCGACAGAAACGCCGTTTAAAAGCAAGGCTTGCCCTGATTTCGGAGGCCTTGGAGGAGGTCAGTCATGAGCATTGACTCGGTCGCGCCAAGCAAGCGAAGCCTGGTCCGCTCCGTGACGCCCTATCTGGAGGTCGAGATGCAGTCGATCTCCTCGCTGGAGCGCACGATCGCGCGGGAGCTGGCGCAGGCGAGCCACGCCAGGAGGAAAAGGACGCGGAAGGACGGCGATCAGTCCTCTTCGATTCGAACCAGGCTGGTCGAGGAGACGCGCGTCGGGCGTCTTTGAGCAGGAGGAAGGTCCGTGTCCATGCAGCCCGTCGGAACGACAGCGGAACAAGTTGTCCCCACGACGGCCAGCGGGGGCGCTTCTTTTTCGCGCCTTGGCGCAAGAGGTAGCCGGTATCCCGCGTTCGTGGCGTGGGCGAGCCACTCGCGGCATCACTCTCACGAGGCAGGAGGCGGACATGCGGCCACGTAGACCTACGGCGAGCGATACGCCGAGTACGCGCCGAGCGCCCACGAGGCGGCTTACGTCGAGGCGGGGTTCAAGCAGAGGGCGCCGGTACCCGCTGAGGCGGCGCAGATCGAGGCGGCATGGGCAACTGCCCCGGCCAGCTTCGCCTCTTCGTCGAGAGCGAGTCCGAGCGCGGTCGTGCGTCGCGGGGAGCATGGCGGCCGAGCGCGCGACGGCCTGATCCGGCGCGAGGATCGAGAACTTGAGGTGTGGGAGGCGCGGCTCATCGTCGCCCTCCCGCGCAGCCTCCCGGACGACGTCGGCCGCTCGCTATCGCGGCCGCTGCCGAAGCCGTTGAGCAGGATGAGCGACTCTGAACTCGACGCATGGGCGGGCAACGTTGTCGAGGCATCTAAGGCGGCGCTGCGGACCAGCGGCGAGACGTTTCCTGGCGACGAGGCCTGATATCGCCGACGTGCGCGTGGTGTAGGTTGACCGCCATGGGCGAGGCCGACGTGCAGCTCTTCCAGTCGTGGGCCGCGCAAGTGGCCCTCGCCGAGGACCCTATCGAGTTCTGGTACGAGAACGTGTGGGCGGGAGGACGTCGATCACCGAGCCGCCGAGGGTGCCCCTGACGATCACGGCCCGATCGTCGGACGAGACGCGATGCGGGCCTACGTTGCCGACTGGTACGAGATGTGGCTCGACCCCACGATTGCGTTTGAGGACATCATCGACGGGGGTCCCGGCCGCGTCATCGTCGCAATACATTTCGCCGGGACCGGAAAGGCCAGCGGCGTGCCGACCGAGCTTCGGTATGGAGTCGTGTACACGATCCGCGGCGGCAAGATTGTGCGAGACCGCGAGTACCTGACGATGGACGAGGCGTTGCGGGCGGCGGGCCTCTCCGAGTAGGCCTCGTCGGAACACCGTCGGAACAAACTGAGCGAATCTGAGAGAACGTCAGAGCACCTCAGGCCAGTGAATCCGGGCCTATATGCCTGAACCGACACCGGGTCACGATTTCGAGCCCAGTATCGCCCTCAGAACTTGTCTGTGCGCAACCACGGGCGCGCCGACACGGTAGGTGGGCAGGATCTCGCTGCTGCTGTTGACGCGAAGCTCGGCAATGAGGATGCGCAGCAGCGCTTTGGCCCGGTCCGGGTCGCCGGTGGCGATGACTTGCCCAAGCTGATCGGCGACTGCTCGGAGGGCAGCCGTATCGGGGGTGGTAGCGATGTCTGCGGCTACGCCTGGCACAAGGATGAATGTCCAGGCTGACCGCGAGCTCCGCGGCACCGCGAAGGTCGCGTGGTTGCGCTTGCTCTGCCGCCGCCGTAGACTCCGTCGCAGTCGCAGTCGCAGTCGCAGTCGCAGTCGCAGGACGCGGTCGCGGGCTGCGGGATCACCGGTCAATCCACGGCGAAGGGGGAAGTCGACGTGTCCAGGCTCTCTTGCACCCTCCGGAGCGCGAGCTCGCTGGTGGTGGTTCCGGTCGCCGCGGTCGCAGCGATCGCGGTCGCCGTTACCCCCACCGCGCTTGCGACCGGCGCCGGGCACGCGGCCCGAGCCGGCGCCCCGGCACGGCACATCCGCCGCGCGAGCGGAGCCGCCACAGCGGCGCCCCAGTCCCTCCCGCCGGGCGCGCTCACGCATTTCCCCGGCTGGGAACCATGCGATCCGAGCGGGTTCTGCTGGGACGCCGGCGAGCCGGTTGTCGCCGTGGGTCCCAGCGACGTGCTTGAGACCGTGAACACCGTCGCGACCGTGTACAGCAAGTCCGGCACGAAACTCGCCCAGTTCGATTTCAGTGAATTCTTCGGGCCCAAAGAAATCAGCTGCGGCGACCCGCGCGCTCTCTACATCGCAAGCATCGAACGGTTCGCGTTCAGCTGCACGGGGTTCGGCGTTGGACCGATGCGCTTCGCCATTTCCAAGACGAGCAACCCCGCGGGCGAATGGTACAAGTACGAAGCACCCAACCCAGAAGCGCTGGACCAGGACAAGATCGCCGCCAGCACCAACAAGTTCGTGATCGCGGGCAACGGCAGCAGCGCCGAAAACGCCGAGTGGATCTACGTCTACAACCTCTCGGAACTGGCCGCCGGAGTTGGCAAACCGGCGGTGGTGAAAGTGCTCGCCAAAAAGTCGAACCTGTACGAGGCCGCGGTCGACCAGACGGCGACGAGCAACGTCTATCTCGTCGCCTCCTACCCGGGTAACCCGCTGTACCTCGCGACGATCACGGGCACACCCGCGGAACGCAACGTCGCGATCAAAGAGACCCAGATCAAATCGACGGACTTCCCGGCCCCGATCGAACCGAGCGTGCCCGGCGGCCAGCTCGGGGGCGCGGCCCTCGACGGGCGCGTCTACGACGCGGTGTTCGAGACAGAGACGTCCGACAGCAAGCCGGTGATCGCGTACTCAAGCGCGCGCGGGTGCGGAGCGCGCGACTGCATCAGCGTGGGCAAGATCGAGCTGTCCAGTACCAAACCGCTGCTGTCCAGCTACGCGCTCGTCGGCGAGCCGGGCTGGGACTACACCTACGGCGCCGTCGGCCTGAACGCCGAAGGAACAATGTTCGAGGTCTACAGCCGCTCCAGCGGCTCGACCCCGCCCGGCGTGGGCGTGACCGGCCCCGGCTTCGACGTCACGATCCAATCGGCCGCCGGCGGCACTACGTCCTGCGAATCGGGCCAGTCCGAACCGTGCAACGAGCGCTGGGGGGACTACCTCGGTACCGCGATCGACCCGAGCGAACCGTCGAGCATCTGGGTTAGCGGCCTGTATCAGAACAAAGCCGGACAGTTCGGCTGGGGCTCGGAGATCGCGAGGATCTCCACAAGCACCTTCGCGCTCCCGATCGCCACCACGGGGGCGTCTTCGTCGGTCACCGCCACCTCCGCGAAGCTGGCCGGCACCGTGAACCCCAACGGCGCCGCGACGACTTACCACGTCGACTATGGGGTGACGAGCGGCTATGAAGCTGCCACCGTCGAACAATCGGCGGGCTCGGGCACGAGCCCGGTGCCGGTGTCGATGACGGTCACCGGCCTGAAACCGGGGACGAAGTATCACTACCGCCTGGTGGCCGTGACCTCGACGGGGAACGCCATCGGAGTCGACAAAACCTTCTCCACGAAGAAGCCGGCCATCAAAACGGTCAAATTCACAGGTACGCCAGCGGAACCCACGGTCACGATCGGCGGCACAGGCTTCGCTACGGAGCCGGCGTCCGAACCGAGCGAACCGCTCAGCTGTTTCCCTGGCGACACGAGCTTTGACTACGGGACCTCGCTGTACTTCACGGAGACCACACAGGGCTGGACGTCGGGGGAGATCGGCGATTGCATCGGTCTCGTCGTGAGCACATACACGGAAACGCAGATCGTCTACCACTTCGGCGCCGGGTACAGCCACTACGGCCAGGTGACGAGCGGGGACGCCTACACGCTGGTCGTGCGCGGCACGCAGCACAAAGCCACGGTGGCATACGGCTGACTAGCTGGGCGGCCGCGCCGCCCAGGCCCGCACCGGTCTGCCGACCGCGGCCCGATCAGCGGATATCACTGGCCACGACGGGATCGGTACTCAAACCACTCACCAAGGAAGACCGCCACGGCCCCGTACGATGGGGACTATTCGCAGCAGATGTTCCGACGGAAGAAGATATGCCTCATTCACTAGCTCCTCCTCGAGCAGAACCAAGCCCATTTGCAGGGCTATGCTCTTGATCGAGCGGACGGAAGAATGGCCTATTTCCGGGAAGAATGGCCTATTTCCGGGGCAAGTAGACCCGCCGACTCAGTTGAAGGTGAACTGGTCCGCGGGAGGATTCTTCACGCTGCTCGCTTTGTTCACGGTCGCGACGACGTCGACCGTAGTGGCAGTATGGGCCGGAGAGACGACGGTGCAGGTTGTGGTCGAGCTGCATTCGACAGACGTGCCTTTCGCCACTCCGAATGCGAAGATCGTCGCGGTGCTACCGGGCACAAATCCCGAGCCGGTGACGGTCACGCTCGTGCCGCCGGCTTTCGAGCCAGTATTCGGGTTCACCCCGGTGACCGTCGGCAGGAACTTGAAGTGATCGGCTGTCGAGGGCGCGCTCGCTCCGCCAGGCGAGGTGACGGTCACATCCACCGTTCCTGCTGCCTGCGCCGGGGACACGGCGCTGATCGAGCCTTCCGAGTTGACCGTGAAGCTGGTGGCGGCTTCAGAGCCGAACCTCACCGCAGTCACCCCGCCGAAGTTCGTGCCCGAGATGCTCACCGACGTGCCGCCTTCCACCGGACCCTGATTGGGGACCACGCCCGTGACGGTCGGGGCCGGCAGGTAGTTGAACTGGTCGGCGGAGCTGGTCGCGCTGGTACCACCGGGCCCGATCACGGTCACATCGACGGTGCCGGTTCCCGCAGGGGAGACCGCGGTGATCGAGCCTTCCGAGTTGACCACGAAGCTTTTTGCTTTCAGAGAGCCGAACTTGACCGCCGTTGCGCCGGTGAAGTTCGTGCCGGAGATGCTCACCGAGGTGGCGCCAGCCGTTGGGCCGCTGCTGGGGCTCACGCCGATAACGCTCGGCGCCGGCAGGTAGCTGAACTGGTCGACCGAGCTGGTCGCGCTCGTGCCCGAAGCATTGCTCACGGTCACGTCGACCGTGCCTGCTCCAGCAGGAGACACGGCGGTGATCGAGCTTTCCGAGTTGACCGTGAAGCTGGTCGCGTTTTCAGTGCCGAACCTGACCGCCGTCGCCCCGATGAAGTTGCGGCCAGTGACTGTCACGCTGGTACCGCCACCCGCTCGGCCCTTGTTGGGTTTGAGTTTGGTGACCGTGGGTGAGCGCGAGAACACCCAGGCCGCCCCGATGCTGACGTTGTCTTTGAGGCCGCCGATCAACGCCGTGGACCCGTCGCCCGACAGCGCCACGCTTTCGCCGAAACGCCCGGTTCCGATCTCGTCGGAGCCGGTGAGCTTTTCACCTTCCTGGGTCCACGTGGATTCCGAGCGCGTGAACACCCATGCCGCCCCAATTTGAGTTTTGTTTGCGTACGCTCCAATCAGCGCCGTGTTTCCGTCGCTCGAGAGCGCCACGCTAGCGCCGAAATGGCCCTGTCCGTTCTCGCCAGCGCCGGCGAGCCTTTCGCCCTGCTGCGTCCAGATCGATTCCGAGCGCGTGAACACCCATGCGCCCCCCACTTTGGTGTTGTGTTCGGGAGCGCCGACCAGCGCGGTGTTTCCGTCGCCCGACAGCGCCACGCTCGAACCGAACAGGCCCTTTCCGAGCTCGCCACCGCCGGTGAGCTTTTCGTTCTGCTGGGTCCAGGTGGATTCCGAGCGCGTGAAAACCCATGCCGCCCCAACGCCTTCACCGTCCTCCGGGCCACCGATCAGGGCGGTGTTCCCGGCGCTCGCCAGCGCCACGGCGAAGCCGAAGAAGGCTTTTCCGCTCTCGCCGCCGGCCGTGAGCTTTTCACCCTGCTGGGTCCATGTCGATTCCGAGCGCGTGAACACCCATGCCGCCCCCACTTTGGCGTTGTCTTCTGGAGCGCCGATCAGGGCAGTGTTTCCGTCGCTCGACAGCGCCACGCTTTCGCCGGCTCGGCCTTCTCCGCTCGCGCCGCTGCCGATGAGCTTTTCGCCCTGCTGGGTCCACGTGGATTCCGACCGCGTGAAGACCCACGCCGCCCCAACGCCTTCATGGTCTTCCGGGCCACCGATCAGGGCTGTGTTCCCGTCGCTCGACAGGGCCACGCTCAAGCCGAAGAAGCCTTTTCCGCTCTCGCCGCTGCCGGTGAGCTTTTCGCCCTGCTGGGACCAGCTCGCCCCCGACCGCGTGAAGACCCATGCCGCCCCAACGTGAGCGTCGTCGCTAAAGCCGCCGATCAGCGCGGTGTTTCCATCGGACGAGAGCGCCACACCGAAGCCGAAGAAGCCTTTTCCGCTCTCGCCGCTGGCCGTGAGCTTTTCACCCTGCTGGATGAACGGATCGATCCGAACCGGGTAGCGTGCCCCGCGCGCATTCACACGCAACATGATCCGATTGCCGTCGAGCACGAGCGAGGCGGGTAGCGCATGGCCTCGCGCGTCCGTCGCGGTGAGTCCCGTGTAGCGCAGCGAGGGCCCGCCCGAGCTGCTGAGCATGACGCTCCGGCGATCGGGGGCCAGCGAGGCATGGGCGTTGCCCGAAAGCGTCATCGAGAGGGTCAACTGGCCAGCCCGATGGGCCGCCGGCGCTCGGGGGACCGTAAAGCCCTGCTCCAGGCCGAGGGGGCCGTTGGAATACCACTCGCTGAATGCCGCTCGCGTGTAGGTAACGCGATTGGCACTCGACCGCGGCGTGACCGCCCCAAGCGCTTGCAGCGATGTGCCGAAACCCGCCGCGCGGACGCTCAGACCAACGTCGGGTCCGGCCCGAAGCGATCTGGACACCGGACCGGTCGAAGTTCGCATGCAGGCGCTGAGCGGGGCTGCTCGCCTGAAACCCGCCGGGAGAGGCACCCACCCGGTAGGCCGTGTCGCCGGCGCCGAACGTCGCCGACACGACACCCTGGGCGCCCAACGGGAGGGCCGATAGGGACTCGCCGCGCGCGGCGTGACCGGTCGCCTGCGGGGAGTGCTCGGTCAGCCCGGTCAGCCCCTCGAATAGCGCGACCCCGACGAGCAGCGAGAGCAGCGCGGCCACCGAGACCGCACGCCACGAGATCGCCGTTCGCGGGCATGGTGCTCCGCTCCAGGCGAGCGTCCGCTGAATGGGTATATGCCGCGATGGTGCTGGCTTGAGCATGCGTCGCCTCCATGTGTCGCCTGTCATCATCCGGCTGCAATCCACGCGCAGATCTCCCCCGGCGGACACGGCATCCGACCGTGTCATCGGTACACGCTACTCCGATTTCGCGGCCGGTGCAGCAGTTGGTCGTTCTTCTGGCGGACCTCAACGAGCCGGCGGTGGCCGCTTCGGCCCTCGAATTCGCTTCGCGACGCCGAGCATGCCTACCCACGGCCACGCCGGTAGAAGAAGCTCGGCCCATTCGCATCGCGGTCATCCGCCCGGCTGCGGCCGCGCAGATCCACCGACCAACGTCGGATCGACCTGAAACCCAGCGTTATGCTAGCTTGCCGGCGCGAGGTCAGCTTGCAAATCGCGAGCTTTGCGCGGCCTTCCGAGTTGGCCGCAGCGGCGAGGACAGTCGGCAAGAAGGGCCTCGTCAAAGGCCCAAAGGCAGTCGTAGGGAGAGGAGCGCACAGTGAGGGATGCGGGCACGCGAACACCGTCGGAGGATCGCCCTCGCCGCCGCTTCAGCGTCCAACCGCTTTTCTGCGTTCGGCAGTCCAATTCAAGCCTGCGCACGCTTGCTCGAACGGCCATGCGGACGGCTGGGCGGATGAGCGTACGCAGTAGGTCGGCAGGCGTCGCCGCTTGTCCTGGCGGTGCGCTGCCTCGCGAAGGACGACGATCGGCCTCAGCGCTGCGCCGGGCATCCCGCCCGCTCACCACAAGCGTTCCTCGGCGCGGTGGCCAGCTGGTGCCCGCGCCGATGACGAGCGCGTACCGAAGCGGCAAGGGGGCCGCGGACGGCGCGCTGCCACACATGACCGACTCGAGGAGCCTTCGAGTACGAGGCCCGAGGTCGATCAATCGCAACCCACAAGCACAACGGGAGAACACATGAGACATGTAAGGATGCTGATGGTCGTCGTGGCGGCACTGGCGCTCGCGCTGGTGGGAGCTGTGCCGGCAATGGCAAAAGAAACGCCAACAGAACGAGCCGAATTCCAAGCGTTCGCGAACTGCCCATTCAGCGTAGTCATAGAAGAACACCCACTCAACGCCTGCACCTGGGCCCAGTCAAGCTACCGCGAAAAGTGGCTGAACGCAGCCCAGAAGGAACAGTATGAAAGCGAACATGGCACGCTGCCAGAAGTTGCGTCGTTCTTCACGGCCGGCAACGTGACCGTGCCGCTCAAGCGGAAGATCACGCTCAAGGGCGGAGTCACCGAAAAAGAAGTAGAACCTACCGAACTTCTATGGTCCGGTGCGGAGGAAGCCCCACCATCCAGCCCGTCGCCCAGGCAGGACCAGGCCTGCAAAAAGCGGTCGATAAAGCCGAGCTGTCGCCGGCGGAACGCAACAGGTTCAACTACTACGTCAAAGTGGCCAAAGAAGGGAAAACAACCGCGACGATCGAACTTGCCGGACCGGCGACCGCCATCCATCTCAACCTGGCCAACCTATTGACCGAAGAAGGTACGGCGTTCAGCTTCCCCGTCAAGGTGAAGCTTGGCAATGGCTTTTTTGGCAATAACTGCTACGTTGGCAACGACGAACACCCGATCGTGGTCAACTTCACGACCGGAACTGCGGGTGAATTGAAAGGCAAAACCGGTGCACTCGTCGTTAACGCAGCCAGCATAATCACGACCTGGGGCGACACGCTCGTGGCCAGCGGCTTCGCTTCTCCGGGAGTGGAAGGCTGCGGCGTGGAAGGCGGGGCCGACAAAGCGATAGACGCGGCCTTGGGCCTTCCCTCCACCAACAACATGTCGGTCTTGAACGGGGTGTTGAAACTGACTGGCCGAGAAAACGCCGAAGAACATCTCGGCATTTAGGACCGGAAGAGTAGGACGAAGCGAAAGACCGTGTGCGTCGTGATCGCGACGAGGACACGGTGCACGACGAAGCAGGGCCGGGCGCGTACGCGCCCGGCCCGCGCGTAATGAAGACAATGACATGTAAACAATTGGGTGAACCGTGCGATTTCCCGCACCGTGGAAACATCGCAGATGAGATCATAAAAGCGCAGGATGAACATCTAAAGGAAGTGGTCGCAAAAGGTGATGAGACGCACAAAAGCGCCTTTGAAGGAGATGAAAGGTAGATGGAGAAGCCCCTATCGGGAATGGGGTGGTATAGGAAAACCAAGCGTGACTTTGCGGCCCTTCCCGAAGACTGACCGGTAACGGGGTCGTGTCCGGGCGAACGAACATCTGAGCACGGGCCGCGCTCACGCTTGGCCAAGGACGGCGCACCACGGTCTCGCCCGTTTGTGGAAGATCGACCGCCCCGTTCGTGGCGGCTTGATGCCGCTTTTGCCGAGCGGGAATCATAACCTGAGGATATGGGGCCGCAGGACCCGCCACGTACTGGGCGGGTCCTGTGCCCGAGCCGTCGTCAAGCGACTGGCCTTCTCGTCGGTCGACTAGCGGGTGAGGTGTTCTTGGACCGGCTTCTGCGGAGGCCGCGTCGAGTTCACCCACGAGCTCGGTGGAGTTGGTGCCCGCGGGTGAGGGGAGACCCAGCGCAGAGTTCATGGCTGCGTCGGCGCCGCCGTTCTTACCGCAACCCTGCACGCCCGGAGACGCGTAGGAGTTGTTGACCAGCCGGTCGCCGAGGATCTGGAGGATGTTGCCTTCGCCGATCACATCGATCGTCCCAAGCGCGCCGTGAATCGGCGTGTTCGGTGGCGGAGGTGCGGTTTCCCCCGTGATGAACGACACGTTGATCGGAGACTGCGTGCTGCCGACGTAGCAGTGGGTCCCGACGAACCCGTTTTTCAGGTGGATCATCACCGGGAAGCCGAGCGCCGTTTCTGAAGTTTCCGAGAGCAGATTCCCCAGGTTGATGGTCATGGCTTCCGCGGGCCTGGCGAGTTCGATCGTCGCGGTGGCCTTCGTCGACTTGCCTGCTTCCAGGTATTGTTCATAGCGGAGCTTTTCCGCTTCAGGCAGGAGTTCGGCGTTGATGTCTTCCGTGAGCGGCGGCGCGGGCTCGGCTACCTTCGTGACCGTGTGGCCCTGTTCCGCCCCGATAACTTTCAGTTCGCCGGTTTCTTCGTTTTCCTTGAGGCCGATCTGCAATCTGATCGGTTTCACGAAATGAACGGTCACGTTGCCGGCCTGGAAGAACGATTCCGGGCCAGTGATGCCGACCGTGCAGTTGTTTAGGGCGGGATAGTTCAACGGACATTCAGCGTATTTGTTCCAAACGTTTGTTTTGGCCAGTGCCGGGCCGGCTGCGAGCGCGCCCATCGCGAAGATCGCGACCAGGCAGACCCCTACCATCCTTAGTCGTCTCACGTGTTCTCCATTTCATTGTGCTTGTGGGTTTTTGATCGATCGACCTCGGGCCTCGTACTCGAAGGCTCCCTCGGTCGGTCAGATGCGTCAGCGCGCTCGTCGGCGGTCCCCCTGCCGCTTCGGCACGCGCTCGTCATCGGCGCGGGCACCAGTGGCCACCGCGCTGAGGAACGCTTGTAGTGGGCGGGCAGGAAGCGGTCTGCGAGCACGCTCCCGGGCGGAGCGCCGTGGAGGCGGGCAGCCGCGTCGCGCCCTGCTCGATGTCGAGCTGGCGGGTGGAGCCCCGCGCCGGCGTGGGCAAATGCTCCGTCGCACCGTGCTGCCCCGAAGAGAGCCACTGCCGACGCTCGCTGGCAGAAGCGGTCGGTCTCTGCCGAGTCGCGTGACGGTTCGAGCGAGGATGCGCGCGTGCGTGAACTGGATCGCCGGCGCAGAGAGCGAGTGGCCGCTGTCGCTGTGCGCGCGGGCGATGACGGAGCTCGTGTCGGTGTTCGCCTCCCCGTGTCCGCATCCGTGGCATCCGTGGTCTCCCCTCCGACCTCTGCTGGTGGCCCCCGACGAGGCCCGTCCCCGACCTGTCCGCTCTCCCGACACGCCGCCACTCGGTCGGCCCGAATAAACGCGGCGATTGCAAGCCAAGCCTGCGTTCCGCAAGCTAGCATAACGCTGCGTTTCACGTCAAGCAGGCCTGTTTGAGGGATCCGGTGACCGGGCGCCACGACACGCCGCAGCGGGGCATATGCGCCGGCGCAGGAGAACAAGGGCGCTGCCGAGGCTGCTTTCGGCTCGGAGCGAGCGATCCGCGCCACGGCCGTCGACCGCGACCGCGGGGCGGAATCAACAGTACAATCGGTTTTATTCGGAGATCGTGGCGTTTTTGGGCATGCTGCGGCATCGCCGCTTGCGCATCCACTCCTTGGCCTGCTCGAGCGCGGGATTGCGCGCTGCGTCCCAGATGTCGGCCGTTTCGGCGGCGCGGGCGAGCCGCCATGCCACGCTCTTCAGTGGCGGTGGTAACGCTGGTCGAGGAACCCGGGGTTCCGCGACCAGGGCGCGCCTGGCGTCTCAGAGCCGCTCACACGCCGCGAGTAGACCCGAGAGCGGCCCGAGGGACGTGGGTAGAGCGCCGGTCTCGCCCACGTGTGGAGGGTCGAAAGCCCCCGTTCGTGGCGACTCGTAGCGCTCTCCTGCCGACGCGCGATTCTTGGCCCCGAGAATCGGCCCAGGGCCCGCCGGCTGGAGGGCGGGCGGGCCCTGTGCGCGAGCCGTCGTCATGCAACGGCTCTTTCGTCTGTCGACTAGCGGGTGAGGTGTTCCCGCACCGCTTCTGCGCCGGCCTGGTTCAGTTCGCCGACGAGTTCAGTCGAGTTGGTGCCTGCGGGTGAGGGCAGACCGAGCGCAGAGTTCATCGCTGCGTTGGCGCCGCCGTTCTTACCACAGCCCTGCACTCCCGGAGATGCGTAGGAGTTGTTGACCAGGTGGTCGTTGAGGACCTGGAGGATCTGGCCTCCGCCGATGACCTTGATCGTGCCAAGCTTGCCGTGGATCGGCGTGTTTGGCGGCGGCGGCGAGGTTTCTCCAGTGATGAAGTCCACGTTGATCGGGTTCTGCGTGCTGCCGACGTAGCAGTGGTTGCCTACGAACCCGTTTTTCAGGTGGATCATCACCGGGAAGCCGAGCGCCGTTTCGGTGGTTTCCTGGAGCAGGGCCGCCTCGTTGAGGGTCATCTCTTCCGCCGGCCTGGCCAGTTCGATCGTGGCGGTCGCTTTCGTCGACTTGCCTTCTTCCAGGTATTTTTCATACCGGGCTTTTTCGGCTTCAGGCAGGAGTTCGGCGTTGATGTCTTCGGTCAGGTCGGGCGCGGGCTCGGCTACCTTTGAGACCGAGTTACCCTGTTCCCCCTCGATGACTGTCAGGTGGCCGGTTTCTTCGTTTTCCTTGAAGCCGACCTGCAACTTGATCGGTTTCTACGAAGTGAACCGTGACTTTGCCGGCCTGGAAGAACGATTCAGGTCCTGACACGGCGTAGATGCATCCACTCAGTTCAAAGGGATAGTTCAAGGGGCATTCCTTGAATTTGTCGAATTCGTTCTTCGGGGCGGCCGACGCCGGCCCCGCGACAAGCGCGCAAACGGCGAGCAGTGCTCCAGTGCACAGCCCCAACATCCTTGTACGTCTCATGTGTTCTCCATTTCATTGTGCTTGTGGATGATCGAACGACCTCGTGCCCTCATCCTCGAGAGCACCTGAGGTCGGTCGTGTGCGACAGCGCGCACTTCCGCGGATCCCCTCCGCTTGGTGCGCGCTCGCCTTCGGCACCGGGACCAGTGGCCCAGCGACGAGGAACAGCTCTGATGTCTAGTGAGCAGGATGGGCAGCAGCCTGGGCAGTGGCTGGGCAATGGAGGGCACACAACTCTAGGGATGCCAGGGCTCAGTGGGTGGGCACCCCAGGGCCGGGCCTTTGCAGCACCCGGGCCTCACCAGCCAACAGCGGTCACACACTCTTCCCAGGAGGTTTTTCTTGTTGACGCTGGGTTGCCTGAGCCAGTCGATCTCGACCATGGGCCTCAGGTGCAGGGCAACGCCATGGCGGGCGTGAACCCAAATGCCTGACACAGAAAGCCAAGGGCCGCCGCAGGGGGCACAACAGGGTGATGACAACCTTCTGTCAGTGCTCACATCCCCTATCCACACTCCCATTCATCTCGCTCTCCACTCCCTCCCTCTATCAGCTTCATGCAACACCCTGTTTGCCAACTCGTCTTCCTTCATGTCCCTTTCACCGTCCGGCTAGCCACAAGAGATAGACTGATACCTTGCAAGCCAGGCCTTGCAATCCGGCAGAAGCTGACCACGTGCACTGCGTTTCATGTCAGCAACCGGACCTTTGTGAGCGATCACACATGACAGCAGGACCGCCGGGCGAGCGAGCGAGCAGGCGATACCGCGGACGCAGCAGGGAAGGGGACCGCGAGGAGGAGCTGACTGAGAATGAGCCGACCCGCGCCACGGTAGTCGACCCGGGAATGCCTAGCCATGAATAAACAGCACCTTGGGCTTTAATCGAAGACCGGCGCGTTTTGGCACGTCGGTTGCATCTGTAATGGCTGGCCGCGTCCACACCCCCCACTGTTCAGGCGACTTTTCTGGTCGATGTCGTCCACGTGTTGGCCGGGGTCCAGGGCACGGTCGAGCCACCGCTATGGCCACGTCCTCCTGGGGGCGCGCCGAGGCGGATCACCGGGAAACCCGGCTTGCGGCGAGGCTGGGAGTGCTCGGCGGCGCTGGCTGTTGCGCTGAACCGCTAGCCAGATCGAGCCGAGCGTCCTCACTTCCCTCCATGGAGGGGAGGCCGACGCCGTCCGGCTGGAGGACGCGGATCCAGCAGGCGCTGCTGGTCGAGACTGGCCGCACCGGGCGAGCGGGCGGTGCGAGTTCGGCCACACCGGGCGAGCGGGCGGTGCCCGTTCGACTGGTTCTGCCGGGCCAGCGAGGACTGCCGGTACGGCGCGCGCTGGGCATGGTTCCAGCAGCTGCAGCTCACAAAGCATTTAAAGGAAAGCAGGCCGGGGCGGTGCTAGAGCAGGTACATCAGAATTCCACCTCTTCAACTGAAAAATTCCACAGGGTGGCAGCTGCATGTCACTCATGATCTCAGTTCATACCCAGTGCTAGATTCTTCGAACACCGATACACTCCCGGGACGCGATGGCCTCCCCGCTTCCCGCGCCTCCGTCCCCGACCACGTCTTCACACGGTCTCCGCGAGGCGATCCTGGCCGGCCCTACTGGACCCGGCGGCGGCCGCCACCCACAGCAGGCACCGCGGTCGACCTGGGGGTGAACTTCGCCTCCATCCGCGAGGCGCTCGGGCACTTCGGGCAGCTGCGCCTGGTCGACGTGCGCCCGGCGATAGCGCGCGCGTGCTCGACTGGCGGCGCTCGGCGCGGCCTCGAGGCGCTCGTGCCGCGCGGTGACGTCGACGGTGAGGTGGTGCTTGCGACGTGTTCGAGCGCGCGACGGCTGCTGCTCGTCGAGGCCGCGCGGCTCGCCGGCGGACGGCGTCGATGCGCAGGCCGCGGACCTGTCGGGCTGGCGCTGACGTCGTGGCCGCGGCGGGGACGATGACGCCGCGCTCGCTGGCCGACTGGGAGTTCTCGTCCACGCTGGTTGGGGCGCCGGGCGATCTCGTCTTCAGCTCGATGATGAACACCGGTGCGCCAGCTGTACCTCCCGCACGCAGACGTTCTCCACGTCGTCGGCGCGCGAGCGGCTCGGCCCCACGTACGTGCGCACGCGGCCGCCGCGATCGCGGTGCACGCGACGGACATGACCAGCGGCCGCCGCGATCAGCCAGCTCGCGCGGCGCAGGAGGCAAGCGCTGGTGCGCGCGATAGAGACGCCGGCTTGACAGATATTCGTCTCGCGCCGCACCGCGCCCAGCGCGCGGGCCTGCTGCATGCTGTCGCGCTCGCTCGACGGGCCCACGCGGACGCGGCAGCTGCTCGCCCGCGCCCCACTGGCCGAGCCGGCCGCGCCTCGGCTCCTGCGCTCGCCCACTACGGGGCGGGGCGTGCGCTCGCGCGCGCGCTCGGCTCGACGCGGACGTGGTGTGGCCGCCCGCGGCCGTGAGCTGCGACGCTCGGAGGGGCGGCCAGTGAGAGACACTCGCGAGACCGAGGCGCATCGACGCTGACGTGTGCGTGATCGGCGTAGGCGCCGGCGGCGCGGTGCTCGCGGCCGAGCTCGCCGAGGGTGGCGCACGGGTGGTCGTGCTCGAGCAGGGCACGCACCGCGATCCCGACGACTTCAGCGCGCGGCCGCCGGAGATGCTCGCGCGCCTCTACCGCGACGGCGGGCGCGCGGTGACGCTGGGCTCACCGCCGATCCTGCTGCGCTTCGGGCGAGGGCTCGGTGGCACGACGCTGGTCAACTCGGGGACGTGCTTTCGCACGCCGACGTCCGTGCTCGATCGTTGGCGGCGCGAGTTCAGACTGGAGATCGACGCATCCTCGCTCGCGCCCTGCTTCGAACGCGTCGAACACGCCCTGTGGGT
>CAWBID010000028.1:0-40641 GCA_963788715.1 uncultured Solirubrobacterales bacterium
AGGACGGGGACTTCTTCATCGTCGACCGCTCCAAGGACATGATCATCAGGGGCGGCGAGAACATCTACCCGCGGGAGATCGAAGAGGTCATCTACGCGTTTGAAGAAGTCCATGAGTGCGCGGTGATCGGCGTTCCTGACGAAATCCGTGGAGAGGAGCTGCTCGCCCTCGTGGTGCCTAAGGCCGGGATTACGTTCGATCTCGACGCGCTCGCCGAGCATGCCGCCGAGCGGCTCGCTCGCCAGAAGCTGCCACGGCGGTTCGAGGTTCGCGATGAGCTCCCCAAGACGCCGACGGGGAAGATGCAGCAAAGGTCCCCTGCGCGAAGCGTTCGGGACCTGGACGACCTCCACACGAGCGGCGGCGAAGCAGGGGACACCGACAATGAGGGTGTGCAGAGCCCGGACGTAGTGTGTTCAGCTTGGATCTCACGTCTGTTGCGATCGACGTGCTCGACAGGCTGCCCGCGAATCGCCACCTGGGACTACCGTAGTCGAGGCCCTCGATGGCGTTGGCCGAGCGACATTCCCGGTCAGCGAGGGTGTGCGGAACGTCATCGGCGCGCTGCACTCGAGCGGTGTGGTCGCTCTAGCCGATGCGGCGGCGCTCGCTGCGGTCATCTCTATTGCCCCAAGCGAAGAAGCGGTGTTTTGAGCCAACTAGCGAATGTGTAGCGGGTCATAGCGGTCGGGTCGAGCGAAGCCGAGGACCGCGAGACGGCCCGTGACCAGTGAAGATTGGAGTATTCACAGCCATGGCGGAGGAGGGACTCGAAACCCCGACACGCGGATATGACCTCCCTTGAAGTAGAGGTACTTGGCAGCCAGGATTCCGTGCGACACAACGGCCTGTCGGCCGTAGATACGGACGATTTGGCGCGAAACCGGCCGCGGTGGACACCGGGGTCGAGACGCCCGCCAGATCGCGTGCACGTGCCCGGCCCGTTGAGGCCGGTTGTCGTCGGTAGCATCCGTAGGGCACCAACGAGTCGACGGCGCGCACGGCGCGCAGTCCACTGAGGCGAGAAGGAGGACACGCGCCTCCGCGCGGCGCGACTGCATTCGTGTGCGCGCAGGTATCGGCTATGCCGAGGTCCAGCCGCATAGCCGGTAGCACCATCCGACCGCGCGGTTGGCGTGGACCGCGTGGTCGCGTTCAGCCGGAAGGAGTTGCCTCGCGAGGAGGCGCGAACTCCCGGAGGATTACGGATGGAGCGCGATTGCCGAGGTGGTACCGTCCGTTGAAATCAGGGACACCGCTTCCCCGGTGGTGGTCAGTTTGGATAGGGTGACAATCTGTGTAGGTCAAGCATTCCTCGAAGGAGGTTGAGATGGCTCTCTCGGACCAACTGACCGATCTGGCCGCTCGCGCCAAGGAGGCGGAGGACCGCGCGGCGGCGGCGAAGGGCAAGGCTAAGGCCGACCTCCAAGCGGACGTCGACACCGCGCGAGCGTCTGCTCAGGCCCAGGCTAAGAAGCTGCGCGAGTCGGCCGACGCGAACAAGAACAAGCTCTCAGTCTGGTGGAACGACTTGCAGCGCACGTGGAACGAGCACGTCGCAAAGATTCGCGAAGACATCGATAGCAAGCGGGCTGAGCACGACGCAGATCGAGCTCAGAGGAACGCCGAGAAGAGAGAGGACGACGCGGCGTTCGCGGTGGAGTTCGCGTACGCGGCGATCGAGGAGGCAGAGTACGCAGTGCTGGACGCTGAACTGGCCAGGATGGAGGCGGACGAGCAGTCGGCGGCCTGACCCCGGGGTCCGCGTTCGGCGGCGAGCAGGCAGTCAACACGCTGGTCGGTGGTGCGGCGGCGTTGGTTGTCGGAACGTCCCAAGTACTACCACGCCGGTGGCGCCTACACCCAGCTATCGATGCCGAAGATCGAGCGCATCGCCCAGCTCGACCTGGCCAACTCGATGCTGAGTCTGGTGCGAGCGGTGACCGGCGCGGTGCTGATGACGAGTCGCCAGCAGCGCTGACAGACCAGATAGCACGCTCGCGCAAGCCGTGCGCGAGCTGGCGGAGATGCGGCAGCCGTAGCCCGGGCCGATCGTGGCGACGCCGGCGAGGACCGCGCGCGACGCGATGAGCCACGCAACGGCGCGACGTGTAGACCGCAGCCCAGCCATCGCCTCCATCCTGCGTGCCGGCGCACGCGACCTTCTTGCCCTCACCCAACGCGAGCGCTGAGCCGCGCACGCAAGCAGCCGCGGTCGGATGCCACCGGCGCGCGCCGGGCGTGTCGGGGAGAGGAGCGCCACGGTTGCCGTCCCTAATCCGTGGTGTTGGGCGGTTGCATGAGCGAGCACCGTCGGCCAGGGTCGTTTGCTCGGACGCCGCCCACACCGGCGCGCGTGACGCGGGCGTCGAATCGACGTCTTAGGCGGCCTGTGCAATATCCGAGTCGAGACCCGCTGACCTCGCGCCTGCATTGACGCCGTGTGACGCCGCGTAAGCGTAAGGATGGTGGAAAACGTCGAGCGGGCGGTCGCCATCGCGAACCGGTAGCGAGAACGCCTGGCCTGTCCTGCTATCAGTAACGACCACCCACGCTCGACCCGTGCACTCGCACCACAGCAGGTCGACTTGGATGCCATCGCTGACGCGGCTGTCCAACTCGCGGGGGCTCGCGGGACCAGAGGCGTCCGGATAAGCCGGACCGAGGTACCTTACGTGCGGATGAATCATTCCTTCGTCTCCTCTCCTGCCGCACAGCGCGGGGCGCGGGGCGCGGTAATGTGATCAGGGAAATCGTCCCGCTCAACGCAGGAACCGTCATCGTGGGCAGCCGCAATCCCCGGTTGCGGATAACCGAACACCTCGGGTTCCTGCTAGCTGCAACGCGATGCGTCCGTCGTGCAGCTAGCAGCTAGCGAGCGGTTGCTGCTTACACCTCGAGTCGGAGCAACGATCCGTGGCCCGGGTCAGCCTCAGTCGTTCACGTCGATCCGCCTCAGGCAGCGGCCTTCCAGTCGGACCGGCGCAGCTTGTGGAGCAGGAGCGGCGGGAGCAGGCCGACGAGGAGGGTTGCGGCGAGCAGCGCCAGGAGGTATGGCGGTGTGCTGATGTGTCCAAGCTGGCTCGGCGGGAGCAGGCCGACCAGGCAGGCGGCCGCGGAGGCGAGCGTCCCGACGACGCAGATCGTCACGAGCGCGGGTGCCCGGTAGCCACGCTGGTGCTCGGGCTGTCGCCGCCGTAGGTTGATCGCCGCGACGAACATCAGGACGTACATGATCAGGTAGACCTCTGTCGCCAGGGCGGCGAACACCCAGTAGGCGCGTGAGACTGCCGGCACCACGGCGTAGAGCAGTCCGATCAGCGGTGATGACGATTCCCTGGGCGACGAGGATGTGGAGTTGGACGCCGTTTGCGTTGAGCTCCTGGAAGTACGGCGGCAGGTAGCCGCGCTCGCGAGCGATGTCCAACAAGCCGGTCGAGGGACCGGTCAGCCAGTCGAGCAGGCCACTCACGGAGGCGACCACCAGCCCGACGGCGATGATCGGCGCGAGCACGCTCAGGCCGAAGTGATCGAGCAGGCTCTTGAACGCCTGCATGACACCTGCGGTGAAGCTGATGTGCGTCGCGGGGACGGCGACCGAGATCGCGAGCGTCGGGAAGATGAAGACGAGCAGAATCAGGATCACGGCCAGGAGGGTCGCCTTGGGGAACTCGCGCGGGGCGTCGCGCAGCTCGTCGACGTGGACGGCGTTGACCTCAACCCCGGCGTAGGTGAAGAAGCTGTTGACGATGAGCACGATGCTCGTCAGTCCGTTCCACGCCGGGAGCACGTGGTGGGCGTTCAGCGGCGCCGCGGAGGCGTTGCCCTGCAGGAGGTAGATCGCGGCCAGGAGGACGAGAAGCAGGCCCGGGATCAGCGTTCCGATGAAGATCCCGTACGACGCCAGCCTGCCGGTGGCGAGCACCCCTCTGGCGGAGACGAGCACGGCCGCCCAGAACAGGACGATGATCACCACGGTCGTGTAGAGGCCGCTGTGAGCCAGGTTGGGCGCGAACACGTACGCCAGCGTGCTCGCGATGTAGGCGAGCACTGCCGGGTAGTAGAAGGTCGTCTGGGCGAACTGACACCAAATGGCGACGAAGCCCATCCTGGGAGAGATCCCCTCTGACACCCAGTTGTAGACGCCACCCTTCCAGCCCGAGGCGAGCTCGGCCGACACGAGCGACGCCGGCAGCAGGAACACGATCGCGGGCACGACGTAGAGCACCACCGAGGCGAGACCCAGGACGGCCGTCGCGGGCGCGGCGCCGAGATCTCCGACCGACCCCAGGGTCAGCAACGCCATCGCCAACCAGCTGAGCGTCGCCTTCGACCCGCCGGCGCACGAGCCCGACGCTTGGCAGGGGGCGGATCCGGCTGCTCGGGTGTAGGTGTCATCTGTTTCGGGGACGTGTCAGCAGCGCGACAGCTCCGACGAGACATTCTCGGCGCTCCGACCGCGGCGTGTCGGCGACCTTTGGCGTCCTCGCCGCCATCGTCGGAGGTCTGGGCGCCGCCACGGCGTCATCGGTCCTGGAGCAACCCTAGGACGTTGCCATCGGGGTCGGTGACGCTGGCCACCAGGCGGCCGCCACCGACCTCGTGCGCCGGTTCCTTCACGGTGGCACCCGCAGCGGTCACCTCAGCGAGCTTCGCCTCGATGTCAGGCACGTGCCAGTAGGCCACCGGTGAGGTCATCCCCTGCGGTCCACCTCCCGGCACCAGCCCGATCTGCTGGCCCGCGGCCTCGAAGCCGACGTAATAGGACGAGTCGGTCTGGGGCGGTACCCGAGCAGCGCGGTGTACACCGCCTTGGCCGCCGCCAGGTCCGATACGGGATGCAGCACGGTCTTGATTCCCTCAGTGGGAGAGCCGGTCATGGTCACTCCTGAAATCGTGGGTCCCATCGACCCGGTGTGTACGGTCGTGTTGAGACGAACGGCGCCGCGCGAAATCGACAGCCGGCAAAGACTTGCGAGCATTGGAGCGTGGGACGATCACGCGCGTGCGCGTCCGCTCTCCGTGGCCTCTGGTCTTTCTTGCAGTCGTCGCGCTGGCCATGTTCGCGGCCGTCACGGTGCTCGTCACGACGAGCGCGCCGCTCACAGTCGACTCGCGTGCGTTTACGATCGCCCACGACCTGCGCGCACCGTGGCTCGACCGTGTGGCTCGCATCCTCACGGCGCTGGGGCTGATCGCGATCGTCGGTCCGGTGCTGCTGGTGGGCGGAGCGTTCCTCGCCAAGCGGCGGCATCGCGCGCGCGCTACCGCGCTCGTGGCCGGCGGGACGCTCACCTGGATCGGCGTGTGGCTGCTCAAGGCGACCGTCGGCCGTCCCCGCCCTTCGGCACCGCTGGTGACGACAAGCGGTCAGAGCTACCCGTCTGGGCACGCCGCGAACGCGGTGGGCTGGCTTGCACTCGCGATCGCGGTCACGGTCCTCATTCGATCGCGGGGGCGCCGCGTCGCCGCCATGTTGGCCGGTGCATCGGTCGCCATGCTCGTCGGGCTCACGCGTGTGTACCTGCGCGCCCATTACGCCTCCGATGTCCTCGGCGGCGAGGCGTTCGCGGTCGGGACGTACGCACTCGCCGGCGTCGGGGCATACTTCTGGCAGGCCCGCGGCGCGGACATGCGGATCGGCCGCGACCGTGAGACCATCGTGGTCTGAAGCCAGAAAAGGAGCCAGTAATGACCGGCAAAGCCGACTTCACCAAGGAGGAGTGGGACACCGTGCTCGAGGGACCGCCCAGCGCCGGGATGATCGTCGTCACGGCGCAGCGCGGCGGCACGTTCCGCGAGACATTCGCGATCGGCAAGGCGTACGCCGAAGCGCGTGCGCAGCACGGCGCGAGCGAGCTGCTCGACGACATCGTCGCGGCCAAGCCCGAGGTCGACCACACCCGTTACCACTCATACGACGAGATCAAGCAGCACGGCCTGCAGCATCTGAGGGACGCGGTCGAGGTGCTCGACCGCAAGGCCAAGCCTGAGGAGGTCGAGGACTACCGCCGCTTCGTCGCGATGCTCGTCGAGAAGGTGGCCAATGCCCATCGAGAGGGCGGAATCGCCGTCAGCCCGCCCGAGCAGTCGGCGATCGACGAGATCTCCGCGGCGCTCGGCACGGCCAACGCATAGACCCGAATCAAAGGAGGCGGCAGCATGGCCGCAAAGCCCCCGCATCGTCGGCGCAATCGGCTTCTGATTGCGATCATCGGAGCCGCCGCCCTGCTCGGTTTGGCCTGCGCACCGGCCGGCGCGACGGTTTGGCTGTGCAAGCCGGGCAAGAAGCCCGACCCGTGCGCGCCCGGGCTCTCGACCACGGTGTACAACGCTCCGCTGAGCCAGGCGATCGGCGTCGAGCACCCGAAGGCGGAGCACAACCCGCCGATCGACTGTTTCTACGTGTACCCGACGGTCAGCGACGAGAAGACCGGCAACAGCAACTTCGTGATCCAGGACACCGAGCGCTCGATCGCGCTCTACCAGGTGGCGCGATATTCGCAGCACTGCAGGGTGTTCGCGCCGATGTACCGCCAGGTCACGCTGGCCGGCGCCGGCCTGCCCGGAGCGCCGCCGTCGATGACCAAGGCCAACCCCGCGCTCGGGGTCAGGGACGTCGAGAACGCGCTCGCCGACTACCTCACGCACTACAACCACGGCAGGCGGCTTCGTGCTCATCGGCCACTCCCAGGGCGCGGGCGTGCTCGAGGCCGTGATCGCCAAGAAGGTCGACACGCAACCGGCCGTGCGCAAGCGCCTGCTGTCGGCGATCCTGATGGGCGGGAACGTGCTCGTCAAGGGCAACACCGGCATCGGCGGTGACTTCAAGCACATCCCCGCCTGCCGCAGCGCGACCCAGCTGGGGTGCGTGATCGCCTTCTCGACGTTCGACCAGCCGGTGCCCAAGGACAGCCTGTTCGGCCGCCCGGGTGCGCTCAAGGCGCTCGGCAAGCCGAACGCCGCCGAAGGGCGATGAGGTGCTGTGCACCAACCCGGCCAACCTCGCCGGCGGCAGCGGCCTGCTCGATCCGATCCAGCCCAGCGCGCCGTTCGCTCCCGGCTCGACCATCGCGCTCGGACTCAGCGTTCTGAAGTGGAACGTCCCCAGCCGTCGACGGTGTTCTGGGCCTCACCGAGGTCCTACACGGCCAGCTGCGAGGACTCGAACGGCGCCCACGTGCTCGAGGTCACGGCCCGCAACGGGGCCCAGACACCAACCCCGGCCCCGACGCCGGAGTGGGGTCTGCACCTGCTCGACGCGAACCTCTCGCAGGGCAACCTCGTGGGGCTCGTCAAGTCGGAGTCGAGCGCCTTTCTCGCGCGCGATCACGCGCACAAGAAGTAGCTGGCAGCGAGCCTCCGCGCTGAGCGGAGGCTCGCGCCGGCACCATGCGGGGATCGCCGGCTCGCCTGGGTTCAGGCGGCGATCGGCGAGGGCAGCGGTCTCGGTCTCGGCCAGATGCTGATGCGACGGGCAGTAGCCGTTGTGCGGCAAGCGGCATCCGCTGCACACGGCGTGCCCTTCCGCGTGGTGGCCCGGCACTGCAGCGGGTTCCCGTTGACGTCGAGGCCGTTCTGCGGCAGGCGGCGCAGGTATTCGTCGAGACCAGCGACACGTAGTGTTCGGTCACCCGCAGCACCCGCATCTGTGCGCTCATCGGGAAGTACACGCGGATCTCCCGGAACAGTGTCCGCGCGGGTGGGCGAAGTAGTGGCGATCGGTCGCCATCCGATCGACCGCCTCCTCGCACGCGCGCAGCACCCGTTCGTGGTTCGAACCCTCGCAGGGCCCGTCTTCGATGATCTCGTCCGCGAGCTCACGGTAGATGGCTCGACTAAATCCGTACATCCGTCTCTCTCCTCCTTGGTTTCCTTCGGTCGGGCCTCCCAGAAGCTGGAACGAACGAACCTCCAAGAACTTGCGAAAACTCGAACAAGAACTTTGGGATCTGCAGCGCCGTGGCGCACCGGAATGTGGAAAACCTTTGGAGGTGGCGAACTACCGCCTGCAATCCGGTAGACCCTGGCCGGCGGTTTTCCGCGTCCCGCGCCCTATCTGGCGGGACGGCGGCAGTGGATGTAGTGTCGGCGGTGCGGGAGCTCGCTACACCAACCACGAGAGGAGGAGGACCTGGGATGCTGGCACGCGTGACGACGTGGGAGGGCGGCACCGCGGACGCGATCGGCGCCGCGGCCGAGGAGATGCGCTCGAACATCTCCAAGGGACCGCCGGAGGGCGTCCGGAGCAGTGGGTTGACGATGCTGGTCGATCCCGACGGCGGGCGGGTGCTGATGATCGGACTGTTCGAGAACCAGGAGGATCTGGACCTCAGTGAGGCTGTCCTCCAGGCGATGGATCCGCCTGCCGGCATGGGCCGGATGACGGCCAAGCAGATCTACACGGTCGGTGCCGAGGTCCGGATCTAGGAGCTGACGTGAACCGGATGAGCGCGCAGGACGCGTCGTTCCTGCACATCGAGAGCGACAGCAGCCCGATGCACGTCGGCGGGGTGAGCATCTTCGAGGGACCCGCCGCCCCCGTTCGTGGATGTCGTCGCGATCGTGCGCTCGAAGCTGCAGTTCGTGCCGCGCTACCGCCAGGTCGTGCGGTTCGTCCCGTTCGCGCTCGCGCGGCCGGTGTGGGTCGACGACCCTCACTTCAACATCGGCTATCACCTCCGCCGCACCGCGCTCCCCGACCCCGGGGGCGACGACGAGCTACGGGCGCTGGTCGGACGGGTGATGTCGCAGAACCTCGACCGCGCGAAGCCGCTGTGGGAGATGTGGATCGTCGAGGGACTCGGCGAGGGTCGCTGGGCGCTGTCGTCCAAGGTCCACCACGCGATGGTCGACGGCGTCGCCGGCACCGACCTGATGACCGTGCTGCTCGACCGCGAGCGCGAGCCGACGCCGCGCGCCGCCGCAGGCCTGGACGCCGCGATCCCGGGCCGGGCACAGGCTCGGCTGCTCGGCGACGCGATGGTCGAGCGAGCGACGAACCCGGTGGCGGCCACCGAGCGCCTGCTCGGCGCGCTGCGAACGCCGCGCCAGTTCGCCGGGATGGTCGAGGACACGGCGCGCGGAATGATCGGGTTCGCGCGGGATGGCGCGCCCGACCGGATCGTCGCTGAACGGTCCGCTCGGCCCACACCGCCGCTGGGATTGGGCTCGGGGCCGGCTCGCCGACGTGCAGCTCGTGCGGCGCGCGCTCGGCGGCACCGTCAACGACGTCGTGCTCGCCGCGATCACGCACGGGTTCCGCGAGCTGCTGCAGGACGCGCGGCGAGTCGGTCGACCGGACGCTGCGGACCCTGGTTCCGGTCTCGGTCCGGCGGCCCGGCGAGCGAGGCACATACAACAACCGCGTCTCCGCGATGTTCGCCGAGCTACCGGTCGGGATCGCCGACCCGGCTGCAGCGGCTCGACGTCGATCCGGATCGCAGATGGCCGGGCTCAAGGAGTCCAAGCAGGCGGTCGCCGGGGAAGACGCTCACGTCGCTGTCCGGCTTCGCGCCGCCGATGCTGCTGGCGCTCGGGGCCCGGCGTCGCCAGCCAGCTTGCCTCAGCGCAGCCTGAACACCGGGACGACCAACGTCCCGGGCCCCCAGTTCCCGCTCTACCTGGCGGGCAGGCGGATGCTCGAGTCGTTCCCCTACATCCCGCTGTTCGCGAGCGTGCGCGTGGCGGTCGCGATCTTCTCCTACGACGGGGCGCTGAGCTTCGGCGTCAGCGGCGACTACGACACCGCTCCCGACATCGACGTTCTTGCGCCGGGATCGAGCACGGCCTCGCCGAGCTGGTCGCGCTCGCGCAGCCCGCATCGGCCGATGCGGGCTCTCAGGGCCGGCCGGCGAGCGCTCCGCGCGCCGGGGACACGGTCAGCTAGCGCGGGCTGTCGGCCGGGTGGCCGCCGGAGGCTCACCGCACAGCTCGCGGGACAGGCGCCGGAGCAATGCCGCGACCTCGGGGTTGCGCTCGGTGCAGTCGTCGGCGAGCGCCTCGGCGAGGAGGTCGCGGCGGGCGTTGACGATCCGGTCGGTCTGGACGCGTCCCTCCGTGGTCAGGTGCGCATCGCCGTCCTCGCCGGCGATCAGGCCGCGCTCGCGCAGCTCCTGCACGACCGCGGCGACGCGGGCCGGATCGACCCCGTCCTCATCGGCCAGCGCGCGCGCTCGGGCCGATCCGTGCTCGTCGATCCGGACCAGCGCCCAGATCGCCCCCGGGCTGATCTCGACGCCGGCGCGCTCGGCGATCCGCTTCGCGGAAGCCGCGTCCGCTCCTCGCGCGTGGTCACCCGGGTCAGCGCCCGCTCGGTCTCGGCCAGCGAGTCCGAGGAGCGCGGGGCCGCGAGGCTGTCCTCGAGGCCCGGTGCTCGAGGCCGCGGCCTGGCGGCAGCGGTGCGCTCCTCGAGCAGCAGGCTGAGCACGAAGCCCAGCGCCGCCACCGCGGCCGCCATCAGGAACACGGGTCGCAGCGAGTGCACGTAGGCGTGCTGGTAGGCCAGCCGCGGCACCGGCGGGCAGCCTCAGCACCTGGGCGCCGGTCAGCCGCCCACCCGCCGCGACCTGGTGTCCGACCGCGCCCGGTCAGCACGGCGTGCAGGTGGTGGCGGAGCCCGGTCGAGAAGATCGTCCCGAACACCGCCGTCCCGATCGAACCGCCGATCCCGCGCGCCAGCGTCACCGCCGAGGTGGCGGAGCCGAGCATTCGCGTAGTCGACGGCGTTCTGGACGGCGAGGACCAGCACCTGCATCGACCGAGCCAAGGCCCGAGGCCGAGGACGAGCAGGTAGAGCGAGGAGGCGACGACGCTCGTGCCCGACGTCGAGCCGCGAGAGCAGCAGCAGGCCCGCCGTCATCAGCGCCGGTCCCGATGATCGGGAACGCCTTGTAGCGCCCCGTTCGCGTGATCAGCTGACCGGAGAGGATCGACATCGACAGCACGCCGACCATCATCGGGAACAGCCGCAGGCCCGAGCCCGTCGGGGTGGCGGCATCCACGGTCTGGAAGTACAGGGGCAGGAACGTGACCGAGCCGAACAGCGCGAAGCCCGACGATCATCGACAGCGACCGCCCACCGCGAACACCGGGTTGCGAAACAGCCGAGCGGAACGATCGGCTCCCGGGCGCGGCGCTCGGCGTACAGGAACGCGCCCAGCAGCGCCACCCCGAGGGCGCCGATCACGATCGACCTCGGTCGAGCCCCAGGCCCAGGTCGTGCCACCGAGGCTCGTGACCAGGACGATCGCGCTGAGCGCCGCAGCGAGCAGCGCGGCCCCGACGTAGTCGATCGACGGACGCGACGTCGTGATCGTCTTGGGCAGCGTCGCCCCGAGCACGACCAGCGCGAGCGATCCCCAGCGGCAGGTTGACGTAGAAGATCCAGCGCCACGAGACGGCCTGGACGATCAGGCCGCCGAGCAGCGGACCGCCGACGCTCGCGACCCCGAACACCGCTCCGAACAGCCCCTGGTAGCGGCCGCGCTCGCGCGGCGGGACGACATCGCCGATCACCGCCTGGATCAGGACGACGAGGCCGCCGGCGCCAAGGCCCTGGACCGCTCGGAAGGCGATCAGCTCGGGCATCGAGTTGGCCTGCCCGCACAGGGCCGAGCCGGCGAGGAAGATCACGATCGCGCTCTGCAGAACGCGCTTGCGGCCGTAGAGATCGCCGAGCTTGCCGTACACGGGCGTGACGACCGTCTGGGCGAGCAGGAAGGCGCTCGTCACCCACGCAAGCTCGCTCAGGCCGCCGAGGTCGGAGACGATCGTCGGCAGTGCGGTGGCGACGATCGTCTGATCGAGCGCGGCCAGCAGCAGCACGAGCATCAGGCCCGAGAAGACGAGCCTCACGTTGACCCGGGCGGCGGGAGCGGGAACGGCCACGGGGGCTGCTGCGGACATCCGAGTGGCCAGCACAATAATCGCCCTCGAGCGGGGGTGGAAGACCTCGCACGGCACCCTCACAGCCGCGTCCCCTGGTCCACGCACACACCAGCTAGCTGGAGGGTCTGAAGCCGGGCCCCCTCATTGGCGCATCGGGCCGCGCGCGGAACGCTTGTCGCGTGTTGCAAACAAGCGAAAGGAAGGCCCGGATGAACTTTGCCGCGCGCGCTGGGCGCTGGAGCGCAGCGCACTGGAAGACCGCCACGTTCGGGTGGCTCACGTTGGTGGTGGCCGCCGTCGTGGTCGGCCAGCTCGTCGGCACGGTCAAGCTCACCGACTCCGAGCAGAGCACTGGCCAGTCCGCACAGGCACAAGCGATCGTCTCGCACGCCGGCTTCCACGACCATGCCGGCGAGGCCGTGCTGATTCGGAGCGCGAGCCGCACGACCGGCGACCCGGCGTTCCGCCGCGAGGTCCGGACGGTGGTCGGGAATCTGTCGAGATCGCCCGAGGTGATCCTGCTCCGCTCACCGCTCACCCCCGGGCATCGGGGACAGATCTCGCGCGACGGCCATTCGGCCCTGATCGAGTTCCAGATGCGGGGCAGCGCTGACAGCGCCGCCGACCGCGTGCAGCCGATCCTCGACAGGGTCGGGAGGCTGCAGCACGCAGCGCCCGCGTACACGATCGCCGAGTTCGGCGACGCGAGCGCGAACCACGAGCTCAACAAGACGGTCAACGACGGCGTATCGAAGGCCGAGCGCCTGTCGCTTCCGATCACGTTCGTCGTGCTGCTGATCGCCTTCGGCGCGTTCGTCGCCGCCGGCATCCCCGTCGTGCTCGCATTCTCGGCCGTGCTCGCCGCCGGCGGGCTCGCTGCGGCGGCGAGCCACCTGTTCCACGCCTCCGGCGCGACCAGCTCGGTGATGCTGCTGATGGGGATGGCGGTCGGCGTCGACTACTCGCTGTTCTATCTCAAGCGCGAGCGCGAGGAACGGCGCGGCGGGCGCACCGACTCGCTCGAACGAGCGGCCGCGACCTCCGGTCGGGCCGTGCTGGTGTCCGGCGATCACCGTCCTGATCGCGATGGCAGGGATGCTCCTGTCGGGCACGAGGGTGTTCGACTCGATCGGAATCGGGGCGATGCTGGTCGTGTTCATGGCCATGGCCGGCTCGCTGACCGTGCTGCCCGCGCTGCTCGGACGGCTCGGCGACAAGGTCGACAAGGGCCGGATCCGCCGGGGACGGCCCACATCCCGGGTGTGGGATGCGCTTCTGCGCCCCGTCCTGCGCTTCCCGGCCGCGGCCATGCTGCTGTCCGCGTCGGCGCTCGTCGTGCTGGCGCTCCCGATACTCCGCCTGCACACGACGCTGATCGGCGCGGGCGACCTGCCCCGCAGCATCCCGATCGTCAAGACCTACGACGCTATCCAGAAGGCGTTCCCGGGTGCGCAGACCCCGGCGCAGGTCGTGCTTCGAGCGGGTGACGTCGACGTCGACGCGGGTTCGCAGCGGCGATCGCGCAGATGGAGCGGCTGGCGCTCGCGAGCGGACAGGCGCGTGAGCCGATGCAGACCACGGTCAGCGCCGACCACACCGTGGCCCGGATCGACGTCCCGCTGATCGGCAGCGGCGAGGACACGACCTCGATGGCGGCGCTGTCGACGCTGCGGACACGGGATCCTGCCGGCGAGCCTCGGAAGGCTCCCCGGCGTCCACCTACGCGGTGACCGGCGAGACGGCGGGCACGCATGATTTCAACACCAGGATCAAGCACCGGTTTCCGCTCGTGTTCGCGTTCGTCCTCGGACTCGCGTTCCTGCTCCTGCTGATCACGTTCCGATCGATCGTGATCCCACTGGTCGTCGATCGCGCTCAACCTGCTGTCGGTCGGCGCCGCCTACGGCGTGCTGGTGTGGATCTTCCAGGACGGGCACCTGCAGGGCCTCCTGGGGTTCCACTCCAACGGCGCCGTGGTCACCTGGCTGCCGCTGTTCCTGTTCGCGGTCCTGTTCGGCCTCTCGATGGACTACCACGTGTTCATCGTCAGCCGGATCAAGGAGCTGCGCGACGGCGGCCTCAGCACGGCCGACGCGGTCGCCCAGGGAATCCGCACAACGGCCGGCACGGTGACCGCCGCGGCGGCGGTGATGGTCGGCGGTGTTCGCGATCTTCGCGTGGCTGCCTACACTCGACATCAAGCAGATGGGTGTGGGACTCGCGGTCGCCGTGCTGCTCGACGCCACCGTCATCCGAGGGGTGTTGCTGCCCGCCACGATGAAGCTGCTGGGCGAATGGAACTGGTACCTGCCGCGCTGGCTGCGCTGGCTCCCCAGCGTCCGGCTCGAGTCGGGGCGGATCGAACCGGCCGCGGAGGCGGTATGACCATGGCTGCGATCAGGCAGACGGCTCGGCCGACACCGCCACGTACCGGCACCTCGGGTATCTGCTCTCGGCGTATGCCGCTCGGCCTGGTGTGGTTCGTCGCTCTGGTGACGGTCTGGAGCCTGTGCCTGGGGCTGCGTGGTCACGCCGCTGTGCATCCCGCTCGCGATCGGCCTGGCGTACATGACGCGCGGGTTCGCCGCGGTGGAGGCCGAGCTCGCGCGATCGCTGCTGGAGATCGACGCGCGGGCTCCGTCGGGCCCGGGACCGGGTGGCCGGTTCTGGGCCCGCTTCCGCGCGATGTTCGGCGCCCCGTTCTGGCGCGCCCAGGCGTTCCTGCTGATTCGGTGGTTCGCTGGGTTCCCGCTCGCCCTCGCCGTGCTGGTCGCGCTGTCGTCTCGGTGGCGATGATCTCGGCCCCGATCTGGCTTCCGCTGAGCCCGAGTCCGGCGGACCTCGGGATCTGGAAACCGCACACGCTGCTGCAGTCGCTGGCGTTCGTGCCGGCCGGTCTGCTGCTGCTCCCGGCGACTCTGCTGCTCGTGAGGCCGCTGGCGCGGATCTTCCGCCCTATCGTCTGGAGTCTGCTGCCGGCCTCGAACTCACTCACACCGGCCCCGGGCGACGCGTCCACAGCCCGCCCGGTCGATCGCATGCGGCCTTAGGGCCCATGCGTGGACCGACGCCGGGGTCACGCTGCTGTCTCATCGTGATCTGGGCCGTGACCGGCCTTGGCTATTTCTGGCCGATCTGGGTGATCCTGCCCCTCGGGCTGGCGCTCGGGCATCCACGGCTGGTTCGTGCTGCTGGACGACGATCCGTCGATCGTTCGTCGCTTCCGCGGCAGTCGGACGCTGGCGGGGGCCGCCGGGGTCGGGGCGGTGCTGACCGCCTTCTTCGTTGGCATTTGGGCCGCTGAGCGAGCCTCGGCTACTTCTGGCCCGTGTGGCCGATGATCGCGATCGCGATCGTGTTGGCGTGATCGCGGTCTCGGTCCGGCCGGCGTCGCCGGGGCGGACCGAGATGGCGGAGCGGATCGAGACGCTCGAGACCAGTCGGGCCGGCGCGGTCGATCTCCAGGACTCGGAGCTTCGCCGGATCGAGCGGGACCTGCACGACGGCGCGCAGGCCCGACTCGTCGCGCTCGGCATGAGCCTCGGCATGGCCGAGCAGAAGCTCGCCACCGACCCGCGAGCGGGTCGGCGAGCTGCTGGCCGAGGCACGGGCCGGCGCCGAGCATGCGCTGCGCGAGCTCCGCGACCTGGCCCGGGGCATTCATCCACCGGTGCTCGCCGACCGGGGCCTCGAAGCGGCGATCGCCTCACTGGCGAGCTCGACCCCGATGGAGGTCTCGCTCGCGGTCGACCTCTCGCGGCGACCCGCGCCACCCGTGGAGACGGCGGTCTACTTCGTCGTCGCCGAGGCGCTCGCGAACACCGCCAAGCACGCGCGCGCCGACCGGGTCGAGATCCGGCTCTGACGACGCGGACGCGATCCTCCACCTCAAGGTGCAGGACGACGGCGCCGGCGGCGCCAACCCGGACGGCACGGGCATCCGCGGGATGCGCCGGCGAGTCGAGGCGCTCGACGGGCGGCTCTCCGTCACCAGCCCGCAGGGCGGACCCACGACGATCCGAGTGGAGGTGCCATGCGAGTAGTGATCGCCGAGGACCTGGCGCTGCTGCGCGACGGCATCACGCGCCTGCTCCGCGACAACGAGATCGAGGTTCTTGCGGCGGTCGGCGACGGCGACGCGCTCGTGCGCGAGGTTGTCGCGCAGCGGCCCGACCTCGCGATCGTCGACATCCGGCTCCCCCCCGGCTTTCACGACGAGGGCCTGCGGGCCGCGCTCGAGGTTCGGCGCCGCGTGCCCGGGACGGCAGTCCTGGTCATCTCCCAGTACGTCGAGCCCACCTATGCCGAGGAGCTGCTGGCCGATCGCGGCGGCGGGATCGGCTACCTGCTCAAGGACCGGGTGATGCACGTCGCCGACTTTCTCGAGGCGGTCCGCCGCGTCGCCGACGGCGGCACGGCGCTCGATCCCGAGGTCGTCGCACAGCTCTTCGCCCGCCGCCGCCAGGACGGACCGGTCGAGCGCCTCACGCCCCGCGAGCGCGAGGTCCTCTCGCTGATGGCCGAGGGAAGGTCGAACGCCGGGATCGCGGAGACGCTCGTGCTCACCGTCGGCGCGGTCGAGAAGCACGTGCAGAGCATCCTCTCCAAGCTCGACCTCACCCAGTCAGCCACCGATCACCGGCGCGTGCTCGCGGTCCTCACGTACCTGCAGGAGACGGGCTGACGTCCAGCGGCGGGTCGCGGCGCGGGATCGGCGACTCGTTGACGATCGAGGTCGTCGTCTGGCCGTAGAGCAGGAAGCGGTCGAGCACCCGCGGGAGCTCCTCGATCGCGCGCAGGTGGAGCTTCATGTAGAAGCAGTCCTCGCCGGTGATCCGGTGGCACTCGCCGATCTCCGGGATCTCGCGCGCCAGCTCGGCGATCCTGCGCAGCTGGCCCGCGGCCGGCTTGACGCGGACGATCGCGGTCAGGCCGTAGCCGACCGCGCGAGGGTCGATCTCGGCCCGGTAGCCGGTGATCACGCGTGCCTGCTCGAGGCGCCGGACGCGCTCGGCCACCGCCGGCGGCGACAGGTTGACCCGCCGACCCAGCTCGGCCAGCGAGATGCGGCCGTCCTCGGCCAGCTCGGTGATGATTCGACGGTCGATCTCGTCAAGTGCCATCGGTTGATCTGTCACTGCGGACCGAAGATGCCGTGCTTCATGAGATGACAGGACAATAACCCCTTCGATCATCCATGTACAGAACCGGCGCTCAGAGGCGACCATCCTCGGCATGTCCGCCAGCGACGTTCAGCTCCCCCGCCCCCGCACGCTGGCGCGGTTCCGCCGCAGGCTTACTTCGTCGGCAGCGCGCTGTTCCACTACCTCGGCCCGTCGTTTGCGGTGCTCCTGTTCGCCCGGGTCCCGCCGCTCGGGGTCGCGTGGCTGCGGATCGTCAGCGCCGGTCGTCGTGTTCGCCGCTGTGGCGGCGGCCGTGGCGCGTCCTGCGCGGCGTCGACCGCGACACGGCGCGGTTGCTCGCGAAGCTGGGCGTGGTGCTCGCGGTGATGAACAGCTGCTTCTACGAGGCGATCGCCCGGCTCCCGCTCGCCACGGTCTCGGCGATCGAGTTCCTGCCCGTGATCGTGCTCGCGGCGCTCGGGATCCGCTCGCCGCGCAACTGGCTCGCGCTGTCGCTCGCGGTCGCCGGCGTCTACGCGCTGACCGACGGTGCAGCTGCGCCGGCGAGCCGCTCGGCGTCGCGCTCGCGTTCGCCAACGCGGGGCTGTTCGCCGCCTACATCGTCCTCGCCCACCGGGTCGCGGTCCGTCCCGACATTCGGCCGATCGACGGCCTCGCCGGGGCGATGCTGATCGCCGCGGTGGTGATCACCCCGATCGGCGGGCTCGTCGCGGGCGGCCACGGGCTCGACGCCGGTCGCACTCGCGGCAGGGCTCGGCGTCGGGATCAGCTCATCGGTCATCCCCTACGTGTGCGACCAGCTCGCGATGGCGCGCCTGCCCCGGGCGACCTACGCGCTGTTCGTCTCGATGCTGCCGGCCGTCGCGACGGTCATCGGCGTGGTCGTGCTCGCCCAGTTGCCGTCGCTGCTCGACCTGACCGGGATCGCGCTCGTGATGCTCGGCGTGGCCGTGCACCGGGCCGAGCGCGGCGATCCGGCGGCCGCGTAGTGCTTGCGCGTATCGGTGAAGAGCGTCCGCAGCAGCGCCCGGGTGCCCGGGTCGCCGATCCGCGCCGCCGGCTTTGACTCGATGGCGATCGTCCAGGTGAAGCGGCAGGCGCTCTCGGAGCTTGGCTCAACCAGGTAATCCTCTGGCGAACCGCTCGAACCCGGGACGCTCACCTCGACGGCGTAGAACGACTGCCGCGCAGCCCTCCTCCCAGCGGAAGAACCGCTCCCTGAGCGACGTTCGAGCCCGCCGAGCGATCGGGCCTCGCGCGTCGTGCCGACGCCGTAGGGAGGCGCCGAGGTCCACGTGATGCGCTGCAGGATCCGGCACCACGAGAGTGGGTTGTCCGCGGTCAGCTCAGACCCAGACGCGGCTCGCTGGGAGCGGGACATCGAACGCCTCGCGCATTATCACCGGGGCGGAGTCGAAGAACGCCTCGTCCACGGGCTGGGTCTTGAACCAGGGTCGGTTCACGTGCGCGAGTGTATTGATGGGACGCGCGCGAGAGCTGCCGGCAGGTCCCCGGATCAGCCCTGTCGATTTCGCTCCGCGCCGTTCGTCTCATCGGCGACCATTCCGGACAGGATCGGGTCCGGTCGCGACGCGCACCTACACGTCCGCCGCCACCTACCCGGTGACCCTGACCGTGAAGGACGAGTACGGCGTGTCGAGCGCGGTCGCGACGCGGACGGTGACGATCGTCGAGCCTCGGGCAACACCGCCCCGACGCCGGTGATCAACTCGCCGTCCTGTGCCGCACTGCTGTGCAACATCTCCGGGGTCGGGTCGCCGACCGAACCTGGGTGACACGTTCACCTACCTGTGGGACTTCGGTGACGGCACGGCGACGAGCACCGCGTCGTCGTCGGCGCACAGGTTCCGGCGGCAGGCACCTACACGGTGTCGCTGCCGTCACGGACGGCTGGGGCAAGGCCGCCAGCACGACCCCGAGTGGTGACGCTCGTCGAGCCTGCGGGCAACGTCGCCCCGACGCCGGTGATCAGTCCGCCTCGTGCACCGCGCTGGTGTGCAACATCTCCGGGATCGGGTCGACCGACCCCGACAGGTGACACGATCACCTACCTGTGGAACTTCGGTGACGGCACGGCGACGAGCACCGCGTCGTCGTCGGCGCACGTTCCCGGCGGCAGGCACCTACACAGTGACGCTGACCGTCACGGACAGCTGCAACAAGGCCGCCAGCACGACGCGAGGCGTGACCGTCACATCACCGTGACGCTCGTCTAGCAGGACCGAAACGGGGTGCCGACGAAAGGTCGGCACCCCGCGCGCCCGGGCGGCATTCCAGCCAGCCTGGTAACGCCCAACGGGCCAGGGGCGGTGACCGACCACTCTGCGCGCCTTCACAAGGGGTCCTACTCGCGGCATTATTTTCCCAGCACGAGAAATCCGAAGGGACCGGCGGCCGCCACCGACGTCGTGCGCGGGCTCTTCTTCACGGTGGCATCCGCGGCGGTCACCTCGGCCAGCTTCGCCTCGATGTCCGGCACGTGCCAGTAGGCCACCGGCGAGGTCATGCCCTGCGGTGCACCGCCCGGCACCAGCCCGATGTGCTGGCCCGCCAACTCGAAGCCGACGTGGTAGGACCCGTCGGTCTGCGGCCGTACGCCGAGCAGGGCGGCTTACACCCTCCTTGGCCGTCGCCAGGTCGGAAACGGGATGCAGCACGGTCTTGATTCCTGGGTGGAAGAGCCGGTCATGGTCACTCCTGAAGTCGTGGGTCTGGTCGGGATTGTCTGGCTTAAGACGAACGGGAAGTCCGGAAATCGACAGCCCGATCGCCCGGCCGACAGACGCGATTGTTGTGATCACCGATCCGGCTGAACGGCCGTCTCCGTCGGTGGCTGGCCGTACGGTGCCGGCACGGACGGTGTGCCCGCGGCGACCCGTTCTCCGTGCCACGGGCGCGCCCACCGGCACGAGACGCGGTGCGCCGAGGGAGGCGCGACGTGACGGACACGACCGGCGCCGCGCGCGGCCGCCGGTACTCCACCTCTTGAAGGCGCTCCGGGCCGCCAGGCGGGCCTGGCACCGACGCCACGAAGAGCCACGCACGCAGGCATTCGTTCACGTGGCGACTGGCGCTTCGTCGGGCGCGGGTACCGCACCGCCGGTGACGCGTGGCTCGCCGGAACAGCCGGGGCGGATGCCCGGCGCGCGCGCTGGGCGACTTGACCTTGCTCGCGCTGCCTGACAGGGAAGGCCGAACCGTGGACAGGATCCTGCTAACACCGCAGGAGGCCGCGTGCCCCGGTGTCTTGTCCCGGTGTCCGCCTACGGGTGCCGCCGGGACGACCGCACCGCCGCGACGCACAGCGCCAACAGCGCGATCACGCCTACCCAGGCCCACAACGAGTGGGGTCCGGACACCAACGCGGAGATCGCCGTCAGGCCGACCAAGGCCACCGCGATCAGCACGGCGTACGCGGCGACCCGGTTCATTGCGTGTTCACAGTGAACGTGCATGCAGAAGCAGGCCAGGGCCGTTGGACCTGAATCTCAACGGGACGCAAGTCGAATCATCAGTGAGGCCAACCGGGGCATCGGAATGGGCGGCAAGTAAGTCGGCTTGGCAGCGGACACGCGGTGTGCCGGGGGCTGGCCCTCACTGGGCGTGCTGTTGCTGGGCGGCTCAAGCTGCAGTCGGGCGACTCCCCCTCCGAGAAGCCGCCAACCCCGTCTTCCGCCACCGGTATCCACAAGTTCCTGCATGTGGATGTGATCATGCAGGAGAACCGGTTTATTAGACGTCCTGGATGGTTTCGTCTAGTTCGAGGACGCCGCCGGGGTGGTTCCCAGTGGTGATTGTCGCGGCGCTGGATGAGCAGGGCGCGGCCGTGGTCGTCGGTGAGGACGCCGCTGACGCTGCCGATGAGCTGACCGCCGGGCATGTGAGGTTCGCCCGCCAGTTCGCGGACAAGGCGTGGGCGTACGCGGTGGCGGTCGAGCGCCGGTACCGGGGCCTGCCGCCGCTGCCGGTCACGTCCTGCGCAAGATCGCCGGGCACGGATCACGGTCCACGACGCAGCGCTACCTGCATCCGGATGACCAGTCGATCACGGACGCGGGGGATGCCCAAAGCGCTCACATCTCGGTGCGCCGGTCCCCAAATGGTCCCCGGCTGAAAGTGGTCTAGCCGATGATCACGCCGACCAGCGGCACAACCTTGTCGGGACTACGGGATTTGAACCTGCGACCCCTTGGCCCCCAGAACGACGGGCTAGAGGCTATCGCTGCTCAGAGTGTGCATGGCGTTCGTGGGTTTCGTGCCTGACGTGCGGCTTGTTCAGACGACTGTATGCCGTGTGGTCCCCAAGTGGTCCCCAGCCTGTGCCGTAGGCAGGCTCCCAAGAACTCTTGATCTCTTTGTGTATTTGGGCTCGTCTGCAATAGAGTCATTGTCTACTTGACTAATTCACCGTTGCGGAGAGTCCATATGAGCTCACACAAGCTGCGATACCGGCTCAAAGGTGCCTATACTTGTCAACCTTGGTTAATGCGTGTATAATGGGTTATAACGGATAAATTGGACTTCTCGTGATTGATACTGAAGTGCAGGATAAACCATTCACCGAAACCGTGACCGGAACCAGCAGATGGGGGTTGCTAAGGTAATCAGTTGCGATGTCGCAATGATATTTCGTCAACAAGAATCTTGCAAGAGCGCATGAGGATATTGCGCAGGGGTGCCATTTGTATCTAGTCTCTCGAAGACCAAGAACCTATGTGAACCCGAAGGGCGTGCGCATCAGGCGGAGGATTCGAGGACGGCTTGGTGTCGAAGGAACATCCAGTCAAGTTACCCGACGATTTCGCTTCCCTTTCCCGTTCGCCGCTTCCGAGAAATTGAAATGGGAAGGAGGAATAGCAAAGGACTATTTCCAGATTATTGGCGCAAGCTCCGGTAAGCCTTACATACATGGTGACACGTGGGCTTTCGCCCTCTTGGCCTCGTCGACTGGCAGAGGCGGCGCTCATCTCCTATTTCAAGCCTGCATATAACGTTCAGCACAAGAGTACTTTTCCCGGAAAGAAAAGTACCCTTGCGCTTGCCCTCGATGATCTTGGATATACAAACCTGACTGTTACACTAAGCGATGGGGAATCAGGGGTTCAATTTTGGTCTACGCAACGACAATCGAATAGACATCACCGATTCGCAAGTTTCCTACCATCAGCAGCCGAGTCCAGAGATGGGTATCTTGGCATTGCTGCTGAGGAGATGAAAGCCTTCTGGTGAAATATAGAGTCAGCTCATCGCTAGTGTCAGACTCTCCCCCAGCGCTGTTGTGCCGCTTGGCGGGTGACGCCGAGACGTGTGACGGATGTCGGCCGAGAAATAGTAACCGGTCGCCCGGAGCCCCGGTCACAGCGTCCTTGATGGCGTCGTCCAGCTGGGTGGCGATGCTGGTCATGTCGGTGATGGCGTCGATGTCCCCGGCTGCAACGCGGCGGCTTGTAGGCGGCTATGACGCGGTGGACGAATGCGGCGTACTGGTCATTCTCGATGACCCGTCTCTGGCGTTTGGGTGTCAATGAAGCCTTGACATCGGATCGCGTTTTCGAGGACGTTGAGGGGTGGGACGGCCCGGTTGCTTTCGTAGGCGCTGATGGTCTGGTGGATTTTCCCGATGTGTTTGGCGGCTTGTTGTTGGGTGTGGCCGGCGGCTTTGCGGGCGGTGGCGAGGTGGTCGGCGAGTTGGGCGGGCGCGCTGGCCATCCTTCCCGTCGCAGGGTGGTTAGCAAGTCTAACGACGTTGGAGGTGCTTTCCCGGGTGGCCACCCGGCTTGTCGGCCCGCGGGTGTTGTGGAGCCTGCGGCCGTCGCGGCGTCTGCGTGCCCGTGCGATTGGGCGGTTCCCTGGTTGGCGGCGAACGACCTTCCACAACAACCCCCGCCGCCGGCCGCCCCCGCCGCCGGAACATCAGGGGATTTCCTGGCAGTACGGGCGGGCAGCCGGCTTCGCGGCCTCTACCCATCTGCTGGACGTGGTCGCGCGACGAACAGTGTCCCCGTGGACGCTGTCAGCCTGGCGAGCACAGGGCCAAGCGTGACGGACAAGCGGCAGGGGTCCCTGGGGGGACGTTCGCCATCGCGGCGGGCTCTCGGCCCAGGCGCCCGCGACCGCGCCGGACGAACCTTGCTAGTGTCCCGTAATCGCGCGGACTTGTGACTCGACGAATTTCACCTTCGCCAGGATGCTCGCCGCGTCGGCAGTCCACATGAACGGCTTGCAGTCGCTGTTCCAGTTGGCGATGTAGTCGTTGATCCTTCTGATGAGGTGGGCGACCGACTTGAAGGTCCCGCGGCGGATGGCCTGCTTCGTGATGACGCCGAACCAGGTCTCCACCTGATTCATGAAGGAGCCGGAGACCGGGGTGAAGTGGAAATGGAAGTTCGGGTGCTCGGCGAGCCATTCCTTGACCGCGGGGGTCGAATGCGTCGAGAAGTTGTCCAGGACCACATGGGTCTCTCGGTCCCGGTACTTGTCCTCGACCGTGTCGAGGAAGCTGAGGAACTCGACGGCACGGTGCTGACGGTGGCAAGAGGCGGTGACCGCACCGGTGCCCACGTCAAGCGCGGCGAACAAGGTGGTCGTGCCGTGGCGCACGTAGTCGTGAGTGCGCTTCTCCTGCTTGTCGAAGGTCATCGGCAGCAGTGGCTGGGTCCGGTCCAACGCCTGTACCTGCGACTTCTCATCAACGCAGAGCACGACCGCACCCTCGGGCGGGTCCATGTAGAGGCCCACGATGTCAGTGACCTTCTCCTCGAACCGAGGGTCCGCGCTGAGCTTGAACGTGCCCTGCTGCCAGGGCCGCAGGCGCTCCTCCCGCCACAGGTCAGCCACAAACACGTGAGACACGGTGATCCCCTCCCGCCGGAGGTATCGGGCAAGCAGTCGGGACGACCAATGCGTCACCCCGAGCTCCCGCGGCGGGGACGACCGGGACAGGGCCAGAATCCGGCCCCGGACCCCCCCGTCATGGACCCGTCCCTTTCCTGGATGAGGTCTTCCGAAAAGGCCAGCGACGCCTTCCGCTTCATACCGTTCAGGCCAGAGACGCACGGTCGGCTCGCTCATCCCGGACAAGGCTATAATCTCGCGGGCGGGCCGCCCCTCATCCCACCACAAGACAATCCGGGCGCGGGTTGCGACTGTCCCATTGACAGTTCTTCCCTTGGCAAGTCCAGCCAGCTCGGCTCGCGCCTCATCCGTCAACACGCCACGTTGAACAACCGTCATGCTCACATTGTTGTAGAAACCCGGCCCGTAGTCAGGGCGACACGCTTACGCGACACTAGTGGTCGCCCACCAGTGAGACAGCGGCAGGCGAAGCTCCCCCGGCAGACCTCACCCGTCAACGCTGGGACGGGCCAACATCAAGTTTTGGTCGACGAGGAACCGGATCTGGGCGGAAGGTTCGTGTCAAGTGGGCCGAGCACGGGTCGAGTCGATCAGCGGTCAAGTCAGCGAGGTCACCAAGGCGAACACCGCGAGCACCACGCAGGCCAGGAGCACCAGCAGCGGTTCCTCCCGGCGCTGCGTCGCGGCATCGGCGAGGCGCCTCTGCCAGTTCGGGACGGTCAGCTCCGGGTTGCGAGCGGCGCGAGCAGCAGCAGCCGGCGGCGTCCCGTTCGCGAGCAACTCCAGGATGCGAAGGTCGTGCGGCGTGAGGTGGTCGGAACCTCCAAAGACGGTATTCATCCTGGACCCTTCGCTCGGCGTCGATCACCACCTCACGCGGGGCTCGGCCACCCGCAGCCACCGCCACCAGTCGACCTGGCTGGACGTGGACCCCGGAGGGCCGGTCATTCCTGGTGGGAGTGGGTGCGGCCGCGTTACCGCGTGCGTCAGCCGGTTGGCGAGCCGCTAGACCAGGGTCGGGTCCCCCCGCTGGTGTGGGATCGGACCAGTCGGCGGCCTGACCGCGCCGATCGGTGGTCAGGGTTTCGGCAGCCCCTGGACCCAGGTGTCGACCCGGTCGGCCACCTGCTGCCAGCCCACGTCGAGCATCATGTCGTGGCCCATGCCGGGGAAGATCTCTGCTTCGGTGCGGTAGGCGTGCCCGGTCCGCCGCACCTCGCCGACGGTGAGGACCCCGTCCTTTTCCGCACCCAGCACGAGCACCGGGGCGGTGACCCGGCGCGGCCTTGGTAGCGCAAAGAACAGAGTGTCCAGAAAGGCCGGATAGGACTCGTCCTGGAGGCGGGCCCGGCACGCGTCGACGGTCTCTTGCGGGGTGTCAGCGCAGAAGAACAGCTCGCGCACCAGGGCGGGTGTAGCGATGAACGGGCGCAAACTGAGCAGGAGGTTGGCTTTCGTAAAGACCAGCGGGTGGCGGGCGATGAGCCGCGCGGTCAGCCCGATCGCTCCGTTCGGCGGGATGGAGGCCATCAGAACCGCCGCTGGGGCCGGATTGCGCTCCAGGTATTTCTGCACCACCAGCCCACCCAAGGAGTGTCCGACGACGACCGGGGGATCGGGGAACTCGGCCGCTGCGCGTACCACGTCGTCGACGTAGCTGCTTACTCGGTGCCAGATTCGGTCCGGCCGCTGATCGTGGCCGCGAAGTCGCACGGTGCGGACGTCGTGCCCGCGGTCGGATAGGCGGGCAGTGAAGTCGTCCCAACACCAGGGACCTTGCCATGCGCCGTGGACGAGCAAGATTCCGGCCATGCCCGCGCATCTTAGGTTGGCCGAAGACCCACGGGATAGCTGAGTCGGCCTGGAGGGGGGCAGCGATTGTCCTGCAGCGCACGGTTCGATCGGCACGTCGACTGCGGTGGGGGCTGAGCTTGGAATCCTTGCGGGGCACAGATCGACTTCGACGGTCGGAGGTGGCGGATGCTCGGCTCGACCGTCGAGGCCAGGGCTGGACCCATCGGATGACCGAGGCGCACTCCACCTCGGTCCACAAATGAATGCCGCCGTCCCCGCCCCGGAGGGCCGAGTGCTTTGGCTCGGCGTGTCGATCCTCCCGCAGGCTGGCCCAGATCCGCAATACCAGAACAATCCCCGGCTACCGTGCGAGGAAGTCGCGTCACCAGCGAGGCCGGTTGGTTAGATTAGGTGTCCCCCGGAATCGACACAATCCGCCGAGATTAATGGATTGTGTGGAGTGTGCAGCCGCCGAGCGACGTGGCCGGAAGTCAGGGAAGCGAGGCGTCATCAGGCCGACTGTTGGTGGTCGGTTGTCAGGGGCCGGGTGGGTGGGGCATGGATCGCTCCCTGAGCCGGCGAGATCGTAGTCGGGCGGGGTGATGGGGTCGGGGGCGAGGCCGTCGACCATTTCGATCAACTCGGCGGGCAGGTAGTAGCGGTCGCCGGGGCGGCCGGGCGCGCACCCGAGGTAGCGGGCGAGCTGGGGGCCTTGGACCACGGTGACGAGGCGGTGGGCGACCAGCTCGTCGAGGATCGCCCGGGCCCGGGCCGGGGTGGGGACCGGACCGGTCCACTGTCCGGCTGCGGCGTACCGCTGGACCCGGCCGATCAGGTCGTGGACCGACCCGGCCTGCGCGTCGAGTCGGTTCACGGCGGCCAGCAGCACCGTGCGCTCCGCGTCCAGGTACGGGTGCAGATGCAGGTGGTGCCGGCAGCGCTGACAGACGAGCGGTGAACCGAAACGGGGGAACAGCGGTGGGCGCCGGCCGCCGGGGGCTGGGAACATCGCCGTGGTCCCGCAGACGGCGAGGACAGTCTGCTCACCGCCAGGAGTGGGGAACAGCGCGGCGTCGGCCTGGGACGGCGTGCGTGACGCGCGGCCGGTTGCCGATCCCCCGGGCCTGGTAGTGGATGCGGGCGGACCGGCAGGGGATGACGACCGGCGGGTTGGCCGGGCGTTTGAGAGTCGGCGTCATGGTTACCCTTCGGCAGAGTCGCTCGGCTGCTTCGGTTTTCGGCAGATTCAGGCGGCCAGGTGGGCGTTGTCCGCGAGGTCCTGCGTGTGCTCGCGCCGGACGGGCGGCTGCTCGTCACCGACTTTCACACCGGCCCGCTGCGGCCACCGAAGGGATGGCTGTGGCGCGCCTTCGCGGTCGGCGCCGAGCTGCTCGCCTGGCACCTCAACCGGTCGTGGGCCTTCCTCCGTGCGGGCGGCGTGCCGGCGATGGCGGCGCGGCACGGGCTGGACGTCGAGCAGGCGAATGGTCTCCGGCGGCAACATCGGCCTCTACCTGCTGCGTCGGCCCACCGCCTGACGGGCACCGCAGGCAACGGACCGTGCGACGATGACCGGCTGCGCGTGGGTCTGCACGGTCTGGCCACGTCCTCCCGGATGAGGGCCCGTGTTGAAGCAGGTCGCGGACAACCCGTTCACCAGCAGGGGTGACCCTCGCACAGGTTCAGGTGCCGATACTGGCTGTGGATGAGGGGCGAGCACCGCCGCCCAGCGGAGAGGCGAAGCGATGAGTCAGCAGATCACCATTGTCTGCGACCGCTGCGGCCACACTCTGTTGCCGCACGAGAAGTGCGCCAACGCAGCGCTGCCGATCGCCGACGACTTCGAGCCGGGCGAGGTGTCCTTCTCCACGTTCGACCTCTGCTCCCAGTGCACCAGGCAATTGATCCGGTGGGCCACCGCCAACCAACCGCTACCCATCCACGAGGCCACGCCAGGACCGTCTGACGGCGATTGATCCGGCTGAGCAGGTCGGCCAGCCGCCGGTTCGCGGACCAGACCAGACGCGCGAGCGTTCGTCCACCCGCCACGAGCCGGTGACCCTGGTAACCCTGGCGGCTCGCCTACCCGGGCTCCGCGCGGGTCAGCGGATCACGCCGGTGCGCATGGCCAGGGCCACCATCTCGGCCCGGTCGCCGGTGCCGAGCTTGCGGCCGATGCGGACGAGGTGGCTCTTGACGGTGAGCGCCGACAGGCTCAGCTCGTCGCCGATCTCCTTGTTCGACCTGCCGTCGGCGACGAGGCGCAGCACCTCCACCTCACGCGCGGACAGCTCGCCGGACAGGCCCTCGCCCGGCCCGGGGCCACCCCGCAGTCCGACGGCGAGCAGCGAGGCGACCGAGGGGTCGGCGTAGACGCCGCCGTCGAGGACGCGCCGCAGACCGTCGGTGAGGGTGACCGAACCGGTGCTCTTGAGCAGGTATCCCTGCGCGCCCGCGACGAAGGCGGCCCGCACGGAGTAGGGATCGTCGGCGGCGGACAGAACGATCAGCCGGGTCCAGCCGGCGCCGCGCAGCTCGGCGAGTAGCTCCAGCCCGCTGCCGTCGGGCAGGCCCAGGTCGACGATCGCCAGGTCGGGCGGCATGCTGCGGGCCCGCGCCCGTGCCTCCGCGTAGCTGGCCGCCTCGACCACGTCGCGGGCGCCGAGCGAGCGCAGCCGCCCGGCGATGGCCTCCCGGACGAGCGGATGGTCGTCCACGACGAGGGCCGTGAAGCCGGGACCCGGTTGCGTGGGGATCTGCGGGGCAGTCGCTGGCGCCTCAACCGGATTCGCCGACATCTCATCCTCCGTCGCCCGGCTTCTTCGTACGCCGGCGGTGCTGGTGCACGTTTGATGCTCGATCCCATCGTCGGCAATCACGTCTGGCGGCATAAGCCGCTAGATGGCCGCTGAGCGGCTGCTCCGAGAAGCCCAGAGGCGGGGGATAAACGCCGCAACGCGCGCATGGCCGAAATGCAGCAACTCGATGGTTGGTGGTTGATGCCTGCTCCAGCCTTGCTCTACCGAGTACCACAAGACGACCGGGGACCAGCGCGGGCGGAGCCAGACATCGGTCAGCGTTCCGAGGTCGGGTGCCTAGTAGGAGTTCTCGATGATCATGGTACGGCCTCTGCTGATCGACTTAAGCAAAGCGACCGTCTCAACGCGCTCACGCGGGCTCATACCCGCGAGCGGTTCATCCAGCAGCAACAAACTCGGGCTTGTGGCGAGCGCAAGCCCAACTTCAAGCCGGCGCTTCTCCCCATAGGCGAGTTCGGATACCGGTGTATCGACCCGCGCGACGAGGTTGATGAGCTCAAGCGTTCGCTTTACCTGCTCATCAAGGCCCTGGATGTTACGCAAATTTCTAAACAGATCGAGGCGGAATTTCCCGCGCAACTCCGCCAGTGATGCGATCGTCAAATTCTCACGTACGGTTAAGCGATTGAACAGCTGGTTGATCTGATAACTTTTCGTGAGCCCAAGCTGGCAAACTTCCGTCACCGTCTTGCCGATAATGTTCTGACCTTCGAACAGAATTTGGCCTGAGGTTGGCTGTATTTCGCATGTGAGCATCTTGAAAAAAGTGGTTTTGCCGGCCCCATTCGGGCCAATGATGCCTCGCCGCTCGCCATGACCAACACTGAAGTCTACGTCGCTGTTGGCAGCCAGGCCCCCGTAATGCTTGCTCAAACCGATGGCTTGCAGAATTTGTGCCTGTATTGCGGTCGGTATCGCGGCGACGCGCTGGCATCGAGGCGAGCGCTGGATGGTGCAATACCTCTGCTGCGGCGACCTTCTGCTCTTCCGGCAGCGCTGGCCGCGATCACGAATGCTTCTTGGGGTGGCTCGGATTTCTTTTTGTTGGCACTCAAGAGCCAAAAAAGATCGGCGAGGCCGCCAATGAGCCCATGGCGTAGGAAACAGACCAGCAACACGAAAATCAGGCCGAGAACCAGCTTCCAGGTGGCGCCGAGATGGAGTGTGGTCTGCAGGAAGTCGCTCAGGTATAGCCAGACCGTCGCACCGAAAAGCGGGCCGAACAGCGTGCCCGCGCCCCCGATCGCCGTCTGCATTACGAGTTGTCCTGAGGTATCGAACGTGAACGCGTCGGGCGGCATGAAACCCTGCATCACGCCTAGCAGGCCTCCGGCAAAGCCGGCATAGGCCGCGGCAATGACGAATGCGGCGAGCTTGTAACCGTGGATGTTATGGCCGACGGCGACCGCACGGAGCGGATCATCACGGATCGCATGAAGGATGGCGCCGACCGGCGAACGCACGATGCGCACCGCAATGACGATACCGACGAAAAACCAGAACGCGAGGAACGTGTAAAGTGACCAGTCAGTGTTGAAGCTGATCGTTGTGAAGCCGAGGTGAATGCTTGGCGTCGGTACACCCGGCAACCCGTTCTCGCCGCCCGTGAAGTCCGAAAGCGGATTGAAGTCCACGAAATAGAAGACCTCGGCTATCGCGACGGTAATCATGGCAAAATAGATGCCGGTTCGCCTGAGCGCGATCAGTCCGACCAGGTAGCCGACCGCACCTGCAGCGATGGTGCCGATGGCCAACGCGATCATCACGTACGGGAAATTGACGACGGTGAGTATATAGGCGGCAACCATGCCGCCAGTGCCGAAAAACGCGGATTGGCCAAACGATAGCAGACCGGTAAAGCCGAACAGGATGTCGAACCCGATACCGAAGATGCCCCACACCAGGATTCGATTGATCGTCGTCGGTGTGAACCCAAGGTAAGGCAATACAAACGGCGCGATGATTAACCCGACTGCGGTCAATATCTCGATCAGAAAGCGGTGCTGCCGAAGCATCAGATCCGCACTCACTCGCGGCCAGCCGTGCCAAGCAATCCATATGGACGCAGCACGAGCACCAGCGTCATGGCGACGAAAAGCATGACGTAGGAATAGCCTGGGTTGAACATCGAGGTGATGCTGATGATCTGGCCGGCGATAAGCCCGCCGAGCACGGCTCCGGGGAACGAGCCCACCCCGCCAATCACCACTACGACAAATGTCTGCACCAGGATCATCTCGCCGACGTCCGGAGCAATAGAAACCACCGGCGCATTGACAATTCCGGCGAAGCCCGCTGCCATTGCGCCGATGCCGAAAACCAGCATGAAAATTTTGTCGACGTCGATGCCGAGCGATCCGACCATCCCCGAATCCTCGATGCCTGCGCGCACGATCATGCCGATGCGCGTGCGGTAAAGTACGAGGTAGAGAGCAAGCAGTGCGATGACGACGATGCCCAGCAGCGCAAGGCGGTAAGTCGGATAGAACATGAAACCGACCGGCGTTATTCCGGCCAAAAAAGACGGAGGCGGCACTGCCTTGGACAAGCTGCCGAAGAAGAAGCGGACCGCTTCAACAAAGACGATGGCGAGCCCGAACGTGACGAGGAGCTGATCTTCGTGCGGACGACTATAGAAGTGCCGGATGATGACCCGTTCCATCACAACGCCTACGAACATGACGAAGACGGCCCCGGCGAAGACAGCAACTGCGAACGAGCTCGTGTAGCTGTAGGCGAGCCATCCGGCATAACCGCCCAGCATAAACATGGCGCCGTGTGCCAGATTTAGGACGCCGAGGGTGCCGTAGATGATGGTCAGTCCCGACGAGATGAGCGCGAGCAAAGCGCCCAGCACCAACCCGTTGAAGCATTGCGATATGAAATTGGGCCAATTGATCATTGATCTGGCAATCCCGCAGGCGGCCGCGAAGTCGCGCCGCAGGCGAATCGCTCCGCCCGCGGCGCGTCGTTTTCGGTGAAACGTTTAGCTGTAGTCGCCGAGATTGCAGCCGAAGGCATCCGGCTTCTGCATTAACGGTTCGCCCGGAACCACCTCGAGGACCTCCCAGTAGTCCTCGTTGTTCTTCATGTCGCTAGGCTTCTTGCCCCGGACAATAACGACCGGTCGCACAAGCTGGTGGTCTTCCTTGCGGAAATAGACTTCGCCGACGGTGGAGTCGAACTTCTCGCCCTTCTCGTACTGCGCGATCACATCCGGCGGATAGAATGAGCCGGCGTTGGACACCATCCGCGCCCAGATCGCAAACGACATGTAGGCGTTGTTGGCGCCCCATTCCGGGCGATAGTTGAACTTCTTGTAAAATGCGTCGACGAACATTTTCGCAAGAGGGTACTTGTCCTCCAGCGTCCACCAGAAGTCGGTCGCCGCATAGACGCCTGCGGTGAGCTCTGGCCCAGTCTCTTTCGCGAGGAATGGGATCTGATACGGAATCACCATCTGCATTTTTGGCGTCAGGCCAAATTGCTTGGCTTGCTGGACAGACAAGACGGCGTCCCTGCCCCAATTGACGTTGACGATAACGTCGGCGCCGGAGTTCGCGATGTTTGTGAGATATTGGCTGAAGTCCTGCGTGCCGAGCGGAGAGACCTGATTGGTCACCTGGGTCCATCCGACCGTTTTTCGTCAGATAGTCGTTCACCGATTTGGTAACGGTGTGGCCATAGGTGTAATCCGGCGTCATGAACGCCGCTTTTTTGCCCTTGCCATAGGCTTTGACTAGCACTGGTCCAATCGCGTTCGCGGCTGTTTCACCGTAGAAATTCTGGCGGAAGCCATAGCGGACACAATCCTTGCCGGTTGTGTCGTTACTGCCTGAAATGCCGGTGACGTAAAGCACCTTCTCGCGTTGCGCGAACTTGTTGAGCGCCACGGCCACTGCCGACGACGTAGAACCCGTCATCAGCAAAATCTTGTTCTGGTTGATGAAGGTCTGAATCTCCTGCACCGCTTGATTGGGCTTGGCGGCGCTGTCAGCAGCGAGCAGGTTGACCTTCTTGCCGAGCAAACCCTTGTCGACCTTGGGCGCTATCTTCTTGAGGAGCGGATCGCCGTTGTTGATGTGCTCTACTGCAAGCTGCCAACCTTTGAGTTCATCTTCTCCCTGAACCGCGTAAGTGCCGGTACGCGGAACGGCTGCGGCGATATTGACGGTGTCACCCTGCGAGCCTTCCGGCCAAGTGCCAATCGGCGGATGATCGCCGACCGCGAGCGCTGGCGTCATCAGCATTGGTGGCAACAACGCGCCACTGGCAAGGCCGGCGCCGGCTTGCAGTAATTTTCGGCGCGACATTGCGTCGAGCTTGAGTGTTTTTGACATAGCTATTTCCTCCCTGTGATCGAATTTCGGTTTCGTTTCCGAATCAATTGCGTGTTGTTAATTTATTTTTTCGCGCCATTTCCTCCAGTAGTCACACGCGCGCATCGATGTTTGACGTGTGAAACTACATTGCCGTTCGTAACGACAGTTTCGTCAATGCCACTTTGGTCGTTGAGCACGTGCAAAAACAATATTGTTGGCGTCGTGCTTCGCCTAAATAATTTTTTTAAATCGAACGATTGCTTTCTGAAATCATCCAAGCGATTGCAACGCGCAATCGTGCTGTCGCATCGCGGAAAGGAACTTCAATCATTCCACCCCGCTTTACAGCCATAGCCGTGCGGCCTACGTTCCGCAGCGATAGGAGAACCTTATTGAAGAGGCCGGGCCATGCTTGAGAAACTCGAGTTCATGATTGCGCTGTCGCGGGAACAGCATTTTGGCCGCGCCGCCGAAAGTTGCGGGGTTGCGCAACCGACTTTGTCGCTTGGCATCCAGAGCCTTGAGGAAATGCTGAACACACCGCTCGTCAAGCGCGCTTCGCGCTTCCAGGGATTCACGCCCGAGGGCGAACGCGTTCTTCGATGGGCACACAGGCTGGTCGGGGATGCACGCGCCATGCGTCAGGACATTCTTGGTCTCAAGACCGGCATCGATTCTCACCTGCGCATTGCGGCTCTTCCATCTGCAATGCCCCTGGTCGCCGCGCTTACGGTTCCCCTTCAACTGCGCAATCCGAACGTCCGATTCACAGTACTCAGTCGCCCGTCAAACATCCTGCTCAAGATGCTTCAACAGCGCGAGATCGATGCTGGCGTTACTTACCTGAGTAACGAACCTATCGGAGAAGTGAGTTCTGTTCCGATTTATCGCGAGGAATTTCTGTTGCTGACGACCTCCGACGGACCGTTTGGCCGCGCGGATCGCGTCACGTGGTCGCAGGCCAGTGACGCGCCGCTCTGCTTGCTTGCGCGCGATATGCAAAGCCGCCGTATCGTTGACGCGGTTCTGCGGAGAGTCGGCATCGAACCAAAGCCGCTCATGGAAACGGATTCCGTCAACGCTGTCATCGCACATGTGCGGGCCGGGCACTGGGCCAGCATTATGCCGAACAGCGCGCTTGAAACGGTCGAAATGACCGACAAATTGCGGGCGATCCCGCTTGTGGAGCCCGATGTCTTCCACACCATCGGCCTGGTTGTCTCCGAACGCTATCCAATTCAACCAGGCGTCGCCTCGCTGATCGACGAGGCGCGTACGCGTGCGCCCGGCGGGTTGTTGCCCGCCGCATAGCCTCCCCGCGCCTGCCCGCGGTAGCACGAACCATCGATTGCCAATTGCAATAAAGCGATTGCGTTTGCCTGCTTGATACAAAGGCAAGCGCAATTTTTGCTTGTGCATGCGCACTCGGATCAGCTGACGCTGACCGCACTCAGAACAAGAGACGATCGGGGATTCGAAGGGAGGAGCTTAACCATGGCCTTGTTGTCATTTCTCGACCGGGAACACACGGTCGCCAAACCAGGCTTCAGTCGGTGGATGGTGCCACCAGCTGCGCTGTGCGTGCACCTGTGCATCGGACAGGCTTACGCTTTGAGCGTTTTCAACTTGCCTATGACCAAGCTGATCGGAATTACTCAATCGGCACCGGGCGATTGGAAACTTACCGAACTTGGTTGGATTTTCTCGATCGCCATGGTGTTTCTCGGCGGGTCAGCCGCTGTTTTCGGACGATGGGTCGAGGAAGGCGGACCGCGTCGCGCGATGTTCACCGCCGCTCTTTGTTGGGCCGGAGGATTTTTTCTATCGGCAATCGGGGTCTACACCCACACGCTTTGGCTGATTTACATCGGCTATGGTGTGCTCGGTGGATGCGGTCTCGGCATCGGGTACATTTCGCCGGTCTCGACATTGATCAAATGGTTCCCGGACCGACCGGGCATGGCAACCGGTATGGCCATCATGGGCTTCGGCGGGGGAGCGTTCATTGCGTCTCCACTGTCAGTCTGGTTGCTCGGCAAGTTCACGACACCAACCCATGTCGGAGTTGCTGAGACATTCATCGTGATGGGCTGCATCTATTTCTTCTTCATGATCGTCGGATCCATCATCGTGCGTGTGCCCGCTCCTGGGTGGAAACCCCAAGGCTACACACCGCCGGTCCAGGCACAGCGACTGATCACCAGGAACGACGTCTTCGTTTATGACGCACTGAAGACGCCGCAGTTCTGGCTGATCTGGTGGGTGCTGTGCCTGAACGTGACCGCTGGGATCGGCGTTCTTGGCCAGGCTTCCGCCATGAGTCCAGGAAATGTTTCCGGGACATATCACGCCAGTGGCCGCCGCAGGGTTCGTCGGCCTGATGAGCCTGTTCAATATGGGCGGCCGTTTCTTCTGGGCCTCAACGTCGGACTACATCGGGCGCAGGAACACATACTTTGTGTTCATGGTCCTTGGGTTCTGCCTCTACTGCACCGTGCCATACACGGGCTCAATCGGCAGCGTAGCGGGCTTCGTCGGCTGCTTCCTCATCATCATCAGCATGTACGGCGGCGGCTTCTCGACAGTGCCGGCTTACCTGAGGGACATGTTTGGCACACGCTACGTCGGGGCGATCCACGGCATGCTACTGACGGCATGGTCCGCAGCGGGAATCTTCGGTCCTGTGTTGGTGAACTACATTCGTGAGTACAACGTCACTCACGGCGTACCGAAGGCTCAGGCGTACAATACCACGATGTACATCATGGCGGGGTTGCTGGTGATCGGCTTCATCTGCAACTTCTTTGTCAAAGCGGTTCACGCGCGCTTCCACATGAAGGCAACCGACGACCGCGGCACGGAACCTGGCGTCGCACCAGCTGGCGCACGCGCATAAAGGAGGAACGACATGGCGGAGGAAAGTCAGGGAGGAACCACCACGCTGCAACTCGCGCTGGCGTGGGGTTTTGTCGGCATACCGCTCGCACTCGGTGTGCTGCAGACACTGATCAATGCGATGAAACTTTTCCAGTAGACTCGCAGCTATTGGAAAAACTGCGGCGGCCCAATTGGTCGCCGCTTTTTTTATGCGGATGTGATGGGTCAGTGGCCGCCAACTCGGAACCAGTCGCGGCACAACTGGATTGGACTAAACAAAGACGGTCGGGGCGACCTCAAGGAGCACGCCATGACCACGCATTTTCTGCCGGTCCCGCTTAATCGAACGACCAATGACGAGCTGCATCCATTGGTCTATCGCTTCATAATTGGCTTGACGATCTGGCTCGTGTTGTCCGCGTGGCTATTGTTCAGTCGCGGTGAGTATGAGGGATTAACGCTTTCTGTCATCACGCTGTTCTTTGTCATTCTCGTTGGCATCCCGGTCCTTCTTTGGCTCACTTGGAAGCATAACGTCGATCCCAATGAGCACTATGGCTACGCCGCTCCGTTCACTGAGTGGACTTCGCATCCATTCGAAAGCTGGACCGGCAGCATTAGTGGACTTGAAGCCGTAATACAAATTTTGCTACCCATCGCCGCTGTGGCCTTCGGAATGACGATCTTTGGTTTGGCGTTTTGGTTCGCGGTCCCACACTTAAGCTAGTTAGCTGTTCGATCGGATCGCTAACCGTCCTCAGCCTCGCGTCCGCGGGATCTTGGTCGTCGCGAAGACGCATTAAAACTGTCGAGCGAATGTTGTTGCTCTTGCAATAAGTGGATTGCTGAGCGAGGAATACGAACCTCGAACAAAACAGCCTGTGGGCAATTTTCCGCAAGCCTTTTGCACCTTGCTTTGGTCAATACCGCAAGCAACCTTTTCCACCATCGCAAGCCCGCCGAGCAACGCTCAGAACATAAAGTGGCACCCACTCAACGCTGCTAACACTTTCGTGTGATCCCGCGGAACAAAACTGCCGCTGAGCGATCTATCGTATTGGGAGCATATGCCCGAGATTTCATGCTCCTGCGGGGCGGCCGTACTGGGCATGGAGGCTGACGATGGCCGTCGCAGCCGTTTATGGACATCTTTCGACTTCCGAACACAGCGCTCAACTGCGCAAGGCGGTCGTCGCCTCGACAATCGGCACGACCATCGAATGGTATGATTTTTTCATCTACGGGACCGCGGCCGGACTGGTCTTCGGCAAGCTCTTCTTCCCCAATGAAGATCCGCTGACCGCGACACTCGCGGCATTCGGCACTTACTTTATCGGCTTTATCGGACGTCCTATCGGGGCAGCGATATTCGGCCATTACGGGGACCGCATCGGGCGCAAGGCAACGCTGATTGCCACCCTGCTGTGCATGGGTATCGCCACCTTTCTTATCGCCTTCGTACCGACCTACGCCTCGATTGGAATTTGGGGAGCAGTGCTCCTGACGATCCTGCGCATGATTCAAGGCATCGGCGTGGGCGGCGAATGGGGCGGATCGGTGCTTCTTGCGATGGAATGGGCACGAACGCACGGCCAACGCGGATTGGTGGCTTCGTGGCCGCAATTTGGTGTCCCCGCCGGATTATTCCTGTCAAACCTTACCATCCTCGCGTTCAGCCACTGGTCCGGCGATCAATTTGCGACCTGGGGCTGGAGAATCCCGTTTGCGCTCTCGATCATCCTTGTCGGAATCGGCTTGTGGATTCGCCTCGGCATCATGGAGACACCTGTATTCAAGCAACTTCTTGAAACGAACAAGATCGAACGAGCGCCTATCGTCGAAGTCATCAAGAAGCAACCGCGGGAAATTATTCTGTCCGCATTTCTGCGGATGTCGGAGCAGGCACCCTTCTACATCTTCACGGCATTCATCTTCGCCTACGCCGTCGGTACGCTGCACATGTCGCGTGACCTCATTCTGATGGCCGTGCTCGTCGCGTCCTGCGTTTCGTTCATCACGATCCCGCTGTCTGGTCACATCTCTGATCGTATCGGGCGCAGGAGGATGTACCTGATCGGAGCAGCAACGGTCGGTGTGTTCGGTTTCCTGTATTTCGGCATGATCGATACGGCGATCCCTTTGCTGGTGTTCATCGCAATTGTCCTGTCACTGATCCCGCATGACATGCAGTACGGTCCGCAGGCGGCGCTCATCGCCGAGGCCTTCACACCACGGCTGCGCTACAGCGGAGCATCATTGGGCTACCAACTCGCATCGGTCATCGCCGGTGGTCCTGCGCCGCTCATCGCGACTGCACTGTTTGCCCGATATCAATCCGGTTTTGCGATTTCGATCTACATCGCGGCTTGCGCAGTGGTGAGCTTGATATCGGCGGCGCTCATGCCGGACTACACGGGCCAGGATATTTCAATGGAATATGACGAGGTGAACCAACCTCAAGTGGCATGATGAGCAGAGAGTGATGTCGGAACCATTGGGTCACATTGTTTACCGCACGGCCAGCATCCTTGCCGCAGTGGTGGCGCTGTTTGCCGCATTTAATTTTTTCGACAACCTCAGCAACGGCGAACCGATGGTTCCCCTGCCCGCCTTGGCTCTTGCTGTGATCATTTGGTTGATCGGACTTGCTTGCCGCTACGTATCGCATGCTCATCAGGCAGAGCGTCGGCACAACACCAGACAGGCGTGATCCCTGCGACCAGTGTGTTGACAGAAAGGATGGCAATCCAATGCGCAACCAAAGACAACATGCAATCCTGGAAATCTATCAGCTCTTGCTCGCAGCTTTTCTGTTCGTGTCGCCTTGGCTGTTTGCGTTCGCGCATGGCACGCTTCGTATCGACACATGGATCTGCGCAGCAATCGTCGTAGCCGTATCGGCTGTTGCGCTGGTCGCTTTCCGGGAATGGGAAGAGTGGATCGCGTGTGTGCTTGGCCTATGGATCGCGGTGTCACCGTGGGTGCTCGGCTTCCAGCATACGGTGGCGATGTTCATCAACCTCTCGGTTGGGATTTTGATCGCGTACCTCGCGCTCCTGGAGCTTTGGCTGATCCACTACCGTTCTCTGGAAAACGCGATGGGCTAGTCAGTCTCCATGACATCTATGTCTGCTTTGGGGTCATAAGCGGATATTCGCGTCGCAACAAGTCATGTCCGCTTCACCCCTGTAGCGACCATGTGCGGTGCAACCGTGGATGCCCGCTAAGTGCCAATAGCGGACTGTCGGCGCGTAATTCTTGGTCGCACCTTACGTCCTTGTCTTCAGCAGCTTCATCAAGCTTTCGGGTGCTGTCCCGGACTGCACGTTGTCCGAATTTTCTAGATGCCCCAAAAACTCGCCGTCTGTTGAATAGAGCTGGCCCTCAATAACAAGGGCGACAACCTCGTTCGTGTTGACATCCCGAACTTTACCGCTCGTATCAACATAGGCGACTTGATGCCCGGTACTCGGGTCGCGAATGATGTCGTCCGGCATCGATCTGCTCCTTCTCGGAACAAATAACACCCCATGGGCCGGTTTTGTCATCATGTCCGCTTTGGGTCAAAAGCAGACATTTGCAGCGCAAAACGCCATGTCCGCTTTACCCCCAAAAGCGGACATTCGTTCTAGGCTGAACTGTCGGTATTTATTCACGGCAATAGCGGCCGGCGAAGTCGTGTCCTTGGACTTGCTCAACAGGCTGTTAGGAGGCCAACACCCCCTTTATGCTCGGCGCGAACGCAAGTTGAGCAATCGCGGCCGGGACGGCAGGATCCGGGTACGACAACTCTGCGAGGCAATACGCTCGCATACTTGCGCGCCATGGTGTTGAGCTGGAGATCCGCAACTCTGCTGGCGCAGTGGAGAATCTTGATCTGCTGCGTGATCCCGCCTCTGGGGTCCAGGCAGCCCTCACTAGCTTCGGCTTCACGCAACCGGCCGATGCGGACATCCTCTATTCACTGGGTGGAATATTCGATGCAGCGATATTCAGTTTTTTTACAGGAACGCGGAGCCTATTACGGTTTTTGCGCAATTCCGTGGCAAGCGCCTTTCCATCGGCGTGCCGGGAAGCGCCCTACGATCGCTTATGCTCGAGGTTTTAAAAACCACTGATGGATTGGATGCTTCCACCCATCACTTGGATCTGGATTACACCCAGTCAATTGACGCTTTGATCGCAGGCGAAATTGATGTGGCGATGGCGATCGTTCCACAGCTGGATGGCAGCCCCTTCCAGCGCGCGCTCGGCGCCCCCGGCATCCGGTTAATGAGCGTGGCGCAAGCTGAAGCCATCGCCAAAATGGTCCCCGGGCTGAAGCATGTGGTGTTATGGCGAGGTCTCATTGACTTAAGCCGCGACATCCCCAATTCGGACGTTGACCTGCTTGCCTCCCGCAACAGATTGCTCGTGCGAAAGGATCTTCACCCTGCCTTGCAATATTTGCTGCTGGAAGCCATGCGCGAAGTCCACTGGCCAGCGGGCACCTTTAATCGCCTCGGTGAATTCCCGGCCGAGCAACCTAATGATTTGCCCCTCTCTCCAACGGCAGAGGCGTTTTACCGCTCGGGCCCGACCTTCTGGCAACGGTACACGTCCTTTTGGCTTACCTCACTCCTCAACCAAATCGTGTTCTTTGTCATTCCGGTCGTCGCGGCGATGATCCCCGTCATTGGCTTCGCGCTCCCCTTTTACAGATGGCTGCACATTCGTCGTATCGACCAATTGCACCGGGCTTTAGGAAAGCTCGAACGCGAACTTACGCAGAGCGCAGACAAGTCCCGATTCGTGGAGTATCAGACACGAGATCGCCGATTTCCAGATTTGCCGTGCGGTTGCTCAAGGTTGCACGCCCATTCGAAGCCGATCTACACCGTCTTAGGATCCATCCTGCGCATGGTTCAAGAAGTCGTACCG
>CAWBID010000029.1:0-68918 GCA_963788715.1 uncultured Solirubrobacterales bacterium
TTTATCGACAGCGCGCGGACAAAGAATTGAGCCGCAAGGTGTTTACCCAGCCACATGTCCGGCTCATGATTTTCGACGATCAGGTTGTGGAAGAAAACGACCGTAACTGGCTGCTCGCAAAAATTCGTAAGTACTTCCCTGGTGCTGTGTTGCTCTACGTCGCCGGCAGTCAAAGTGATCGTAACGAGAAACGTGCGCGCACGAACGGCGCCCAATACTACGTTTCGAAGCCACTCTCGCTAGAGCGATTCGGTCACGTGCTGCAATCATTTCTGCAGGCAGAGAATGCCAAGGACTCATCGATACATTCAGCGCGGGAGATATCTGCAATGGACGCGGAAGAATCGACCGTCAACGACGCCAACCGCATCGGTGCGGGAATCCGCCGTCTTGCCAACGAACTCAATAGCGAAAATTCTGATTTAAGATCCTACCTGCTTGATGCGGCGCTCGCCGGCCTGCGACTTGCGAGTAATCCGCAATCTCGCGAGCTCAGGCGCGATGCCGCACGGATTTGGGCCACAATCGAGCCGATCCTTTCGCATCACCTCGAAGCCGAAGACTCCGGGTTGCTGCCGTGGCTCGACCGGCACGGCGGTCTTTCACCCGAGGCCGGACTGAAGGTTCACGAATGCCATCACAGGTTGCGAAGACTGATGGGCGCAATCGCCAACACCGATAAAGATTTCCTGACCGACGCGCTCACGCGTGATGCCGGACGGGCATTGACTGGACTCGCGGTCTATTTGGACGACGCGATCGACGACGAGCAGCGTAGGCTTTTCCCGACAATTCAGAGAGCGCTTTCCGCCCTCGGCCGCCGCGTCTAAGAATCGAAGACGATTACGGACGCCGACGAATCCCTGATTCGAAGGCTTGCGGTCGACAGCGCGGCGTGGCTGTCATGCGCGGAGGTAATCATGTCGGTGGTGCTCCTCAATGCAGGGCTGCTATCTGCGATCGCCTTGCTGATAATTTTTCTGCTCGGCCTTTCCGCTTTTCAGAATTGGTCCGTGAGAAAGCATCATGCCGCCTCGATGTTCGTGAGCAAGGCGGCGCCCATCGCCAGATGGCTATTAGGACTCGTCATCGTGGCCTACGTTATCTTCATCGCCTTCCAAATGCAGTATCAATCCGCGCGTGCCATGAGATGAGCGAGCCCGAATGCTGACTCGAACGGAGCCAAAGCCACGCCGGTGCTGCGATCGGATACACGGCATCAGCTCTCCGGATCTCAAGTCCTTTTTAATCTTCTGTGGCACGCCCAATGCTCTATCCTCGGAACATGAATGTGCCGCTTGTCAAACGCCTGTGGCCGATTGCCGCCGCGTTGCTGATCACGGCAGGGGTTGCCCTGTGGTGGATGACCGAGCGCCGACAGGAGCCTCGATATGTCACAGCGCAGGTAGACCGCGGGTCAGTGATCCGCTCGGTTACGGCGACCGGCACGGTCAATCCCGTGATCGTCGTGCAAGTCGGCACCTACGATTCCGGCCCGATTATTGCCATCTACGCGGATTTCAACTCGCCGGTCAAAGCAGGACAGCTGATCGCGAAAATCGACCCGCGCCCGTTCACCGTCAAAGTGCATCAGGCGGAGGCTGCGCTCGGCAATGCCCAAGCCCAGCTCGGCAAAGACCAGGCTGATCTCGCCTATAAGAAGCTGACCTTCGAGCGTGACGCCAGGTTGCACGCCGAAAATGTGATCTCGCAAGACACACTCGACAACGCACGCAGCGCATTTCAACAGGCCGTATCAGCAGTCGCGCTGGACCGCTCGACGGTCAAGCAGCAGGAAGCTAGCCTGGAGGAGGCGCAGGTCAATCTCGATTACACCAACATCATTTCGCCGGTCGACGGTACTGTAGTCTCGCGCAATGTCGATGTTGGACAGACGGTTGCTGCCAGCTTTCAGACTCCGACGCTGTTTCTGATCGCGAAAGACCTGACGCAAATGCAGGTCGATACCAACGTGAGTGAGTCTGATATCGGCAACGTGCGGGAGGGAGAGACCGCCGAATTCGGCGTTGACGCGTTCCCGGATCGGGTGTTCGAGGGCACTCTTGGACAGGTCCGCCAGGTACCAATCAGCGTGCAGAACGTCACAACCTACGACGTCGTGGTAAACGTGCCCAATCCTGAATTCCTCCTCAAACCCGGCATGACCGCAAATGTGACTATCACGACCGCGCGTAGGAATGATGTCCTTCGTGTTCCAATCCAGGCGTTGCGATTCTCGCCCACGTCTCTCTCGCTCATGTCTTTATCGGCGACCTCCCCGGTGCCCACCTCTCCAGCGGGTTCTCACGAGCGGCGAGTCTGGGTCGCGGATGGCAGCGTTATCAGGCCGGTATCGATCGTAGCCGGACTCGACGATGGGCACTATGTCGAAGTCGTGAGCGGCGATCTCAGGCCGGGTGAATCGGTCGTAACCGCCCAGTCGCGTCCGGGCGACACGAGCACCGCGGCGCCGCCGGCGTCTTCATCCACGCTCCGCTTCGCGCATTGAGCATCCACGATGCCGGCGGTCATCCAGATTGAAGGGTTGAACAAGACCTACCGGATGGGTGAGGTCGATGTGCGCGTATTGCAGAACGTCTCACTTTGCGTCGAGCGCGGCGAGTTCATTGCGATCATGGGCGCGTCCGGTTCGGGCAAGTCGACTCTGATGAACATCATCGGATGCCTCGATCGTCCCAGCAGTGGCCGCTACAAGCTGGAAGGGGTCGACGTCGCCTCGCTACGGGAGGAAGAGCTGGCGGCGATCCGCAGCAGTCGAATTGGCTTCATCTTTCAAACCTTCAACCTGCTTTCGCGAACCAGCGCGCTCGAGAACGTCGAGTTGCCACTCTTTTACGCCGAGCAGACCGGCGATGGCGCGCAACGCGCTGAGCGACTGCTCGAAATGCTCGGGCTCCAGGGGCGCGAAAACAACAAACCGAATCAACTCTCCGGCGGGCAACAACAACGCGTTGCGATAGCGCGCGCGCTGATCAACCGGCCGGCGATTTTGCTGGCCGACGAGCCCACCGGAAATCTGGACTCGAAGAACTCCGCCGAGATCATGGAGATCATCAGTCGGCTTAACCGTGAGCAGGGGCTCACGGTGCTGGTGGTGACCCACGATCCGGACGTCGCCGCCTATACCGACCGCGTGGTGACCTTCCGCGATGGCGCGATTATCTCCGACGTTCGAAAGGCTCGCACCGAAGCAAAGTCGGCCAAAAGAGCGCTTGCCACGGCAAAGCCGGCAACTCCGACGCCGGCGACTGCCAGTGCCGGGCGGACCCGCGCACGTAGATTCGGCACCATGGCGCTGAGTGCCGCGGCGCGAGCGCTTAGGCGCAACAAGACCCGCGCCGCTCTGACCATGCTCGGCATTTTCATCGGAGTCGCTGCGGTGATCGCGATGGTCGCGGTAGGTGATGGCGCGCGCTATTCGGTGCAGCAGCAAATCCAGAGTCTCGGCACTAATCTGCTGGTGGTGCTGCCCGGCGCCACCACTTCCAACGGAGTTCGTGCAGGGTCCGGCAGTCTCTCGACCCTGACCGTTGCAGACGGCGAGGCGATTCGGAAGGAGGTAAGCGCCGTCGCCGCAACCAGCTATACCGACCGCCAGGTGGCGCAGGTTGTGTACGCACATCAGAACTGGAGCACCAGCATCAATGGCACCACTCCCGCTTACCTCATGATTCGCGATTGGCCGGTGGCCGATGGCCGCGCGTTTACCGACGACGAGGAGCGTAGCGCTGCGCCAGTGTGCCTGCTTGGAAGGACGGTGGTGAACAATCTTTTCAGCCCGGGTGAGGATCCGATCGGCACGATCATCCGGGTGAAGAATTTTCCCCTGCGCGTGATCGGTGTACTCGGCGTCAAGGGCCAATCCAACTACGGCCAGGATCAGGACGACGTCGTGATGATTCCCTTCAATACCGCGGAGCGAAAGGTCCTGGGAACATCGCAGGTGACGGCGAGCATTCCCGCGAGCTCCACCGGATCGACCAATCCTGTTCTCAACCCCTACATCGGTGCGCCGAGCACCAGTGCCACCAGCCCGGTCTATCAAGGAAGCCTTACGCGGATGAATCCATTCGGCGGCCCGCCAAAGATCTCAGGCGTGGTGAACTTGATTCTGATCAAAGCGCGCGCGGCCCAGGAAGTCGATTCGGCGCAAACACAGGTCCAGCAGTTGTTACATCGGCGTCATCACATCGGCCTCGGTCAGGACGACGACTTCACCGTTCGCAGTCTGAGCGAAATCGCACAAGCTTCAGAAAGCGCTAGCGAGGTCATGACGCTGCTCCTCGCAGCGGTAGCGTCGATATCGTTACTCGTCGGCGGGATCGGAATCATGAACATCATGCTGGTCTCGGTTACTGAGCGGACGCGGGAGATCGGAATCCGCATGGCGATCGGAGCGCGCCGTTTGCAGATACTTCTCCAGTTCCTGGTGGAGTCCGCGCTGCTCAGCATCGTGGGCGGACTGGCGGGCACGGCCCTCGGAATAGTCGCGTCGAAAGTACTGTCCGCACTGGCAGGCTGGCCGACACTCATTTCACCGACGGCGGTGATCGGCGGGTTTGCCTTCGCGGCGGCAGTTGGCCTGTTTTTCGGATGGTATCCGGCGCGCAAGGCCTCGATGCTCGATCCCATCGAAGCGCTCCGGTACGAGTGACCGTTTTCGAACTTGCGTCTGCAAATCGCCTGGGATGCTGGTGCGAGCCCCTCCTTTGGACCGCGCAAGAAGAAGCTGTAGGCGTTGATAGTCCGCGCAGGTTCGAGCACTTCCCGCATATCATTGCCCACGCGTTTGTTCGGATTGAACCCATTGCGCGCCGCAAATGGATGGAACCGCCTCCTCGCCAACAGAGAAATCGGCCGCGTACGATTCGGCTCTTTGTAAGGGAATCTCTAGAGGTAGGGACTCGTTGGCGGAGCGAGATGGATTCGAACCGCCGGTCCCGCTCGTTTCGGGCGAAAGCGGCCACTTCCTGCTAGTTTCGGTTCTCCGTGACCATTCAACGGCATGGCTGAACCGGACCGGAGAACGACTGGCTTCCGATTCCGACCAGAGCGATGTCTATGTCTGCCCGGCGAAGGAGCGGGCGGACATGAAACGCAGCAACCCAACACGGTTGGGAACTAGAAGCCTGGCGGACGAACTCGCGGAGCTCCGCGGGCTCGACCTCACCGCCCTCAAACAACGCTGGCGGGTGCTCTACCGCACCGAAGCGCCGATCCACATCGGTCGGGCTCTTTTGCCTCAAGCCGTCGCCTACCGGCTGCAGGAAAGAGTTCTCGGCGGCCTCAGACCCTCCACCCGCCGCCTGCTCGAGGGGGCCGCAGAAGACAACGTCGACCGGCGGTCACAAGCCGTGCGAAAAACGGGAATTGTCGGTTCCTTCGACCGGTTGCCAGGTGTCGTCGGGATTATATTCCGCCATCTCGGAAGCGACTTGACCAGTTCGCGGACCTAAGTCCTTCTGATAAATCTGGCCGTCTTGATTAACCACGAAGGTCATCACTCCGGAGTCGCGATAGCGGACCGGATAAGCAATCAGAGCGAATCCGCGCGTCATCTTGCCATCGACGATGTAGTCTTTAGCGCCCCCATGCGCTGCGGCCCCTTGCTTGGTCAACAGCCGGTAAACGTAGCCGTGGAAAGGATGAGGTTTTCCCGCGGCATGATGAGCGTGATGTGCATAGCCTTCGCTGGCGGCTTCGGCTACCAGTGGACCCAGCGGACTTTCCGGCTCGCCTGATTTGACCTCCCAGTATAGACCGTCCTGCTTTCCGGGAGTGCTTCTGAATTTCTCAGCGTATTGATGCACTGAGTCGCCGTCGTGAGAAGCGGCGTAGTATTCCCGCTCGCCACTGACTATTTCCTGGCAGACCTTGATCACATTCAGTTCATTGGAACCAATCCGGCGGTATAGTACTTCCTGCTTGCCATAAGATGTATCGAAATACCATTTGGTCCCGCCCTTCTTTAGCGGGATTGCAACCGGCCAGTTTTCCGCGCCTATGTATAAGATCATTCGTCCCGAGCCGGTGGCGACGAACCGATGCATCTCATGGTATTTCTCGACGAAGCGATCGTTGTTTGCCTTGTCGGCAACCCGGTCGCCGGAATAAATCAATTCCTCGCCAGAGTGACCTAAAATCGCCAACATTTCCTGCTTATCATGTTTTTGTGCGGCCGCGGCCAGCGCATCGGCCGCGGCGGTGGGCGAGTTGAAGGTCTTCTGGCCTGACTCCTGTGCGAAGATGGGCCACGATGCTCCAAATGCGCCAACTGTCAAGCCGATGAGTAAAACCTTTAGGTTTAGCCAGCCACCGCCGCTTTCTCGCTTGTAGTCTTTCGTGTGAAGCACTGCTCTTTCCTCGATTGGTAAGGTCCTGGCATCCGCCGGGGAGCTTTGCGCAGTCTCTCCTTCAGGTCCTGGCAGGTCCTTGCTCTGTTCAATGCTTATGGGGCGCAGGTGCGGCCGGTGCAGCTGGATGTGGGGCCGGCGCGGCCGGATGTGGAGTGCCGGGCGGGATGTGGGGCGCGCGGCGGGATGTGGGGGCGCGGCCGGATGTGGAGCCGGCGCGGGTCGCGCGGCGGCGTGGACGGGTGGCGCCGGACGAGGCGGCGCGGGCGCATGGCCCAAGCTCGCCCGACCGCGGGCGCTGGCGGCTATAGCCTCGCCACCCGGAGCGATCCTGGCAAATGCGGTTTTGTTTAGACCTGTAGCCGGAGTCTTGGCAAACCCTCGGTACGGACTGGGTTGGCTGGCCTGCGGCCTGGGGTTATTGCGCACAACTGGCGGCGCCGCGCTGGGTTTGTAGGCTGGTCTGGCGCCAGCCCCCGGAGGAGGCGCGGCGGCTGGAGCGCCCATCTCGCGCGGACCGCGGCTTGTCACCTGTGGATTTGCATTAGCAGGACGATTCGCCGGTGCGCCCGGCCTGTAGCCTGCTCCGGCGCCCCCCGATGGATGGCCTGCGGCGGCTGGAGCGCCCATCTCACCTGGACCGCGGTTCGCCGTCTGTGGATTCGCATTGGCCGGACGATTCCCTGACGTGCCGGGTCTGTAACCTGCTCCCGCGCCCCCCGATGGATGGCCCGCGGCGGCTGGAGCGCCCATCTCGCGCGGAGCGCGGTTCGCCGTCTGTGGATTCGCATTGGCTGGACGATTCGCCGGCGCGCCGGGTCTGTAGCCTGCTCCTCCGCCTCTCTGGGGACGGCCTGGGGCGGGGGCGTTGTACCCGCCCTGACGGTTGTTTCCACCGGGACGATTGAAGTTACCTCCGCGACCCCCTCCTCCATAACCACCGGCAGAGGAAAAAGTGTTGGAATTCGAAACGTACACATTATTTTGATAAACCACATCATGGTGGTGCCAGTCGGTATTCCAGCGATGCCATCCCCAATCCCGGCTCGCGAGCATACCCACCGCCACCCCGGCACCGAACGCCAGTGCTCCGGCGCCGATCATCTCTCCGGTTGAGTATCCGGGATATACCGGCTCCGGGGCGCCGTAGATGACACCAGGATTATACTGTGGAACATAAACCTCATCGGGATTGACTGGTTCGATCATGATCATGTCATCCTGATCGACGTACCGTTGTTGGCGCGTGTTCACCAGTGTCCTGGCGGCGAGCGCTCTTCGGCGCATCACTTGAACCGCGCTTAGGACGTCTTCGGGCTGATAGTAGTAGGCCTGGCCAAGCGCGGAGGTCCACGAGAGGTTGTTGTTCATGTTCGCCAACACCGATGGAAACTGGGTCAACGCCTTGATGCTCGGGTCCCAATCCGTGCTGTCGACGGCCGCCGCCAGGTCATCCCCGCGAAGGCCGGGGTTTGCGCTTTGCCAGCGAGCTGCTTCGACGACCTCGGTTGGATAGGTCGAACCGGCCAGGATTTGTGCGACCAGCGCGTCCGGATATAGCGCAATCGGCGCTACCAACTGGTCGAGTTCGTCACTTGAAAGCGGAGCCGGCGCTTCGGGTGCTTCCGGAGCCGCGGCCGTGTCCGGCGGCGCAGCCTCTTGCGGAGCTTCCTCCTGTGCCCAAGCGACCGAGAACGAATGGCCACTTGTCCATAAGACCGCTACGAGGCAGCAACCAAGCCAGCAGCTAAGCAGCGACGACGGGCATCGACGCTTCAGCGTCATCATCACACGCTCCTTTCAAGAGCCCAATGTTCCGAACGGAACAATTCTTCGGTGCTGAGTTTGAGCACTTCCGATGTTTGCGCGCAAGCCGTATCAGCAGCCAGATCCTTCCGATCAGGCGGACACCGGCACCATCGCTGACGCCCTGAACGATCCGGCGGCCCAGAGCTGAATTAAGGATGAAGGAGCAAGAAACCTCCCTCACCCGATCATCGTTTTTCGGAGGTCCCGTATCGAGAGCAGACGACTTGCGGTTGATAACTATATGGCGTGGGCGAGAGATTCGCGCGGATTTCTCAAAAAGTGCCGCTACTGCCAGAGCGTTATTTACCTTCACCTCGATGGTGACGGTCGATGGCGACCGTACGAGGCGTGGGTGGCCAGCGGGTGTGCCGAAGGCGAATGGATACCTGGGTGTGACGAATTGCTGATTTGTGCGAAAATCAGCCATTCGCCACACACACTATGCTCAGCCGCAGGATTTCAGGCATGGAACCAACCGAAGGCGGCGAAATCTTTGGGCTGATACGCGCCAATGGTGGACAATTGCGGCGCGAATATCGAGAATCTTCGAGGGTGCCGCCGCGAGCTTGAGCACGGCCCGAAACATGCTTGCAGTAATGGCTCTCGGCGTAACGGAAGCCGATCCGACAATGTGAGGGAACTTCGTAGAGTGCTGAAACAGCGCGTTGCCTCAGAAGCTCGGCCGAAATAAAAGATAAAGCTAGCTAGGGAAGCTTGGTAATAATGGACTCGATTTCATCAGACGCTCGCCGTTTTGAAAATGAGTTCGCTTCGTTGCTTGAAGGGCGGGGCAATATTCCACCTTATCAGGATTCGATCGACCGATATTGGTTCGTCTATGTAGCGGCCGATCGGCCGCCTTGGACGGACACCGGAATCGAAGTTTCGCACGGCGATCGGTTAAGCGTTTTTTGCGCAGGACGGGCGTGGATCAAGAAACATCCTCAGGCCTGGGTTGAACCGTACTTTGCGCTTTGGCTGCGGATCGGCGAACGTGCAAAGATGTTTAGGACTCCCAAAGGTTCATTCACTTTCGCCGCGGGTCATTCAGGGCGCCTTTATCTCAGCAACGTCTTTCCCGGGCAATGGGTGGATGCGTATGGGCGGATGGCCAACACCGCCGTATTAGAAGAGTCGGCCGCCGGCGGATTCGCGGTCCTCGTCGTCCGTTGGCGCGCAGATCCCGCGCAAGGATTGAGCGAGTTAGCGCAGCGCCCCGGTCCCGCAGCGCGCTTGGCTGAGGAGGAACTTCAACGCCTGCGCAACCCCGTCGTCATTCCTGAGGGTTGGAAATACCTGCCGTCGCTTGGCGATGCCGGAGTCTTTAGCCGAGTCGATATACCGGGGGCCGCCGTAATTCGCTGCCAATGCAACAACGATGCGATGATTTTGCAAAAGTCCCTGGAAGCGCCGTTCGCGCCCGATACCCGGGTGCGATGGTCATGGAAAGTTGAAAGCCTGCCGTCAGTCCGGGCCGAAGATTCTCTAACTACCCACGATTACCTGAGCTTGGCGGTCGAGTTCGATAACGGCCAAGACCTTACCTATCTATGGAGCGCGGCGCTCGAACCCGAACGCAGCTTTCGATGCCCCATAGCTTCGTGGAGCCAGCGCGAGACTCATATTGTGATCCGTTCGGGCCACGAGGGCCTCGGCCGATGGATCAACGAAGAGCGCGACGTCTGGCGGGATTATCAAAATGCGATCGGTCCTCCTCCTGCCCGAATAGTCGGCGTCTGGCTAATCGCCGCCAGCATTTTCCAGCACGGCCAAGGGCGTTGCGAGTATAGCGACATCGAACTGGCCGCGGCATCGGAAGTTAGCCGGGTGCTATGAATCCGCAATGTAAACCGTATGCAAGCGAGACTTTTCGGAGAAACCGACTGTCATGGTCTTCCGACCCACAACATCCGACAATTGCTCAGTTGAAATGCAAAAGGACTGCTGACCACAGAGGATTATGATCATGACGCGGCACTATGATGCTATCGTAATCGGTGCGGGAGTATCTGGCCTGTACGCTCTCTATAAACTACGCGAGCTCGGCTTGTCGGTACGGGTGTTCGAGGCGGGCAGCGACATCGGCGGCACCTGGTACTGGAATCGCTATCCGGGAGCCCGTTTCGACTCTGAAAGCTATTCCTACCAATACTCTTTCTCTCAGGAACTACTAGACGAGTGGAATTGGAGCGAGCATTTCTCGGCCCAGCCGGAAATCGAACGATATTTGCATTTTGTGGCGGACAAATTCGATCTCAAACGCGACATCGAGTGTAACGCCCGTGTTGCGACTCGTCAGCTACGACGAAGCTGAGAAGCTGTGGGAGATTGAGATCCGCAATGGTGTGCGTGCGCGTGCGCGCTACGTCATCTGCGCCACCGGGCTGCTTTCGGCGCATCAGTTTCCGGACTATGAAGGGGTTGAAGAGTTCGCAGGCCTCTCACTTCACACTGCACGCTGGCCGAAAGAGCCGGTCGACTTTACCGGCAAACGTGTCGGCATCATCGGGACCGGCCCGACTGCGGTCCAGATCATTCAGACGATTGCCCCCGATTGTGAGCAGCTAACGGTTTTTCAGCGCACGGCGAATTGGTGCACTCCACTCCGCAACCGACCGATTACCGCGGAGGAACAACAGGCACTCAAAGAAAAAGCACATGAAATTTTCGCCCTGTGCAAACGGACCTGGGCCGGCTTCATTCACGAACCGGATCCGCGAGCTGCGATGGACGTGCCGAAAGAGCAGCGCCTGGCCCGCTATCAGGAATTGTACGACCGCGGCGGTTTCGCGTTGTGGCTGGGTAATTACGGGGACTCCTTTATGTCACAGGACGCAGCGAATGAGGTTGCCGAGTTTCTCTGCCGCCAAGATTCGCGAACGCGTTACCGACTCCAGGATCGCTGAAAAGCTGATTCCGAAGCACACGTTTGGTACGAAGCGATGTCCCGGAGAGAAGAATTACTACGAGACGTTCAATCGAAGCAATGTCAGACTGGTTGATTTGCGTGAAACGCCGATCAATAGGATCACCCGCAACGGAATCGAAACCGGTAACGAGATACACGAACTCGACGTGATTATTTATGCCACCGGCTTTCACAGCGTAACCGGCGAGCTCCTGCGTATGGATATTCGCGGCCAACACGGCCGATCGCTGCAAGAGCATTGGTCCGACGGGCCAAGAACCAATCTCGGCGTTCAATTCTCAGGCTTTCCAAACCTTTGGGCCATCATGGGTCCCCACAACCCGGCGGTATTTTGCAATATCCCCCGCTGCGTCGAGACCAACGTCGAGTGGATCGTCGATTGTATCCGCTATATGCGCGAGAACGGCTTCGAGACCATGACTGCAACCCCCGAAGCCGAAGACGCATGGACCAAGCGCTGCTATGAGTCGGCTAAAGGACTGTTAATCAATGAAATGCAGGATTCATGGTTCTTCGGTAGCACTAATCCCGAGAACGTGCGCGGTCGCTTCCTCCTATTTGCTGGTGGCGTGCCGCTCTATCGTCAGATCTTCAGAGACGTTGCTGCTAAGGGATATCAAGGTTTTGAGCTGCGCTAGTTACTCCCACCCCGGCCGAGCCTTATGACATGGGGGTCGAGGCTTCAAATCCCTTCTGCTCCGCCATCGAGTCCATGTCCATACGCGCTGAGGGCTGGTCGCGGCGAAAATCGGATCCTCGGTCGACTGGATGCTCCCCCTCATCGCGGCGGAATAATTGTTACGCGCGCGGTTCAGCGAGATGAAAGCTCGCGCGTGGAAGTCAGTGTTTGCTGCGTGATCCTTCACCCGTTTTGCGGCTGTCGTTAGGTTCAGCGATGAATTAGCGATAAACGGTGACGGTGTTGATCGAAATAAATTCGCACTCACAAGGCTCTCACAAGGAAGGATGGCTATGTCGCAGAAACCAACGCTGACAGCCGAGGAGCAGAGACTCAACGACCTTTGGGAAGAGCATCTGCGAACAGAATTCAGCCTGCATAGCGCCGATGAGGCGATCGCCACGATGGCGCCGAATCCGCTCGTCAACCAGGTGCCGGTAATGATCGGCGGCGACGGCAGGGAAGAGCTGCACGAGTTTTATGCCAAGTACTTCCTGCCCCAGATTCCGCCAGATACGGAGATGGTGCCGGTATCGCGCACCATCGGCCAAGGCAGGCTGGTCGAAGAGATGGTCTTCCGGTTTACCCACACCATCCCGATGGACTGGATGCTGCCTGGCGTCCCGCCCACCGGAAAGCGGGCCGAAGTGGCGATGCTGATAGTCGTGCAGTTCGAAGGCGACAAGATGGCGCACGAGCACCTGTATTGGGATCAGGCCTCGGTGCTGGTGCAGCTTGGGCTCTTGCAACCGGCAGGTCTCCCGGTCGTAGGAGCGGACGGCGCGCGATCGGTGCTCGATCGAAGTATTCGGCTGAATGGACTGATTCATCGTGCCAACGCCCGCTGATGGAGATAGGCAAGACGTTCAACGCGAACTTAACCTCGAGCACAATGACGCGGTAGAGATCGACGATGACCCAGGTGCCAGATTCTGTTTTTGACGCGCTGCGGCGACGGCTCGGCAGCAACGCCGTCGACACCTCGGAAGCGACGATCGAGCGCTACAGCCGCAATCTATTGCCGGGTGGAGATCGTCGCCCGGCGGCCGTGGTGTATCCGGCTTCCACCGCGGATGTGCAAACGATTGTTCGCATCGCGAACGAAAGCCGCGTCCCGCTTTACAGCTTCAGCACGGGCGAGAACCGTGGCATGGGCCTCCGCAGCCCCATCCGGCCCGGGCAGATTATCGTCGACCTCGGCGCGCGGATGAATCGCATCCTGGAAATCGACGAGACGCTGTGTTTCGCAGCGATCGAGCCCGGCGTGACCTACCAACAGATGTACGACGAGCTCGGCGCGCGCGGCCATACGCTTATGATGGACACGACCTCGGGCCCGCCCGAAGGCGGTATTGTCGGGAACACTCTCGACAAAGGCGCCGGCTACACTCCGTACTTCGATCACTTCGGCATGAGTTGCGGAATGGAAGTGGTGTTGGGCGACGGGCGCATCTTGCGCACAGGTGATGGCGCGTTTCCCGGCTCGCGCACTTGGCACATCGCCAAATACGGCTACGGACCGTTTCTCGACGGCCTGTTCCTGCAATCGAACTTCGGCATCGTCACCCGGCTCGGCGTGTGGCTGATGCCACGTCCGCCGGCGATCCGCGCCTTTTTCTTCATGTTTCCGCACGATGAAGATTTCGGCGAGATTATCGACCTGGTCCGGCCGCTCAAACTCAACAACGTCGTCCCCTCGTTGATCAAGGTGACAAGCGACCTCTACGCGTTAGGGACGGAGGCGACGTACCCCTTCGAGCGGACCGGCGGTCATACTCCGCTTCCGGACGAGGTCCGCCGCGAGTTGCAACGCGAATATGGCGTCGGCGCCTGGTGCGTCTCCGGCGCATTTTACGGCGCGTCTGACGAGGCTGTTCTCGCGCTGGTCGAGCGGATGAAGGGACATTTCGGCAAATCAGGGAAAGCGCGCTACATCTCGCACGAAGAGGCGAGTGGCAATCCGATCCTGCAAATCCATATCGATACCTTCACCGGCCGGCCCACGCGCAGGGAACTGGGCTTGCTCAACTGGCGCCCCGGCGGCGGGAGCACCTGGTTTTTACCGCCGATGCCGATGATCGGCACGATCGCCAATCAGCAGCAGGCGCTGTCGCGCCGCATCCTGCGCGAGCACGGTCTGGAATTTGTCACCGAATATGTGTGCGGCCCTCGGATGAGCCGCGCGCTGCACATCATGCTGTTTGACCGCACGGACCCCGAGGAGCGTCAGCGCGTCATCGCCTGCTACCGGGCGCTGGTAGACGCCTACGGGGAGACGGGATATCCGACTTCGCGCGCGGCACTCGATTTCCAGGAAGAATCGATGGGGCGGCTGGATACTTTCCCCGAGGTATGCGCCGCCATCAAGCAGGCGCTCGACCCTAATGGAATTCTTTCTCCGGGCCGCTACGGCATCCGCTAAGACGTTCGACCGTCGGCGCGCAAATCTGCCGCCTGACTTTCTGTTCACAAGTGCTTCAGGCGCCGAATCTTTCGGCCGCGCGAGATTTCGCTTTTGCGGCCTCTTCTGCGCGGCTCCTCGACGGTGCAGTGGTTTCGAGCGAGCGCAGAAGCCGGCTCGAGATTCCGGCTATTTCATCGACGGCGGCAAAAAACGACGCTTCGTTTGCCTTCGACGGTTTGTTAAAGCCGCTGATTTTTCTGACGAACTGAAGCGAAGCCGCGCGAACCTCTTCGGGAGTGACCGGCGGATCGAAGTTGAAAAGAATTTTGATATTCCTGCACATTCGCCGCTACCTCAAGGTCTCGTGAGCCGCGCGCGCTACGCCGCCTCACGCGCCGGCTGCGACGCGCTTCGCCTCGTCGGCCGCGGAAGGCGGCGTGACCTTGTAGAGCTTCTCCGAGTTCGCCCACAGGATCTTGCGCCGCACCGATTCTTCACAGTCGGAGAGACCGCCCTTGATGCGAGCATGCACTTCGTCGCCGTAGAGCGAGGTGGGATGCGGAAAGTCGGTCTCGAAGAGGATGTTGTCGACGCCAATCTTGTCGATCAGGCGGCGCGGCGCGGTCTGCTCAAACCAGTAACAGGCATAGACGTTGCGCGCGAAGTACTCAGACGGCAGCAGATCGAATTCCGGATGCTCTTCCGCCACGCTATTGCCCTGGAACTGATAGTCCATCGCTTCGAGCACGAAGGGAATCCAGCCGATGCCGCTTTCCACCGAGACGAACTTGATGTGCGGATGGCGCGCCAGCACTCCGGACATCAGCAGGTCGTTCAGTTGAAGGCCGTTGCGCAGGAAGATATCCACCGCGAGTTCCGCGAACGCCGCCATCTTGCCGTAGGTCGCGACCCGATTTTTCAGCAGGCCTTCGGCCATGTCGCCCGAGCCGATGTGGAAGCTGATCGGCAGGTCCAGCTCGACCGCCACTTCCCACAGCGGATTCCAATGCGCGTCGCCCAGCAGCGGCTTACCGTAGTACTGCGGCTCTCCGGTGAAGAGAATCCCTTTGTGGCCCATAGCGGCGCAGCGGCGAATTTCCTTCACCGCGGCCTCGACATCCCAGAACGGAATCGAGGTGATGGGCAGCAGGCGGCGCGAGTCGGCGGACGCCCATTCGGTCTGCCAATCGTTGTAGATCTGCACGCAGGTGAGCATCAGCTCAGGATCGTTCAGCTTCAGGAACTGCTGCGCGCCGAAGCCGCCGACGTTCGGATACATGACCATCGCCCAGATGCCCATCTCGTCCATGTACTTCAGGCGCGCGTTGGCGTCGTATGCTCCCGGATGCATCTCTTCGTAGTTCTTGGGCGGATGCTTGAAACTTCCCACGCCGGCGGTCGCAGTCATGCCGACGTTCGCCAGGGGCCGTCCCGTTCCCACCACCCATCGCTGGGTCCCATCGGAGCCGGTCACCACATGCGGCACGCGGTCGCGCATGCCTGGCGGGCGCGCGGCTGGTCCACAGGTCAGGCGTTTCGGTCACGTGGGTATCGGCGTCGATGATCGTGTAACCGCTCATGATATCCCTCTCTCAATTTTAAAAGGGCCTAACATCGTGGGCGCCCTATCGCAAGCATGGCGCATTTGACGGTAGTGAGCGAGTCCCGCGAAATATTCTATTGGCAGTTAAAAGCTATGGCGCGGCCAAGATCGAGAAAACCGTGCCAAAGCTTATCGCGATTTGATTGTTGTGATCATCGTTGGTGCCGCCCGTCTGCGTCATCCCGTACAATGTCACGCCATCGGCGCTTGGCGTCAGGTTGTCGATCGGCTGGCTGCCACCGTCGGTGGTAGAGCCCCCCGAAAAGGTGAAGCACCGTATACGCATTGGCCGACGGCGTGTAAGCGTAGATCGCGCCGTTGCCCTTGGAGTTGCCGCCGCTCGTATAGCCGCCCTGGCAGGTCATCCCGAGCAGTACGTCGATCGGGGTTGCCACGGTTCCGATATTGACGACGACCGGGCGGCCATGCGGCGTGGAGCCCGTGCAGTTCGAGCATCCGGACGGCGTGCCCGTTCCGTTCTGGAACGAAAAGAGCACCACGATAGGGAACATGTTTGACGGAGTCGTAGCACGACGACGACGGATCGTTGGCGGTGTTGTAACAATAGATCGTCCCCGATGCCGTTGCGCCAGCCGCGGTCGTGCCGTATAGCGTCACGCCGTCGGAGCCGACGCCGAAGGAGCTGTGCGAATTGGCGCCGTCATCCGGAGCGCCGGCGAACTGATGCGCCGGGGCGTAGGTCGAAGCGAGGTTGGCCGAGTCGATCGAATATACCGCGCCGTTGCCCGATCCGCTTTCGCTGATCGTCCAGGAAAACAAGCCGCGCCCCACAGCGTCGATCCCAGCAGCACCATAGCGTCGTGATGCGGCTGATAGCCGTCGTCGCCGCCCGGAAAGTCGAACTCTCCGGAAAGCGCGCCACCGCTGGTGGGCAAGCTGAAAATGACGCCGCCGCCGGGAGCGCTGGCCGGATCGCTCGGCGTCGATCCGGGACCGCCGAACGCGGTGCGCCCGAACAGAGTCGGCTTGCCCGCAAGCTCGCCCAACACCAGCGATCCCTTGGGATCGGCGCCGTGCGTGCCGTCGAAGGAGTAGAGCACGTTAATCGAGTCGGCCGACCCGGGGGGTGTGGGCGTCGCGCTTGGGCTGGCTGTCATTGGCGAACCCGTCGGCGATGGTGCGACGGGTTGGCGCTGCGACGGCGACGAATCAGCGCCGCATCCCACGGCGTCAAGGGTCAGGGCCGCCAGCGCCGCGATCGCGACGATCGTGCAGAGGGTGGTTGTGAACACGCACGGCTTTGACCCTTTTCGAGCGTTGGTTCTTGCTCGGAAATGGCGCAAAGGTTCCGTAGTATAGAGTTCGAAGTGTTTCGCGCGAGTCATCGTAATTGGCCCCGTAATTGGCCGCCCGCAAGCATGACGCATTTGACAGTAGCGAGCGACTCCTGCGAAAGATTCTATTAGCAGTTAGACATACCCGGGCATCCGTAGGCCGCGTCCGCCGCGTCAGGCAAATATCCGCCGACATGCGGCTGCAATCGCGATGAAGGATTGCAGCATGGCACGAACGAGCCCGAGGAGGAGATCGTGACGACCCCGACCGAGAACATCGCCCGCGCGGCGGGCGCCGAAATCGCCGTGATTCGCGGCGGCTCCGGAAAGCCGCTGCTCATCCTTCACGACGAGCTCGGTTACCCGGGCTGGATGACCTGGAACGAGACGTCTGGCGTCAGAACGCACGCTGCTGATTCCGCTGCAGCCCGGCTACGGCAAGACACCGAACGCATCGATTGGATCCGCAACTATCGCGACCTGGCGGGCTTCTACTCGCAGGTGCGTGCGCGAGATGAAACTCGAGCCGATCGACGTGATCGGTTTCTCGGCCGGCGGATTCATCGCCGCGGAGATGGCTGGCCGCCGACCCGCGGATTTTCTCGACGGATGGTGCTGGTCGCGCCGATGGGAATCAAAGCCGAGCACGGCGAGATCTGCGACATCTTCGCGGTCACGATCCGCACTCATCTGCTCGCGACCGTCGCCGATCCGGCCAAGACGCCGGAGTTCACCAAGCTCTACGGCGGCGAGATGACGCCCGAGCAGTTCGAGGCCTTCGAGGACGCGCGCGCCGAGACCGCTCGCATCGGATGGGAGCCGTTCATGCACAATCCCAGCCTGCCGCATCTGCTGCGCGGGGTGAAAACGCCGACGCTGCTGGTGTGGGGCACGCGCGATCGATGTCGTGCCGCGCGGATGTATCGACGCGTACACGAAGGCGATTCGAGGCGCGCAGGTCGCGCTGATCGATGGCGCGGTCATCGTCCCGAGATCGAAAATCCGGCGGAGTTCGATCGCGTCGTACGCAAATTTCTGGCTGCATAAGCCGAGACGGTCACGAAGCGAGTTCTCATCATGCAGGTAGGCTATTTCACCGAACGTCCGTATCGATGGCTCCCGGAAGAAGAGATTCTGCAAAAACGGCGCATTCTTCGCCGTCTCCAACAGCTACTTCGATCGCGAGCAAGGCGTCTGACGACTACAACTACTATCATCGACGAAAACTGCTACGCCGAGGAGCTCGGCTTCGACGTCGTCGCGCTCAACGAGCATCACGGCAATCCGATTCTGCATGGGCAGCGTGATGAACGTCGAGGCCGGCGATCCTGGCGCGTATCGCACCAAGCGGGTGCGCATCGTGCTGATCGGCAATCCGCTGCCGGTCATCAAGCATCCGCTGCGGATGGCCGAGGAGCTGGCCGAGATCGATCTGATCTCGCGCGGCCGCCTGGTCACCGGATGGGTGCGCGGCGCGGGCAGCGAGCAGTTCTTCAACAACGCCAATCCGGCCTACAACCGCGAGATGTTCAACGAGGCGCACGACTTCATCGTGCAGGCGTGGACGCGGCCCGGACCGTGGCGCTACGAGGGCAAGCATTTCCACTATCGCCACGTGAATCCGTGGGCGCTGCCCTACCAGAAGCCGCATCCGCCGATGTGGATTCCCGGCACGCTCAGTCCCGAGACCGTCCGATGGTGCGCGGAGCATCGTTATCCGTACATCGGCCTCGGCACCGCCGCTGGGGCCGACGTGCGACTTGTGGGACTTCTACGCCGATGAGGCCGCCAAGCACGGCTACCAGGCCGGCCCGGAGAACTTCGGCTACCTGATCGCCGACCGTCGTCGCCGAGACCGAGGAAAAGGCGCAGGAGCTCGGCCGAAGGCTTCGTGTATCGGCGGCGGCCAGAATGCCTTTTCCGCGCCGCGAGTACACGATGCCGCCGGGCTACAACTCGAAGGCCGCAATTCGCATACTCGCCAAACAACAGACCAGCGCGTGGCTCGGCATCAGCGGCGAGAAAGTGCGGCAACAGATGCAGGGCGGTGATGACGGGGCGATCGATTACGCGGAAATCCGCCGCAAGCTTCACGCCGCGCTGCTGCGTGGTCAGCAGAACATGCAGGTGATCGTCGGCACGCCCCAGATCAATCATTCCGAAGATCAAAACTATCATGCGCGTACTGCGTATTGGCATTTTCATTATACTGAGTATCCAAGGGCCGGTTGCCGATGACGATCGCCGCACCAGCATGCGCCTGTTCGCCCAGGAGGTAATACCCGCACTGAAGGCGCACGCCAGGGCGATCGGCCTGCTCGACCCGTTCGAGCGCGCGCCCGGAAGCGTAAAGCTGGCGGCGGGCACAAGGCGCGCCCCGGTCGTGGACCGCGAGGGATTGAAGGAATTGGCCCTGGGATAAATCGCCGGAGTCGGGGGTCCCGCATTGGCCTGGACGCAATTATGGGCGCAACCGCTGCGCGATCATCGGGTGCCGCGAAATCGAGGGACGCAAAATCGCACAATCACGGCGGAGGAATTTCAATGGAAAAGCGCACCGTAAAATTCCACAGCGAAGGTGTTCGACTCGAAGGCGACATGTACCTGCCGTCGGACTTTAAAACCGGCGAGCGGCGCCCCGGAATCGTTCTGTGTCACGGCTTCACGGGTTTGCGCGATTTGATTCTCGGCGACTACGCGAAAGTCTTCGTCGACGCGGGCTTCGTCGCGTTGACCTTCGACTACCGCGGCTTCGGCGGTAGCGAAGGCGAGAAGTGGCGCCTGATTCCGCTCGAACAGATCGACGATATCCGCAACGCGATCAGCTTCTTCGATGCGCAGCCACAGGTCGATCCAGAACGGATCGGCCTGTGGGGCACGAGCTTCGGCGGCGCCAATGCGCCCTACGCCGCGGCGCTCGATTCGCGGGTCAAGGCGGTTGTCGGCCAGGTCGGATTCGGCGACGGCGAGCGCTTCATGCTCGACGTTCGCAGTTATGGCGAACGGGTCGAACTGATGCATAAGCTTGCCGAGGACCGCCGCCGCCGGGCACTCGAAGGCGCTGGCGAGCGGGTCGATCCGCTCGATCTCGCGCTGCGCAGCTCGCAGTCGCGCAAATTCCTGCCCCAGGCGCTCAAGGCCGTACCGCAGATGAAGTGCGATCTCTCGTGGGAGACGGTCGAAAAAACTCTCGAGTACAAGCCCATCGACATTGTCCATCGGATCGCGCCGCGCGCTCTGCTGCTAATCGGTGCGCGGGACGACAATGTTTGCCCTATCGAAGGCTACGAGAAACTCTACGAGCGGGCTGGCGAACCGAAAAAGCTCGTAGTGCTGCCGATCGAGCATTACGATATCTACGCTGGCAAATGGTTCGACGAGTCGGCGCGGATCGCCCGCGAATGGTTCGAGCGGTTTCTGAAATAAGCCGCGTTGTGCGGCGCAGACGCCATCGTCGCGCGCGATTGTTTCCGCCCGCATTTGCCGGCAGGAGGAGTCCTTCATGTTGCAGAAGCTGTTTCACGTCAACATCTGCGTCCGCGATATGGAACGGTCGATCCGTTTCTATCAGGATCTGGGGTTCACCAAAGTCAACGATTTCACTCTTGACGATTCGAGCGTCGGCGACGCGCTTGGCTTAAAAGCCAAAAAGCTCCGCGGCGTCTTTATGCGTCTCGGCGACGATCCCGACTCGCCCGTGCTCGACCTCGTCCAATTCATCGACCCGCCGCCGCAAGGCCAGCCCTACGCAACCCTCAACAACATCGGCATCTGCCGGATTGCCTTCAGCGTCGACGATATCGACCGGACCTACGCAGATCTCCAGGCCAAGAAGGTCGAATTTGTCGCGCCGCTCAAGAAGATCAAGGGCCCGGACGGGGCTACGATCGGCGTGGTCTGCTTCAAGGACCCGGATGGCGCGATCCTGGAACTGATTAGCGGACTGTAGCCAGCGCCGCAGGAAACAAACACAGCGTCTGCTGAACGGCGGATTGACCGTAGAACCGTTGGTGTCTGGATTCTCTGAGCCGCAAGCTGCGTCGCAGAGAATCGATCGCAGCGACTGCCTCATCGCCAACGAGTCCCTGTTCGAAGAACGCTCTACGAATTCTCTTGCGTTCCGCGCGTGGCTATAAGCGCTCTCATCATCTCCGTGCGCCCCACGATTCCAACCAGTTCGCCCTCGGCGTCGACCACCGGCAAACGCTTGACGCGCTTCTCCGCGGAAAGCGCCAGGGCGCTCGCGACGGGCATTTCCTCCCGAACGGTGATGACGCCCCGGGTCATCAGTTCTTTAGCTGACCGCGCGCGAAGCCTCTGAATGTGCTTGCGCGCAGTTCCGCTGATTCTTTCGATCGGAACTTTGGACACGAGAATTTCCATCAGACCGGGCCAGCTCTCGCGGCTAACTCTCGAGATGAGATCTGAATCGGCGACTATTCCAACCACGTGCCGTTGGTCGTCGATTACGACCACGCGCTTGTGCGAGGACGAAACCAGCAGCTCGAAGATTTCCTCCACCGTCGCCGAGTCGTGCACGGTCGGAACGTCGTGCGTCATCACGTCGCCGACCGTCGCTTGAGCGCCGACGCTGCGAGCCGCCGGGTGCCACTCGGGCAGGTGGACCGCCGCGATCGTATTCAAGATGTCCAGGCGTCCCAGGATTCCGATCAGCTTGCCATCAGCATCGACCACAGGCAGCCGCTTTAAATGTTTCTCGACCATCAGTCTCGCGGCCCGTCCAATGAGAACGTCTGGCCCTACGCTTATAACCTGGCGGGTCATTACCTCCGATACCTTGCGCTCCGGGTTCTCAAGCGAGTCGTGGAGTTCGCACACGTAGTCCAGGTCCATCGCTCTCTTCAGGCTGATCGTGACGCTCATGCCACCGCGGGTCAGGAGGTCGTTGTCGCTCGCCATGCCGACCACTTTGCCCTCATTGTCCACCACCGGTACGGCGGTGAAATCCTTGTTCAGGAGCAGCTCTACAACCTGTGTGATTGGACTATCCGGATGCACCGTGGCGACTTCACGGCGCATCACTTCTCCGACCTTCACGTCGGGCAAACCTTCCTTGAAGACAGGCCCGGATTGAACGACTTCCACGTCCTGGACGATGATCAAAGCATTTGGCGCCATCTCACGCAGAGGCCCAAGCACCCGCTCAACGCGCTCCGCGCGGTCGACGAGCGTGATCGTCACTGGCTGGTCCATCCAGAGCTGGAGAATCGCCGCACTATGGATGCTCGCCGATGCTCCGAAGCCCGCCGCCCCGCGCGTTGCGGTCGCGCCGCTGCAGCCTTCACGCCGGAGCATCTCGATAATCGCCATGTACAGTGGTTGATGGTGATACTTGTCGGTCTCAGTGACGAAAACGGTTAGCTGCTTGCCCCTACCAGTGAACATGGTCATCGCCCTCCCAACGACGGTGAAGGCGTTGCGAAAGGTCCCGCTGAAATTCTACCAAACGGAGGATGCTCACTATAAACGGTCTCTTTTTCCTGGAGGACCCTTCACTCACGCGCGAGCCGGGCCCTGAGCTGAGAGTGGCCGATCGGCGGCGCGGTTCCGGATAACGATAAATCCGACTGAAATGGGACCACAACGTCCGCATCGCTTTGCTTGAAGTTCTCGATCTCCGTGCGGTTGAGGATCGTTATACGCGGCTGCGACGCCGCATGCCCGAACAGTAGTGGCTCGAGAAAGATCTGATTAGCGCGATGCGGAGGTTCTGGCGTTGGCCAAAGGCCGTCTGGGCCGGTTTTGTCTTTGAAGCGATCTCGCCGGCAAGGAATATGAATCCGTGCGAACTCGATCCCGGTGAATGACGTGCGATAACAGACGTCGTTCGAATAGTCTTCGGGCAGACCCAAGTTGCGTAGCTTCGTCGCGATGCCGAGCCGCCGATAGATCTCCATCGAGCGGGCCGAAACGTGGTTGCATTTCGGTTCGGGCGGCTCGCGTGGATAAGCGCCGTTCGACGATCGTGACGTCGATGCCGCGCCATGCGAGATCCAGGGCCAGCGTCAGGCCAACCGGGCCAGCGCCGACGACCAGAACCTGCGTGTTCTTGCTCATCGCTACTCACCGGAATCTTACCGAACCGACTTTTGGAGTTGTAATATTTGCATGCGGGATGCGCAGTCCCGATAATGGTCCCTTGGAATCGACCCTCTGCCGCAACGTGGGATTCCTTCGCCTTTGTTAGCTCCTGTTGACAATCGATCCGCGCCTTCTCGTGCAATCCTGCGGCGTAGCGTACAGTCCGACCAGGCTCGCGGTGTGAAGCGATGATGCCAGGCCGCCCGCTAAAGCGACGGGCGTATTGGCGGCGATGAAGCTCTTATAGCTCGCGAATCAGACGCTTCTAAGTCGTTGGAGGCCGAATGAAAGGGACCCCATCGCCAATTATCCTGGGAATCAGATTTGGCGCGACGATCTTGGGGGGATTCGTCGCGGCTCTCATTGCTATAGCCGTCATTGGTATCGCCACGTACCGTACTATGAAAATCCTGGTCAGGACCGGCGATCGAGCGGCACATAATCATCAGGTGATTGATCACCTTCAGAACCTGCATTTTCTACTCAATGATGCCGAAACTCGGCAGCGCGATTATTTGATAACTGGCGATCAGTACAATCTCGAACTGTACCGGGCTGCAACTGCCAAAATCGACGGAGAAGTGCATCTGTTGGGAACGATAACTCGCCGTCAGGAGGATCAGCAAGAGCGCCTGAAAGCCCTGATGCCCTTGATCGACGCCAGATTGGCGGTTTTAAAGGACTCCATTGAGGTGCGCCAGCAAATGGGTTCTGAATCCGCGCTGGAAATGATTCGGTCAAGCAGCAGGCGCTCTTTGATGGACGATATCGGCCGGCGCATAGACGACATGATTGATGAAGAGCGCCTGTTGTTAACTCATCGCGAGCAGGACGAAGGACATACCGCTAAACCCGCCATTCAAATCGTGCTCGGCGGGTGCGTTGCCGGTTCTGTGCTCTTGTTTCTGACCGTCTGGTACATATTCCGAGGACTTAGGATACTGCGCAGCAGGCTTTCGGACCTGTCGCAGAGCGATATGGCCCTGCAAACCCAATCCCGGTTCATGGATGCTGTTCTTGGCACTATGGACGAGGGCGTAGTGGTCCTGGATCGCGACATGAAGGTTGTTCATTCCAATCCTGTCGCGGAGCAAATCCTGGCGAACAGATCACAGGTCGTCGAAGAACTGAAGGCTGAACTTACACCATCTTCGGCTGGAGATGGATTGACGCTCGCTCTCGAGCATCTGCAAACTGCGCTGCCCTCCATCGGAGATCTCGAAACCACCGAGTTGAGCATAAGCAGCCCGGACCAGCCGACCCGTATGTCAATAGCCGCCAACGTACGGGTGCTTCGAGACGAGGCTGGCGCTCTGCAGGGAGGCGTCTTACTTTTGCGAGACATGACGGTGCCAAAATTTATGGAGCGTCAAGTCAAAGCGCATGAGGCAAGTTTGATCAACATCTTTCATTATGGACTCGAGGCGGCATTCATCACTACTGTGGAGGATTTGCTTTACATAGGAGTGAATGAAGGCTTCCTGATTCTGAGTGGCTATTTACGTGAAGAAATTCTCGGCCGCACAATTGAGGAATTGAATTTTTGCGATAATCCTGGCGACTTGATAGATGCTCTCGAGCAGGTCAGAATCGCTCAGGTAGTGTGCGATCGCGCACTTTGTTTTCGCACAAAGTCCGGACGTACGTTTGAGGCGATGCTATCCGCCATGCCGATCGAAGTTGGTGAGCAAGCCTGCATTCTTTCTTCCTTTCACGGCATCACCTGGCGGAGAGTGGAATGGGAAGTTCGACCGCGGCTGACGCTGAAACCTATGTCAGAATTGGAATAGAGACCGGCCTATGTTAGCAACTTACTCGAAGGGCTCTGAACCGAGGCTTTAAGTGCCGGTGCCGAGATAAGCTCGCACTCGAATTGAAATAGCATCCGAATTCACTCATGATAAATGGAGGGGGAACCAAAATGAATCCAAGGCTCGAAGAGCTAAGAAAGCGCCTCATGCCGTCGGAGCCCGCAGCGAGTTCTGACACAGTCTTCGCCCGCAACTCACAGTCCGCGGCAATCGACCGGTCTAAACGGCCGGCTGTCAGCAACGCCGAACCCACTGAGCAGGATGCCGACGCGCGGAGTGCGCAACCGGCCGAGCCGGTCGCGGAACAGAAACCCGACAATGATGACGCACAGATGGCAACAGACGTAGCAAAGACGACGGATGAACGCGCTCAAATCGTTGCGACTCTATTTGAGCCGGCGCGTCTGTATCGAGAGCGTCTTTCGAATTCGTTTGAATCCATTCGTACTCTCCACGTGGAGCTCGGTGCTCTCGCGCAGTCGTTCGAGCCGCTCGGCGTGATGCAACGCCAGGTCGTCGATTTTTTGAACGCCATCCAAACGCAACTTGCCGAGATGGCGAAGTCGCTCGAGGCAGCCAAGGCATTGCGGCTGCAACTGTCGGAGCTGGTAAAGGTCCTGGACGCCGGGAGCGACTTACAGGCTCAAACTTATGAGCTCTCGAAGGCGCTCGTTGTCGCTCTGCAGGCAGACCGTAAGAAGGGCAATTAGGCCTGCATCGATTGTTATAGACCCGCCGCCGAGGCGGCTAAAAGGTCTGGGATAACGCGCGCCCCGAGGAATTTGCACCGGTACGCGTAGAGTGAGGTGACTCAGAGCGTGAGCCGACCGCGGCTCACGCCCTGAGGGGCGGGCGTCCCAATACGATTCCTCCATCCACCGCCACCACCTGTCCGGTGATATTTGCGGCTCGATCCGAACACAGAAACGCGACCGTCTTGCCGATGTCCTCAGGCGTCTGCTCCCGGCCCAACGGAGTCAGCGTGCGTACTGTCATGTCAAAAGTATCGCGCGCTCGCTCGGCGCCGCCGCCAATCGCAGCGCCCAGCTCTTCCCAGACCTTGGTGAAGATCAGGCCGGGGGCGACCGCGTTGACCCGGATTCCCTTGGGACCGACCTGCAGCGCCAGCGTGCGAGTGTACGAGATGACCGCCGCCTTCGCCGCCGCGTACGCGGCCAGAACCGGCGTCGCCAGCATCCCGGCGATCGACGACGTGTTGCATACCGCGCCGCCCGCAACCATCCGCGGCACAATTTCCCTGGACACGATGTAAACCGAGTTCAGATTAAGCTCGACGTAGCGCCGCCAGATCTCCACGCTGTGCCATTCGGCGTCCCGTCCGCTCTCGAACCATCCCGACTCGCCGCCCCCCGCGTTGTTGCATAGCACGTCGGGATGGGGCCCGAACTGAGCCGCGATCGCATCCACCACCGCACGAATCTGCGCTTCGTCGGTCACGTCGCCATTGAAGCCTTCGACTCGATCCGCGATGTCCGCTGGCACAGGCGCCAGCGCACGATCGATCACGGCTATCCGCTCCACTACTTTGTCGGCCAGCAGCGCACGCACGATTCCCAGACCAAGTCCGCGGGCGCCGCCCGTCACGATTGCATATTTCATCCCTTCTCCTCGCGATCCTGGTAGTCGCGGCCAAGCCTATACCGTTTCCGTTGCGTTGAACAAAAGAGAAGCGGGCCACCGGCCAGGTTACCTTGGTTCGGTCAGCTTGACACGCGCGTGAGGTCCGAGTATCTATTCCAGTTAGCCGATAGACTAAATTGCTTGCGCAGAAATCAAAATACGCGCTCAGAGCGCTGCTCGTCCTGGCCAAAGAATATGGACAAGGTCCGGTGTTGATCTCGGATATCGCCAATCGCGAGGCGCTGCCGCACAAGTTTCTCGAACTCATCCTGCTCGAACTGCGCAACCACGGAATCCTCGGCAGCAAGAAGGGCAAGGGTGGAGGGTACTTCCTTGCCCGCCGCCCCGAGCTGGTGCATCTGGGCGAGGTTTTGCGTGTGCTGGAGGGGCCTCTCGCTCCTCTCCCGTGCGTCAGCAAAACGGCCTACGTGCGATGCGCCGAGTGCCGCGACGAACGCACCTGCGGCATCCGCATGGTTATGAAGGACGTGCGCGACGCGACTGCGCGAATTCTCGACCAGACCAGCCTGGCCGACATTCTCAAACGCGTCGAACTGGCGGTCGAGGGTAAGGACGCGCTCAATTACGCGATCTGAATTTTTTTGATTCATTAGTCTATTAAAGTTATAGAGTTAATGGGAAACAATCCTGGCATGAAACCTGACCGCTCGGGCCGAACGAAGCCGGACTCCTCCAGTGGCGATCTCGCCCGCGTGCTCGAGGAGATCGAGCAGGCAATCAGGAGCGTCGCCTACGGTTCGGTCGAGGTGATCATCCAGAACTCGCGCGTGGTGCAAATCGAGCGCCGGGAGAAGTTTCGCTTCAACGGAAGTTGAGGCCGCCGTCTTGCCGGCGGATCGTCAGCCGGCCGCCCCACCGGACAACCGAGGGCGCGGAATTAACAAAGAACAGGGTGAACTGACCGGACCACCGGAAGTTCCGACCGCGAGGAAGGAGACTTCGATGCTTCGGTTCAGATGGTATGCGATTCTGGCGGCGGCCTGGATGGCATTGCCGGTGACTCGGACGGCGATGGCGCAGTCGACGAAGACAGCGGCGCAGGCGGACCTGCAGAGCGAGATAGATCAGCTCAAGCAGAAAGTTGAAGCGCTGGAGGCGGCCAATGCCCAGCTTCAACATCTCGATCAGCAGGTCAAGATTGTCGATCGCAAGCTCGAACTCCAGCAGACCTCCACGCACGAGGAAACGCTCAGGCGACCGGTAGTCGACGTCGGTCCGGAAGGATTTTTTATTCACTCCCAGGACAATAGCTACAACCTGCGCATCGGCGGCTACATGCAGGCCGACGGGCGTTTCTATCTTTCAGAGCCGAAGCCCACCGGCAGCGAATTTCTGATTCGCCGTCTGCGCCCGTACTTCGAAGGCACGGTCGGCAAGTACTACGACTTCCGCTTCATGACGGACTTCGGACAGGGCGCCACAACGCTCCAGGACGCATACGCCGACATCCACTATTGGTCCCAATTCCGGCTTCGCGTGGGCAAATTCAAGGAGCCGGTGGGGCTCGAAAGGTTGGAAGAGGACCGCGCGCTCAAGTTTGTCGAGCGCGGACTGCCGACCGCTCTGGTGCCCGACCGCGACCTGGGCTTTAACTTCCATGGCGATCTGTTCGCACAGCGCCTCGAGTACGCGCTGGGGCTGTTCAACGGCACTCCAGACAATACCGCGACTGCCGACAGCGACAACAACGACGGCAAGGACTTCGCCGGACGCATCTTCGTGCATCCCTTTGCCGATACCTCGCTCGAGTACGCCCGCCAGCTCGGCTTCGGCATCGCCGGCACCTATGGCGATGAGCGCTCAACCACCATCGACAGTACCTACAAGTCGACCGGCCAGAACGTGTTCTTCACATACGCCAAGGGAGTGATCGCGGCGGGGCCTCGTTACCGCTATTCGCCGCAGTTCGATTACTACTGGCGATCCTTCGGGTTATTGGGCGAATACGTTCAGAATACTCAGAGGCTGCTTCTGCCGTCGTCAAAAACGGCCGCCCATCCGCAGCCGATCAGCAATCAAGCCTGGCAACTCGCCGCGACCTACCTGGTGACGGGAGAAGACGCGACCTATGGACAGGTCAAGCCGCGGCGCGATTTCGATCCGATCGGCGGCGGGATCGGCGCCTGGGAGTTGGCGGCGCGAGTCGGCCAGCTGCTCATCGACCGGGATGTCTACCAATATGGCCTTGCCAGCCAGTCGACCTCGTCGCTCGAGGCTTTCGAGTGGGCGCTCGGCGTCAATTGGTATTTGAATCCCAACGTGAAGATGCAATTCGACTACGAGCACACCGGCTTCCGCTACGGCGCGGCCGGAGGCCACGACCGTCCGGATGAGAACGTGCTGTTAAGCGAGCTGCAGCTGCAGTTCTAGCTCCGCAAACCCGGCATCACTTGAGGACTGGACTATGAACTTCGGCAAAATCCTGATCGCGGCAACCGCCTTGCTGGCGGTTGCCGCAAGATTCACCCCGGCGAGCGCGGCGCCGGCGGCGCAAACGATTCTCAATGTCTCCTACGATCCGACGCGCGAATTTTACGCGGACTATGACGCCGCGTTCGCGAAATACTGGAAGGCTAAGACCGGACAGGACGTCACCGTCAATCTCTCCAACGGCGGTTCGGGCAAACAGGCCCGCGCCGTCATCGACGGCCTCGAAGCCGACGTAGTCACGCTCGGCCTCGCCTACGATATCGACGCCATCGCCGACAAGGCGCACCTGTTGCCGGCCGACTGGCAAAAGCGCCTGCCCGAGGACAGTTCGCCCTACACGTCGACGATCGTTTTCCTGGTGCGCAAGGGTAATCCGAAAGGCATCAAGGACTGGCCCGATCTGGTGAAGCCGGGAATCGGAGTCATTTCGCCCAACCCCAAGACCTCGGGCGGCGCGCGCTGGGCCTATCTTGCGGCCTGGAGTTACGCGCTCAAGGCTCCGGGGGGCAGCGAAGCGGCGGCAAGGGAGTTTGTCACCCGGCTTTACCGCAATGTTCCGGTGCTCGATTCGGGCGCACGCGGGTCGACCACCACGTTCGCCGAAAGGGGCATCGGAGACGTGCTGCTGTCGTGGGAAAACGAAGCGTACCTTGCGCTGCATCAGTTTGGCAGCGCCAACTTCGAGATCGTTTATCCGTCCAGCAGCATCCTGGCCGAGCCGCCCGTCGCGCTGGTCGATCGCAATGTCGATCGGCACGGAACGCGCGCCGTGGCACAGGCTTACCTGGAGCACCTCTATTCGACGGAAGGACAGGAGATCGCGGCGAAGCACTTTTTCAGGCCGCGGCTAATGGCGGCTGCGAAACAGGGGCCGGATTTTCCGCCGATCAAGCGCTACACGGTGAACGAAATTTTCGGCAGCTGGCAAAACGCGCAGAAGACACATTTCTCCGACGGTGGCGTGTTCGACCAGATCTATCGGCCCGGACCTTAGCGGTCCGGATGGAGCCTGGGGTTGAGAGACCGGACGAAATCGCGCTCGCCCGCGCCCAATGTATTGCCCGGGTTTGGCCTGACGATGGGCTATACGATCGTCTACCTGAGCCTGATCGCGTTGATCCCGCTTTCGACGCTGGTCCTCAAAACCGCCGGCATGGGATGGGCGCGCTTCTGGCACGTGGTGGCCTCGCCGCGAGTCGTTGCGGCGTACGAGCTGAGCATCGGCGCCTCGCTCGCCGGCGCGCTGATCAATTCGATCTTCGGGATGCTGGTTGCGTGGACGCTCGTGCGTTATCGCTTTTTCGGCCGATCGATCGTCGACGCGCTGGTCGATTTGCCCTTCGCACTGCCGACCTCGGTGGCGGGGATAACGCTTACCGCGGTCTATTCCGCCAACGGCTGGATCGGGCGGCTGCTCGCGCCGGCGGGAATCAGGGTCGCGTTCACGCCGCTCGGCGTAATCGTCGCGCTGACCTTCATCGGGCTGCCGTTCGTAGTGCGCACGGTGCAGCCGGTGCTGCAGGAACTCGAGCCCGAGCTGGAGGAGGCGGCGGCCACGCTTGGCGCCTCGCGCCTGCAGACTTTTCGGCGAGTGATCGGGCCCGTGCTTTTGCCCGCGCTACTGACCGGTTTCGCACTCGCCTTCGCCCGCGGGCTCGGCGAATACGGCTCGGTGGTTTTCATATCGGGCAACATGCCGATGCGAACCGAGGTGGCACCGTTGCTGATCATGACCGAGCTCGAACAATTCGACTACCAGGCAGCAACCGCGATCGCGCTGGTACTGCTGCTGATGTCGTTCGCGATGCTTTTTTTGATCAATCTGCTGCAGCGATGGAGTGCGGGACGTCATGCTGTCTGATGAGGGCGAGCTGCGCCGTCTGATGAGAGAGGACTATGCGTGGGTAACGCCCCCGGGCCCGGCCCGAGCGCTCCGGCGCGCGACCGTCGAGCCGCGATGGGTGCAAGGGTTGCTCACGGGCGGCGCGCTCCTTTTTCTGGCCGTGTTCCTCTTCGTTCCACTGGTGGCGGTCTTCGGGGAGGCATTGCGCAACGGGGTGGGCGCCTATGCCGCGGCGATCACGCAGCCCGAAGCCCGCAGCGCGATCAAGCTCACCCTGCTGACGGCGGCGGTGGTGGTGCCGCTGAACCTGATTTTCGGGCTGGCGGCATCGTGGCTGCTCACGCGGTTCGAGTTTCGCGGCAAGAACCTGCTGATGACCTTGATCGATCTGCCGTTCGCGGTTTCGCCGGTGATCGCGGGGATGATCTTCGTGCTGCTGTTCGGGGCGCAGGGATGGTTCGGCGGCTGGCTCGGCGCGCATCACATCAAGATCGTCTTCGCGCTTCCGGGAATCATCCTCGCCACCACGTTCGTCACTTTTCCGTTCATCGCGCGCGAGCTGATCCCGCTGATGGAAGCGGCGGGCAAGGACGAAGAGGAGGCGGCGCTCACGCTCGGCGCGAGCGGTTGGCAAATGTTCTTTCGGGTTACGCTGCCCAACGTGAAGTGGGGGCTGCTCTATGGCCTGGTGATTTGCAACGCGCGCGCGATGGGTGAGTTCGGCGCCGTTTCCGTGGTCTCGGGGCACATCCGCGGATTGACCAACACGATGCCGCTGTACGTTGAGATTCTCTACAACGATTACGACTTCGCGGCCTCTTTCGCGGTCGCGTCGCTTCTGACCTTGCTCGCGATGCTGACGCTTTTGGCCAAGTCTTTGCTGGGCCGCCGCGCGCAGCCCGCGCGCGAAGAGCCGCAGGCGCAACGCTCCGGGAAACTTGCGGCATGAGTATCGAGGTCAGCAACATCGGCAAGCGCTTCGGCACGTTCGTGGCGCTCGACGACGTCAGCCTTAATATCCCGACGGGCGAACTGGTGGCGCTGCTCGGTCCTTCCGGATCGGGCAAGACCACGTTGCTGCGTATAATCGCGGGCCTGGAAGTGCCCGACGCCGGGCTGGTCCGCTTCGATCGCGAAGAGGCGACCAGCCTGAGCGCGCGCGACCGCAACGTCGGGTTCGTCTTCCAGCATTACGCGCTGTTTCGGCACATGACGGTGTTCGAAAACATCGCCTTCGGATTGCGGGTGCGTCCGCGCCGGCTGCGCCCGTCCGAGCAGAAGATTCGGGCGCGGGTCGAGGAGCTGCTGGGCCTGGTGCAGCTCGATTGGGCCGGCGAACGCCTGCCCTCCCAGCTCTCAGGAGGCCAGCGTCAGCGGGTCGCGCTCGCGCGTGCGCTCGCGGTCGAACCCAAGGTGCTTTTGCTCGACGAACCGTTTGGCGCGCTCGACGCCAAGGTCCGCGAGGAGCTGCGGCGATGGCTCAGACGGCTGCACGACGAACTGCATATCACGAGCGTCTTCGTCACTCATGATCAGGAAGAGGCGCTCGAGCTGGCCAACCGGGTCGTGGTGCTCAACAACGGACGGATCGAGCAGGCCGGAACACCCGAGGAAATTTACCACCATCCGGCGACGCCGTTTGTCTACAACTTCCTGGGCAACGTCAACCTGTTCCACGGCCGCGTGCGCAACGGCAAGGTCTATATTCGCGACACCCACATCGCGGTCAACCCGGGCCACCACCTCGCCGGCGCCGACGGCCAGTCAGCGACGGTCTATATCAGACCGCATCTGCTCGACATCCACCTCACACCAAACGGCGGGAGTTCGTTCCCGGCCACCGTCAGCCATATCAACTCGGCAGGTCCGACGGTCAAGGTCGAACTGACGAGCCAATGGGGCGACCAGGTGCAGGTGGAAATCGATCACGAACGGTTTCGTCTGCTGCGGCTCGAGCGCGCAGCGGAAGTTTACCTGAGCCCCCGCGAAAACAAGGTGTTCATCTATCAGACCTGACGGCGCAAGCTACCGTCCTCTCTCTCTTTCTCTCCGCCATCCTGTCCCCGTCTCGGGAGATTCTCCGCTCGAATCGCCGAGTAGCCAACTGAAGGTTGGGTTGCGGAGAAACAGCCAGGCCATTAACGTTAGCCCTAATCTGGAGTCAAAATGGAGGCGTTCGGCTGAAAGACAACAGATTGTCGATAGCGGTCTTGGCCCCAACCGCATAGGACTAATGAATGCCCAGGTTCGACACGATCATTAAGAACGGGATGGTCATAGATGGAACTCGCGCACCTCGCTACCGCGGCGACATCGGAATCAAGAACGGCAGGATTGCCGAACTTGGGGAACTGGACGCCCGCGAAGGTGCGCGGGAGATCGACGCTTCAGGACTGATTGTCGCACCTGGATTCATCGACCTGCACACGCACTACGACGCGCAGGTTTTTTGGGATCCGCACTGCTCGATTTCCGGATGGCACGGCGTGACCTCGGTCGCGATTGGCAATTGCGGCTTCGGCTTCGCCCCCGTGCGGCCGGATCAGCGCGAGCGGGCGATGCTTACGATGACTCGCCTGGAGGCGATTCCATACGCCTCGATGAAAGCCGGCCTGCCATGGGACTGGGTGACGTTTCCGCAGTTCCTCGACAGCCTGGAGCGCACCCCCAAGGGCGTCAATCTGCTGCCCTGTGTCCCACTCGGCCCACTCATCACGTGGGTGATCGGAAATCCCGAGGAGGCCAAACATCGGGCGCCGACCCCGATCGAAGAGCGCGAAATAGTTCGCCTGTTCAGCGAAGCGTTGGACGCTGGAGGATGGGGTTGGTCGGCGCAACGCTTGCACCCGGACGGCCCGGTTTGCATCCAGCGCGACTATGACGGGACGCCGATGGTTACCGACGTCATGGGCGACCAGACCTGCCGCAACCTGGCCCGCGAACTCGGCCGGCGCAATTCAGGTTTTATGCAGCTCACGATGGCCACCGCGGATCCCTTTCACGACCTCAAAGAGGTCGAAGCACTGGCCGAACTGAGCCGCCGCCCGCTGCTCTACCAGGCGCTGATGGCCTTTGACCGCGAGCCGCAGATCCATCGGTTCCTGATTTCCTGGTTCGACCAATGCCATGCCCAGGGATTGCGCGTCTACCCGCAAGCTCACACCAACACCACCAGCTTCACTTTTACTCTTGCGGACTGGAACCTGTTCGATGACTCCGAGGCCTGGCGCGAGGCCACGATGGGAAGCGTCCAGGAGCGGCTGACGAAACTGAGTGATCCGTCGCGCCGCACAAAACTCAAGGATTACGCCAACGGTCAGCGCCTGGTGACCGGTGAGCTGGAAAATTTCGTGATCGAGAAGATTTATACTCCTCGGTTCAAACACCTGGAGGGCATGACGCTGCGAGACGCCGCGATCAAAATGGATGCGCATATCGTCGACACCATGCTCGAGGTCGCGACCGCCGATGAGTTGCGCACGGTGTTCGACGCGCCGCCGCCGCATACTCGGATGGATCTGCTGAAGGAAATTGTCAACTACCCGTACACCATCCCAGGCCTCTCCGACGGCGGCGCGCACACCAAGTTTTTCTGCGGCGGCCGCTATCCGACCGAGTTCCTGGCCTCATTTACCCGCGACCAGGCGATGCTGACGCCGGAGGAGGCGCATTGGAAACTGAGCGCGTGGCCGGCGATTTGCGCGGGGCTTTCGGACCGCGGCGTGCTGCGCGAAGGATATGCGGCGGATATCGTCATGTACGACTACGACCGTTTGGGGATCGAACCGAGCACGGTGGTGCATGACTTGCCGGGCGGCGAATGGCGGCGCGTGCAACGCGCCCGCGGCTACCGCTACATCATGGTCAACGGCGAGGTCACGCTGATGGACGGTCAACCGACCAAACTGATGTCGGGACAGTTGCTGCGTCGCGGCAGCGTCTGAAACGACAACCCCAAGCCATAGTGATTTCTCAGACCTAAAATTTTCAGCCGACGCCGGCGGCAAGCTTTCGCAGCGGCGCGAGCGCCCGTGCGGCGCGCTCGGCTTCGCGCCGCATCAGGACAAGGTCGGTGCCGTAGAGAATAAACCGCGAACCGCTCTCGACTACGGCTTGAAGGTCTTCCGGTTTTGCGGCCAACCCTGCGAGCGCGATCCCACGCGCAGCACACAGCGAACGCACTTTCTCGAACGCTTCGCGAAAAATCGGACTGGCGTACTGGCCCGGGATGCCGAGGCTTTGCGTTAGGTCCTGGTGGCCGACGATCGCGAGGTCCACGCCGGCGATCAGAATCTCGTCGGCGCTCTCCAGGGCTTCGCGCGTTTCGATCATTACCGCGAGCAGCGTGTTGGCATTCGCATGAGCCATCGCGGCGGGCAGATCGACCTCCTCATAGTCGGTGCTCGCGCCCAGGTAGATAGCCATCCCGCGCCGGCCCTGCGGATAATACTTCGCCAGCTCGATGAAGCGGCGGACCTCGGCGCCGCCCGTGATATGCGGCAGGATCAAGCTCTGGCATCCCGAGTCCAACAAGCGGGTGACGTGCTCGTACTGCAGGTCCGGGATGCGCACGATGGGTGTAATCCCGGCAGCGTGCGCGTGCGCAACCATATCGACCACGGTCTCCAGGTTGAAAGCGGAATGCTCGGTGCAGATCCAGGCGAAATCCATCCCGGCCGCGGCCAGCGTATGCATCACGCCGCGTCCACGGGTATCCCACACAATCGTGCCGAGCGCGATCCCGCCCGCTTTGAGCGCCGCCTTAAGCTTGTTGGTTCTCATCATCTGCCTCGATAGTCCGCGCGGCCGGCGCGGGCTCTACCCAATTATTGCGCGCCATTACAGCCGTCAAGGCCGGCCGGTCCGCCTCAACCGAGGGCGCGGCGACGTGGAGACCTTCTCCGCTGCGGCGTGACGAGCTTGACCGAGTGTGGTAGTGCAACATTCTTGGCGGTCGAGTTCCCAAGGCAGTGAAGGAGAGGCCCGGATGAACGTCGGACTCATGTTCTCGTTTCGCAATCCGCCCCAATGGAAAAAGCCGTGGGCGGACGTGTACGAATCGCAGCTCGAACAGGCAAAGCTCGCCGAAGATCTCGGCTACGACACGGTTTGGCTGACCGAGCATCACTTTGCCGAGGACGGCTACTCGCCCTCGCTGATGACGCTGGCCGGCGCGGTCGCCGCCAAGACCCACCGGGTCCGTATCGGCACGTTCCTGTTGCTGCTGCCGCTGCACAACGCGGTTCGCGTCGCGGAGGACGGGGCCACCGTCGACGTCATCTCGCGCGGGCGCTTCGACCTTGGCATCGGCAAGGGCTATGCGAAGCACGAGTTTCTCGGCTACGGAATTCCCCGTAAGGAGCGCGCGTCGCGTTTCGAAGAAGGCATCGACGTGATCCGCGGCATCTGGACCCAGGATCCGTTTTCCTTCCAGGGCAAGCACTACAACCTGCAGGACATCCGGCTTACGCCGAAGCCCGTGCAGCAGCCGCATCCGCCGCTGTGGGTGGGTGCGCTCAATCCCAAGGCGGTGGATCGCGCGGCCCGGCTCGGTTGCCATTTTCTCGGCATAGGAGATACGTCCGCGTACGACGAAGCCCTGCGGCGGCACGGGCGCAATCCGTCCGACTTCAACGTCGCGCAACTCGTGTGGGCGCATATCGCGCCCTCCAAAGAGCAGGCGTGGGACGAGGTCCAGGACCACGTGCATTGGATGCTCACGGTCTATGGCGAATGGCTAAGCGAGGCCGGCGAGGTCAAAGGTCCTCCGACGCTGTTCAAACCGCCACCGGCGTCGGAGTTGCGGCGCACCAAGGATCCGTTGCTGTTCACTCCGCTGGTTGGCACTGCTGAAGATGTGGCGGAGGGCCTCGAGAAGTTCACGCGCACGGTGCGGACAACGCATCTCGTACTCGGTATGCATTTCCCGGGTATCGATCCGAAGCTCGTCAGGCGCTCGATGGAGACCTTCGCGCAGGAGCTTCTGCCCAGGTTCAAAGAGAAGCGTTAGCGCGCATCGCCCCCCCCCGGACGAGCGACGCGGGACGCGGCGGCCTTTAAGCCTTTCGCGTCCAGTCGATCTGCCGTTTAATCTCGACGCTGGAGATTTTGTACCAGGAAAAAATCTCCTTTCGTCCGAGCAGCATTTTCTCGCGATGGGCCGCATTGTCGATCCAGCTCTGCAAGGCGCCCTCGTCGCGCCAGTAGGACACTTCCAGCAACACTCCGGGGCGCGTCTGGCTCTCGAAATTGTCCATGGAGATGAAGCCGTCGATCGCCTGGATCTCTGGAATCAACGCCGCGAAGGCTTCCCCCAGCCGGTCTTCCATCCCTGCCGTGACGGCGTATTCGATGATGCATGCGATCATTGACGCTCTCCTCGCGCTCCTGTGAAAAAGGTGCGGCGCGTTGGATGCCGAGCCGCGTCGCGGTCTCTGAGCCGCCCTACTCGCCGATCACTTTGATCAGGATGCGCTTGGGGCGGCGACCGTCGAACTCGCCGTAGAAGATTTGCTCCCAGGGTCCGAAATCGAGCTTGCCCGCGGTGATCGCCACGACCACCTCGCGGCCCATCACCTGGCGCTTGTGATGCGCGTCGCCGTTATCCTCACCGGTGCGATTGTGATGATACCGTTCGGGACTGGGATCGTATGGCGCGAGCCACTCGAGCCATCGCTGGTAGTCTTCATGCAGTCCCGGCTCGTTGTCATTGATGAAGACCGAGGAGGTAATATGCATGGAGTTTACCAGGCACAGCCCCTCGCGAACGCCACTCTCCTTTACCGCCTTCTCGACGTCGTCGGTGAGATTCACGAAGCCCATCCGCTCGGGAACCTTCACGGTTAGATATTTGGTATGCGAGCGCATCGAATTCCCTCGACGGTCCGTCGCTGCGGCCGGTCCAGTTAGCAGATTCAAATGTTGACCGTGCTCATATCATGATATCGTCCGCCAGCGGCGAAACCCCGGGGCGCGGCTTCTTCGATGCGCGCGAGATCGCTCGGCGACAGCTCCACGGCGGCCGCGGCGATATTCTCCTCGAGGTACTTGCGGCGTTTGGTGCCCGGAATCGGAACCATGTCGTTGCCTTGCGCGAGCACCCAGGCAAGCGCGAGCTGGCTCGGGGTGATGCCTTTTTCGCCGGCGATGGCCTTCAGACGCGCGACCACCTTGAGATTCCGATCGAGATTGTCGCCCTCGAAACGCGGCGAAATTTTCCTGCGCATATCATCGGCCGGCAACTCACTCAGCGCTCCGCTCAGCAGTCCGCGGCCGAGCGGGCTGAAGGGCACGAATCCCACGCCCAACTCGCGCAGCGTGGGAATTACTTCGTCTTCGTAGTCGCGCGTCCACAGCGAGTATTCGGATTGCAGCGCCGAAATGGGATGCACGGCGTGCGCGCGCCGAACCGTCTTTGCGCTCGCCTCCGACAGCCCCAGGTATCGCACTTTGCCCTGTCGCACCAAATCGGCCATCGCGCCGACGGTCTCCTCGATCGGCACGTTCTTGTCCACGCGATGCTGATAGTAAAGGTCGATGTGATCGACGCCCAGGCGCTTGAGCGACGCCTCGCAGGCGGAGCGAACATACTCGGGCCTGCCGTTAATCGCGCGCTTGCCATCGGGCAGAACCTGGTTGCCGAACTTGGTTGCGATAATCACCTTGTCGCGATGCTTGCGCAGCACCTGGCCGACCAGCTCCTCGTTGTGGCCTGCGCCGTAGACGTCGGCCGTATCGAAGAAATCGAGACCCAGCTCGATCGCGCGCTCGAGCGTCGCCGTGGATTCGATGTCGTCGCGCGGGCCATAGAATTGCGACATTCCCATGCATCCGAGACCCAGTTCCGACACCACGAGCCCCTGGCTGCCAAGTTTGCGCTTTTTCATGGACTTCCCTCCCGCATCGGTCCGCGTTCGTTCCGGATACTCAGGCTAATGCGTCCGGCCGCGCGCGCCAAGCCCGCCGTACGCTTGCGCAAATATATCCATCATCCGATGATTCAAAGTCATGGCCGAGTTTCTGTTCAACGGACCTAAGACCGCGGCGCTTACCCTCGTTCTCGCGCACGGTGCGGGAGGGCCGATGGATTCGCCCTTTATGGAAACCATCGCCGGCGGGGCCGCGAAGGCCGGCATCCGCGTCGCGCGATTCGAGTTTCCGTATATGCGGCGCCGGCGCGAAACCGGCAAAGGCGGCGCGCCGGATCCGGGGCCCGCGCTGATGCAATCCTGGCGCGACACGATTGAGAAACTCGGCGGCGGAAAGCGGCTCGTAATCGGGGGCAAGTCGCTCGGCGGCCGAATCGCGAGCATGATCGCCGATGAAACCGGCGTGCGCGGGCTGGTCTGCCTCGGCTATCCATTTCATCCGCCGGGCAAGCCCGAGCGAACCCGCACCCGGCACCTCGAGCACCTGCGCACTCCCGCGCTGGTCCTCCAGGGAACTCGCGATACGTTTGGCAGCCCCGAGGATCTCCGCACCTACAAACTATCACCCGCGATCCGCATCGCATGGCTCGAGGATGGCGACCATTCCTTCAAGCCTCGCGCGCGCTCGGGCCGGACGGAAGCCGACAATCTCGACGCGGCGATCGCCCGGATCGCGGAATTTATCGCGTCGCTTTAAGTTCGTTCGCCGGTTTTGAAGCCGCCTTCAGCACAAAGAGTCCCAGGCCGGGACAATCGGCGCACGTTTCCGGCCTAACAAGGCCATCGTGGATCTTTCCTACAACCGCTTGCGTGCATCTTGTGCTGGCGAACTCTGGTCCGTAGCTTTTCGATATGTCCTCGCTCACCACCCCGCTCAGTAATGGCGCGGCAACCGCCACGCTAGTCGACCTCATCGAGCATCACATCCGCTTCAGTGCGGCCAAGCGGCAGGCGGAAATGTCGAAGCACGATTGGTATCACGTAACGGCGCTGGCGGTGCGCGACCTGCTGGTCGAGCGAGATGCTCGCGACGCGAACGCGCTTCGAACGCAGTGGCGCGCAAGAAACTCTATTACCTATCGCTGGAGTTCTGATCGGCCGCTCGCTGGAGAACAATCTCTTCAACCTCGGCATCATCGAGGTCTGCCGCGAATTCCTCGCGGAAACGGAATCGACCTACAACTGCTGTTCGACGAGGAGCCGGACGCGGCGCTTGGCAACGGCGGCCTGGGCCGGCTGGCCGCGTGCTTTCTGGATTCGCTGGCGACCCTGGAGATGCCCGGCTACGCCTACGGCATCAACTACGAGTTCGGACTTTTTCGCCAGGAGATTCGCGACGGCTACCAGGTCGAGCGGCCCGACAGTTGGCGGCGCGAGACCTCGCCGTGGCTGGTTGCGCGGCCGGAGGAGGCCTGCGTCGTCCCGGTGTACGGTCGAATCGAGCCACGCGTCGAACCCGCAACGGCGAGTACCGATCCGCTGTGGGTTGAACCAGCGGACTCCTGGTCGGCATCCCTTCCGATCTGCCGATTTCAGGCTATGGCGGTCGGACGGTAAATTTCGTGCGCCTTTACTCGGCCGCCGCCTCGGACGAATTCGACATGCAGATCTTCAACGCGCGGCGACTTTGCAAGGCGGTCGAGCAGAAGATGGTCTCCGAAACCATCTCTAAGGTGCTCTACCCGTCGGATGCGGTCGCGGCCGGGCGCGAGCTGCGGCTGCTGCAGGAATATTTTTTCGTCGCCTGCGCGATCCGCGACATCGTGCGCGGCTTTCTTGCGGACGCGGCGAGGATCTTCATGATTTTCCTGCCAAGGTGGCGATCCAGCTCAACGATACGCATCCCGCGCTGGCGATCGCCGAGTTGATGCGCCTGTTCATCGATCAGCATGAGCTGCCGTGGGAAAGCGCGTGGGAAATTACCCGCGCGACCGTCGCCTACACCAATCACACCCTGATGCCGGAAGCGCTGGAGCGCTGGCCGGTCGAGCCTGCTCGGAGCGCGTGGTGCCGCGCCACCTGCAGATCATCTACGAAATCAATCGGCGCTTTCTGGCCGAGGCCGCCCAAGTATGGCCCGACGATCCTAACGATCGCTGCGAGCCGCGTCTCGATCATCGAGGATGGCCACGATCGCGCAGGTCCGGATGGCGCATCTGGCGATCGTCGGCAGCCATTCGATCAACGGGGTTTCCAAGCTGCATTCCGAGCTGGTCAAGACCCGGCTGGTGCCGGAGTTTTACCAGCTGTGGCCGAGCGCTTCAGCAACAAGACCAACGGCGTGACTCAGCGGCGATGGCTGCTGATGGCCAATCCCGGGCTGGCGCAATCTGCTGGACGAGACCATCGGCAACGGATGGGTCACGGACCTCGAGCAGACTCACGCGGAATCGAGCGCTTCGCCGACGACGCCGGAGTTCCAGCGCGCAGCTTCGCCGCGATCAAGCGCGCCAACAAGGAACGCCTGGCGCGCCGTGTGCAATCGCATCGCCGACGTCGACGTCGATCCCGCCTCGATCTTCGACGTCCAGGCCAAGCGCATCCACGAGTACAAGCGCCAACTCCTGATGGCGCTGGGAATCGTGCATCAGTACCTGAGCCCTGGTCGAAGACGGCATCGAACCGCCGGTGCCGCGCACCTACATCATGGCGGGCAAGGCCGCGCCGGGCTACTGGGCCGCCAAGATGATCATCAAGCTGATCAACAGCCTCGGCCACGGTGATCAACAATGACATCGCGGACCCGCGGTCTGATCAAGGTCGCGTTCCTGCCCGACTACCGGGTTTCGCTGGCGGAGAAGATCATTCCCGCCGCCGACGTGTCCGAGCAGATTTCGACCGCCGGCACCGAGGCGTCGGGCACCGGCAACATGAAGTTCGCGATGAATGGCGCGCTGACGATCGGCACGCTGGACGGCGCCAATATCGAGATTCGCGAGGCGGTCGGCGCCGAGAACATCTTCATTTTCGGCCTGACCGCCGACGAGATCGAGGAATTGACGCCGCGAGCGGGACTACCGCCCGTGGAATATTACGAATCCGACCCGCGGCTGCGGCGCGTGCTCGACGAACTGACCTCCGATCGGTTCTGTCCCGGACGAACCCGGGTTCGTTCCGTGGATCCGCGATTCGCTGCTTTACGGCGACGACTATTTCCTGCTCGCGGATTTCGGCGTCGTATATCGATACCCAGGCCAAGATCTCCGGCGAGTTATCTCGGCCCGAGATATGGACGCGCAAGGCGATTCTCAATGTCGCGCGGATCGGGCTGCTTCTCCAGCGACCGCACGGTGCGCAGTACGCGCGCGAAATCTGGGGCCTCAAATCAGCCTAAGAGGGTCGCGCGGCACTAGCGCATGACGCGACCGACCGGCGCCGCGGCTTCGGCTCGCTCGCCTGGTTGCGGCCTGTGCAAACGCAGGCCATCTGGTGTATATGCCAGTCTGAATCGGAGCCCAAACGGAACTCGTGGCGCGTCAAGCGAGTCCATCAACTACAACGGAGGGGAAACCGTGAATACCGAAACCGCGGCGGGTCTTGTCCTGCCGGTCGATACCATTCGCGATCGTCTGAATCGCGATCCGGAATTTCTCCTGACCGCGCGCTTCTGGTACTGCGATATCCGGTTTTTTATCGGCAAAGATCTATATTTCATGCGGATCGAAAATGGCAAGGTCGATCATTTTCAGCACGGCACCCAGGGCTTCGATCCATACACCATCAATATCGGCGGCCCCGAGGAAGTCTGGAAAAAGATGATGGAACGGCGGCCGCAGCCTTTCTATCACGATTGGTTCGCGGCGTCGTTCCATCACGATTTCACGTTCGGCGGCGATCTCGAATCGGCATACGCGCACTACTACGCCATCCGCCGCATCAACGCGATCATGCGCCAGGCGCTGCTCGAGTCGCGTTCTGTCTAGGGAGGCTTGAGGACCATGGCGAAATTTTCAGACATCACCGGGCGCTATGTCTACCTTGAACTGGACGGGGTCGAGTACCGCGTCTACATCGAGGAGGCGGGCAAGGGAATTCCGCTGGTATGCCAGCACACGGCGGGATCCGATGGACGCCAGTATCGGCACATCCTCGAGGACCGCGACATCACCTCGCGCTTTCACGTGATTGCCGCCGACCTGCCCTATCACGGGAAATCGCTTCCTCCGGCCTCCGTCAGGTACTGGGAAAAGGAATACAAGCTCACCAAGGACTGGTTCATGCGCTACTGGGTGAAGCTTTGTCACGAACTTGAACTCGAACGTCCCGTGTACATGGGCTGCTCGATGGGCGGGCATCTCGCGCCCGACCTGGCGCTCAACTATCCGAACGAATTCCGCGCCTGCATTGGTCTGGAAGCGTCGCTGTGGAGCGGCAATACCGACCGGCTGGTGAAACAATGGTTCCATCATCCGCGCCTGTCGAACGAATCGAAGCCGGCCCTGATGTTGAGCCTGTGCTCGCCGAACGCACCCGAAGAATACGTTCGCGAGACGGTCTGGGAATATAGCCAGGGCGCGCCGCCGGTTTTCAAAGGCGACCTGTACTATTACTCATTCGAGCATGACTTGAGAGATACCGCCAGGAACATCGACACTCGCAAATGCCCCCTCTACGTACTCAGTGGCGACTACGATTGGTCGGCGTATCCGGCGGCGTCCAAGGCTCTGGCGGACGCGGTGCCCGGAGCGACTTACACCTTGATGGAAGGGATGGGGCACTTCCCGATGTCCGAGGATCCTGTTCAATTCAAAAAATACCTGATGCCGGTTCTGGCCGACATTCAGTCGAAGTCCTAGCAAGGGAGGGAAGGAAAAGAAATTCATTTTCTAAACCGGACTGACTATGCCGGCGACGCTGCATAGCGGCCCGCAGATGGAGAGATCCTGATGATTTATGAGTTGCGTGTATACCATTGCCTTCCCGGACGCCTTCCTGCCTTGATCAAGCGCTTCGAGACAGTCACGATGCGGCTGTTTGAAAAGCACGGCTTTCGGCAGGCCGGCTTCTGGACCGTCGCTATCGGGGAATCGAATCAGGATCTGATCTACATCCTGCAATGGGAATCGATGGCGGATCGCGAGAAGCGCTTCGCATCCTTCCAGTCCGACCCCGAATGGATCGAGGCCCGCCGCAAGAGTGAGGAGGACGGTCCGCTGGTCGCGTCGATCAGCAATACGATCATGACGCCGACCGCGTTCTCGGCGATGCGATGAGACGAAACGCGGCGGATGCCCTGCGCGCGGCGGCGGCAGGATGGCGTCGCCGCGCGTTGGTCCTGGCATTTTTCTTCCTGGTGACTCGCCCTGCAACAAGCGCGGCCGCTCCGGCTGCCGGTCCGCAAGAGGCGTCCGGCGGTCAGTTGCGCCTACCCCAGGATATAGGATGGGAGGATTGGCAGGTCGTGCGCGAGCAACGTGCCGATCGCGCGACGGTCGAGGTTCTCGTGCGCAAGGGTGAGGCGCCAGCAACCGCGAAAGTCCGCATCGTGCTTGCGCAAAGACCCAAGCCAGGCTTTGATTCGCCGGAGGCGATCCTCGACACAATCGTCCGCACTGCGAAACAGCAGTGCCGGAAAGTCAGCGCAAAGTCGCTGAGCAAGGGCGCCGGAGAACTCATTTTCGAGCTTCGCGGTGTCGGATGCGCCGGCCAGACGGGCGAGCGCTATCTCCCGCAGCGGATCGCTTTCATCGGACAATCGGAGATCGAAGCGACCTACGCCGCTGCCGATTCGGGCTGGTTCCTGATCACCCCACCCCAGAAGGCGGACGGGCACTTCGATGATTCAGTCCCTTTGTCGAAATGGAAAGTCGAAGAAGGCGCCGGTTCGCAGGATGAATGCGAGAGGCTTCGAGCAACTTTGAGTTCGCTCGCGCTTAAGCAAGGGCAACCCGCCGATATCGAACAAGTGAAAGCTGCTCGATGCGTCTCTATGGACGATCCGCGTCTGGAAGGAAATTAGGAACCCCACACCCGGACCAAATCTTAAGGAACAACCGGTGAATCGAACATCCATTGGCGACCGCCGCAACACGGCGAAGCCCGTCTCCCACGCGCTGACCCGGCGGCAGGTAATCGCATGGGGCGCGGCTGCGCTCGGGGGTCTGGCGATAGCACCCAGCATCGCGACGACGAGCGCCTCGGCGCAGTCGGGCGCCGGCGGCAAACCAGCGGACGCTCGGGTCTCTCAACGCGACCTGGACGCGCTTTCCACCGCCGGCGTGCTCTATATCGCCACGGTCCGTAAGGACGGTAATCAGAGCACGGCGGCGCCGGTCTGGTTCACAGTCTTGCCAAATCATCTGGTGCTTATTCAGACGCAGCCCACGACCTGGAAGGCAAAGCGCATCCGCCGCGGCAGCCTCGTGATCGTCTGGATAGGCAGGAAGCGCGGGCCCGCGTTTGTCGGCAAGGCGGAAATCAGCAGCGATCCTGCGGTCCAGCGCCAGATCATCGAAGACTATCCGAAGAAATACCTGATGGCACGTTTCGGGTTCCATCGGCCAACGCAGGAAATGTTCGACAAGGGCGGGATTCTCTCGATCGTAATCACACCCGTACGCGACCTGCCCGACGGGTTCGCTTCCCAGCCCGGCACGCCCGCTCCGAGTATCGATGCCGCGCACAAATAATCGGCGCGGCCATGGCCAACGCAGCAGCAATCGGAATGCATTTGCGCGGCAGCGTCATAGGAACGCACGCGGCCAACGCCCTTAGCGCTTCGCGCTTCGTGCTTGCCGCGGTATGGCTGGCGGCGTTCGTCTGCGACGACCGGCGTCCCGGGGTACTGGGTCCAATCGCGCTGGCCGCCGTGCTTTCCGACTTCGCCGATGGCCCTGTCGCCCGCCAGATGCGCTCTGCGGATCGCTTCGGGCGATGGCTCGACAGTCTGGCCGACATCGCTTTCGTTTTAACGGCTCTCATCTGCGAGGCCCAGGCCACAGCTATTCCCATCTACATCCCCGCCCTGGTCGCGGCTTCGTTTGCTCAGTACGCAATCGACTCGATAATGATCAGCGGCTCTTCCGCTCCCGTCAGAAGCCGGCTCGGACACTGGGGAGGCATTCTGAACTTTGCGTTGGTCCTTGTGCTGGCGTTGGCGCCTTACCCTCGATGGCCGGCGATGCTGATCCGGGAGGCTTCGCCGCTATTAGCCATTTTTTACCTCGCCGCAATCCTCGAGCGAGCGGCCCGGTACGCCACTATTTACTCCTCCATCGGGGTCGCAACGAGCGCAGTCAACTCGCGGCTAGCGCGCGGCAGATAGAACAGCCCAATCAGCCCGTTGCAAAACATGAAAGTAAAATGCGCGGCGAGGCTGTAGGCGAGGATCTTCGCGTCAGGCGCGCTGCCTGAAAAGAACAGCAGCCACGCGGCCTGGCTGGTGCCCAGATGCGCGACCGAGATTGGGAGCGCCGCGGCGAGAAATACCAGCGGAAGAAAGAGCATCAGCTTGGCCAAGGGTATCGCGATGCCGAATAACGTGAGTGCGCAGTATTGCGTCAGCACGGACAACATGAAGCCGGGAGCCTTGATGCCGAGCAAGATGGCGTAATCTCGGGGCCGCGCCGCCACAAATGTTCCGGCGACCGCACCCAGCCTGCTATTTTCAATCCACGCTCCGACGCGAATGCTGCGCCGTGCCTGTGCGAAAAAGGCAATGATCGCAAGCAGTAAGAGCCAGGCCACGATATAGGTGTCCCGAAGGACGTGAACTATCTCCAACTGTGCGGGCGAAGTTGGATGATAGAAGAGGACTCCCAGGGTCGAAAAGAAAAAGAGCTGATAAATTTCCGCGAGCGCGATAAACAGGACCGAGCTCAGCATCTGCAGAAACGGAACTCCCGTCTTGCGGTGCAGGTACCAGGCGACGCCGCCCTGACCCAGATTGCTGTTTATCAATGACAGAAGGTTCATGCTCGCTCGAACGGGCAAGACGTCGCCCAATCGCAATGCCGCATTGAAACGGCGGACAACCCAGGTCAGGCACAAAGAATCGATTATCCAGTAGGACGCGCAAAAGGGAATGAATACTCCGAAGAACTTCAGTACCGGGGTCTGCTCCAGCGCCGCACCGATTTTTTTGACTGGAATGCGCCAGAAGATCAGCGCAAAGATAAGCAGCGTTCCGACAAATGGAAGCGCCTTTCTCCAGTGCAAGCTGAGCTTTCTCACGCGGAAGGCGCTGGCGTGACCGGCCGTCGCGGGGGTGCGTATGATACTGCGGGTTGCCGCAGTGACGCTGGCTCAGCGCTCTCCATGGCCGAACTCCTGCTCTGCGGCCAGGAACCGCTTCATCGCCGGTTCCGGTATGCGCGATTCCAGTTTGGGATTCAGCACCACCTTCACCATTCCGTCCTCCATCCCGAATTCGAGCATCCCGGGATGGAACTGCTTGTTTCTCACCTCGGTTGCGATCCGCAAAAATGCCTGAGCGGTCGAAGTCACCGCGCTGGCCAGGACAACACCGGGCACCACGTCGTTCTGGTTTCGAATCGCGCCGAACGCCAGAATGTGTGCCTGCGCCGCGGCTTGGAAAACTCCCAGCCCCGCCGCGTCGGCGTCGTGAACGATCAAGTCCGCGCCCTGGCTGATTTGCGCCAACGCCGCCTCTTTGGCGGCTCCCACGTCGTCGAATTTGCCAATGTAACTGATCAGCAGGCGTCCTCTTGGCCGCACCGAAAGGAAACCGCGCTTGAACCCCTCGAAGGTCAGCCGGATCGACGGCAGTTCGATCCCTCCGATCGCTCCTACCACTCCGGTCTTGGTGACGCCGCCGGCCAGCACGCCTTCGGCGTACGCCGCTTGATCGAATTTGAAAGTCAACGATGCCACATTGCGCGACGATTGGCTGCCTGAACTGACCACAAAATAAACCGCCGGGAAATCCCGCGCGACGCTGATCGCGGAATCGGTGTATTCGTAGCCATGCGCGAAAATCAGGTTGAATCCTCGCGCGGCAAAGTCGCGAAATCCATCCTCGAAATCAGCCGGCGATCTGGTTTGCACCAAGGCTGTTTCAGCACCGAGCTTTTCCTTTATGAGTTGCAACCCGTCGAACGCCGCGGCATTCCATCCCGCATCGCTGACCGGCCCCGGCGTCAACAGGGCGACGCGAAAAGTGGAAGTGCCGCCCGGGCTTTTGCGCGGCGAAGTGCATGCGCCCAGACTGATTGAAACAGTAATGATAAGCGGCGCAATCCAATATACCTTGGCTGCGAAAGCACGGAGGTCTGCGAGCGTCATCTTGAACGGGAACCGGCTACGCGCCTTTCCTGGCACAGAGTATCATTCGGCGAGTTTCGATTCCGTAACGCTCGCCGTCGAAGCCTCCGAATACTTCGATCCCGATAAAGCCGACCCGTTCAAGCAAACGGATCATTTCAGTATAGCTGTAAAGGCGGATATCGTGGCCGATCGAATCGTGTCGGTCGCCGTTTGGCCCTACGATGACAAACCGGACCCGCATCCGGCTCGATCCAAGGTCAAGCGCCCGGTGCTCAACGTATAACGTGCCGTCGGCCTCCGCATGCCAGTCGTTCTGGATATAATTGGCGACCGCCCATTCGCGGTTCAGCATATCCAACAGAAGACGTCCGCCCCGTTTGAGCGATTTGGAGATCGACTCGAGGACCCTCAGGTCTTCAGCCTCCGATTCAAGATAACCAAACGATGAATACATATTGATGACGGCGTCGAAGTGGTCATCAAATGGTATCTCCCGCATGTCTGCCAGCACGGTATCGAGTTCGACCTTGGAGTCGCTGGCGGCGCGCTGCGCAAGATCGAGATAGGACTGGCTCAAATCAAGGCCGGTCACCTTGTATCCGCGCTCTGCAAGAAGCACGCTGTGGCGTCCGGGGCCGCAGCAGAGATCGAGCACCCGCGCGCCGGCATCCAACTCGAGTTTTCGCTCTGCGAAAGCAACCTCCTTTTCCGTGCGTTCTGCGGTAAACGTATGGCGATATATGTTCAGATAATCTTCGCCAAAGAAGTTGACATACCAGGCGTTCTGTTCCGTTCCCATAGCGGTCCCTCGAATTGCGACGGATCCGCGCTATATTAGACCGACTCATCGGTGAGGAGAAACAGCTTGGACAGAATCGCGGTTTTGTCGAGCGGCGGCCTGGATAGCTGCGTGCTGCTCGCGGAAGAAGCAAAAACGGCCGAGGTCTATCCCATCTATGTGCAATGCGGACTGGCGTGGGAGGAGATGGAACGGGAAGCGCTCGGGGTTTTTTTGCGAGCTTTGAGCAACCCGCACGTGCAGCCGATAACCACCCTGTCGGCGCCAATCGCAACCATGTACGGCGGTCATTGGAGTGTCTCAGGTGATTCAGTGCCGGGAGCGGAAGAGTCGGACAGTTCGGTCTATCTTCCCGGCAGAAACATCCTGCTGATCGGTTTGGCCGCGGTCTGGTGCAGCACGCACGACGTCTCGCGAATCGCGATCGGCTCGCTCGCCGGCAATCCGTTTCCGGACGCTACGCCGAAGTTCTTCAGCGACTTCGCAGCCGCGCTCAGCCTCGGACTGGATCATCCTATCGAGCTGAAGGCCGCGTTCCGCGGCCTGCGCAAATCGGAGCTTATAAGCCAATTTAAATATCTGCCGCTCGAATCTACACTGACCTGTATGGCGCCCCGTGGTCTGCGACATTGCGGTCAATGCAACAAGTGCCGAGAACGTCAGGTAGGTTTCGAAAAAGCAGGTGTCAAAGATCCCACCGACTACGTCTGATCGCCATCGAGCAATGGACGTGGAAAAAGAGCGGATCGCCAAGTTCCTGTCTCGCGCGGGTGTTGCCTCGCGCCGCGAGTCCGAGCGATTGATTGAAGCACGCCGCGTGGCGCTCAACGGCGTCGTGGTGACTCATCCCGCAACGCTGGTCGCTACCGATGACCTGCTGTCCGTCGACGGGAAGACGCTGGCGGCCCCGCAGCGGTCGAAAATCTGGCGCTATCACAAACCCAGCGGTCTGGTGACGACGGCGCGCGATCCGCAAGGGCGACCGACCGTCTTCTCGGCGCTGCCGAAAACAATGCCCCGTTTGATTTCGGTCGGACGCCTCGACATCAACACCGAAGGGCTTTTGCTCCTGACCAATGATGGAGAATTGGCCCGCTATCTCGAACATCCAACCCAGGGGTTTTCCCGAACCTACCGAATCCGGGCGCATGGCAACGTCGACCAAACGGCGATTGCCCGACTTGCCAAAGGCGTCACCATCGATGGCGTTCACTATAGGCCGGCCGAGACTACGCTCGACAGCCGCCAGGGCAGCAATTGCTGGATGACGATGCAGCTTCGCGAAGGCAAGAATCGTGAGATCAAAAAGTTGCTCGAGCGACTGGGATTGCAGGTCACGCGCCTTATCCGCACCGGCTATGGCCCGTTCCAACTCGGAAGGCTGGCGCAAGGCGCCGTCGAAGAAGTGCCACTCCGCACCCTTCCGAACCTGCTACCCGGCTATTTCGCGCGATGAACTAAAGGAAGGTGTGATGTGACAATAGGAAATATCCCTTGCGGGATCGCAATCCCGCAAAGCTTCGCCGACCCCTCGTTCGATGCGGGCGTCATCCGCCAGTTTATCCCGCGGGCGGAGGCGCTCGGCTATGAAGGCCTGTGGGTCCAAGAGCAGATTGTCGGCGATTCTCCGATCCTGGAACCAGTTACACTACTCACGTATGCAGCCGCACTCACGACGAAAGCGCGCTTGGGTACGTCCGTCCTGATAACCGTGATCCGCAATCCGGTTCAACTGGCCAAAAGCCTCGCCTCGCTGGATCAACTGAGTCACGGCCGGCTCATCGTCGGCGTCGGCGTCGGTGGTCCACACGTGCCCGAAGCGGTGTTCGGCGTGTCCAGCGAACATCGCGGGCGCCGGTTCGTTGAAGGACTTCAGGTCATGAAGGCCCTGTGGACGCAGTCGAGGGCGACAATGAGCGGTGAATTCTGGCAGTTTGAGAACGTCGCGATGGAGCCGAAGCCGATGCAGAAGCCTCATCCGCCGCTGTGGTTTGGCGCTCGTGAGGCCGTGGCCCTAAAGCGCGCGGCACGCCTCGGCGACGGCTGGATGGGTGCCGGGTCGTCTTCCTCGGCCGACTTCGTCGCGCAGGCCGAGCTGTTACGGCGTTTTCTGGATGAAGCGAAACGCGATGCGAACGAATTCCCGATCTCGAAGCGCGTCTACATCGCCGTGGACGGCGATCGGGTCCGAGCGGAACGCCGGCTGCGTGACTGGTTTGGCATGCGCTACAAGAACGCGGACATGGCAGCGCGCGTTTCCGTCTGGGGCAGTCGAGCGGAATGCATCGACAAGCTGGGAGAAATCGTTCGCGCCGGCGCGCGACATTTGTTGTTGAATCCGGTCTTCGATGAAATGGAGCATCTGGAACTGCTGGCCAGCGACGTGATTCCGAAGCTTTGAAGGAACCTGACCTGGTGGCCTTTCAAGCGGCCACCGCTATAGCCTCGACTTCGATCAGGAACTGTTCGCCTACCAACCGATCGACTATCAGCAAGGTATTTGGAGGGTATTTGCCTGCCGGATAAATTTTGGCGAAAAGTTCCTTGCGGACCGCCATGAAGCTTTCGATGTCCTGGGAATGCACGAGGTAGGTTGTGAACTTGGTCACGCTCGCAAAGCCGAGCCCTTCGCTTTCGAGCGCGCGCGCCAGATTCTCGAACACCTGGCGCATCTGGACCGCGAAATCGGCTTTGCCAACCAACTCGCCGGCTTCGTTCACCGCGAGCTGACCGGCAATAAATACCAGCTCGGAAGCCGGCGCCCTGGCGATATGACTATATGCGCCCAGCGGTTTGGCCAAGCCGGGTGGATTGCTGTATTTCACTGTCGTCTGAGACATACGCCTCCTTGTAGATTGCATAATCGATCGGGCAAGACCGCCGACTCAGCGAGGCTGTGCGGCAGCGCGCGCAAAGCGCGGCCAGGCGGGCGCCGGCAGGCCGGTTTCGCGCTCGCAAGTGCGCTTGAGTTCCTCGACCGGCGGACCGAAATCAAATACTTGCGCTGCGCCACGCTCTGCTGCCATCGTCTCGCGAAGCTTGCGCGTCGCCATCTCGTCTACGGTTGAATCGCGCCTGAGCACCACTCCATAGCGTCGAGCCCCACCGACGGTAATCAAGCCGCTACGGGTCTCGGCGGCGACCAGCGCAGGGTCGCGCTTAAGCGGGTCGCCCCACCCTCCTCCGCCCCAGGTGATGTAGTGCAGCAGATCGCCCGCGTTCACCCTGACGTGGTCGCATTTAGAACTCAGCACTTCCGTCGCGCCGTTGGTGCGGACGATGTATTTGCGGCTTCGCGCCCCGGGCAAGCCGCCGTTTACGCCCCATGGATAGGTGAGCCAGCGATCGTCGTGGATCGAAATCTCGCCCGGCTCGAGAAAGCGGTAGGCGATCTCGATACCGTTGCCGCCTCGATGCAGGCCAGGACCGCCGCTATCGGCTACCGTCTCGTAGCGTTCGATGCGCAATGGAAAGTATGCTTCGAGAAACTCGTTGGGCACGTTGGTGAATGAGGGCCACATCGAATGCCCGTCGGGACCATCGCCCACCGGGCGCCCCGGTATTCCGCCGAACCCGATTTGGTAAAGCTGGTACCATTCGCCGCGTGAGTCGAACCCTGAATACATCAGGTGCGGCGACGAGGAGAAGCCGGCAGCGCACAGAAACTCCGGCTGACGCTGGCCCAACAGACCGCCGAGCACATCGAAGATGCGGCCGAGCGCGTGCGTGCGACAGGAGAGCGCCGCCGGAAACCGCGGCTTCAACAGCGAGCCCGCGGGAATATGCACGTCGACCAGGTCGTAGAAGCCGTCGTTGTAAAGAATCTGGGGGTCGAAGATCATTATCATGTAGATGCCGAAGAACATCCGGAACATGTTTTCGTTGAGATAGAAGTTTATTGAGCCCTCGGATTGCGGATCGGTTCCGCTCCAGTCAAGCTTCACCCGTTCGCCAACGCGTTTCATCGAGCAGCGCAACTTGTAGGGCCCGTGGCCGCGTCCGTCGTCGCAGACGTAATCCTCGAACACCATCTCCTCCTCCGGGATCGAGCGCTTGATCAGCTCAGCCATCGCACGCCGGTTCCTTTCAAGCGAGGCTTCCATCGCGGAAACGAAGAGGTCGACTCCAAAGCGGTCGCACATCTCGATCACGCGGCGTTCCGCGGTGCGGCAAGCCGCGACAATCGCGTTCAAGTCGCTGCGATTCCAGTGCGGCATCCTGACCTGATTCAACACCAGTGCGATTAGATCCTCCTGGAGGACGCCGCCGCGATAGATTTTGATCGGCGGCGCGAGCATACCCTCTTCGAAGATGCTGGTGGCGTCGGTGGGCAGGCTTCCCGGCACCTTGCCGCCGACGTCGGACATGTGCCCGAGCATCGCGGCCCATCCGACCAGCCGGCCATCGTTATAATAGATAGGCAGCAGTACCAGCCAGTCCGCTGAGTGACTAATCGCGCCGTCGCACTTGTACGGATCCGACGTGAGAAAGATGTCGCCTTCCTCGACCGTGCCTTCGTAGGCGTCGAGGAACCCGCCGATGAAGGAGCCGAACTGCCCGACCACCATGCGGCCCTTGCGCTCGGCGATCATCGGAAATTCGTCGTGTTGCTCGCGAATCCCGGGGGACATCGCGGTGCGGAACAGCACGGCGTCCATCTCGTAACGCGCGTTGCGTAGTGCGCTCTCGATGATGTCCAGAGTTATCGTGTCAACTTGGAGGGGTCGAAAGGGCTCGCGGTTGCGCTCGATGATTTGCGTCTTCGGCATCTTCGGGTTCTCCCTGGTGCAGAACGGTTCTCGGAAACATTCTACTGCTTTGGGCGAATCACAATGTTTCCGAAAGGATCCACCTCACCGAAATACCCGGGCAGGATGAGCGTGGTGCTATCCATCTCAGTGACTACCGCGGGTCCCTCGATAAGATTGTGCGTGAGCAGCTTCGCGCGATCGTAAAGCTTCGCGTCGACCGGCCGCCCTTGCGCCCGGATCGGAGTTTCGCCCGCAAGCGCAGCCTTGGCGTCGGGCCCGCCTTCGGCCAGGCGAGCGGGTTTGAACTCGCGGCTCTTCTCCTGCACGATCGCGCGCAGGTTCACGAACTCGTGCTCGACGTCCAGGTTGAAGGTGAACAGGCGGCGATGGATTTCGTCGAATGCCCTCCGCACGGCCTCGATTCCGTCGACCTGCCGCAGGCCGGCGAGGTCTACGGCGACCGGCACCTCGAAGCCCTGGCCGTGATAACGCACGTCCGCTTCATAGACGATCGCGCGAGCGGAGCGCGGCAGGCCCTCCGCGTCGAGCACCGCGCCGGCGCTTTCGCCCAGCGCGCCAAGGGTTTCCGCCACCTCGCTTGCGGAAGTAGCGGAGAAGCGCCGGATGTAGGTGCAGGCCGCTTCGTTGCGCAGCCGCGTAGTCGCGTCGCCATAGGCGCACAGCACACCCGGACTCGGCGGTATAATCACCGGCCAACATCCGAGCAGAGCGCCTAGCGCGTTGGCGTGGAGCGGACCGGCGCCGCCGAAAGCCACCAGCGCGAAGCCGCGCGGATCATAGCCCTGCTCGACCGAAACCAGGCGCAGCGCGCCGAACATGTGCTCGTTGACGACGTCGATTATTCCCGCCGCCGCGTCCATCGTTCCGATTCCGAGCGCGGAGGCAATCTTTTCGACCGCGCTTTGTGCCGCCGCGCGATCGAGCTTCATCTCGCCGCCGAGCAAATCGACGGGCAAATAGCCAAGCACCACGTTGGCGTCGGTAACGGTCGGCTGCGCGCCGCCGCGGCCGTAGGCAGCGGGACCGGGCTCGGCTCCCGCGCTCTCGGGTCCGACTCGCAACGCGCGGGTGAGCGCGGGCACCTTGGCGATCGACCCGCCGCCCGCACCCACCGAGCGAACGTCGAGCGACGAAACCCGCACCGCGATATTTCCGACCATGGTCTCGCGTCGCACGCGCGGCTCTCCGTGTTCGATCAGGCATACGTCGGTCGAGGTTCCGCCCATATCGAGCGTGAGCACGTTGTCGAAGCCGGCCTGTCTGGCGACCCAAAGCGCCCCCGCCACACCGCCCGCAGGCCCGCTGAGCAGCATATTGACCGGGGCTTCCTCAGCCGCCTCGAACGACATCAATCCGCCGTCGGAGCGTAAAAGTTTAAGCAGCGCACCGACGCCGCGCGACTTGAGCTCGCGCCTCAGACTGGAAAGGTAACGCGCCACCGTCGGCCGCACGTAAGAATTGGCGACCGTGGTAATCGTGCGTTCGTACTCGCGCATCTCGGGCAGAATCTCACTGGAGAGCGAGAGCGGAAGTTCCGGCACTTCCTCGCCGGCGATCTCGCGGATGCGCTGCTCGTGTGCAGGATTCGCGTAGGCGTTTATCAGCGATATGGTAATCGCCTCGACCGCGCGCCGTTTGAGCTGCCTCAGTGCCTCGCGTGCGCTCGCCTCATCGATTTCGCGCACCACCTCACCGCGCGCGCCGATTCGCTCGCGAACTTCAACCGTATCATCGAGCGCCGCAAGCGGCTCAGGCTTGGGCCAGATGATCCATCCCGCAAGACCTCCGGGCACGTACGAGCGCGCGACCTGCAGAATCTGGCGATAGCCTTCCGTCGTGACCAGCCCGACGCGTGCGCCTTTTCCTTCGAGCAGCGCATTGGTGGCGGCCGTGGTGCCGTGCATCAACTCGCTGAGCGCTGCCGGTTCGATCCCGGCGATCGCGCACACGCGTTCGATTCCGTCCAGCACGGCCGCGGCCTGGTTGACGGGAGTGGTTGGCACTTTGGCGCGGAAAGTTTCGCCCGTGTCCTCGTTGATCAGCAGCAGGTCAGTGAAAGTCCCGCCCACATCGACGCCGAGTCTGTACGCCATCTAGGCCTCCAAGGCGGTGCCAGAGCTGATGCTGCTGCGCCGGGACGCCTGCGGGTCCAAGGCGGACATGCCGGGCACCGAGGAACCGCGGTCGCACGCGTGTTTGGTTACATGCATTCGAGCTTTTGTCACCTTATCTTAAGTTCACAGTGGGTAATCACGGATTCTGGCGCGTTCACAAATTGAGTTAGCTGTCTAAGCGAAATTTCTCAATTAGTAAATCACTGGCAAGAGTTTCTTCCCCGCCTGCGCTCGTATTGCAATAGAAGCAGCGTTTTTTCATTTGTAAATTAAATACAGCTTTGCTTGAATCCGAGAATCGAAGGCTCGCCAGTTCTCCTAATGCGCTTCGGGCCGTCCTTGGCTCCGCCTAGCTGATGGACGCTCGAAGCGGTCGCCATCTGAGGCGAAGGAGGAAGTCATGAAAATAAACCGTCATGCGCTGAGGGAAGGGTCGATCGCCGACGTAAGAGTTCCTCTGTTCGGGATGCACATCGCTTTCGCCGCAGACCCCGCCACCTATACGGTTGACACCTATCAAGACTGGCTCAAGCAGTACGTCGATGCCAAGCCTGATTTCAAAGCGGGCGACGTATTGACCGCCAAGGACGTGGAACGCATGCGTCCGTTCGTTCCGCCCGGATATCTCGAGCAACTGAACTTCCCCAACTTCAAGGCTCAGGTAATCGACGTAACGTTCAAGCCAGGCTTCCGGGCCGAGACGATGAATGGCGCTCATGCCGTGATCTGGTGGCATCTGAGCGCAATCGATGTCCAGAATAGCCGCGCGACGGTCTTTCGCCAGCAGGGGCCTGTGATGGAACGGTATTCGCCGCAACTGCTGAAGGCGCTGTTCGATCCCGGCGCGCTCGAAACGATCCATCGCTAGGCCCCGCGTTTAAGTCCCCGGCCGTGCGCTGGCTGTGTAGCGGCACAGACCCGAGGTTGCGTTGAGCGCGCCTGGTGCGGGATGCTGGCGAAAGCTTCATCGCCAACGGAGCTTTGATATGACCAATGACCTGCTGCTCAAAAATGGACTGATCATCACTTCGAGCGGCGCGATCCGCGGCGGCCTGGCGATTGCCGGCGAGCGGATCGCCGGCGTCGGCATCGAGGACACGCTCGGCAGCGCGCGGCGTGAAATCGACCTCCAGGGCAAGATCGTGATGCCGGGATTGTTCGACCCTCACGTGCACCTGGGCCTCAGCGGCGACACGTTCGGCGACGACGCGATGGCCACGGATTTCGAGTTCGATACCCGCGAATGCCTGGTCGGCGGCGTCACCACGATAGCCACTACGACGCTCATCGGCCGCCAGCCGCTGCCCGAACTCTTCTCGCGCGCCATCAAATGCGGCGAGTCGCGCAGTTGGTGCGACTTCAAGGTCACCTGCGTGGTCAACACGCTCGACCAGGTCAAACAGATCCCCGCCGTCGCCAGCCAGGGCGGCGTTTCCTACAAGTTCTTCACCGGCTACGCCGGCGCGCAGGCCGAGGGCTTCGGCATGAACAAGGACGGCATCAGCCCGGCCTTCTTCTACGAAGCCTGCCGCTCCATCAACGCCGCCGGGCGCCCAGTGTTCCCGATGATCCACGCCGAGGATCCGTTCGTGCGCGGGATCCTGATGGATGAACTGCGGCGCCTGGGCCGGCGCGACTATCTGACCGCGTGGGCCGAGAGCAGCCCGGAGTGGGCCGAGAGTGTGCAGATATACACTTACGGCCTGATAGCCAATCAGCTCGGATGCCCGCTCTATCCGGTACATATCAGCGCGGCGCAGAGCGTCGATACAATCGCTTCGCTCAAGGCCCAGGGACTGCCAATTGTTGGCGAAACGATCGCCTACTTTCTCTCGACCACCGCGCCCGAGATGGACGCGATAAACGCCGGCGGCAAGGGAAAAATTCAGCCGCCGCTGCGCTTCCAGAAGGATCGCGATCGTCTGTGGCGCGGGATCAAGGACGGCACGCTTTCGGTAATCGGAACCGACAGCCTTACTTATACCGCGAGCTTCAAGGAGCGCGGCGATTTCTGGGACTGCCGCGTCGGCGTGAATAACCAGGTTGCCGATACGCTCGCGCTGATCTTTGACGAGGCGGTCAATCGCCGCGGGATCGATTTGGTCACGGTCGCCCGCGCGCTGTCGGAGAATGCCGCCCGTATGTACGGAATCTATCCCAAAAAGGGCGTCATCGCGGTGGGCTCCGACGCCGACCTGGTGGTGGTCGATCCGGAGGCCGAAGCCACGCTCGGGCGGCATCGCTACCGCGGACGGACTGACTATTCACTGTGGGAAGGCCGCAAGGTCAGAGGCATTCCGGTGATGACTTTCCTGCGCGGCCAACTGGCGATGGAGAACGGCGAGATCGTGGCAAAGAAGGGTTTCGGGCAGCCGGTCGCACAGGTGATGAAGCCGCGCGGCCAGTGAAAATCGCGGCTCTAGCGGTCGCATGGCTTCGAGAAGTTGTTGGGAGGCCCATCATGAGCGATGACAAACGATCAATTTATAATCGAAGCGGCCTCGGCCACCGAATCGGCTACGGCAACCGGCCCTGCCTGCTGGTCGTCGATATGCAAATTGGTTTTACGGCTCCCGAAAAATCGCCACTGGCCGGCAACCTCGACGCGCAGGTCGCGGCGATAAACAAGCTTATCCCGGCTGCGCGAAAAAAGGGCGTGCCAATCGTCTTTACGGTCGTCGGCTACGATCCCAAGGTGCCCGGCGACGGCGGCCTATGGGCCGAGAAAGCGCCCACTATACTCGAACTCAAGCTGGGCTCGGACCTGGTCGAGCTCGATCCGCGCATCCGTCGCGCGCCCGAGGATTTGCTGCTGGTAAAAAAATACGCCTCCGCGTTCCTCGGAACGCCGCTCTCCATGAGCCTGGTGACGCGCGGGGTCGACACGCTGATAGTCACCGGATGCACGACCAGCGGATGCGTCCGCGCCAGCGTGGTCGACGCGCTCTCGCACGGCTTCAGGCCAATCATCCCGCACGAGGCGGTCGGCGATCGCGCCGAGGAGCCGCACGAGGCCAACCTGTTCGACATGGATAGCAAGTACGGCGACGTGGTATCGCTCGCGGACGTGCTTGCCTACTTCGAAGAATTGAAATCCTGAGTGCCGCGATGGACCGCCTCGGCATCGCTCTAGGCGCGGGGCTCTCGCCCGCCGACACGGTCGAATGTGCGCGGCTCGCCGAACAGGCCGGATACGAATCGGTATGGATCGTCGAAGGCCATGGCGGCGACCAGTTCTCGCTGCTGACGGCGTGTGCGCTCGCGACAACGCGGATACGCCTGGGCACGGCGATCAGCAGCGTCTTCGTGCGCAGCGCCCCGACGATCGCGATGGCCGCGGCGTGCATCGATCATTTCTCCAACGGCCGCTTCGTGCTCGGCCTCGGCTCCAGCCACAAGGTCCAGGTCCAGGCCGAGCACGGCATCCACTACACCGAGCCGGTGACGCGGGTGCGCGAGACCGTCGAGGTGGTACGCGCGCTCTTGCGCGACGGCACGGTCTCCTATCGCGGCAAAACCATCTCGATCGAACATTTCGATCTATGGTTCAAACCGGCGCACACCTCGGTTCCGATTTATCTCTCCGCGCTGTTTCCGCAGATGCTCGCGCTCTGCGGCGAAATCGCCCAGGGCCTGCTGATGGTCTTCAGCACGCTGGAATCCGCGCGCGTCGGTGCCGAGCATCTCGCGGCCGGAGCGGCGCGCGCAGGGCGCAGCGTCAAGGAAATAGAAATCGCATCGCTGTTGCCCGCGAGCGTTGCTCAGGATCGCAAAACCGCCTACGACCGCATCCGTCCGGTACTCGCCTTCTATGTTGGTTTCTTCCCGCGCTACCGGCGCGTGGCCACAGAGGCGGGATTTGGCGCTGTGGCGGATACAATCGCGGACGCTTACAAGCGCGGCGACACCGAGCGCTCGCTCGCGGCGATTCCCGACGAGATGGTGGCGAAGTTGACCGCGTCCGGCACTCCGGCCGATCTGCGGACCCGTATCGCCGAGTATCGCCGCTCCGGAATCGCCTTGCCGATCCTGATGCCCGTCGTAAGCGGCCCGGATCCGATAGCAGGCGTAGTCGAAACGCTGCGCGCGGGCGTCGGCTGACGCGCGCGGAACAGGCGTTATCGAATCAGCCCTTGAACGGATCGCGCCGCCGGAACTCCTCTGCCATCTCTTCCATGGTGCACCAGCGCACGGCCGGATGTCCGCTTATGTATTCGATCAGTCGCTCGAGCATCAGAAGCACCTGCGGGCGGCCCGATACGTCCGGATGAATGGTCAGTGGGAATACCGCCCATTCGTATTCGCGGTTTACCCAGTCGAACTGATCGCGCCACAACTGTTCGATGTCACGCGGGTTGACAAAACCGTGGCTATTGGGCGAGGCCTTGATGAACATCATCGGCGGAAGATCGTCGAGATACCAGTTGGCGGAAATCTCGACCAGGTCGACCGCCTTGCCGCGCTTGAGCGGTTTCATCCACTGCGCGGCGGGTTTCGAGTAATCCACGTTGGTCCAGCTTTCACCGACCCGCGCATAGTACGGCTCAAAATCGTTGTGGCCCTGGCTGTGATCGTAGCGAAATCCGTATTTCAGTAGCAGTTCGGCCGTGACCGAAGACATCTCCCACCACGGCGCGACGAAGCCCCGCGGCTTCTTTCCGGCCAGTTTCTGGACCAGCTCAACCGATCGTTCCAGCACGTCCTCTTCCTGGCGCGGAGTCATCGCAACCGGATTCTCACGCGAATAGCCGTGTGCGCCGATCTCGTGGCCAGCCTGCGCGACCTCGCGCATCTGCTCGGGGAAGGTTTCGATAGAATGGCCCGGAATGAACCACGAAGTCTTGATCTTGCAACGGTCGAACAGCCGCAGCAGCCGCGGGGTGCCTACCTCGCCGGCGAACAGTCCGCGCGAAATGTCGAACGGCGAATCCTGGCCGCCGTATGATCCGAGCCAGCCGGCAACCGCGTCGACGTCGATTCCAAACCCGCAAAGAATTTGTTTGTTGGCGGCGCTCATGATGACATCCCCTGTTGCGTAATTGTTCTATACAAAGAATCTCCGGATGGTACAATTTGACGCAGCTTTTCAAATCGCCGCTACCCGACAACGCCATACAGACTGTCCGCGGTATAGGGAGAATGCGCTTTATGTCTGACATCCGATCGCGCTTGCGCAAGCTTTTGAAGGGGCCGGAGATGGTGGTCGCCCCGTTCGTTTACGATTGCCTGCAGGCGAGGCTCGCCCAGCGCGAGGGATTCAAGGCGATCTATATGACCGGCTTTGGCACTGCGGCCGCGCGCGGCTTTCCCGATCTCGGTCTGCTCACGATGGGCGAGATGGTCGATAACGTCAGGGCGCTGGCGCGGTCGGTGGACATCCCGCTCATCTGCGACGCCGACACGGGCTATGGCGAGCCGATTAATGTTCAGCGCACCGTGCGCGAATACGAAGACGCGGGCGCGGCGGCACTGCATATCGAGGATCAGGTGTGGCCCAAGCGTTGCGGCTTTCTCGAAGGCAAACAGGTTATTCCGCTCGAGAACATGGAGGCCAAGCTGCGCGCGGCGCTTGACGCCCGGCGCGATCCCGACCTGGTGATTATAGCGCGTACCGACGCGCTCGCGCCGCACGGATGGGAGGAGGTGGCGCGGCGCGCACGCGCTTACCGCGAGGCCGGAGCCGATCTCAATCTTTGTCGACGGGATAAAGACGCTGGAGGACCTCAAAACCTGCGCGCGGCTGCTCTCAGGGATGCCGCTTCTGTATAACGGGCAACTGCTGCATCCGTCGGAGATCGCGAAGTATGGCTTCAGGCTGATGATTCATATCGCCACGCTGTTCGCCATTTACGAGCGCACCCGTGACGCTATAAGCGAACTCGCGCGCACGGGAACGATCGCCGGCGGCCCTGGCCTCGAGCTTCTGCCCGAGATCACCGACCTTCTCGGAGCTCCCGAAATCCTCGAGACGAGCAAAAAATACGAGGTATAGGTTCTTCCGAGTAATTGCTCGCGAGGATCAACTGGGAACAAAGACTGCGGGCGATAGCCAGGAAAGCGGCTACGACCTCAGCTAATCAGCACCCTTACCAGTTGCTTGGTCGATTCGAGATCGAACTCCCGATACATCTGCACACGTTCCGCGGCCGGAGATCCCGATCCGTGGATAATTTCGTTGTACCACCATCCAGCATACTCCGAGGAACACAGATCGCCGATGAAGTGGAACAGCTTGACCCGATCGGCGACCGACACGCCCGGCGCCGCTTTAAAATACTTCTCTATATACGGAGCCACTTCCGGATTCTTCAGATCTTTCACCGATGGCATCGTTACTGCGGCGCCGCCGGCAACCTCATTAAGCAGACGAGCGCAGATATAGTGAGCCTCCATGGTCATATGCTTACCGGCGTTGGTCATGACGGGGTCAGGGAATGCGACGCCGTTGACGATGGTATTTTTTATCGCGGCCGCGATACCAAGTGCATAGATGGCGCTCGCGAGCTTGATCATCTCCGCAATCTTGTCCCGGATGTGGGGCTTGTCGGCCACGCCGTTGTACTCCGCGATGAGCGCCGCGGCGCCGATGAACAGTTCCAGCTTGCCGTAGTCGGTCCCCAGGTAACCGTGACGGTTGATGGTCGCGAAGTTGTTGGCCACGTCGCCGCAGAATTCGGACTCGCCGCACAAAAAGATACGTTCGGTGGGAACGAAGACGTCGTCGAAGATCGTCAGAGATTCGACCACCGCGCCGCTGTGGCTTAGCGGCGCCTGCTGCGGATCTGCGGGCAGGTTGATGCCGCGAGCTACGAGGGTGATGCCTGGGGTATCGACCGGGATGGCAAAGGCGACCGCATAGTCGCGATCATCCTCGCGCATCGCGCGCTGTGCGATCACGACCAATTCCTCGCAGACCACGCCGCCGCTGGTGTGGGCCTTCGCGCCGCGCACGACGATGCCATCTTTTCGCCGTTCGACCACCCGCAGATACATATCGGGGTCGGACTGCTGCGAGGGGCGCAAATTCCGGTCGCCCTTAACGTCGGTGATGGCGGCGGAGCCAATATACTGGCGGCGCTGAAAACTGCGCAGGTATTCCTTGAGACGCCCGGTGTAATCGGTTTCGTATTTTCGATCGACTTCCGGCAGCACCGACAAAAGGCCAGCAAGCTCGTCGCGTGCGATGCTGGTATAGCCGGTGATCGGTATGCGTTCGGCGAGCTTGATCGCGGCGTCGAAATTCTGGAGCAATCCAGCCGTGTCGCTCGGCATATGCCAAAAGATATGCACCTCTTCGCCGGTCAATTCCGATTTGGCAGTCATCAGGCTTTGCAACTTCGGCTCAAACGCGGCATCCAATAGCCATTTGCCCCACGCGAGGATGGTCGATTGGAATAGCGGCTGCTCGGCGAGATTGTCGACGAGTTCGCCTTGCACGAAAACCCGGCTTTTCAGGCGCCTCAGATTATCGACGTAGTCTTTTCCTGTGCGCATCGCCAACGCCTCCGCCACGGCTCTTCGCCGGTTGTTGAAAGCCCAAAGAGTTCAAAATCCAGTCTACGAACACCTCAGCCACGTCCATGCGTGTCAATCGTCCTAACGGATTGAACCAGCGCTCGATGTGGATGAGCGCTCCGTCTATACCCAGAAAGGCGAGCTTCGGATCCTTTATCCTGAAGACGCCGCGCTGGTTGCCCTCGTTCAGAACCCGGACCCACAGCTTGCGGTATTCCACCTGCTTGCGGCTTATCGCCGCACGTTGCGACGGCTGCAGGCTTTTGAGTCCCGACTGCAACAGCGCCGTTTCATAGGGGCCCGGCTGACAGATGTTCGTGACCACCAGTCTCCGCACCAGCTCGTCGGGCTCGGCGCCCGCTTGCAGCGCCTCGTTGGCGCGTGCCAGCACCTCGTCCATGAGACGTTCCATCACCCGGAAGAGCAGTTCCTGCTTGCTCTTCACGTGGCCGTAGATGCTGGAGGGCTGAAGTCCGAGATTCCGCGCCAGGTCGCGCATCGAGGTGCCATCGTAGCCATTACGGACGAACAGCTCGGCCGCACCGCTGTCGATGCGGCTCTTGGTGCTGACCGCAGGAGCCCGAGATTTCGCTAATGGAGCGATGTGCTTGCGGTTTTCCATTCCAAAGGCGCTCGTCCGAACGTTCGTTCGGACGCTGACACACGCGGGTTGGGACTGTCAAGCGATCGGGCGCGCGCTGGAGCCGCGGAGCCGGATCAGGAACGCGAGGTCAGGAGCGCAGGGTCAAGCGTCTTTGTTTTCGCCGCGCCACTGTTTGGCCTGTTCGCGAAAACGCGACGGGGCATCCGCCGGATTGGTGGTGGACGCTTTGGTCAGGTCAGGTTTGACTACTTTGATCGGATCGCGAACGTCGTCGACATAGCCGAGCGCATAGCCGCCGTACGAGTAGCCCATCAGGCGGAGCAAATCGACCGGCAAAGTCTCCGCGACCGCGAGCGGCACCGACAGATACTGATTCTCTTCCTGCCGCAGCCACGAAAGACTGTAGGTGAGATTGATTCCGCATCGCGTCGTGTCCGAGCGGTTGGCGCCGCCGCCATGATAGATGCTCCCAGTGTAGAAAAGTGCTGAGCCCTTGGGCATCTCGGCCGGCTCGGTGTCCTTTTCCTCGAACTTCAATCCATCGTCGAACAGATGGCTCTTCGGAATGACGCGCGTGGCACCGTTTTGCGCCGTGAAATCAGTCATCGCCCAGATGGTGTTGAGTTGCGCAAGCATGCTATGACGGAAGCCTACCTAAGTCAATGAAAGCCAGAGAGTTGGTGGTATCTCAAAAGGTTTGTTGGCGAAACATTTACAATTATGTCTTTGACTGAGGAGTGTAAGAAATCCTCAGGAATTTGGGATCTACGCGAAGAAGCCCGCAAATCGTGGCGGTCACGTCGTTTTTTCGGACGAAGTTGTTTGTCTCGCGGAGCCGATCTCCCGAAACAGAAAAGTCCCCCATTTCTTCCTCTCCAAAAAGTACCTCAAGGGAGATTCCTGGTTCGAGTTGCACATTACTTGCGCGGAAGACGTCTATCGGGAATTGCACTTCAAGCTGATCATCGATATTGCGAACGTATTTTGTCCAGCCCGCAAGCGTAAAGTTAAGAACAAATCCGGTTGGAATTAACAGGAATCGTTCTGTGCTTATCGATTGTCCAAAGCTCATATCGTCCCGTTGCAATCGCGCGGGGATTCTCCGATGGATTTGAGCCGATAACTTCCGCCTTGCCGTGATCCATGGGCGGGTGACGCAGTTAATGGGTGCGCGTTACCTTGTCATCCTCCAAATGGGTGATAAATATATTGCGGCCTCCACCGGGCTTTGCTACCCTGTTCGCCACATCTAGCCGGGCCCAGTACGCGGAGGAAATGATGTTGCCGCGCGAAGGGAAACTCGCTGACCTACTTGGCCTTCTCTACGAGGGTACAACTGACGACAATGCCTGGAATCCGTTCTTGCGCGAGGTCGCGATTGCGGTGGGTGGTGAATCGGCGGCCTTTATGTTGGGCAAGCCGGACCTAGATTTGCACCTCGTATCTCATCACTGGGGCCAAGACCCAGAGGGGGTTCGACTTTACACCGAACATTACGGTAAGGTGGACGTTTGGGCCGCCAGAGCGCGACACATCCCAACCACTGCGTGGCTGGGTCCCTCTGAGGCCCTTGTGTCCCTTTGACGGCTCGCGCGCACGGCAATTTTTCACCGATCTTCTTGCTCGTTTTGAGGCAGTTCATGCTCTTTTCGGAGCCGTGCAGGATTTGGGCGGGGCGTTTTCAAACTTAAGCATATTTCGCAGTCGCAAGCGGGGACCTTTCGAGCAACGCGCTGTCAATCTGATTCGATTTTAAGTCCTCATATCGCCCGCGCCTACCGAATTCATTTCCAATTGGCGGATTTAAAGGCTTACAGTCTGAGTCTGCAAACTGCATTGGACAGTTCCCCCACGGGAATTTTGTTGTTGGATCGTAATTGCCGGCTAGTCACGATGAACCTGGCGGCGCGAGCTACGATCGATCGAAACGACGGCCTTTTGGTCAGACATGGACGGCTGCAGACAGACGGAGCAAAAGAATTTGCCATTCTGGAAAATCTCCTGTCCAATGCCGGGCCAAAGTGCGGGAAAGGGCTCCGGACTCGCCGGCTCCATGGTCGTGCACCGGAAAAATCATACTGCTCTGCATGTGCGAGTCACGCCGGCGGGCAAATTGCCCTTGGCTCAGGAAAATCCAGTGACGACGATTGTATTCGTAAACGATCCGGCGCAGAGAACGCGACCTTCGCGGGAGTTCTTAATTCATTGTTCGGACTGACGCCGGCTGAATCCCGAGTAGCCCTACTGCTAACAGATGGTCACAGTACACGCGAAATCGCAGAAATGATCGGAATTAAGCGCAGCACTCTAAAGTCACAACTGAGCAGTATCTACCAAAAAACTAATACCTCGCGACAGTCTGAATTGATGCGACTGATGATGCAATTTGCAGTGCGTGAAAGTCAGCAATCTGTGAGCCGAGCTTGAGCAGAACACAATGGGATCGATTCTTTAAACGCTATAGAAAGTGTGAGGTCATCCCCCGTTTGGTGGATGACAAGCTGCCCTCGGCCTTTCACACTGTCCAGACGATGTGCCCGTTGTTGCTTAAAACCCGACGTTCTAACGGTAGTGCTCGACAATCGAACATTCTAACGGCCACCGAACGAATCCCATACCCTTTCCCGCGCACTTGGCAGTGGGCGCGGCGGGTGAGACTCGATGCCACGCTCGGGATGGAGTATCTCCGATAGCGAGGGGATGCCCAGGAGAGAATCATGAAACCCCTGAAATTTTTCTGTGTAACTATGGCCGCTGTGATTGCCACTTTGCTTTTCCCTCCGGAGCTTGCCGCTCAGGCCACTGCGAACAATGATAACTCGAAGCGCTCTTTCATTAGCTTCGATGCGTCCGGCGCGGGTACCGGGTTCGGTCAGAGGTACTTTTCGCGCTCAGCGTAAATGTGTTTGCTGCAATTACGGGCTATGACCTAGACGCTAGTAATGTATACCATGGCTTTCTGCGGAAAGCCGACGGCAGCATCGTGGTGTTCGATGCTCCTGGAGCAGACACCACCGAGGGCGACTTCAACGGCACGTTTCCAGCAGGGATTAATGACGCGGGTTTGATTGCGGGATATTACATCGACTCAAGCAACGTGAGTCACGGCTTTCTGCGAAGTCCGAACGGATCGTTCACGACGTTCGATCCGCCTGGCGCGGGGACAGCGCCCGGCCAGGGAACCACCGTGCTCGGGTTGAACCTGGAAGGCGCCATCGTGGGGGCCTATCTCAACGCTAATACTTATTATGCATTTGTACGCTCTCCTGACGGGAAGTTTAAGACGTTCGCCGCCCCAGGCGCATGCAATATGAGCGTTGAAGAAGGTTGCCATGGAACCGGCGCCTGGGACATCAACTTTTTTGGAACGATTGTTGGTCCTTATGAGGACAAAAGCGGGAACTTTGTGGCGCATACGTTCGTGCGCAGTCCAAACGGGACGTTTACAACGTTTGAAGTTCCTGGGTCTTCTATGGAGGCCGGTCAAGGGACGCTCCCGGCTAGCCTTTCAGGTCTTAACGACTTCGGAGCGATCACCGGGCTGTACTACGACGCAAACAATGTATTTCACGGGTTTCTCCGAAAACCCGATGGCACCTTCATCAAGTTTGAGGCTCCGGGGGCGGACACGACGGATGAGTTTTTGGTACGTTTCCGAATAGCCTAATGACGTGGGGAGGTATTGCGGGAAACTATCTTGACCCGGGCGGAGTGTACCACGGGTTTCTAAGACATCCCGACGGTAGGTTCACGGAGTTCGACGCCCCAGGATCGGATACGACACAGTTCGACTTCAACGGTACGATACCGGAGAGCGTTAACCTGTTGGGAACGATCGCAGGCTTCTATTACGACACCGACAGTGCAGGCCACGGCTTTCTTCGGTTGCCCAGCGACGAAAATCAGTTACTGCCAGAAAGTAACTCCGCGATAAAAGGGCCTGCGACCAGTGCTAGTCCAATGGTATCGGCGAATCGCCGAGATCCACGCCGTAGTGCCGTCAGCCCCGTGTTACGGCCAACACGAGGGTCCATAACGCCCTGGGATCGCCGAGTCGGCAGTCAAACGTCCAGATAATTTCCATGACCCCTATCTCCGGCGCCAATCTCGGGCCTTATGAAATTCAATCACCGCTGGGTGCCGGCGGGATGGGCGAGGTGTATCGCGCCCGCGACACACGGCTCGACCGCGAAGTCGCGATCAAAGTACTTCCCTCGCATCTGAACCAGAATCCCGAACTGCGAGCCCGTTTCGAACGCGAAGCGAAGACCATTTCTGGATTGCGACATCCCAATATCTGTGTCCTGTATGACATTGGACGCCAGGATGGGGTGGACTTTCTGGTCATGGAGTATCTCAAGGGAGGGACTCTCTCGGCCCGCATCAAGAAAGGGCCTCTCCCGCTGGACGAGACACTCAAAATCGCCATCGCGATTGCGGGCGCTCTGGTCGCGGCGCACAGCAAGGGGATTATCCATCGCGATCTTAAGCCCGGCAACATCATGCTCACTGAAACGGGAGCAAAGTTGCTGGATTTCGGCCTTGCCAAGTTCGAACCAGCCGTAGCGGCCAACCAGGAAACCATGACCGTGCCGCTCACGGGCGAGGCGCAGGTAGTCGGCACCCTGCCCTATATGTCACCCGAGCAGTTGAAAGGCAAGGGGGAAGATGCCCGTAGTGACATTTTTGCCTTCGGCGCTGTTCTCTACGAGATGGTCACGGGCCGGAGCGCATTCCAGCGTCCGTCTAACATTCAGACCATCGCCGCAGTGGATCATGAGGAACCCAAAGCTGTCCGCGAATTGGTCAAAGATGTGCCGGATGATCTGGAACGCATTATTAGACGTTGCCTGCGAAAGAATGCCGGGGAACGATATGCGTCCGTCTCGGAAATCGAGCGAGAACTTAGGAATTGCCGGGCTCTGGCCTCGGGACCTGCCAGCGGTATTAACCTGAGGATCCTCTTTCGGCAAAGCAAGAAGCCCAGTGTTGCGATCCCGGTCGTGCTTGCCCTGCTGGT
>CAWBID010000030.1:0-8727 GCA_963788715.1 uncultured Solirubrobacterales bacterium
GGCCGTTCCGGGTGGCGACGCTTCTTGCCGTCGAGCCGGCGCTGCTTGGAGCCAAAGGTCGGCCGTGTCGCGCGGCGCGGCTTTGGCCGTATCATCGCCTCGGTCAGGATCTCGGTGAGCCGATCGATGGCGTCCTGACGGTTGCGCTCCTGGGTGCGGAAGCGCTGGGCGTGGATCACGATCACGCCGTCCTTGGTCATGCGCTGGCCGGCGATGCGGGCGAGCCGGATCACCGCATCCTCCGGGAGGGTCAGCTTGCGCGTGTCGAAGCGCAGCTGCGCCGAGGTCGAGACCTTGTTGACGTTCTGCCCGCCCGGGCCGGAGGCGCGGACGAAGCCGATCTCGATATCGTCCTCGTCGATGACGAGATCGCGGGATATCCGCAGCATGATGGCACCATTCGTGATGTCCGGACATATCGCGGACGTCCACGTTCGGCAATGGCGCATCCTGGAAACGCAAATGGCCGGGCGAGCCCGGCCATTTCAGGAAATGTCAGGGGACGTCAGTTCGACTTCGTCGCCGGTGCCGCGGCCGGTTGCGCGGCCGCCTGTGGGGCGCGGCCGACGACGACGGTCAGGAGGCCCTGGCCCCAGAGGCGCTTGGCGGCGGCCTTGGCGTCGTCCAGTGTCACCGCATCGACGATGGCGTTGCGCTTCTCGATATAGTCGATCGGCAGCTTGTCCTGCTGGTATTGCAGCAGCGCCTGCGCGAGCTTCGAGGAGGTATCCAGCGCCAGCATCTGCGAGCCCTTGAGGTAGGACTTGGCTTCGTCGAGCTCCTTCTGCGTCGGGCCCTCCTCGGCGATGCGGCGCACTTCCTTGTCGATGGCGTCGATGGTGTCGCCGGCGCGGTCGGCGCGGGTGCCGGTGTTGCCGATGAAGACCGCCGAATGCTCCATCCAGAGCAGCGATTCGAACACGGAATAGGCCAGCCCGCGCTTCTCGCGCACCTCGCGATAGAGTCGGGAGGACAACCCGCCGCCGCCCAGGATGTGGTTGACGACATAGGCGGCCATGAAGTTCGGATCGCTGCGCTTCACGCCGGGGCCGCCGAAGGTGATGACGGTCTGCGGCACGTCGAGCGGCACGAAGGCGCGCTGCGGCGGTTTTGCCGCCTCGACGTCGGCGACCGGCGTGAGATTGGCTTTGGCGGGCAGGCTACCAAAAGTGTGGTCGAGCAGCTTGCCGAGGGTCGCCGGATCGACGTCGCCGACTACCGCGATCTTCAGCCCGTCCTTGGCAATCACGCGGCCGACATAATCCTTCATGTCGGCGACCGTGATGGTCGGCACGCTGTCCAGCGTGCCATTGGTCTGCCGGCCATAGGGATGGTCGCCGAACGCGACCTCCAGGAATTTGCGGCTCGCCAGCGACGACGGATTGGTGGTCTCGCGGCGCAGGCCCGAGATGACCTGTGAGCGGATGCGCTCGACGTCGGCGGTGTCGAAATGCGGCGAGGTCAGCGCGCTCCTGAGCAGGTCGAAGGCTTCGTCCTTGTTGTCGCGCAGCATCCGCAGGCTGCCGCGGAACGTATCGCGGGTCGCGCTGAAGGAGAGCTCGATGGCGCGGCGGTCGAGCCGCTCATGGAAGGTCTTGAAGTCGAGATCGCCGGAGCCTTCGTCGAGGAGGTCGCCGACCAGATTGGCGACGCCGGACTTGTCCTTGGGATCCTGCGCCGAGCCGCCGGCAAAGGAATATTCCATGGCGATCAGCGGCACGGTCGCGTCCTGCACGAACCAGGCCTCGATGCCGCCGGGCGAGGTCAGGTGCTGGATTTTTGCTGCCGCGTGTGACGGCGAGACCGTAGCGAGCGCGAGCGCCGCGCCGGTGGCAAGCGAGAATCGCAACGCGTCGAAGGAAGGGATAGGTCACGAACGCTTCTCCTCGCGCTTGGCGGCACCGGTGTCCTTGATCAGATAGCCCGTCACCGAGCGCTTCTTCTCGAGCCATTTCTGCGCGACAGTGCGAACCTGCTCGGCGGTGACCGCGCGAATGCGGTCGGGCCAGCTCCTGATGTCCTCGATCGAGAGGCCCGTGGTCAGCGCGCCGCCATACCAGCGCGCCAGCACCGCCTGGTTGTCCTGGGCGTAGATCGCTTCCGCCATGAGCTGGGTCTTGACCCGCTCGAGGTCCTCGGCGCGGATCGGGTTCTGTGCGATGTCGGCGATGACGCCGTCGACCACTTGTCGACATCGGCAAAGCTGACGCCCGGTTTCGGTGAGGCCGAGATCGCGAACTGGGTCGGGTCGAGCGAGATGCTCGAATAGCTGGCGCTGGCGGAGACCGCGAGCGGCTTGTCGACCACCAGCGCGCGGTAGAGATAGGAATTGCTGCCGCTGCCCATCAGCTGCGCCAGCACGTCGAGCGCGGCGCTTTCACCGGCCGCGGCGGTCGTCGCCGACGGTGCGAGATACTCGCGGCGCAGGCTCGGCTGCTCGACGCGCGGGTCGGCCAGCGTGACCGTGCGCGGCGCCGCCGGCTCCGGCTCCTGCGGGCGGACGCGCCGCGCCGGGATCGCGGGCTGGGCCGGAATGGAGCGAAATTCCGCTCGACCAGCGGGCGGATGTCGGCGGCTTCCACGTCGCCGGCGATCACCAGCACCGCGTTGTTGGGCGCGTACCAGCGTCGGTAGAAGTCGAGCGCGTCCTCGCGGTCGAGCATCTCGATCTCTGGGCCAGCCGATCACCGGCCGGGTAGGGATGATTGAGATAAAGCGCGGCGTCGATCTGCTCGTTCAGCCGCGCGGAGGGATTGTTGTCGACGCGCATGACGCTCCTCGATGATGACGTCGCGCTCGGGCAGCACCACTGCGTCGCTCAGGACGAGGCCGGTCATGCGCTCGGCCTCGAGCTCCATCATGGTCTCCAGCCGGTCGCGCGACGTTCTGGAAGTAGGCGGTGTAGTCGTTCGAGGTGAAGGCGTTGTCGTGGCCGCCATCGCCGCGACGATGCGCGAGAAGTCGCCGGCCGGCGTCTTCGTGGTGCCCTGGAACATGAGATGTTCGAGGAAATGCGCGATGCCGGTCTTGCCGGGCGGCTCGTCGGCGGCGCCGACCTTGTACCAGATCATCTGGGTCACGATCGGCGCGCGATGGCTCGACAGCACCACGACCTCGAGCCCGTTCTGAGGGTGAAGCTGGCGGGCGGGGCCGATGTCACCGTGGTCTGGGCGAGTGCGCTGCCGACGTCGAGGGCAGATGTCGAGAGCAGCGCGGCGACGCAGGCGCCCCCGCGGAGGGCCATCTGGCGGCCGAGCCGTCGGCCCTGCCTCAGCCAGTCTCTGCCACGGAAGAAGATCTCGCTTCTGCTCTGCGCCAGATGGGAGCCAAGAAGGGAATTGCCGAGACAGCTGCTCGCCAAGCGATCGCCGCCACGCCCGAAGGTGATTTCAATACGCTTCTCAGGTTGGCCCTCGCTGCTGTCAAGGCCGCCGTTTGAAATTAACATCACCAGAAGTGATCTGGGCGAACGCCCCTTCGGGTATCCCAACCTGCGTACAAACCGTCAAGTTTGGTCCTCGGGTGTTCCAACTGACGAGAGCGGTGTTTTGCGAGACTAGTCCCGATTGTTGGCGGAAAGGGCTGTTCCCGCCAGGAATCGCTCCGGCGCTTTCTCCGAGTGGCGCGTAACATCGGCACATTTCTTGATCAGGTAAACTTATCAGATCAGGAAAGAGATCGTCCGGGCTGAACTTCTTCCCGACCGCAACGCGGCCGTGACCGCCGCTGGTCAAAATGACCAAACTCGGTCATTTAATCGAGCGCCGGCGCGGAACATCGATCGGCTCGTGCCTGGAGCTTGAAATGCTGAAGAGTACATGTCAATGGAAAGAGCCTTGAACATTTGGGAAGGCGAGGGCGGTGCGTTGGCAAGTCCCGCGAAAGTAGCCTTGACTGGTACGGCAAACCAGATCGCGTGGGCCGAGCAAATTCGAGCCAGCGTAAACGCCGAGTTTGACCGTGTAGCCAGGGCTCTTCAAGCAAGGTTTGGAAGCCAGACGGAGCGGCGGCGTTCGGACACTCTGGCCATGATCGCGATTCTCGAAAAGAAGCGCGCCGAAGTGATGAGTAAGCACGATGCCGGCTACTTCATCCACGACTGGCAAGAGCTGCGGGATCAGGTACGGTCGATGCTCATAAATGATCCCGGCTACAAGGCCATCTTGGCTAGCAGAGAAGCGGCCGTCCCAAAACACTAACCGAGCCTCAAATGTGGTTCAAACCGAAACGGCCCTGAGCCGGCGAGCGCCGGTTACAGGTCGGTTCGTATTCAAGAACCAGGCGATCCTGTCGGGCCAGCCGCCGTGTTCGATCACAAACCTCAAAGACGAACCCGGTTGGCTCCAGTTTCATCAGCGAGGCACTAGAGTCTCGCAGATGAGTCAGCAGCATGTCTTGTATGTTCTCAGCCTGGCCTATGTAGATCCACTCGCGGGAATTCGAAATTCCGTAAACCCCCGATAAAGCGGGAGCGTAAGTATGGATCGCTCCCGCCGTAAGTGGTCGAGGAATGAATTGGTCAAACGGCATGCGACATCCTTGCCTTCCGAGGCGTGCCTGTCATTATCTCCGGACCACGGCAATTTCACGTGTCAGCAAACTAAGAACGAACAGTGTCGCTGCAAAAATCGTGGCGGCTTTGAGCGCGAAGGAAGCTGGATGCGCCGCCAACGTCGCCACCACGCCGCTCATCGAAGCCAAACCGAACAGAATGGACCATCCGAGCATTTGAACTCTCCTTAACGCGCCCTAGTCATTCGACTCTTCAGGGCTTCACAGATCATCGCCTCGGTGGTGAGCATGAGCGAAGAAATCGAAGCGGCGTTTTGGAGAGCTGAACGAGTCACCTTGGTAGGATCGATTACGCCCGCCTTGACCAGATCCTCGTACCCACCAGTGGTAGCGTTGTAGCCGTAGTTAGGTTTGTTGTGAACCCGGACCTTTTCAACGACAACGGCGCCTTCCGCACCAGCGTTGATGGCGATCTGGCGCATGGGCTCCTCGCAGGCGCGGCGCACGATGTTGACGCCGATCTGTTCGTCGCCTTCGAGCTTCATCGACTGAAGAGCTGTCGAAGCCCACAGCAGCGCGACGCCGCCGCCCGGAACGATCCCCTCTTCCACGGCCGCGCGAGTTGCGTGCAGAGCGTCCTCTACGCGAGCCTTCTTCTCCTTCATCTCCAATTCGGTCGCCGCACCTACCTTGACAATCGCGACGCCGCCGGCCAGTTTCGCCAGCCGCTCCTGGAGTTTTTCGCGATCGTAGTCCGACGTGGTGTCATCGATCTGGGTGCGCAGTTGCTTGATGCGCGCTTCAATGTCCTTCTGTGTTCCGGCGCCGTCAATAATCGTTGTTTCTTCCTTCGAAATCGTGACCCGCTTGGCGCGGCCCAGATCTTCGAGGACTACACCTTCGAGCCGAATGCCGGTCTCTTCAAAGATGGCCTTGCCGCCCGTGAGGATGGCGATGTCTTCCAGCATGGATTTGCGCCGATCGCCGAATCCCGGAGCTTTCACGGCGCACACATTCAGACTGCCGCGGAGTTTATTCACCACCAGCATTGCCAGCGCTTCGCCTTCCACCTCTTCGCAAACCACCAACAGAGGCTTGCCCGCTCGCGCGATCTGTTCCAGCAGCGGCAGCAGATCCTTCATCTGGCTGATCTTTTTCTCGTGGATCAGGATGTAGGGGTCTTCGAGCACGCACTCCATGCGCTCATGATCGCTAACGAAATACGGAGAAAGATAGCCGCGATCGAATTGCATCCCGTCCACGGTGGCGAGCTCGGTGGTCATGGTCTTGGATTCTTCCACCGTGATGACCCCGTCCTTGCCGACCTTCTTCATGGCGTCGGCGATGATATTCCCGACGGTTTTATCGCTGTTGGCGGATATCATGCCGACTTGCGCGATCATGTCGCCGGATACCGCGTGAGACAGCTTCTTCACTTCTTCCACGGCGGCTTCCACGGCCTTCTCGATGCCGCGCTTCAACTGCATGGGATTCGCGCCGGCGGTAACCGCTTTGACGCCTTCGCGGAAGATCGCCTGCGCCAGGATCGTGGCTGTGGTGGTGCCGTCGCCGGCGACGTCGGACGTTTTCGACGCCACTTCGCGCACCATCTGCGCGCCCATGTTCTCGAGCGGGTCCTTCAGCTCGATCTCCTTGGCCACCGTCACGCCATCCTTGGTGATGTTCGGCCCGCCGAACTTCTTCTCGAGAACGACGTTGCGGCCTTTGGGACCCAGCGTGACCTTGACAGCGTCCGCCAGTTGATTCACGCCGCGCAGGATCGCCGGCCGGGAGTGCTCGCCATATACGATTTGTTTTGCCATGTGATGTTCCTTTTGAATTGAGATTTAGGCGGCCTTTTTGGGCGGATTTCGACGCCCCGCTCAGCACGCCAAGAACTTCGTCCTCGCGCACGATCAGGAATTCCTCGCCGTCCAATTTGATTTCACTGCCGGAGTACTTGCCCAGCAGAATGCGGTCGCCGGCCTTCACGTCGAGAGGGGCCAGCTTCCCGTCCTCAAGGCGTTTTCCTCGGCCCGACGGCGATGACTTCGGCTTCCTGCGGCTTTTCCTTGGCCGAGTCGGGAATGACGATGCTGCCGGACATGCTTTCCTGCTCCTTAATCCGTCTCACGACAATGCGGTCGTACAGGGGTCGAATAGTCATAATGTTTATTTGTCTCCAGTTGAATTGAAGCGGTCCATTTAGGGCCGGAAAGCCTGCTTGTTCGCCAAGCGGGCCTTGTCGAGCACAAGCTGTTCTTCCTGTTCGTTCGCCTTCAGAAGCGCGGCATCCCTTGCGGGCGCTTCCTGTTCATCCATCCTTAGGGCTTCGACGCGCCGCCTTCTTGGCGAGTTCGTCCAGCCGCTTGGAGAGCAAAATCATGGAGAACTCGACGTGCGCGTCGAGCGCACGAGATTGCAAGAATACTGAGGATCTCCCATCGCGCGACGACTGTCCACCTGTTCGGGATAGGCAGGCGATCCGGTCGTAAGTTGTTCCGCCGACCGGCTTTGAAGCTGTGCCATAGACTTGCGAGATAGCCGCAATCAAATCCTCCGCGTCATCCCCTCCGTGCTGAAAGCGATCGTACTTCACGGCGATCCGATAGAGTTCTCCATCGTAGAAGGTCAGGACAACTTCCTTGACGGGTTCTGTGGAGTGGTTTGTTGCGTAGGATTGCCTTGGCTGCCACTCCAACTCCTGGATCAACACCGGACGTTGATGAATTACTGTCGCCGCCGATGGTTCCATTCGGGCCGCCTTTGCGGCGGTCGCCAGACTTGACCCCAGTGCGAGCCCACGGTAATGGGAGAGATCTTCAGCGCCAAGCGCGGTGGCCCATAAGCTCAAGCAAAGCGACTCCCAGCGTTCTGAGGTGCAACATGGAACGACGCCTCTGTTTCTTTGGTTGGGCTAAGAAGGAAGGAGCAGAGAAAACTGACTTAGTTCAGATTCTCTGCAGGAGTGGGCAGAATTGCTCAGGCTTAACCAGTATGGGTTGAGTTGGCCTCATTGTCAAGTTGCCAGTCTAGAGGAATTTACCTTAGGTTTGACCGTCACTCCCGAAACGACAATCGCGTTTATTCGATAACCGGCTACATTTGGTCATCTGACGGCGCGCGGTCAGACGACTAGGTCTCGGCAGCGCCGGAAGGCAGGTTCGCTTCGTTATTCCGATGGCCTTGAGAATGCACGCGGGCTTATATGGACACACCTATGTTGGTAGTAGCCGAAAACCCAGCTGTACTCGACGAAGCGATCTGGCGCGCATGGCTTCAAAAGAGCAAACTCCGCGAGCAAGCGACTGCCCGAAAAGCGAAGGTCGCAGCCGGAGTGGTTCTCGCCCTGCTAGCTGTGGCGGGCGTACTTTATCGATTCTTGTAAGACACTGATGTTCTCCACCTGCTGTCCCCGTTGTCGGTCTGTTGATTTTAGAAGCGTGGGAGTTCGGAACGCCATTGAGAAAGCCATTCACTGGATCCTCCTGCCGTTCCGCTGTTCTCTGTGTGGGCGCCACTTCTTTCTGTTTCGGTGGGCGGCTCCCACGGCAGACGCGGCTTAGTCCGATAAATCAGATAACGCGTGCGGCGCGAACGATGAATCTGCTGGGCGCAGCGCCGATGAAATAGAATGGGTAACACGTGACGAGCGTGAGGACTTCCGTTCCATCAGGATCCAACACAGCGACATCAGAGGGGCTCACCACCGTGGTAGAAACAACGCGGTAGCGGAATTGGCCGCGCGAGGTAGTAAGAATAATGACATCATCGCGCTGAATGTTCTTCAACGGACGGAAAAATGAATCGCGATGCCCCGCGATTCCCACGTTGCCAGACTGTCCCGGCAAGGCTGTCCCTTCAATGTGCCCGGCGGCACGCCGCAGCGTAACCTCGCCGGCTCCTTCAACCACCGCTACCGAAACACCCAGTCGCAGGATCTCCATACGGCCGATCAAACCGCTTGCCTTCACAGCCTGCGAGGCAGGCGAAGCGATGGTTGCGATTTGTGCCTGCTCCCGGCGTTGGAACATCCACGTATCCATTTGAACAAAGCAACAATAACCCAACATCAGGATGGCCCCGCTCAAAAGCGCGCGATGGACCCATCTGAGAGCCGGCTCGGGCGAAAGTTTCATCACCAGCGTCATGAGGCCTGAATCCTTCGATACTCTGGCTGCCACATCGCGTCTTCGACCTGTTGAACGATGTCTG
>CAWBID010000031.1:0-6372 GCA_963788715.1 uncultured Solirubrobacterales bacterium
TCCAACCGTGAGGCGCCCGAGTTCCTGGCGCGGTTCCGGCGCGAGGTCGCCGTCGCGCGCAAGGTGTGACTCGGCGCAGGCGCGAGGCAGCCGTTAAGGGCGATCTGCGGGCACCAGAGCACGTAGGCCGCGATCCGGAAGGCGGCGATCCCGGCCATCCACCGATCCATTCCAGCACCGGCCAGGTCGCCGAGGCTCACTCGCGCCGGGTGATGACCGTCCCGCGCCCTTGAGCGATTGTGCTGACAAACCAGCACACCAGCCCGGCGCGGCCGCCGGGCTCAGCACAAACGTCCCAGGTTCACGAAGGAGACAGGAACACTCATGGAATCCGGCGACTACGACGCGCCGCAATCATCCGGCCTGCTCATGGCGGAGTCATGGCAGGCGACGGTGGTTCTCGGCGCGCTGACACTGATCCTCGGGATCATCGTGAGCTTCCACCCCGCGGGGTCTCTGAACGTCCTAGCGGTCCTGCTCGGCGTCCTCATGATCCTCTCGGGGATCTTCCACCTGATCCGCGTATTCGGCCCCGGCGAGGAGCACCGGGTATGGCTCGGGCATCGCAGGCCTGCTCATTCATCGTCATCGGCGTCGTCCTGATCCGCCACCTGCATCTGAGTCTGGCTCTCGTCGGCCTGTTCGTGGGTCTCACCTGGGTCGTGCAGGGCGTGACGGCGCTCATCGGAGGAATCGCAGGCGGTGCTCGCGAAGGGCGGGCCTGGTGGATCACCTTCGGGGCGGTGAGCCTCATCGCGGGGATCGTGGTCATGGCCACCCCCGTCTCCTCGCTCACCGTCCTGGCCGTGCTGCTGGGCATATGGTTCATCATCATGGGCATCTTCGAGATCATCGGCGGGCTCATGCTCCGGCGGATGGTCAGCGGCAACAAGCAGGCAACCCTCGCGGGGCCCTCTGGCAGCGCTATGACAACAGGCTTATGACGGCGGGAGAGGACTAGGCTGCACGACGACCGGTACTGGATCGTCGAGGTGCACTATGCGAAAGAGAATCCCGACGAGCTTCTGATGGCGATCTCGGTGACCAACGCAGGGGCGGCCACCGAGACGCTGCACGTGCTGCCGACGTCCTGGTTCCGCAACACCTGGTCCTGGATCATGACTCCCCGAAGCCGGTCTCCGTACGGCCGCAGACGGCGCGGCCGAGAACGGTGCGGCCGCCACGGCGGCGGTCAGCATCGGCCACCCGTTCCTCGGCGAACTCGAACTTACCGCCGGCGCCGGACCCGACGGGACCGTGCCACAGGTGCTGTTCTGCGAGAACGACGAATACGAAGCGCCTGTTCGGCTCGGAGCCGATCACGCCGTATCCGAAAGACGGCATCAACGACCACGTGATCCACGGGGCGTCCACCGTCAATCCCGAACGTACCGGCACCAAGTGCGCCTTCTGGTACCAGGCCACCGTGGCGCCCGGCCAGACGGCCGAGCTACGGCTGCGGCTGCAGCCGGCGAAGGCGGGCCGCGTGGGGGCGGCGGCGTTCGGCGCCCCGTTCGACCGGGTGATCACGCAGCGGCGGGCGGAGGCCGACGAGTTCTACGCGGCATTGACGCCCCGGGAGGCGAGCGCCGATGAGGCGATGGTCATGCGGCAGGCGTTCGCCGGGATGCTGTGGAGCAAGCAGCTCTTCTACTATGACGTGAACCGCTGGCTGGACGGCGACCCGACCCAGCCGACCCCACCGGAGCAGCGGCTGATCGGGCGCAACTCCCGCTGGCGCAGCTTCGACTCCTTCGACATCATGTCGATGCCGGACAAGTGGGAGTATCCCTGGTTCGCCGCCTGGGACCTGGCGTTCCATTGCGTGGCGCTGGCGCCGCCATAGGTGCCTTCCACCAGACCGGCTGGACCGGGCTCATCGCTGACATCATCCGCCGCCGCCACGGCGAGGTCCGCTCGGTCGGCGAGATAGTCCGGCTCATCGAGCGGGACGCCGCGCCATGACCGCTACCGCCATGATGGCCGTCGAGACCGACGACAACCGCTCGTGGAACTGCTGCGCGGAAGGAGCCGAGCTGCGCTGGTTTACCCCGGCGGGCACCGAGATGACCGCCGCCAGCCGGCTGCTGGCTTTGTTGCGGATCATGGCCTGGCCGGTGCCGTCCCGTCGCGGGCACCCTCGGCTCCATCCTTTATTCCGGCCAGCGGCGGGCATCGCCCTGGGCGGGTGAGGCCTGGCCGTCCGATCAGCAGGATCATTACTACGAAATGACAGGCGCCTACGACCAGCGCCTGTTACGGATACTGCGCGGAGGGATTGGCATGCGGCGGCTTATGAGGATCCTTTTCCTCTCGGTAGCGATCCTGGCCGCTGGATGTATGGCGGCCGGATGCACGAGTTCCGTCAAGAGCGCGATCGCGAGTATCTCGCCGAGCCGGAGTTCCACCACGCCCGGCACCATCACGAGCACCGCCGCCGGCCCGACCGTCACCACAGCCGGCCCGACCGTCACCACCGCCGGCCCGACCGTCACCACCGCCGGCCCGACCGTCACCACCACCACCACCCCCACCCCCACCGCGGCAGGTTCCCCGGCGGCGAACGGCGGGACGGGCACGGACCTGCTGTGGCTCTGGATCCTCCTGGGCGCCCTCATACTCGGCGGTCTGATCGTACTGATTGTGCGCTCGGCCGGCCGCCGCTCGGCCACTGCCGCAGGCTGGCAGTCGAGGATAGTCGACGCCTATGCGAAGGGCTCGGCCCTCCACGACGCCATGAGCGTGGCGGAAACCCCTGGTGCGCTGGCCGCCGGCGACGCGGCCGCTCGCTGGGGTGACATTCAGCGCCGCTCGGATGACCTCGCGCAGACGCTCTACGCGCTGCGCGAGTCGGCTCCGGACGAGGAAAACCGCGCCCGGGCCGCTGATGCGCTCGCATCGCTGCAGGCGGTCCGCTCCGCGATGGACGCTGAGCGCGCGCCAGGGCGGCGCCGGCGCGGAGTACGCCGAGGTCGTCCGCAGCCGACTGCGGACATTCGAGGCATCCCTGCGCGCGCTCCGGGGCCTGGAGCAGCCGCCGCTCTGACCCACGCTGATCGGTGCTTCACCCGCACGGGGTGATGCACGCCAGCCCGTTCCGGCCCGATGCTGCGGATACAGGTTTACCCAGATCGGATTCACGTCACCTGGAGGCAGGATTATGGCAATTGGGCCCGTGCAGCTGATCGTGCTGGGATTCAGGCATCCCAACTTCCACGGCGAGATCATCGCTGAACTGGAGCGGCTCAGGGAAAGCGACACGGTGCGGGTGATTGACTCGCTGGTCGTCTACAAGGACGCCGATGGTGAGCTGGCGGTGGAACACCTCAGCAACCTGTCCGAGAGTGAGGCGATCGAGTACGGCACCAAAATCGGCGCGCTGATCGGCCTGGGCATCGAGGGTGAAGAGGGCGCCGAGGCGGGTGCGATAGAGGGCGCGGAGGAGGTGGCCGCCGCCGGCGGCGTGCACGTGTTCACCGAGGAAGAAGGGTGGGATGTGCTGGAAGACATCCCGAACGACTCAGCGGCGGCGCTGCTCTTGATCGAGCACCACTGGGCGGTGCCGATTCGCGACGCCGTAATCCGTGCCGGTGGCTTCCGCATCAGCGACGGCTTCATCAGCCCGCTCGACCTGGTGGGGATCGGCCTGATGGCTGCGGAGGAAGCGAAGGAACTGCACGAGCTAGAGGTGTCCTCGGCTGCGCCGAGCACACCGTGAGATAACCCACAACCCGGAGGCTCAGATGTTCGGATCACGCAGAGTAGCGCGGCGCACCGGTCGGCGTACCGCACGCCGCGTCTCCCGCCGCCGGTAGCGGTCAGCCGCGGCGATGGCTTTGGCCCTTAATCCCCGGCAGATGAAGCCCGCCGAGGATTAAGGGCCCGGGCTTAGATCCGCCGACAGTCCTGCATAGCCGGAACGGAGATAGGATTTATGTCGGGATCGGCGTGGGCCATATCGATGGCCGTTCTCTATCTGGTTCTGGTGTTTACCATTGCCCTCCTTACGTTCCGCAAGGGGCACTGGGTTCTCGGCCTGATCGGTTTCATATTCCCGATCTTGTGGCTGATCGGAGCCATCTTGCCGGCCCGCCGACACCGCTAAAGGCCAGGGCTCCGTTGTCGGTGGTGCCAGGTAGCCAGGGATAGACCGCTCCTAGAAGATCGCGATGGGATTCACCGGTGAACCGGTCCCCCACGGCAGCCGGAGCGGTGCGATCACGCAAAGGAATGACCAGCGGCGCAGGTCCTCGCACAAGGCCACGACATCTTCGAGGTTCAGGTAATCAAGCAGGTGCAGGCCAAGCGCGTTGATCGCCAGCACGTGAACAGGAAAGCCGACACCTTCGACGGCGCTCGCGGCGGTGTCGTTGTTCCCATCACTGCCGAGCGCCGCGATCTGCCGTTCGGCGAGAAGCTCAAGTGCCGTCGGATGCAGGCCCGCCCGGGCCCGGGCCGCGTCCCACGCTCCGAGCTCATTCCTGCGACGGCGATGACCGACCCGGACGAACAGCAGGTCGCCCTGGCCGATATGGACGTCCTGTGCCGTCTCAGCTGCGGCCAGGTCGTCCGCGGTGACATGATCGCCCGGCTCGAGCCACCGCACGCCCCGCACGCGCGGGATGTCGAGCAGCAGGCCGCGGCCGACTATCCCGCCGCCAGCCACGTCTATCGACAGCTCGGTCGCCCTGGTGGCCGTGACCGCCTGCGCGGAAATGCCGTTGTAGAGCAGGCCATCAAAAACCACGTGGGACAGGGCGTCGATATGGCTGTCAACGTTGCCGTGAACATTCATGGCAATGCGATCCAAGGCAAAGGAGAGTCCCGGCGCGCCAGGGCCGTCCGGCTGGACAGTGCCCGCGGGAGAGCTGGTCATCTGGTGCAGGCAAGGTTCGGGGTTGTCGGGCGCTACCGAGTCCTCCACCGGCGCGCCCAGTGACACCGCCCGCCCTCGCCAGACGTCGCTGGCCGCTGCAACCACGTCGGCCTCTGAGATGTAGTTCAGCGCCCCCCTCCGGTCCGCTGCCCCCCACCTGGAAGCCTGCTTCAATCGCTGGTAAAGGTCCAGGAATTCACTCGCGCTGAGATGGGGCGGGCTCATAGCCGAATCAAGCCCGGTCCATGGTCGAGGTTGATCGCGTAACGAGCCATGATCCTCCTCCTTCAGGCCCCCCGTCCACGATTCCGGTGCGGGCAGGCCGGCGCATCGCCCGGTGCGAATGATGCGCGGAACGTGACAGGAATCCATGCAGGCCTCGCCGATCACCCTGTACGGATGATTCCGGATGCTAGCTGACTGACCACAGTGATGATCAGGTCGCGGACTAGAGGATGGTGTCAGCAGCCCCCCTGCAGGGCGGCTTGATCCCGGAGCGGGCCGTGTGCCCTGGGGTATCACCCGCTGCGGGTGGGGCGCGACAGCAGCCGGATTGATGGACTAGGCAAAACTCAGCCGGCCTACCGAGAAAAGAGAGAACATAATGTCTGACCTGATCGCGATAGGTTACCCCGATGAGGCCACTGCTCGAGGCGGCGGCCGAGGAAGGCGCGGCGGCTGGCGCAGGACCTGATCATTCCGACCCGATGCCATCGCGGTGATCGCGCGGGACAAGCGAGGGCAAGTACCACACGCACACGAGCCATCACCTGGTCGGCGGCGGGGCGACCTGGGGCATGTTCTGGGGCCTGCTGTTCGGGCTGCTGTTCTTCGTCCCGGTCTTCGGGATGGCCGTCGGCGCCGGGTTGGGCGCGCTCATGGGGAAGATCACCAAGTGCGGCGTGGACAGAGGAGTTCCAGGGCACGAGGTCCGCGGCATGCTGCAGCCGGGCACCTCGGCGCTGTTCCTCATGGTGGAGAAGGCCACGCCGGACAAGGCCGTCGAGGCGGTGGGCAAGTTCGGCGGCATAGCCTGCGATCAAGACCTCGCTGTCCAAGGAAGGCGAGCAGGAACTCCAGGAGGCCCTGCACGGCGGCGGAAGCGCCAGCTCAACGTCCTGATCTACGCTCATCCGCCGGCGGGTCAGCCCGAGGGCTGATCATACGGAGGGTCGTGACGCAGGCCGCCAGGGCCCGGCGGCCAGTCAGGCGCGGTATCCGCGACCAGACCAGGCCGCCGGGCCCTGGCGGCCGGTACGGCCTGCTGCTGCTGGTCCTCACCGCGACGTACCTGCTCTCCGCGTTCAGCGTTCAGCGGGTGACCGCCACCGTGCAGGTCGGGCCGGTCGCCGTGATCCTGGTGCTCGCGTTGCGCACGTCGCCGCTACCCGGCCGGTGGCCGATGCTAATCGGCGTCGTCACGATGGCCGGTTCGGTCGCCGCGGCGCTCGGGGCATCGGTAGCGTGCCTCGTGGCCGCATACCGCTCACCGGCCG
>CAWBID010000032.1:0-3202 GCA_963788715.1 uncultured Solirubrobacterales bacterium
CGGTAGGGCGACCGCCAGCCTACGCCACCAGCGACGCGGCCTTGAGCTTCAGCACGGCCACCGCATCTGCGGGCCTGAGCCGGACCTGCAGGCCGCGCCGGCCGCCATTGATGAAAAAACGCGCTCTTCCTCAAGCGCCCGCTCCTCGATCGCGGTCGGAACCGGCTTTCGCTGGCCGAACGGGCTGACGCCGCCGATCCTGTAGCCAGGTCAGCCGCTCGGCGTCCGCGGGCTTCATCATGGCCGACTGCTTGCCGCCGAAGGCCGCCGCAAGCTTCTTCATGCTGACTTCAGCTTCGGACGGGACAACGACGCAGACCGGCCTGCCGTCGACCGTCGCCATCAGCGTCTTGAGGACGCGCTCGGGCGGCGCCCCGATCGCGTCCGCCGCCTGCAGGCCGATCCGCCTGGCGTTCGGATCATAGTCGTAGGTCACGACGTCGAACACGACGCCAGCTTTGGCGAGCGCGAGCGTCGCGGGAGTGGCGCGTGACATGCGCGAAAGCGTAGCGGTCCCATCGCGACGCGAAAAGCGGGGCCCGAAATCGGCATCCGCAATCGAGGGGCCGGGGTTAGTGAGGTGGGAACCGACGACCACCAGCGGAGGGACGCTGTCGCTGGCTTACCGAGTGACGGTTAAATGCGTCTTCATGCCGGACTCGTAGTGATTCGGCTGGTTGCACATCAAGATGTACTCGCCAGGCTTCAACGTCAGGCTCAGTGTTTTTTTCTCTCCCGGCTTTAGATCGGCCGCTTCGCCGAGATCCTTGATTTTTGATTCGATCACTCGGTTGGCCTTCGAGTCATACGGCAATGGAGTACTGGGGTCCGCGACGGAAACCACGATCAACTCGTGAACCAGGTCCTTCGAGTCATTTGAGACCACGAACCTCACAGGCCCGGCCTTTATGCTCTGTTGGTCGGTCTTGATTATCATCGACTCGACCGAGGGACCACTTGACGGATCCATGAGGTCGACGTGCACGACGACCGTCGACACGCCAGCCGCCTGCCCCCCGGCGGTCGCACCAATTATTATCAAAGCCAATACTGGCAGCGTCCTTGCTCCTCCAAATCGCATTGATTTCTCCAGGTTGAGCCGTGGCCCGCAATCGAATCAAGCGGCCAGCGCCTGTGTTGGCGCATTCATCGTCGAAATTGCGGCGCGAACATTACGTCTTTTTATACTCGTTCCCCGATCGGGGCTGCGGCGCTTCCTATGCTCCTGATTCGAGCGCCCTTTTCGTCTCCTCGATCCAGCCCTTGACCGGCGCGAGCAGCGGGCCCTGGGTCAAGCCGCCGCAGCCGCGGCCGTGCGGCCCCTGGGCCCAGGCGACGATGGCGACGGCGGCCGATCCGTCGGCCGACCAGACCGGCGCGCCGGAATCGCCGCTGCAGGCGCCGGCCTCCCGCCCGGCGGGATCGGCGGCCCAGATGAGGACGGTCGAGGCGGGCTCGCGGACGGCGAGGGTCACGCTGCGCAGAACCCCGCCCGACGACCAGATCGCGTTCGCGCGACGCGCCGTAGCCGGAGACGATCGCCGGCGCGCCGATCGGGGGCGGCCCGCCCTCCCCGATCGAAGCGCCGACAAAGCGGGGGTCGAGCGGCCGCACGGCGCGGATCAGCGCAAGATCGATCGATTGCACGCGAGCCTGAATGGCGTCGGCGCGGTAGCGGGGATGGGCGATCGCTGCGTCGACCGGAATGATGACGGCCTCGCCCGCCTCGTTGCGATAATGGATTGCCATGTCGCGCAGCGGCCTGACACAATGGGCGGCGGTCAGCAGAACGCGCGGGCTTAGCACCAGGGCCGAGCAGAAGCCGGCGCTGCCGCCGCCGCGGAGCAGAACCATCGCAACCCGGTCGGCGAAGCGGCTGTCGGGCGCGGCCCCGACCAGAGCTCGCGCCGAAGTGAGCGGCGCTGCGAGCGCGGCGACAAGCGCGAGCGTCCGCAACAGGCGGTGGAGAGGCGAGGGTCATGGGGCGCCTTCATGCGCCCGAACGCGTTGCGCTTCAATCGTTTGCCGACCGAATCGTCGCCGCCTTTTCGCCACTTTGACGCCATGCCGCCCGAGCACGGCTTCGGCTCAGCGCCTCGACCATTCACTTTGCATTCAGCCGGCAACGCGAAACATGGTTCCTTCACGCGTTTCGACAGCAGAGGCTTTCATCGTCATGGCCGCGCTCGCCATGGTTTGCCGCGCCGCGGCATGGTGCGCCGTATCGGCGTGCGCCACGGCCAACGCGGCCGAGACGGAGCCCGTGCGCGTCGCCGCGGGGAAGCCGGTGTGCCTTAACGCGGCCGAGACGCGCGAGCAGGTCAAGTCCCGCCATCTGATCGAGCCGTTCGCGGCGCTCAAATTCGCCGCAGCGCAGCGCAAGGCCGAGGCGCTATCGGCGAAACTCTGCCATACCGGAGACGACTTCATCTACGAGATCACCCCTTGCATCGCGACGGGCACCTCGTGCATGTCGAGATGGAGGCGGCGACGGGCAAGATTTGCCCGACGCGTGAGACGCGCGAATCGCACGAGACCGCGATCCGCAGATCAAGTGATCGCGGGCAGTTCGTCGGGGAGATAAGGGAGCGCATGCGGCTTTTGGTTGTCGAAGACGATCGCGATCTCAATCGCCAGGTTTCGGCGGCGCTCGAGGCCGCGGGCTATGCGGTCGATCGCGCCTTCGACGGCGAAGAGGGCTGGTTTCGCGGCGACACCGAGCCCTATGACGCGGTCGTGCTCGACATTGGCCTGCCGAAGAAGGACGGCGTCGCGGTGCTCGAGGCGTGGCGCAAGGCCGGGCGCACGATGCCGGTCCTGATCCTGACCGCCCGCGACCGATGGAGCGACAAGGTGCAGGGTATCGACGCCGGCGCCGACGATTACGTCGCCAAGCCCTTCCACATGGAGGAGGTGCTGGCGCGCCTGAGCGCGCTGATGCGCCGCGCCGCCGGCCACGCGACCAGCGACCTCACGGTCGGCCCGGTGCAGGCTCGACGCCCGCGCCGGGCGGGTCACGGTCAACGGCGCAGCCGATCAAGCTGACCAGCGCACGAGTATCGGCTGCTCTCCTATCTCATGCACCACACCGGACGCATCATCTCGCGCAGCGAGATCGTCGAGCATCTCTACGAGCAGGATTTCGACCGCGACTTCGAACACGATCGAAGTGTTCATCGGGCGATTGCGCAAGAAGCTCGGC
>CAWBID010000033.1:0-10135 GCA_963788715.1 uncultured Solirubrobacterales bacterium
CCGAAGCACAAGCCCGCGCTCGGCGGGCGCGAGTGCGAAAGCACTCGTTACACGCGGGCCAGCGCCCGGCCATGAATGCAGCCACGCAGGTCGCCGGGGCGGGCTGCTGGTCTACGCCTCAAGCGGTAGCGCGGCCCCGCTTCGGTTAGAGGGCAGAAGCGCGGACGAGCGTTCCGAGTTCGCCGGCCGCATTGGGCGTTTCGTTTGTTGTGAGACATGCGAGCAGCTCGCTTCGGATGAGCGGGGGGCTCGGCTCAGCGCTCACGCCGCGCGCGGGCCACTGCTCGCGCTACGAGCGCCTCGTAGGCGCAGCCCGATCACGCACCCGGCCGACGCGGGATCCCGGGGCACGAAGCGTTCGAGCTTGGCATCGGGGGCGAGGATGTCGAGAAGCCCACGCGTGACGCCTTTGTGCAGCGCGCAGATCGCGGCCTGGTTCTCGCGCGCGGCGTCGCGATACGGGCAGTTGTCCAGACAGATCGTCATCCGGTCCTCGTCGCGAGACTGCACGTAGGGAGCGAAGCCGAGCGCCGCCAGGACCTGCTCGATCGCCTCGACGCTCGGTGCGGAGCCGCTGGGAGCGAGTTCGCGGCCGACCTCGCGACCGGTCTGCTCGAGCCCGCGCAGAGCTCATCCGGCGGGCGTTGATCGACCTAGCCAGCCATCGCGCCACGTCCCGGTAGGCCCGTGGCGCCTGTCCTCCCGGCCGGGCGTCGGGAGCCACCATCCAGGCGTGCGCCGGCCGACCGCGGGCTCCCTGGAGGCTCACGCGGGCCACCAGACCTGCCTCCTCGAGTCGCTCGAGATGGATCCGCACCCCGTTGGGATGGAGTTCGACACGCTCGGCGAGCTCGGTCGTCTTGGCCGCCCGCCGCAACTCGGTCAGCGTGGCGAACAGGCGGGCGCGCGACGGGTGGGCAAGCGGATGATCGCGCCGCAATCCCGGGTCGTCATCAAGCACGGGCCAAGTTTCGCACAGAGATCTACGACCGATGACGAGCCTTTCTCACAATCTCCTAGATAAATTCTCATCCCTTGGAACGATTTCTGGAAGGATCGGTCCATGGCCCGCCCTCCGGCTCGTTCCCGGCCGACCGGATCGTCGGCCGACTCGCTCCGGCGAACTCCAGACTCCGTGAGACGCAAGCTCGTGAGAGATCGGGCGCCACCCAACATGGCGCAGCCGCAGACCTGTCACTCCGAGTGATACGGACCTCGACGCGTTCGAGACAGAGCGTCGCCGGGCCGATCGGAGGTAGGTGTCGCCTCACTGTCAATCACACCGAGATGGAGAGAAGGAGAGCTACCCCAGATGGCGATCGATTTCACGCTCACGAAGGAGCAGCAGGACATACAGGCCGCGGCCCGGGACTTCGCTCAGAACGTTCTCGGTCCGGTCGCTCAGAAGATTGATGAGGAGCCAGATCCGCTGACGGGCTGGCAACTGGCCAAGCCGGCCTATGAGGAGGCGTGTAAGCGCGGTATTGCGTTTTCGATGCTTCCCAAAGCGTACGGCGGCGGTGGCATGTCGAACGTCGACTTCGTGATCGCTGCCGAGGAGATCCAGGCCGTCGATCCCGGGTTCGGTACCGCTGTGCTGGTGAACGGTCTGGGCCTGATGCCCGTCTGGTATTACGGCACCGAGGAGCAGAAGCAGCGCTTTATCGGAGGGGCCACGTCGGATACGAGCAACGAGTTCATCGTGGGTTATGCCGCCAGCGAGCCGGCCGGATCGCCCGGGCGGCACGGCGAACTTCGACGCGCCGGCGGTGGATGGCGCCGGGATGGGAGTGACCGCGACGCTTGACGGGGAGGAGTATGTGATCAACGGTCGCAAGTACTGGCCGTGCAACGTTGGGGGCTGGGACAACCAGGGCGCGAACCTCAACCTCGTCGTGGTTCGCACCGACCCCGCAGCCGGCGGGACCTCGGGATTGTCCGCGATCGTCGTCGAACGCGGCACGCCCGGGATCACCTACAAATCGATCAGCACTCTCGGTCAGCGAACCGCGCCCAACTGCGAGATCACCTTCGACAACGCGCGCGTGCCGGCGGCCAACATGATCGAGGGCGCCAAGGGAAACGGAGATCTCCTGATCAACCGGAACTTCGCCTGGTCGGGGCCCGTCGCCGGGATCGGAGCGGTAGCCATCGCGCGCGCCGCCTACGAGGACGCGCTGCAGTGGGCGAAGACCTACACCGCAGGAGGGCCCAAGCCGATCATCCACTACCAGTATCCGGGGTACGTACTGGGCGACGTCGCCGCGAAGATCGAAGCGGCGCGGTACTTCTGCTGGAAGACCGCTCACTACCTTGACCAACACGACTACCACGGCGAAATGCTCGGTGCGATGTGCAAGATTCACTGTACCGAGATGCTGTTTGACGCCGTGTACAAGTGCATGCAGGTCGTCGGAGTGAACTCCGTCGATAAGCAGCACCAATACCACCGCTACCTCCGAGAGGCCGCGATCCTGCCGCTGTACGACGCCGGCAACTTCGGAATGCAGCGCCGGCGCGTGCACGGCGTCATGGCCGACCCGTCGTTCAACCCCCGCGCGGTCATGGACGACGAGGCGATCGAGTTCACCAAGGCCATGGAAGGCATCGGAACCATTCCCGGGCCGACCAGTTGATCAGGCTCTGAGGCTGACGAGCCTATGTCCGGCCGGCCGCCGGGGACGACCTCGGCGGCCCGAGCCGACGACTCCTCGGCACTCTGCCCGCGCCGGAGATCTCGACCCCCATCAGCCGGCACGCCTCGCTCACGTCCCCAGCTCCTCAGCCAACGTGAACACCCGCAGGCGATATCCGACCAACACGTCGTGCTCTGTCACGACCCTGCTCCGCGTTCACTCGACTTGACGGTCAGAAGGGACCCTGAGCAAGCGCACGGACGGCAACGCCAGCCGGCGGGGCCGTCGGCACTACAGAACCCTTCGCGATCTAGCCGAAGCGGCGAGCAATCCAGACTTCGGCGGGCATCCGATACTTCGCGCTTGTGTGAGCTCAGCGGCTGGTCGTCTCGACCGTCACCGACTGGCTCGTGCCCACGCCGGCTCCTGTCGCTGCTCAGGTGATCGGACCAGCGTTGATCCAGCCGGTCGACCCGAGAAGGAGCCCCGGGTTCCTCGCCTGCGCATTGATGTCGTACACCTTCAACGCTGACCACTGGAACCGCGCAATCAGCTCGGCGAGTGAACCCGGGACGACGTTCTCATACGCCTGGATCGCGAACAGCAGCTTGTGCCGGCGAAAGACACCGATCGCGAGATCGACAATCTCGGCGACGGGAGGCGTCGTGCGGCGGAAGTCCAAACCGGATTCCACGTCCAGCGCCGTTCCCCAAGGCGGAGAGACAAACAGGACAACAAGGTGGTCATCCGGAATCCTCAACGCGTTCAGGCCAGACTCGTACCCTTCGTGGATCAAATCGATCTCGAGACTCACGAGCGACAGGTTCTTGCGGGTCAGTTCGAACACGACATCGTCCAACTCGAAGCCGACACAACGGTCCGGGCGAACAAGCATGGGCGCCTGCTCACTCAGGAACGCAGAAGCCCGGCGCGCCCGCCCGCTAGCTCGTCGATGGCTACCGCCACCCGGTCGCGAGGTTGTGCTCGGTCGCGCCGAAGACGTCCTGTGTCAACCTCCCGTGTGCGGTAGCGGATGGCGGCTTGCTGTCAAGCGCTGCGCGCTCGGCCCGTGCGGGCCGCCCGTTGGGTGACAGTGGCGCCGGCCATCCGCTGGGTGGCAGCGAGGTCGGGCACGGGGCCCGACGGTGTTGGGATGGTGACGGTGATGTGTCGCTGTAGTGCGCGGTGTCGCGCGGGGTCGTATGGGGTGTGGTTGCGCCAGCATTGCCACACGACGCGGCACCAGGCGCGTCCGAGGGTGCGGATCGCGCGGGGGTGCTCGTGGCCGCGCTGGAGTGCCTGCGCGTAGAGAGTCTGAGCCCACGGGTGCCAGTGGCGGCTTGAGTCCGCGAGCCGGCAGAACGCGACGCGCAGTCGCTTGTTGCAGGCTCGGCGGAAGCCGGCGGTCTTCCATTTCCCCGATTCGATCGCGACGGCGGCTTGGCCGGCGTCGGCGGCGAGCGCGTCCCGGTCGGGGTAGCGCTCACGACAGTCGCCGATCTCCGCGAGCAGTTCCGCGGCGGTGATCACGCTGTTCGGTGATTTGAACAGCGAGAGGAAGATCGGCCCGTCCGGATGCGAGCGGACCTGCATTCTGATCTCGGCTTCGAGTTGCTTGATCTGCGCGTTCAGGGTCCGGACCACCTGCACGAACCCGAGCACCAGCTGCCGGCGGGCAGCGAGCTCGAGCTCGCCGACCCTGGCGCGTGGCGCGCTGCGCAGCTTGGCCATCAGCGCGGTCGGATGCTGCCCGCCCGAGTACCGCTCGCGCACTAGAAACGCCTGCATCCGAGCCACTCCCAGACCATGAGCGTCCGCCGGGCTGGGGTAGCGCTCAAGGAACGTGAGCAGGATCTCCGCGTCCATGTGGCTGAACAGCCGCAGCGGACCGGGCCAGAACCGCTCGAGCTCGGCACGGAGCTGGTTGACGATCCCGGTGCGCGCCTGGACGAGATCCTCCCGCGCGCGGGTCAGCGCCCGGATCGCCTTCGTCTGATCGGAATCGGGCTCGAGCACCCGGAAGCGATGATGATCGGTGCGCGCGAGCTCACAGAGCACGAACGCGTCAAACCGATCCGACTTCCCGCGCGAGACCCGGAACCGGTCACGCGCCGCCGCCACCTTGTTCGGGTGTAGCGGCAGCACCTGCAGCCCCGCGTCCAAGAGCCGCTCCACCAACAGCCCGTCCGGCCGCTCGATCGCGACCAGCACCACTTCCAAACGCACCAGCATGCGGCACAGCGCGCTCAGCCCGTTCTCGTCGTGCGCATAGGTCCCCGCGAGCACCTCCGTGCCCGTCTCCTCGGCCACGAGCACGTCGTGCTTGTCCGCCGCCCAGTCGATCCCGGCATACCGGTTCGCCATCTCCACCCTCCACTGATCGGGTCACCTTCACAGCGCCCCGACCGGGAGGTACCGTTGCGGGTGCTCATAGACAAGGCCCTCGCAAATTGGGGCTACGTCCTGTTGCCGCTTGCGGCACCTCACCACCGTCGGGACGGGCTGGTCTTTGGCAGGCCCTCCACTAAGGGCAAGCGATCGTGGCCCTCTCCCGGCGGCGGTCGAGGCAACCACAGCATGTCCTATGAGCGATAGCACGCCCGGAGGCGGCGCCGCGGCCGAAGCGATTGTCAGCTTGGATGGCTGCATTGGCGGCCTGGTCCAGTTGGCGGTCCGGGTCAAGCCGGCGCGCAAGGCGCGCACGGGTCGCAACCCCGCGGCAGGTGAGCAGATCACGATCGCCGCCCAGCCGACCAGCGTCGACGTGGGTGCTCGGCCGCTGGCGCGAGCGAAAGGCGTGTGGCCCGCGGTACAGAAGGCTCGCCGCCGGCTCGCCGCCTGAAACCGAACGGATTGGCCTCAACACGGGCGAATCATTGTGGCCGCCAACCCCACAAAGGCCGCCAGTAAGCGAGTGAACTCGCGAAAGCCGAAGGCGCAGCCCAGCCAGCCCGATGACGACGAGATCGCCGAGCGCGCGCGACTTCATTCACCGCGAACAAGGCAGCTCCGACGAACTCCTCACTGCTGCGCGCCGAGCGCGATCTCAAAGCCGCTTGACGTCCCTCGCTTCAGCTACGCAGACGCTGTCTCGTATCGAGCTCGCCTTGATCGGGCGCGGGATGGCGGCAGCGTCGCAATACGGCTTGTCGTGGGCGTCACTCGCGGTGCGTGTTGGGGGGGGGCGAAGTGGCGTCACGCTCGACCCAGCGCATAGGTTCCGGAAACGGGACGCGGCGCCCTCGACCATTAACATGTGCGAGCTATGGCGAGCTTTGAAGAGATCGCCCGCCGCCTTGAGTTGCGCCTCGAGGAGTTGCTCGAAGAGTCGGCTCGGCTTCGCGCGGCGCTCGAAGCGCTCCGGGGCGACGGTGCTCCGGCCGGCCGCGGTCTGCACGCCGGCCGCACTTTCAAGCCCGTCGTCGAGACCCTGAGCCGCAATCATCCCGTCAACTCAAGAGGCGGTTCGGCGGTCGCGCCCGCGGAACCCAAGGCTGTGGATGACAATGACGCCACCCGGGATCCTCCGGTGGAACACGCCGTACGCCAACTGCGCCAAGAGCTTGCCGCGGGCCTGCGCAACCGATAGAAGCGGCGGTCGCGATGCCCTGCGGGAATCACGCCCGTGGCGTCGGACCGCTGCGTCTGTGCCCACGCGAGGCGGCTGTGGCTGAGGCATCCGTCGACGCACCCCTGAGGGCGTGAGGTGGCCGGAGCCATCTGGCCGGCACCAGCTGGAGACCTCAGGCCAGCCAACCCGACACGACCCGATGGCAATCCCGCCAAGCGACCAGGAACTTCTCCACGAGTTGTGGTTGATCAGCCACTTTGGATGGATCGCGGACGCAACCATCTCCCGCGCCCTGATCATCTCCGGCGCCCAAGAGACCGTCACCAGCGGCGTCGGAGACCGTCTGCGACAACTGCTGAACCGTGGATGGGTCGAGTGGCGCCACAACGACGCCGAAACAGACGAACCCGAGTGGCGTCTGACCGACAGCGGTCGAGACGCCTTAGCGCATCGAGGCTGACCAGCTGCCCGGCTGCTCGCGTCGATTCCTACTGAGTGAGATCAAGCCATCCGACATGCTGAAGACTGCGCTACATCTCTGACCTGTTCCGCGCGTATCACGAGGACGCGGAGTTGACGAAAGCGCCATTCACGCCCGAGTAGGTCGCCAGGCTGGAAGCTGGCCTGATCTCGGATCCGCCGCTGTAGCTCCTCGCCAGGCGCGGTTGAGCTGCGCTATCAACTGCTGCCGGGCCATGACCGATTCGAGGGCTGCTAAGGCTAAGCGCCCAACCCGGGGCGACTGGCCAGGCCCGACATCCCGCCGGCCGCGCCAAACGTCGGCCGGGTCCCACGCGCGCGGCGCGCGGGGCGGCGGTCGCGCCGGCCAGACGCCGCAGGCTACCCACGCGCAAGCTCGTCGGCCCAGGCGCCTGCACAGCGTTTCGGCGATGTTCGCAAATTCGGCCCATCTCGGCTGTAAGCTCCTTATCCAGAAGAAGGCTGGGCTGGAATGGGCGGTGCGACTTCGCTGCAGGCAGTGGTCGAGGTGGTCGGCGAGTTCGATGAGTACGGCGGCGCCAGCATCGGCCTGGTGGCGTGGGAGTTATGCGTCGATGATCGGCTGGTCGCTAGTGCTTGGGAACAGGCGAGGGCCAGAGGGTTGATCGCTCCCGCCGGTCACGACCAAAACGAGCAGCTGTGGCGCCTCACTCCCGCGGGGTGGGCGGCGCGTCATGGCAAGCGCGAGAGCGCTTGAGCCGACGGGGGCGTGGTGCGCGGTGTGCGTCCGCCGAACCTCTCGGTCGAGGGTCTTGACACCGTCGAGCTGAAGGCGCGAGGAGGAGGACCGCGTTCCGTAGGACGGTGGACGGCATCGGCTGTGCGTCTCACGCGCTCGATCTGCGGTCCTCCTGACCGAGCGTTGGGTGTCGCGGTCAGTGCAGGTCAGGGGACTCGCTGTCCGGGCCGGCGGCGCGAGCCGTGTTTATCGCCGAGGCAATCGACAGCCCGGCCTCCAAGCTATCGCGTAGAGCGATCACCTCGCTGTGGGCGTAACGACGCTGTCCGGCGGCGCGAAAAACCGAGTGGGGATAGCCAAATCGCTGTTCCCACGCTCGCAGCGTTTCGGACTCACGCCGAGCACCGCCGCTGCCTCATCCAGGTCGCGCATCTCCCTGCCGGTAGTTTCGCCGATTTCGCCGTATAAGTCGAGGGCGGACGTGGCCTTGCGTGCTGGGCTCCCGGGACCGGCTCGTACGGCCAATGGCATCCAACAGCACCCCGACACGTTCAGGACGCCGGCTTCAACTCCTGCCCATTGCGAGCAATTCGCGGCAATGCATAGGGCGTCGCGAGCGTTCAGTCCTGCCGGACTTGTCACCACGAAACGGACGTCACGCGGGTCGCTCGACGCGCGCGTCGGTGCCGCGCGGCATCGGGATGATCACGGCACTCCTCGGTGACGATCCGGCTTATACCGACGCGCTCAACGTGGCTTCGCGCCGCCACCCCGCCAGTGCGACACGACACCGCGACCACGCCGCCCACGACCGTCGAGCTCCGCTCAGACCCGCAGGAGCGACCGGAACGTCGCCGATGCGCTCGCCGGTCGTACGGCGGCGGGGCCATGAATGCGATTCTGCGGACCGTGGCCGCACGGGGCCACAGACCAAGGCGGATGGTAGGGGTGGGAACGGGGCTTGGCGTTTCTCCGTCGGATGGGCGTTGAATACGATCCGCGAACGTATGGGGGCTGGATTGTGATTGCTTGCGCATCGGTGCTGGGCGAAACGATCGCTGCGTGGGCGCAGTCAGTGCCGCTCTTGGGTGTTGCCGGTCGGACCGTGCCGTTCCTGGCTGCGCCTCGAACCTCTGGTGGCGGCGCGATTCTGCCTGCCAGGATCCCGCTCCGTCTTCGCGCCGTCGGCGGGTTGCTCGAAATCGCGTGTTTGCTAGCGGCCGCTGTTGGTCCGTCGGTCGCGGGCGCCTCCGAGCGTGCGGCGACGCCCGCGCAACCACTGGAGATGACTGCGCTGTTCGCGCAACCTAGCTACTCGCCTGGGCAGGTTGCCCGGCTGCGGGTCGTGGCCGACGCGACCCGACTGACCGTGCAGCCGATCGCCGCGTTTTCGAAGTCCGGTAACCCGTACGCACCGATCGCCAACGATCCGGCGGTCGGGCCCGCGCGCACCGTCGCCTGGCGACCGGGCGCCGGCACGCTGACCGTACGGATCGGCCGGTGGCCCAGCGGGGTCTACTTCGTGCGGGTCAGAAGCGCGGGCGGGCAGGTCGTGGCTCCGGTTGTCGTCCGCCCCGCCCACCTCGGGCAGGCGTCGGTGGCGGTCGTCGTCCCGACCTACACCTGGCAGGCGTACAACCGCCGCGGAGGCGATACCTGGTACGTGTGCGGCTGCGTCCACACCGTCGACCTCACCCGGCCGTACCTCGACGGTGGCGTTCCCTACAACTTCGGCCAATACGACCGCGACTTCTTCCGGTGGCTCGCGCGGAACAACGTGCGCGTGGACGTCCTTGCCGACGATGATCTCGACCGGATCGCGACCGGGGCCGCAACTCCGTCACCTGTACCGGATGGTGGTGTTCGAGAGCCACGGCGAGTACGTCACCAGCCACATGTTCGACATCACCGAGCAGTACCGAGACCTCGGCGGCCACCTCGCGTTCCTCTCGGCGAACGACTTCTTTCGAGAGGTCGTGATCAGCGGCGACTCGATGACCTTGATCGGTCGCTTCCGGGATCTCGGGCGGCCCGAGGCGGCATTGATCGGAGCCCAATACATCGACTGGTATCGCAACCGATACCCCAATCAGCCCTACCGCGTCGTGCGCGCTGACCGAGTCCCGTGGCTGTTCGCCGGCACCGGCCTGAAGGACGGCAGCCTGATCCCCGGCTACTACGGGATCGAGATCGATGGGACGACGCCCGCCTCGCCACCTGGCACCACGGTCGTGGCAACGATCCCGACATCTTCCCGGGCGAGACCGCAGACATGACCTACTACACCACCGCCGCCGGCGCAGAAGTGTTTGACGCCGGAACCATCGATTTCGGCGGCGCAGCCGACAACCCGTACGTCGCCAGGATGCTGGCCAACCTATGGACACACATGTCCGGTATCACTCGGCCCTTGCCGCCAAAGCCGACCTCGGGACGAGCCGCGGGTCCGGCTAACTACCGACCGAAGGCGCTCTCGCTCATCCGCGACGCCCATTGGTGGGCAAAGCCGATCGTGCGCGCGCCGCCACCGCGTCCGATGGGGTGATCCGTTTCGCCGCCTTCGAACTCGTCCGGGCCGGATCGTGCGGGCGACCGCCTTCGTGGCATTGCGTAAGCGCGCTCGGCGGCGCCTCCGAGGGCCGGCCCGCGCGAATGCAATCGTGCCGCCAGCGCCGGGGCGCGACGATCGGCGTGATCCAGATGTCGCCAAAGGCGTGGCGCGACCCGCGCCAGCCAGCGCACGAACGG
>CAWBID010000034.1:0-7557 GCA_963788715.1 uncultured Solirubrobacterales bacterium
CTCCGATATGGTCATTAAGCTGCTGATCTTGCTATAATTATCAGAGAGGGGTAGTCCCTACGTACTCACTTGCACACATTCCCATCGCGGCTCGCGTCGGACGCTATCGGACCCGAAAGCAAAAGGAAAGAACGCCTTCCTCACTTCCTCGCAACGCGGATGACCACGTCGCTGTAGCTCTCGCGGGGCCGTCAGATGGTCAAGGTTTCTCTTGGTCGGTTCGTGACTGGCTAGTCCCTACCCCAGACGTTTGAGAGCGAGCTTTCAAGCTCGTCACGGTCATGGTCACTCGATCAGAGGAGCGGCAAAGGTTGACTAGGACTTGCCCGAAATAAGCGCCTGACGGATAGTAAGCAGCGACGGACCCAGCAGTTAGTAGGAATGATCAGGGGCGGAATGTCCGCGCCTACGGGATCGGGGACATAGCCGCCGGTTGAGCCGTTGCTGATGCTGACGTCATTTCGCGCGCCGCCGCCATAGCCAGAGCCGTAGCCGTAGCCGTACCCATTGCCATAGCCGTTGAAGTAGCCATATGCCGTTGAAATAGCCGTAGCCGTTGAAATAGCCGTTGCCAGACCCATAGCCATAGCCGTTGAAATAGCCGTAACCCGCGGTCGTAGAAACCCAAGCCGCAATTGAAACCGCAAAGGTAACCACCAAGGAAACCGAGGACGCGACCGCCGCTGCGGTGGAAAGCGGGGAAGCGGCCACCGTGAACGCCGCCGCCGAAGCGGCTTCCCGCGCAAGCGGGAGCGGCGGAGCAGGATCGATCCCGAGCGCTATGGCGCTGAGCGATGGCGTCAAACGCGGCGTGGCTGACGGCGATCCGTATCGATGTCCGGAGACATGGGGCCGACGCTGCGCTGGTCGCCAGTCAGCGCGAAATCGTCAGGCTCTAAGGCGATCACAAAAGCCTTCTTCCCTGCAACAAATAGTGAACACCGACTAGGTAGATCCGCGAGTGTTTGACCTTCGTCGGGTGATAAGATAGTGGCAATTGTGTGACAGCGATTAGAGACAAGCCAGTCGGTCTCTAGGCCTTTCGTCTGGCGCTCATGGGGCGCTCAAATGTTGGTTTACGAGGATAATTTTGGGTTCTGGAACATCGGTGATCCGGAGGAGCGGGCATTCTTTGACTTCGTACGGCGTCAAAGCGTATTGACAGCTTGCGAGCGTTGCGAACGGCCAGTCCGGCTCATTCCGCCCAAGGCCCTCTGCGCTTCTTGTGTCTCCGCGCTCGAATATGGCGCGCCGGCCTCGATGAAAGAATATGGCAGTCAGGAAACGCTTCTGGACCCTGCTCGCCCGTCGTGAGGGGCGCTTTCTTCCCGAGTTCGGCAGCTTTGTGCGTGGCGAGGCGATCGCCAAAATGAGCGAATTGCGGCGCAAGGGAGTTCGTCGCATCGACCTCAAGATTATTGCGTCAGATCCTGATCTGGCTGCGATCACAAAGGACGTTGAAGCGCTGAATGACGCTTAATCGGTGATAGCGCGACCGCGTGAGATTTCCTTCGCGATGATCGGAGCTGCAAAAAGGGCCGCCATGATCAGGAGGGGCTCCGCGAAACTCACGAGGCCCCTCGCAGCCCGGAGGGTGGCGTCGCTGTAGAGACGCCTATAATCAGTTATGCGGCGTCGGCTTTAAATCGGCGAGAGCGTCCGCTTGAGCCTCGGGCCCAAAAACCTCAAGACCAGCGAGAACGGAAAATCCGTTGCCCTGCAATTCATCATCCGTAAGCGGGCTTGCAAGACGCCCTTCGCACGAGCCGACCCCACTTGTCCGCATCCTCGAGGGTGTCAGACCCGACCAATTCGCCCACCGCTGGACATAGGCGCAAACTTCTCGGGAATTCCCACAACTCACGCGGATCGTCATCAAATCCACCGACTTGCAGCACAAACTTCGCTTTCGGATTCTCGGCGGTTATCGTTCTCCATGCCGCGGCTGTCCTTCTCACACGTACTCGGAGTTAGATCGTCGCGGGCACCAATTGTGAACATCACCATGTCGTATCCGCACTCGGACTTTCTCTTTGCCTCACCCATGACCGCCGGTTTCCTCCTCTGTTCACTCTGCCGTGACGAACTCGAGGATGGCATCGCTATAGCTAGTCCCGCGCAGGTAATTGAGCCTGTCCACTACGCGCTACGAGCGGTTTATCCCCGTAGAATGCGCTTGCTCCTGTGGGCAATCCCGTCGTCAAAGCCCGTTAGCCGAAGTAGACATTTTGTCAACGGCAAATCAAGTCGCCTGATCACTGGTAAACGTTAGGCTTAGGGTGTCGCTATCGAACGTGTAGTTAAGAATTGTGGCTTGGCTGTTTTGGAAGATACGTGTTTTAATGTCGTTCTTTATCTTCACCAACTCTGAATAGGCAGCGGCCACTTCGGAGCGCATCAACGGCTGTTGGCAAGCATCGCTCCCTCCAGTGTGATACCACCTTATAATGTCCTTCGGTGCCGTCGCGGATCCTGGCGAACGTCTTTCCGCCGACATCGATGCGGTCATCGTCTGCCCACGCTAAGAGTCGCTAGGGCGAGCAGCGCGGCAGGCATCAAAACCAATCGCTTCATTTCACCCCTCCCCGCGCCGTCCGCGACGTATGTCGGTTGTAAAGCCTGACCGGGACAACACGCAGAGAAGCTGATTCTGTTCTTATTTAAGGGCACAACAAAAAGGGCGGCCCGAAAGCCGCATTCGGGTAGGCTGTGGCGATCCACTCGGCCAGTAGGTCGCTTCGGCCGCAAACTTATGAAGATTGCTGGGTCTGATGATCCGGAGGGTGCGCTTGAGACTCAGGAGAGAAAGATCGCGAGGGAAGCGATGGCCGAACTCGGGAGGAGCGCGCTAACATTAGCGCGGTTCGCGAATACGATGACCATGACCAAGTTGAGCGCGTCTTCCGCGCTTAATGCGTTAACCGGCTTGGGCGAGGTCCTCTTGATTGTCGGCCAGTGAATTCCCTGCTTGGGCTTCGGGCCGGCTTTCGGGCCGGATTTCCGCCGTTCGAAACATGATCGAATCGTGGGCGTCGCGATCATCCGCGCTCTCAGCGAGCCGGTCGTAGTCGGCTGCGATCCGAAGCATCATCGCCCGAACTGTTCGGTCGTTCGCTTCTTCGGCCAGCGTCCGCATTTTTTCGGCTCGCATGCGCCAGTGAGTTGCGTTCTCGAAGGGATAACTAGGGTCGGATGCTTATCAAATGGCCTCCTCCATCTTCTCCAGGAAAACCGGTATCATCCGCTGCTCGGCGCCGCCAACCCCTCAAAGTTGCCGAGGTGCGCAAATCTGCGTGCGCTTTATCGCCCCGCGCTCTCCGCCGCCAATGTTGAGATCTTGGCTTGATCTGCTCCTGGCGCGTCAGTTGACCAGGTCGACTGTCTTGTCCGCGCAGATATCGATATTGGACACATCCGCCGACTTACCGTCGGCGTATTTCCCGCGCAGATCGACGTGACAATTCTTGCCCTGCGGTACTTTAGCCCACGTCCATTGGCCGGCTTTCAGCGCGCCTAGCACTTTCTTCCAGTTAGCCGAGCCGCTCTCGACCACCTGCAGCTCGACGAGATCGGCCTCGCGCCAGTTCGTCACCTTCACGGTGACTGTGCCGCCCGCCGGCGTCTTGGGCTTGGACTTCATGGGCGCGGCCGCGGCTGGCGCCGACTCCGAGTTCTGTGCGAGCACCGGCGCCGCGACAACGCCGAACAGCGCCGCGGCGATCGTGACGGCCAAGATGATCCGCCTCCTCATGAATCTCCTCCCTGCATTCGCGCGAGCCGATGAGGTGCGTGCGTGATCATGGCGGCCAACGATGGCGAAAGAAAAGCCGCGAGACCTAGCGCCGCGCCGGCTTTCCGCCTCGAGTTGGCGGCGGTGTCTTCGGCAGTTGTGGGTCTGGGGTTAGCTTCGGCGCGGCGTCAAGCTTTGCGAGGGCGGAGCGCAACGGGTCGAGGCGCGGGGCGTGTGGGAACCGGTCTTCGTCGACGAGGCGCCGGATTGCCGCTCTCAGTGCAGCAAGTTTGTCGTCGGCAAGATCAATTGTCGGCATCGATTAGCGCCCGCCGCCGCGCCGGTGTTGGGCGAGAGCTGAGGAGGCTCGCGGTCCTTCACGCATTCCTTCCGCTATGCGGCGTCGGCGTCGTCTGCGCGTCGTGCATAGGGTCGGGGTCGGGCTCGATCGTTCCGCCGCCCGAGGCGTACACGAGCGCGACAAAGCCGGCGATGCCGAGGTCTATGAGCTCGCCGGTCAGGGGCGGGAGCGGCGCGGCCCCTATTATGTCTTGGACAACTTGCGCAACCTTGCCCAGATTCGACGGGTCATTAGCCGCCGCGATGATGTCCGTCAGCGGCATTGCGCCGGCGATACTGGCGAAAGCGACGATGGCGTGCTCGTCGAGGGCCATGAGAGCTTGATCCCCATGTTGCGTCCGGGCCGTGCCGAACTTAACAGGAATTAGAGAGCCGCACGAGTTGGGACGAGCAGCGTACGCCGCTGCGAGCGCTTCCGCTTCGGCGGAAATCACGAGCCGCAGCTCATGTGGCCGCCGCACACAAACAGCAGGGCGCCCGAGCGTGAGCGCCGCTTGCGTGTCTGGCTCGCCGCCAGCATGATCGCGATGGTTGACGATCCGCCGGGGGATGTGGATGGCGCCGTCCGCCCTGTTCAACCGAATAAGGCGTCGAGCACGGATGAGCGCCAGCCCGACCTACGGGCAATCGTCGCCGCGACAATGGCGGAATTGTCCCAGGGTCCTAAGACCTTTGGGCCAATTGACCTCGGCGCGCCACGAATTCTACAAGCCTGATGGAGCGGATTCTAAACTGCACTCTGAGCGTAAACATTGCGGTGCTCAAGGGCATAGCCCAAAGGAATAGAGGCAAGGTCGCTGCAATAGCGGCGAGGGCTTCCGCGCGGAAATTGAGATACTGACCACGCTCGCAGCGCAATCACGAACGCCTCTTTTTTCTGGACAAATAGTGAACACGGACTAGGTAAAACTACCGATCTCAAACTGTGGCTTTTATCCTCGCCTTAAGCGATCACAGACAACTCAGTTGGTCGCAAGTTCGTCTGACGCTCATGGGGCGCTCAAATGTTGGTTTACGAGGATAATTTCGGCTTCTCGAACATCACCGAGCCAGAGGAGCGCGCATTCTTCGACTTCGTACGACGTCAAAGCGTATTGACTGCCTGCGAGCGTTGCGAGCGTACAGTCCGGCTCATTCCGCCCACCGTCGTCTGCGCTTCTTGTGTTTCCGCGCTAGAATATGGCGCGCCGGCCTCGATGAAAGAATATGGCAGTCAAGAAACGCTTCTGGACACTGCTCGCCCGTCGTGAGGGGCGCTTTCTTCCCGAGTTCGGCAGCTTTGTCCGTGGCGAGGCGATAGCCAAAATGAGCGAATTGCGGCGCAAGGGAGTTTCCCGCAGCGACCTTAAGATTATCGCGTCCGATCCTGATCTGGCCGCGATCGCAAAGGACCTTGAAGCCCTAAATGACGCTTAAGCCGACGAAAGCCGACCCGCCGAGTCCTAGCGGCAGTCGTGGGCCCACTTGCCGGGCGCCTGGTTTGGACGTCGCTATTCTGGGCGCCGGTGCGGCTCTATCCCGACGTTGCCGGGCAGGGTCGCAGCGATGGCTGCGTAGGCTTCAGCGCTCACCCTGATGCGGATCATGAGAGCGCAGCAATCGCTCAAACTCGGCTTGCTGCTCCTTCAGCTGTCTGAGCATGCGTAAGATTGCCCATTGACGAATGAAGACGATGCCCAACACGATAAACAAGATGAAGCCGAGGACCGAGAGGAACAGCTGCGGCACCGTCATCATCTTCTAAAATCCCCGGTGGATTGTTCTCGCTTCCAGTTCGCGGTCGCCTCAGCAGCGCTAGCAAGCCCTCGAAGAGCGTCTTGCAACGATCATGGATGCTGACGACCGCGTCTTCGGGCAATCGGCTAGCCCCGCAATAGGACGGTCAGCTTTGGCGATCGGCCTGCCTGCAACCTGCCAGTTGCAATCGATCGCCAAACCACTTAGTGTCGATGCAAATGCCGTACCGTGATCCAGCGACCGAAGGGCGGGTCGGCGCAGGAGCGTCATTGCCAGAATGACGTCATGTCGGGCGTGCGGCGTATCGTTGGTGGCGCTAGTCGCGCCGCCGGCTCATCGTAGGAGGTACGATATGAACTTATTGTCGCGACGGAGCGTTCTTGCCATCGCCGCCGTTGTCGATGTCGCGTTGCATTCGCGCTCGGCGCCGGTTGCGGCCAAAGCTTTGGCCGCACGTCATAAATTGCCCCCCCGTCACCTGGAGACATTGCTCCAGGGCCTGGTCCACGCCAAAATCCTCAAGGGCGTGCGCGGGCCGCGAGGCGGCTATGAGCTGGCGCGGGAGCGCCGGCGCATCACGGTCGGCGAGATCGTGCGCACCGCGATGTCGTTAAGCACCGCCGATCCCGACGATCTCGGGTCAAACTCGGTGCTGCTTGAGCGGGTGATTGATCCGGCCGTACGCAGGGCGGGAGAAACCTTTCTCGCCAACCTCGACGCGATCACGGTCGAACAGATGTGCGACACCGCCGAGAAGACGCACGTGCTCGACGACGAGAAGGTCAGCGGTGATTTCGCTATCTAACGGCGCGGCCCTCGCCTTCGTGGACGAAAAGGGCGGCCCAAAAGCCGCCCTCGCTGGTATGCGGCTCCGGTCTGATCAGGCGCCCAGCAACGGCGAGCGAAGCAGCGTCGGCAGGTAGTAGTAGCCGCTGTCATTGTCCCAGTCGACTAGGTATTGAATGATTGCCCGCATGCCAGCGAGCGTCGTCGGCGGTGTGTTCATTAGCTCGTACATCGCGGCGTCCGCGGCTCGTCCGCCCTCTTCAAACGTTTCGTGACCGCTGTCATCTAGCTCCATGAACTGGGCCCACGCGGCTTTGTGGGCCGCCACAAGCCCAAAAATTGGGTCCGGCTCTTCGGTCGCGGACTATCGCAGGGATGGCCGGCATGGGGGCCGCAGCCTCCGCAGCGCGGGCGGTCGGCAACTTGTATAACACTCCTCGTCGATCGGTGATGGCGCTCATGCCTGCTTCTTCCGTCCCAAACTGCGCACATAAAATAGTGCTTGCGACAGGGCACGGTCAACGGACATAAATGTTGAGGCGCAGGGTCTTTTGGCATCCGCCGCGCGATAGCGCCGACGAGAACCGAGCAACGAAAAGGCCCCGCCCAGCGAAGGGAGAATACCGAGCGAGGCCGGGGCCCCCCGGAGGTAAGTCGAGGGGCGACATTCCGATACGCACTTAGCATGCCAAATCGTCATCAAGCCGCAGAAAGGGGAGCCTGCCCAGGAGCGGCCGGTTCGGGCCCGGTGAACCAGAAGAAAAAAGCCCCGCACGAGCTAGGGGACTCGGAGGCGGGGCAAGGATAGTCTTAGGTGCGTCTAGGGCTGGGGGGCGATAAACTAGACGCGCCCACTTAACAAACTCGACATGCGCCACTGTTGTTCCCGGCCCACGTCCGTAAAACGCCCGTCCGCCCGGTTAGGAGGTCGCGTCAGGCTGGGA
>CAWBID010000035.1:0-8263 GCA_963788715.1 uncultured Solirubrobacterales bacterium
CGACTCCGCGCGGCTGTTCGTGGTCTTCGCTACCTGGGATCAGGAGACGAGTGGCCTCGCCGGCGAGCTGGAAGCGCTGAACCGCTATCAGGCGATCGCGAGGCGAACGCGCCTGCCGCGTCTCACGAGCAGTGGATGAGGCGAGCGTCGAGCCGTCCTCGGCGGTGCTGACCAGCTTCCTGCATCGTCTTCCACATCCGCTCTCGTATCCGGTCGCGCTTGATCGCAGCGGCAAGGTTGCCGACGGGTACGAGGTGCTCGGCCTGCCGTGGTTCGTTCTCACCTCGCGGACCGGTCAGTTGCTGTACTACCGGGAAGTCTCGACCGCCGGCTGGCCGGCGCGAGCGTGCTGATCCGCTACGTCAAAGCGGCGCTTGCGCGCGCCCCCAAGGTCGTGGGCGCCGGCGCGGTGGACCAGGATCTCGCCGGCTCACCGCCACCGCTGGCTGCGCTGCACCAGCAGGCAGACCAACTGCTGGGTGGCGAACCCGCGCTCGCCGCCCGCATCCGCGCGGTGCGGGGCTACCCGATCGTGATCAACGCCTGGGCATCGTGGTGCGGGCCGTGCCGTTCCGAGTTCGGCCTGTTCGCCTCGGCTTCTGCCCGCTACGGACGAAAGGTCGCGTTCCTCGGGGCCGACACCGACGATGCCGCCGGCGACGCGCGCACGTTCCTCTCCCAGCACCACGTCAGCTACCCGAGCTACCAGACAAGCACCAGCGGCCTTTCCTGGCTGGCCGCGATCCAGGGTGTCGACACGACGATCTTCATCAGCCCAGTCGGCAAGGTCGTGTGCACACCGGGCAATACGACGCCCAAGGGACACTCGACCAAGACATCAGCAGCTACGCCCGATCGGACCCGCTTCGAAATCGAGACCCTTAGACGCGCTGGACTGGTTCCTCTCGTCAGGGACACCTGAAGGGCCGTCAAAGTTGAAAAGTGAGGTTGCTGCTGCGGACGACCGACACGCGAGCGAGATCAAGACCCGCGCGGCCGGCGTGGCCGCGACCCGCGCGCTTGTTGACAGACGACCGGAACTAGGGCGTGGGTCGCTTGCCGATGAGCAGTAGAGCGCTCGCCTCCCCTCGACGGCTCACGTCGCCTAGCTCGGCAAATCGCATCCGAAATCTCGCCGTCATCGGGCGGACGGGTGCAATGCGGACGCAGCGCGCATCAGCGGCGACCGCGGACGATGACGATCGTTCGGGCCACGACGGCGATCGTGCCGGCCTCGGCCACCCGGCCGACTGGGTTGCACGCCGAGCATCCGTTCGGGATCTTCCATTTCACTGTTTGCTTCGCACGCTGAGGGCCACGATCTCGGCCCCGACATGGCTTGCATGAGCGCGAGTGCTGTCGGACATACGCAGCCACGCCGGCGTCGTTGGCGTGTAATACCCGCGCGAGCACGAAGCCAGGTGTGAGGCGTCGCCTACAGCAGCGACCTGCTTCTCGCCACGAGCGACCCCGGCGCCAAGCGGCGGTCCGCGCCGGCGACCGCCCTGCTCGCCGCGCTCTTGCGCGACTTGCGCGGAGGGTTGATATGGCCGGCAGGACGTTGAGTGTCCTGCCGGCCAGTGAGTGGGGGAGATCCGGCCGGAAGCCTTCGCACCCCGCGACGGCCAGCTAGCGGGTTGCGGCGACGGGGTGGGCTAGTCGGGCGGCCTGAAGATCAACGCCGCGACCGCATTCGGCTGCGATACGTAGATCGCGTGGCTGCCCGCCTCTTCGACGACGGTGGCGCCGGCCCGCTTTGCCATCGACCGCTGCGCTGGCGGCGGGATCATCTGGTCGTCGGTCGCGACCAGGATACCAGCTCGGCTTGGTGCCCCAGGCAGGGTCGCTGATCGTCCCGTTGAGGGCTTCGACGCCCCAGGGGACTTGCGAGTCGGCCATGAACGCCGCGTCACGCGCGGTCGACGTCGCCGCGAACGAGGCGGCGAACTTTGCGCGGTCGACGAACAGGTAGCCGTCCTGGGGCGGCAGGATCGGCGGCACCGGCCCGTCCGGGGGGAGGTCGGCGAGCAGCGAGCTGACCGACTCGCCCTGATCGGGCGCGAAGGCGCAAATGTAGACCAGGCCAGCGACCGAATCGTGGGTGCCGGCCTCGCTGATCACCGCCCCGCCGTAGGAGTGGCCGACGAGGATCGCGGGATCGTCCTGAAGGTCGAGGACGTTGGTCGTGGTTTTCACGTCGCTCTCGAGCGACAGCGTCTGGTTCTGTACGACGCTGACGTTGAACCCTTCGCGCTTGAGCAGGTGGTAGACGCCTGCCCAGCCGGATCCGTCAACAAATCCGCCATGGACGAGGACGACATTGCGTCGTTCAGACAAGGTTGCATCTCCGTGTGTCGATGGTTGGGCTGGCCGAGGGCGACGATGGTCCGCACGTGCGACGCGTAGGTCTGAATCGCGCCGGCGCCGCGTGGTTTGGACCAGCGCGTCATGTCATCGCTCGACTGCAGCGCGGTGGCACTGTCGCCCCAGGGCGGCCGCTACCAGAGCCCGCAGGAAGACACCGGGCCAGCTCAGGACGCGGTAGCCGTACTCATCGCAAAGCGGCAGGCCCTCCCCGACCAGGGCCTCCAGCTTTTGCCATTGTCCGCTGAAGTACGCGTCGGTCCCGAGCAGGAAGAGCGCTTCGATCGCCGCGGTGATCGCATGCCCGTCTCGTCCCATATCGACGATGCGGCGCAGCGCGGGCCGGCATCCTGGCAGCCGGTCGACATACGCCGCGGCGCGGGCGACGCGGACCGCCCGAGCGGGCGTCGGCTCTGTCCTCAGCCGTTCGATCTGCCGATCAAGCCGCGCGAACGTCGCCGCGTCCCCGCGCACCGGGTCGCCGAACGTCCGGACGACGATCTCCAGCAACTCGGGTGGCCGCGGGTCGAGTCGGGCGAGCGCCGCATCAAGCGGCGCGAACAGCTCTGGGCGACCACCGAAGAAGCAAACGCCCAGCAGGTTGTAGAGCGCCTCGTGGAGCTGCTTGTTACGCGCGTCGCTGAAGTCAGGGACGTTCTGGATCGCTCCGACGAGCAGTCGGTGCGCGAGGTCGATCTCACCGTCACCGTTCAGCAGGTAGTAGGCGCCGGCGACCGCTCCGGCGAGCGCGCCGGCATCGAAATCGGACCCGCGCGCTTGCTCCAGCAGCTGCGGAACTTGCGCGAGATCGCCGTTGACGGTCGCTCCGAGGTAAGCAGCCTCGGCCAGCCGCACGCCCCGTCGCTCGCCAGACGGGCTGAGTTGAGCAGACCGGAGCAGCTCGGCGATGGCAGCCACCGCGTCGCCACGCCGAAGATGTTGATGGGCGACCTGCTGAAGCAGCGCGGCAACGCGCTCGTCCGGCTCGACCGCGGCTTCGGCCAGATGCCAGGCCAGGCGCTCCGGATCGTCTCGTCGTCGCCCGGCCAGCACCTGGTGCGCCTGCCGACGCTCGGCGCTGGTCGAGCGTTCGATGATCGCCGATCGGACCAGCGGATGGTGGAACGCAAGCCGGCCTGTGGTGTCGTCGACGTACGCCACACGTGCCCGCTCCGCAGGGGCGAGCGCCTCGAGGCCGCCCCCGTCCGGACCGAGCACGACAAGATCTCCCGTCCCGTCGAGTACGGCAAGGAGCAGGACATCGCGAGTCGAGGCGGGCAGATGATCGATTCGACTGGCGAACAGCCGTTCTAGCCGCTCTGTCAGCGGCAGCACCCGCGGCAGCACGCCACTCGTCGCGCCTCGTTTAATCGACGCGATCGGCAGCTCGAGGAGCGCGAGCGGGTTGCCCCGGGCCTCGGCCAGCAACCGACCGCGCGTCTGCACCGTCAGGCTCGGGAAGCGCGCTTGCAACAGAGCGCCCGCCTCGGCGTCCGACAGCGCCTCGAGCTCGTACGTGTCAAGGCCGCCACGCTCGAAAGGGGTCCGCTCGCCGGTGCGCATCGTGGCGATCAAAGCGATGCGCGTCCCGCCGACCCGCCGCGCGACGTGGGCAAGCACCGAGGCGCTCGCGCGGTCCAGCCAGTTCACGTCATCAAGCACGGCGAGAACGGGCTCGGCGGGGGCGACGGCGGTCAGGAGCCTCAGCGTGGCGATCGCGACGGCCACCTCCTCCGAAGCGCTTCCGTCGATGAGGCCGAGGGAAACGCGCAGGGCGCGCCGGTCAATCTCATCGAGGTCGTTCAGCCGGCCGAGCACCGGCCCCAAGAGCTGGCTCAGCCCGGCAAAGCTGAGCGCTGCCTCAAACTCCGTTCCGGCGGCACGGAGCACCCGCACGCCACGTCGCCTCGCCTCCGCCGCCAGCTCGTTGATCAACGCCGTCTTTCCAACTCCGGCATCTCCCGTCAGCAACAGGGCACCGCCATCCTCGGCCGCCGCCATGAACGTCCGCAGAAGCGAGAGATCGCGGTCACGCCCAACGAATGCGTGGGATGCAGTGGGCACGACGGATTTCCTCGCGGTAGACCCTACTCTCAGGCGGCCGCCGACGGGCGGCAATCGGCTCATGCGCGCTCCACTTTCTTCGTCAGCGGTCGTACCGCCGGCTCGCAGGTCGGTGCCGAATCGGCAACCCCGCGCCGGGCGATCTGGTCAACGCGACGCTCTGACTACGTTCGCGCCAGCGGCTAGTCAGGGGCCGAGGAGGGGCACCGGATTTGGGCGGTAGGCCGAAACATCGCTGACGGTTTGGTCGGTCTCTTCCTGCTCGCGCCGATCTGCCGGCAGCTGCTGCCCGTCCGCGGCGCGGAGAGCCAGGTCAGCTACGGATTCGACCGAGTTCGCATTCCAGCGCCCCTACCGGGGGCGGGGGGAGTGGCGGGGACGAGCCGAGATCGTGGCGATCGAAGAGACCGAGGCCGGCGCCCGGATCAGCCTGCTGGTCAAGCTCGAGGTGAAAGGGTCCGACAAGCCGACCGTGGTCGCCGAGTGCCTGATCCGGGTGTATGGCTGACGCAGCGCGGGGGTTGCTGTTATGCCTGGCCGAACGTCGGCAAGCTGAAGGTACGGTTCGGTGGCTGGCGTGAGGCACGCGATCAGGTCGGCGTCCTGAGTCGCGGTACGAAGGTCGTCGGCCAGGCTTGCGTGGAGGTGCGGGAACCGTGTGCGTATCTCGGTCAGCGTCGCCTGAGTTCGTGCGGCGGTGCGCCCCCAGAGCTGCACTGTCTCTAGGTCGCGGATGGCAGCGATCGCCTCGACGTGTGGGAGTACTTGCGCGCCAGCCCCGCACACGAGCAGGCGCCGTGCGTCACGGCGTGCGAGCTGATCGAGCGCGACTGCGGTTCCTGCGGCGGTGCGTAGTTCGGTGATGAGCCCGGACTCCATGATGGCCAGGGGGCTGACCGTTGGTTCCGTCGAAGAGCTGGATCAGGCCAACGATGCTCGGCAGCCCGATGGTCTGGGGTCGTTGGTCGAAGAATGCGGCTTGACAGCTACGAAGAGGCGGTCGTCGACGATCAGCCCGCTGCCTTTGATGTGGAAGTCGCCCGCGGGGGTCCGTACGTGCCGCAGTGAGCTGCTAAGGCACCGCCAGTCGCAGTCGCCTCGTAGGCGACCCGGGCAAGGTCGAGGCATCGCTGTATCGGGAGTGTTCTGGCGATGTCGCCGCGTGTGATTCGAGATACGGGCGGGTTTCCACTACGTCTCGTTGACCAGTTGCGGACCAGCGATGTCAGCGGTTGGGGCGTGGAGCGTGCCTTCGATCAGAGTGCGGGTCGTTCCCGTCACCCAGATGTCGCCGTCCTCAGTGCTGATGTACAGACGGCCGGAGCGCCCAACCGCCGCGCCCTGGTAGACCCCGTACGGGAATCGCACAGCACCGACCTTCGGCAGCCATCGTGCTAGTGCTGCGTTCAGGCTGCCGCACACCGGGTCTTCGACCATCGCGCCGCGAACGGGATAGAACGCGCGGACCTCGAGGTCGCCGTCATCGCGTGCAGCTGCAACGCCTATGAACTGATTGATCGGGCCGCAGTCGAGTGCCAGCACGCGGTCGGTGCTGTCGAGTAGAACGCCCAGCCAGCCGGGACCGTTGTCGACCCGCTCCATTGCCAGAACCTCGCCTCTACCGACACCAAGAGCGGCAATGACAGCCGCGCGGGTCTGATCGTCAACAGGGCCTGAGCGGCGAAGCGGCGGCGACGCAAAAGCAAACCCAGCATGCGTGCGTCGAATACGGATCAGGCCCGCACCGCACTCCTGAACGATCGTGTCTTCGTGTCGCGGACGGTTCCCTGCCGCCAACCACGCGTGGCAGGTGCCCAGCGTTGGGTGGCCAGCGAACGGCAGCTCCTCGGCGACCGTAAATATGCGAACGCGATAGTCCGCGTCTGGATCTTCCGCCGGGAGCACGAACGTCGTCTCGGCGACGTTTAGCCAAGCGGCAAGCTGCTGCATCCAGGCGACGTCGAGACCCGTCCCATCGAGAACGACAGCTACTGGATTGCCGGCAGCCGCGCTGGTCCCGAAGACATCGACTTGGGCTAAGCGCCGGTCCACAGCCGCTCAGCGAAACGCGATGTGAAGTGAGTCAAGGGCCTTGTCCACGTCCTCGATGAGATCAGCAACGTCCTCCTGCCCACAGGCAAGACGCACCAGTCCTGGATCCAGGCCGGCGTCGGCCAGCTCCTCCTCGGTGAGCATCGCCTTCCACATCGAGGCTGGGTGTACCACCAAGCTCTCGACACTCCCGAGACTGGCCGACAGCTGAAACAGCTCCAGGTGCTCAACGAATCGCGCAGCCCCGTCGAGACCACCAACTAGCTCGACGCTGAGCACCCCACCAAAACCGGACATCTGGCGGTCGGCGACGTCGTGTGCGGCATGGGTCTCCAACCCCGGGTAATGGACTCGGCCAACCTCGGTGCGGCCACTGAGGTGCCCGGCGATCACTGCAGCCGTGTCGTTGTGCCGTCTGACCCGCAGGTCCAACGTGCGGATCCCGCGGGTGACCAGCCAGGCGTCAAACGGCCCGAGTACCGCACCGATGTTCAGCGATGTCATCCAGATCTGGTCGATCAGGTGCTTTGGCCCTACGACCACTCCTGCGGATGCGTCCGAATGCCCGGCCAGATACTTCGTCGCGCTGTGCCACACCAAGTCAACGCCAAACTCCAGAGGTCGCTGATTCACGGGGGTCGCGAAGGTGTTGTCCGCCAGGGTCAGAATCCCGCGCGCTCGCGCAATATCCGCCACGGCGCGCAGGTCTGTGATTTCCAAACGCGGGTTGCTTGGCGACTCGATAAGGAACAGCCGCGTCGCCGGCGTGATCGCGCTCTCCCATGCGGCAGCGTCGGATTGATCCACGAGCGTGTGGTCTACCCCGAGGCGCGAGAGCAGCTTCTGGACGAGGCTGAGCGAACCCCCGTACATGCTGCGCTGAGCCACTATGTGATCCCCGCGACTCACGAGCCCGAGCACAGTCGTCGCCAACGCCCCCATCCCGGACGCGAACACCAGACCCGTCTCGGCCGCCTCCAGGGTAGTTGTGTGCCTCAGGGGTTGGAGATCTCGACGTAGGTCTTGGCCTCCTGGAACTCGGGTGGTGAGTTCCTCGCGGGTCTCGACGCTGCGCGTGCGGACACGCTCGCCGGTGGCCAGCAGCTCGCGCTCGGCCCGGCCGGCGAACGCCTCAATACCCAGCGCCGTGAACATTTCGAACGCGGTGCGCAGCTCGTCTAGTTCTTCTCCAGCGCGGCATTCGCGTAGAAGCTTCATCCGGTGTCCTTCCTGGGACTGAGGCGCTGAGCCGCTCTCGGCCTCCAGGACGGCCCGGATCCATCGCGCTTCGCATGAGCTACACCGAGGCCGGCTGTTGCAGCACGTCGCTGAGGTTCCCCAGCACGCCGAGTTGACCGAGGATCACCGTTCCCGATGGGTAGCAGTCGAATAGCTGGATCCTCCCGTTCTTGAGACGAAAGACGTCACAGCACGGGGCGTCCATTCTGTTGCCCGTGGGCGCGGATCCCCTGCGGTAGCCAGAGGGGTCCCGCGTGGCCCCCTGCAGCGCTAGCTCGACGACGACCACGTCACCACTTACGTACACGTCGTAGAGCTCTCGATGCATGTCGGGGAATGCGGTTCCATAGTTCTCGACGGGTTTTCCAACTTCGTTCGGCCCGCGGTAGGTCACTCCAACCGATTCGTCGACGAACGCTCCGTCTGGGTTGAAGCACGCGACCCACCCGGCGACGTCCTTGACTTCGGCTATCGCGTAGGCCTGGCGGATGAACTCCTCGTTTGTCATGTCGTGCCTTTCTCTTGCTTGCTGTTCAAGTTCTCA
>CAWBID010000036.1:0-35000 GCA_963788715.1 uncultured Solirubrobacterales bacterium
CCGCATCGTTCCGCTCCAATCCCACCGCAGACCAGTACAACATCGTCCTTTTCGAAAAAGCGAAAGCGGCGTGCCGCTCATGCTCCTTCTCGCTAACGCGCCACTCCTTCACCAGCGGCGCACTTCCCGTTCCAGCGCGGCCACGATCGCGACCCTAGACATATCCGTTTGCCCGGAACCACTCCACCGCCCGCCGCAGCGCACCTTCCACGGGAACGATCTTCCACCCCAGTTCGCGCTCTGCTTTGTCGGAGCTGGCGAACATCTTCTTCTTACCCATGCGCACCGTATCGATCGTCGCTCGCGGCTCGCGATGCAACATCCGTCCGGTGATCGCCTCGTCCACCACGCCGGCCGCGAACGCAAACACATAGGGCAACTTCACCTTCGGCGAAGGCAGCCCCGTGATCGTTCCCAGCCGGTCCAGAATCTGTTTCAGCGTCAGATTCTCTCCGCCCAAAATGTACCGCTCCCCGGACTTCCCTTTTTCGAGCGCCGCGACGTGTCCGCGCGCGCATTCCTGCGCGTCCACCAGGTTCAATCCGGTCTCCACGTAGGCCGGAAACTTCCGCTTCAGAAAATCCACCACGATTCGCCCCGTCGGCGTCGGCTTCACATCCTGCTCGCCGACCGGCGTCGTCGGATTCACCGTCACCACATGCATCCCGCTGCGCCCGCCTCGAGCGCAACCTGCTCCGCCATGAACTTCGACCGCTTGTAGGGCCCAATCATGTCGGCCAGCGATACCGGCGAATCTTCGTCCGCTGGATGTCCGTTGCCGGTGAATCCCATCGTCGCCACGCTCGACGTGTACACCACGCGCCGCACGCCATTCTTCCGCGCCGCCTCGAGAATCGCGCGCGTGCCGTCCACGTTCGACCGGTACATCTCCTCCGGATCGCGCACCCACAGCCGGTAGTCGGCCGCCACGTGAAATACCGTGTCGCATCCCGACATCGCTTTTTCGAGCGAAGCCGCATCGCGCAGATCGCCGGTCGCAGTCTCAGCCTTGAGACCTTCAAGATTCCGCAGATTGCTCGTAGGACGCACCAGCAGCCGCAACTCCGCGCCCTGATCGGCAAGCGCGCGCGCGACGTGAGAGCCGAGGAATCCGGTAGCGCCAGTGACGAAAGCTTTCAAGCAGTTCTCAGTTCCCGGTTCTCAGTCCTCATCGTTCCCAGACGGGCAGAACGATCGCACCGTCAGGAATATGGTATGAGAGTGAGTACTTGGCCAGGCCGTCCAGTTCACGCTGGAGACTTGAACGATTTCGGATTCTGATGTTGATCTCGCACGCTGCGGGACTCGCAAAGAACTCCACGTAATGCCCAAGCCCTGAATTTCTGATCGTTGGATGTTCTCCGCTTCATCGCGAGCGAACGGGTCGCAGAAGTCGATGCCTGCCACATGCACACCTTAGACCATCTTGAATCGCCGCGACAAGAGCCCGCAACTCGAGCGCTACCAAACCACGAGCAGTCCTGAAAGGCCTAACGTTTGAAGTCGTCAACTAGGTACCGAGTACTGAGTACCGAGTACTGAACCACTACCCCTGCTTCTCCATCACCTTCGCGTACGTCGTCAGCGCCAGCAGCGGGAAGTACTGCCGGTAGAGGTGATACATCAGGTAGAACACGCGCGGAAATCCGGTCCCGGTGTAGAACGGCTCATCCCACGATCCATCTTTCTTCTGCGTGCGCAGCAGATACGCAATGCCGCGCGCCACGCAATCGCTGCGCGTATCTCCGGCCGCCAGCAGTCCCAGGATCGCCCATGCCGTCTGCGAAGGCGTGCTCTCGCCCTGTCCGCGCAGATTCGGATCGTCGTACGATCCCACGGTCTCGCCCCAGCCGCCATCGGCGTTCTGCACCATGCGCAGCCACTCCGCCGCCTGCTGGACGCATGGCTCGTGCAGATCCATGCCGATCGCTTCCAGCCCGCGCAGCACCAGCGCCGTGCCGTAGATGTAATTCACGCCCCAGCGCCCGAACCAGCTGCCGTCCGGCTCCTGCTCGTTGCGAATAAAGCTGATCGCCCGCTTCACCGCCGGATGATTCTTGTCGTACCCGTAGGTCGCCAGCATCTCCAGAATGCGCCCCGTGATGTCCACGGTCGGCGGATCGAGCATGGCGTTGTGGTCGGCGAATGGGACGTACTGAAACACCATCTGGTCGTTGTCTTTGTCGAACGACGCCCAGCCGCCGTTCTTGCACTGCATCGAGAAAATCCAGTCGATGGCGCGCTGCACCGACTCGCGCTGATAGCGTCCGTTGGGATGTTCGACCCGGCTCAACGCCAGGCAAACCATCGCGCTGTCATCGACATCCGGATAAAACTCGTTGTTGAACTCGAAGTACCATCCGCCCGGCTGGCCCTTCTGGTTCTTGACCTTCCAGTCGCCCGACATTGCGCACCTGCTTCTGCAGAATCCAGTCCGCGCACTTCACCATCCGCGGATCGTTCGCCGGAACTCCCGCCTCGCCCAGCGCAAACAGGGCGTACGCCGTGTCCCACACCGGAGACATGCACGGCTGCATGCGGAACGTATCTTCTTCTTCGATTCCCAGCTTCTCAAACTCATCCATCGCCCGAATCACCTGCGGATCGTCCAGCGAATATCCCAGGCAGCGCAGCGCGATGATCGCGTTCATCATCGAGGGATAGATCGCGCCCAATCCGTCGCTCATCTCGAAGCGCTCCAGCATCCACTTCTCGGCGCTCTTCAGGGCAATCGAACGCAGCGGCCGCACGTGCACCCGCTCCAACCAGTGCGTCATGCGGTCGAGCACCAGAAAGAAATTCCGCCACGAAACCAGCTTCTTCGCCCAGTGCAGGTGCATGCGCGATTTCTGCATCCCGCCGACAAAGAGTTCCTCCACGCCCATCTCGCGCGGAATCTTCTTAAATGGCTTCTTGGCGTAGCAGATCGAGAGCGGCACCAGAATGGCCCGCGACCATGAAGAAATCTCGTAGATGTTGAACCAGAACCAGTTCGGAAAAAGCACGATCTCCGGAGGAATCGCCGGAACCGCGTCGTAGTCGTACTGCCCGAAGAAACATAGATAGATCTTGGTGAAGGTATTGACTTCGGTGACGCCGCCCATCTCCAGAATCTTCTTCTGCGCGCGCTGCAGCGCCGGATGGTCCGCCGTATACCCCGCCAGCTTCAACCCGAAGTAAGCCTTCACCGAAGCGCTGAGATGTTCGACGGCCCCCGACGCATAAATGCTCCACCCGCCATCTTCATTCTGATGGCGCAGAATCCAGTTCGCCGCCTTCTGAAACCGCTCCTGATTGCCCGTCCCCAGCAGCGTGTGCAGCAGAATGTAATCCGACTCGAGGGTCGTATCCGCTTCGAGCTCGCCGCACCAGTACCCTTCCTCATGCTGCTGCGAGAACAGATACTTCTTGCGCCGCAGCAATCGCCGCGCTCACACGAAGGCCCAGTTCTTCAATCTTGCCGAAACGAAGTTGTGGGGTCGAACCTAGAGGTGCAGAAGCTGGAAATGCGGAAGCTATATGAGAATCGGGGGAGTCCGTATTCATTTACACTCCGTAGAGACGTAGCGGGCTACGTCTGGCATGCGCCATCTGTGCCGTTCGCTTTGCGACAGATGCGACGTTAGTCTCCGGTTGCGCTTGCTGGGGCCGCCGCAATCGCTTCCACAATCTCCGGCGGCAATCCAAAGCGCACGTTCTCCGGCATCACTTCTAGTTCCTGCATATTCCCAAATCCCTTGTTGCGCAGGAACTCGACCGTCTCTTCCACCAGATGCTCTGGTGCCGACGCCCCGGCGGTGAGCGCGATCGTCTTCACGTCTTTCAACCACTCCGCCTCAATGTCGTTGCAGCTATCAATGAGATGCGCGTTCGTGCCCAGATTACGCGCTACCTCGACCAACCGGTTGGAGTTCGAACTATTCTCCGACCCCACTACCAGCAGCAAATCCGCCTCCGACGCGACCTGCTTCACTGCGACCTGCCGGTTCTCCGTCGCGTAGCAAATATCCTGTGCCGCCGGACCCTTGATGTTCGGAAACTTCTCCTTCAGCGCCGCAATAATGTCCTTGGTTTCATCCAGACTCAGGGTCGTCTGCGTCAAGTACGCCACGCGGTCCGGATCAGGAACCGAGAGATTCTTCACCTGCTCCGGCGATCCCACCACCTGCGTCACCAGCGGAGCCTCGCCCAGCGTGCCAATCACCTCATCGTGATCCTTGTGCCCGATCAGGATGAGCGAGAACCCTTCCTTCGCGAACTTCACCGCCTCGACGTGCACCTTGGTCACCAGCGGACAGGTCGCATCTATCACGCGCAACCCGCGCCGCTCGCTGTGTTCGCGCACCTCCGGAGAGACGCCGTGCGCGCTATAAATAATGCGCTCGCCGTTCGGCACTTCGTCTTCACTGTCGACGAAGATCGCGCCCTTGCCGCGCAGTTCCTCGACCACAAACGAGTTGTGCACAATCTCTTTGCGCACATAAATCGGCGGCCCAAACGCCTCAAGCGCTATGCGGACCACATCAATCGCCCGCACCACCCCCGCGCAAAAGCCCCGAGGCTTGAGCAAAAGTAAGGTCTTTCCGTCAGTTTTCGCTAAGTTTCCAGACACGATAGAGTCCTGCTCCTCAGATTCCTTAACCCCTGCATTCCGAGTCGTTCAGGCCGATCCCGCCTGTCATGCCGACCAAAGGGAGGAATCTGCTTTTCAATGTTTTAGATGCAACTTCGCCCACAAAATCAGTACCTTTAGGGTACACGATCCCCATTGTGGCGATACCAATAAACTACCGGAAAGTACCGGGATGGTCAACGTAAGCCACAGAAACAGCAGGGATTAGCAGCGAAAGGGGAAAACCAGCTCTCGAACGGGAAGATAAGGATTTGTAGAAGGCTCTACCAAACTCTGCGCACGCCGTAGCCGTCCAGCGCCCCGTCATTGCTCACAATTGGAATACCTTCGGCTTGCGCCTGCGCAATCAGCATTCGATCAAATGGATCCTTGTGCGGTCCCGGCAAAAGACCTGCCCGGATGCCATGTTCTGCGCTCACCTCAAGAATCTCGATTCGCTGTAGAGCCAGGTCAGCGACGAAGTCCTGTACCAAATTCGCCGCTGCCGGCAACCTGCCCAGCCGAACTTTGGTCGCAATCTCCCACGCGGACGCTGCGCTGACCAACGAAGCGTTGCCTTCTCGCTCGATGGCGTGATGCGCATTCTTGGAAAGCTGGGGATCGTCCGTCATCCACCAGATGAGAGTATGAGTATCCAGCAGAAAGCGCACGGCGGTCTATTCCCAGCCTTCCAGTTCCTCGGGTGGCAACGGTTCGAAAAACTCGGGCCCGATTTTGATCTTACCCTTCCAGGCGCCAGGCTTCCGGTTGCCGCGCTTGTCCTCGATGGCGACCAGTCGCACCACGGGCTTCGATCCGCGCGCTATGACTATATCTTCTCCCTTACAGGCCTTCTCTATAAGGCGCGAGAGGTTGGTTTTGGCCTTGTGAATCGTAACCGTTTCCATATTAGCTAACACATATTAGCTAATCTACGACCCCTAGTCAATCCCTTGTCATGCCGCTTGGTCTATGCGCAAGCACTGGACATATCACGCCACAGCCCGCCTCGCCCCCAACCCCGCAATCGTTCTCTCGCAAATCTCGTCCGGCGTCCCAGTAGCCGTCACCTGCACCAGCAGTCCCAGATTCCGATAAAACTCAATCAGCGGTGCCGTGCTCCGGTCGTACGTCTCCAGCCGCACCTTAATCGACTCCGGACGGTCATCTTCTCGCTGAAAAAGCCTGCTCCCACAGCGATCGCACCAATCCGCAACCTTCGGAGGACGCTCCGTTACGTGGTACACCGCCTTGCACTTCCCGCAGGTCCGGCGGCCTCCCAGCCTCGCCACGATCTCGCTCGGGGGCAGTTCATAGCTCACTACGGCGTCCAGCGCGAGTGTCTCGCTCTCCATCAATTGTTTGAGCGACTCGGCCTGCCCCAGCGTTCGCGGAAATCCGTCAAGTATGAATCCGCCGCCGCAGTGTAGGCACTCGATTCGCTCCCGCACCATGTCCCACACCGTGGAATCAGGCACGAGTTCGCCCCGGCGCATGTAACCCAAAGCGGCCTGCATCGCGGGACTCTGCTCGCAGTCGGGTCGACTAGTGGCGGTGCGGAACACGTCGCCTGTGGAAAGGTGGCACGCCCCGGTTCGCTGGTTCAGCAGGTCAGCCTGTGTCCCCTTGCCTACACCGGGCGCTCCCAGCAATACCAACCTCCAGGGAGTCTCGCCGCCCCCGGACGCCCCATCGCATCGAACCGCGGGCCCCTGAAGCCACGCCACGCGGTCTTTCTTATTCGATACCTTGTTTTCTGGACTCATCCTTGAGGATATAGGTCAGCCGGAAGCGATCGGCAGTGACACGCATCACACTTCGCTATCGCCAAAAACACATCGTCCGCCCGCATCCAGATAGGCAACACCGTTATGGCACCCTCGTGCCCCCCTTTCCCCATCCTGTGCCATTGTGATCGATCCCCAGTTGATCCAATATGTTGGCGCAACATAGTTAGGTCGTCGCGCAGACGCCCAGGTCCCCCGGAAAAATGCTGGAGCTCAAGCCAAGACCGACCGCAGTCGCCACTCGAAGGCAAGCCGCTTCCGAGAGCCAGCAACCCCGCCGCCTGTTACTCGCACTCTTCCTCTTGATAGTCGCCCTCGCCGCCGTGGTCGTGCGCGACCGCGAATTTTGGTTCGGCCCCGACCAATCCACGCTCGACGCCGACACCACCGAGCCGCAGGCTGTGCCTCAGACGGCCAAAGTCGTACGCTCCGTCAACCAGACGCCGGCCGCTCCGTCCACCCAGGCTCACACTCCGAAGAAGCAAACTCCAGCAGCCGCAGCGGCTTCCGCCGAAACCAAGTCCGCAACCGCTCCGGTCGTCAACCGGACCGTCCTGCCTCCGCTGGATGTTGAAGTGGTCGCTGGCGACGCGCACAGCAAGCTGCATCCCGGCAGCAACGCCACGAAGGTTGAAATCACGAATCAGGCCTCAGCAGCGGCCGCCATGGACGCCGCCACCAACGCCGCCGAGCGTGAGCGCATCGCCGAAGCCGTGCCCCAGACCTCTTACCCGCTGCTGGCGCAGCACATGAATGTCCAGGGATCTGTCATTCTTCAGGCGCTGATCAGCGCCGAGGGAGTGGTTCAGAACCTGCGAGTCCTGAGCGGCCCCGCCATCCTCTCGTCCGCAGCTCAGCAAGCCGTACGCGAATGGCGCTTCAAGCCGGTCGTTGAAAACGGCCAGGCCGTCGAAACGAAAGCCAAAATCACCGTCAACTTCAACATCAAGGTCGCCGACAACGCCTCGAAGACCACCTTGGCTGAGGTCCAGTCCGACCGCATCCAAATCCTCTCGCGCTAGATCGAAACCCTCGCGGCCCCGCTCAAATCAATTTTCGGGAAAATACTGCAAGACACCAGAGACCCATCGCTACAGAAACTCTAAGCCGGAAAGCGATTCCAGAACAACACGGGCGCGGCCGCTGAGCACGGTTCGTGCCCGTGCCCTTTAGCGCTTTACGAGTTTGTACGTACCATCCAGCAGAGTCGCGTTGTTCTGTCCGCCGAAGATCACCAACTGCTTGGCGTCGTGGTCATACGCCATACCCAGCGACCAGCGCAGGCTGGGCGCTCGTTCTGTCGGGACGCTCACCCAATCGGTCCCAGTCCAGGCCCAGGTTGTCTGGCCAAATCCCCCACCGAAGGCGATCACTTCGTTGAGGATCGGATCCCACGAGGCCGCGGTATAAAAGGTCAACGGCGGCTGCGTCGCCGGATTCTCCATTGTCCAGTTCGTTCCGTCCCAGGTCCACGTGTTGTTGGGATTCACATCGCCCAGTCCGCCAAAAATCACGACTTTCTTGTTCGCATAATCATTGGCCACGACAGCCGCGCCGCGCGCCCACATCACCGTCGACGGATTCAACTGCCGCCAGTCCGCGCCCGTCCACTTCCACGTGATGTCCTGGTAGAGATTGCCGTCGAAACCGCCGACCATCTCCGCGCGCCCATCGATCGGGTCGCAGAACATCATCGGCAAGGTCACAGCCGTGGGCGCATGATTTGGATTCGCCTGCGTCCAGGTTTGAGTTTTGCCGCTCCACACCCACGTGTCGCCCAGATACTGCGACCCGTTGAAGCCACCGAACATGATCAGGTTTCCGCTCAACCGGTCCACGGTGATGCCCGCCGCAGCCCGCGCCGGCGGTGCCACTGCGGTATTCACCTGCGTCCAAGTCGCGCCGTCGAACAGCCACGTGTCGTTGCGGTAGCCGTTCGTGTCGTAGCCGCCGAAGCTCAGCACCTTTTTGCTGATCGGATCGTAGGCCATCGCCATCGCAGCCACGGCCGGTGGACTATTCTTCGGGATGACCTTGAGCCATATCTCCGACGCGCCCGCGGAGCGGGCAACGACACTGCAGAATAAAACCAGGGCAAGCACAACTACTGCGCCGCGCTTGGCGGCATTCCAGTCAGTCATGAGGGAAATCCTTTCGGAATGAAAACTTGAACCCCAAAGCGGTTCTCTTATAGCAGAACTGGCTCTGTGATGCCTAGAGACGAAGGGCTTTATTTTTGCTGCACACCAGTCCGGTGATATGTTTAACTTTAACAGCGTCTAAGCATTCGCCTTAATCATCTGCTCCGCATGCTTGCGTGAAGTCTCCGTCAGCTTCGCCCCGCTCAGCATGCGCGCCACTTCTTCGGTGCGCTCTTCGCCGGTCACCGGGCGAATGCTGGTCCGCGTGCGCCCGCCGGATTCCTTCTTCTCGATCACATAATGATGATCGCCAAAGGTCGCAATCTGCGGCAGATGCGTCACGCACAAAACCTGATTCGATCGCGCCAGCGACTTCAGTTTCTTCCCCACCGCCTCCGCCGCCCGTCCCCCAATCCCCGTATCGATCTCATCGAACACCAGAGTCCTCTGGCGCATGTCCCGGCGCTCTTTGCGAGGACCGCCATGAGTGCCCGCTTTCTCACGCTCCTTGCCGAGAACTGGGATCTTGTCCCGCCTCCACGCTGGCCTTCAGCGCCAGCATCACCCGCGACAATTCGCCGCCCGAAGCAATGTGCTCCAGCTGCCGCATCGGCTCGCCCGGATTGGTCGAGATCATGTACACCACCTGATCGATCCCCGACGCCGTCCAGTCCCGCTTCTTCCTCCGAACGTCGTCATCTCAATGCGGAACGCCGACTTCATCGCCAGATCGTTGATCTCGGCCTCGACCAGTTTCTCCAGCCGCCGCGCCGCCTCCGCTCGCTTCTTCGAGAGCGCCCGCGCCGCCCGCAGATATTCCGTCGCCGCCTTCGCCAGCTCGCCCCGCAACTCCCGCAGAATCTCGTCCTTGTTCTCGACCTCCGACAACTTGCGCGACACGTCCGCGCCAAACGCAATCACCTCGTCGAGCGTCGGCCCATACTTCCGCTTCAGCCGGTCGAGCAGCGCCAGCCGATCTTCCACCTGCGCCAGATGTTCCGGCGACGCGTGAATTCCTCCCGCATAATCGCGCACCGTCGCGCCCACATCCTCCACGCTGATGCGCGCCGTCTCCAGCGCCGCCAGCGCCTCCTGAAATTTCGGCTCGTAGCGGGCCAGTTCTTCGACCTGCTTCTGCGCCGCCCGCAGCGACGACGCCGTCGAACCATTGCCCTCGTACAGCAGATCAAACGCATTCATCGCCGCGTTATAAATCTTCTCGGCATTGGCCAGCACGCGCTTCTCGGCTTCCAGTCGCTCGTCTTCCCCGCTCTGCAGCCGCCCTTCTTCGATCTCGCGCTTCTGGAAGATCCACAGATCCACCAGCCGCAAGCCGGTCCTGCTCGCCGTGTTCCAGTTCCTCGATGCGCGTGCGAATCTCCTTCCACGCCGCAAACGCGCTCTCCGACGGCCTCAGCTCGGCTGCCCGCAAACGCATCCAGCAGTTCCAGCCGCGCCGGACCATCGAACGACAGAATGGATTCGTTCTGCGCGTGGATCGATCGCCAGATGCGGCGCCAGCAGCCGCAGCACCGCCACCGTCGCCGGCTGATTGTTGACAAACACGCGCCCCTTGCCGCCAGCCGCAATCTCGCGCCGCAGAATCAGCGACCCGTCGTCCGACTCATCCAGCCCGTTCGTTTCCAGAATTCTTCCGAGCGCTTCTCGCCGCGCTGCCCTCCGCCTCGAACACGGCAGACACGACCGCCCGCTCGGCTCCGGTGCGAATCACGTCGCTCGATGCCTTCTCGCCCAGCAGCAGCGCCAGCGCATCGATCAGGATCGACTTCCCCGCCCCGGTCTCGCCCGTCAGCAGGTTCAACCCATGCCCGAACTCCACCACCAGGTTGTCGATCACCGCGTAGTTTTCGAGCCGCAGTTCAATCAGCACAAGCAGTCCTGAAAAGCGAAAGTTTTGCGCAGCATAGCATGAAATCCGTCACCAAGCGCCGCAGTTCGCTCGCATTTTGAAGTGTGGGGACAGCCGCCCTCGGCTGTCCGGCCGAGTCAAGCTCTATTTCGGCCCAGCGTTACCCTACGGTTGTCCAGTTACCCCCGTTTGAACCGAACCGCTTCCCCAAATCATCTAAAATGACTCCATGGCCACTGCCGGACCTTCCGCGGTCGAAACGCCTGCACGATCGATCCCAGCAACCATGCAGGCCGCCGTCTACCGCGGCGTGAACGACGTCCGCCTCGAAACCGTCCCCGTTCCCGCGATCGGCCCCGGCGAGATGCTCGTCCGCGTCCACTCCTGCGGCGTCTGCGGCACTGACCTCAAGAAGATTTCCACCGGCTCCCATTCCGCTCCCCGCATCTTCGGACACGAAACCTCCGGCATCGTCGCCGCCGTCGGCGAAGGCGTCAGCGACTACCGCCCCGGCGACCGCGTCATGGTCTTCCATCACATTCCCTGCCGCCAGTGTTTTTACTGCCAGAACAAGACCTTCGCCCAGTGCGCGACCTACAAGAAGGTCGGCTGCACCGCTGGATTCGAGCCCTCCGGCGGCGGTTTCGCCGAATACGTCCGCGTCATGGACTGGATCGTCGAGCACGGCACCGTCCGCATTCCCGACGACGTTTCCTTCGAGCAGGCCTGCTTCGTCGAACCGGTCAACACCTGCATGAAGGGAATCGAAGCCCTGCACCTGCGCCGTGGCGAGACCGTTCTGACCATCGGCCAGGGACCCAATCGGCATCATACTGAGTGTGTTGGCCCGACGGGCCGGGGCCAGCTTAATTACTTCCGATTTGTATCCGGAGAGGCTTAGAATAGGATCAAGTTTCGGACTAGACCTTACAATTGATGCTTCGCGGACAAACGTGGTCGAGCGCGTCCGCGAATTGACCGAGGGACGTGGCGCCGACGCGGTGATTCTCGCGGTCGGCGGCAATTCCCTGATTCGTACCGCGATGGATGCGGCCCGTCCCGGTGGACGGGTATTGTTTTTTGCGCAAACGCAGCACGGAGAGGCCGTGATCGATCCTGCAGCCATCTGTGTCGATGAGAAGACTCTGGTGGGGTCCTATAGCGCATCGGTCGATTTGCAGGAGGAGTCGGTTCGTTTTGTCATGAACCGCGAAATGGATCTGGAACGACTGATCAGCCATCGCTTCCCGCTCTCCGAGAGCACGCAGGCGCTGGATCTGGCTGCCCATCCGCAACCTTCGTCGATGAAGATCATGATTCAGCCCGGCAGTGGCTGGGGCATAGGCAGTTGCAGGAACGGAAGGAAACGTCGCAGTGAACGGAAAAATGACCGCTGCCGTCCTGTACGGCAAAGAAGATCTGAAGATCGAAAAAGTACCCATCCCTCGCGTAGGCGATGGCGAGGTTCTGGTCAAGGTTCAGGTCGCCCTGACCTGCGGCACCGATCTCAAGGTGTACCAGCGCGGCTATCACGCCCGCATGATCGTTCCTCCCGCGCTCTTCGGCCACGAACTCGCCGGAGTCATCGAGGAGGTCGGCGCCGGCGTCAACGGCTTCAAGAAGGGCATGCGCGTCGTCGCCCTCAACTCCGCGCCCTGCCAGATGTGCTTCTACTGCTCCAAGCACCAGGAGAATCTCTGCGAAGATCTGCTCTTCAACAACGGCGCTTACGCCGAATACATCCGCGTGCCCCGCCGCATTGTTGAAGCCAACATGCTGGTCATTCCGCCCAACGTCAGCTTCGAAGACGCCGCCATGACCGAACCTCTGGCCTGCGTCCTGCGCGGCCTGCACGAAACCGGAGTCGAGATCGGCGACACCGTCACCATCCTCGGCGGCGGCCCCATCGGCCTGATGTTCGTGCAGGTCGCCCGCGCCATCGGCTGCAACGTGATCTCCGTCGTCAAGCGCGACGGCCAGGTCGAAGCCGCCAAGCAGATGGGCGCGCACGAGATCATTCAGACCACCAAAGTTCCGAACGTAGTCGATGCCGTCCGCGCGCTCTCTCCGCAGAAGCGCGGCTGCGACGTCGTCATCGAAGCCGTCGGCAAGCCCGAAGCCTGGGAGTGGGCCGTCGACATGGTCCGCAAAGGCGGCACCGTGAACTTCTTCGGCGGCTGCGCCAGCGGAACCAAAGTGCAACTCGAGACCAATCGCCTGCACTATTCCGAAATCACGCTGAAGGCCACGTTCCATCACACGCCGGAAACCGTTCGCCGGGCCTTCGGACTGATCGCGGCCAAGAAGATTCGTCCCACCGACTACATCACCGGGGAGGCGCCGCTGTCGCGCCTGCAGCAGGTCCTGCGTCACATGCTGAACCGCGGCGGCGACATCAAGACCGCCATCATCCCCGGCCACTAGGTGGAAGAGCGGCCCTTTAGGCCGCATTTGGTTTGGTCGAAGAGCGGCCTTCAGGCCGCGTTTGGTCGGTGAGAAGTTTCGGGCTGTAGCCCTGTCATCTGAGCGGAGCAAGCGATTCGAATACGAATCAGCTACGGAGTCGGCAATCTTTAAGAGCGCGGTATTCAATTACCAAACTACGCAATTACCCGACTACCCAATCAAGTGACTCTGACGCCACCCAATCCCCGCACATCGCTCGGCTGGAGTCGCCTGCCCGCCGCCTACGCCATCCCCGCAACCGCTCCCACTCTCGAAGCCGCCCGCGAATACTGCGCCCGCCTCGCTCGCACCCACTACGAAAATTTCTCCGTCGCCAGTTGGTTTCTTCCCCGCCGCCTGCGCCAGCATTTCTTCAACGTCTACGCCTACTGCCGCATCTCCGACGATCTCGGCGACGAAGTCGGCGACACCGCCGCATCTCTCGAACTCCTCGACCAGTGGCAGCGCGAACTCGACGCCTGTTACGAAGGCTCTCCGAAACATCCTGTATTCGTGGCGCTGGCCGAAACCGTCCGCGAGTTCGACATTCCGAAGCACGAATTCTCCGATCTGCTGACCGCCTTCCGCCAGGATCAGACCGTCACGCGCTTCGAAACCTTCGACGACGTCCTCGCCTACTGCCACTACTCCGCGAATCCCGTCGGCCATCTCGTTCTCTATCTCTGCGGATACCGCGACCCCGAGCGCCAGCAGCTTTCCGACTTCACCTGCACCGCGCTGCAACTCGCCAACTTCTGGCAGGACGTCAGCGTCGACTACGCCAAAGGCCGCATCTATCTCCCGCTCGAAGATCTTCGCCGCTTCAACGTGACCGAAGACGACATCGCCCGCAACAGAACACGCCCGCCTTCTGCGCGATGATGAAGTTCGAAGTCGAGCGCGCCCACGACTGGTTCCGTCAGGGTCTGCCGCTGATCGCGCAAGGTCGACCGCGAACTCGCCATCGATCTCGATCTCTTCAGCCGCGGCGGCCAGGAAATTCTGCACGCCATCGAACAGCAGGACTACGCCGTCCTCGGAAATCGCCCGTCAATTTCGAAGCCGCGCAAACTCGCTCTGGTCGCCCGCGCCGCCATGGGCAAACTGTTCGGCGGGTTGAACGAGAGTTTGAACGAGCAAGCCTCCCGGAGGCACGACCATGAGCGCCGGCACGCAGCAAGTCCCGTGCCCTGGACGCCCGCTCCGCCGCAGCTCGTCATGGCGTACTCCGTCTGCAAAGGCATCACGCGCACGGCGGCCAAGAATTTCTACTACGCCTTCCTCGTTCTGCCGCGCCGCAAGCGCGAAGCCCTCTGCGCCGTCTACGCCTTCATGCGCCGCTGCGACGACATCACCGACGACCCCACGCTGAGCTCTGCCCGAGCGCCGCCAGAAGCTCGACGTCTGGCTCGACGCTCTGCACCGCGCCCAGCAAGGCACATCCCACCGACGACGCCATCCTGCTCGCCTTGACCGACGCCCAGCGCCGTTACACGATTCCCGCCGGATTGCTCGACGAACTCGCCCACGGCACTGCCATGGACGTCGAAGAAGCCGAAGCCTCCGCGCAAACCGAGCACCACGCCCGGTCTCACCGTCCAGTACAAAACCTTCGAAGATCTCCGCCTCTACTGCTACCGCGTCGCGTCGGTCGTGGGTCTGGTCTGCATTCACGTCTTCGGATATCGCGATCCCGCCGCCGAGCCCCTCGCCGAAGCGTTGCGGCCTCGCCTTCCAGCTCACCAACATCATTCGCGACGTAAAAGAAGACGCGGCCATGGGCCGCATCTATCTTGCCCGAGGAGGATCTGGCGAAGTTCAATCTCTCCGCCGCCGAATTGCTGGCCACTCCCGATCCCGCGCGCTTCCGCCCGTTGCTGGCCCTCGAAGCCGACCGCGCCCGCGAGTTCTACGCCTCCGGCGACGCCTGATCCCCTACATCTCCGAAGACAGCCAGCCCGCGCTGTGGGTGCTGGTCACCATCTACCGCCGCCTGCTCGAAAGGATCGCCGAAAAACAGTACGACGTCTTCACCGCCAAAGTAGCCCTCAGCACCTCGGAAAAGTTGCGCATCCTCGGGAAAGGCTTCATCAAGCGGCTCACATGAGTTGAATCATTTCAGATCTCCGAGTCGATTGAATCCATCAGCGAGTGCTCATGCCAGAGTGTGGGGACGATGCCACAAATGCACTCAATGACTAAATCTGATTCAATGACTCAACCACTCCCCAACCCACAGTCGCCATCGCCGGAGGCGGCCTCGCCGGACTCGCCGCCGCCTGCGCCCTATCCGACGCCGGATTCCACGTCACGCTCTTCGAGAAGCGTCCCTTCCTCGGCGGACGCGCCTCCTCCTACGAACATCCCGGCACCGGCGAAGTCGTCGACAACTGCCAGCACGTCCTCTTTCGCGTCTGCACGAATCTTGATGGAGTTCTACGAGCGCATCGGCGTCGCCGACCAAATCCGCTGGTTCGATCAGATGAATTTCATCGAGCCCGGCGGCCGCATCTCCGTGATGAAGTCTTCGCCGCTCCCCGCGCCGCTGCACACCGCGCCATCATTCTTCAATTTCCCATTTCTCAGCGCCGCCGACAAGCTCTCCATCTCGCGCGCGCTCGTCCCGCTCACGCTCACCGCACAGCGCGACAACGGAAAATCCTTCCAGCACTGGCTCGATCGCCACGGCCAAACGCAAAATGCCATCGAACGCTTCTGGCAACCAATCCTGGTCAGCGCCCTCAGCGAAGAACTCGATCTCATTTCCGTTTCCGCCGCCGCGCAGGTCGTGCGCGAATCGATGAAGTCTCCCGCCGCCCGCCACATGGGCGTCCCCACCGTCCCGCTCACCGACCTCTACAACGCAGCCGGAGACTACATCCGCGCCCGCGGCGGCGACGCTCCATTTCCGCGAGCCCGTCGAAGGATTCACCGCAAGTGCAGTCGGCATCCAACTGCAGTTCCGCAATCAGGAGTGACAAGACAGAACACCAGCGGGCGCCGCACTTCTGTCCGCGAGACACGGCTTGCGAATTTCGACTTCCTGATCCTCGCGCTCCCCTTCGACGCCCTCGACCGAGTCCTCCCGAACACGCCCGAGAGCGCGCCGCTTCGCGAGAAGATCACCCACTTCGAAAACTCGCCCATCACCGGCATCCATCTCTGGTTCGACCGCCAGATCTCCGATCTCGACCACGCCGTCCTCCTCGACCGCACCATCCAATGGATGTTCCACAAATCCCGCCTGCAGACCCGTGGAAGAGCGGCCCTTCAGGGCCGCGCCAGCATCGCAGAGAATGGGGCTTCAGCCCCCGAGGGCAGCTACATCGAACTCGTCGTCAGCTCCTCGAAAACGCTGATCGACAAATCCCGCGCCGAAATCGTCGACCTCGCCCTCGCCGAAGTCCGCGAATTCTTCCCCGCCGCCCGCGACGCCAACTCTCGTGAAATCCACCGTGATCAAAGAAGTGAACGCCACCTACTCGCCGCGCCCCGGCATCGACGCCCACCGTCCGAGCCGCCACCACCGCATGGCCCCGCGTCTTCCTCGCCGGAGACTGGACCGCCACCGGCTGGCCCGCCACCATGGAAGGCGCCGTCCGCAGCGGATACCTCGCCGCCGAAGCCCTCGCCCGCGCCGCCGGAACAGATCTGCGATTCATCTCACCCGACCTCCCCGCCACCGGCCTCATGCGCCTCTTCTCGTGAGGTCGAACCAGATTGACCGCGGATTCTCTCCGCGCACTTTAGCGCTCCCCTTACGACATCAGCCGCACTAAGCAGCCTGCGCATGCCGCGGTAGCGATCCCGTGATCCACCGAACGAACCCATGAATCTTGTGAAGCCCGTTCGCCGGCAGAAACATGTAAGGACACTCTCCCGGCACAACGGCAATCCCTTTAGCGCGGCAAAAATCTACCGCATTCGCACTCACCGCACCCTCACCGGCGGCCCGGTACATCCACACCCGCCGCACTCCCGCCTCCGCGCAATCGCGAACCACTGCCTCCGTCACGCTCGGCGACGTCATCAACAGCACTCCGTCCACTCTCGGCGTAATCTCCTGCACCCGTGCAAAGCAGCGCCGCCCCCACAACTCCGTCGTTACCGGATTCACCGGCACCACTTCATATCCACGACGGCAAAGCTCGTTGAACAACATCACGCTGAAGTCTTTCGCGTCCCGTGAAACTCCCACCATCGCAATCCGTTTCTGCGCGAGAAAATCCTCAATCGTTTCCAGCGATACCTTCTGAGCGCTCATAGTTCCCCCTCCACGCCAGTTCTATTCAATCGAACCGCCGCCGTCAGTGATCAGGGACACTGGCCAGTAAACATTGGGATCAATCGGCGCTAATCGTGGAGCGTGGAGCGTGGAGCGTGGAGTGTGCACGCGGTTTTCTCGCGCGAGAAACCTGCTTTTCCCCGCCCCGAAGACAGCCCCCGGCCGATGAACCCTGCCAACACACAAAAAGAATGCCCACATCCCGATAATCGAGAAGTGGGCCATCCTTCAACGTTCGCGACCGCCGAACCCCGTCGTTGCGCTCGCCACGGGGCCCGATCAACCGCTCCCTAAGCTCTCAATCCTAGCTCTTCACCGACCGCGCAAACCGCCGCAGTCTCCCCGTCGCCAGACCCCAAAGGCCCGGTCCCAGCAAACCCGTCCCCATCAGGAAGAACGATCCCGGCTCCGGAGCTCCCACCGAAATCCGCAGCGAGTCAGCCCCGCCGCTGCACCCGTCGCTGCTGGAACTGCAAATCCCCACGTGCATCATCTTGCCATTCGTCAGCGACAGCGAAATGAACTGATACCCGCCCGCAGTGTATGAACCCAGTATCTGCCCGGACGGCACGGTCATGGTTCCGTTCGTATTCGGTGTGAACGAAATCGTGGCCATCCCGTTGACGTTCGAGAAAGTAATCACGTCTGCAATCGTCGTATCCAGCGAGCTCGTGTAAAGAACCACCGAACCCAGCGACTGCGACGAGAACGCCATATTCTTAAAGTCAAAGCTCATCGGTTGTACCGGACTCGCCTCCGGCATGACGCAAAGAGCCTGTGGATTCAGATTGGTTAACGAGATACTCCCAGAGCACGAAGTTGCCCAGCTTGCCCCGGACATCGCCAATACCGCAACTACCGCTGCGGCAATAAAGAAATAGCGGCGGAGAAAACGGATGGGAAGTGACGTCATGTGATGCTCCTAGATTCTGACGGCCCTTGCAGCCGTCACACCCGGGTTGGTGTGTCTTGCCTCGCCTGAGCTTGCCTCCCGTGGTTGCGGGCTAGGTCGAAATCCCGTCTCAGGCATTTGAATCTTATCGCGCCCGGGAAACCCTGCCATAAGGAGTTTCCTGTAGGCGCCCTGTGAAAACTCCCCTCCTGACGGCACACGGCCCTACCTCTTCCTCCACCTCCGCAGCTGCTTCCAGGCCTGCACCAACTCCTGCACGGCCCGCGCCGGAGGAAAATCCCGCGACGTCATCCGGCACTCCCGATATGCTCGCTCATAAAACTCCCGCACCCCGGTCATTCCCATCCGCGCCAAATTCGCCGCAATCTCCTTCAACTCCTCGCGACTCCATATCTTCTCCACCCCGAAATCCGGACGCCGCGCCATGACCGACGAATCCTATCATATTCTCCTTTTATTCGCCTATAAAACTCGGCTTATCTTTTTATGATTTGTCATTGCGAGCGCGGCACTATCGCGCGACGAACCTGCTTCTACGCCGCCCTCTTCCCACTCTCCTTCTATAACCCCAACCGCACCAGGCTCTCCGCCGTCGCCACTATCGCCTCTTCACTCGACCGCGGACTCCATCCCAGCACCCGCCGCGCCTTCTCCCCCGTAGCATTCTTCACAATGCCAAGCTCCGGCGTAATCTGCTTCACCGCCGGATCGCGCAAGCGCCGCCAGCCGCACTACCCAATTCGGCAGCTGCCGCGTCGGCACTCGCCTCGCCGCCGCTCCCAGCCTCCTCTTCAAGATCTTGCGCAATGTCGAGGATCGACAGGAAATCTCCCGCCACCGCCAGAAACCGTTCCCCCTTCGCCGCGGGATCGGTCATCGCCCGCACATGCAGGTCCACCACGTCCCGCACATCTACTGCCCCGAAATAAAGTTTCGGCACGCCAGGCATCGCACCGTCCATCAAGCGCTGCACAATCAGGATCGACGTCGCATAATCCGCGCTCAGCACCGGACCAAACACGCCCACCGGGTTCACCACCGCCAGTTCGAGACCTCGACCTTCTCGCGCCACGAAATCCCACGCCGCCTTCTCGGCCAGCGTCTTCGACTTGGCATAAGCACTCACACTCTCGCCATTCGGATCCGTCCACTTCGTCTCATCAAACGGCGCACTCTGCGGCCCGTGCCCATAGCCAATCGCCGCAAACGACGAGGTCAGCACCACGCGCTTCACTCCCGCATCGCGCGCCGCTCGCAGCACGCGCAGCGCCCCCTCCCGCGCCGGCACAATCAACTCCTCCTCATGCTTGGGAATTGTCTCCGGAAACGGCGACGCTACATGCAGCACGTACTCACATCCCGCCACCGCCTCCACCCAGCCCGCATCTTTTTCCAGATCCGCCGCTACAAACGACAACCGGTCTCCTGCCTCGCCGCCTCCGGACTTTATGAGCGCTCGCACATCGCCCTCGCGCTTCAAGTTACGCACGGTCGTGCGCACGCGATATTCCGCCGCCAGCAATTGCAAAATAGAATGGCTCCCAATAAACCCCGACCCACCGGTCACCAGTACCGTACTTTGAGTAGACATGCGGCTAGTTTAAATCGAGACAGGCTGAAATCGAGACGCGTGCTATCGCGAACGAGGGTGAGATTCTGATTTAGGCGAGGTGCACGACGTCTGTCCGTCCTCACAAAGCCGTGTCATCCTGAGCAAAGCCGCTCTTCAGGCGGAGCGAAGAGCCTGCCCTGAGCGGAATCGCGAAGGGATCTCCTGCTGAACCGGCTCCGCGCGTAAGCCAGTACGGCTTTGCATGATGCCTATGCGGGTTCGTCCAGTGCACCTTACTAAACCACGAAGGGATGGAACGAGTCAGAAAATCGCTGCTCTCAAGACAACAACCGCGGCTCCCGCTCCATCCTCACCAGCGCCGACAATCTGGAAAGTTCCTTTTCGTTATCCGCAAGCAACAGAATCGCCATCTTCAGCGCCTCAATCTCCCGCTGCACCTGCTTGCGCTCTTCCTGCTTGCGACGCAACCCCTCTTCCAGGTTCTGTGGACTGCACACACTCGCAAACTTCCGCACGCCAGCCGCTTGTGGGGACAGCCGCCCTCGGCTGTCCGCCGGGCGGAGCCCGGCCGAAGCCACGATGGACCCAGGCGATTGCACAGGAGGCGCGCTAACCAGCGCCGTAGGCGCATTCCGCGCCCCGTCATCCGGTGGAAGCTGCGTCAAGAACTCCAGCCCCAACCGGTCCCCGACACGATTGCGCACTACCGCCGTCACCCGGGACGGATTCGTCGTCGGAAACTGCAACTGCATCAGATCCCCCGGATTGAGATTGATCGGCGCGCGCAACGCCATCCCGGCCCGGCTGATCTCTCCCCCGCGCCCCACCACCGGAGTGGTGAGAATTCCATTCACTGCCACAATTCGTACCGGCAATGCGACCTGCATCCGCGGCCACCGCCGCGTGCTTTGGGAGAACGGCGAGTGCCCTGACAAATGTCCCATTTCAAATCCCCAGGTTCGAGCGCATCAGGTTCGAGTGCAATCAAGTTCGAGTGCAATTGCAGTTTCTAAAACATATCGTGATCGGCGCGAACCGTACGCCCGCGCAGACACGACTCCTCTAGTTCATCGATCGATCCAAACGAGCGTTCCTGTGATTCGTCCAGCGGCGTCACTCCCAGACAAGAAGCGGCCTATTGCTGGACTACGAAGTGGTGGGCAATTCGATTCTGAATCCAGTGCCCCGTTCTTTCAAATTACGAACGTGCACTCAACCCCAGGTTACCCGCATCTGCCCCCGCAAGCGCACCGAGTAGCGCTTTGTCATTCCGATCCCGAGCGAAGCGAGGGGAGGAACCTGCTTTTCCCCCGCGCTTCGTCCCCGCCCCTTCTCCCCCCTCAATAAATGCCCAGGCCCCGCGATACTTCTCAAACGAATTCCTCCCATCCCTCCGGCATCCAAACGGATACAGGTTGATCGACAACCTTCCTGCCAGCGCCCTCACCGGAATCACATACCAGATCCACTTCTCCGCGATCCTCACCACGATGAAGTCCACCTGCGACGGCTTATACGAAATCTGCTTCGCGCTGGTCCTCCACGACGCACCGCACCGCAAACCCTCGATGATGCCTCGCCCCCGTCAACTTCACCTGCACCCGCCACAACAACTTCCATCCCGCATCCACCACCACGTCATACCGTTCGTTATCGCCCCAAGGCTTCGACACCACCATCCCCCGCCCCGTGGCTTCCACCGTAAACTCCATCTCCGTCAAATCGCCCTTGTCTTTGCTGTGATCCCGCCGTCCCGCCCCTCGTCTCCCCTTACTCATGTTCGTCTCCCAATTGCTTATCTACATTCTTTCAGTGGCGTCATCCCGAGCGGAGCCGCTCTTCAGGCGAAGCGAGGGATCTCCCGCTGCACCGCCTCCGCGCGTGAGCCAGGCCGCACCTACTTCCCCCCAAACAAAAATGGCGCAAAGCCCGAAGGCCCGCGCCATTTTTCCTCTATATATCCAGAATATCAAATCGAGCAGGTTAAAGTGGACAATTTCCACAACTTTATATTCCCCCCAGAATGAGCGCCTTACGCTCAAAAACCCAAAATGACCCCCTTGACAAGATTCAGGGAGAAGCTCGCTCTTCCGTCCAAAATGCGAATGTGTGCCGCGCCTCCGGAACCAGCAACTCTACCCCGCCAGCAGCGCCACCCCGCCGCCACCAGCACGGCCGCGATCCATCGCCGCCGATCGACTTTTTCATGCAGGAAGATTTTCGCCGCAAAGGCATTCCCGATGAACGTCAGCGAGGCCGCCGCCGGAGCGACCAGGCTGACATCGCCCCACGACAAGGCGAACAGCAGGCTGAAGAACGCCACGGCCATCGCCGTCACGCCCAGAAAGAAATTTGGATTGCCCAGGATGCGCCCCACCACGGTCCACAGTCCAGCGCGGCGCCACAACGCGTGTACGTCGCCCACCTGCTTCATGGCGCGCGCCAGCAGGATGTCGCCCACGACGGAAGCGAAGGCGACCACCAGAATCGCGCTCCAGGTGTAGAGATGCTTCATCGCTCCACTCCGCCGAAACCGTGGCCGCGGGTGGCCCATCCTTCGCGTCTTTTGCGAAGGGTGGGGATTCCGAATGCTCGGGTCATGTTCGGGAAGGCTGTTCTGCGACGTCAACGCCGGACCTCCTGCCACAAATCCCACTCCGCCCGTGATCAGCGCGATCCCCACCCAGCGCATCGGGCTGACCTGCTCATGCAGCGCAAACTTCGCCACCAGCGCCAGCAAGACATATCCCAGGGAAGTGGCGGGCAAGACATAGGTCAGGTCAGCCCACGAGAGCGCGTTCATGTAGGACGCAAAAAAGGCGAGCAACAGAACAATGCCCACCGCGACCCACGGATTAAGAACCGCGAGAATCACGCTCTGCAGATGATTGAGGGAAATGTTGCCGGTCTGCTTCATCCCGTGCGAGAGCATGGAGTCGCCCGCCGCTGCAAAGACGGTCACTCCAGCCAGCACAAGATACTTGCGAAAGGTCACTGAAATACGAGTTTCAGTTTCAAGTTTCAAGGTTTCAAGGAGCTTCAGAGTTCGTGCCAATTCAGGTTTCAGCTCTCGAAATCCGTGAAACTGAGAACTTGAAGCTAATCCGTCATCCCTACGCTTTCACCGGCTCCGCAGCCGCCTCGGCGTGATGCTTCTTCACCATTTTGTTGCGCGCCGAACGCAGCTTCAGGAAACGTCTTCGCCTCTTTGTACAGGCGCTTGCGGTCGTTGCTGTCAAACACCGCTTTCCTCAAGATGCGGAACACGGCCTTCGGACGGAAATAGTATTCGTCGTAGAAACGGTGCACGGCCGAGAGAATGTCGTCGGCCGGCAGGCCGGGATACTGTATGTGCGCCAACTGGTGTCCGCCCTCGTCCACCATCTTGTTGTCGCCGACCATGAATCCGTTCTTCACCGCGTAGTCGTAGAGCTCAGTGCCAGGATAGGCGTGCGCCACCGAAACCTGAATGGTTTCGACGTCGAGTTCCTTGGCGAACGCGATCGTATTGTTGATGGTCTCGTGCGTCTCGCCGGGCAGGCCCATGATGAAGTCGCCGTGAATCACGAGGCCGAGCTTGTGGCAATCCTTGGTGAACTGCCGCGCCCGCTCGATGGTCGCGCCCTTCTTGATGTTCTTCAGAATCTGCTGGTCGCCCGATTCGTAGCCCACGATCAGCAGGCGGCATCCCGCTTCTTTCATCGCCTTGAGCGTCTCGTAGTCGGTGGTCACGCGCGATGTGCACGACCAGGTCAGACCCAGCGGCTTCAGCTTGGCGCAGAGCTCGATGGTGCGCGCTTTCTGAATGTTGAAGGTATCGTCGTCGAAGAAGAATTCTTTTACTTCCGGCCACATCTCCTTGGCCTTCGCCATTTCGGCCGCCACGTCGTCGGTCGAACGCTTGCGCCACGGATGTCCGCTCAGCGTCTGCGGCCACAAGCAGAATGTGCACTGCGCCGGGCATCCGCGCGTCGTATACAGCGACACAAACGGATGCAGCAGGAACGGCACGTTGTAATGCGTGACATCGAGATCGCGCTTGTAGACTTCGGTCACGTGCGGCAGTTCGTCCAGATCCTGAATCTGCGGCGCATCGGGATTGTGCACAATCTTGCCGTCCTTCAGGAACGACACGCCGGGAATATCCGCCAGCGGCTTCCCTTTCGCGTAGTCCGTGACCGCGTAGTCGAACTCCTTGCGGCAAACAAAATCGATCTCCGGACAATCGCGCAGCGACTTCTCCGGCAGCACGGTCACGTGCGGCCCCACAAATGCAATCTTGATCTTCGGATTCGCCTTCTTGATCGCGCGCGCCAGCAGAATGTCCCCCGGAAACCCCGGCGTCGACGTAAACAGCACAAGGAACTCGTAGTCCTTGGCGATGTCGATCGTCTCCGCGCCCGAAACGTGGTGCGACGGCGCATCCAGCAGCCGCGCCCCCTCCAGCATCCCCGCCGGATAGGCCAGCCACACCGGGATACCAGAACGATTCGATTTCGCGGGTGGCGGGCCAACGGGAGCCGGCGCCTCCGTCGAAGTTTTCAAAAGAGGGAGGATTTAGGAACAGTGTTTTTAGAGGCATAATTTGGTGTTCTTGTATTTTAGCATTCGGACAGGGTTGTGCTTGGGTTTGACCCAGTGTTTCTGCAGGTTCCCCACATCCCTTGGTACATGACCTAAACGCTTGATTTCAAGGTACTAGCCCGCGGACGAAAAGGGAATGTCGTTGGGGTGAATGTAGGGTTGGATGCAGTGAATGGGGAAAGGGTGCTGTAAGTGGGAACGGGCTGGAACGGCAAACACGGGGTATTCGGTTATTGGGCTTCGCCGGAGCTGGGGACACGGAACGTTATGCCCTGATCCTCGTTGGCTTTGGTGGTGGCGGTCAGGTCGAGATCGGCGAGCGGAATTTTTTGGGTGTGCTGGGGAGCGAAGTTGTAGAGCGTTTGTCCGACAATGGCGTAGTTCGAGACTTCCTGTTTGTGCTGATCGCGGAAAACCAGCACGGTGCTCGGCATGATGGCGGCGCCGGTCTGCTCGTCTTTATTCTGATTTTGATTTCCCGGTCGTACGGAGCGTGGGGCGCGAGGCGTGTCTGCGTAGGAATCCTGGTCGCCGTCGGCTTCTTCCTGACGGAGCATGCGCTGCTCTTCAAGATTCTGGCGGTTCATCTCGGCAGCGATAGCGAGATTTTGGTTGTAGTCATCGTCGTAAGACGAAGAGCCCGTATCCCACCACCAGTAAGGATCGTAGGCGCCGTAGGCCCACGGATAATATAGCCGCAGCCGAAACCGAAGCAGTTGTTGCGGAATCCGTTGCGGAAATGGTTGTGGAAGTGGCGGCCGCGGAAGCCGTCATGCAGGAAGGGACGATTAAAGCCGCGCTGCGAGAAGGTTGCGCCGTGATTGAAGCCGCGCATTCCGCCTGAACCGGATCGCATGCGCCTGAACCAGACCGCATCCCACCGCCGTGGCCGGTGCCGACATGACCAGCGCCGAAACCGGAGTGCCCACCACTGAACCCGCCCGCGTGGCCGCCGCCGCCGGCGTGACCGCCGCCGACGTGACCTCCACCATGTTGCGCCCAGAGGGGGACCGCGAGAAAAAGCGCGAACGCCGCGATGGATGCCAAGCGACGCATATGCCGCTATTATAGGGCGGTTTCGATGGTCCGTTACGAATTTATATCCCGTTTACGTCTCTATGAGATACGCGCTCGAGCCGCGCTTCGAATGGCGCGTGCCGCGGGCCTAGTGGCTAGCGCAAAGCTAATTCTCCGTTGAATTGCTGGATGACTCCGTAGCATTCGCAGGCGGAGGTTTCGAGCTTCTTGCGGTTCAGGATTCTCACGGCGCCGTGGGTGTATTCGATGATGCGCTTTCTTCTGCAGCGCAGCGGCGGCGAGGCTGACGCTGGGCCGGTCGGTACCGAGCATGGTCGCGAGAAAGTCGTGAGTGATGCGCAGCAATCCAGAGCAGACGCGGTCCTGCGTCAGAAGTAGCCAGCGAGCGAGGCGCTGCCGCAGATCGTGAAGACGATTGCATCCCGCGGTCTGCGCGACTTGCAGCCCGTAAACCGCGGCATAACGATAGAGTGACAGTTGCAATTGCGGGCTTGAGGGCAAGGCTGCCAGCAGTGAGTCCACACTGAGCCTGAAGCCTTCTCCTGGGACCTGCATCACGGCGCGCTGCGGACTCCGCCTGAGTCCACCTACAACCGGCAGCGGGGTAAAGCCCTCATTGCCCACGACGCCGACTTCGACGCTTTCTCCTTTGCGCGTTGTCATGACCAGAGAAATCATTCCGGTGTTCAGGAAGTAGGCGAAGTCAAGTCTGCGGTTCGGTTCGTGCAGGCTGCGATGGTGGGGCAAGGTCACGAACTGCAAGTGCGGACGCAGCAGGGTGAATTCATTGTCCGGGATGGAAAGCAGAATGGCATTCGCCACGGGCTTTCCCGCCGGGTTGGTGCGCTCTCCCGGAAGGGGAGAAGGCAGCTTGATTACGGCTCGGTTTACTTTCGGCAAAGTTGCCTCCGAACAGCTGAGATCACCTCAGGACGACCGTTGGATGCGAACCCGATCACAAGGTTGTGTAGGGAAGCCTACCCGACTGGCGCCAGGACAAGTACTTATTACCTTACGTATATTCCTGTATTTCGGAGGAGGGACGTGGCATGAGTTAATTCGTAGGGCATCGCACAATTTGCGATGGGGCTCGAGAACAGGAGCGACGCGCCACCGTCTGAATCCAACTTGAGTGCTTGCATGCCGACTCGAATCCTCATTGCAGACGACAATGCGCTGGTAAGGACTGCCATGCGCCAGGTGCTGGAGAACGTTGGTCCATGGGAAGTCGTCGAAGCCGCCAACGGCAAGCAAGCGGTTGCGATGGCACTGGAAATCAGACCAAATCTGATCATCCTCGATCTGGCGATGCCAGTAAAAGATGGGCTGACCACGGCGCGGGAACTGGTGAAACTTGTGCCGGAGATTCCAATCCTGATGCACACGTTGTACTGGTCTCCGCGCATTGAATTGGAGGCATTGAAAGCCGGCGTTCGCAAAGCCGTGCCCAAGTCCGAAAGCAATACGATCATCACCGCCGTGCAGCAGTTGCTGAACCCGGAAACACCTGCCGCCTCGGCCACTGTGGTGGAACTAGCCCCCATCAATACATCCCCTCTGGATATTGCGGCGGCGACCTCTGCGCTTGAGACCAAAGAGGGCGACAAAGGTGGAGCGCCAGGCTTGGCAGAAACACCCGGTGATGGCGCGAAACGCGCCAGTTAGAAGACCTACCCTTCAGAGTGCGTGACTGCCGTTGTGGTCCGATCGGTGATTGGGATTTTCCGATCGACGTTCCTCGTGATTCCCACCGCCGAGGAATTTGCGAGCAGCTAGTTTCCTCACCCTCTCAATTTTCTCGTGGATGGCGGAGCGAAGCTCCGTGATGAGCCGCTGCACATGCTCCGGCGGAGCTGTGCCGATTCTGGAGCATATCTCGCGAATACGATCGTCGAGGCGGCGAAAGGGCACAAGTCATTATGCTGAGCTCCCCCAAGACCTTCGATACGGTGATTCAGGTAACCGCGTAACCGGGAATCATGTACCCGGAGGGCTGGAGGTCAGAATTTCATTTTGCCGGGCGGAGAGTCACTGGTTAGTTTGTGCTGCGAGCGCTCGAGAAGATCGTTGAGTTCCTCCACAAGTTTGAGGAACTTACGCTGATCCTTTTCGACGGCGATTTGGGCGCACAGGGCGTCCATGCGACTGCGATCTTCAGGTGTCATGTCAGTCATAGTGCCAGAAAGCGGCAACGGTGCCTTTACAGCTGAATCCGTAAAGGGGAGCACAAAGTTCCGGATTCGACTTGAAAAACGGCCTTATTTTTCAGAGGAGAAAGTTCAAGTGAGGATTTATTCAACAGTGTAATATCTGCTGTTTTGGGAGCGGATTCTCTCGCAGCTATTTATTTCTTCTTCTTGCCTTTAGCAGTTTTGGGCGGAGTCTTGTGCGCCGGTTTCTTTGACGGCGCGGCCGCTTTCTTGGGCTCGGCTTTCGCGAGCTTTGATTTTTCGGGCGCTTTGGGAGCTGCTTTCGCAGGAGCAGGCGCTGCGGGCGGAGGCGCAACCGCCGCCGCACCAGCCTTTCCCTTCTTTCCTTTCACGGCTCCTTTCGCCGGCTGTGCTGCTGCGGCGGCGGCGCGGTGGCAGCGGCTTCGGCGGCGGCCTTGGCGGCACGTCCACGTCGCGGTGGTGGCGGCGGCGGCGGTGGTGGCGGCGCGAACGGCTTCAGGAATTTCAGCGTCTCGGTGCGCGAGCGCAGTTTGCCGTCGAGCAGCAGCATGAAGACATCGTGCGCGAGCTTCGGGATACTCCGGCAACTGCGGCGTGATCAGCAGCTCCGTCATCTCGGGCAGCGGAATTTTCTGCTGCACCTGGCGCCACTTGGTCAGATAATTCTTGATCTTCTGCTCGACCGATTGCTGCTTCGCGGTGACGGCCAGGAACAGCACCATCTCCGGACGCGCGCCGGAGAGCAGATTGCCAGGTGCGCGACGGCGTGGCGGCTTCTTTGCCCATCAGGCGCTTGGCGAGTTCCTTGGCGTGATCTTCAATGTCGCGCCAGGCTTCGACGAGATCCTTGCGCGGGATCAGCTTCTGGATGTCGTGAACTTCTTTGTCGGAGAAGCGCGACGTCAGGAAATACATCACGGCCGGGCCGGCATCGGGAGTGTAGCCGAGGTCGACCATCTGCTGGCGCGTCTTCATGAGCGCGGTGATGCCGTTGGTATCGACCTTGGCGGTCGTCCAGTGATCGTGCAGGATTTCGAGCCAGCCTTCCTTCTCGAGCATCTTGACGACGTGCAGGGGATCGTCTTCGTGCGCCAGGGCGGCGATCTCGTGGCCGATCGACGTGCGCAGGATGTGGTCGATGTACTTGCCTTCTTTGGCGGCGTCGTAGCGGGCCTGGGTGCGCTCTTCGAGCGGCCAGTGGAAACGGGCGGCAAAGCGCGTGGCGCGGATGAGGCGCGAAGGATCTTCGAGGAACGAATAATTATGCAGAATGCGGATCAGCTTGGCTTCGATGTCGGCGACGCCGTTGAAGGGATCGAGCAGCAGTCCGCGCGAGCCTTCGTTGAGCGAGAGCGCCATGGCGTTGACGGTGAAGTCGCGGCGGCGCAGGTCTTCGTGAATGGTGGCGGGCGTGACGATGGGAGGCTTGCCGGTCTTCTCGAACCTCTCGGTGCGCGCCATGCTGATTTCGGCGCGGGCGTTGCCGGGCAGCGAGATGAAGATGGTGCGGGCGTCTTCTTCGACGGCGGCGACTCTGGCGCCGGCTTTTTCGAGGTCCTTCTGCAGCTTGAGGGGATTGCCCTGGACGGTGAAATCGAGGTCGCGGATGGTGAAGCCGCTGATGATGTCGCGGATGGCGCCGCCGGTGAGGTAGAGATTCATGCCCGCGGCGCGGGCTACGTCTTGCACCAGGCCGACGCCCTTCAGTTGGTCCGGCGTCAACCGGAGTTCCATCGTGTAAATGTAATCAGCCATTCGCTTTCAAGCGGCCGTCAGGCCGTCGTTCCTGTGCGGTCAACTCGCGACTTCGATGCCTGGATCAAGCCGGGGCCAAGGCCGGCGAGCTGCCGAGCTTTCCACAGGATTTCCACAGGCCCTGCACGGCCAGACCCGACCTGCGGCCACCGGGATGCAAGTGGCTTACTACAAAGTACTTAGAGCGAATGGAAACTTTGCGGCAAGCTAAAGAAAATAACACAACGTTTACATTTTGGCTACTGCCAAGGCGGATTCCGGGAGTTTGCGGCGGAAAAGTGCGAGAATCAGACGCGTCAGGCGTCAGACCTCAGGCGTCAGGCTTCAGGAAATCCATGACGTAGCGAGATTCGGCGGATTCCTGAGATGTTGAGCCGAGTCGCTGCGGTTGGCTGACGTCCGAAGTCTGACGCCCGACGCCAGATTCTCATGCCTTCAACGCACAAGAAAGTGATCGTCCGCAAGATGGACCGGGACTCGGTCTCGGGATACGTGTCGCCGTCGCAGTTCGTGAACGAGGGCAAGCTGGAGGTGCTGAATACTTCGGGGACGGTGATCGCGATCGACCTGACGCGAGATCAAGGGCGTTTATTTTGTGCGCGAGTTTGGCGACTCGGAGTCGCTGACGCGGAAGACGTTTACTTCGCGTCCGCGGTCGGAGGGGTTGTGGGTGCGGCTGCGATTCAAGGACAGCGAGATTCTCGAAGGGCTGATGCCCGCCGACCTGATGCAGACCACGCCGGAGGGATTTCTGGTGAATCCTCCGGACCAGCGGTCGAACACGCAGCGAATTTTTGTGCCGCGGACGGCGCTGGAGTCGCTGACGGTGCTGGCGGTGATTGGCGCGACGCGCCGGCAGCGGCGGCCGCAGAGGATCAGCGGCAGGTGCCGATGTTCGAGGAGTAAAACCCTTCAGGTATCGCTCCCACCCTTCGCAAAGAACGCGATGGATGGGCCACCCGGGGTATTGCTTCTCCACCGCAAGACCAAACTTTTCACAGGTATTGTAGCCACCAATCGTTTCTCCTTGCTTTTAGTGCGGCGAACCAGCGACACGCGAAGTAGAGCAGCAGGATGGCGATTCCCCAAATCAGGTAGAGGAGTGGAAGACTCCAGACGTAACCTTGCGGCGGCTCTGGATTGCCCGATGGGATGGTTGGTAAATAGCCAGGGGCTGACCATGCCAAGCCGTATCTTCGACACGATGAGGGCGAGCGTGTGGATCAATGGAATGTGAAGCATGTAGAAGAACGAACGCGGCCGAGAGAATGAGTGCGTGGGCGAGGGTTCCCCGGAGGCCTTGACGGGGATGAGGGCAATGATGGGGCCCAGCGTCATCAAGAGGAAATTTAGGGATGCCGATATTTGGTGGTATTCATGAATGCGCCATGCGGGCAGGGTCTGCGAGGGTGCCACGTGCGGGGATCGCCGAGATATTGATCCCCGAAGAGCAGGAAGAGGCCGATGGCCGACAGGCCAACCGTCAGGCAAAACCGGTTTCTTTGCGCGGGCTCCATGGTCACGATCCTGCCGAACGCATAGCCGGCCGCCATGACGATCCATGGGACGATCGAATAGAGCACCATGATGTTTGGACCATCGGGGCCAAACTGGATCGGGCCGGCGAAGAAACCGACGTAGAGAATTTTCCAGAGACCGGACAAGCGGTTGGCGTCGAGCCCTTCGAGAAGTCTGCCCATGTGCGAGTCCATCAGGTTGTGGGCCGTAATAATCACAACGCCAATCGTCCCGACTGCGACCCGCGGGAGTTTCACCAATCCAGCCATGAGGATCATGGAGAAGCCGATCACCCAGATGACTCCCGCCATTTCGTAGCGCCTGAAATCGAAATTGAAGGTCCAAGCCACGCGGAGAAATGTGAATTCCAGAAAGATGGCAGCGAGAGGCCGCGGATCAGCAAATAGCGTGAGACGTTGGAGTGCTTGCGGCTATAGAGGAAGCTGCTGGTTCCGGCCAGAAAAATGAAGGCGGGCGCACAGAAATGAGTGACCCAGCGGGTGAAGAAAGATCCGTGTGGGCCCACCGGGTGGAAGGCCGGAATAAACTCGCACGTGATCAATGGCCATCAGGATCATGGCGGCGCCGCGGATCAGATCGATCGACTCAATGCGAGGCTTCGACGCTGGTTTGACGGCGGGCGGAGAGGCAACGAGGGCAGCGTCCATGCGTTTACTCCATCATCGCGAGCACTCTTCAACCTGCTCTCGCAAAGGATGCGCGATGACTACGAGGCTCTTAGACGGACAGGATGTGTTTTCGGTACTGCTACAGCAGAGATCCGAGGGCCACACGACCACGAAGTCGAGAGGACGGGTGCCACAACGACGGGATTTTCCGGGAGTCAAAAATCGGGCCCTGCAGGGAACACCGTGCGCACTCTTCGCACAGGACGCGAGAGTGGGCCACGCATGCGACTGGTTGCGCAAACGAGATCGCGCCCTTACTGCGGGGTCAGCACGAACGCGTGGTTGTGCCCGTTCCTGCTGCCGTAGCCGGTGATCTGGCCGACGTTGTTGATGGCGTTGGCGTTGATCAGCGTCCATCCCGAGGTTGTAGGGATGAGCGAGTTCAGGTCCCGCATCCCGTGCGACGCCGTCCAGATCATGGCGTGAGGGGCGTTGTTCGACATATTGCCGTAGCCGACGACGACGTCCGAATCGTTCACGCCGAAGGCAACGCTGTAGGTCCCGCCCTTCAGCACGCCGAGATCTTTGATCTTGCCGAGGTATCCCACTTGACGGCATGCCAGTGGCCGAGGGTGCTGATGCCGTCTGACTGGCCTACGATGACTCCCAGCGAATTGATCGCATTAGCCATGCTGGTCAGGCCTCCCCAGAGCGTGCCCAGGTCTTTCATGGTGGAGCCGTTCCAAAGAAAACCGTGCGAGGTGAATGGCGGCCCGTAGCTGAAGACGGATTCGCCGACGATCAGACCGTTGTCGTTGATCGCGAGACCGGCGGTGAAGATGGCGCCTTTCAAAGTGCCAAGATTACTAATCTTGTTGTTGGTCCATCGGGTAGCGTTGACCATTCCACTGCTGAGGAAGGAGTCTCCACTCGCTTCGCCGGCGGAGTTGACCTCGAACGCCGCGCTCGAAGAACCACCTGAGAGCGTGCCGAGATTGCGGATGGTCCCGGTTGAGGACCACTGCACCGCGATGAAGTTGGTGGCCGGCTGTCCCTTCACGTTGGAGTAGCCGACCACGACGCCCGAGTCATTCAGACCAAGGGCTCCGCTGACCGACCCGCCCGAAAGCGTGCCGAGATCCTTCATGCCCCACTCCGGCTCCAGTAGAAGGCGTGCTGTCCCGCGACCAGGCCGGTGCATGGATAACCCATCGAAGTCGCGGTGTCGGAGCAGCCGACTACGTCGCCGAGATTGTTGATCCAGAAACCGTTGCTTTCGTTGTCGCCTTTGAGCACACCCAGGTCGGTGATGGTGTAAGTCTGGGCCGATGCAAGGCGCGCAGGCGAGCGCAAAAGCCAACACAAATGCGGCTACCTGCAACTCATGAATGCCCCATGCCTGAATTTTCTTGCTGAAATGTGTGGCAGTATGCCATGGCGAATTCGCCCAAGACTCACAAGTGCTACGACGTTACCCTGAGAGGTACGCCAGGACTAAATCGGCGACCAGTGCAGCGCTGCACGACATGGGAAATTCTTTGAAAAACGCGCGTTCTTGCTGTAGTGTGTCTGGTCCACGGGCCGGTGGGCCGGACAGAGAACGACTGGGATCCCTTCCTTCCTCCGTTCCGTTCGATCTCGAAGGGTGTTGGGCCATCACCGGTAGAGGTGTGATCATGCGCGCATCCCAGTGTCTTGGCAGTCGTCTTTGTGTCTATTGCTCGTTTGTCTTCACTCTGGCCGCGGTTCTCGGTTCTTCCCCGCGGCAGCCGGCCAGGAGACAGCCACAACTCGTCGTGGCAACGCCGCGGCCGCTGATCACCGAGGCTCTCGACGAGTCGCGGCTGACGGTACTGAGGGGCAACACGCATCCGCTGGCGCGTCGCGAGTTCGATCTGGGCACGGCCCCGGCCAGCCTGCCCATGGACGAATGCTGCTGGTTCTGAAACGCAGCCCTGCGCAGGAGACCGCACTCCGCAAACTGCTCGATGATCAGCAGGACAAGAATTCGCCCAATTATCACAAGTGGATGACGCCGGAGCAATTCGGAACGCAGTTCGGGCCGACCGACGCCGACATGCAGACGATCACGTCATGGCTGCAGTCGCATGGATTTCAGGTCGGATCGACCAAGGGACGAACGGTGCTGGAGTTCTCCGGCTCGGCGAGCCAGGTGCAGGAGGCGTTTCATACGACGATTCATAAGTACGTCGTGAATGGCGAACAGCATTGGGCGAATGCGAGTGATCCGGCAATTCCGACGGCGCTGGCGCCGGCGGTGGCGGGAATTGATTCGCTGCATAACTTTCCACGAAAGGCCATGAACACTTTCGTCGGGACATACTCGGAGGAGACGAAGCAGCTTACCTCTGCGGAGCCGAATTTCACGTTCTCCTGCGGCAGCGGCCAGACTTGTTATGGGCTTGTTCCATACGACTTCGCGGCGATCTACGACGTGCTCCCGCTCTGGAATGCGGGCATCGACGGCACCGGCCAGACCATTGCGATCGTCGGACGCACCAACATCAATCCAGCGGATGCGACGAACTTCTGGTCGTTGTTTGGGCTGAGCGTTCCGCAGAACAAGCTGACGGTCACGCTCAACGGGCCGGATCCGGGAATCAATGGGGACGAAGGCGAGGCGGACATCGACATCCAGTGGTCGGGGGCAGTCGCGCCCCAGGCGTTGATCAATTTCGTGACTTCACAGTCGACAAACACGACCGACGGTGTAGACCTTTCGGCGGTGTACATCGTCGAAAACAACCTGGCTCCCGTGATGAGCGAGAGCTACGGGGAGTGCGAGCTGGGACTGGGCACGGCCGGAAATCAGTTTTTTTCGATGCTCTGGGCGCAAGCTGCGGCGCAAGGAATCAGCGTTTTTGTCTCCTCCGGCGACAACGGATCGGCGGGCTGCGACGATCCAGGGGGCCGGCGCAGATATGGACTGAACGTGAATGGAATCGCCTCTACGCCGTTCAATGCAGCGGTCGGAGGAACGGATTTCAATCAGTACATGACGGTGGGCCTGCTGGGCGGACCGGGCGAACCGGCGCTCGGGCCTGTGCGACCATGCACTGCTGGTGCCTGATACCGAGACGGCGCGCATCCAGGAATGCCACATCGCGCTGGGTCACGCCGTGCTGGAATTGCTGGAGGACCGTCTGGTGGCGCGGCCGCTGTGACGATCCTGCTGACCGGCGCGGCGGGCTTCATCGGCTACCACGTCGCCGAGGCGCTGCTGGCGCGCGGCGAGCGCGTGATCGGCGTCGACAACCTGAACGCCTATTACGATGTGCGGCTGAAGCAGGCGCGGCTGGCGCGGCTGGACGGCAAGCCGGGCTTCACATTCCATCGCGGCGGACGTGGCCGATCGGGAGGCGATTCATGGCGCTCGTCCGGCAGAACAGCGACATCGACGGCGATCGTGCATCTGGCCGCGCAGGCGGGGTGCGGCATTCGCTGGTCGATCCGTATGCCTATGTTCAGTCGAACGTGATGGGGCATCTTGTCGTGCTGGAGGCTGCGCGGCTGCTGCCGAGGCTGCGGCACCTCGTCTATGCCAGTTCGTCGTCGGTCTACGGCGCCAACACGAGCGCTGCCGTTCCGCGAGGCGGACCGGGTGGATACGCCGCTGTCGCTGTATGCGGCGACCAAGCGGGCGGACGAGCTGATGAGC
>CAWBID010000037.1:0-7229 GCA_963788715.1 uncultured Solirubrobacterales bacterium
TGACCGGCGGCAAGTGTGTCCCCGACCGTGATCTGCGGGAGATCAGTCATGGTTCTGGCGGCGGCGCCACGAGGTGCAGGTGCACCACCTCAAGTCCGAGGCCGGTGATCCGCTGCACTAGCCCGAGGAGGGCATCTTGATCTGGCAGCCGGACGCGAAGGGTTGTCGTGCCCGGGCCTATGGCGATCGCGCAGTCGTCAAATTCTGCGCGAAGCGTGACGTCCGGCTGACCAGTAAAAGTGATTTCATACGTTTCGGATCGCACGGTTTACACCTAGAGCCTTGCCGTTCACTTGTAGTTCATGTGTACGTCAGCATGCCTGGCGGCCGGGCCTGCGGCATCACCCTGCGGAGGTGGCCCAGGACCATTCCCCACCCAGAGGGACCCTGGCCCTTCCCGGCGGGCCCAGTGCCTGATTTAATAAACTTCTGCTCGAATGAGCGGGAACGGCCGAAGGTGGCGAGGAATGGCCACGGCTACGAGGCGCGACGTTTCGCAGAGCCCGCGGCTGGCGCTGGCGAAGTTCCGGCCGACGGCATTGCCCGCCACGCTGGTCACCAGGCCCGCTCTGTATGACCGGCTGACGGCAGGGGCGGGCAAGCAACTGACCGTAGTGGTGGGGTCGGCTGGCGCAGGCAAGAGCGTGCTGCTGTCGAGTTGGGCGGCGGCAAGACCGCCAGACACCACTTCCTGGTTGTCATGCGATAATGCCGACGCCAACCCGATCCGCTTCTGGGCCGGTTTCATCCAGGCCCCCCAGGCGTTGGCGCCGGGATTCGGTACCGATGCCGCCGACCTGCTCGCGATGGACGGCGTCATGTCAGCCGATGTCACCGCGTCCATCGTGAACGATGTGGCAAAGCTGCCCACAGGGTCGGCGATCGTGGTCGACGATTTCCACACGGCGGCGGCCGGCGTCGGCCGTGCCATGACCGATCTTGTCGAGCGCTGGCCTGCCGAGACCACCCAGCTGGTGCTGGCCAGCCGGATTGACCCTCCGCTGCGGTTGCACCGGCTGCGGATGTCCGGTGAGCTCTGCGAGCTTCGCGACAGTGAGCTGTATTTCTCCCTGGCCGAAAGCGGCAGCCTGCTGGCGAACTTCGGCGTCCAGGTCGCCCCTGCTGACCTGGCGCTGCTTCATCAGCGCACCGAGGGGTGGGCCGCGGCGCTGCAGATGGCGGCGTTGTCGCTGCGCGGCACCACCGACCCGGTGCGGGCTGCGCGGGCGCTAGAGGTCCGCAGCCATGCCATCGTCGAGTACTTCATCTCGGAAGTTATTGACCAGCAGCCCGCTGAGATTGCCCAGTTCATGCTCGACACCTCCGTCCTGGACGAGTTGACCGCAGACGCGTGCGCAGCCGTCACCGAAAGGCCGGACGCGGCGGCGACGCTGCATAAGATTGACGCGGCAAACCTGTTCCTGGTGGCCCTCGACAACGAACAGACGAGCTTCCGGTATCACCATCTGGTGCGCCGGGCACTGCACGCTGAGCTGAAGGCCAGAGACTGGGCACGGGAGCGGGCGCTCCAGATGCGGGCTGCCGAGTGGTTCGAGGGCACGGGCAGGACACGGCATGCGGTCCAGCATTTCCTGGCCGCCCGGCATGCCGACCGGGCCTTGGACCTCATACAGGACCAGGTCGTGACCGCCTTCTTGCACGACCCGGCGGTCCCGGGCGCCCTGGATCTCAGCACAGTCGACGCCTCGCTGCTCGCTGATGCGCCTGACCGGCTGATGGGCCTGGCAACGGACCTGCTGCTGCAGGGTGACCCGGTGCGCGGCGGCCAGTACCTCGACCTGCTGGAGCACGCCCAGGCGTCGATCCCGGCCGAATCGCGGCTGGCGGCCCGCTTGGCGGCGATGCGCTCGTTTCACTATGCACTGGTCGGCCAGATGAACGAGGCGGAGCGCGCTGCGATCGGCGCGCGGGCCATCCAGGAACGGAATCGGCATAGCGACGGATGGAATGCCACCGTCCCGTTGATCCTCCTGCGCGTCTACCCGTGCCTGGAAGACTACGAGGCGGTTGAACGTGAGGCGGCGGCGGCTCTTGCGATTCCCGAACTCGCCGAGCCGGCCAGGCTGGTGCTGGTGCCCAGTGCGCGGGCGCTGGCATGGTTTGAGGCAGGGCGCCTGCCCGAGGCCGCCGAGGCCGCCAGGTCCGCGTACGCGGATGCCCGGCGGCTAGGGTTTGACCAGCATTTTTTCGCCGTGGATGGCTTGCGTGTGCTGGCCGGCCTGGCGCTGGAGCAGAGGGATCTCGAAACCGCCGAGCAGCTCACTGAGCAGGTGCTGTCGATAACGGAACGGCGGCGGCCCAGCTTTGAGTTCCTGGCACTGCTCGACCGGGCCGGGATCTGGGCGGCCAACGGGCAGACCCGGGAAGCGCTGGCAACTGTCGAGGCGGCGCGCCTCATCCTGGCCGGGACCGGTTCGGTGCTGTTGGCGCGGGCCGATGAGCTGGAAGCATCGCTGCGCCTGTCTCTCGGAGACTTGCACTCCCCTGCCGAGTTGGCCAGCAGGCTGCCAGCCGTCCGCCGCAGCCTGCTGCTAGCCAGGATTGCGCTCGCCGCCGACGATCACCAAGCCGCGCAAGGCCACCTGCAGTCCTTGGCGCTGTGCGACCTGACGCCGCGACGCGACCTGGTGCGTCAGATACTCCTGGCCGCCGCCGCGATCGGGTTCGGTGATCCCATGGCCGCGCGCGTCCTCGGCGATGCCATCCAAACAGCACGCTCGGGCGGATTCCTCAATGCGGTAGTCACGACCGCACCCCAAGTAACCAGCTACCTTGTTGCGAATTTTGCGCAGTCAACGGCGGACCCGTTCACCGAGCAGCTGATCGCCGCAGCCCTGGAGGTATGCGCCGTACAGCCGACCGTCTCCCGGCCGCGTCGCGTGCTCGCCGAACCGTTGACTGCTGCCGAGTTGCGTGTCCTCAAGCTCCTGCCTACTAGCACCTACCTGCAGATCGCCGCCACTCTCTACGTTTCCCGCAACACCGTGAAAAGCCACCTCCGGTCGATCTACCAGAAGCTCGGAGTGGCGTCGCGGCCGGAGGCCCTGGAGCGGGCAGTCGACCTGCGCCTGCTCTGAACTAGCAGACTGCGAAGCCTAACCGGGATGCAATCACGGTAGACGAGATCAGGTTCGCGGGCCGGCAGGCACCGCACTGCTCAGACCAGTATCACCCGCAGAGGGGTGATGCCAGCAATCTGGCTACCGCACACACTGATAGCACGCATTATCAGCAGATCGTGCAGGCTGGATACCCAGGCGAAATGACGCAGCGCTTTGACGGAGAAGCTCCGCGGCTCACCGCCGACTCTGAGATAGTGAAACCGCGACCATCCCGGCGCCCATTCGGGCCGAGATTAGGGCTCGAGCTGGCCAAGGTGCGGCGGCTCGATCCGGATCCAGGACCGGCATTAAGTCGCACGAAATGAGGAAAGTGATATGAGCGGCGCTCAACCTGGCAGCGGGGTGTTCGTCCGGGGCAGATTTGGCTGGCGGGCTGGGCCGCTACAGCGGCAGATAGCTTCGGGACGCGTCGGCACCGCGCACCGCCGCGTCCGCCGCGGAGAGATCGCGGCCGCTCAAATCCAGGGTGTAGGCGCAGTGCACGCCAAGCCAGTTGGCGGTGCCGCGGCAAGCAGTCATGGTGGGCAGTCCCCGCGCAGGGCGGGTCTCGCCCTCAAACCACCGCGCCGACAACACTTCTCCGCCGGCTGATGCACCGTCGAAGGGAGGCTGCTGCTCGTACCAGCCCTGGCTGATGCTGACGTTTGTCCTGATGCCGGGATAGCCTTGGGCGATCGTGATGGAGGAGTAGCCATGGCACGTGACATGCCGGAGCCGCCGACCGGGGCGGTCGAAGCTCCCCCGCCCGTAGCAGAGGCGGAAGGCCCTCAGCCGGCGCCTAAGCCCGGGAAATCCCGGAAGCTGCTTTATGTCACGCTCCCCGGCTGCTGGGGTGCGCTGATTGCCGGGTGCCTTTCTTTCACGCCGTCGCTGCTCCCCCGGGGCGGTATCGTCCAGGGCGTCATCTGGGGTATCACCGCGGCCATCGGCTACGGGCTGGGGGTGCTCGCCGCGTGGATCTGGCGTGGCTTCGCCGATCGGGCCCCCCGGCGCCTGCGGCACCGGTCCTGGCCGGTCTTCTTCATCAGTGCCGCCGTCCTGGTGGTGGTGTCGTTCGGGCTCGGGCAGTACTGGCAGTATGAGATCCGCAAGCTGATGGGGGTGACGGAGTACAACGTCGCGCTCGTCGTCGCCTCGCCCTTCGTCGCCGCGCTGATTTTCTGCCTCCTCCTGCTGATCGGGCGCGGCCTGCGCGGCCTGTACCGCTGGGCAGCGACACTGCTCAACCGCTGGATCGGCCGGAGCGCGGCCCACGCGGTCGGCTGGATCTCCGTGGCCGGCCTGGCCTACCTGGTGGTCTCCGGCCTGCTGCTGCAGGGCTTCGTCAACGTGATGAACAGCGCGTACTCGGTGCGCGACACGAAGACCGCCGAGGGGATACACCAGCCCACCACCAGCCTGCGTTCGGGCGGGACGGGCTCGCTCATCCCGTGGGACACGCTGGGCTGGCAAGGCCGCAACTTCATCGGCAAGGGCCCTTCGGTGAGTGATATCGAGAAGTTCACCGGTCAGCCGGCCATGGAGCCGATCCGGATCTACTCCGGGCTGGCGTCAGCCGACGACGCAGAGGCCCGGGCCGCCCTGGCCGTGCGGGACCTCGAGCGCGCCGGCGGTTTCGAGCGCAAGGACCTGCTGGTGGTGACGACGACCGGCAGTGGCTGGGTCGATCCGGCGCTGGTGGACTCGTTCGAGTACCTCAGCGACGGCGACTCGGCGACCGTGGCGCTCCAGTACTCCTACCTGCCGTCCTGGATTTCCTACCTGGTCGACCAGTCCAAGGCCCGCGAGGCGGGCCGGGCGCTCTTCGACGCGGTCTACGGCGCCTGGTCGAAACTGCCTCAGGGCCAGCGCCCCCGGCTGTTCGTGGCCGGGGAGAGCCTGGGATCGTTCGGTGGCGAGACCGCCTTCAGCGGTGAAAACAGCATGGCCAACCTGACCAACGGCGTACTGTTCGCCGGGCCGCCCAACTTCAACACGCTGTTCCGGGAGTTCAGCGACCACCGCGACGCGGGCAGCCCGGAGGTCCAGCCCGTCTACCAGGACGGGCAGATCGTGCGGTTCGCGAATGACCCGAGTACGGCCATACCGCCGTCGGGCCAGCCCTGGGACGGCACCCGGGTGCTGTACATGATGCACCCGTCCGACCCGATCGTCTGGTGGAGCCCGCACCTGATCTTCAGCGAGCCCGACTGGATCAGCGAGCCTCCCGGCAAGGACGTGCTCAAGGGCATGTTCTGGATGCCGTTCGTGACCTTCTGGCAGGTCACGGCCGACCTCCCGTTCGCCACCGGCGTTCCGGGCGGCCACGGCCACACGTACACGACCGAGTACGTCGACGGCTGGAACATCGTCATGCGCCCCGCTGGCATGACCTCTCAGGATCTCGGCGACCTCAAGAAGATCATCGCGACCGAGGGCTAAGCGCATACCAGCGGGCACGTCACCGGAGACTGCCCCGGTGGACCGTGAACCACGCGACGGTGAGCGCGAGGCCGTTGGTGGCGACGTGAGCCATCACCGGGGCGATCAGGCTCCTGGATCGCAGCCTGAGCCAGCAGAACACCAGACCGGCGACAAACGTAACCGCAACCGCGCCGAGCACCACCAGTACCTGCCCGCCGACGCTGGCGGAGGCGCCGGCGACCGCGCGGTTGTCCGACATCGTATGCAGGGTCGGCTCGATGTGCCACAGACCGAACAGCGCCGAGGTGATCAGGCTCGCGCGCCATGGCCCCCAGATTCTGAGCGCCGATCCCAGCAGAACGCCGCGAAAGGCGAATTCCTCCGGGATCGCCTCCAGCAGCACGATCGACACCCCTAGCTCGTAAAGTAGCCGTCCGCCGCTGATCTGCGCCCGCGCATCGTGCAGGAAGCCGCTCGTCGCGGGGATCACGGCCGCCACCACCAGGAACAGCAAGACGATCCCGAAGGCGCAGGCTCCGTAGAGCACGCCCGCGCGCACATCGGTTCGGTCAAGCCCGAGATCAGCACGTGTCGCGCCGGTCCGCCAGGCGATCAGGACCAGCGCTACGACCAGAAGGCTGACCGGTACGTAGACGTACCTGGGCGGGCCCAGCAGTCCGAGCGCCCGGGCGACCGTGAACAGGACCAAGACCCCCACGGCCTGCAGGAAGCAGCGACCGGCCGCCATAACTTGCTGGCCAACTTGGCGGGCAGCGCCTGGTTGCGCCCCCGCCCAACTGCTCTATGCTGCCGTAGCCCAGTGGCTGACGCCCTGGGCTTCAGACCGAGATCGCTTCCGGCGGCTGTCAATCGTCTGGTTTCCGCGCGGATCGGCCGGACGGTGGCGTCACGAGGTCCGCCTTGAGCCAGCCGCGCTCATAGGAACGGATCCACCCAGCCATGGGAACAAAGCGCCATCGGTCTCGCGCCGAAGTTGACCCGGCCGCCGTCATCGGCCCGCCTGTCGTGAGCTCCGGACCTGGATGATGCCGTGGGCCCGGCGGCCGCGGTGCGGGCTCATGCGGGCTACTGCGCGGCCCCCTGGCCGCCGTGCAGGGCGTCCTGGAGTTCTTTCTCGTCTTCCTTGGACAGCGACGTCTTCAGCACCGTGCCGCGGTACTTGCTCATCGCCTCGACGGCCTTGTCCGGGGTGACCTTCTCCACCATCAGGAACAGCGCCGAGGTGCCGGGCTTGAGCATGTCACGGACCTGATCCTGGAACTGCCGGTCGATGCTGGTCTTGGACAGCTTGCCCATCAGGGCGCCCAGCCCGGCGCCGACAGCCATGCCGAAGACCGGGATGAAGAACAGCAGGCCGAACAGCATCCCCCAGAACATGCCCCAGGTCGCCCCCGCGCCGACCGGGTGGTGGCTGGTATGGACGTGGTAGCTGCCATCCGCGTCCCGCACGATCACCGCGATCGCGTCCGGCTGGATGATCAGGTCCTGGGCCAGCCGGCGCGCCTCATCAGCAGCGGCCTCCGCGGTCGCCTCATCCGGGTATCCGATAGCGATCAGATCAGCCATGGCAACTCACTCTCGCATGGTGTTCTTTCAGCGCCGGGCCCTTTGGTCTCGGCGCCGTTAACATGCGTTACACGCTCCTAATCTTGCTGTTAACGC
>CAWBID010000038.1:0-5067 GCA_963788715.1 uncultured Solirubrobacterales bacterium
CGGTACCACCCTCTGGAAGCACGCGCCGAGCCGGGAGCGGCTGGGCCGGGTCGCGACCATTCTTGATGACGCCCAGCTGGAGATGGTCGCCACCAATGACGCGTTCTGGGATGAGATCGCATCTGTGGAAAGCGCTCGGTGAGCAGCCAGTTTACGACGCCACCGTGCTAGGAGCTCACAATTTCGTGGCAAATGGAATCTAGCCTCCACAGTAGCATCGAACAGGATAGTGACGTCGTTATTCTTTTGCACCGCGAGGACGCCTACGAGCGCGAATCACCACGCGCTGGCGAGGCTGATTTGATCGTAGCGAAGCACAGGAATGGGCCAACTACGACGGTGACGGTGGCTTTCCAGGGTCACTACAGCCGGTTTGTGGACATGGCGCCCGGCTGACCTGAGCCATTCGGTCATGCCTCTCGCAGGCCTGACACGGCCCGGGCCAGGCGCGTGATGCCGTCCGCGATCGCCCGCTCGTTGAGGTCCGAGTACCCAAAGATGAGGCCGCCGCGCGGCGCCGGCGACAGCCGGTGAGGCGTCACGCCGGCGACCGCGACTCCCTCGCTGGCCGCCACCGTGATCACCGTCGCCTCGTCGAGATCCGGGGGCAGCCACGCGACCAGATGCAGGCCAGCGGCGATCCCGGTCGGTTTCAGCTCGGGCAGGTGCCGGGCCAGCGCCTTCAGGAGCGCGTCGCGGCGGGAGCGATATACGGGGCGCATGCGCCGTAGATGGCGGTCGAACTCGCCCCGCGAGAGGAAGTCAGCGAAGGTCAGCTGGTCCAGGATGGGGGAGCCGCGGTCGGCCAGCAGCTTGGCCTCGGCGAACGGCTCGACGAGCTCCTGCGGCAAGATGAGCCAGCCGAGCCGGAACCCGGGCGCCAGGGTCTTGCTCGCGGTCCCCGCGTAAGCGACCCGGTTAGGATCCAGGCCTTGCATGGCGCCGATCGGAGCGCGGTCATAGCGGTATTCGGCGTCATAATCGTCCTCGAGGACCAGCGCCCCGGCCCGCTGCGCCCACCCGAGTACCGCGGCGCGCGCCTGGGGGGAGAGCACGCCCCCGGTCGGCCATTGGTGCGATGGAGTGAGGATAAGGAGGTCGGCGTCGAGCTGCGCTACCGCATCCACGCGCACGCCGTCGTCGCCCACCGGCACGCCGACCACGTTCACGCCCAGCGCGTCCGCGAGGGGGCGGGCATCGTCACAGGCGGACGGGTCCTCGACGGCCACCGTTCTGGCGCCGCGGGCGGCCAGTACTCCCATCAGCAGCGACACCGCTTGCGCGTAGCCGTTGGTGATGACGATCGTGTCGGGATCGGCGTTGGTCCCCCGCACGCGGTTGAGGTAGGCGGCGAGCGCCGACCGAAGCTCCACCGCTCCGCGGCCGTCGAGGTAGCCAAGACGTTCATCGGCGGCCTCGGTGAGCACGCGGCGCACCGAGCGCAGCCAGGCGGCCCGCGGGAAGGCGGCGAGGTTGCAGCGGCCGTAACCAAAGTCGACCACAGGGCGAGGCGAGCGCGACCGGGCCGGCCGACCGGGCCTTGGTGTGGCGTGCTGACGGTGCGGCGGCGGCCGACGCGGGCGCCACCTGCGTGTAGCCGCCGCTGCGGCTGGTCAGGTACCCCTCGGCCACGAGCTGCGCATAGGCCTCGACGACAACACCGCGGGTGACACCCAGCTCCGCCGCCAAGGCGCGGGTCGGCGGTAGCGCAACACCGGCCGGCAGGGCTCCCCGGCGGATCCGCTGGCGGATCGACGCCTCGATCTGGCGGTGCAGCGCGTCCCCGCCGTTGCGGTCCAGGTCGATTGCCAGTTCCGAGACCGGTGACAAATTGGTACTCAAATTCGACACAGAACTGGACCTTATCAAGAGGACCGATTCCTACGAACCTGGGTGCCATGACTACTACAGGACAGCTCGCCGCCGCCACCGTTCGCCGTTCGCACTTCGACGGCCAGGTCGTCACTCCGGACAGCGACGGATACGACTCCGCCCGGTCGGTCTGGAATGGGATGATCGACCACCGCCCGAAGGTGATCGTCCGGTGCGCCTCGGTCGGCGACGTCGTCAGCGCGGTGCGCACGGCCCGTGAGTGCGACCTGGAGATCGGCGTCCGTTGCGGGGGACACAACATCGCCGGCCTCGCCGTCCCGCACGGCGGGCTCATGATCGACCTCACCACGCTCGGCCGTGTCACCGTCGATCCGGTCGCGCGGCGCGCCCGCGTGCAGGGCGGCGCGATGCTCGGCGCGCTGGACCGGGCCACGCAGCCCCTGGGCCTCGCCACGACGGCCGGCAACGTCTCGCATACCGGCGTCGGCGGGCTGACGCTGGGCGGCGGCATGGGCTGGCTGGCGCGCCAGCACGGTCTCACCTGCGACAACGTTGTGTCCTGCACCGTTGTCACCGCAGACGGCGACGTCGTGCGCGCGTCCGCCGATGAGCACCACGACCTGTTCTGGGGGCTGCGCGGCGGTGGCGGCAACTTCGGAGTCGTCGTCGAGTTCGAGTTGCGGCTGCATCCCACCGGTACGCGGACCCTGGTCACGGAGCTCTCCTTCCCGCTCGGTCGCGCCGCCGCGGCGCTGCGCGGCTGGCGCGACCTGGCCGAGGAGGCTCCCCGCCAGGCCACGATGACCGCCGACATCGCCGGCGACGCCGCCACCCTCGGATACGTGTGGGTGGGCGACCCGGAGGCCGGCCGCGCGATGCTGCCTGCGCTGCGCTCCATCGGCATGCCGAGCGGCGAGGTGGTGCGCGAACTGTCCTACCTGGAGCTCCAGACCCGTGACGACAGCGTCGAGGGCCACGCGTACCGGCGCTACTGGAAGGGCCACTACCTCCCCGAGCTGTCCGACGGCGCGATCGGGGCGCTGGTGGACCGCGACCCGGCGGACGCCGCCCTGCCGCTTGTCAGCCTTCAGGCCTACGGTGGCGCGATCGCCGACGTCGACGAGGACGCGACGGCGTTCAGCCACCGCCGCACGCGCTTCGAGTACGTCGCCGCCGCGGCATGGAGCGATCCCGGCGAGGACGGACCGCGGATGGGTGCCGCGCGGCGGGCGGCCGCCAAGCTCGACCCGTTCGCCGCGGGCGCCTACGTCAACACGCTCAGCGACGAGGGTGCCTCAGGCGTCCGCCGCGCCTACTCCGAGGCCAAGCGTGCGCGCCTGACCGCGGTCAAGGACGCCTACGATCCGGGCAACGTCTTCCACCTCAACCACAACATCGCCCCTACCGGGCACCGTGACCGCTGAGTTCAGGACCCGGGTCAGTCGGTGCGCAGGTAGTCGTGGATCAGGCTGATCGCGACCGAGCCCTCGCCGACCGCGGACGCTACCCGTTTCACCGACCCGCAGCGGACGTCGCCGACCGCGAAGACCCCGGGCAGGCTGGATTCCAGCAGCATGGGGGGACGCTGGAGCGGCCAGATGTCCGGCGGACGCCCGCCCGCCATGAGGTCGGTCCCGGTGACCACGAACCCCCACCGGTCGCGCCTGATGTCGTCCGGTAGCCACTGGGTGCGGGGCTCGGCTCCGATCAGGACGAATAGGGCGGCGGCCGGAACGGTCTCGGTCACCCCGGACGCCTGGTCCTGGAGGGTCAGGCTCTCCAGGCGGCCCGTCCCGGCGCCGCCCGTCACGACGGCGCCACGCCGCACAGCGATGTTGGGCGTGCTGGTGATCTCCTTGACCAGGTACTCGGACATGCTGTCGGCCAGCGACTGGCCGCGGAGCAGCATCGTCACCTTGGCGGCGTACCTGGCCAGGTGGACGGCGGCCTGTCCGGCGGAGTTCGCGCCCCCACCACGAACACCTCCCGGTCCTTCATCGCCTGGGCCTCGGAGGCGGCGGCGCCGTAGAACACGCCAACACCGGTCAGCGCGTCAAGCGAGGGGATGCCGAGCCGGCGGTACGAAACGCCGGTGGCGATGATGACGGCCCGGCTGCGGACCTCACTGCCATCGGCGACCGTCACCACGCGCTCCGGCCCCTTGACGCGCAAGCCGGTCGCTGGGTTCCCATACACGTATTCGGCCCCGAAATTCCAGGCCTGCGTGTAGGCCCGCACCGCGAGATCCTCGCCGCTCACTCCGGTCGGGAAGCCCAGGTAGTTGCGGATGCGCGAGCTCGTGCCGGCCTGGCCGCCGATGGCCTCCGGCTCCAGCACCACCGTGGACAGGCCCTCGGATGCCCCGTAGACCGCGGCCGCCAGGCCGGCCCGGCGCCGATGACCGCCACGTCGTACAGGCCGGTCCCCGGGCTGGTCTGCATGCCGATGGCCTCGGCGAGTTGGGTGTTCGACGGATTCTCCAGCACCCGACCGTCGAACATGATGACCACCGGCAGTGTCGCCGCGGCGGCGCCGGCCTGTTCCAGCAGTGCCTTTCCCGGTCTGGCGGACGCCGGGTAGAAGCCGAACGAGATCACGTTGCGGTTCAGCAGGTCCCGGATCTCGTGCGAGCGGGCGGACCACTCCTCGCCCACCACCCGCATGACCTCGGACCTGGGAAGGTTCGACCTGGCCCATTTCTCCAGCAGTTCGGTGACCGTCAGGTGGAACTCCTCGGCCGGTACCGTCGCGGGCCTGTCGGCGTAGCCGTCGATGTGGTCAAGCGCGATGGCCTGCAGGATCGGTTCCGGAGGCGGACCGTACCGCCGATCGAGGAGAAGGAGACGCTTGGCCGTGCTGTGGAAGTCACGGACCCGTGCCAGCAGCTCCGTTCCGGTCAGCTGCGACATCGATTGGCCCGCCAGCACGATGCTGACCCGGCGCCGGTCCTGGCGGAGCCTGGCGAGCAGGCGGAGCGGATCATCGGCCGATCCGGCGCAGATGATCTCGTAGTCGGCCCCGTACCGCTTGCGCAGCTCGCTCTCGACAACACCGCGTGCCTGCGGGTCGTCATCGACGAGCAGCAGGACGAAGCATCTGGCATGGGCGGCACCTGTGGGATCGGGCGGGTATGCCAACTCTAACCACAATGCGGTTCCCGCCACGGCGACGCCAATCGAGTGCGGAGCGTTGGCCTGACCAGCACGGTCAGCAGTAGCCGATGAAGCCGTCATG
>CAWBID010000039.1:0-70206 GCA_963788715.1 uncultured Solirubrobacterales bacterium
GTCCCCCCGCCATCGCACCCCTCCGCCCGTCACGCTGTCGCGCTTGGTACCCAGCCGCCATCGGGAGCAGCGTAACCACCTCTCGCCGCCCCATCACAGGGCGGCGCCCCCGCTGCCCTGCCCTGCCTCCCCCTGCCTCCCCTGCCTCCCCTGCCTCCCCTGCCTCCCCTGCCTCCCCGGCCTCCCCTGCCTCCCCGGCCTCCCCTGCCTCTCCGCCGCGACCCGGGGGTGCTGCGGGGCCCAGGGGCGGCGCTTTCGCCGGCCGCGAAAGCGCTTCTCCGGGCGGCGGCCGGACGGTACCGTGACGGCACAGGCCCGGCCGGCGGCCGTCGCGTGCCGCCAGGAGGGAACGGCGATGCGCGATTCCGTGCTGATCGGCCCCGGCGGGCACCCGACGCGGCCGAAGCCGCTGCTGCGGACGACCCTCGGCCAGATCCTGCGCCGGGCCCGGCGGGAGCAGGGCCGGACCCTGGCCGACGTGGCCCGGGCCGCGCGGGTCTCCATGCCGTACCTGTCCGAGCTGGAGCGCGGCCGCAAGGAAGCTTCGTCGGAGGTCCTGGCCGCCGTCTGCGAGCGCCCTCCGGATCGAGCTGTCCGACCTGCTCGCCGAGGCCGGGCGGCACCTCGCCGACGAGCGCGCCCGCCGCGCCCTCATCGAGGAACGCGCCCGCCGCCGCCGGGAACGCGCGGGCGAGCTCCCGCGGGACAGCCGCGGACGGGCCGGAGCCCCACCGACGGGACCGCGGCCGACTGGACGCCGGCGAGCCGGTCGCCGGCGGGACTTTCGCCGGTCACGCGCCGCTGGACGTCCCGGTGGTCGTCCCGCTGGACGCGGTCCGCGCCGCCGTATCCCGTGGCCCGGGCCACGATGCGGCCCACGCCGGCGACGCCCAGGCCCTCGCCGCCTGATCAACCCCCCGGGCCCGACGCGCAGCGCCAAGCCCGACGCGCAGCGCCAAGCCCGACGCGCAGCGCCAAGCCCGAGGCTCAATGATCGAGCCCAAGGCTCAAGCCCAAGCCCCAAGCCCAAGGCCCAAGCCCAAGGCCCAGTAATCAAGCCCAGTAATCAAGCCCGGTAATCAAGCACTGAGCAGTTCGGGCGGGCCCCTTCCCGGGTGGTGATGACCTGGTCCGCCAGGCCGTAATCGACGGCTTCCCGCGCACTGAACGTCTTGTCGCGGTCGGTATCCAGCCGGATCTGCGACACCGGATGACCGGTGTGCAGGCTGAGGATCTCCTCCATGTCGGCGCGGACCCGGGCCACCTCCTTGGCCTGGACGGCCAGATCGGGCAGGCTGCCCTGCGCCTGGCCCGACGGCTGGTGCAGCAGCACCCGCGCGTGCCGCAGCACGGCGCGCTTGCCGGGCGCCCCGGCGGCGAGCAGCACCGCGGCCGCCGACGACGCCTGGCCCATGCAGGTCGTGGCGACGTCGGGCCGGATGTACTGCATGGTGTCGTAGATGGCGGTCATGGCGCTGTACGACCCGCCCGGCGAGTTGATGTACAGGCCGATCTCGAGGTCCGGGCTGGCGTACTCCAGGTGCAGGAGCTGGGCCATCACCACGTTGGCCACTCCGTCGTCGATCTCGGTGCCGAGGAAGATGATCCGCTCCGACAGCAGCCGCGAGTAGATGTCGTAGGCGCGCTCGACGCCGGCGGTCTTCTCGACCACGGTCGGGATCGTGTACTGGCTCATGCGCCGGCCCCCGCCAGCTGGCTCGCGACCGCCGGGCGCACGTCGTCGACGCTCTCCACGATGTAGTCGATGAACCCGTACGCCAGCGCTTCCTCCGCGCTGAACCAGCGGTCCCGCAGGCTGTCCTGCTCGACCCGCTCCACCGGCTGCCCGGTGTGCTGCGCGATCAGCCTGACCATGGTGGTCCCGGTCCGCTCCAGCTGCCCGGCGTAGATCGCGATGTCGGCGGCGGTGCCACCGAACCCGGCCGAGCCCTGGTGCATGAGGACCTGGGCGTGCGGCAGGCTGAACCGCTTGCCGGGCGTGCCCGCGCACAGCAGGAACTGGCCCATGCTCGCGGCCAGGCCCATGGCCAGCGTGCTGACGTCGTTGGGGATGAGCCGCATCGTGTCGTAGATGGCCAGGCCCGCGCTGACCGAGCCGCCCGGCGAGTTGATGTAGAGGCTGATGTCGCTGCGCGGGTCCTCGGCCGACAGCAGCAGCAGCTGGGCGCAGAGCCGGTTGGCGATCCGGTCGTCGACCTCGGCGCCGAGGACGATGATGCGTTGCTGGAGGAGCCGGGCGCTCAGTTGCTCGTCGAGCGACCCGGCGGCCAGGGCTGATTCGGCCGCGGCAGTGTGCATGGTCTCCCTGCTCTCAGGTCTGGGCTCTCAGGTCTGGGCTTCAGGTCTGGAGGGCGGGACCGGACTCCCGGCCCTGCCCCCACCCTGATGCGCCCGGTGTGAGCTGGCCAAAACAATCTGCTGACAGCAGACAGGGCCGCGCGCCGCCCGCGGACCAGGCCAACGGAGTGGCGCGGGTGCCAGCCACCCATGCACGCGTGGCAAGCTGGCGTCATGCCCGAGATGCCGCCCAGCGCCAAGGCGACCCTGACCAGCATGCCCTACCGGGTCGCGGCACGGCGGATCATCCTCCCGTGGATCCTCCAGGGCGTTGCGCCGTCCGGGGAGGGCCTGGAGATCGGGGCCGGGGTGGGCGCGATGAGCGCCCAGCTGCTGACCCTGTACCCGACGTTCCGGATGGTCGCGACCGACTACGACACCGAGCTGGTCGCCATGGCCGAGCAGGTCCTGGCGGGTTTCGGGCGGCGGGCGAGCGTCCAGCGCGCCGACGCCGCCCAGCTGCCGTTCCCGGACGGCCGGTTCGATCTGGTCCTGTCCGCCGCCATGCTGCACCACGTCATCGAGTGGGACCAGGCGCTGGCCGAGGCGGTCCGGGTACTCCGGCCCGGCGGCCGGCTCGTCGGCTACGACATGCTCAACACGGTCCCGGCCCGCCTCATCCACCTCGGCGAACGGGACACCACCCTGCTCCGGGCCGCCGCAGCTCGAAGCCGCGCTCAGCCGTCTCGGCCTGACCAATCTGGAGACCAGAACGGCCATGGGCGGCATCGTCATGCGCTTCAGCGCCACCAAGGCCGGACTGACGCTGCCGCGCTGCGCGGACGAATGCCGCCAATCCGTGGCCAGAACAGTGGCAGGCTCTGCCGATGGACCGTCTGTCCCTGACCCCCGTGGAGCTCGACTATCTCCGCAGCCAGCGGCTCGGCCGCCTCGCCACCGTGGACGGCGGCGGCGCCCCGCAGAACAACCCGGTGGGCTTCTTCGTCGACGAGGCCACCAGCCAGGTGCTCATCGGCGGCTTCAACCTGGCCCAGAGCCGGAAGTTCCGCAACCTGGACGCCAACCCGCAGGTGGCCTTCGTCGTTGACGACCTCGCGTCGGTGGACCCGTGGACCCCGCGCGGGATCGAGATGCGCGGGCGGGCCGAAGGCCTCACCGACGCCGACCCGCCGGTGCCGGGCTTCAGCCGCGAGCTGATCCGCATCACGCCGCACTGGATCGGCAGCTGGGGCCTGGAGCCCGGCACGTCCTACCGCATGACGATCCGCCGCGCCGCAGGCTGACCGGCCCGCCCCGGATCATCCGCGCGGGCCTGGCCCCGCTCAGCCCGCGGCCACGCCGGGAGCGTGCACGGCCTCGTACTTACGGGAATGGAACGCGGCGCCCAGGGCCGTGATCGACCGGAGCGCACGCGCCCCGGTATCGTTCGCCGTCGCGTTCCGGGCCGGACGTGACACGGCGTCCCCGGGACGATCCCGGGGACGCCGCGTCATGAAGGTGGCCCGCTAGCGGACCCGTCTAGCTGCGATCAGGAGCAACCTTGACGGAACTCACGTTCCGGAGGGGTTCATGATCATGTGGTGCGGACGGCCCACCCGGTGGCCAGGGACCGGCCGGCCGGTGCCACCCGCCTGGGTGGTGGGCGCGGTGGTCGGCGCCGGGGCGGCGGCCGCGGGGGTCGCCGTCTGCTGGGTGGTGGTGAACGTGGCCGCGGTGGCCGCGCCGTTACCGTCCAGGGTGACCGTCACCGGGTTCTTCAGCCCGAAGTTCTGGCAGTTGAGGTTGGTGAAGGACATGTTCAGCCGGTTGGCCATGAACGTGAGCAGGTTGTTGCCCGGTCCCGGGCACCGGGCGTGGCCCCGGTGGCCAGCAGCGTCTGGTTGTTGGCCAGGAACGGGGTCTGGACGTTGACCATGTTCTGGCAGTAGTTCTGCGGGCTGTCCGCCGCGTTGTTGGCGTTGCTGATCGGCGGCTGGCCGACGTTGCTGCGGTAGAGGTTGGTCTTGGTCGCGCTGAAGGCGTTGTTGACCAGGACCATCTCGTCGTTCTCCGGCACCAGGGCGATCGGCGCCGCCTGCATCCTTGGCCGCGGACAGTTCGTCCAGCGCCTGCGAGGTGCCCATGGTGCCGGCGGCCTGGAACAGGTCCGGCGCCTGGAACGGCGTGCAGCCGATGGTCGGGTCGATGAAGCCGTCGAGCAGGATGTTGTCGCTGCCGTTGTTGATCTTCTGCGCGCGCCGGTCATCGCGGCCGCGTTGGCCGCGTTGAACTGAGCGGTCTGGCCGTTGCCGTTCAGCAGGTACGTGGTGGTGACGTTGTCGCTCTGGTCCTGGTCGATCATGCTGAACGACCGGGTGGTCGGGCACGTCATGCCCGCGATCTGCGTGGCGGTGCCGGCTGCCGGGATGGTCAGCTTGCCCTGGGCCTCGGCCTGCGCCGCGGCCCGGAAGAACTGGGTGCCGTTGCAGAACGACACCTGGCCGAAGATCGACCCGTTCAGGCCGTTGACGCAGTTGCCCTGCCGGAGCGCGTTCCGGGTGGCGCCGACCTGGGTCAGGTTGGTGCCGTTGAACCCGAAGTCGATGGTGACGACCGCGCCCGCGGGCAGCGTCGGCACGACCGGGGGCACGGCGGCCGTCGTGCCCTTGGTGATGACCAGCGGCTCGTACACCGACAGCGCGCCGGTGGCCGGGTCGAGGATCGTCGCCTGGACGAACGCGCCCAGGTTGGCGAAGTTGGCCATCGTGCAGCCGGACGCGGCCGGGGTCATCCCGTTCGGCCCGGTGAGCTGATACGGCGTCGACAGGCCCTGGGCGGTCAGCGGGTTCGCCGGGACCACGATGTCGCAGCTCACGTTGGCCGCGGCCGCCGCGGCGGGCGCGGCGGCCGTGGCCGTCGGGGCGGCGCTGGCCACCGCGGACGCGCTGGCGCTGCCGCTCGCGCTGGGGCTGGCGGTCGCGCCCGTCGCCGCCTGCTGGATCGTCGTGCTCGACGGCCCGCCGGTGAAGGCCAGGACGGCTCCCAGCGTCAGGCCCAGTGCCATCGGGATGGCGAGGGGCACCGCAATGCGCGCCGCGCGGCTCTGTGGGCGGCGGCGCCATGCGGGCCTATGCCCGGTGCGCATTCAATCCACCTCCATGATGTTTCGGTAAGGCTCCCGTGCGAACACGTTAGACCCGCCGGGCACGCAATAACGCCGAAATCAGAACGGTAATATCTCCGTCCCCTTCGCCCTGTTTCACGTCCGAAATATGAGAACTCAATTACCAACTTCTAACGCCCCACGTCGGCGCGGGGACTACGACGCGCGTGTAAATCTTTCGTCCTTATTACGTACCGCGGATTTTGCCGCCCGAGGGCCCGTTATCCGCGCGCCATCCACAGCAGCGGGCCGGGCCCCGCGCCGCGGCGGGGCCCGGCCCGCACGCGGCCCGGTGCGGTCTCAGCGCGCCAGCTGCCGGGCGACGGCGAGAGCCTCGTCGATGGGCACCGCGTAGCTGGCGCCGTCCGGCGCCCCGGCCAGGTCGATGCCGATCACCTGGCCGGCCAGGCTGACCAGGGGGCCGCCTGCGCTCTGGCCGGGGAGGAACCGGGGCGTCGCCCGTATCAGCCCCGCCACCCGGTGGCCGCCGATGACCGCGTCCGCGCCGGTACCGCCGACCGTGCCGATCTCCGGGGTGAAGGCCCGGCCGCTCGCGGCCGCGCCTTGATGGGCATTTACGCCCGGGTCCCCGGGCTCTTGGTCGTTTTCCCCGGCGCCGGAACTGTCCAGCGGCCCGCCGCCGCTCTCGTCGTCCTGCATATCTCCCGTCCTGCGTCAGATACCGGGACGGCCGGGAGGCGGCTCAGCGGGATGAATGACCGGTTTCGCTCTGCCGTTTATCATCCACAAGATCGCAGCCGGACAGGATCGTTTGCGCGAATTCACATAGCGTCATCCGCTATCACGGAGTGATAACTTCCGTGGTTTGCCCATGCGCCGCCGGCGGCTGCCTGGCGGCGGCCGGCGCGATTGGCCGATGCCTGCCGCCGGCAACACGGCTGTGGCGGCGTTCCGGTTCATCCGGATCGTGGCCCACACCGCGGCCGCTGGTTAACGGCGTCCCGTCCGGGGACAATAGGCGCAGGTCGCAGGGCTCTGGCGAGCCAAACTGGGACGGGGGAGGGGAAGGGGAGCATGATCTGCGAATCGGCGCGGCACCGGCCGCCGCCGGCGCTCCGCCCGCTGGTGCACCACGCGCAGCTGTCCTGGCCGCCCGGCGGCGGGATCATGCTCGGTTCGGCACGGCCGCCCGGCGAGGACGACGCCTGGCCGGTGCCGCCGGGCAGCTTCGGCTGCTACGTCGTCACCGACGATCCGGACGCGCTCTTCGCGCGGGCCTCCGCCGCGGGCGCGGAGATCCTGGCCGGCCTGCACGAAACCGACTACGGCTCCCGGGACTTCGCCGTCCGTGATCCGGAGGGCAACCGCTGGTCGTTCGGCACCTACCGCGGCGAGCCGCGCAAGGGGACGGCGGGCTGACCCGGCCCGACGTTCGCGAGACGGCCGACGAATGCCCGCATTTACGGACAAACCTCGGTCGCCGGACACGGAACCACATCGAGAGTGACCCTCAGTTACCACCTTGATGACGCTTAGTGCATGATGGACTATGTGGCGTCGGCGTGTTCTGCTGTACGTGCGCGGATCAGCGTCGAGACGCAGCCATCAGCGGATATCGCGAGAAAAGGTGGGAAACATGGCCAGTCCAGATATCGCCCACCGGACGCATCCTGGTGGGCACCGACGGGTCGCCAGCATCCGTCGCCGCCGTACGGTGGGCAGGCCGCGAAGCGCAACTGCGCGGTATGCGGGTGCACGTGGTCTACGTCCGGGACATGCGCCGCTCTTCGCCGGCGCACTATGCGCCGCAGCCGCGGGCGGCCGAGGGAACCGGCCCGGCGGCGGGCGAGTCCACCCTGAAACAGGTGGTGCGTGAGGCATTCGGCGCGCAGTCGGACGGCGTCCAGATGGAACTGGCCGACGGCCCGCCCGCGCGCGTGCTGCTGGAGCGCTCGGTCGGCGCGGAGATGCTGGTCCTGGGCAGCACCCGGCACGGCGGGGGACCGAGCGCGCCCGCCCTGCAGGGCAAGGCCCCGCTCGGTCCCGTGGCCCGGGACTGCCTGCACGCCGCGCCCTGCCCGGTCGTGGTCGTGCGCTCCAGCGACGTTCGGTCCCCGGCCGAGCCCGCGCACGCGTAGCCCCAGCCCGTTACCTATCCCCACACCGGTCAGGACCGGTATCCGGCCTACCGCCAGGACCGGCATCGGGCCCGCGCCGTCAGGTCCGGCGCCCGGTCCACCGCGGCGCGACGGCGCGCCACTCCGCGTCCCAGGCGTTCATCCGCCGGCGCTGCAGGACCCGCTTGATCAGGGCCATCGCGGTGAGCAGCGTGACCGCCACGGCGAGCATGGCCAGGGCGACCGCGACGAAGACGTCGCGGATCACCTGACTGCGGTCCGCCGGCGCCGGGACGGGATAGCCGGCATCCACCCACGCCTGCACCCGGCCGCCTTTCGGTGCGAGGTTCGCGTACGGGTCCGGCGTACCGGCCGAGGGCGCCGGCGCGAGCGGTCCAGCCTGGACGGCCTGGACGGAGTGCGCGGCCGCGGTCTGCGCGCGGGCCAGATCGCGGTTCTCCGCGATCTGGCCGGCTGTGATCCCGGCGGCCGGGACCGCGATCAGCAGCAGCACGCCGGCCGTCAGCCGGGCGGCGGTCTCCGCCCGGTCTATGCGCCGGCGCAGCGGGTTGCGGCCGTAGCCGGGCCAGCGAGCCCAGCCGGCCAGTCGACCGTGCACGGAAGGGACTGTAGGCGGAATTGGGGCCAGACGCCCGGCCAAAGCCGGAACCGGCACGGATATGTCACTCCCAGCCGAGCGGTGCCGCCTCGTTGGCGGGCGGCTCACCACCGGCCTCCGAGAAGGCCCGCAGCGCCGTGACCAGCCCGGCCCGTTGCCGGGGCGGCATACGCGCCACGATCGCGGCGATCTCCTTGCGGCGGTTCATGGTCACCTGGTCGACGATCAGCCGCCCGGCCGTGGTGAGGCGAAGGCGGACCTCCCGGCGGCTTTCCGGATTGACCTCACGACTGACGAGCCCGGCCGCGGTGAGCCGGTCCACCATCCGCATCGCGGTGGAGGGGTTGACCGCGAGCCGCTCGGCCAGCGTCACCAGCTTGCTCTCGGCGCGCCCGGCCAGCACGACCAGCATACGGAACTGGGGCAGCGTGACGCGTTCCCCGGCGGTGCCGAGCGAGCGCGCCGACACGGAAACCAGCAGGCGGGACGCGGTCAGGACCGCAGCGGTGACCGCTTCCACGTCCTCGGCGTCGATGTCGGCGGCGCTCTCATGCACAGCCCCAGTATGGAGATGACGGGTTTCGTGCGCTATGACCGCGCCCGCGCGAGCCCTCAGAGCCGGCTGGTGCGCGAGCCGGGCTGGCAAAGCTCAGGGAAGTTCGCGTCCACCCCGGTGATACGCATGATCTTGACGATGGCGGGGCGGGCCCCGGACAGGCTGAGCCGCCGGCCCGCCGCCCGGGCGTGCGCGACCGCCCCGATCAGCGTGCGCAGCCCGCGCGCGTCACAGAACGACAGCCCGGCCAGGTCGATGCACACCGGCCCCCGGCTGCGGTCGATGACCTGGCGCACGTACTCGAACGCCTGATCCGCCGTGGCTGCGTCCAGTTCACCGGAAATGACCGCGACGGCGTGCCCGTCCGGGTAGATCCGGTGCGAACAGGCCGACCGGGATGATCTGCGGCCAGGCCGCCTCCTCCGGGCCGATCCCGTTTCCGGTGTCCCCGTCCGTCCCGGGCCCCAGCCCCCGTGGCTGCGAACCCGATCCCCGTGCACGATGAATCACTCTGAATCCCCTCCCATGCATGGCGTCAAGCCAATGACAGGTCACCCTCCCGCTGCCCCGTAACGCGGGTCAGTGGCCGATGCCCCCTTTGCGGCGAGGCGATGGTCTCGATCTACGTGCCAAAACCTGAACTCAGTACCAAGTAGTAAAGATGCCAAAACTTAGGGCGAAGTGCCGGCTTCCTGAATGATTGATCAACGAGGGTGCTCTTGTCCATCCCCGGCCGCCTGACGCGCCGGCGCAGTATGTCAATTCCGGCCCCCGGCGGCGTAACGCCGGGGCAGCCCGTGCGTCGCGACACCGGTGAGCGTACCCGGTTCCGGGCCCTGCCCGGGCATCGGCCCGGAGCTCATCGCCGGCCCGTTAGCGGGCCGGAGTACGGATGGTCAGCGCACCCGGACGGATGGTGACCATCAGTGAACGGCCGGGCGCGATGATCTCCCCGTCGGTTTCCCGCGGCAGGTCCGCGTCGGCGGTGATCTCCACCTGCCGGGCCCGGAATCGCTCCAGGCAGCGGTCATCACGCCGGCTGCGGGTCAGCACCCGGACGCCGATCCGCGCCCAGTCGGCCAGGCCCGCGGGCGCGAGGATGCCGACATCGAGCCGGCCGTCGTCGGGCTGCGCGTCCGGCAGCAGCGGGAAACCGCCGGGCAGCAGCCCCGCGTTGCCGACCACCACGGACCGGGCCCGCCGGTGCAGGGTCCGTTCGCCGTCGAGCCGGATGGTGAAGTGGTGCGGCGCGCCGTGCAGGTGACCCAGGCCGGCCTCGGCGTACGCGAGCCATCCGAGCCGCACCTTGCGCAGCCGCCGGGTCGCGCTGACCACCGCGGCGTCCAGCCCGATACCGGCCATCGCGGTGAAATCCGTGCCGTCGGCCAGCCCGAGATCGAGCGCGGTCTCGTGGCCGCCGAAGCCGACGTCCAGGGCCGCGCCCAGCCGGTGCGGGATACCCAGGGCGCGCGCGGCCAGGTTGGCGGTGCCCCGCGGGATGATCGCCAGCCGGACTCCGGTGCCGGCCAGCGCGCTGGCGCACGCGCGTACCGTGCCGTCGCCGCCCACCGCGAACACCAGCTGCGCCCCGGCGGCCGCCGCGTGCCGGGCCAGGCCCGCACCGTGATCTTCCCGGGTGGTGGGCAGGAACAGCGGCGCCCAGCCGCGCGCCACGGCCGCGGCCCGGCAGCCGCGGCTGAGCCGGCCGTGGTCGGGCGACGAGGATCCGGTTGATGACGAACGCCACCGTCGTGCTGGTCCGGCACCGTGTCGTTACCCCGCGGCGCTCCGGGGGCAGCGCGCTGTTCCGGCGGCCTCCCGGGTCCCGCGGGCTCCCAGGCGGCGGCCCCCCCGGCTCTGGAGGGCGCCGCCGGTGCCGCGGACCGCGCGGCCACCAGGTCGCCGATCCCGTCCAGGATGCGTTCCATCCCGAAGGTGAACTCCCGGTCCGGCGGGTCGAACTGCTCGAACACCCCCGAGGCGATGAACTGGGTGAGGGCCGGGAAACGCTCCGGATCGGTCAGCTTGGTCAGCAGGCGGCCGTAGGCCGACATCCACTCGTACGGGGCGGCCCCGGAGGCGCGGATCGCGGCCTCGATGTCCGCGTTCGTGCTGGCCTCGTTGCGCACGTACCCGCTGACCAGCAGGATCACCGACGCCTTCTCCGCTTCGGCGAGCCCGGTATCCCGCAGGCAGCCGAGGGCCTGCTCGAACCAGGCGACCTCGTTGGGGCGGACGGGCAGCCCGCTGATCGGTACCCGCAGGACCCAGGGGTGGGCGTACATGACCGCGCGCATCGCCCAGGCCAGGGCCGACAGCCCCTCCCGCCATCCCTTGTCCGCCGCCGCGGGCACCAGGAACTCCCGGTACACGGTGTCCACCATCAGCGCGATCAGCTCGTTCTTGGCCGACACGTACCGGTAGAGCGACATCGGGGCGGCCCCCAGCTCGGCCGCCACCCGGCTCATCGACACCGCGGCCAGGCCTTCGGCCTCGGCGACCTGGACGCCAGCGTCGACGATCCGCGCCAGGCTCAGGCCCGGTTTGGGCCCCCGGTGCGGCCGCTCGCGCAGCCCCCAGGCCGCCTCGATGCTCGCCGGCAGATCCATCGTTCCCGCTTTCACGTGCTCGTCGTCACGCCCGCCGCGCTGGCCCGGGCCTTTACTCGGTTGACTCCATCGTAGAACTGCGTATACCTTACGCAAATAAGCGTACGACATACGCAGTAATTTAACGGTGAACGGCAAGCGGTGTGCGGGGCACGCCAGCGGAGGAGCGCACGGCATGGGTGATCATCTGGCCATCGAGGCCACCGGCCTGACCAAGGCCTACGGGACAACGCAGGTCCTCGGCGGCGTCGACCTGCGGGTCGCGCCCGGCAGCGTGTTCTCGCTGCTCGGCCCGAACGGCGCCGGCAAAACCACCATGGTCCGCATCCTGTCCACGCTGCTGCGGCCGGACGGCGGCCGGGCCCGGGTGGCTGGCTTCGACATCACGGCCCAGCGGCATCAGGTCCGCCGCCGCGATCAGCCTCACCGGGCAGTACGCGGCGCTGGACGGGCTGCAGACCGGCGCGGAGAACCTGCGGATGATGGCCCGGCTGTCCGGCCTGCGCGGGTGCGGCGGCCCGGCGGCGGGCCGGTGAACTGCTCGCCCGGTTCGGGCTGGAAGACGCCGCGCGCCGGCGGGTCTCGACCTACTCCGGCGGCATGCGCCGCCGGGCTCGACCTGGCCGCCAGCCTGGTCGGCTACCCAGGCCGGATCGACAGGATCGTCACGCCCAGATAAACCCAGGCCCCAATCCGCAACAGCCGCTCTGAGGGCGGCACCACGTAGAGGAACGCCAAGATGACAGCAAGCGTGGCGGTCACCGAGCTAGCGGCGAACGGCTCCCAGCCGCCCTCCGGGAACAGTAGCTCCAAGGGCACCGCGATCAACAAGACCGGCAGGACCAAGGCAAAGCCGGTGCGAGCCCTGCGCGTGGCAAGCACGTGCGTGGCTCCCGCCAGCGCCAGCAGCAGACCCGCGACCGGACTCGTGGCTGCGCACACCGCGGCCAGCACGCCGGCAAGCCAAGGCCGCTCGCGCACGAGGGCCCACACCGCAAGCGTCGCGAACGTAACCCCCAAGGCAAATGTGATCCTGCCGATCCACAAGTCGCCCGCGGCCGCCAACGCGAAGCAGACCGCGCCCCAGCGCGCGCGCGGCCCATACACCTCGAATGCGATCCGCTCGAAGGCAAACGTGGACACGAGCACCGCCAAGGCCCCCACCAGCTTGATCCCCAAGACCAGGGCCAGCCAAGGGAACACCAGGCTGTAGCCGGGCAAATGGTGGCCGCCGTACCAGTTGTTGTCCCAGATACTGAACCCCGAGTTTTCAAACAGCCACGCGCGATAGGTCTGCGCCGCCAAATCCGGCGAGCGCGGCGCCACCACCAGCCACGCCACGATCAGCACCCCCGCGAAAGGCAGCGCCAGGGAGAAATCGCGGTCGGCAAACAGCGCGCGTACCCGCCCGAGCGTGGGCGCGCGCTCGGTGAGTACCTGGCTCTCCACAGCGCCCCAGTATGCCGAGAGGACCCCACGACCTATCCCGGTAGACGCATGTGACCACCGCCGGTAGTGCGGCCGTCGCCGATAGACACGTGCGGCCACCGCGAGAGTCCTAAGTTGGCTGAGGCTCGGCGTGCTACCCCGCCGAGCCTCAGCACTCGCGCGAGTCGAACTCAATTGGACGAGTCGCGCCTATGCTCTTACGAACAGATGGGCGCCCCCGAAGTCGCGCTGCGCGGGCGACGAATGGGCGCCCGCAACTCGCATTGCGCGGCGATGGATGGGCGCCCGCGACTCGCACTGCGCACTGGCGGCGCCGGTGGCCGATAATCAGCGCCGATGAGAACGCCCCACACGAGCGCCCGCCGTCTGCTCGCGCTCGCTTTGGCGGTGCCGGCCCTACTAGTCGGCGGCTGCGGCACCACCCATCCGCCTCCGCTCGAAGCCAAAGCATTCGCCGAAGCGCAGAGCTTTCCGTATTTTCGCCTGTATTGGGCGGGGCCAACCTTCCTGGGCAAGCCGCTCGCCGCTGTGGATGGCATGAAGAGCTACAGCGCCGGAATCGGCGACAGCGTGTACTACGGGGACTGCGTCAACGGCAAGGGCCTACTCGGCGGTGGGGGCAGCTGCCTGTTGCCTTTGCAGGTGAGCACTGTGATCTACGGTTTGCACTCCAACAGTGCGCTCGGCCCGCAGCGCAACGCCCTGATTAGGGGCGTGCCGGCCACGATCTATGACGAAGAACACTCGATCGAGCTCTACAGCGGGCGACTGGCGATCGACGTGTTCTCCGACACCCCCGCCGACGCTTTGGCCGCGACCGCAAAGCTACTCTCCATCAACGCGCCTGGCGGCGCTAGCGAAAGGCTTCCACCACCCGTCTATTGCCCGGGTCTGTCTGGACCGATCCCGGCGCACCTACAAGCGGTCATGAATGCGCTGCCCGGCCGTCCCTGCCAGAAGGCCCGAGCGGCCCTGACGGCGACCGAACGGCTCGCCGGTTAGACCCTGCTGTCCTCGGCCGGTTAGGCCTGCAGGCCCCTAGGCCCCAGGAGCCGGTTCGGGCGAGGCGCCCACCGGCTCGCCGATCTCGCGGCGCAGGCTGAGGAAGGCCGCCGAGCCGATCAGGGCCGGCAGCCACAGCGAGATTGCCCGGTAGGTCACAACCGCCGCGACCACCGCCGCGACGGGCCGCACATGAAACAGCACGAGCATCCCGATCAAGCCGCCTTCGACCGCCACCAGCCCGGCGGGGATCGGGATCGAGTTGGCCATCAAGCCCACCAGGTAGGCCATCGCGACCACCCAGAACGCGGGCGAGGGCCCGTACGCGAGCAGGCACACGTAGAGCACCATTGTGTCGAACAGCCAGTAGCCGACCGCTCCCAGCAGTCTCGGCTCGCGCCGCCCGATCAGGCGCAACGCCGCCCGCACACCATCGCTGATTGCAACTAGCGCGACGTGGATGCGTCCTTGGCTCAAACGCCCGCGGACGGCTAGTCGCCCGGCCAGTGCGGCAACCGCGAGCGTGGCCGCGATCGTCGCGATCGCGAGCGCGGCCGGCAAGAGCGTGAGCAAAGCATCTTGGGAGCCCGGCAACAATCCCAGCCACATCAGAATGCCGATCAGAGCCACCGCGCCCACGTTCACGGCGCTGGTCAGCACGAACAGCAGGACCGAGCGTCTGGCGACGCGCTCGACCGAGACGCCCTTGGTGCGCAGTACCCAAGCTCCCAATGCAATCCCTCCGATCCCGCCGATCGATACGACCGAATTGACGGCCAGCTCGGACAACGCCAAGCGCCGGCTGAAGCGCCGCTCCATCTTGAAGACGAGCTCGAACAGAACCACATAGCCGGCGCAGGAGAGCAACTCGAAACCGACCCCGGCCGCGACCCAGGCGAGGTTGGCGTCGGTGATCTTTTCGCCCGCCGAGCGCAGCCCCGGGACCGCCAGCAGCAGGGCGGCAACCAGCACGAAGAAGATCGCAAGGCTGATCAAGCCGTTGCGCAAACGCCGCGATTGCGCCCCCATCCCCTCTGTGGGGTTGACATCCTCAGGCTCGCTCATGCGGCCGTCCGCGGCGCTCTGCTCTTCAACGCTTGCGTCCGCCCCACTCCGATCCTCTCGAATCGCCGCGTGTGTGTCGTGGTCGACGATTCTTCGCATCCTCTTCGGCCTCGTAATTAGGTTCTTTGGCGCTACCGTCACCTTAGCCTCACCTCTACCGCACACCATTGCCCGGCCGAGGAGCGGCGCAACCCATGGCAGAGACCGCCCGCATACTGGTTGTCGACGACGAGCCCGCCGTCCAGCACGCGCTGTCACGGGCGCTCAGCTTGGAACGCTATGAGGTGGCCCTTGCCGGTAATGGTGGGGACGCCTTGGAGCGGATGGTCGACGGTTCCTATGACGCGGTCATCTTGGACGTCTCGATGCCGGTGCTCGACGGTTTGGAAGTGTGCCGGCGGGTGCGCGAGAGCGGCGATCGCACGCCGGTTTTGATGCTGACCGCACGCGAGCAGGTCGACGATCGTGTGGCCGGCCTGGACGCCGGCGCCGATGACTATCTGGTCAAGCCGTTCGCTCTGCGCGAGCTGATGGCAAGAGTGCGCGCTCTGCTCAGACGAGCGGATGAGATCGACCAAGAGGAGACGCTCAGATTCGAGGACCTGCACTTGGACCGGCTCGCCCACGAGGCTTGGCGCGGCGAGCGCGGCCTCAACCTGACCCGCACCGAGTTCCTGTTGCTTGAGCTGTTCCTGCGCCACCCCAAACAGGTGCTCACCCGCTCAATCATCTTCGAGCACGTGTGGGGCTATGACTTCGGCTCGAGCTCCAACTCGTTGGGCGTCTACATGGGCTATCTGCGTCGCAAGACCGAGGCCGGCGGGGAGCCCGCCTCTTGCACACCGTGCGAGGCGTGGGATACGTCTTGAAGGAGGGTTGATGCCGGGCGCATCTCAAACCGGGGTGAGGCACGCGCAAGCATGAGCTTTCGCCGGCGCATCACGCTCGTCTCGGCCGCCGCGGTGGCGGTCGCGGTGGTGCTCGCCTCGATACTCACCTACCTGCTCTCCGCACGCGAGCTCTATGGCCAGGTGGATAGCCAGCTGCGCGGGCGCGCTCAACCGCTGGTCGCGCGCTTCGATCACCTGACCCCGGCTGCCCACCAGACCGGGCAGCCGCCACCGTGCTTTTCCAGGGATACCGCCTGGCCCCAACCAGGTACGCGGCTACCAGCAGGTGATCGACTCGAGCGGCAGGATCTCGTTCGACTCCACCCCCCATGTGCAATTGCCAGTCAGTGCCGCGGCTCGCGAGCTTGCCGCAAAAGGGGGTAAATCGTTCTTCAGCGGTGCGCACGCGAACGGCATCCACCTGCGCATTCTCACCGAGGCCCTCCCGCCCGGCTACGCGGTTCAGCTGGCCCAACCGCTCACCGACGTGGACAGCGCGCTCGCGCGGCTGCGCCTGATCCTAGTGCTACTGGACATCGGCGGCATCGCCCTGGCGGCCTTGCTGGGAAGGCTGGTCGCGGGCGCCGCTGTGGCGCCCATCAAGCGACTGACCGAGGCGACCGAGCACGTCACCAACACGCAGGATCTGTCCAACCGGATAGAGCCGGCCGGCGAGGATGAGATCGGGCGCCTGGCGGTTAGCTTCAACGCGATGCTCGACGCCTTGGAGCACTCGATGAGCGCGCTGGACGCCTCGGTTCACGCCCAGCGCCAGCTCGTCGCCGACGCTTCGCACGAGCTGCGCACACCTGTGACTAGCCTGCGCACGAACATAGAAATCCTCAAGCAGGAGCAGGACATGCCGGTCGGGGAGCGCCAACGGATACTTGACGACGTAGTCGAGCAGATCGAGGAGCTGACCCTGCTGATGAACGACCTGATCGAGCTGGGCCGCGGCGAGCAGCCACGCGCGGGCAGCGAGGACGTGCGCTTGGACCAGATCGTCGAGGAGGCAATCGAGCGCGCGCGGCGCCACTCGCCAGACACCACGTTCCACGTCGAGCTCGACCCTGTGGTGCTCACCGGCGAGCCGGTGCGGCTCGGGCGGGCCATCAACAACCTGGTCGACAACGCCGTCAACTACAGCCCACCCGGCAGCCCGGTCGAGATCGTGTTGCGCGGCGACGAGTTGACCGTGCGCGACCACGGTCCGGGTATCTCGAAGGCCGATCTCCCCCACGTGTTCGACCGCTTCTATCGCGGCGCCGAGGCACGAGGTCGGCCGGGCTCGGGTCTCGGACTAGCGATCGTGCGCCAGGTCGCCGAACAGCACAGCGGCAGTGTCAGTGCCCAGCCCGCGCCGGGGGGCGGCACTCTGATGCACTTGCGTCTTCCCGGCGCGGGGCCGGTCGAGTCGCTGATGACGCTCGACACACCGGTTCACGCGACGCCTTAGTCGGACGAGCGCCCCTCGCATAAGCCCTGCCCTCGGCGCGAAAGGCCGCGGGCGTGAGCCCGTAGCGGCTCCTGAACGACCACGCGAAATGTGAGGCCTGGCGAAAGCCGACCAGCCGCGCCACGTCGCGCACCGGGATCGCCGGTTGCTCGATCAGCAGCTGGGCGGCCACGTTCAGCCTGCGCTTGCTCAACTCCTCATGAAAGCCAACCTCGCCGAACTGGGCGAAGGCGCGCGTGAGCTGCCGCGGCGAGCTGGAAAGCGCCCGCGCGACCCCGGCGTGGGTGAGCGGGGCTCGATAGTGGCGGGCGATAACGACACGCGCCTGCAGATACAAGCGACGGCGCTGCTCAACCGTGGAGGGACGCATACTCCCCTTATCCGACCGGCCCGTCCAGACCGGGACACAGCTGGGGCAAAACCGACCGGAGCTCGTTCCGTTCGCCGGCGAAGCGCATCAGCCCGCGTAGTCGGCGGCAACCCGTTCGGCTGCCGCACGATAGGAGCCGCCAAACAACACCGCGTGCACAAGTAGCGGTAGCAGCTGCCACAGATCCACGCGCTCCCGCCACCCCTCGGCAAGCGGCGCCAGCTCTTCATAGGCGGCGAACACACGCTCAGAGGGAGCGCCGAACAGGCGCAGCATCGCCAAGTCGACCTCGCGGTGCCCACCGTAAGCAGAGGGGTCGATCAGCCATGGACGCCCCTCCAAATCGGCGTGCACATTGCCGCTCCACAGATCTCCGTGCAGGCGGGCCGGCGGCTCGGCGGGTCCGGCCAGACCGTCAAGACGAGCGCACACGCGCTCTACGGCCGCCACACCAGAGCTACTCAGCGCTCCACGTTCGCTCGCGATCCGCGCCAGCGGCAACAGGCGCTGCTGCGCATAGAAGCTGGGCCAGTCATCGCTCGGCTCGTTCGGCAGGCGCAGTGATCCGATGCGAGCCTGCACGCCGAGACGCTCACCGAAGCCGGGATCGCCGAAACAGGGAGCGCCCGCCAAATGAGTCGCGGCAAGACCGCGGCCCAACTCCTCGGCGCCCTCATGGCTGAGTCGCCCCGGCGCCACCCACTCAAGCGCCAAATAGTCCTGCGCCACCTCGATCGCGCGCGGCGTGCGCAACGCCCCCGGCTCAGCCAGCCACCGCAAGCCCGCGGCCTCGAGCGCATACTCGCCCTCGCCGACGTCGGGACGCGTCTTGACGAAAACGTCCTCTCCGCGAAGGCGCACCTGCCAAGCCTCGTTGATGTCGCCGCCACCTACACGACGCGGCTCGCTCGCTCCCGCCGGCAGACTCACGCGCGCGTGCCCTCGCTCACCGCCACCTCAGGCGGACTCGGCGGATCGCAGCTGCTCCAACAAGCCTGCACAGGCTGCTTGCACCTGGTCGAGCACGATCTCAAAGCCACGCTCATTGTCGTAGTAAGGGTCAGGGACGTCTAGTTCGTGCGTACCGGTATTTGCGGGGTCGAACTCGCGCAACAGATGCACCTTGGCGCGCCCCTGCTCGTCTGGGGCCAGCTGACGCAGGGCATGCTGGTTAGAGGCGTCCATCGCGAGGATCAGATCGAAGCGCTCGAAGTCGTGTTCTGTCACTTGGCGAGCCACGCTTTCAAGCGCGATCCCGCGGCTACTGGCTGCCTGAAGTGCCCTGGGGTCGGGTGGCTCTCCCACGTGCCAAGCCCCCGTGCCCGCGCTGTCGAGCCCGATCTCGTCCTGGAGCCCCGCTTCGGCGACCAGTAGGCGCATCACTCCCTCGGCCGTCGGCGAGCGGCAGATGTTTCCCAGACACACAAACAGGACGTTCGTCATGCGCGGTCTCCGACGGGTACGAACGACGATCCCCACCAACCCAAGCCACTCATGCGCGGGAGCCGCCCTCGCGAGCCCAAGGCCTACTCGTCCCCGATCTCGAGTACCGCCAGGAACGCCTCTTGGGGAACCTCGACGCGACCGACCTGCTTCATGCGCTTCTTGCCCTCCTTCTGCTTGCTCAGGAGCTTCTTCTTGCGCGAGATGTCACCGCCGTAACACTTGGCGATCACGTCCTTGCGGAAGGCCTTGACCGTCTCCCTGGCGATGATGTGCGAGCCAATCGCGGCCTGGATCGGCACGTCGTACTGCTGGCGGGGTATGCGCTTGCGCAGCTTTTCGGTGAGGGTGCGACCCATGTCGTAGGCCTTGTCCTTGTGCACCACCATCGACAGCGCATCGACGGTGTCGCCTGCAAGGAGCACGTCGAGCTTGACGAGGTTGGCCGGCTTCATGTCGCTGAGCTCATAGTCGAGTGAGGCATAGCCGCGCGTACGCGACTTGAGCTGGTCGAAGAAGTCGAGCACGATTTCCGCGAGCGGCAGGTCGTAGCTCATCTGGACTCGCTCGGGCGAGAGGTAGTGGATGCCCGCCGGCTCCCCCCTACGTTCCTGGCAAAGCTCCATCACCGCGCCCACGTACTCGCGCGGAGCAATCACCTGGGCCTTGATGAATGGCTCCCTGATCTCCGCGATCGTGCCCGGGTCGGGCATGTCCGAGGGGTTGTGGACCTCGAGCTCCTCGCCATTGGTCAGGGTCAGGTCGAACTCGACTGAGGGCATCGTCGCGAGCAGCTCCAGGTCGTACTCGCGCTCCAAGCGCTCCCTCACGATGTCCATGTGCAGCAGGCCCAGAAAGCCACACCTGAAGCCGAAGCCGAGCGCGTCGGAGGTCTCCGGCTCCCACGAGAGGGCGGCATCGTTGAGCGTGAGCTTCTCCAAGGCATCCCTCAGGTCGGGGTAGCGGTCGGAGTCGATCGGGAACAGACCGCAGAACACCATCGGCTTGACCTCGCGATATCCGGGCAAAGGCTTTCGAGGCGCTGGTGCCCCGCACCTCCGTCGTGAGCGTGTCGCCGACCCTCAGGTGCGTCACGTCCTTAATGCCCGTGATCAGATAGCCCACCTCGCCGGCGCTCAGCCCCTTTACAGGGTGTCATCGTCGGTGAGAAGAAGCCGATGTCGTCGATCTCGGCATGTGTGCCCGCAGCCATCGCTCTGATCGCCTCGCCCTTGCGGGAGCATCCGTCGACAACCCGATGTAGGCGATCACGCCCCGGGTCGGTCGAACTCGGAGTCGAAGATCAGCGCCCGCGGCGGCGCATCCGGGTCGCCCGAAGGCGGTGGCACACGCCGAACAAGCTCGTCGAGCACCTCAGCCACGCCCGCCCCCGTCTTGCCGCTGATCTTCAGGATCGCCTCGTCCGGCTCACCGATCAGCTCCGCCACTTCGCCCGCCACCCGCTCGGGCTCAGCGCCGGGCAGATCGATCTTGTTGAGGCACGGGATCAGCTCCAGGCCCGCCTCGACCGCCAGGTAGGTATTGGCGACCGTCTGGGCCTCGACGCCTTCGGGAGGCGTCCACAACCAACAGGCCCCCTCGCACGCGGCCAGGGAGCGCGAAACCGTCATACGTGAAGTCCACGTGCCCGGGTGTGTCGAATCAGGGTGCAGTATTGGTAGGTCTCGCCGTCGGAGGCCGTATAGGCGCCTCGACCGCCTGGGCCTTGATCGTGATCCCCCGCTCGCGCTCCAGGTCCATCGAGTCAAGCAGACCTGTGCCCGCATCGCGCGCTCGTCGACGGCGTGCGTCAGCTCGAGGATGCGGTCCGCCAAGGTCGACTTGCCGTGGTCGATGTGGGCGATGATCGAGAAGTTCCTGATCTTGTCTTGTTCCATGCGGGTCCAAACTGTAGAAGGCGCTAGCCTTCATCGTCCGGCGGATCGCCTACTCAACCGGAGCCCTCGGGCTCAGACTGGGCCACGCACCAGCCTTGGTTGGCTGGCCAGTCCCGGTGGTTGGAGTGTCATAGCCGCCCCAGGCATACGCACTTAAGTCCTGGGACGTAGTAGTAACCCGGTGATCTTTTCGGACCAGGGCCGGGAGGGCGAAAGCCTTCTCGGTCCTTCTGCTTTCTGGTCGAAGCGCTCGAGCGAAGCCAGATCAGGCCCTACCCAGCTGAGCCATGATCAAGCGGTGCACCTGGTGGGCCTCGGGCACCTTCATCGCGAACACCGCCCTCACGTATACGAGCCCCCCGCCATTCCAGCGGCGCCGGAAGGTGCGACGAGTTGGCCGGGAGCAGGCGCCGCAGCTTGTGCAACGGGTACCAGACGACCCAAGAGACGCCCGCCAGCAAAGCCGAGGCCACCGTGATGCGGGCCGTGATCATCGTTGTCTGCCTTCCTTCCAGGCGCCCGTTGAAGCCGATCCGCAAGCGATGCAGTTGCAAGGCCATCATGACCGCGTTGGCTGCGACCGTGCCGATGATCAGACCGGCGATCCCCAGCGGCTTGTACAGGCCGACGCTCACGATGATGTCCACGATGATGTTCAGGCCCGCGAGCCGCGTCGGTATCCAAGGCCTCTGCACCGCGAAGAATGTGCGCGTCAGGAGCAGGTTCACGCCGCCGAACGGCAGGCTGAAGGCAAACCAGAACAGGGCGATCGAGACGAGGTGGGTGGACTCCGGCCCGAATTTGCCGCGTTCGAAGACGAGCTGGACGATCGGCGTCGTCAGCACGATGATGAAGGTAGCCGCCGGGATCAAGCGAGCAGGTTGATCTGGCGCATCCCGTTGCCGAGCGTGCTGCGCATCGAGGAGACGTCGCGCCTTGAGGCCATCCGGCTGAGCGTCGGAAACAAGACAGTCGCAACAGCCACACTGAACAGGCCTTGGGGCAGCATGTAGATGCGAAACGCGTTGTCGATCGCGCGGAGCTTCTTCGGAGACGAGCGTCCCGAACACCGAGTTGATCAGCTGGTCGAGGTTGACGATCCCTAGTCCGATCGTTACCGGCAACATCAGCGTGAATACCTGTCTGATGCGAGGATCGCGCCAATCGATCGACATCTGCAAGCGAAAGTCGATGCGCCCCAAAGCGCCAAAAGCCATCAGCATCTGCACGAACGTGGCGACGAGGATCGCGATCGCGTAGGCATACAGCTGGTTTCCGTCCTGGATATCCGCCTGGGAAGTGGGGACGCAGGATTACCAGCAACACGATGATCACCACGTTCCACACAGCCGGAGAGATCGCCGGGATCGTGAAATGGTCGTAGGACTGAAGGATCCCCACAAGCAGCCCGTTCAGACCGAGCAGCAAGACAACCGGAAACAGGACCTGCGAGAGCCCCACCGTCAAGGCGTCCAGCTCGGGACCGAACTTGGGGCCTGTGAACAGAGGCATGATTACGCTGGCGGCCAACACGAAGAAGGCCGTGAGCGCCCCAAGCACGATCAGGATGATCCAGAACAAAGTCGAGGCCAAGCGGAAGGCCTCGCGCTTCTTGCCTTGCTGCAACAAGGTCGGTGAACACGGGCACGAAAGCGGCCGAGAGGGCCGCGTTGGCGAACAGGTCGCTGACGAGATTCTCGGTACTGGAAGGCGAGCGTGAAGGCCGACGCGGCTCCTGTCGCGCCCGAAGAAGCTCGCGGGAACCACTTCGCGCGCGAGACCCACCACGTGCGCGAGATCCCGTGTCGAATCGAGAAGATCGTGCAGTGTTCGGCGCCACGTTGCCCGAGCGCTGGCGGCTCCGGCGGCTCCTCCTGTTCTCCGGCGCTCACAGACACGGGGCGCTATAGTACGGCGCTGCGCGGCGCGCCCCGGCAGGCTGTTCGGGTCGCAAGCGTCCTTTCACATGGCCAACATCGCATCCCAAAAGAAGCGCATCCTCCGCTCCGAGCGCGAGCGTTTGGAGAACCGCGAATACACCTCGGCGATCAAGACCTACTTCCGTCGCCTAGAAGCGCCGCGAAGGAGAGCGACAGCGAGGCCACCTGCACCGAGCACCGTCGCCTCGTGCGCACGAGCGCAAGGCCGTCAAGCGTGGTGCCTTGCATCGGAACACGGGCGCCCGCAAGAAGTCCCGCGCGGCGGTGGGCAGCCGCCGGCAAGAGCTCCTGAAGCGTCTCGCCCACTCCTGACCTTCACGGCCGCGCTGCTCGCGAGCGCGGTCCTTGTCCGCTATCTCAGCTGGCGACGGCAAGAGATCGCCCGCATTGCGAGCGTGTCTTCTTCAAGCGATGAGAGCGGCGTGCGCGAGCCGCTCAAGGGCGCCCCTCCGCGCGTGTCGAGTTCCAGGTCGGCGATGCGACCCACCGCCACCCTCAGACGCTCTGGCTCGGTGCGCGCCATCGGCGTATGAAGCGTTCGCCGCCCTTGGCGGCATCCGCAATTCGCGCTCGATCTCCGCCGGGAGGCCCCCCGCCTGCAGCGCATGAGTACGGCCTCAGCGTCGCGCAGGCGCTGGGCCATCAGGTAGACAAGCCCCGAGAGCCGCTCGCCCTGGGCACGCAGGCGTAGATAGGAACGCACCGCTTCGCCGGCGTCCGCACCCACGAGGGAGTCCGCCAGTGAGAAGCTCGCCAAGCGGTCGAGTAGGCGGCCTGGTCTTCGATCTCCTCGGCGCTCACCTTGATCGGGCTATCGCTCTGGTCGGCGGCGAGGGCGAGCTTCTCCAGCTCGCGCAACAGACGCTGCTGGCGCTCGCCCACCTGTGCCACCAGTCTTGGCCGCGAACGCGTCAAGCGACAGGCCCATGCGCTTGGCCTGTTCTCGTACCCAGCCCGCTAGCTCCCACGGCTTGATCGTGGCCTCGGTGACTACCTGACCCTTGGCCTTCTTGACCGCCTCGTGCAGGGCTGCGGGAGCCTTCGTGCGGCCCTCCTCGCGTGCGAAGAACGCGATTGTCGTGTCGGGCGGCATCGTTGCCATCGCCGGCGTGATGTGCTCGGTCACCTCGGCATCCTTGAAGCGCTCCACCCCGTCCACCACGATCACCCGCTGGCTGATCGCGAACGTCATTGTGGAGAGCACCAGCGCGACGGCTTCAGGGGTGCCCGAGTCGCCGGTCAAGACCTCCACGCTTGCCGGCGTCGCCGTCTGATTCGGCCAGCGACTTCAAGCGAGAGCGCCGCTCGCCGACGGCGCCGTGATCGTCACCGTGGATCAGGTAGGCGGGCTTGAGGGCGGGCACTCTTTGAGGCTACAGTTCGAGGGAGACATCGACTGCCTCGTCACCTTGGCGCCGGCGATGGCTGCCTGAGCCGGGGATCGATCTGCCAAACACCCGCGTTTGTGCGTCGATCACCGACTTGACGGTTTAGTGTCCGGCGGCATCAATTGAAACAACGGAACGCAATCATTCCGACAGTCTGTTCTGGTGCGCCCCGTGATACGCTCGTGCGCGATGAGGCGGCCCGATGAAGAAGAAGGCATGGAAATGGAGCGCGAAATACGCCGGAATCCTCCTGCTCGGCTCCCTCACACCCTGCTCCGGAACGGCTGCCGCCGGAGGAGCCTCCGCAGCCATCCGAAACCCCCAGCGAACGAGAAGAATCCGACCGCGACTAAGCCCGGCACCGTCGTTTACGACGAGTTCGTCAAGGATGAACTTGCCGTTCAGTACGTGCGCAAGACATCGTTTGAGCAACGGGGCCTCGCGGTTGTCACGACGGCTGGGGCGCTCGCCACTCTGCTCTTTGGTCTTGCAGCCTTCGCTGCCGCAGGCAAGACCCAACCGCTCTCCGCTGATGCCAAGGAACTACTCGACATGGCGGTGGTTGTCTTCGAAGTTGCCGCGGTCTTGGCTTTGGGGACGAACTTCCCGCTGCCTTACAACTCACCGAAGGCAAGTTCATCGATGGGCAGGCTCAAGGAGACGCCTGTGAGAGACGAAGACGACCGGCATTGCGGGACGTGGCTTTTACGCGCGGGAAGGCGCTAGTGGATGCCAAGCGGAAGAACGGTTGGAAGGGATGGCTGCTCTTCGGTGCACTCGCGTTTGAGGTAGCTGCGATCGGCCTTCTTACCGCCGCGATCTTCGTGACTATCCATCCGTAAGTAACGTTTCCACCCCCAGTTCGTGAGGTGGTGCTTGAGCGCTACTCCATATGTGCCCTCCGTCACACTAAGTAATCTCCCGAGCCAAGAAACTGGCTGGACAGCCAAACCGAAGACGCAGGGGGGTCGGAATGCAGGACCTGATGCTGAGACTGAACGGCTGGCTACGGCGCCGCAGGACGCTGGTACTAGCTCTATGGGGCGTGTTGGTAGTGGTGGCGGCTCCACTCGCGTCACACCAGAGCGACCACCTGTCGGGCGGCGGCTACACGATTCCCGGCTCGGGCTCTCAGAAGGTGCTGACGTCGGTGGCGCATTCGTTCCCCAGCGCGCAGGGCGCGACGCTCGGCGCGGTGGTGGTGCCTGCACAGGGCGCGAGCGCGACGGACATGCGCGCAGCGCTCGCACGCCTTGCGAGGGAGATCCACGGGGCACCGCACGCGAGCCTGCCGCCTGCGACGCGTAGCTACGCAGAACAGGCGATCCTCGCGGCGGGCGCGCGTCAGCGCACGCTGGTGATCCCGCTGCGACTGAACGTGACCGAAGAAGAAGCGACAAATGTGGCGAGCGAACTCCGCAAACGCCTTGACCTGAACGGCCCGGAAGGGTCGCCGGTGTCACTTCACCTGGTGGGTCAGAGCGCGCTGTGGGCGGGCCTTCAGGACCTATCCAAGAAGGATCTCGCCTCGGCTGAGGCGCACGGCTTTCCGATCGTGGCGCTGATCCTGATCGTGGTGTTCGGCTCGCTGCTCGCGGCCACGCTGCCGCTGGCGCTGGGCGTGGTGTCGGTGATGATCACGGGCGCGATCATCTACCTGCTGTCGCTGACGATGGAAATGTCGGTGTTCGTGACGAACATGGCGTCGATGATCGGGATCGGCGTGGCGGTGGACTATTCGCTGTTCGTGCTTGCGCGCTATCGCCAAGAGGTGCGCGCGGGCAGCCCGCCCGAGCAGGCGCGCGCGACCGCGCTTGCGACCTCGGGGGTGGCCGTCATCTTCTCGGGCGCTACTGTGGTGACGGCGCTCGCGGGCCTGTTCCTGGTGCACGCCACCGCGATCCGGTCGATGGCCCTGGGAGCAATCGTGGTAGTGAGTGTGTCGGTGCTCGCGGCGGCCACGCTGCTGCCGAGCATCATCTCGCTGTTGGGCCATCGCGCATACAGCACCGGCCGCGTGTTCACGCGCATATCGGAGCTAATGAGCCGCTGGAGGACCGCGCTGAGCCCGGCGCGTAAAGCCGACCCCGCACGCGCACGCGCGGGATTCTGGGAGCGCTGGACCGCGCGCGTGACACGTCGCCCCGCTTTGACGGTGTCGGCGGCGGCAATCGTGATGCTGGCGCTGGCGACACCGGCATTGCGCCTGCACACCGCGGACGGCGCGCTACACCAGTTCCCGAAAGGCAACGAGACGCTGCGCGGCTTCGATGCGGCCGCGAAGGTGACAGGAGCCGGCGCTTCGGAGCCGCTCGAAGTGGTGGCGCCCGCGTCGGAGGCAGCGAGGGTGAAGCGTGTGTTGGCCGCCGATCCCGAGGTTCTGAGCGTGCGGCCCCCGATCTCCTCGCACAACGGCAACGAAGTGCTGATCCGGGCGGCGCCGCGCCACGAGGGCGAGTCCGCCCAGGTCCAGGAAGCGGTGACACGCATCCGTGCGCACCTGCCCGCAGGTGCGCAGCTGGGCGGGATCGGTCCGTACCTGAGCGATTACCGCGCGGGCGTGATGGGCTCAATGTGGAAGGTGGCGCTGTTCGTAATGAGCGTGACGTTCTTGGTCCTGATGCTGCTGTTGCGATCGATCGTGCTGCCGTTGAAGGCGGTGCTGATGAACCTGCTGTCGGTGGGTGCGGCGTATGGCGTGCTGGTGATGGTGTTCGGCACGATCGAAACGCTGATCCCGCCGCTGGTGCTTGCGGTGGTGTTCGGCCTGTCGATGGACTACGAGGTGTTCCTGTTGAGCCGTATCCGCGAACGCTACGCGGCGACCGGGGACACCCCCACGGCGGTGGCGCAGGGCCTGTCATCGAGCGCGTCCACGATCACGAGCGCAGCTTTGATCATGGTGTGCGTGTTCTCGGTGTTCGCGCTCACTGGCGTGCCCTCGATCAAAGAGCTGGGGCTGGGCTGTGCGATCGCGATCGCGATCGACGCGACGATCGTGCGCCTCGTGCTGGTGCCCGCCGCGATGGAGCTGTTCGGCAAGTGGAACTGGTGGCTACCGCGCGGCCTGGCCGCGCGATTGCCGGACACCTCGATCGAGGCGCTCGGTCAACATGCCGTGGCGGCCGTCAGCGCACTACCAAATTCACCAGCCGTCCCGGCACCACAATCTCCTTGACGATCTCCTGCCCGTCGATGTGGGCAACCACGTTGGGCGCCGCCAAGCACAACGCCTTGAGTTCCTCGGCGGTCGCGTCGGACGGCGCTTGGACACGGTCGCGCAGCTTGCCGTTGACCTGGCAGACCAGCTCGTAGGCCTCGCGCTCGAGCATCTCGGGGTCGGCGTGGGGCCACGGCTGCTCCCAGACGCGCTCGCCGGTGAGCATGTCGTAGACGTCGGAGGACAGGTGCGGGGCGAAAGGTGAGAGCAGGGAAGCGGCCGTCGCCAGACCAAATCGCAAACTGTCGACGTGTAGGGACTCGCGCATCCGCGAACAATCGTTGAGCAGCTCCATGACCGCTGCGATACAGGTGTTGAAAGCGAAGCGGCGCATGTCTTCAGAGACCTTGTCGATCGCCCAGTGGGCCTTGCGCGCAAGCTCCAGGTCGTCGCCCTCCAAGGAACCGTTTTCGCCGAAGGCGTCAACTGAGGGCAGCGAGCCGGCCCCTCCTCGCTCGGCCGTTTCCGCGGCTAGGCGCCACAGGCGTGTGAGGAAGCGGTGGACGCCCTCGACGCCCTCGTCCGACCAGTCGGCGTCCTGGTCGGGAGGACCGACGAACAGGATGTAGCAGCGGGCTGTGTCGGCGCCGTAGCGCTCGACGATCGAGGCGGGCGAGACGACGTTGCCCTTGGACTTGGACATCTTGGCCCCATCCTTGGTGACCATGCCTTGGGTAAAAAGGGCCTTGAAGGGCTCCTGGAAGTCGAGCTGTCCAAGGTCGGCAAGCGCCTTACAGAAGAAGCGGGCATACATGAGGTGGAGGATCGCGTGCTCGACGCCCCCGATGTATTGGTCGACGGGCATCCATTGGTGCAAAGCCTCGGGATCCCAGGCAGCGTGGTCGTTGCGGGCGTCGCAGTAGCGCAGGAAATACCAGGAGGAGTCGACGAAGGTGTCCATCGTGTCGGTCTCACGCCGGGCAGAGCCTCCGCAGGACGGGCACTCAGTGGCGACCCAGTCCTCGGCCGCGGCAAGCGGCGAGCGACCTTGGGGCGCGTAATCCTCGATGTCGGGCAAGACCACGGGGAGCTGATCAGCGGGCACAGGTTGCATGCCGCACTGCTCGCAGTAGACGATCGGGATCGGACAGCCCCAGTAGCGCTGACGCGACACCAGCCAGTCGCGCAGGCGGTAATTGACCGACGCGTGACCCTTACCCTCACGGTCCAGCCACTGCACGATCGCGGTGAGCGCGTCGCGGTTGTGCATACCGTCGAAGTCGGGATGGGAACCGACCAGCGGACCGTTGCCTGTGTAAGGCAGCTCTCCCTCCCAAGCGTGAGTGTCGCCCCCGTCGTCTGGGACCTCTTCGATCACGCGGCGAATCGGCAAGTCGTAGGCGCGCGCGAAGGCGTGGTCGCGCTCGTCGTGGCCGGGCACAGCCATGATCGCGCCGGTGCCGTACTCCATCAAGACGTAGTCGGCGACGTACATGGGGATCGCCTCGCCGTTGACAGGGTTGATGACCGAGCGCCCGAGAGCGACGCCGGTCTTGGGCTTCTCCAGGGAGCCGCGTTCCTCGCCGGACTCGGTGAGGGCTTGGTTTATGTAGTCCCGAACCGCCTGCTCTTGGGGCGTTCCTTCGACCAGGCGCAAGACATCGGGATGCTCGGGCGCCATGACGAAGAAGGTGGCTCCGAACAGGGTGTCGGGTCTAGTGGTGAAGACGGGATAGTCGATCGGGTGGGCGGGATCCAAGTCCTCGCAGCGGAACGTGACCTCGGCTCCCTCGGAGCGACCGATCCAGTTGCGCTGCATTGTCTTGACGTGCTCGGGCCAGGCGATCCCGTCCAGGTCTGAGAGGAGACGCTCGGCGTAGTCGGTGATCCTGAAGAACCATTGCTCCAGTTGCTTGACTTCGACGACGGCGCCGCAACGCTCGCAGCAGCCGTCGATCACCTGCTCGTTGGCGAGCACCGTCTGGTCGTTGGGACACCACTTGACGGCTGCCTCGCGCCGGTAGGCCAAGCCGGCCTCGAACAACTGCAAGAAGATCCATTGGGTCCAGCGGTAGTAGGAGGGTTCGTGGGTGCCGAGCTCGCGCGACCAGTCGATCGAGATCCCCCAGGAGCGGAATTGGCGCTGGAAGGAAGCGATCGAGGCGGCGGTGGACTCGCGCGGGTGGACTCCTGTCTTGATCGCGTGGTTCTCGGCGGGCAAGCCGAAAGCGTCGTAGCCCATTGGGTGCAAGACCCGGTGGCCCGTGCGGCGGTGGAAATGGGCGATGGCGTCGCCGACGGCGTATTTCTTGAGATGTCCGATGTGAGGCTCGCCGGACGGGTAGGGCAACATCTCAAGTACATAGGAGGTTGCGTCCTCGGCCTCCCCGGGAACAGGCTCGTTGGAAACCTCCCAGGTGTGCTCGCGGGCCCACACCTCTTGCCAGCGGGGCTCTATCTCGGACGGGTCATAGCGTCGCTCTGCCATCGGATAGCGCAGGTTAGCGCCCGGCCCGCGCCCAAGCTCGCCTGCGCACGCCCACCGACGCGGTCCGGGCCCGCGCACACGCGGACCCAGTCTATGTAGGCCTCAGAACTTGTCGGGGGTGTCCAGCGGACGCCAGAAGTTGGGGGTGGGCTGCGCGGTGACGCCGGCCTGGCCCATGAGCTTTCCGATGTCGGGACCGGAGGCCTCGAAGAAGCCGAGGAAGCTGGCTTCGTCGGGCCACTCGTCTACGACCAGGACTGAGTCCTTGCCGGCCAAGAACTGGTGGCTGATCGCGCCCGCCTGCTTGCTGCGCTCGGCGATCGAGCTGAGCAGCTCGGCGTTGTCTTTCGCGGCCTGCTCGAAGCGCGCGGGGTCAACCTCGATGACCATGCCCATCATCACTGACATATGTCCTCCGTAAGTGGTGGTTAGTGGTGTGCGGCGATGGCGATTCGATCACGGAGGCAGACACATATCAACCAGGGTTACCCGCAGACCTGACCGGGCTTGTACGTTAGGCAGCGTTTTCGGCAAAGCGCGAATAGGCTCGTACGGCCTCGACGATCTCGGCGGGCGCCTTCTCGGGCGAGCCGGCGTCGAAGGGAGGCTCGGGGTCGTACTCGAGGCCTAGTTGGATTGCTTGGGCAACCGTCTCGCCGGCGATCTTGGCGGCCAGGGAGAGCGCCATGTCGAGGCCGGCGGTCACACCGGCCGAGGTGGCGTACTTGCCGTCGAAGACGACGCGCTCGGGCACGACCTCGGCACCGAAACCTTCGAGCTGATCGAGCGCTTGCCAGTTGGAGGTCGCGCGCTTTCCGGTCAAGAGACCTGCGGCGCCGAGGATCAAGGAGCCGGTGCAAACAGAGGCCGTCCAGGTCGAAGTGGCGTCGGCCGCGCGCAACCAGGCGTGCACACGTCCATCCTCCATCAGCTCCGATTGCCCGGGCCCTCCCGGGACGAGCACTATCTCGGGATTGGGGAGATCATCCAAGGCGGCGTCGGCGAGCAGGCCGAGCTGGCCGGTGTCGGTGCGTTGGGTGGTGGCCTGCTCGGCGACGAACGTGACACGGGCGCCGGGCAGGCGACTGAGCACCTCATACGGACCGACGGCATCGAGCGCCGTGAAACGGGGGTAGATGAGAATGGCGATGTCCATGTGCGTTACCTCTCGGGTCAGGTTGGGATTGTTGGGCGTGCGTTTCGGTTACTTCCACTCACTCCTGGGTCAGGCCACTGCCTCCTCCCCGGAGGGCGATCCGGCCGGGTGGAAACGACGGCGATACTCGGTGGGACCGACGCCGAGTGAGCGCAGAAAGACGCGACGCAGGGTCTCGGGTGTGCCGAAGCCGCAAGTGTGGGCGACCGCTGCGACGGATAGAGAGGTGTCCTCCAGGGTGCGACGGGCGGCCTCGAGGCGCACGCTCTCTACGTAGCGGGCCGGGGTCACGCCGGTCTCGGCGCGAAAGGAGCGGGCGAAGTGGCGCGGACTCATGTGGGCGTGGGCCGCGAGTTCTTCTATCGAGAGGTCATCGGCAAGGTTCTCGAGGATGTGGCGACGCACCTCTCGCAGGGGCTCGCGCAAAGGCTCTTGTGAGGCCAAAGTCGCGCTGAACTGGGATTGGTTGCCGGGTCGGCGCAGGAACAGCACCAGTTGACGAGCGATCGCCAAGGCGGCCTCGCGGTCGAGGTCGTCTTCGACCAGAGCAAGCGCGAGGTCCATGCCGGCGGTGACGCCGGCTGAGGTCCAGATGTCCCCGTCGCGCAGGAAGATCGGCTCGGGGTCGACCTGCACGGATGGGAACAGCTGCGCCAGCCGACGCGCGGCGGACCAGTGGGTGGTGGCGCGGCGCCCGTCGAGCAGGCCGGCGGCGGCCAAGAGGAACGCGCCTGTGCAGACCGAGGCGGTGCGCCGCGCTTGCTTGGAGGTTTTGGCGATCCAAGCAAGGGTGGCTGGATCGGCGGCGATCGCGCGAGAGCCGTGGCCACCGGCGACGATCAAACTGTCGAGCCGGGCGGGCGCGTGCTCGATGTCTGCGTGGGGCACTATCTGAAGTCCACTGGAGGTACGCAAAGGAGCCCCGCTAGGACTAAGGATCTGCACCTCATAGCCAGGGTCCTTGCGACCTGTCAGCTCGATCAGCTTGTGGGCGGTGGCGAACACCTCCAAGGGCCCGGTGACGTCGAGGCTCTGGACCTCGGGAAAAGCGAGGATCGCGATCTGACGGGGACGGAGTGCAGCCATCGCTCGATCATGCCCGAGCCGGCCCTTGTCCGCAAGGACGGGTTTCCAACGATTTCTGCCAGGCTGTGTCTACTCAGGAACGCGTGGAAACGGACGTGCCAAGCACTTCTCCCTGGGCTCCAAGCGCCTGAACGGCTAGGTAATCAGGTGCGGCGGAAGTCGTAATTTCAGTCTCGAATCTCCTGCGCGCAACTGTCACGAGGGGCGTGAGCGCGTGCGAGCTGGAGCCACTGAGCAGCCGCCATTGAGCGACGGCGGTGGCTCCGTTCCAGCTTGCGTAGGCAACAAGCCCACCATGAGCGCCTGCTCTCACTACAAGGCGAGGCGGTTGGGGAGGGCTGCCTGTCCAGGGGAACTTGAGCACAGTGTAGGACTGGTAGAGGGGCGGTAGGTGGGCGTCGAACAGGAGGCTGCCTTCGGGCGCGAATTCCGAGAAATACGGTTCTTGACCCCAACCGACGAACCAGTTACCACCTGCAAGCGGCTGGAAATCGCCTTGGCTCGGGGCGAGCAGAGGCTTTGCGTGCGTGAAGCTGGAGAGCAAAGTCGCGGTCATCTTGTGGGTGTCCAGCGAGAGCACAATCACGCGCGATTGAGAATGCACCTTAGGGGTGCCGCCGTTGTCGAAGAAGGAGAACGTGCCAGAGGGATCCTCACGCACATCGTGCTGCCAGGCGGGACTTGCGCCGGAGCCCATCTTGAAGCTCGAAGTGCTTGCCGCCCAGGGTCCAGACGACCTGACCGCCGCTGGGATTGACGCTGTAGGCGGCCCACGTGTTGCGCGAGTCGATCAGGAGCATTCCCGGCGGTTCGGAGACCGCGTTGATGTGGAACCAGTCCCAGGGCGAGGTGGGCGTGCCACCGTGGCCGATCGGCATGTAGGAGTTGGTTAGGGGCACGTGGTCGAGGCTGTGCCACTCGAAGCGGACCAGGCCGGTCTTCAGATCGATCTCCTGGATCAGGGTGTCTGCGATCGCGCCGTCGGCCGGTCCTCCGTAGGCGGACAGGTTGCAGCGGATCGCGTCGTAGACCGTGAACAGGGCCGTGCCTTGGGGAGTGATGTCGAAGGCGTGCAGGTCTGGCTGGTAGCCATTGCCGGCACGGACGATCGCGACGTCTTTGTAGGTGTCGTCTGCGATGACTACACCGGCGTCACTGCGACCGCCGGAGACGAGCGGGTCCTGCCACCATGTCAAGACCGGTTTGCCTTCGTATTGCTGTACCCGCAGGTCCGCGGCACGCTCGCCGGATGGGATCGGCTTGAACCACAAGAGGTTGCCGGAGCCGTCGAGGATCATCGGGCCGTACTGCCCTGGACCCGCGTAGGGTGCCAAGAAGATGTCGCCAGGAGCTTGGGCGCCCGTATCGGTGGTCACAGAGACGGTGGGGGGACGCAGGTCAGAACGTGAGAGGAAGTGCTGCAGTTCGCTTGGCTTCGCGGGCGGCGGAGGCGGAGGCGGCGTCTCCAGCGAGCGGCTGACGGAGTCGACCTCGGCGACCTTGAAGCGCCAGGCGAACGGGGTTGTCGCCGAGCCGCGACGCAAGGCTCCGTGGACGGTGACCGTCTCGCCCTGTACGAACGGGTGGCTCGGCATGAAGCTGGCGCCATCGCCCTGCGAGTAGGCGATCAGCTTTCCGGTGTGGCTCCCCGAGCGCGAACCGGAGACAGCCAGGTTCACGATGTCGGCGCCCGGCGCGCCGAGGAAGCTAATCTGGGTGAGATAGGACGCGTCGAGCGTGTCCGGAGCAGGCGAGACGGTGAGCGCGCCACCCGCCAGCGCGGCTGAGACATTGAGCTTGGGCGGCGCGCAGGTGGGCGCCGCGGAAGCCGCCACGCTCGTCGCGGCAGCGGCCGAGACAATCGCGCAGAGGAGCACGAGGAAGGCCGCGACGGGAACGAATCGGTTGGAAGCTTTGTGGGAGATCGGCAAGCGGGTGAGGATACGCGGGCGCGGAACGGATAGCGCCAGGGGAAGCACGTACCATTCGGATCGTGGAGGTGGGCGAGACAAGCGAGCGGGTCAAGGGGATCGTCGACGCTGCCGAGCGAGCGGCGCGTCAGCTACGAGAGCGCGCCGAGGAGCGCGCGGCGGAGCGGATCGCAGAGGCCGACCGGGCGGCGGACAACCGTGTGGCGGCAGCCGAGGAGGAGGCCGCGGAGATCTTGGCCCAGGCGCGTGCGCAAGCCGAGCAGGCCCGTAACGAGGCGGTCGCGGCGGTGGGCGCGATCCATGCCGACGCGGACGAGCGCGTGCGCGATGCGGAGCGAGTGCGCGCGGAGGCGCACGAGCAAGCCGAGAGCATGGTGGCGAAGGCCCGTGAAGATGGGGAGAGCGCGATCGCGCACGGTCGTGAAGAGGCCGAGCAGATACTCGCCGATACCCACACACGAGCAGAGTCCTCGCTTGCAGAGGCTCGCGCCCAGGCGGACCTGGAGTTGAGTTCCGCACGAAACGAGGCTGGTCGCGTGCTTGAGAAGGCCCAACGGGAAGCCGAGACAGTTACGGCCGCGGCCCATGAGGAGCAGACAGCCCTGCTGGCGGACGCCGAGAAGCGGGTCTCAGAGAAGCTGGCCGAGGGCGAGAGACAGCTCGCCGTCCAGCGCGCGGAGGCCCAGGAGAAGGCGAACGAGTTTCGCGCTCGAGCCCGCGAGGAGGCCCGAGCGATCGTGGGCGACGCACACGAAGCGGCACGCGACGTGATGCGCGACGGCGCCGAGGTCTCCCAGAACCTACGCGACCTGTCAGCCTCGATGCGGACCAACGCCGAGCGCCTACTACGCGACGTGCGCCTGACCCACGGCAGCATGACGGCGCGCCTGGACCAGGCGGTGCCGGGCGGATCGGCTGGGAGCCCAAACCGAGAGTCCCCCCTCCCCCACCTGCGTCGCTCAGCCCGCGAGGAGCCCGAAGACGATCTGGACGTGCCGGAGTTCATGCCTCGGGATTGAATCCGACTTCTCCCCTTCAAGCGTTATAGGATTGATCGCAGACTCGGGGCTATAGCTCAGCTGGAAGAGCGCCTGCATGGCATGCAGGAGGTCGTCGGTTCGAGCCCGACTAGCTCCACCTTCTTGACGAATGTCGAACCGGCCTGGTCTCCGAGAAGGAGCCCGGGTCTTTGGCATCTCCTGGCATCATGGAGCAACTCGTAGATAGAGGCCGGTGCTGGCGTGTACGTCGAATTGGCACTATTTTGGACGTGACAGACGTAGCTGCCGAGCTTCTGGCTAACCGATGCGTTCGAGCACGCGTCCGATCGCTGTGGCGCCGAACTCGACGGCATTGGCCGGTAGGCGCTCGTTCTCGGCGTGGATCAGCCGCATAAAGGGCATCTCTGCCGGCAGTTGCATCGGCAGGAACCCGTATGTCTGGATTCCGAGCCGGGAAAAGAATCGCCCATCGGTGATGCCGGGGAGCAGCATCGGTATCGCCTTGGCCTGAGGGTCGAGCTCTGTCAGCACCCCGGTGAGCACGCCGAACAGCCCCAAGTCGGGCTCGACCGCGACGGGGTCGTGGCGCAGGACCTCGAACTCCATCTCCAAGCCCGTGAGCGTGCGCAACTCGCTGAACAGCTGCTCTGGGGCGAACCCCGGCAGCAGACGGCCGTCGAGCGTCAGCGAGATCGCATCCGGGATCACGTTGACCTTCTCCCCGCCCTCCACGATCGTCGCGCTGACGGTGTTGTGCAGCAACGGATCGAACACCCGCCCGCGCTCGCCCATGACATCCAGCAGGCGATCGGTGAGGCGCGGCACAAGCAGACCCTTGAGCGGCAGCGCAAGGGCCTGCGGCATGTCAGCGGCGGTCGCCTCGATCATCGCGCGCGCGACCGTCGTCACGTGCACCGGCAGGCGGCGACGGTCGAGCCGCTCCAGCAGCCTGCCAAGCCGGCCCATCGCACCGTCCCTGATCGGCATCGAGCTGTGCCCCGCAGGGCCACGCAGGATCGCGCGCGACCAGCAGACCTGCTTCTCAGCGACCATGATCGGATAGAACCGCCGTCCGGCGACGTCCATCGTGAACCCACCGAACTCGCCGATCGCATAGCGCACGCCCGTGAACAGCTCCGGGTGCTCACGCACGAGGAATTCAGCGCCGAGTTCGCTGCCCGCCTCCTCGTCGGCCATCAGGCACAGGATCACATCGCCCGGCGGCGGCGTTTCGCTGGCCTTCGCGCGCATGAACGCGGCGAGCATCATCGCCACACCGCCCTTCATGTCCAGCGCGCCGCGACCCCACACGTAGCCGTCGTGCGACTCGCCGGCAAACGGCTCATGCCGCCATTGCCCGCGCGCCGCAACAACATCGACGTGGCCCTGCAGCAGCAGTGGAGCGCACTCGCCACGACCGGCCAGCCGCGCAATCAGGTTCGGGCGCTCGGCCTCACTCGCGACGATGCGCACCTCACAACCGAGACCCTCCAGCAGTCCCCTGATCCAGTCGATGCACTCACGCTCACTACCCGGAGGGTTGCTCGTGTCGAAGCGCAGCAGTCGCTGGAGGAGCTCGACAGGGCGATCCTGAATAGCGTCCAGATCCATGGCAACCAAAAGTCTCCCCCATTGCCGCGGTCGCTGTCAGGGCGGGTTTGCATATCCAGACGACGTCTGCCTGTGCCGGGCGCCTGGAGCGTCGACACGCCCGTCATGCTTTGTCGTCAAGCAATATCTGCTCACCGGCCACCCTGGCAAAGCGGTTCGCGTTGACTTCAGCTGACTCCATGAACCCCGACTCAATGCGAACCGCGATTCGCAGAAGATCGATTCGACCTGATCGCGTGTACCCATGAAGCGAGCCTCATGCGCACTTGCGTAAGCCGAGTACATTTGCTCATGCAAACGTGATGGGATTGAAGGCCCAACGCCCAACCGCCGATACACACGAACACCGGACATCCGGCGACCGTATGCCACCTGAGCACTTGCCAAACGATGCTTCATACGAGCAAATAGGTCTCGGGTACGCCCATGCGCGTCGTACCGAGCCGCGGATCGCCGCACGCATCTTCTCCGCGCTCGGCGATGCCCGTACTGTGCTGAACGTCGGCGCCGGCACCGGCTCCTACGAGCCCCCTGACTGTGACGTTCTCGCAGTTGAGCCCTCCCGCGTGATGCGCTCCCAGCGCCCACCTGAAGCAGCGCCCTGCATCGAGGCTTGCGCGGAAGCTCTGCCGTTCCCCGACCAATCCTTCGACGCTGCACTCGCCGTGCTCTCCGACCACCATTGGCCCGATCCGATTGCTGGGCTACGCGAGATGCGCCGTGTCGCTCGGCGAGTGGTCGTCTTTCAATGGGACGACGCTGAGATCGAACGCTTCTGGCTCGTCCGCGACTACCTCCCCGAGTATCACGCCCTAACTGCAGGCGGCCCCACCCTTCGTGAGCGCGCTGCGGCGATCGACGCACGCATGGAGCCCGTCTCGATCCCTTTCGACGTGATCGACGGTTTCTTTCACGCATACTGGCGCCGACCGGCGGCCTATCTGCGCGAGCCTGTTCGCCGCGGTTGCTCGGTGTGGGCACGGGTCGGAGAGCAGGCCGAGCGGCGAGCCGTAACATCGCTTGCCGAAGACCTCGACAGTGGCGCTTGGGCAGAGCGCAACACCGAGTTGCTCGACCTGGAGAGCATCGACCTTGGCGCCCGGCTGCTGATTGCCGACGCACCGTGAGTCCAGCCGATACGGGCAAAGACCCATATTTATAGGCTTGACTATATTTAGAGCCTGATCTAAACTTATGGCGGATGTCAGGTCCAGCCCCAGCGACAGGTCTGCGCGAGCGTCACAAGCAGCAACGCCGTGAGCGCATTCTCACGGCCATCCGCGAACTACTGCGTGAGCGCCCAGACGAGACACCAACGGTCGAGCGCATCGCCGAGCTGGCGGACTTGTCCCCAGCGACCGTCTTCAATCTCCTCGGACCGCGAGAGCAGCAGTGGGCGGCACTGTGCGAGGAACTGCTTGGCGAACTCGATGCCTGCCTTGCTTTCGCTGCCGAGGAGGATCCGCGAGAGCAGGCACGCAGGATCGTGAGTGATACGGCCGAGTTGTTCATCGCCGACGCAGCCGTCTTCAGGCATCTCGTCAATAGCTGGGAGCGCAGCGGCTCGCTGCTTCAGGAGAACCCGGTCCCGCGATTGCGGGCCGCGTTGCGCCGGGGGCAGGCGAGCGGGATGCTCAGACCCGAACTTCACGTCGAGGCGCTCGTCGGGCACATCGCGACGGCATGCGGCGGCGCGTTGCGTCAGTGGGCAGCGGGCGAGATCTCAGATGCGGCGTTTCGCAGACGGGTGCGCTTCGCGGTCGACGTGGTGTTCGCCGCGGGCGCATGCGAGGACTGGGCTACGGAGCTGTCCGCGCCGCTGGCACGAAAAAAGGGGCGTGGGTCACGGTGACGCGAGCCGCTGTCCTGTTCGACGTGGCGCCGGGCATCCACCTGGCCGCGGACACGTTCGGGGACCCCGATGCTCCTGTCGTGCTCCTGTTGCACGGCGGTGGACAGACGCGACACGCGTGGCATACCACCGCCACGAACCTCGCAGACGCTGGCTGGCATGCGATCACAGTCGATCTGCGCGGACACGGCGAGAGCACCCACCCCAGACCCCCGGCATATGCACTCGAGGACTTCACTGCCGACGTGCGAGCCTTGACCTCTTCGATCGCGGGCGACCCGATCGTGATCGGAGCCTCGCTTGGCGGCATCGCTGCCCTGCTGGCACTCACGGAGTCACCAGCGGCGCCCGCCGCCGGACTGGTCCTTGTCGACGTTGCTCATCGCTTCCAACCGCGCGGTGGGGGACGGATTGTGAGCTTTATGGGTGAACATCCGGATGGCTTTGCCACTCTGTCCGACGCCGCCGACGCGGTCGCCTCCTATCTTCCTCAACGTGCGCGCCCTCGCGACACGAGTGGTTTGCGCCACAACCTCCGACGCAACGACGACGGACGCTGGATCTGGCACTGGGACCCAGAGATCTTGACCTGGGCCCGCCCACTCATCCACAATCAAGCTCAGCTCTCTGAGCGCCTGACGAACGCCGCCCTACGGCTACGCCAGCCCTGCCTGCTCGTCCGCGGCGCTGACAGCGAGGTGCTCAGCGCCGCCATTGCGCGCGACTTCATCGAGCTCGCACCGACCGCCACTATGACCGAGGTCCCGCACGCGGGTCACATGGTCGCCGGCGACAACAACGACGCGTTCACTGCGGCAATCTGCGCATGGCTCGATACGCATGCGCCGCACACATCCCCGACGCTGACCGGCGACGTCGCTCGATGACTACGGTCGAGCGAAAGCAAGTGGATACGTTTTTGCGCTCACGCGAGGCGGATCGCTTGTCCCATCCGGGAGGCACCCTCTATGAACACCTGTGCCGCGTCTCAATGCTGTTGTCGGACTGGGGCGCAGACGAAACCATCCAAATGGCTGGTTTGTGCCATGCCTGCTACGGAACCGACGGCTTCGATCATGCAATGGTCGATGTCACCGATCGACGAACGCTGGTAGAGCTGATCGGTTCGACGGCAGAGGAGCTCGTCTATCTGTATTGCAGCTGCGATCGAGCTGCGGTTTACCCGCTGCTCGCGGACGACGGACCAGTGGCCTTCCGCGACCGGTTCACAGGTCGCGTGCACACCCCATCACGGCGCGAGGTAGGTGCCTTCCTAGAGATCACGGCAGCGAATGAGCTCGACGCCCTCGCCCACAATCACACCCTGCTCTCAGAACACGGCGCGGAGTTGTTCACGCTGTTCAAGAGCACGCGTAGCCGCCTATCAGAGACAGCATGGCGCGCTTGCGTGGATCTACTCGGAGCCATGGGAGATGGCGTGGCTAGAACGCCCCGGTCCGCATAACTTCGATTGGCTCCATCACTAGCTTCCGCGCCCGGTGCGAGGAAGCCTTCAAGCCACGCTAGCCGATAGTCGCGGCGTCGATCACGAAGCGGTAGCGCACGTCGCTGCGCAACGACGCGGTCATACGCGTCGCCGACCTCGTTCGCGCCGATCAGCTCGATCGCCGGCTTGACGCCGTGCTCGGCGCAGAAGTCGAGCATCTCCTGGGTGTCTGACAGGCCGCCGATCGAGGAGCCCGCAAGGCTGCGCCTGGCGCTGATCAGCGAGAAGGCTCGAAACTTGTCCGGCGCCGAGGGCGCGCCCACATTGACCAGCGTGCCGTCCACGCGCAGCAGGCGTAGGTATGCGTCCACGTCCAGGTTCGCAGAGACCGTGTTCAGGATCATGTCGAAGCTCGATGCCAGCTCCTTGAATGTGGCACGGTCAGAGGTCGCGTAGTAATGCTTTGCACCGAAGCGCAGGCCGTCGTCCTTCTTGCTCAGTGTCTGGCTCAGCACCGTCACATCGGCGCCCATCGCCGCCGCGAGCTGCACGCCCACGTGTCCCAGGCCGCCCATGCCGATCACTGCCACCCTCGTCCCATCGCCCACGTGCCAGTGCTTCAGCGGTACATACGTCGTTATCCCGGCACACAGGAGCGGAGCGGCGTATTCCAACTCAATGCTGTCCGGAATGCGGACCACGAAGCGATCCTTCACCACGATCCGCTGGCTGTAGCCGCCATACGTCGGCTCGCCGTCGTAGTCTCGGCCGTTGTAAGTCAAAACTGCGCCCTTCGTGCAGAACTGCTCCTCGCCCGCCTTGCAGTACTCGCACTCCTCGCACGAGTCCACCAGGCAGCCAACGCCCACGCGGTCGCCGACGGACAGCTTCTCCACGGCGCCGCCGACGGCAGTGACCACGCCCGCGATCTCGTGGCCGGGCACCATCGGGTAGATCGAGCCGCCCCACTCGTCCTTGACCTGGTGGATATCGCTGTGGCAGATACCGCAGTACTTCACGTCGATCGCCACGTCACGCTCGCCCAGCTCCCGACGCTCGATCGTCGTGTGCACGAACGGAGCGTCAGCCGCCGGCGCGCTCAAAGCAGGTGTAGAGGCCATCAGGAGGCAAGCTCCGACTCGATCGCCTCGGCCAGCACCTGGGACTCCGGCTCCACCGTCGGGCGAAAGCGCGCCACCGGCCTTCCATCGGCGGAGACGAGGAACTTCTCGAAGTTCCATTGCACGTCGCCCGCCTCGCCCGCCTCGTCTGCGAAGGAGGTCAACGTGCCGTAGAGCGGATGGCGGGCCGGCCCATTGACCTCGAGCTTCTCCGTCATTGGGAAGCTAACGTCGTAGGTAGTCGAGCAGAACGTCTGGATCTCATCCGCGCTGCCAGGCTCCTGCTCGCCGAACTGGTTGCAAGGCACGCCAAGCACCGTGAAGCCGCGCTCGCCGTAACGCTCCTGCAGCTGCTCCAGGCCCGTGTACTGGGGAGTCAGTCCGCAGCGCGAGGCGACGTTCACCACCAACACCGTGCGTCCCTGCAGCACGCTCTCGTCCAAGGGAGTGCCGTCCAGCCCGCTGAGGTTCTCGAAGATCGCCATGGAGACCATCCTAGGCGAGTGCAGATGCAGGGCTGCGCTTGGCCCATCCCTGGCGCAACAGATCCAACAGCGCATCCGGCGGTTGGGCGCCGGATACACCGAGCTTACGATCGACGACGAATGTCGGCACGGCGTTGATCCCAAGCTCACCGGCGGTGCGCTCATCCGCACGAACCTCATCGGCGTAGCGATCGCCGGCGAGAAGCTCGCGAACCTCCTGCTCCTCAAGCCCCACTTCGAGGGCCATCCGCACGAGCATGTCGTGATCTGACATCAGCTCGCCTTCCGTGAAGTACCCCTGCAGCAGTCGCTCCTTCATCGCATCCTGCAAGCCATGGGCCTCAGCCAGATGCACCAGGCGGTGGGCGTCGAAAGTCGTGCCGCTGCGAGCGATGTCGAAGCGGAAGGTAAGGCCCTCGCCCCTCGCCACACCCGTCAGTCGCTGCTCGGCTTCACGTGCCTGCTCGACGGTCATTCCGTACTTCTGCGCCAAACGCTCTGCGCGATCGCCGATGCGCTCGTACGGCGCGTCGGGGTCGAGCTCGAAGCTACGCCAAGTCACATTGACCTCATCGCGGTGCTCGAACCGCTCCAGAGCGGCTTCGAAACGACGCTTACCGATGTAGCACCACGGGCATGCGATGTCAGACCAGATCTCGACGTCCACAGCAGGCTCCTTTGTTGAGCACACAACTGAGCCCACTATAGGAGCCTTCCGCACAACCAACTGCAGGGCAGCTCAGCCGATCGGCGCCAGCAAATTGCCAGGCGCGATGCTCGAGCAATTCTGAGCCTTTCTGCGCTACGGTGCGTCGTCAAGCGACCACCTGCGATCGCTTTTGCAGGAGATGGAACCTCACATCGACATCATCACACTCGCGGTCGCCAATCTGGAGCGAGCGCTTACCTTTTACCAAGATGGACTGGGGCTGGAATCGAGCGGGGTGATCGGCGAGGAATTCGTTGGCGACGAGGTCAATCCGGCCGGAGCTACGGCGCTGTTCAAGCTACGAGACGGACTTTTGCTGTCCCTTTACCCCCGCTCGGAGCTTGCGAAGGACGCCAATGTCCCGCTTGGACCGTCGAAGACCGGCGAGTTCAGTATCGGACACGCGGTTGCAAGCGCTGCGGAGGTCGACGCCGTACTTTCCCAAGCCCAAGCAGCAGGTGCCACGCTTACCGATCAGGCGCACGAACGTCCGTGGGGAATCTACTCCGGTTACTTTCGCGATCCGGATGGACATTTGTGGGAGATCATCTGGAACCCCCGACTCGCCAGTATGACGAAATGATCGCCGTCGTCAACACTCTATTCTTGCCGCTTGACTACCGAGCAAATAGACATCAGGGTCGCCGGGATCGACGATGTGCCGTTGGTCCTCGATCTGTGGGAGCAAGCACGCAGCGAGCATGCAAGCACTCCTGATCTTCCGGAGGATCTGGAACGCCTAGTTCTGGAATCGCCGGGGACTTTGCTGATCGCGACGGTCGGCCGTCGGGTCGTGGGAGTGCTTATCGCCGCCTGGGATGGTTGGCGAGGCAATCTCTATCGCCTCGCCGTAGATCGCGAGCATCGCCGAAGCGGCATTGGCCTCGCGCTCGTACGAGCAGGCGAGGCTCATCTACGCCAGCGAGGCGCTGAGCGGATAACCGCGCTAGTCGCTTACGACGATCCTGTGGCCGGCGCGTTCTGGGACTCGGCCGGCTATCCGCAGGATCCTCAGATCGGCCGCCGCGTCTGCAACGTGTAACTCGGGCCTATCCAGAGGCCAGGGCGTGACTCATACGGGCTCCGCAAGGATGCGCCCGTGGCGGCCTGCGCCCTTCCCCCCGGGAGCATCTCGCCTAAGCTATAGAACGATGCTTCGGCGACTTTCGATCACGTGGGCATTCAACACCGTGGCGCTGTTCGTGGCGACCTGGCTGCTATCCGGCTTGAGCTATGGCAGCGAGTGGTGGGCACTGTTGATCGCCGGCTTCGTTTTCACGGTGGTCAACTTCTTTTTGAAGCCCGTCTTGGCGATCCTCTCGATCCCGTTCATCATCGTGACGCTCGGGATCTTCTACTTCCTGCTCAACGTGCTGATGCTCTACCTGACCCACTGGATCGTGCCCCAATTCACAATCGCGACCTTCTGGTGGGCGGTACTCGCGTCGATCATCATCAGCATCGTCAACTGGACCTTGCGCGCTCTGTTCGAGCGCCCCACAGCCGAATCGCAATACGGCCAGCTCGCCTGAGCCGCGCCTGCTTCATGACTCTCGAGTGTCGAGTCGTGGCCCCAGACAGGCCCTTGTGACCGGAAGCAGTCCGTCCTAGGACTCTTCCTCGACCGTCTGACTCGGCGCGCCACCGATCGCGTTTATGAGCCTACGCCTGCGTTCGCGCACACGCTTGTAGCGCGCCCGCGAGCGCGTCATACGGTGCCCCTCAGGCGGATAGCGTCGCCGGGCCCAGGGTGAGGACGGAGCGGCCAGGCGAAACGCGCCAACGATCGAGAAGACGGGCACGAACACTCCCAATAGGCCTAGCATCGGCTTCCCCTTGAGGATCGCCAAAGAAGAGAAGATGAGATCGATCACGATCACCAACACCAGCGACTCGATCGGGGTCGCGCGATTGGACAGGTCAAACGGCGCGATACCCAACACAATCAGACCCCCAAGGAGCGTCGCGATGACGACAGCGTCGATCGAGACACGGCCCTCCTGGGACCAGTAGACGTCTTCGAGGTGGATCCAAAGCGCGAACTCGTCCAAGGTCAAACCCGCGCCGATCCCAAACATGGCCGCGAGGATCTCGACGCCTGGACTGCCTGGGCGCAGCACGAAGTTCAGAAAACCAGAGACCAGGATGAGCACAATCCCCCACACCAGGTGGTGCAGGTGCAGGCCCCCTTTTGTGGTGACGCTACCGGGCCACCAACTGATTTTGGGGTTGCGGATCAGCCGCGCGCTGGTGCGGATGAACAGGAACGAGGCGAGAAAGAAGCCAAGCAGGATGAACCCGGCCCGCTGTCCGCGGTCGTCGAGGAAGTGCTGTGAGATCGCGAAGTTCAGACTCATCGGCTGCCGCCAGCTTCGATGCTAGAGGGTGCCTCTCAGGCCGCTAGCGTGACCGTGCGAGCCCGCTCGGCAATGATCCGCCCACCCGAGCGGATCACCATCGCGATCGTCGCCCTCAGATGTCCGTCTCGCTTGAGCAGCGCAACCGCGCTATGAGTCAAAGGGATGCTCACGTCAACGTGTTCTCCCCCGCGCAAACTCGCGACGCGAGACCCGAGTAGGACGGCGATGCGACCAACGTCTTGCGCGGTCGACTTGGACCGGCCACGCAATCCACGAGCGGTGATAATGCTCTCGGTTTGGCAGCTCGCAGTGCGTGCCGGACATTGCGCATCGATGCCGGTATCGACTGTCACCCTCCCAGTCAAGATGTCTAGACGCGATGCTTGCGTGAACGCCAACAGGTGTTTGCGCGCCGCGCCGGCGTCTTTGGGCTCGGGAGACGAAGAGCGCGAGGACGCCTCCGCTCCGAGGCCTTCGGCGAGTGGAACGAACGCGGGAGCCACTCCTATACCGTTGACACCCAGCACGTTAATCTGTGGTGTGGCATTCGTGATGAAGATCAGTGAAGCGTCCTTCTCGCCCAGCGTGGCCGGTTCGAAGCCGACAGTGAACTCGCAGGACGCACCGGGCATGACGATCTTCGGAGCGCAGGTGTTGGACAGGAGCGGGAACATCTTGGGCGTACCCGACACGAGAAACGACTGCTGGATGAACAGGGGGTAGTCGCCGCTATCGGTGACGGTGAACGTGTGCGAGGCCGCCGTCCCAAGCGGCACTTCGCCCAGCTGCGATTCGCTGGAGCTGAGATCCACGTTGGGGCCGAACAGACCTTCGCCTTCCAGCGGCACAACCTTCGTGCCGCCCGACGCGTCGCTCTTGATGACGAGCTGGGCGTGCTTGGGTCCGGGCGAGACGGGCTGGAAGCGGACATCCTCGTCGCACCAGTTGTTAGCTCCGAGCTGATCGTTTTCGCAGTCGCCGTATTGCACTGAGAAGGAAGAGGCATCGGGCCCGGTGATGCCGAGCGATTCGATCTGCACCCCGGCTTCGTGCGCTTCGACGTTAATCTGTTGATCCTCGCTTTGGCTTTCTTCGCGTTCACCGCGCGTATATGGGATCGCCGAGAACCCCACGGGGTTGGGGTTGGCCGAGAGCGTGCCTGTGATCCCAGCACCCAGGAGTGGAACTTCAATCGTGCCTTCCCCGCCGAGCGATTCGACGCTCAGCGTTGCGACGGCTTCGCCGAGCCCTTGCGGCTGGAAGCGCACTTCAACCCTGCATCCTCCGCCCGGCCAGACCGTCTGATTGGCGCATTCGTCATAGACGACCTGGAAATCGGAGGAGGTATCACCGTCGATTTTAGCCGGCGCCAGGCTCACCGCCGAGAGCGATTCATTGGAGAATGTGACGCTCTGCTGTGTGCTGGCGCCAAAGTGGATTGCGACTTCGCCGAACTGCAGCTGCGCGGGGGCGGAGACCAGACCTAGTTGCGCGGGCTGAGGGGTGGGCACTGGGTCGGCGTAGGCCGACGCTGCCCATGCGAGTATCCCGACAGACATGACAACGGAAAGCGCAGCGGCTCGTGCGAACATCAGGACTCCTGACCTTTGCCCGGTTGTTCGGGTCACGCTCGCCGGTGGTGCCGGCGGACATGGTTATCTCGACCCCTGCGCAGCATTGCTGAGGTCTGCACAGAATCTTGGCTGGCACGTTCGTCACGCTGGTAAGCTCCCGCCGCTATGCGGCAGTGGCACGATGGGTAGCCTCAAGCAGCCCGTGCGGGGCTAGCGTCTCGTGAGGGTGCACCTGTGCGGAGTGCGGGGCTCCACCCCGGCGCCGGGAGCCGAATTCCTGCGCTATGGCGGGCATACCTCGTGTATCGCGATCGCCCACGACGACCATGACGCGCCCACGCTCATCCTCGATGCGGGCACCGGAATCAGGAGCATCACCGCGCTGCTCGGCGAGCGGCCCTTCCAGGGCACGATTCTCCTCAGTCACCTGCATTGGGATCACGTGCAGGGGCTGCCTTTCTTCTCAGCCGGCGATCACGAGCATTCGCGGGTGAGGCTGATGCTGCCCGCCCAGGAGGACGGCTCCCCAGCCGAGGCGGTGCTCGAACGGGCGATGTCGCCACCACATTTTCCGATGACCCCAAGCCAGTTGCGAGGAGCATGGACATTCGCGAACTCGATCCCCGGCACATGGGAGTGTGAGGGTTTTGAGGTGCTCGCGCGCGAGATCCCTCACAAGGGCGGGCGCACGTTCGGATACCGCGTGAGCGACGGTCATTCGACCTTTACCTACATGCCCGACCACTGTCCCACCTCGCTCGGGACAGGACCCGATGGCTGCGGCGAGTATCACGAGGCCGCGTTGGAGCTCGCGGCAGGCGCCGACGCACTTGCCCACGACGCGCAGTTGCTCACGCCCGAGGAGCTCGCCAACGAAGGACGTTTTGGACACGCAATCTGTGACTACGCGGTCAAGCTGGGCAGTCGAGCCGGAACCCGCACGGTGGTGCTGTTCCATCACCGCCCGGACCGCACTGATAAGGCTTTGGACGAGCTGGCGCGCCGCTACGAGAGCACCCCCAAGGTGACGTTGGCCGAACAGGACGCGATACTGCGACTGTGAGCGCACAGCCTGGCTCCACTCACAGGCAACGATCCAGGAGTAGCCAGTGAGCGCGAGCAAGAGCGCACCCGATGCGATCGTCCTCGGGTCTGGCCCCAACGGGTTGGCGGCCGCGGTGACGCTCGCGCGCAAGGGTCTTGCGGTACACGTCTATGAGGGATCCGATACTCCCGGTGGGGGTTGCCGCACTCAGGAATTGACGCTGCCCGGCTTCAAGCACGATGTTTGCTCAACCGTCCACCCCTTGCTCGCTGCCTCGCCCTTCTTCACGCAGACGCCTCTGCGGGAGGTGGTGCTGAAGACACCGCGGATCGCCTTCGCCCATCCGCTTGATGGTGCGCGAGCGGCCATCGTGACGGCTTCGGTCGCCGACACCGCAGCGGCGCTCGGGGCAGATGCGGCCGCCTACCGGCGCCTGTTTGCCGCACCGGTTCGCAACACCGCCAAGATCGTGCCGAGTGTGCTCGCGCCGATGCTCTCCCCTCCGGCTCACCCGCTCGCGATGGCGCGCTTTGGCTTGCGCGGACTTTGGCCGGTCGCGCTATTGGCTCGCCGCTTTCAAAGCGAGCAGGCAAAGGCACTACTTGCGGGCTTGGGCGCTCATTCGATGCGACCGCTTGACGCCCCCGGCACGGGCGCTTTCGCCCTCTTGTTGGGGATACTGGCCCACGCCATCGGCTGGCCAGTGGTCGAGGGAGGAAGCTCGCGTGTTGCCGAGGCCTTGGTGGGCGAGATCGAAGCGGCCGGCGGGGAGATACACACCGGCCGCTTCATCGAGAACCTCGGCGAGCTGCCACCCGCGAGAGTTAAGCTGCTCGATGTCACACCCCGTCAACTACTCGATCTCACAGGCACAGGGCTTCTGGCTCGCTACGAGAGGGCGATGCGTCGCTTCAGCTACGGACCAGGCGTCTTCAAGATGGACTGGGCGCTTGCTGGACCGGCGCCTTGGCTAGCCGAAGAGTGCAGGGAGACGCCCACGCTGCACATCGGCGGAAGCTTGCAGGAGATCGCGCGCAGCGAGGCCGACGTCGCCGCCGGGCGCCACTCCGAGCGTCCCTTCTGCATCGCGGTGCAGCCCGGAGTGGTCGACCCCACGCGAGCTCCCCAAGGTAAGCAAACTTTCTATGCCTACTGTCATGTACCGAGCAACTCGACCGTCGACATGAGCGATCGCATCGAGGCCCAGATCGAGCGTTTCGCCCCCGGCTTTCGCGATCTGGTGCTCGCGCGCAACTGCGTCAACGCGATCGACACCGAACGCCACAACCCCAACTACGTAGGCGGCGACATCAACTCGGGCGCGGCCACCTTGCGACAGACGATCTTTAGGCCGATGCCCAGCTTGCACCCCTACAGAACACCGCTGGCAGGCATCTACCTGTGCTCCGCCTCGACGCCGCCAGGTGGAGGAGTGCACGGTATGTGCGGCGTGGGTGCGGCTCGGGTCGCGCTGCGCGAGCTTGGGCTCTAGAAGCAGTCAGTCGCACCGGCACCAGAGGATCTTCACCCCATCTCCAGGCGTCCCTGGGTACCGGGCCGGTTGGAGGCCTCGTGCTCGAGCAGCCACACCTTGCGCTCGAGCCCTCCCCCATAGCCGGTGAGCGAACCGTCGGCTCCGATCACCCGGTGACAGGGCACCACGATCGCGACCGGATTGCGCCCGTTGGCCAGACCGACAGCGCGCGAGGCTTTGGGGTTACCCACCCAGCGCGCTAGCTCGCCGTAGCTGATCGTCTCCCCGTAGGGAATCTCACACAGGGCCGCCCACACGCGGCGCTGGAACTCCGTTCCATGCATCGTGGTCGGCAAATCGAAATCTTGCAGCTCGCCGGCGAAGTACGCATTCAACTGCTCCGCCGCGTACGCAAGTCCCGGATCGTCACGACGGTAGCCGGCCGGGACCTCTTTGAGGTGGCGCTGCTCGTGCATCTGGATGCCGGTGAGCGAACCGTCCTCGGAGGTCAGCGTCAATACGCCGATTGGACTGTCGATCGTGGCGAAGATGGTCGAGGGCGATGCAATCGTCGCTGTCATGCTGCCTCCTTGAGTGGGTGGGTTGTATCGGGGGACGAAGGCCAGTAGTTGATCGGATGCGGCGTGACCGACCACAGATACTGCACCGCGTAGGCCCGCCAAGGTCGCCAGCGCTCCGCGTGCGCGGTGAGCGCCACGGGCGCAGACGGCAAGCCCAAAGCTTCCGCGGCGCGGCGCACGCCGAGGTCGGTGACGGGAAACGCGTCGGGGTCGCCGAGCGCCCTCATCGCGATCACCTGGGTTGTCCAGGGACCGAAACCCGGCAAGTCCGAGAGGATCGAGAGCGCCTCGGTACGGTCACAACCGGGATCGAGCGACAAGCGTCCGTGAGATAGAGCGTCCACAAGCGCCCGCAGTGTGCGCGTGCGTGCGGACGGCATCGCCAGGCGCACCTCGCCGAGCGCTTGTGGCTCGGGAAAGAGATGAGTCAGCCCGCCGCGCGGATCCTCAAGCGGCTCGCCGCATTGGTCCACGATGCGGGCGGCGTGCGTGCGAGCCGCTGCGGTCGAGACCTGTTGGCCGAGTACCGCCCGCACTGCCATCTCTGCGCCATCGACACAGCGCGGTACTCGACGCCCCGGAGCCACAGCGACGCTCGCCGCGAAGTCCGGGTCCGCGCTGAGCAGCTCATCGATGGCCTGAGGATCGGCATCGAGGTCAAGCAGCCAGCGACAACGTGCGGTCGCCGTCGTGAGGTCGCGCAGATCGGAGAGCGTCATGCGACACGCAACATGATCGGCGTTCGGCGTCAGCTCAACGATGCCCGGTCCGTGCGCCAAGCGCAATGTGCGCCTGTACGTGTCCCCCACAACCTCCTCCACGCCTGGCACGGCCGTGGCGCCAAGATGGCCGAACAGGTTGTCCGGGCACAACGGTCTGCGAAAGGGGAGTCGCAGCAGAATCGAGCCTGAGGCTCCCACACCGGCAGAGACGCCCGGGGTAGGGACGGGCGTGAGCTCTCCCCGGCCACGCTCACCACGCGAGCGTGTGGCGTCGCTAGCCGCGCCGCGGGGACGAGCACGCTTGCGCAGCTCAGAAGGCGCCGTGGCGAAGACGGACTTGACCGTCTCGTTGAACTGCCTCACGCTGGAGAAACCCGCCGCGAAAGCCACTTCGGTCATCGTCAGCGCGGTCGTCTCGATCAAGACTCGCGCTGTCTGGGCTCGCTGAGCTCGCGCGATCGCGACCGGCCCGGCGCCCACCTCAGCTAGCAACATGCGTTGTAGCTGGCGCACGCTGTAGCCCACCCGCGCTGCCAAGCCTGGCACGCCCTCGCGGTCGACGACGCCGTCGCCGATCAGCCGCATCGCCCTGGCCACCACGTCAGCGCGCCCGTCCCACTCCGGGGAGCCGGGCGCGGCGTCTGGGCGGCAGCGCTTGCACGCCCGGAAGCCAGCCTGCTGGGCCGCGGCGGCCGACGGGTAGAAGCGCACATGCTCACGCTTGGGTGTCATCGCCGGACAGCTCGGCCGGCAATAAATGCCAGTCGAGGTGACAGCCGTGAAGAACCACCCGTCGAAGCGGGGGTCGCGTGAGCTGGCGGCCTGGTAGCAAAGCTCGAAGTCCTCGATCACGCCTTCCAGTCTGACTTACGACGACGCGAATGTCTGGCGGTATTGCGACATCACCGTTTTTGGTTCGGGGGAGCGGTATAAAACTTATATGCCCTCGCCGAACGTGCGACCCGCCGACTCTCCGCCAGCACGTACGAACCTACCCTCCCCACCCCACCCCACCGATCCACGTAGGGCTACCGAACACGAGATCGGCCAACTCTCCCAAGCGCTTGCAGAAGCCTTTATGGAAGATCCGGTCTTCAGCTGGCTGATGCCGGGCAGGCAACGCCGGCACGGAAGGCTGCGCCGCTTCTTCGCGTTCGAGCTGAGGCATCTGGTGCTTCCGCGTGGGTCCGCCTGGACGGTCGACGCTCTGAACGGCGCGGCCCTGGCGCTGCCGCCGAAAGCCTGGAGCACGCCACCGCATCTGGTCATGCTGCAAGGGCTCTGCTTCGGGGCGCGCGTGGACCGTCCCGCTGGTCTGCTGGCCCAGATCGAGCGGCGTCACCTGCGCGAACCGCACTACTACTTTGCCTACATCGGCGTCTCCCCCGCCGCCCAAGGCCAAGGCCTCGGCAGCCAGCTGATGGGGCCCACCTTGGAGCGCTGCGACGCGGAACGCTTGCCCGCCTATTTGGAGGCCTCAAGCGAGCGCAACGCCGCACTGTACGAGCGCCTCGGCTTCGAGCTGCAGCAAGAAATCCGCTTCGCCGGCAGCCCGCCGTTGCGCCTGATGGTTCGGCCCCCCAAATGACCGTCGAGTTGCTGTTCTGGCAAGGATGTCCCTCCCATCCCAAGGCGCTTGCCGACTTGCACGAGGCGATGCGCGAGTTGGGACTCGACCCGAGCACCGTGCTCGTAAGCGAGGTCCGCGACGAGGTCGACGCGAAGCGCGAGCGCTTCGTCGGCTCGCCCACGATCCGGATCGACGGGCACGACATCCAGCCTGCCGAGGGCGAGCCCTACAGCCTGAGTTGCCGCATCTACCATCGTCGCGACGGGCGCATCTCCGCGACGCCCGACCCCGCTGACGTCCACGAGGCGCTGCTCGCCGCCCACGCCAAGCAGGACGACCCCGCAAATTCGGACCCCGCGACCCCAACCGGGTCCCCCAACAGATAAGGACGAACATGCCCCAGACCGGCGAGCCAGCCCCCAGCTTCAGCCTGCCCGACACCTCAGGCGCCATGCACAGTCCCGGCGGCGCTCCGGCCACGGTGGTCGTATTCACCTGCAACCACTGTCCTTACGCGCTCGCTTGGCACGAGCGGATCGGGGCTGTCGCCCGCGACTACACGACGAAGGGGGTCAAGATGCTCGCGATCAACTCCAACGACGCCGAGCGCTACCCGCGCGATTCGCTGGAGGCGATGAACGCGCGCGTGCAGGCCGGCGAGTTCGATGGTGTCCCCTATCTGCGCGACGAGACCCAAGCCGTCGCCCACACCTATGACGCAAAGACGACACCCGACGTGTTCGTGCTCGACGCCGACGGTGTCCTGCGCTACAGAGGCGCTCCTGACGCTGACTACGAAGACCCCTCCCAGAACGCAAGCCACCTTCGTGCCGCGCTCGATGCCGTGCTCGAGGGACGTCAACCAGACACGGCGGAAACGACGCCTGTGGGCTGCTCGATTAAGTGGAAGCCCTCAGCATGAGATCTGACTTTTAGACAAGGTCATTTCTTAGATCTACCACGTATCGTCCGTTGCACGAGATGCACAGTGTAGGTGCGCGCTTGCGAGGGTTTGGGCAAAGACTTCAGAAGTGAGAGCGTAGAGGTTAGCCGCCCGTGATTGGCACCCAGCAGCGCCTTGCCTGACGCGTTGAGCGCGAGCCTGACTGTCGTGGTTACGCTTCGCGGTATCGAGAAGCTGGTTGTTCCGATCGTCTCCGTCTTCGCTTTCCTCCCCTTCTTGGTCATACCCTTGGCGCTGAGTGTCAGCTTGCCGCCGCATCCGCCCGTCGCGGTGCAGGTCAACTTGACCCTTGCGCCACCACTTTCAACGGCGATGACGGACCCGTCGAGGGTCACCCCGCCGACGGCTGAACCTTCTAGCAGCTCTTTGGTTGCTAAATCAAACACTTCTTCTTCCTGATGTTTTCTGGCAATCAAGGCAGCCGATTCTTCTTCGCTCTTCTTGATGGCGGCCACTTCCGCGGTCGCCGCTTCTTCCGCTATTTTTTTGGAACCTTCTTCTATCGATTTTCGGGTCGCTTCTTCTTTCTGTTTGGCTTCCCGTTCGTGGGTTTCTCCTTCGTGAGCTTCTCGTTCTTGAGCTTCGTGTTCCTGCCTTTCCTTCACTTGCGCTTCCACCGTCCCGGTGACCGTCTCCGTGCCGCCTGTGCGGTTGTAGCTGATCCGCATTGTCTGCGACGAATGGCTGCAGCCGCTAGTGAAGTCAATCGATATTTCCGGACCACCTTCGGGGGCATTGGAGAACACGCCAGACAAGGTTCCACTCGTCGAGACAAACGTGTATTTCTGCCCGGGGCTGAGAACCGGACAGGGGGCATTTTCCGATGGCTTGCCAACAAGCACCAAGATCGGGCCCGCCAGGTCGACTTGACCCGCGGAGACCATCTGCGAATAGTCAACCTGTGCAGTCGCTCCACTGCCCATGATTTCGAAGATGACACCAGTGGTCGAATCCAGCGTTACGCTTGAGGCTTGGAGACCGCCAGCCGGGTCGGCCTCATCCCCCACAGCGAGGGTCGCGTTATTCGTTGTCAACGCACCAACTGTGCCGGTTCCCGCAAAGTAGATATCGCGCAGATTGACCGACTGGCGATCCTCAGAGTTGAGTTCACCTTCTTCAAGGAGTACCAGACCATTGTCGATATGCTCTCCCGAAGCGTTCGCCCCTTCGAGCGTTACAGGGCCAACCTCGGTGCTGTTTTCGAGGATCAGCGCCGGCCCGCCCGTCAATTCAACCGTCAATTCGCTTCCCTGCCCCGTCACTTCACCGCCCATCAGCAGACCCGTTTTCCTCAATCTGCCCTCCGCTGCGATTGGCGAGGCTCCACTTCTGCGAAGAACTAAGTTCAAGCGGCATCTCCATGAACGATCCTGCGGGGCCCGTGCCACTGGAGGACGTCGCCACAAGCCCGCCACTTCCGAGCGCCATCTTTTCCCCGGCCAAGAGGTAGTCGTCTGCATCGTCGAGCTGCCACGAACCCACGGTCAGACCATCAAGATCGTTAAGGGTCAGATAGCAGGTGTCCGTCTCGGGTTTAGACGTACATTCGCTGCTTGTCAGGTGCGGAAAGGTCATGGTTTCAACCGCCTGCGAGGTAGTCGGAGCGGTGTCTCCTTCCCAGTTCGCCCCGGCAGACCAATGGGCGGCGCTTTCACTGCGGCCGGGGGAGCCGCCGGCCCATGTGAATGAAGAAGCGCTTGCCGAGGCTATCGGGCCCAGCGCTAGCGAGAGACCGCCGACCGCCAGCGTGCCCAACACACGAACGATTCGCGCACGCGCTTCCATACCGCCAGGCCCGAACCTGCCCAGTCCACGAAGACCCGCCACGCTGCCCCTCCCAGTCGTCGCTTGACGAGTGACCACGAACCGCCGTCCCGGAAATCCTCACTCGTCCCTTTGAATTAGCTTCGGCGATATCCAAAGTTGGACTTACACTGAAGTGCGGCCACTGTACACCACCGTGCGCCGGAATGCAGATAGACAGAATGAATTCGCATGACCGCGACAGCTTTGCAGCCCGGCGGAAGGTCTAAACCCAGCAATTGGGTACCCATTTGCGACCGCTTCAGCGCTGCAGTGCCACGACCCGAGCGCCACGCGACGGCACCAGCACGATCGCTCGTCGGCCAGTGCGCTCAGCTCGGCGCTCAACAGGACTGAGCACGAGCGCTTTGGTCAGCTCCTCCAGCACAATTTTCGCCTCGAACTGCGCAAATGAGGCGCCGATACAGCGGCGCACAGACCCACCGAATGGAAACCAGCCACCGGCCGGAGGCCTAGTGTCGAGAAAGCGCTCCGGCTTGAACGTCCAGGGATCCTCATAGACGTCGGCGCGGCGGTGAACCAGCAATGTTACAGGGACCAGGTCAGTGCCCGCTGGCAACTCATAGCCGCCGATCGACAGCGGCTCGCGCAGCCTCCGCGCCAGCCCGCCCGTGGGCGGATGCAGACGCAACTCCTCGGCCACAACCGCGTCGCAGAAAGCGCCTCCCTCCTCGGCCAGGCGCTGCTGGGCGACCTGGTCGCGTGCGAGATCGTGGATCGCCCACGAGAGCAGGGTGGCGGTCGTCTCGTGCCCGGCGATCAGGAGCGTCATTAGTTCGTCGCGCAACTCCGCGTCTGTCAGGTGCTTTCCCTCCTCGTCGGTGGCCTGGACGAGCATCGAGAGGATGTCCTCTCGCTCCTCGAGATCCGGCGAGGCGCGCCTGCGCGCGATCTCGGCGAGGATCTCCCGATCCACACGAGCCAGTTGGCGACGAAACGCGGGCACGCTGTTGAGGCGCTCGGGGCCCACGATGAAGAAGAAAAGAACGCGCCAGGAGTCGGTGACCCACGAGATCATGCCTTGCAGGGCCTCACCCAACTCTCCTATGCGCTCGCCCTCCTCCACTCCGAACACGCAGCGCATGATCACTTCGAAGGTGAGCTGCTGCATCCGCGCAAGCGCCACCACCGGCTCGCCAAGCGGCCACCTCTCGATCTGCTTGGCGGCCGCCGCGCGGATCGTCTGCTCGTAAGCGCGCATGCGCTCCCCATGAAATGGAGGCAGGACGATGCGACGCCGGTGCAGGTGCTCCTCCCCGTCGAGCAGCAACAGGTTGCGTGTACCGAGCACCGGACTGAGCGCTTGATTGGCCTCGCCCGAGTTCAACTCCCCGGGCCCATGCGAGAACACTTCCTTGACCGCCTCGGGATGCGCAATCGCGATCCACTCCTGGCCCAAGATCCGCAGCATGAAAATGTCGCCGTAGCGACGGTATGCCGACCAGAAGAAACCGTCGGGGTCGAACGTGAAGCGCAGCGTGTGCAGCAGCACCGAGCCGCGCATGACCGGTGGCGATCCGCCCCGGCTCAGGCGCGGTGGCGGCGCCTGAGTGCTGTCCGGCTGTACGGTGTCGACACTCGCCACGGCTAAGCCGCCACGCTCCTGAGCCGGCGCTCGCGCGTGGAGTGTCTGGACAGCAGGGCACCCCAGTCGGCGTCGTCCATCTCGCACGGCTCTGTCTCATCGCAGGAATTCACGCAAGACCGCCGCCAAGGCCTCTGGGCGTTCCAGATGCGGAAAATGAGCGGCTCCGGGCAGTGTGCGAAAGCAGCTGTGGGGAATCGCCTCGTGCGCCCGGCGTCCGTGCTCCAGCGGGATCGTGTTGTCGCGCTCGCCCCACACGATCATCGTGGGCATCGACTCCAGCAGGTAGAGGCGGTCGGTGGCACTGACACGCTGGCCGCGCACGTCGATCACCGCACGCAAGGTCTGCAGGAAGGCCTCGCGCGCCTGCGGGCGCTCGAGCGGACGCAGGGCACGTGCGACGGCCTGCACGTAGGCGCCGTGGCGCACACCCATGCGCCGCAGGCGAGCGCCTGTCCCCCACAACGTGCCGAGCAGCCATGGATGGGCCGCCGAGCGACAGAGCGCGCCGGACATGCCCGGGCAAAGCAGCGGTGCGTAGCATCGGGCTCACCTCGTGCCCCAGACCGCCGCTTGAGACGAGCACCAAGCGCTGCACCCGGGCGGGGAATTGGTAGAAGAACTGCATCGCCACGCCGCCACCGAGGGAGTGGCCGACGATCGTCGCGCGCTCGATGCCCAAAGCGGTCAGCAGGTCGCGGATGCTGGCCGCGTGAGCGCCCAGCGAGTAGTCCCCCCGCGGCGCTGCCGAGTCGCCGTGGCCGATCAGGTCGGGGGCGATGACCGTGTGTTCGCGCCGCCAGTTCGAGCGCCACCGCCTGCCAGTGGCTGGAGGAGTTGAGCATCCCGTGCACCAGCACCACGGGCGGTCCCTCGCCGGCGATCCGATAGACCGCGCGGCGTCCGTGCAACTCGATCTGCCACTCGTCGAAGTTGGGCACCTGGCGAGCAACACTAGCAATGGGACGGGCGCCCCGGTCCTGGGGACGCGACCGCCACGCTCAACCTGGACTAGCCGTTCAGGTAATGGGTTGGCTCTCACGAGCGCGGCGCCGCGCCGCGCGAGAGCGCGCGGCAGGGGCAGTGCTCTATTTGAGCGTCATGTTCGGCTCACCGGCCCGTTGAGTCCTTCGCCTGAGATCGTGCAGGTGCCACTCTTCGGCGTGCCCGCGTTGTAGGCCTGGGTCACGCAGTTGCGCAAGGCAAGTTGCGCCCAGTAGTTGGGGTGTAGGTCTTCTTGGATTTCATACGGCGGGAACAGACCCGTGATCGTGCGAACCTGGTTGATCCACTCGGTCTTGTTGGCCGCGCCGCTCGATTTCCAGGAGGCGAGACCCTCTTCCTCTAGCAAGCCCAACGCCTTTTTCGCACAGGCGCCGCCCGTTGAAGGCCGATGAGATGTCCATCGTCTTCAGGTTGGAGAGTTTCGCTTCTTCGGCCCCTTTGAAGACCGCGCTGTCGATCGTGGGCAGCATCGTGGCGTTGGCTTCGTGGCGTCGTGGTTCCAGAAACCACAACCGCCCACTTCTTGGCGCGTATAGCCTTTCTGGGAGTAGCGGAAGCCTTCGCCATTGGGAATCGGCGAGGGATAGTTCTGCATCATGATCGTGTACTGGGTACTCGAGTAACCGGCATTGGTCATCGCTTTGGCGACGTTCAGGACCGCTTCCTTGATCGCGGTGCGCTGTTTGGCCACGTTGCTGTCGGTGAAGTTTTCGGTCACCGATTTTTCTTCGCGAGCAGTAGGAGGGCCACCATTCGGGGGTCAATAGGAAGTCCTCGACGCAGCGTCTGCACGATGCTCGCAAAGTTGAAGTTGTTGCCGCCGATCGAGATCGGCACCAGTTTCACGTTGTGTGTTTTGGCGAATTTTTCGAGCATCAAGGCCTGGCCTTCGTGACCGCCGGAGTTGTAGAAGTCAAGGCCCGGCTTGAAGTCGCTTTCGCCAGTGAAGGAGGAGGTCTTCGCACCCGAGCAGGCGAGGTTGTCACCGTTGACGCCCCCACCGATGTAGGCCTCGGCTGACTGCGAGCGATGACATCCGGAAATTAGTTCGGCAGTGTGCCCGGCGTTGTCGTAGTAGGCGCTTTCGCCGAGCGCGTCTGTCTTGGAGGAGCTTTCGTTAGTGTTGCCAGCCCAGCGCCCGGCCTCGCCGGAGATGTACGAGTCGCCAAGCGTGACGACCCACGACGTACCTTCACCGGGACCATCGGCGCGCGCGGCCGAGCTTGCGCCAAGGCCGAGCAAGCATGATCAGGAACGTGGTGACGGCCGCCACGAGCAGCACACAGGGCGCTCGCCGACCGGTGGTGAGGGTGGTTGAAGCGTGCATCCGAACTCCCTTTCAATGACCCGCGCGACGCCGGTTGCGCCGCGCTGTGCGCCGACACTAGCGCCGCGCGAAAGTCAATGCAACGGAATTAGACGATTGGGACGGTGCTCCGGTAAGCGCTCCCGGCGCCCTCTGCCTTGCGCGTAGGGACCTCTCCCCACAACTGCTCCAAGCGGTAGTACTCGCGCGTGGCGGGCGTGAAGATGTGGACGACCACGTCCAGGTAGTCCATCAAGATCCAGTCGGCGCTGGCCACTCCCTCGACGCGGCGCGGCAGCAGGTCGTGCTCATGCTTGAGGCCCTCCAGAATCCCGTCGTGGATCGCCTTGGTTTGGCGCTCGGTGTTGCCAGAGCAGATCACGAACCAGTCGGTATAGCCGAGCACCTCGCGCAAATCCAGCTGCGAGAGATCGACCGCCTTCTTGTCCTCGGCGTAGCGACAGATCTCCGCGAGCAACTCCCCTGAGCTCATCTCCCACCCCCGGCTCGCGCGGCCGGCGAGCGACCGTAGAGCTCATGCTCGGCAATGTAGCCGCCACCTCGGCACCAACGAGCCCGTCGATCGGCTCGCCGGCGGTCAATCGCCGGCGCACCAACGAGGAGGAGACGTCCAGTGGGGCCATGTCCACGAAGGCAATGCTCGCCGACTCATCCAAGGGGCAAGGGCTTCGTGACCTGGTCACGAGTCGAGCCTGTCGCGCTCGGCCACGGCCAGTCGCGCCAAACCGAGGATCTCGCGCGGCTCGCGCCAAGAGGCAAGCGTGCGAGCCATGTCGGCGCCGACGATCAGGGTCAGCTCTGCGTTGGGATTGCTTTCATGGATGCTTCTCAGGGTATCGACCGTGTAGGACGGGCCCGGGCCGTTCCAACTCGAGCGTACAAACCCCCAAACGGCGGATCACCCTCGACAGCAAGACGACACATGGCCAAGCGATGCGCGGATCCCGGATCCCACTTGGCCGGCTTGTGTGGAGGTACCAAGACGGGCGTCAGCAGCACTTGCCCGAGCTCCAACTGGCTCGCGGCTGTCCTCGCCAGCGCAAGATGGCCGAGATGAGGCGGATTGAACATGCCCGCCAAGATCCCGATGCGCGGACCTCGAGCGCTCACCGGGCGTGTCACCGCGGACTCCCGAGACCGTGGGACTCGGACGCGCGCCCGCGGGACGCGGACGTGGCCAGCGCCTTCGATGAGATACTCAACGTGCACAGCTCGCGCAGACCGATCGGGCCGCGAGCGTGAAGCTTCTGGGTGGAGTTGCCGATCTCGGCGCCCATCCCGAACTCGCCTCCGTCGGTGAAGCGGGTCGAGGCGTTCACGTACACGCAGGCGGCGTCCACGCCGAGCTGGAATGCGCGCGCGTCGGCGGTGTCTTTGGTGACGATCGCCTCGGAGTGTCCGGAGCCGTGGCGGGCGACGTGCTCGATCGCCTGCTCGGTGCTGTCGACTACGGCGACCGCCAAGGTCATCGCCAAATACTCGGTGTCCCAGTCCTCCGCCACCGCGTCCTCGGACTTGAACGCCCGCCCGCTCGGCGACGCTAGCGGTGCGCTCGTCCACCCGCAACTGGACGCCGGCTGCGCTCAGTTCGGCCAGCGCTTGGGGCAGGAACGTCGAGGCGATCGCCTGGTGGACGAGCAGGGTCTCGGCGGCGTTGCACACTCCGGGACGCTGGGTCTTGGCGTTCAGCACGATTGCGAGCGCCTGCTCAATGTCGGCCGAAGCGTCGACATAGACGTGACAGTTGCCCGAGGCCGCATAGATGACGGGCACGCTGGCCACATCCTTGAGTGCCGCCTTCAGGCCCTCGCCACCACGCGGGATCAAGAGATCGATCGAGTCGTCTTGAGTGGCGAGTTCCGCCAACTCTTGACGCCCACCGCCGGCCACCAGTCCGATCGACCCATCAGGTAGACCGGCACCGACCGCAGACTCGGCGGCGATCGAGCAGAGCACCGCGTTTGAGTTGGCGGCGCTGGAAGAGCCGCGCAAGACGATCGCGTTGCCTGACTTCAAACACAGGGCAGCCGCATCGATCGTGACGTTGGGACGTGCCTCGTAGACCACCGCGATCACGCCCAACGGAACGCGCACCTTGCGCACGTCCATCCCGTTGGGCAGACGATGACCGTCGATTGTCTCGCCGACCGGGTCACCGAGCGAAGCGATCGCCTCGACAGCACAGGCGATCGACTCGATGCGTGACTCGTCAAGCGCCAGACGGTCAAGCAGTGCCGCGCCGATCTCAGCTTCGCGCCCGGCGAGGAGATCCAGCTCGTTGGCTGCCAAGATCTCTTGCGAGTGTGCTCGCAAGTCCGTGGCGATGGCACGCAAAGCAGCGTTCTTAGTGGCGGTATCAGTCTGGGCGAGAGTCCTGGCTGCCTCGCGAGCACGCGCACAGACATCTGCCACCGATGAGAGCGTCACAGCCATTGCTGCTCTACAGGGTACGACAGGCCAGCCCGCGCATCGGGCCAGCACCACCGCCCATTGCCCTCAGCCCAGCCAAGCTCAGGAGAGCACCAGGTAGTCGCGGTGAACCGCCTCCTCGGTGGCTCGCGGCAAGATCTCTTGGACGGCCTTTGACTTCAAGCCCATCACGCGCCGCAACTCCTCGGCCGAGTAGCTGCAAATGCCCTTGCCCAGCAGCGCACCGACGCCACTCACGGCGGCTTGCTCGGAGGAGGGGGCTCGCTCGGCGATCTCCACGGCGTCGCCCGCGTCGAAGGATCCGAGCACCTCGACTATCCCGACCGGCAACAGGCTGGTGCCATCCTCGCGCAGAGCGCGAGCGGCGCCGGCGTCCACGACCAAGGTCCCGTGGCTGGGCTTGGCGTAGCGCAACCACAGCTTGAATGAGGAGTGACGCGCCGCGCGCGGAGGGAAGTTCGTGCCCTCCATGTGCCCGGCCAAGACGGCCTCCAAAGCCCCTGCGCGTACGCCGTTGCAGATCACGGCACGGATGCCGGCCGCAGTCGCCATGTCGGCCGCAACGACCTTCGAGCGCATTCCACCCGAGCCCAGCGGCGAGGTACTGTGGCCCACCTCAATCCCCTCGAACTTCTCGAAGTCGGTGATCTCGGGCACAAGACGCGCCGCGGGATCTAGGCGCGGATCGGCGGTGTGTAGACCATCGATGTCCGTCAACAGGACAAGTAGATCGGCGGACACGAGAATCGCTACCTGCGCGGCCAGGAAGTCGTTGTCACCGAAGGAGATCTCGTCGGTGGCGGTCGTGTCGTTCTCATTGATGACCGGCACCACTCTCCAGTCCAGCAGCTTGCGCAGAGTTTGGCGCGCGTTGAGGTAGTGGGTACGCGCGCTCATGTCCATGAAGGTGAGCAACAACTGTGCGGAGAGCAACTCGCGCTCACGCAGAAGCTCGTCGTAGACGCGATAGAGCTTGCCCTGCCCCACCGCGCTCGCCGCCTGCAGCTCCTCGACCGCGCCCGGACGGGACGGTAGGCCCATGATGCGAACCCCGCGCGCGATCGCTCCGGAGGAGACGATCACGACCTCCTTGCCTTCGCCGTGCAACGAAGCGACGACGTCGCAGATGCGCCGCAACACCTCCTCGCGCAGCTCTCCGCTGTCGTCGGCGACGATGCTCGAGCCGAGCTTGATGACCACGCGTTTCATGTCTTGGAGCTTATGCGCCGCACGGCGGTTCGCGCGATCTGGACTCGCACGGCTTCGTCCGCGGAGGCTGCGTTGTTAGGCGCGCCGCTAAGCGGGCTCGTCGGGGTCGAGCTCGAAGGCTACGCCCGCGATCTCCAAATCGTCGCCCGCCTGAAAGCCCTCGGCCTCCAATGCACGCAGCACGCCGATCTTGCGCAGGCGTCCCTCCAGATAAGCCATCGCATCCTCGTTGTCAACGTCATAGCGCGCGAGCAGACGCTCAATGCCCCTGCCCTTGACTGCATAGGAGCCAGGTCCCACAAGCTCTACGACAAAGCCGCTGTTGGCGGCTGGGCGGAAGACCATGTGCTCGGCCAGCTCCTGCTCATCCGCGTCAACACCCGCTCCGACGCGGGCGGCCGGCTCGGTCTCATTGCCCACGTCGAGGGCAAGCTCCGGTACCCGGCGCAAGAGCTCTGCCCCCAGCTCTCGCACGCCCGATCCGGTGGCGCTCGACGTGGCGATCACAGGCACCTCCTCGCCGAGCTTCTCCGACCAGAACGCGATTGCCTCGGCGACGCGCTCCGCTGGAACGAGGTCGGCCTTCGACAGCGCCAGTACGCGCGGCAGCCGCGCCAAGCGCTCATCGTGAGCCAGCAACTCACGCTCGATCGTGGCGTGGTTGGCGGGCGCGTCGGCGTCTGCCTCAGAGCTCAGCTCTGGTGCGAGGTCGAGCACGTGTACGAGCAGCCTGGTTCGCTCGACATGCGCGAGGAAGTCGTGACCGAGCCCGGCCCCAACGCTTGCGCCTTCGATCAAGCCTGGGATATCGGCGATCACGAGCTGGCGCTCGTCGCCTTCCAGCACACCCAGGATCGGTGAGAGCGTCGTGAAGGGGTAGCTCGCGACCTTTGGCGTGGCTCGCGTGAGGCGAGCGAGCAGCGAGGACTTGCCGGCGTTGGGCAAACCGACAAGGCCGACGTCGGCAAGCAACTTAAGCTGCAGCTGTAGCCAACCTTCCTCGCCGGTCAGGCCCCGCTCGGCAAACCGGGGAGCCTGGCGCGTGGGGGTGGCAAAACGCTTGTTTCCCCTCCCGCCGGATCCGCCCTTGGCGACCAAGGCCTGCTGGCCTGCGGCAAGCAGATCCCAGCGCCGCCCCTCGACGTCGCCCTCGACTCCTTCGACCTGCGTGCCCGGTGGCACCCTCACGATCAAGGTCTCTCCGTCGGCGCCGTGACGCAGCGATCCTTCGCCGCGTCCACCGCGGCCAGCCCGGTAGTGAGCGGTGCGCCTGAAGCTCTGCAGATCGCGCAAGGAGTCGTCGCACACGAGCACAACATCTCCGCCGCGACCGCCATCGCCGCCATCGGGTCCTCCGCGTGGCACATGAGCTTCGCGCCGAAAACCGGCAGACCCCTCGCCACCGGCGCCGGCCCTGACTTCGATTCTTGCGCGGTCGTGAAGCATCCGGCAATGGTGGCAGCCCGGCGCGCCCGGGCGCCGGCGTCAGCTGTTCTCAGAGAGCACGTTCACGACGCGCCCACGACGGCCGACCGTGAACTGGACGGTACCGGCGGCACGCGCATAAAGCGTGTCGTCCTTACCGATCCCAACGCCAGTACCGGGCTTGAAGCGAGTGCCGCGCTGGCGCACGATGATCTCCCCACCGGTGACGGTCTCACCGGCAAACGTCTTGACGCCGAGTCGCTGAGCGTTGGAGTCACGGCCGTTACGGCTGGACCCCAGCCCCTTCTTATGAGCCACTTTGGTCCTCCTGCTCCTTGCCGCCGCGCGATGCGGCGGCGGGTGTTGGCGGGGTGTCGGCGGTGGGCTTGGCAGCCGCCTTGGGCTTGGCGGCCGCGCCCATCGAAATGTCGGTGACCTCGATCCGTGTGAGCTCCTGGCGGTGGCCGGTGCGACGCTTGTAGCCGCGCTTGGGCTTGAACTTGAACACACGCAGCTTCTCGCCGCGCTCGTGGGCGACGATCTTTGCCGTGACCTTGACCTTCTTCAACGACGCCGCATCGAACACGGCATCCTCGGAACGGTAGAGAATCGGCTCGAGCGCCACGCTCGCTCCCTGCTCGGCAGCGAGACGCTCCACGAGCAGGGTCTGACCCCGCTCGACGCGGTATTGCTTGCCGCCTGTCTTGACGATCGCGTACATGTCTACTCCGAGGTTGCCTGGGCCTTTGCAGCCGAACGGCGCCGTCCGCCTCTGCGGCCGCGGCGCCGAGGCTTTGATTGTAGGTCATCCTGCTCGGACTCGTCCCCAGCCTCCTCGACATCGCCCTGCGGAGTCTCGGACACGGGCTCGCGCTCGGACTCGGACGCGCTCGTCTGGCCCTCCTCGACTACCTGGGCCTCGGCCTCTTCTGCTCCGTCAGGCTGCGCCACGACCGCAGCCGATCGCTCGGCCGGTTTGCGCCTACGCGAGCGTTTTGCGGCAGGACGTGCTGCCGGTCGCGGTGCGGGACGAATGACCTCGCCGGCCTCATCGAGCAGGAACGCGCTGGCGGCCGTGCGCCCGACTGTGTCGATGCGCACCATGCGCTTTTCGCCAACGTAGCGCGCGGCGCCAGCGATCGAGATGATGTAGCCGTCGAGCTTGGCCACCGCGTCGTCCACGTCGTACATATGCGGCTCGACGATGTCCACGAGCACCTCGTCGCCCTCGCGGAACGGAAGCGCACGTTCTTCGACCTCCTCCCGAGTGCCTTGGAAAGTGATCGCAAAGTGGTCCAGCGCGAGCCCTTCGGAGCCCTCAAAGTGAAATGAGCGCTCCGTCTGTGCCTCCAAAGCGTGTAGGACCCTGGAGGCTTGCCCGGTGAATTGGGTGCTGACGCGAGGATTGATCTGCACCAAAAACGCCTCTGCGTCAGGGTGCTCGACCACTAGATCGCGTAGCTTGCGCTCGAATTCGATCGCGATCGTCTCCTCCGAGCGAATCACGCCCTCTCCGTCGCAAGTGGGGCAGGGCCGGCTCATGATCTCGCGCACGCCCTCGGTGACGTTCTGGCGGGTCATCTCGACCAGTCCCAATCGCGAGATCTCAGCCGTGAAGGTCTTGGTGCGGTCCTCGTCCAAGGCCTTGCGCAGGGTCTTCATGACAGCGTCGCGGTTGCGCGCGCGTGCCATATCGATGAAGTCGATCACGATGATTCCGCCGATGTCGCGCAAGCGCAGTTGGTTGACGACCTCCTCGGCGGCCTCCAGGTTCGTCTTGGTGATCGTTTCCTCAAGACCGGCTCCCTTGCCGCGCCCGATGAAGCTGCCCGAATTGACGTCGATCACGGTCAAAGCCTCGGCATAGTCGATCATCAGATAGCCACCGCTGGGCAAATCCACCCGCCGGGACATGACTCCGTCGATCGCCTCGGTCACCTTGTAGGCGTCGAGCAGCGGCTCAGGGCCCTCCCACAGCTCGACTCGCTCGACTAGCTCGGGAGCGGTCCGCGCGAAGAATGAGACGAGCCGACGGTGCTGTTGCTCGTCGTCGACGATCGCCCGCTCGAAATGCTCGGAGAAGATGTCCCTGACCACCCGAACGGACAGGTCGGCCTCCTGGAAGACCATCGCCGGGGCTTGCGTTTCCTGCACGCGCTTCATCAGCACCTCGTGCAGCTTGTGCAGATAGAGCAGCTCTCTCTCGAAGTCCTCGCGCTGGGCACCATGGGCGGCCGTCCTGATGATCGCCCCTCCCTGCCCTATCTCGAGCTTGGCCGTCTGGCGGCGCAAACGCTCTCGCTCTTTGTCTTCCAAGCGCCGCGACACGCCGATGCCCTCGCCGGTGGGGGCATAGACCATGTAGCGCCCGGCGATTGTCAGCTCCATCGACAGGCGCGCGCCCTTGGTTTTCAAAGGATCCTTGACAACCTGCACGACGATCTCCTGCCCGGGCTGGAGCAACTCAGCGATCTTGCGACCTCCGCCACGCCCGCGCTTGGGCGCCTCTACACCGGGGAGCACGATCTCATCGACGTGCAGGAACCCGTTCTTCTCCAGGCCGATGTCGACGAACGCAGCCTCCAGGCCGGGCAGAACGTTGTCAACCTTGCCCTTGTAGATGTTGCCGACGATCGAGCGCCCTCCGCGGCGCTCGATATATAGCTCAGCAATGCGATAGCCGGCTCCTGGGCGGGCACTGGAGCGCTTGCGCGAGCGCCCTGCGGGACGTGAGGCGCCGGGGGTGCCGGCCGCCTCCAGGAGCGCCACGCGCGTCTCGGCGCGATCGACGCTGACAAGTACTTGCTTTCTCAATTTGATCCAGTCTTTCGATAGCTGTAGTGGGCGAGGACGGAGTCCTCGCGGCCCGCGTACTGACCGAGTCCTGTGCAGGCGAGCGCCGCAGTGATGTGACTGACGGCAATGCCTGGGCTGGTTGTGGAGGATCGGTGTGCATCTTCTAGTAGCGGTAAACGCGGCCCTTCATCGCCTGGGAGGCGCTTGCTTGAACGTAGATCGACTGCAACAGACCTATGGCCAGCAGCGTCGTTATGACCGACGATCCGCCGTAGCTCATGAGCGGTAGCGTGACGCCGGTGATGGGCATTATCCCAACCGACATCCCCACGTTCACAAACACCTGAAACATCAGCATAGCCACAACCCCGGCCGCAACCAGCGAGCCGAATAGGTCCTTGGACATCACGAGTATGCGCAGGGTGCGCCATATCAGCAGCGCGTAGAAGGACAGGACAAGCGCCGCTCCGACGAAGCCGTACTGCTCGCCGACTGCGGCGAAGATGAAGTCGGTGTCGTCCTCAGGTACATAGCTGCCCTTGATCTGCGTCGAGTTCACGCCGCGCCCGGTCTTCTGGCCGGCGCCTATCGCCACCTTCGACTCCTCCTGCTGGTAGCCCTGCTTTTTGGAGTCGGTTGAGGGATGCAGGAAGGCCGTCAAACGTTCCACCTGATAGGTCTTGATCACATGCACTCCCGCCGCGGGAGCCACGACGAGCATGAAAGCTCCCGCTACGGCGACCAGAGCGAGCAGACCCGTCATCTGGCGCCAGGAAGTACCGGCGACGAACAGCAGCATGAAGGCGATCGCCATGTAAACCAGGCCCGATCCCAAGTCGGGCTGGATCACGACGAACATTGCCGGCACGAGCGCAGCCAGCATGACCTTGGCGGTTGTCTCGAGCTCGCGCAAGTGCCTTGAGCGGCTGACGACAAAGGCCGACAGCGCGAGGATCAGGAGCACCTTGCCAATCTCCGAGGCCTGGAAGGAGAAGAGTGGGAATTCGATCGCCCGCTGGGCGCCCAAGGCCGTCTTGTGCCCGAGCGCGAGCACGGCCAGGATGCTCAAGATCAGAGCCCCATAGATCGGGTACATGAGATGGCGCAGGCGCGAGTAGTCAAGGCGCGAAAGCGCCAGCATCAGGACGAAGCCGACGATCAGATAGATGGCTTGACGATCCACGTAGTAGTGGGGGCTGCCGGGCACGAATTCGCGCGTGGCCACCCCCAAGGTGAGGATCGAGCAGATCCCCAGGCCGATCGTGGCGAGCGTCAGCAGCGGGTCCAAAGGCAGGCGCATCTGGCGGGGCGCGCCGGCAGCGTGACCGTGCGCCTCCTCGGGCACCTCGATCGGGCTTGTCGTGCTTGCGGGCGTCATCCGGTCAATAGGTCTTGGAGGAGCCGGCGACGAACTTCTCCGGCTGGTTGAACCACTTGGAGGCGATCAGACGCGCGATCGGGGCGGCCGTTTCCGCACCGAAGCCACCCTGTTCGACGGTCACCGCGATCACGACCGGCCGGGTCGGATCGGCGATGTAGCACATGTACCACGACTGGTCTTCCTTGCCGGTGTGCTGGGCGGTGCCGGTCTTACCGTAAACCGGGTGCTGAGCCTGATTCCAGCCGGCCCATACCGCCGCCGAGGTTCCCCCCGGTGCGCTGGCGGCCTCGTGGATGCCCTCCATCACGAGACTGAGGTCGCTGTAGTTGAGGTGGACGTGGCGGACTGGAGGCGAGGCCAGCTCTTGGACCAAGCCGCCTTTGGCTTCGTCTATCTCCATTCCCAGATGGGGGCGCACGACGGTCCCGCGACCTTCGTGCATGTAGGCGTTGGCCAACGTCGAGTAAACGACGGCCATCTGCAGCGGATCGGTAAGCAGGTCTCCCTGACCTACCGCCAACTGCATATTGTCGCCCACACTCCAAGGCCTGACTTCGGCGACCAATCCACACGAAGCGACGTGATGCGAGTGCTCGCATTCGAGCTCTTCGCGGTCGCGCTGTGCCCGCCATTTGCGATCCGGCACAACGCCTTGGAACTCTTTGGGCAAGTCGATGCCGGTTTCCTGGCCGACGCCGAGACGGTGGGCCATGTCCTGGATGACGTTGCCGTGGCTGTTGGCGCGCTCTCCGGTTTCAAAGAAGTAGGTGTCGGAGGACACCTTCAACGCTTCGACCAGGGGCAGCGCGCCGTAGTCGGTTTTCCCAGAGTTGCAGAACTGCTCTTTGCCGGCTTCGATGCAGGAGCCTCCCCCAAGAGCTTCGCCTGGCGTGATCACACCGCCTTCCAGAGCCGCCATTGCCGTGATCGGCTTGAATGTCGATCCGGTCGGATAGGCGCCTTCGGTGGCCCGATCGAACAAGGGACCACCACCGGCTTCGTTGCCGCCGATCAAGGCTTCGTATTGCGAGGAGGTCAGCGGTTTGGCGAATACGTTCGGGTTAAAGCTCGGGTTGGAACCGATCGCGAGGATCTGCCCATTACGGGGATCCATCGCCACATAAGCGCCACCGTTAGCGGGCTTGCCGGCCGCGCGAGCGATTTCGATCCCTTCGCGCAGCGCCTTTTCCCCCTCCTGCTCCAGGCCGAGGTCGAGCGAGAGCCTGAGGTTGTGCCCGGCGGTCGGAGGTGTCAACGGCAGGGCGATCGGTTCGGGTTCGCCGAAGGCGTTGACCTGTACCCGACGCGCGCCTGCCCGGCCTCGTAGGTAGCGATCGTAATAGAACTCGAGGCCTTCCTGACCGACGATCGTGCCCGGTTGGACACCGCGGAATGCAGCTTGCTTGAGCTGTTCTTTGCCCACTGAACCGACATAGCCAAGCACCTGGGCCGCCGTTTCCCCGTACGGGTAGTGCCTGATCGAGACAGGTTCCTGGCGCACGCCCGGGAAGTCGTTGTGACGCTCCCCCAACACCGTCAAGGCCGCCCTGCCGGCATCGGTCTTGATTGTGACCGGGGCGTAGGGCAACGCCACGATGCCGGCGATCACGCGTTCGTCGATCAGCTTCGGACTCAGGCCGATCACCGGGGCCAAACGGTCATATAGATGGCGTAGGCCCAGCGCCGAGGCCGGTAGTCGCGGGATCGGCACGTGCCTCAGGTGCGCTTGAGTGCGCAACAGCCGCAGCTCGGCTCGCTCACTGGCCGTCGTGTGGCGTTTGGCGTCGCGCAGGTCCTCCTCAAAGGCTTTCAACCGTTCCTTGGCCTGTGCGTATTCGCTTGCTGCGGTAGCCACCGCCTTCTGATATTCGGCGGCCTCCAGCTTGACCGAGGCCGGTAGAGCGCTCGGCAGAATCTGCACCGCATTGGTGACGGTGCTTGTCACTATCGGCGTGCCCGCACGATCGACGATCTCTCCACGCGGAGCGGCGATCGGCAGGGTGCGCTGATCGTTGGCCTGAGCCTGCTTGACGTACTGTTCACCGGTCAGCACCTGCAGGTACCACAGTCGGAAGAAGATGATCCCGAACATCACGAGCGCGAAGCTGCCCAGAATCGCGACCCTCAAGGCCAGCTGAGGGGTTGAAGGCCCACCCACCCCACCGCGCGGCTCGTTCGGCTGCAACCTTTCGATACTGCTCACCGCGCTCCCCTGCTCTGGGAGAGCGGACTGAGCCCGCCCGTCGTGTACGCGCGACGACGACGACGACGCGGATCGTCGGGCAGTCCGCCCACCAAGCAGCGTCGCACCAGCGCCCACATCGGCAAGGCGACGACGGTGTCCACGAGCACGCCGACCACGATCTCACGCAGCAGCTCGAAGCTGACCGGGGCATCGACACCAAGTAGGAACTCGATCACCGAGTAGCCCACCATCGCGGCCGTGGCGGCCGCGGCGCCCACGAACAGCGGCGTGAGCGCCGCCTGCGGATCGCGCAGCTCACGCAGACGCCCGGCCCAGTAGCCGATGATTGTGAATGTCAAAGACGTGACGCCCAACATCTGCATCAAGGCCAGGTCGATCAACAGGCCTACGCAGAACCCAGCCACGGCGCCCACCGTGGAGCCACACAACAACCCAATGAAAGCCACCAGCAGCGGCG
>CAWBID010000040.1:0-5858 GCA_963788715.1 uncultured Solirubrobacterales bacterium
CGGACATCCGCGAGTCCGAGTCCCGACCGAGCCGGATCGTCTTCCCGACCCATCTCGTGCAGCGCGCCACGACCGCCCAGGCGCCGCAACGCTCAGCCCGGCGCGAGTCGCCGCGCAGCCGCCGAGCCTGAGCATGCCGCTACCTGCGCGGGAGCGTTCGCAGGCTCCCGCGCGGGTTCGCAGGTCAGGCCGGCTGCATGGTGCTGGTGCGGGTGGCGGTCATGACCACCTCCGCGACCCTCCTGGGGTGGGAGATCATGACGACGTGAGAGGCACCTTCGACCTCGGTGATCTCGGCGCCCACGCGCTCGTAGCTGAACCGGTGGACGCCGGGATCGATGGCGCGGTCGGCGGTCGGCAGCACCGCCCGAGACCGGGCGATTGCGCCACGCGGGGGTCGGCGCGGCCTCGGTCAGCGCGACCCCGGCGAGTGGACGCTGAGAGATCGCCAGGAACGCTGCGTCATCGGCCGGGACGTCGGCGCAGAACGACTCGTGGAAGCCGTCGAGCGAGAGCGTGAACTCGTTGCCGCCCCCCGGCAGCTGGTGCTGGACGATGTACGGAACGATCCCGGGAGCCGGGAACTTGGACTGTAGGTCGGTCAGGTTCTCGCCCTCATCCGGAGCAAAGCCGGAGATGTAGACGAGACCGACCACGTTGCCGGCCGTGCCGGCGGCGGTGATCACCGCGCCGCCGTAGGAGTGACCGACCAGCACAACCGGTCCGTCGATCTCGGCGATCACGCCCTTGAGGTACTCGCCGTCGCCGCCGGTCAGTCCGCGCAGCGGGTTCGGCGGGGCGATCATCTTCACGCCTTCGCCGAGAAGCTCGTCATACAAACCGCGGAAACCGGACGCGTCAGCAAACGCGCCGTGGACGAGAACGATGGTGGGATCCGGGCCAGCCATACGAATACCTCTTTCCAGTCGATCGGCAGATTGTGCGCGCGGTGACATCGTAATCAAGCGGCTGGGTCGGCCGGTCAGCGTGGACGGTGTCGTGTCAGGAGTGCCCGACCCAGTGGGAGCGGGTGCTGCGCACCGAGCTACGACGACCGTCGTCGCAGCGCTGCCGGATGCGGATTCCCACGAAGTCCTAGGTGAGGTTGCTGCGGCTGGGCGCGTGAACTGGCCGGTGGCGAGATACGACAGGCCAGCCGCCCGAGGACGAGAACGGTCATGTCCGGTCAACCCAAGCACCATGCTGATCCCTGCCACGATCGCCAGCGATTGGATGGTGTGCCCGGGCCGGGCGACGACCACGACGCCCGCCGCGATCCATCCGAGGCCGAGCGACAGCCGTGCCCACGCGGGTGTCGGTTCCCAGCCGTCGGAAAATGGCAGGTTTCTGGATTCCTGACGGCGATCTTCATACAGTGCCCGCGTGCCTGAGATCTCCGTCGCGACCACGCCGGATGGCCACGCCTACATCAGGCTGGGCGACGGCGAGGTACGTGACTCGGTCTTCCTCGGCGAGCACGACGAAGCCGACCGGATCCCGACTCTGGACTCCCTGGTGCTGCACTTCGACTTCTACGGCCGACTGACGGCGATCGAGGTCACCGGCTCGGTCACCTCCGTCTTGCCTCCCGCGCTCATCGACGACTGAGTCCCGCCGCGGGCTTTCAGTAAGCCGATACGGATTCGAGTGGAACCGAACGTCCGGGGCGCTAGAGACTGCTCATGCCAGGGCGATCGCTTCGCCCAGTGCGCCCGGCGTCGCTTGCGCTCGTCGGAGTGGATACTGGTTGAGTTGTACGGCCAGCAGTTGCCTTTGCCGAAGGGTCAATTCGCCAATGGGCTTGGCCTCGTTGACGTGCTTGGCCAGGAATCGCTTGCATCTCACCGGGCCCCAGCCGCGTTGACTGATCAGCAGGTCGCCGACCGGTAGGCGCGCCGCGACGGCGGGCGGATCGAGCAACACGTCCGCTGCCGACGTCATCCCGGCTGCGATGTCGCACTTCAGCTGAGCTCGCGCCCGCCGCACCGCGTTCGCCATCGTCAACGCCTCCAGCCGGCTTCGCTCGAGTTTGTTCATGCCCGCGGCAGTCCGCGACGGCTGCGGTCCGGGTCCACGGACGCACACTCTCACGCGGGGGGTGCCGGCGCTACATAACGTCGGGCGGATGTTGCTTCACAACACGGCCAGCGCTCCACCCCGCAGGGACGCGGACCCGCGCCTGCCCATCACAGACTCCTGACAGCTGAAACAGTTTCCGGCACTTGTCCCCCCTGGTGCCGCCCGATCGTCTCCAGGATGATCAACCATCCCCCAAAGGAGGCGGGTATGAAGTACGCGCTGTTGATTTATCCCAAGCTGGGCAGCCACGAGGCCCTAGTAGTGCTTTGTTAGGTCTCACTCGTGGCGGCGGGCCAGATGGACTCGGAGTCGAGCGAGATCAACCGATTGCAGGCACGTCTGGCAGCGGCCGGTCCAGCACTTGAAGAGTGGCTGCAGGAGTAGCACGGCCTTCGGGAGTGTCAGGCCGGCCGCGGGCGAAAAGGGTTCAGCCGCTCGAGCGTGAGGAACCCGTGGGCGGCGGTGACCAGCGCGGTGTGGTGATACCACCCCAGCCAGGAACGACCTTCGTAATGATCGAGTCCGAGCTCGCCCTTGAGCTGCTTGTAGTCCAGCTCGATCTTCCACCTGAGTCGCGCCAGACGGGCGAGCCGGTCGGGCTTGGTGTCGACGGGCAAGTTCGAGAGCCAGTAGTCGGTCGGCTGCTCGTGACCCTCGGGCCACTCAGCGATCAGCCACTCCTCGCGCGGCAGGGTCTGACCGCCCTTGGCCCACCGCTGATCGCGTACCCGCCATTGGTTCGCAGCGCGAACCCGCAAGAAAACAAAACGCGACTCGCGCGGCTGGCCGGCGGGTCCGTCGCGGAAGGTCACCGTCTGCGCCCAGTCGGGCCCCAGACGAGCGATCAGCGCGCCGATCGACTCGGGATCGCGATCCGGATGCGGGCAGCTCGGTGGGCGGCCGCGGCCCGGCTTGCGCTCGGGCACCTCGAACTCGGTCTCAGGCCCGAACACCACCGCCGCAGGTCCAACCGACAACACGTATTCGCTGCCCGCCCGATCGAGCCGCTCACGCAACTTGCTGTCATCGCCATACGCCTGATCGCCCAGTACCGGCGCCCGCGGAATCTCCCACTCGACGGCCCGCTCCACGAGCTCCACCCCGAGCTCGTTCTTGGTCTTGAACACGACCTCCTCGGGAATCTTCGCCCGCTCCCGCCGCTCAGCGTCATCGCACCACTCCTCGGGCAGATACAGCGCCCACCCCAGCGGCACCGTCCCGCTCGCGCCGACCACGTGCACCGACACCCCGATCTGACAGTTACCGACCTTCCCCAACGTCCCCGAGTACTGACGCTTGACTCCCGGCGAGCGCTTCCCATCCTTCGGAAACCCCGTGTCATCCAACACCCACGCCTCCACACCGATCGCTGGCGCCACCCGCTCAGCGACCAGCCGCACCACCCCCGCCGGATCCCACGGACTATCCGCCAGAAACTGCTGCATCGACTGATAGTCCGCATCGCCACCCAACCGCAAGACCAGCGGCTCGAGCGACTTGCGCTGACCCTCCTCCAACAACCCCCGCAGATACAACGCCCCATTGACCCGCTGCACCGGCCGGTTCATCGCCTCCGCCAACACCTCGGCACTGAACGCCTCGAGACGCTCACGCACCGCCACCGGACCATCGACCCGCGCCGCCATCACAGCCATGATCCCTCCTCGCGTTGACAACCAACGACGAGAAGGAGTTCGCCGCCAACGCGACGAACCCTACGATCAACCTAACAAAGCACTACTAAAACGGCGTCGAGGCGGCGAGACCGAGCGCGCGCTGGAGCTCGGGCTGGCCGGCGGGGCCGAGCCACGGCCGCCCCGCCCACACGTACGCGTCGACGTAGCGCGACGCGAGGCCGGCGTCGGCGCCCGAGAGGTGCCAGCGGGGATTGGCGACCTTCGTGGTCGGCGGGATGCCAAGCGTCACGCACAGGTGGTCGGTGGGGCTGCTGCAAACCCGCGGGTGGCTGACGTCGCCGGGATACTGGCCGTTGAGGAAGCCGGCGCCGTTCTCAGCCGTGCTGACCACGAAGTGCTTGTTCGGCATTCCGGCCGCGGCCAGCGCATGGACGACGCGCGCGCCGTACTCGATCTCGCTGCTGGTCGTGTCGTACTCGCTGGTGTTGAGCGCGAACCCGCGCACATTTCGGATTCCGGCCTGTTCGAGCATCGACACCGCCTGGCTGAACGACGGGAAGTAGCGCGCGCCCCCGTCGATGTACACCGTCGTGTGCGGCAGCGCGTTGAACCGGTGCGCGGCGTAATTGACCAGCTCGAGCGGCACCGGCGAGTGCGTGCACTCCGCGAAGGCCAGATCGGGCTGGAGGATGAGCGCGACGCGCGCGCTCCCGATGCCCGCGGCGAAGTTGTCGATCCACGTGCGGTAGCTGCGCTGGTTGGCCGCGCTCCAGGAGCCGTCGGCAGGCCGCCCCCTCCCAAGGATCGAGCCGGAACACGGCCATCTGGCTGAGCACGGCGGGATTGCCTGCGGTCACGGCCTGGATGAACTGTCGCGCGACGTTGCCAGCGTCGGCGTCCGAGAACCAGTCGCCGAACGTGAACGCCAGCGGACGCAGTGCGATCTTGCCCAGCAGGCTTCGGTTGCGTCCCGTTGCCTGCTGATAGTTCGGATAGATGCTGTTGTAGAACTGCCCCCGGTACACCCCCCACGGCATGCCGGCCAGCGGGTTCGAGCGAGACGCATGCGGCAGCCCGAGGTTGGCAACGCCGGCGAGCGCCGTCGAGGCGCCGGCGCTCAGGCACAGCACGAGGGTCACCATTGCGACGAGGCAGCGACGAACGGCCGCGCGAGGGGTGATCGAAATGGCACGCAGCATGTCGAGGCTGCCGCGCAGCATAGCCACTCCCGTGCTCAGCTCCCGTCGGGAAAGCCGCCCCGGTGAGACACGAACGGATAGTGAGGGAGCGTCTGGCGTGGCGCGATATCCGCCCGCCAGCCGTCCGGATACGGCGCCAGCCCGGCGAACAGGGGGGAGTCGGACGGGGTACCGCCGCCGACCAGCCCCTCCACGGCGGCCCGCACCGCGCGCACGCTCGGCCTGCCGCAGCGCGCCTCCCACTGCCGCTCGACCTCCGCGACGCCCTCGAAATACGACGCGCGAGCGCGAAGCCCGCGGACCGTGAGCCGGGCCAGCCTGGTCGGGCCCCGGGCCGGGTCGCGCCCGACCTCCACGTAGCCACGCCGGGCCAGCGCGCTCAGCGAATTCTCGATGCCCATGTCGGCGATGCCGGTCAGCGCGGACAGCCGAGGCGCGGGAACGCCCTCGTCGCCGAGCACACGCACGACGTTCGCGCTCAGTACCGGCGACAGGCCGGTGGTGCGCTCGAGCTCGACGGCGAAGGCCACCAGCGGCTTGGAGAGCAGCGCCGGCAATGACACGTCACGGCTGTTGGCCGATGGCGCGCGGGCCGTGGCGGCCCGGGCGCATGTCGCCGGCGAGCTCGGTGATCGGGACGAAGTCGGGCGCGCCGACCCCGAGCTCGGCCACGAGCGCGGCCAGGGCCGAGCGCAGCCCGGCGACGTTGTCCTCGCCGAACCGGGTCCCCCACCAAGCCGTGATCGCCTCGGCGAGCGGCTCCCAGATCCGCTGAGCGCGCCTGCCGGCCGGGGTCAAGCGGACCAGCCGGGAGCGCGCGCCGCCGCCGGCGACGGCCGCAGCCACAGACGAGATCTCGAGATACCCCGATGTCGGCGATCATCCGCTTGAGGATCAGCTGGGCGCGTGGCGCAGAGCCGGCGCGGCGGGCCAGCTCGCCCGC
>CAWBID010000041.1:0-19034 GCA_963788715.1 uncultured Solirubrobacterales bacterium
CAGGATGCCGCACACGCCGCCACCGACGCCGCCAAGCAGTCCGGGCACGAGCACGCGGACCAGCTTCGTGAGTCGACGCGGGAAACGATGACGGACGACAGCTAGTGGTGATCGCCGAGCCGGTTGGCGCTCGCGCGGGGACCGCCCGTGCGAGCGCCAACCGTGCCGGCATCCGCGCCGACCAGCTTCGTTACGCCGTCCACCGACGAGGGTAGACCCATCGTGATGACCTTTCGAACTCAGCCGGCGCCGCCACTTCCCCAAGCGCGAGGTCCCATTTCCGATGCCGTACTGATGGCCCTGCGACGGGCACCGGGACCGATTGAAGTCCCCGACGTTGCGGTGGACGACGTCCTGGCCGACGATGACCTTCAGCTGGCCCTGTACTGCTGCTATGAGCTGCACTACCGGTCGTTCCGCGGCGTCGATCCATATTGGGAGTGGTACCCCGATCTGATCGAAGCCCGAGGGCGGCTGGAGCACGTATTCGAGGACAGCCTTCGCGAGTCGTTGCCTGCCGAAGCGGTGGCATCACGGCAAGGGCGGTAAAAGCGTGATCCTCGCGCGGACTGCGCGGTGGAGAACAACAGCCACCACTACCAGCGCCAGTTCGAGCGCGCGCGGCGACCGACCAATTCCAGATCATCGTCGCCCGGTCGCCCTACGGCTCCGAGGTATTCCGGCAACCCTGGGGGATGCCTCGCCTGCGGCCGCCCAGGAACGCGCTGGTGGTGCAGGCGGCGACCTGGAGGAGGCGGTCAAGTGGATCCGCCGCTGTCCGATGCGATGGGCGAACTCGGGCTCGATACCTCCTACGGCGCCTACCTCGATCGGATGCCAGGCTCGACCTTGGCGACGGTCAATCTGATGTCGCTCTTCGGCCTGCATCGCCGGTTACGGGGTGCCATCGTCGGTCACCTCGCCGTGTTCGAGATGACCTCGCGGTTCCGACAGCCGCTATGCACGCGGCCTGCGAAGGCTTGGCCTCGGCAAGGCTGCAACAGAGTTCTTCGACGAGCACGTCGAGGCGGATGCGGTGCACGAGGCCATCGCGGCTCACGATCTGGCGGGTGGACTTGCCCGCCTGGAGCCGGAGCTTGCCGGCGACATCGTGTTCGGCGCCCGTTCGCTGCTGATGCTTGAAGCGCGGTTCGCCGGCGGCATCCTGCAGGCGTGGGACGCCGGCCGTTCCTCGTTACTGGCGCCGCTCGGCACCGGCGCTCGCCACCAGCTGGTGGCGGCGGGCAGCCGCGGCGCTTACAAGACCACCCTCGGCGCGAAACCCGGCCAGCCGATGGGACCCATCGCAGAACGGGCGGAGCTGCGAGCGCCCGCAGCGACAGAGCGCAATGGTGCGGCGTCCCGCGTCGATCTCACGGCCCTGCTCGTCGCGGAGCGCGAACGCGCCTCGGATCACCAGTGGGCCGTCCCTGTAGGGGACGATCTCGGTCGGCTGCTCACTCATAGGCCGGACCTCCTACCCCCTGCGGGCTGGGCGTATGCTGGCAGTTCTCGGTCACGTCGGCGGACTCCTCGATCAGCGCCTCCAGCTCGCCGCGGCTCACGGTAGCCCTCTGTCGACGAGGGTGCGGCGAATCCAACCGGCGACGGGCCCGTTCAAGTGCGCGCGTTTCGACCTCAGATTGTGCGTGCGCGCTGATCTGGTCGAGGAGCTGTTCGAGCAGGCTCCGCGTTCGGGCGACCCGTACCCGGTCGAGATCGATCAGCTCCCCCTCGACTCCATCCGTGGCCGCCCGCCACCGGTTCTCCGATATCGCAATCGACGCATGAGCGGGCAGCGGCTGGCCGGCATCGTGGCGGGCTGCCAGCCAACGCCCCACGCAGTGCACCACCGTGGCCAGGGACTCCACCTCGCTGATCGAGGATTGCGCGTCGGGGGCGCGAACCTCGATTGTGCCGAACCCGGGATGAAGACGACACTCCCACCAGAGCTCGGCGTGGTCGCTGAAGGCGCCCGATCGAGCACCCCACGCCAACAGATCGGCAACGTCGCACCATGTGGCGAATGCCGGCCCGACGCCCTGGCGTGGCAACGCATCCGCGAGCTTGGGTCGGACGCTGGCAAGACCGGTATCGCGTCCGGCGAAGAACGGCGCCGACGCCGCCAGGGCGGCTATCTGCGGCATGAGCCCACGCATCGCGTTGTATATGGCGAGCAACCGGTCGGCGCCGGGAACCCCGAGATGTACATGCACTCCCGCGGCCAGCCCGGCGCGGTGCGCCGCCCACCGGTACCGCCGCTTGATCGCGGCGTACCGGGATCCCGGTGAGACCGCCGGCAGCAGGTCGCAGATCGGGTGTGCCGCGAGGCCCACGAGCCGTGCCTCTCCGTTCAGAGCGTCGACTACGAGGCGGCGACCTCGAACGAGATCCGCCACGGCCGCGCCGGCATGAAGATGGATCCCCGACACGATCTCGATCTGGGACGGCGAGAGCTCTGGATGGAATCGGTCGTCGTCTCCGAGGAAGGTCAGGAGCCGAGCGGCGACCGGGCTCAGCGAATGGGACCAGTAGAGCCGCAGCAGCTCCTCCTCGACCCCGATGGTGAACGCTCAGCCCCGATCGAATGAGGAGCGGAGACTGCCCGCGGGTTGGGTTGGAGAAACCAGCGATCTCGGGTGACTACCCGGAATCGGCCGCTCCGACACAGGCCCCCAGGGGATGTGGCGGGCACGGGCACGAAAGGTGTTAGTTGTTGATCAGCTCTCTCCAGCTGCTCGCCTCGACCTCGACGTCGAAGCGGTGCGCCGCCCGCATAATCCGCTTCCACGCCTCGTCGCGCTCTGCGTCCGACACGTCCTCGACCTGATCGAACCGGGCAATCGCGTTTCGCACGTGAGCGGCGTCGTTCAGCGGTTCCTTGCGCTGGTCCGGAAAGGCGAACTGCGCGTCCTTGAGTCGGTCCTTTTCCGCGGTCGACATCCCCGACGCCACGTTCCCGCCCTCGTTGCGCCGAGCGGCCTGAGCCTTCTTGATGTTCTTGCGGGCGACCCGCTTCTGCTTCTCCGACGACATCGAACAACCTCCTCGTTCACTGGCCGGCTACGAATGCTTCCTGGCGGTCGCTTTCCCGCCCTTGCGGCCGGCGGCTTTCTTTTGCGCCGTGGTGCCGCCCTGCGAGGCGTCGCCACCCGAGCCCGAGTGTTCGCCGCCGTGTTTGGAGGCGTCCGGCGAGTTGGCGATCTTCGCCGCCCGCTGCTTGGACATGCCCTTGTCCTTCAGCGCCTCGTACTGCTTCTCGTTCTTGACAGCCATGATCCTCCTCCTCATTGTCACGACTCGCGACCTACCCCCGCTCGGGGCGCGGCAAACAGCCGCGGCTGTGGATGGCTCAGCCCCGGTTCAAACGCCGCGCCTGCGGGTATCAACAGGGCGACGCCGGCGTGATCACGCGGCACATGCACCCGAAAACGCAAGGAGAGCTGAGATGGGCGTAGCGGAGGTAGCGGGACTCGTGGTGCGGCCGGCTGTGACCGGCACGATGCGCGCCCGCAAGACCAAGTCACGGCAGCACAGCGTGGCCAAGAAGCAATGGGTCGCATACATCGGCGTTGCGATCCTGTCCACCCTGCTGACCAAGCTGCTGAACGACTTCATCGAACGCCGGTTCGCCGCCGACGACGCCGACGTCGCCTGAGCGATGTTGACACGAATCAGCAGCCCTGCTCGGCGCACCGCCGAACCCGATCTCGCGGATCTGAGGGCAGGCGACTTCAAGCGCGTGCTCGTGCGGGCCGCCAAGCGGACGATGGCCGACAACATGACGAGCGTCGCCAAGGGAGTCGCCTACGGGACGTTCTTCGCGATCCCCTCGGCGCTGATCGTCGCGCTCGGCGTCCTCAACCTGACGGCCGGCCCCAACAGCATCAACAAGCTGGTGGACAAGCTCAGCGGGGTCGTGCCCGCCAGCGCGCAGGATCTGATCCGCAGCAACCTGCAGCAGGTGTCGAGTTCGCAGGGCGGCCGGGTGATGGTGATCGTCGGGCTCGTGCTGGCAGTGGCCTCGCTGATGGGCGCCGTCCAGACCGCGATGTGGGGACTGAACATCGCCTACGAGCGCCGGGAGCAGCGAAACTTCATCCGCCAGCGTGTGTCCGCGTTCCTGATCACACTGATCTTGACGACGGCGCTGGTTGCAGTGTTCGCGGTACTCGTGCTGGCGCCATACATGACCGGGTGGGTCGGCCAGGCAAGCGGCTACCCGGGCGCCGTGTCGTGGCTGTGGTGGACGCTGCAGTGGCCCGTGCTGTTCGCACTGCTGCTGGCGGCCTTCGGCGCCATCCTCTATCTCGGCCCCGACGTCGACCATCCCCGGCTGCAGTTCATCACGCCGGGAGCGGTCACGGCTGCGGTGCTCTGGATCGTCGGGTCAGCGCTGTTCGGAGTCTACGCATCGAGATTCTCGTCCTACAACAAGGCCTGGGGGTCGCTGTCGGCGGTGATCGTCACGTTGACCTGGCTGTGGCTGTGCAGCGTCGCAATCCTGTTCGCAGCCGAGATCAACGCCGAGGTCGAGCGGACACGGGAGATCATGGCCGGGGCGCGTCCGTCCGAGACGCTGACCGCCCACACAAGTGACCGCGTTGACGCTCGTCGACCGCGTGGCAGGCGGCGGCCGCATGCCGCTGCACATCGTGACCGCCTGCCACGGCGACCGCCGTGACGGCGGTGGTCGTGATGTTTCTGGGGGCGGCGGGGATAGTCAGGTATCGATCGGGAGGATCCCATGCTGCGCCGTCTCGTTATCGCTTTGGTCACGCTCGCAGCCGTGGTGGTGGTGGTGGTGCCGGATGCTTTGGCGAAGGGGCCCGTCACCTCGCTGCAGGTGTGTGGGGCGGATGGGTGCGCCTCGACCGTGGTTCCGTTGCGGCTGAAGGGACCGCTCGGCCTCGAGCAGCTGATGGGGCCACCGGACGTGCTGCCAGCGAGACACCGACCCCGGCGCCGTTTTATCGGCTGAGGATCGGGTATGGCGAGGGCGGCGCTCTGACGTTGTATTACCTGGGCGGCGGTGTGATGCTGCGAGACCAGGACGGGTGTCCTGAGTCCGTGGCTGAGCCGCGCCATTGACGCCGCCGGTGGCGGGGCAGCGGCCGATCGTGCCTGAGCTCGCCTCGGTCAGAATCGACGGGCGCCTGGTCGCCGACCCTCGGGCGTACGCGCCGCTTTTGCGCCCGCTGCCGGTGTCGTCCGGTACCGTTGATGCGAACGTCACTGGATCGGTCGGATCTACGTGACGACGACCACCGCTAGTCCCTGGGGGCTTGGTCGGGTCGTTTTTGCGCTCTATGACCCGCGCACCAGGCTGGTCGACATTGGAGGCGCCGTGCGGGTGCCGCCCGATATGGTGCGCCACGCGATTGAGCAGGACGCGGGTATCGCCGGCCCTGGTGAGAACGGGTCCGCGGTGGTGTGGGCGGGTGGCGCCACGGCCGTGGCGGCGTCGGCTGGGGTGCTGCTGGTGGGGCGACGGAGGCGGCGCGGTGGTGGCCGCTGACGGTAGCGTAGGTAGGTGGCGTCCGGTTTAACGATGAGATCGGTTTTCGCCGCGAGCAGGCGGATCTGGATGCGCTGTTTCGTGCCCACCATGCCGAGATCGTCCGCTTCCTGGCCGCCCGCTTGGGGTCGCGCGACGAGGCGGCCGACCTGGCCGGCGACGTGTTCTTGGAGGCGGTGCGCAGCGTGCCACGGTTGCGCTGGCGTGGAAGGCCCGTGCTTGCATGGCTCTATCGCGTCGCGGCCAATATGGCGGCCGACCACGTGAGCCGCCGCGGGCATGAGCTGCCGGTCGCCGTGCCTCCACAGTCGGGAACCGACCAGCCGGACATGCTGGCGGAGCGTGATGCGCTGGCCCGCGCGATGCGATCGCTGCCAGCCGAACAGGCGCTAGCGGTGCACCTGCGTCTGGTCGAGGACTACAGCTTTGCCGAAGTCGGACGCCTGATGGGGCGCAGCCCTGCGGCGTGCCAGATGCTGGTATTGCGAGCCGGGCGCAGCCTGCGCGAGAAGCTGAAGCAGGACGGCTTCCATGCCTGACGTGGTCGTCGCCGAGCAGCTCGCGCGGGCACTTGCAGGCGAGCCGACCGGGGTCGATGAGGCCGATCGCCTTGCCAGGGTGCTGCGTGAGGCCGTGGCGCCGGCGCGGTTCGTCGTGACGCCGGACGAGACGGAGCGGGCGCTCGCGCGGCTACCTCGCACGAGGGCTCGGCGATTGCGGCCGCTAGGTTTGATCGCGGCGGCGGGCATCGCCATCGCCATCACCGCCGCCCTCGTGGTGGCCTTACCCGAGAGCCGCACGCCCGGCGTCGATGTCGAAGCGCAGGCGCTGGCCGCCATCCGCGACACGAGGCCGATCGTCGAGATAGTGATGCGGGTGCAGCGGCCTGGGTCAAGCGAGCGGGTGATCCGGGATCGCAGTGGTCCGGCACAGACGGCCGCACCCGGCGTGCGTGAGCGAGGGCTCGACGGCTCGGTGATCGAGGACATCCTGCGTGAGCCGGGCGGCCGGGTGCTCTCGTACCAGGCAAGCAGCCGCCGGGTGGTGGTGGCGCCGTCGTGCCACAGCCTGGCCGGCGGGTGCTCAGAACTGATCGACCCGATCAGCTTCTACCGCGACCGACTGGCTTCAGGTCACGTGTCGCGCCTGACGACGATCCGGTTCGGCGGGCGGACAGCGTTCCGCTTCACCTTGGCAGCGCAGAGCCTGGGTGCCGGCACGACCCGGATCGAGCAGGTCGTCATCATCGACGCGGGCACCTATCTGCCGCGGCGCATCGTCTGGCGCGAGATACTGGCCGGGCGCTCCAACCTCGATGCGGTGTTCGATGTGACCTCGATCGTTCCGTTGGCCGAGGATCCGCAGCAGGCATTCACCGTGCCTCGCCGCCCGGAACCCCCGTCGTGCAGGTGAACGAGAGCGGCGTCGACCTCGGTCGGCCGGCCGTTGCGAGGCTCACGCTGACCGAGGCGGGCGCGGAGTTCCCCGACGCCTTGTGGGTAGGCCGTCGCTATCACGGCCTGCGTCTGACCCGTGTGGACGCGGTTCACTGGAGGTCGGGCGCCGCCCTGCGACTCGACTACGGGCCGCTGACCGTCTGGAACTTCAACCGCGTCATCCCGCCCCTGTTACTCGACAGCCGCACGCTCCCCGCCAAACCGTTCCCCAGCAACGGCGTCACAGCACGCTTCTACGTCGCCGGCCACCACCTCGTGGCCGAGCGCGATCTACCGCAAAACTCGGTCGCCGTGATCGCTCCAGAACTGAGCAAACTGCAAATGTTCGACGTCATCAGCGCCGTACGACCACTCAAATACCGCTAACCCAAGCGTCGGGCCTTTCCACCCGGTTGGATCGTGTGCGGATCCGGTCTGAACAGCTCACGGGCCGGTCGACTTGAGCAGGGCGAGCACGGCCGCCTCGTGCGGGGTCAGCCCGGCACGGGCTGTCTTCTGCCCAAGCACCTCACCCAGGGTGCCGTCCAGGTGGGCGTCCAGCACATCGGGATGGACGTAGCAGCGGCGGCACACCGCCGGGGTGTTCCCGAGCTCGGCCGAGACGGATTCGACGGCCGCCACGACCTGCCGCTTCGCCTGCGTCTCCGAGCCGAACTCGCCCAGCTCCTGCAACGCCCAGGCGGCGAGCACCGTGCCGGCCCAGGTGCGGAAATCCTTGGCCGTGAAGTCGCTCCCGGAGACCTCGCGCAGGTAGGCGTTGACGTCGTCGGAGTCGACGTCGACCGCCGTCGCCGTCGCTCGTCGCACGTACTGGAACAGCTCCTGCCCGGGCAGCTCCTCGCAGCGCTAGCACGCGCGCCACGCGCGGTCGGTCAGCTCGACGTCGTGCAGCTTGCCGCTCTTGCCGCGAAACCGAAAGCGTGATCCGCGAGCCCTCCACCTCGCACGTGCCGGTCGCGCAGGGTGGTCAGGCCGAACGAGCTGTTGTCCCGGGCGTACTCGTCGTTGCCGACCCGGATGATCGTCGTTTCCAGCAGATGCACGACCGTGGCGATCACGCGTTCCCGGCTCAGCGCCTGGCGCGACATGTCCTTCTCGACGCGGCGGCGGATCCGCGGCAGCGCCTGGGCGAAGGCGAGCAGGCGGTGGTACTTGGTCTCGTCGCGCACCTCGCGTCCAGCGCGGGTGGTAGCGGTACTGCTTGCGGCCGCGGGCGTCGCGGCCGGTCGCCTGCAGGTGCCCGTTCGCCGATCGGCAGATCCACACGTCGGTCCACGCCGGCGGGATCGCCAACGCCTCGATTCGCTCCACCTGCTCGCTCGAAAGCGAGCCGCCCTCCGCGTCGATGTACTGAAACCCTTTCCCGCGTCTGCGACGGGCGAATCCAGGCTCGCGATCGGACACGTACCTGAAGACCGGCCGCACGCGCCGACGAAATGACCAGGATGGCGGCCACCCACAGCCTTGATTCCCATGATGGTGGCCCAAGTCGGCGAGCGGGGGCCGCCCACGCATTCGAGTCCCCCCACATCGTTGCCGGAGCCAGCGGTGAAGCGTCTGTTTCACCGGTTCCGGTATCTGTCAACCAGACAGGCCAATGGCGATCAACGCCTCGACGACGTCGTCGACAGGTCTGGTCGCGTCGATCTCATGGGTGCAGCTGGCCCGCAGCCGGGGCTCCGTCGACTCGAGGTCGGCGAGGATCTGCGCCCGTTCGCCCGGAGGCTTTCCAAAGTCGTTCGTCGTGCGGGTCGCGATCCGGCTCAGGATCACGTTGGCGGGAGCGCTCAGCAGCACTACGGCGTCGAAGCGGTCGTAGAACCGTCCCTGGTTGGGCACGCAGCCCGAGACGTAGAGCGTCCGCCCGCCACCGGCGGCCAGAAGCTCGGCAATCCGATCCTCCCGCCACACCCATTCGCCGTCGTGCAGCCGCTTCCAACCAGGCTCATCCGTCTCGACGACCCGGAAGCCGCGCAGCGCGAGCTCAGCCAGCGCCGTCGACTTGCCCGTCCCCGACATGCCTGTCACCAGGATCCTGCGCACACCTGAGACCGTAGCGGGCTGACCGGCGCAGTAGGATCGGCGTCGTGACGGCCCAGCCCGACATCGTGACGAGCGGGGCCGGCTGACATGAGCCTGGCCGGCGTGGTTGCGCTGGCCGCGCTCGCGGCCTGGATGTGGGTGGTCGGAAGCGCGCTCGCCAGGGGCCGACCGTCGGCCGAGCGGGTCGCGAACGGCGCGCTGGCGGCGCGTGTGCTGGCCTGGACGGCGATGGCGTGCGGTGCGTTCGGAATCGGCATCCTGGGGAGCACGGCGATCACGGTCGGTGTCGCTGTGGCCGCCGCGGCAGCCGCCCTGGCGCGTCGGCCGCCGCTGCGCAGCCCTCGCCCGGTGCTGGCACCGCTCGTCGTCGGCGGCGCGGCCGGCCTGCTGCTGGCCGCTCCCGGCCTGCTGCGCTCGCTGGACGCGCTGCGCCCCTCGCGCAACGACATGGTCTGGCACATGGCCTGGGTGCACCAGCTCAGCGCCGGCTTCTCGTCGCCGGGCGGCGTGTATGCCGGCGAGCCGAACAGCTATCCCTGGCTCTTCCACTCGCTCGTCGCCTGGATCGCGGCGGCGCTTCCCGGCGGCGCCGTGGATGCGTTCCAGGTGCTGGAGCTGTTCGGCCTCGTCTGCGCCGGGGTCGGCATGTGGCTGCTTGCGCGTGAGCTCGGCGCGTGCGACCCGGAGGCCACGTGGAGCGTCGGGCTGTTTCTGACCGCGGCCGCGTTTGGATTGGCCAACCGCGCGGACTTCCAGTTCGAGATGCCCGCGCTGGAGCTCGGCCCCTTCCACGGCGATCCGGTGCCCGCGATGACGCCCGCCCTCGCGTATCTCCCGCCGATGATCCCGCGCGATCTGGGGTTGGCCCTGGCGCCGACCGTGCTGTGGCTTGCGATGTGTGCCGCCCGTGGCCCGGAACGGATGTGGTGGCGCGCCGGGTTCGCCGGGGGGCTGGTCTTCCTGGCCGCTCCGCCCGCGGGCATCTTCTGCGCCCTGTGGGTGGTCACGATCGCGGTCGTCGAGCGTCGCTGGGGGATCTGGCGGGCGGCGCTGGCGTGGGTCGCGGCCACCTCCGTCTGGCTGGTGCCGCTGGCGATCGCCTACCACCGCTACCACGGGTTCGTGCCGATCGCGCAGCTGCGGCTGACGGAGCCGAACACGACCCAGACGCTGGTCGCCGTTGGCCTCTCGTTGCCGCTGGGGCTGGTGGGCCTCGTCCTGCTCGCCCGATCTCGTCCGCAGATGGCCACCCGCGCGATCGTGCTGGTCGCGATCCCCGCAATCGCCGTGCTGCTGGGCGCGAGCATCTCGCAGCTGTCGACGCTGGTCGCGCACGGCGTCCCGACGCCGTTGGTGCGATGGCTGCGCTACCTGCCGTTCCTGGTGCTGGCGCTGTGCGTTCCCGCCGGCGTCGCGGCCAACGCTCTCGTGACGGTGCTCTCACGACGAGCACGGCCGCTGGCCATCGCCGCGGCAGTGCTGGTGATCGTCGTGGTCGCCGGCTCCACGGCGCTGGCGTCAGCGACGGTCTGGCGCGAGCCCGCACACAGCGGGCTGGTGTGCTCCCGGCTGCCGATCGACGCCCGCACACACCTCGCGGTGCTGGGCCGCGCTCCGGTTGCCGACTACCTGGGGTTGACGCTGTTCGGACGCACGGGCGCGAGCCTCTACGTGATGGGGCCGCGGCCGGCCAAGGTGCGCTTCCGCACGTGGCTGCATGACCGCGTGCCCGACGCCGGCCGCAGGCGCAAGGAGCTGGCGGCAGCCCTGCACGGCGGGCCGCTGCCGCCTGGGATCGACATGGTGTTCGTTCAGAAGGACGCCGCCAGCAGCGGCCTAGGGCCGGCGGTGGCGTCCTGCAGCTGGCGTGGTCAGACGTGGGAACTGGCTCCGCCGGCGACGCGATGAGGGTCCCGCCCGCCGCCGGCCGCCGGTAGCATCCGGGTGACACCAACCGGGAGGAATCCGCTGTGGAAGAGATCGCCGAAGGCACACGTTTTGTGATCGACGGACAGGTGTTCACCTACATCGGCGACGGAGAGGACGCCGCCGGACAGCGGGTCGCACACCTGCGGGGCGGTGACTCGGACTCGCTCGAGGAGTACCCGAAGGACGCGCTCCAGAACCTGGAGCGCGCATAGATGATTGATTCCACGAGCTGCGTGCTCTGGAGCTGGTCCGAGCCGCCCCAGACGCCACGATCGCGGGCGGCCTCCCCTACCGGCCGGGAATCCCGACGCGGGGCTGAACCGTCTTCACCGACAGAAACACCGGCCCCTTGGCCGAGCAGGCCCGGAACCGGAACGGGATCTCAGCCGCGGTGCGAGCGCCGGGCGGGTAGACCGTGATCCCGTCTGCGGTGACCGCGTTGCAGCTCGCAGGCGGGAACGCCGAGACATCCGTGATCTGCAGGAAGGTGTGCGCTGTCGCGCGGTTGCGCAACGTCACCGCCCGTGCGGGGAGGGAGTGGTCACGCCCCGCGGCGCTACCGACCTGACCGCCCGCGCGCTCGGCCGAGACGCCAGGGAAACCGTAGAGCTGGCAGGTGTGGCCGGAGACGTTTGTGAACTCCAACGGGTACACGATGCCGCCGGCCTGACCGCCGCCGGATCCGACGCCCAGCCAGACCGACAGGCTGCGGGTCTTGCATCGCGGCGTCGTGGACGCGGCCGTCTGCGCCCCGGCTGTCGCCGACGCCGCCAACACCGCACCCGCGATGCCCGCGAGCACCATGCCGGAGAGCACCCACCGCGCCGGCTTCGACGTGGTAATCAGCTCGATCATCTCTTCCCTGCCTTCCTGGATCGCCGGCCCACATGAGATCCGTGGGCACTATCCGATGCTACGAGCAGGGCGTATCCGCCGCATGTCGGCTGCGTAACGGTTCGATGACTACGGGGCTTCGCGCCGCCGCACGGCGTACGCGGCCGCGCCCACCAGCGTCAGGGCCGCGACCGCCAGGAATGCTCGACGCCGGCGAGCACGTCGGGCCCGCCGGTCTCGCGCCTCGGTGTAGGCGGCGGCCGCCGCCAGGGCGACCTGGGCTACCTCCGACCAGAACTGTGGATCGGCCAGTTCATCCCGGCCGGCCCGCCGCACCGGCCCCGAGAGGTGCGCGCGCAGCCGCCGCACGCGCGGATCGGGCGCCGCCTCGCGCATCGTCTGCGCCTCGGACACGGCCTGCCTCGTCCGCTGCGGATGCCGCGCCGCGACCGACGCGAACCTGGCGGCCTGGAGCGGATGGGTGCGCACCCACCACAGGGCCGCATCCTTCGCCGCCGCCTTCGCTGCCTCCGTCGCCTCAGGCACCGAGCCCCTCGGAGCTGTCGGCGCGTTCCTGCGCGGCGATCACGATCCTGGCGATCCGGCCCAGTTCGGCACCGCGCTGAACCACCGCCGGGACGGTGAAGCTGAGCTCGCAGCCGTCGTCGCGCCTGACCGTCACCTCGATCGTCGTCCCCGTCTGCGGCGAACGGCAGATAGCGCCAACCGGGTGCGCCGTCGATCTCGACGGCGCCGTCATCGTCGACAGGTGTGGATGCTGCGGCCATGCCCGGTGGTACCCACGTAGCGCCGCGCCGAACCACAGCCGCCCACCCGCGCATCGATTCTGAGCCAACTCACAAGAGACTCCGAGCCGGGCGTGAGCTGCGGACGAGCAGCCTTCAGGCAGCAATGACCTCACGCCCTCCCGCAGGAGTCCTCCCATGAAGAACGCTCATCCCGCGCAGCGGCGCTGCTCGCCTCGGCCGCCGTCGGTGCCGTCGTGGCGCTGGGCGTCGTTCGTCGCGACCGAAGGCTCGACCAGCTCATCGCCCGCGACCACGCGCACCGATCGTGGAGGGCAGCGCCAGCCCCGCCGCCGCGACCACCTCCGGCAGGTCGGTCGCCGACATCTACGCCGCGGCCGTGCCCGGCATCGTCGAGATCAAGGTGCGCGAGACCGCGACCGGCCAGCAGGGCTTCAGCCCCGTTCGGCCCCACGCAGCAGACGCAGGAGGCGCAGGGCACCGGCTTCGAGATCAACGCCAACGGCGACATCGCCACCAACGCGCACGTCGTGTCGGGCGCCTCCTCGATCACCGTCCAGACCCACGACGGCAAGACCTACAGGGCGACGCTGGTCGGGAGCGACCCCACCACCGACGTGGCCGTGATCCACATCGACGCCGCCGTCCGGCGACCTGCACCCGCTCAGCTTCGGCGACTCGATCCGCGCTCCGCGTCGGCGACCCGGTGATCGCGATCGGCGACCCCTTCGGCCTGGCCGACAGCGTCTCGGCCGGCATCGTGTCGGCGCTCGACCGCACCATCACCTCGCCCAACAACCACCCGATCGACAACGCCATCCAGACCGATGCCGCCATCAACCACGGCAACAGCGGCGGCCCGCTGCTGGACGCCCAGGGGCAGGTGATCGGCATCACCAGCCAGATCTACGCCGACAGCAGCACCAGCGGCAACGTCGGCATCGGATTCGCCGTGCCCTCCTCGACCGTCGAGAGCATCGCCGGCCAGCTGGTCTCGCACGGCAAGGTCAGCCACCCCTACCTGGGCGTCTACCTGGCCGACGCGAGCGGCGGAGCGCGGATCACCAAGGTCACGTCCGGATCCCCCGCCGCCGGTGCCGGGCTCGCGACCGGCCAGGTGATCACCGCCGTGGACGGGCAGGCGGTGGCCGACGCGAACGCCGCCGTGGCCCGCATCACCGCGCACCAGCCCGGCGACTCGATCACGCTGACCGTGGCCCACGGCGGCAGCACCCGCCAGGTGAAGGTGACGCTGGGCAGCGTGTCGTAGCCGGCTGAGCTAGTGGCCGCGGTACTCGTAGGCGCCGATGTCGGGCGGCCCGCGGCGGCGGTGACCGGTCAGGTCGAAGATCGGCGCGTACGCGCGGTCGGCCTTGTTGATCAGCAGGGCGGACGCCGCGGTCGGCCGCTCCTGGGCGTTCAGCATCGGGTCGCCGACGACGTCGCTGCCGCGGCAGCCACGTCCGCTCTCGACCACGTTGTGGCTGAACAGGCGCACGCGCGGGCACACCAGCCACCACGACAGCTGCTTGCCCAGGATGTTGTTGACGATCAGCGGCCGCCACGACTTCTTCAGCCCCAGGTAGCGGTGGCTGACCACGATCGAGAGCGGGTGGTGACCGGGCCGAGGAGCGCCCGACAGGATCGTGTTGTTGATGATGTCGACGTCGTGCGGCACGCGCGGTGGCCACCTTGGTGCCGACCAGGATCCCGGCCCGAGGCATCACCGACGGCGCGCGCGGGTCGTGGTCGAGGAACAGGTTGTCGACGACCCGCACGTGGTCGACGGCCAGCGCCATGTACAGCTGCGCGCCGCCGAACTCGTTGACGCCGAAGATGTTGTCGCGCACGGTCATGCCGTCGGCCAGGAACAGCTCGATCATGTCCTGGTGGCCGCACTTCTCCCAGCTGTGGTGGCAGGCCAGCGCGCGGTTGAAGGTGTTGCCCTTGATCAGCAGGTGCGGGCCGGCGCGGCCGTGGATGAAGTCGCAGCCACGGCAGTCGTGGAAGCGGTTGCGCTCGATGGTGACGACGGAGGCGAAGCGCGGCAGGATGCACATCGACCAGCGCGGCGTGTTGTCGCCGCAGTGGGAGAAGTCGCTGTCGTCGACGCGCACGTGGCTCGAGTGGTCGAGGTTGATGCCGACCTTGCGGGTGGTGTCGATGGCCGTGAACGTGAGGTTGTGGAGCGTGATGTGCCGCGAGTGAGATGGTGTGGATGCCGCCGTCCCTGGCATGGCGCGGATGTGGAGCTTGCGGACGATCACCGACTGCGCTGTGGTCGAGCACGATCGCGCGCACCACGGCCTTGCCGCGGGCGGGCCCGGAGACGGTCAGCCGCCGCGACGAGCGCGGCCCGATTCGCATCTTGTGGAGTAGCGGCCGGGACTCCAGCACGATGGTGCCGCCGGTGTCGCGGAGCGCTGCCACGGCCGACTCGAAGCCCGCGGCGGAGCTGACGCCGCGGGCCCCCGGTCGTGCAATCGCCCCGTTCACGCTGCGAGCCGCGTGCGCTGCCGGCGCGAGCGCCAGCACGACTGCGACGATCAGCGTCAGGCTCGCCGGCAGCGCGGTTCGAATCCGCATGCGGAGGGGTTCGCGACCGCCGGGCAGAGGCCTCCCACCCGTGTCGCGGTGAGGGGTCGGTCACCCACGGCCGTGCGAGCCGGCCATACACTTCCGGCATGGGGGTCGACTCACCCGAGAAGCTCGTGATCGTGTTCCTGATCGCGCTGGTCGTGTTCGGCCCGTCGCGGCTGCCGGAGCTGGGGCGCTCGCTGGGCCAGGGCATCCGCGGCTTCAAGGACAGCGTCGACGGCCGGGACGAGCCCGGCGACGACCCGCCGCGCCAGTCCTAGATCGCCGCCCCGGGCTACGGCGTCCCCGCGCAGTCGCTCGATCCGCTCGCCGGCCAGCTGTCTTCGTCCCTGGCTGTCCATCGGTTGCATGGTCCGCTCCTCTCTTCACCTTAAGTATCTTGAAGTCGAGATTCTAACGCTGAGATACCTTGACGTCAAACTACTTTTCTGCGAGACTGTGGGCATGGCCAAAGCGGAGGATCGCGACCACGTCGATGCGTTTCTCGAGAGCGATCCACCTGGTGTTGCCGGACCTCGACCTCGAGGTCGAGGGCATCGTCGACCGCATCTCCGGCCTGTCCCGGCGGCTGCAGCGCACGATGGACGAGACGCTGGCGGAGTTCGGGCTGGACACGGCCGAGAACAAGGTGCTCTCGATCCTGGCCCAGGGCGGCGAGCCGCTACCGGAGCACGCCCGGGCGGCTGGCCGCGCGGATGGAGCTCTCCAGCGGCGCGATGACCAACCGGCTCGACCGGCTCGAGCAGGCCGGGCTGGTGCAGCGGCTAGCCCGACCCGGACGATCGCCGCAGCGTGGTGGTGGAGCTGACCGAGCACGGCCGCAAGACGTACCGCAGGGCCGTCGGCGCCCAGGCCAAGAAGGAGGCGCTGGTCACGGCCGCGCTGAACGAGCGCGAGAAGGTGCAGCTGAACGCGCTGCTGCGGCTGATGATGCTCGAGTTCGAGCGCCGCGAGCGCGGACGAGCCCGACTGCTAGCGGCGCGCGCTCAGAGCGTGCGCGACGACCACAGGATGGCGGCCAGCACGACGCTCAGCACCGACACCACCAGGCCGATGATCCAGGCGGCGACGTCCTGCGTGCCCATGATCGCGGCGACGGCGACGCCGATCCCGATCACGCCGCCGGTCGCGACGATGCGGATGAAGATCGACTCGATGCCCAGCCGCCGGCGCTCACGCCGGCCGAGGAAGGGCACGGCCGGAGCGTCGAGGTCATCGTGGTGCGGCGGGTCGACGGGGTCGGGCGGGTCGGTTGCGACCTCGTCGATGCTGGTCGACGCGGGCGTCGGGTTGAGAGGATCCGCTGGGTCGCCGGGCTCGGACATACGGACAGCCTAGCCCTGCCCGCGGAGGGCTCGGCAGTCGGATCGACCGCGGATGTCGTCGGCCACCTTGCTCGAGACGAGTCCAGTCGTAGCACCCCTGCAGACGGATGGATGGCCGACGACACCCGATCGAGTGACCACTCTCGGCAGCTCAGGCCTTGGCCTGGCTCGTCGCCAGCGCCTTCTCCATCCCCGCCGCCGCCTGCTCCAGCCGCGCCTTCACGTCCTCCGCGTGCCCGCGCAGCGAGCGCTTCACCCAGTCGGCCGGCGGCGCGCCCGGCTCGCCGCGCAGCGAGGCCAGCTCCAGCCACAGGTTCGGGCTCTCGGTCAGGTGGCTGCGCCCGCCCCATCCGTCCCCGCGCGGTCGCGCGCGACCCGCGCCAGCCGCCGCCGCATCGCGTCGTGCGACAGCGCCCCGCACAGCCCGTTGTCCCCGACCCGCGCCGCGTGCCTGGCCGCGCCCCGCCTGTCGCCCTTGGCCAGCGCCGCCTGCGCCGCCCGCAGCTCCTTCAGATCCCGCGCCGCCTGCTGGAACGGGTACGCGCTCGTCGGCGTCGGCGTCGAGCGCCAGCAGCCCCCGCCCGACCGGCGTGAACGCGCCCCTGCCCCTCACCGCCGCGTGCCGACGCGCGGCCGCCCGCAGACCCGGCAGCGGCACCGGCGACCGCGCCGCCGCCTGCTCCAGATGCCGCGCCCGCGCCCTGTGGTCGAGCAGGCCGTCGCCGCGCCGGTCGGCGTCCAGCAGCATCAGCGAGTAGGCCCGGCCCAGCCGCTCCAGGTGGGCGAAGTCGACCAGCTTGATCGTGTCCAGCGGCGAGTGGTAGGCGCTCTTCGAGAAGCTCTTGCCCCACGTCAGCACGCTGATCCCGGGCACCCCCGCCACCAGGAACGGCCACAGCTCGGTGCCGCACCCGGGCGGGTAGATCTTCCAGCCGCTGGTCAGCAGCCCCTGGCGGTCGGCGGCCCGCAGGCAGCCGCGCGCCCAGCCGGCCAGCTCCGGCGGCGACTCCACCAGCAGCGGCAGCCCGGTGTTGCCGGACGCCTCGACGCACAGGTGGAACGGGCTGCGCGCGGCCCACTCCGGGTGCGAGTGTGCGATCTGCCCGTGCGCGCCCGTGCACCAGTCGTACTCGCTGTCGGCCTGCCCGAACTCCTCGGCCGTGCGCGACGTGAAGCAGATCGTGCGCTCCGGCCGCACGCCCGCCTCCACCATCGCGCGGGCCATGCCCAGCATCACCGCCACGCCGCTGGCGTTGTCGAATGCCGCCCGGAACCAGCCGTCGTGGTGCGCACCGACCACGATCGGCGCGCCCCGCCGCCGTCCCGGCAGGTATCCGACCGCGTTCGCGCCCTGGGCCGGCCCCGCCTCCACCCGCAGCGTCAGCTTCGCCTCGCCGTGGCCGCCATCCATCAGCTTGCGCACCCGGGCGGCATCCTCCTTGCGGATCGTCACCATCGGCGGCGCGCCCGCGTACCACCGCGAGTTGAACGCGCCCAGCGCCCGCGGGCTCTGGTAGTACGGGCCCGCCCTCCGGGCAGTGCACGACCACGCCGACCGCACCGCGCGCGGCCAGCTCCAGCCCGACGTCGGACGGCCAGATCGCGCTGCTCCGCCACTCCACCACCGCGATCGTGCCGCCCACGTCGATCCGGTCGAGCCGTCGCCGCGACGCGTCGCCGGCCCACACCAGCGGCGCCGTGATGCCGCCCGGCAGGCGTGCCCGGCACGCCGCCCATCGACGCGCACTCGAAGCTCTTGCCGCCCACCGCGAGCGCCGCCTCGCGCATCCGCCAGCCGTACACCGGCACCGTCTCCACCGCCACGTCCTGCAGGCCGATCGCCCGCATCTCGGCCGCGGCCAGCCGCGCGGCGGCGCGATCCTCGGGCGTGCCGGTCACCCTGAAGCCGCTCGGCGCCGAGCCCAGCGCGGCCAGGTCGCTGACGATCCGGCGCATCTGGCGGCGATCGAACGGCAGCGCGAGGGCAGTGGCGATCTGCTCGGTGTGATTGGCACGGTGGCCGATCCTACAGATCTGTGCGCCGCGGGCAACAAACCTGGACTCCGCAACGACCAATCCCTATCATCGTGCGGCGAAGGTCGGTCGCCGGTCAATTTCCCACCTGGGAGGCACCAATGCAGCACGCACGACGTCACGGACTCATGACCAGTGCGTGTCTGGTGCTGCTGGTGGCCGTGCTGGCCGGCTGCGGCGGGAGCTCCTCGTCGTCGTCCGGTGCTTCGGGCGGATCACGCCACGGGTCGACGACCGGCCACATGGGCGGCACGATGGTGCTGGCCTGGAACGGCATCGGCAGCTCGATCGACCCGGCGGTCGACTACGACCAGAACTGGACGCTGCTGAACCTGATCTACGACGGGCTGCTGACCTGGAAGAAGGTCGGCGGCTCGGACGGCAACACGCTCGTCCCCGACCTCGCGCAGCAGATCCCGCAGGCGACCGACGGCGGCAAGACCTACGTCTTTCACCTGCGGCCCGGGATCATGTACTCGGACGGCACCGCCGTGAAGGCCAGCGACTTCCTGCGCGCGATCGAGCGGGA
>CAWBID010000042.1:0-44078 GCA_963788715.1 uncultured Solirubrobacterales bacterium
CGATGAACAGCGGCCTGCAAGCGATCAAGCCGCAGCTGACGCCCGGCTTTCGCAAGATCTTCGACCGCCTCGACACGATGGCCGACGAGCTGCGAGCCGACCGCTCGCCCGCCAAGCTGGCCGCCGCGGTGACGCTCTACCACATCGTGATCGAGGCCTCCTTGGCCCAGCCGGGACAACACTTCATCTGCAGTTACCTGGAAGTGCGAGACGTCTTGCCCGCCTTCACACAAGGAATGCAGAACATCGCCGCCGACGAGCAGCGCCACATAGGCTTCGGCGTCAAGCTCTTGGCCGACCTCAAGCGCGAAGACCCCGTCGGGGTGCTGAAGGCCGTAGCCGGTCTGTTGCGCGAAGTCACCAGGTACACCGCCCAGGTGTTGATGCCGCCCGGCTGGGATGAAACCTACATCACGGTCTTCGGCGCCACCTACGACGAAGTGGGAGTTGAAGGGCTGACCTCGATGACGACCAAGATGCGCTCGGCCGGCATGCCCGTGGAGAGCTTGCCGGGGCCGTCGGTGGTGCCGCCGGGCCTCACCCCGGTCGAGATGTCCCAGCGCGGGCGCTCGCTGGCCCAGGCGGGCATTATCGGCGTCAGGGAGGGGCCCACCAAGCGAGACCCCGAGACGGTGGCTGTGCGTTTGACACGATCCGCCGCCAAGTCGACCCCGGCCACGGCCTCAAGCGCCCCACCACCTTCCAGTGGGAGTTCACCGACCCCGACGTGCCGGCCTGGCACCTGTGTGTGAACAACGGCTCGAGCACCGTCGAGCAGGGCCTCGCGTCCAAGCCCGACCTGCGCTTGAGGGTGTCCTACCAAGACTTCGTGGACATCGTCGGCGAGCGCCTCGACCCGGTGCGGGCTGTGGCCACACGTCGGCTGCGCCCCCGAGGCAATCCACTCGCATTGAAGCGGCTTACCCAGGTCTTCCCGCGCGGCTGACGCGGCCCGGCGCCCAGTCTCTCGGCGCCGGTCCTATTTGAGGCCGAACTCACCAGCCTGGGAGCTGCCACGCGTAGACGGTGTCCTCACCGTGCTCCGGGCCTCGGCACAAGCACTGTGGTGGTGGAGGCCCGCTCGGGCCCGAACTCGGGGGACGAAGCGACCCGGGTCCCGGCGGGAGGCGATGCCGGGCGCGAGTGGTGCGCACGGGAGGTTGTATTCACGCGAGCTGGGTGCCTCGCGCGCACGTGCGCCCGCGTGCGGGGCACCCCGAATGGAACATGCGACAACAGACCGCTCCCCGCGGGGGCGAGCGCCCCGACGGGCGCCGTAAGTCGACGCGTACCACCATGCGCTTGACTGCCCATCACCGCATAGCCCGTCCCGAGCAAGACAACGGCGGTAACCGCCAACTTGGCCGTGAGCGACCCCGAGATGCCGCTTGAGGCCTTGGCGGTAGCCCCCTTCGCGCTTGAGGCCTTGGCGGTAGCCCCCTTCGCGCTTGAGGCTTTGGCGGCAGCCCCCCTTGCAGCGGTCGAACCGGCGGCCATGAGCTCCGGCAGCAACGGCAACGGCAGCACCGACGCCAGCCCGCGCAACGAGGCGACATGGGCCCGGCAGGCCGGACATTCGCTGCAGTGCGCCACGGCCAGTGCCTGGCGCTCACCTTCGGGGTCGAGGATGCCGAAGGCGTAGGCCCTCATCAGCGACCCCTGCTCTTCACACCAGCCGCCCGCCGCGACCGTGTCCAGCAACTCGCCCATCTTGGCGGCCACGCCCTGCTTGCCGGCGCCCCCGCCCTCCATCAGCTTGCGCATCCGCGCCTCGCTCACGCCCATCCGCTCCGCCGCCTCGGCGCGCGACAGGCCCTGTAGATAGCAAAGCGTGGCCGCTTCACGCTCACGCGGGCCAAGCTGAGTGCGCAAACCCTCGAACACGTGCCTCAAACGAGCCTTGTCGTCCAGCTCACCTGCCCAATCTTGGGGACCGTGGGAGACCGGAGGGTACGAACCTTTCCCCTCCCCCTCTACCACCCTCCTCGCGCGAGCCGCCCTGTGCTCGTCAACGGCCCGCCGGAACGTGACTCGCACGAGCCACCCCGCTGGGTTCTCGATCTGCTCGCCTTCGAGCACACTCGCGTACAAGCCATGCCAAGCCTGCGCGTAACAGGCCTCCAGGTTCGCGGCGGCCAACCCGATGCCCGCGCCACGCAGTTGCGAGCGCACGACCGTCAGCACCTTGCCGCGCATACCCTCAAAGTCCTTGCGCAGCAACCGTTCCGCGCGATAGCGGCGCAAATCGAGCGGTGTCACTGATGAAGATTGCGAATCGTACGGATCATCGAAGGAGATCCATCGGATCGCATGCCCCCTGGGGCACAATCCGCGGATAGGCTTTCGACCAATCTCCGGGTCACCCACACCCACCGCTCCCCCGCCGCCGCCACGCGCCGCGATCCTGGGCGTCCCTTTGGCCGTGTCCTCATATGAGGAGGTAGTTGCCTGGATGGACGCCACGATCGAGGCCAGCGCCCGGGCGACCGTGACGGCGGCCGCCGTCAACCTGGTCATGTCCGCCCGCGACGACCCTTCCACGATGCAAGCCGTACTAGGCGCGACCTTGGCGGTGCCCGACGGCCAACCGCTCGTCTGGGCGCTGCGCCTACTCGGCCATAGCAAGGCCACGCGCGTGTACGGCCCCGACCTGATGGCCCACTTCTGCGCTCACGCCGCTACCACCGGGACCCCCATCTACCTGTACGGCGGGCGCTCGCCCGAGGCCTTGGGCCTGCTGATGAAGCGCCTGCGCGAGCGCTTTCCCGGCCTGCGCATCGTCGGGGGCTGGTCCCCGCCCTTCCGCCCTTTGACCGCCGCCGAGCAGGAGCGCATGATCTCCGAGATCGACGCCTCCGGCGCTCAGGTCGTGTGGGTCGGCACCGGCCAGCCCAAGCAGGAGCTTTGGATGCACGAGATGCGCCCCCTCTTGGCCGCTCCCCTGCTGGTGGGAGTGGGCGCTGCCTTTGACTTCCACGCCGGCATCGTCTCCCAGGCGCCGTCCTGGATGCAGCGGAGCGGCCTGGAGTGGGTCTACCGGCTCTCGCGCGAGCCGAAGCGCCTGTGGCGGCGCTACCTGACCCAAAACCCGCGCTTCGTGGTGGGCTTCGTGCGCCAGTACTTGCGCGAGCGCCGATAACCTGCGACTGATGTCAGAGCCAAACACAGCCGCCGACGTTGCCGTCGTTGGTCTCGGGCGGGTTGGCCTGCCCTTGGCCCTGTCGTTTGCCGACCGCGGTCTCCCCGTGATCGGGATCGACAACGACCCCGCGCGTCTCGGGTCCGTGCGCGAAGGCCTAATGCCCTTCCAAGAGACCAACGCCCAAGCCTTGCTCGAGCGCGTCCGCGCGAGCGGGCGCCTCTCTCTGTCCGAACAGGTCGCCGACGCCGCCCAGGCCAAGCACATCGTGATCACGCTGGGCACCCCTTCCTTCTCGCACATAGAGATCGACATGCGCGACATCCGCTCGGCCTTGGACGACTTGCTCGGGGCCTTGCAGCCCGGACACGCGCTTACCTTGCGCTCCACCGTCGCCCCAGGCACGACCGAATTCGTGGCCGGCTATCTGACCAAGCACCGCGGCTTTCGGATCGGTGAGGACGTCTTCGTGGCGCACGCCCCCGAGCGGATCGCGGCGGGACGCTTCCTACAGGAGATCGACTCTTTGCCTTGCATCATCGGCGGCGTCGGCCCCAGCTCCGGCGAGGTCGTGGCCGAGTTGTTCTCCGTGTTCGAGGCCCCGATCGTCCAAACCACGCCCGTCCAAGCCGAGCTGGCCAAGATCTGGGCCAACATCCTGCGCTACACCCACTTCGCCCTACCCAACCTCCTGATGATGGACTGCGAGCGCTACGGTGCCAACGTTTTCGAGGTGATCGATCTCGTCAACCGCGACTACCCTCGCGGCGGCCTCGCTCAGCCGGGACTGACAGCCGGCACCTGCCTGCGCAAGGACTTCACTTTCTCCGAGGAGCGCTCCAACGCCCCCGGAATGCTCTTGGCCGTCTCACGCGTCAACGAGTCGGTGCCCCTGTTCCTCGTGGAAGGAATCCGCCGGCGACTGGGGCCAGCCGCTGGATCGGTGGAATTGTCGGCTGGATCGGCAGGCTCGTCGGCCGGCGCCCTGGGCGCGGGATCGCTGTCGGGGCGCAAGGTCGCCGTACTCGGCCTGGCCTTCAAGGCCGACACCGACGACGAGCGCGACTCGCTCGCCCACAAGCTGATCCGTCTGCTGGAGCGCGAGCTGGCCGACGTCGTCCCCCACGATCCGCACGTGTCCACGCCGACCGCTTCCTTCGAAGAGGCTGTCACGGAAGCGGACGTGGTCGTCGTCGCGGCGAACCATGCCGAGTTCTGTGAGCCGGCCGCGCTCGCCACGATCGCCCGGTGCGCCGGCCCCGAGTGCCTCGTAGTGGACCCGTGGAACTGTTGGGGCGCCGGCCAGGTGTTCGCCTACGCCAGCGAGCTAGCGGCTTTGGGGGTGGCGCACACATGAACACTTGGGCCTGTCCTACGCGCGCGCGGGGGGCCTTCCGACTGATGCCCCCGAGTCGATGAGCCGTGTCCTCGTCACAGGCGGCGCCGGCACGATCGGCGCCGCAGTCGTCAAGCGGCTCTTGGCCGACCCGGCCTATGAGGTACGGGTGTCCGACCAGCGCTCCGCCCCACTATGGATGAGGGAGGGCTGCGAGGTCCACACCGGCGACCTGCGCGACTTCGCACAGGCGCGCGTGGCGATGGACGGCTGCCCGCACGTGATCCATTTCGCGGCGATCGTGGGCGGGATCGCCAACTTCCACAAGCTGCCCCACACCCTGGCCGAGGTCAACAACGGGCTCTACAACGCCGTCTTCCGGGCCGCGCTCGACCTCGAAGTGGAGCGCTTCACCTACGTGTCCTCCTCGATGGTGTTCGAGCGGGCCACCGAATTCCCCACCACCGAGGCCCACCTGCCCGACTGCCCCACGCCCCAGTCCGCCTACGGCTTCTCCAAGCTGACCGGTGAGGTCTATTGCAGGGCCGCCCATGCCGAGCATGGCCTGCCTTTCACGATCTGTAGGCCCTTCAATGCCTATGGGCCGGGAGAGATGCCCGACGAGGAGCCAGGGATCGCGCACATGGTTCCCGACCTGATCAAGAAGGTCCTCTCGGGACAGCGACCGCTACAGATCTTTGGCTCGGGCGAGCAGACACGCACCTTGACTCACATTGACGACATCGCCGACGGCGTCGTCACGGCCACTTCCTCGCCGGAGGGGCTGAACCAGGACTTCAACATCTCTGCCTCGCGCGAGCTCACGGTGGCGGAGACGGCCCGCATCATCTGGGAGGCGTGCGGCGAGGACCCTGTCGATTTCAAGCTGGAGCATCTGCCCACGTTCGAGGTCGACGTGCCCCGGCGCTGGCCTTCAGTGCAGAAGGCCCGGGATCTGCTCGGCTGGGAAGCGCAGATCGGGGTGGAGGACGGCATCGCGGCCACCGTTCGCTGGCTGCGTGAACTGTCTCGCGCTCCCACCCACTCAAACTCCCGCGCTTAAAGGCCCGCGCTAAGCGGCCATCTGACGGCTACTACAGATAGGGTCCTCGCCCATGAACAACAAACGCTCCGCGCTCGTCACCGGGATCACCGGCCAGGACGGGTCCTACCTCGCCGAATTGCTCCTCGAGCACGGCTACGACGTACACGGAATGGTGAGACGCGCCTCCACCGAGAAGTTCGACCGCATCGAGCACATTCGCGACCGCATCGTCCTGCACCAGGGCGACCTGCTCGACCAGCGCTCGCTCGTGGACGCAATGCGGGCCGCCCAGCCGGATGAGATCTACAACCTGGCCGCGATGTCCTTCGTGGCCGTTTCCTGGATCCAGCCGACCTTGACAGCCGAGTTCACGGGCACGGGCGTCACCCGGATGTTGGAGGCGATGCGTGAAGTCTGTCCTGAGGCTCGCTTCTATCAAGCGTCCTCAAGCGAGATGTTCGGCAAGGTCCTTGAGGTCCCCGCAAACCGAGACCACGCCCTTCTATCCGCGCTCGCCCTATGGGGTCGCCAAGGCATACGGGCACTTCATCACGATCAACTACCGCGAGTCCTACGACCTGCATGCGACCTCGGGGATCCTCTTCAACCACGAGAGCCCTCGTCGCGGCTTGGAGTTCGTGACGCGCAAGATCACGTGGCATGCGGCCGCGATCAAGCACGGGCTGCTCAAAGAGGTGCGCCTCGGCAACCTCGACGCCGAGCGCGACTGGGGCTATGCCAAGGACTACGTCGAGGCCATGTGGCTGATGTTGCAGCGCGACGAGCCCGAGGACTATGTGATCGCCACGGGCGAGTCCCACTCGGTGAGGGAATGCTGCCAGGTCGCTTTCGACGAGGCCGGCCTCGGGGGTTTCGAGCAGTACGTGACGATCGACCCAGCATTCGTGAGGCCCGCCGAGGTCGACCATCTGATCGGCACCCCGGCAAAGGCGGAGCGAGATCTGGGCTGGAAGCCTCAGACGAGCTTGAGGAATTGATCCGCTTGATGACTCGCTCGGATCTCGAGTTGTTGGCGAGATGAGACGACCACAGCTCAAGTGGCGCCCCCTTCGCTCCAATCGCTGCTCTGAGCTATGACCGTCCCCTTGTTCGACACTTCCACGGCACTCGAGCCGTTGCGTGAGGAGTTGCGTGGCGCCGTTGCGCGCGTGCTCGACTCGGGCCACTACATCCTTGGCCCCGAGGTCGAGGCCTTCGAGCGCGAGTTCGCCGATTATTGCGGCGCCAAGCACGCAGTCGGGGTGGCCAACGGCACCGAGGCGATCACGGTCGCCTTGCGCGCGATGGGCGTGGGCCCGGGCGACGAGGTGCTGGTGCCCTCCTTCACGTTCTATGCCTCCGCGGAGGCGATCCCTCCTACAGGCGCGACGCCCGTGTTCTGCGACATAGATCCCCAGACCTTCTGCATTAACGCCGAAACGGTCGCCGAGGCGCTCACGCCGCGCACGAAGGCCGTAATCGCGGTGCATCTGTTCGGCAACTTGGCGCCGGTCGCGGAGATCGAAGAGCTGGGCGTGCCGGTATCGAGGACGCCGCCCAGTCGGCCGGCTCGACCGGCAAGCACGGACGCCCCGGTTCGCTTGGCAAAGCCGCCACGTTCTCATTCTTTCCCTCCAAGAACCTGGGCTGCTTCGGCGACGGGGGGGTAGTCGTGACCTCTGACGAGGACGTGGCCGAGCGCGCCCGCGTGCTGCGCTTCCACGGCTCCCACGACAAGGTGACCTACGACCTGGTCGGCTACAACTCTCGCCTGGACGAGCTGCAAGCGGCGATCCTGCGAGTCCAGCTTCCCCACCTCGACGCGTGGTCGGACGGCCGCCGCCAGGCGGCCTCGGAGTATGACGAGCTGGGCCTGGGAGACCTCGTGACCTTGCCGCGCGCGACCGTGGGCTCGGCGCCGGCCTGGCACCTGTACGTTGTGCGCCATCCCGAAGCGGACCGTCTCGCGGCCGCCTTGGGCGAGGCGGGGATCGGCTGCCGCACCTACTACCGCACGCCCGTCCACGCCCAGCCCGCGATGCGCGCGTGGGGCGCGGGCGCCAAGCTGCCCGGCACTGAAGAGGCCGCGCGCACTCACCTGGCGATCCCGATCAGCCCCGTCCTCTCGCGCGAGCAGGTCGCAGAGGTCGTGAGCGCGGTTCGTTTGGTGCTCTAGCGCCAGCGCTCGAGCAAATCCGGCTCACCAACCTTGCGCACGACTCGTGCCGGCACGCCGATCGCGACGCCCCGCGCGGGCACATCCTTGGTGACGACGGCGCCCGCCGCCACAAACGCCTCCTCGCCGATCTCCACGCCGGGGGTGAGGACGGTGGCGCCTCCCACACGGCACGCGCGGCGCAACAGTGCTCCGCGCAAAGGCGTCTCAGGGCCGTGTCGGTTCATCGTGTTGTCGTTGGTGGTGGTCGCCCCGGGACCCACGAAAACGTCGTCCTCGACGACGGTGAACGCCGTTAGATAGACGCTCGTCTGGACCCTCACGCGGGCGCCCACCGTGACGTCGTTGTCGACAACGCTGCCTCGCCCGATAACCGAACCCACGCCGATCCGGGAGCGCTCGCGCACGAACGACTGATCGCCCAAGATTGCCTCGTCGCCGATGTTCGCTCCGGCGAACACGACCGCGCCAGAGCACACGGTCACACGCTCGCCCAGCACGAGATCGCCGACATCGCCTTTGGCCGAGGAGTTGCGCGCAAGACGGGGGCGCTTGCCGAGCACGACGTGATCCTCGATCACGCAGCCGTCGCCGATCGTAGTGCCGTCGTGGACGACCACGTAGGCGCCGAACGTAACGTTCTCGCCGACCTTGACGTTCTCGCCGAGCACGGGGCTCGGTGTGCTTTGGCTCATAGGCGCTTAACGCCGCGAAGAGTCCAACTTTTGCGTCGCGCCGTGGCGCTCACTGTCGTAGCGCTCTGCTCGCTCACAGACGCACCACACTGGGCACGCTGCTTCCGCGCGTGACCCCACGCAGATCCACGGTGATGCGCGCGCGCTGCGCGATCAAGGCGTGATCTACACCTGGATGGGCTGTCACGATCAGGGCGAGGTCGGCGTCGCCGAGCGCCTGCTCGACCGACACGCTGCTCAGACCAAACTCGGGGAGTGTGGGTACGTGAGGGTCGTGATAAGCCAGCTCGGCGCCGAGGCCCTTAAGCCAGCTCGAGGATCTTCAGGGCAGGCGACTCCCTCACGTCGCCTACCCCTGGCTTGTAGCTGACCCCGAACACCGCCACGCGGGCGCCCCTCACGGCCCGTCCAGCGTCGTTGAGAGCCCGTTGGACCTTGGCCACACAGTGATAAGGCATCTGCTGGTTGACCTTGCCCGCGAGCTCGATGAACTCGGTGCTCATGTCGAACTCGCGTGCCCGCCAACTCAGATAGAAAGGGTCGACCGGCAGGCAGTGCCCGCCCATCCCGGGCCCAGGCTCGAAGCGCATGAACCCGTAGGGCTTGGTGGCCGCCGCCTCGACCACCTCCCAGATGTCGATGCCCATGCGATCGGTCAACATCGCCAACTCGTTGACCAAGGCGATGTTGACCGACCTGAAGATGTTCTCGAGCAGCTTCGTCAACTCGGCCGCCTCCGGGCTGGATACCCGCACGATCTCGTCGCACACCATTTCGTACAAAGCTTGGGCGCGATCGGCGCAAGCCTCGGTAAGGCCACCAAGCACCTTAGGTGTGTTGCGCATCGTGAAGTCGGTCCGCCCCGGATCGACGCGCTCGGGGGAGAAGGCCAGGTGGAAGTCGCCGCCCGCCTTCAAGCCCGACTCCTCGAGCAGGGGCGCGACCCGCTCGCGCGTGGTGCCGGGATAGGTGGTCGACTCGAGCACCACCAGTTGACCGGCCTGGAGCACGCTGGACAGGGCCCTCATGCTGTCTACGAGCGGGCCCAGGTCGGGCTCGCGGTTTACGGTCAAAGGGGTGGGCACGCACACGAGCACCGCGTCGACGCCGGCCAAAGCCTCGTAGCCAGTGGTCACAGTCAAGCGTCCTAGCACCGCTTCCAGGCGCTCGGAGGGGATGTCCTCGACGTAGGATTCGCCGGCCTGCAGCTGTCGCGTCTTGCGCGGATCGGCGTCCACCGCCACGACCTCGCAGCCCTCCTCGGCAAAGGCCACCGCAAGCGGCAGCCCGACATAGCCGAGCCCAATGATGCCGACGGTCGTCATCCAGAGGGAGTCTACGCGCGGCCCGCGACGGCTTGAAGCTCGCGCAGGTCTGACTCCACCATGCGCCGCACCAGCTGCTCGAAGCTCAATTCGGGCTCCCATCCAAGCTGTGTGCGAGCCTTGGTGGGGTCGCCCACGCTGACGGTCCGCTCGGGGGCACGCACAAGCTTCGGATCGATCCGTATGTAGCGCTCAGCCTCGAGACCTACGCACGCAAATGCGGTCTCCGCGAGCTGGGCCACCGTCCGTCCTACGCCGCTGGCCAACACATAGTCTTCGGGGCGATCCTGCTGGAGCATGAGCCAAGCTCCGCGCATCACGTCACCCGCGAACGACCAGTCGCGCACCGCGTCAAGCGAGCCGAGCGTCACCTCCTCGGCCAAGCCCAGCTTGATCTGGGCCACGGCGTGGGTGATCGTGCGGGTCACGAATTGGTGCGGTCGGCGCTCGGACTCGTGGTTGAACACAATCCCCGAGCACGTATACAGGCCGTCGTGTGTGCGCATCGCGCCCGTGAGCTGATGTGCAGCCAGCTTGGCGATCGCGTAAGGGGTCGTAGGCCGGCACGGGGTGCTCTCGCGTTGCGGGCTCTCCCCGGCATCGCCGAACATCGCACCAGACGCGGCTACCCAGACGCGCGTCTGCGGAGTCATGTCCCGTACTGCCTCCAATAGCGTCGCGGTAGATCCGGCGATTGCCTGCGTCGCCTCGGCCGGCTTTTCCCACGAGGCAGGCACGAACGAAGGCGAGGCGAGGTGGTACAGCTCGTCAGGCCGGCTATTTGCGACCGCCGCCCGCAGGCTGCTCGCGTCAAGCAGGTCGCCATCCACAAGCTTCAAGCGCTCACTTGGGCTGTAACGCTCGCGCAGATGCTCCGAGCAGCCAAGCTCCCGCTTGCTGCCGCCGCGAGCTATGCCGATCACCTCGTAGCCCTTCTCGAGCAGCAGCTCAGCTAGGAACGACCCATCTTGACCCGTGATGCCCGTGATCAAGGCACGTTTCGGTTGTGTGGTCACGATCCGGGAGCTTATGGGCTCAGGCGGGGCTGGATGCTGTCCCGGCGTAGATCCGCCGCAGACCATCCGCCACCGTCTCGGGGCCACACAGTTCGCGCACTCGCGTCCGGCCCCGCTCGCCGGCGGCCGTGTCGCCCCACAACCGCCCGACCGCTTGGGCGAGCGCGGCGGGGTCCCCAGGCTCAACGAGAGCCGACTTTTCGACCAACTCCGGTAGGGCACCAACGCGGCTGGCCACTACCGGCAGACCGGCGGCCATAGCCTCGGCGGCCGCCATTCCGAAGGTCTCTGCCGAGCGTGAAGGGATGATCGCGAGCGCCGCGTTTCTACGGAGGCGCTCGAGCGTGGCGTCGTCGACGTGGCCCAGGAAGCGCACCTCGCTGCCGTCCTGAGCCACGGGCCACAAGGTCTCTTGGGCGCTCCCGGTACCCGTAGGTGGAGACGCCGGCTCCTGTCCGACCTGTGGGTGTGTGTATTGCACTTTGGGGTGCCCTGCGCGCGCGCGCGCGTACGCGCGCAGGGCACCCATTTGCGGACCATCGCCGGCCACGACCAAGGGCACCCCGGCGAGCCCGCAAGCCTCGATCGCCACGTCTATTCCCTTCTCGGGAGCAAGCCGGGAGACGACGAGGGCGAACGCTCCCGAGGAGTTGACGGCCTCGGCCTTCGCTCCGGGATCCACCGGAGGCGCCAACACATGCACGCGCTCCCAGTCCAGCGGCGCGCGAAGCTCGCGCAACCGCTCGCGCGCGAACACGCTCGGCACGATCACGGCATCCGCCTGCCCAACCATGCGTCGCTGCCACAGGGCGAGCGAGGCGCCATAGGCAAGCGCCTCGGCGCGACTGTCGCGGCAATTGTGGATCACGCCGGGCAACGTGTTGCGCCCGTGACAGCGGGTGCACTCGCGACCCTCCGTGAAACACACGCCGGTGGCGCACACCAAGCGGTACTGGTGCAGGTGCAACACAACGCGAGCCCCCTCCGCACGGGCCGCGGCCAAAGCGCGCCAGCCGAACAGAGGGTTCAGGTTGTGGGCGTGCACGACCGTGGCGCCAATCAAACGCACGGCCTTGGCCACTTCGCGGGCACCGAGACCGCCACGCAACAGGCCCGCGGCCGCGCGCGCCGCGCCGGTTTGGGAGGAGTCGCGCGTAAGCAGCTGCGCCTCCTCACCCATCCGCTCGCGGACAAGCGCGAGCAGCTCGTCGACCACACGCTCCTCGCCGCCTGTGGTGCGATAGCGGTTGTGCAAGAAGAGGACCATTCCCCGCAAACCTAGACTGTTGCGGCATGCCCTCAGCTTCAGAGCCACCTTCAGCGTCGATCGTGATCCCCACACGGGCGCGTTTGGACTACTTGCGGGTGGCTCTCGCCTCGATCGCCCCGCAGGCGTCTGCGGCGGGTGCGGAGGTGGTCGTGGTGGACGACGCCGGAGACTCCGAGCAGACGCGCCTGCTCGCGAACCGCTTCGGCGCGCGTTATGAGTCCCACCCAGGGCCGCTCGGACTGAACGTGGCGCGCAACACTGGGGTGGCACGCACCGAAGGCGAGCTAGTGGTGTTCGTCGACGACGATGTCGAGGTCCGCGGCGGATGGCTTGAAGCTTTGCTTCGCGCCGCTCGCGAGCATCCACAGATAGATGTGTTCACGGGCCCGATCCGCCCACGCTTGGAGGGCGCGCCGCCACGCTCATGCGGACGCGAGGGAGCGCCGATCACCTCGCTCGACCTCGGGCCGGACGACACCCCGACGCGCTTCGCGTGGGGCGCCAACATGACGATCCGTCGCACCGCCCTCGATCGGGTGGGGCCGTTTGACGTCTCATTGGAGCACGGCGGCGACGAGCAGGAGTGGCAGGAACGACTCGTCCGGGAGACCGCCCCCTCCGCCCAAATCCTTTATGTGGCGGGGGCGTCATTGGACCACCGCCGGTCGCCAGCAGACGCGCGCCTGCGTACTCTCTGCCGCGCCGCCTATGCACGCGGACGCGCAGCAAGACGCTTCGACGTATGGCGCGGTCAGGCACCCTCGCGCCGCCACGAGCTGCGCACGCTAACCGGATGCCTGGGTCACGTCGTTCGCCGCCGCTGCGCGGCCGGCCTGACCATGGTCGCGCACAGCGGTGGGCGCTTGACCGAAGCTCTGCGGACGGACGGCAGCTCAGAGCGCTCTCCAAATCGCACGGCGGGAAACCCCGCGCGCTTCACGCACGGCGCCGTGGACGCCGCCCCCCTCGACGACTTCCTCTCAGGCGAAAGCGGTCATGTCGGCGGCGTCAATGGCCTCCGCCGTGCTTGCCTCGACCTGGGGACCGACGCGCTGGAGATCATTTCCGGCCGAGCACGGAGCCTCACTCGGGCCGCGCGGCTTGGGCCTCCTACTCGGAACGTGTTGGTGATTGGGATCGAGCGTCCCCAACACTGGGAGCTCGTGGGGGCCATCCGTGGCGAGCTGGCGCGCTCGCGCCACGACGTGGAGATCCAGTTCGCCCCCGCGGGGGGGCTTGGCAAGTTCGAGAACCTGAATCTGCTGCTGAGCGCGCACAGGCCGGAGGATCGCGACTGGCTGCTGATTGTGGACGATGACATCGTCCTACCCAAAGGCTTCCTGGATAGCTTCCTGTTCCTGGCCGAGCGCTTTGCACTCGACCTTGCGCAGCCCGCACACCGGCTTGCCTCGCACGCAGCCTGGCAGGTGACCCGACGACGCGGCGGCGATGTCGTACGAGAGACTCGCTTCGTGGAGATCGGACCCCTGACGGCTTTTGCTCGCTCAACCTTCTCCACGCTGCTGCCATTTCCCGATCTGCGCATGGGTTGGGGCTTGGACCTCCACTGGGCCGCGCTCGCGCGCGAGCGGGGTTGGCGCTGCGGCGTGGTAGATGCCACCCCGATCGCCCACCGCACAGCTCCTGCTGCAAGCGCCTACTCGCGCGAGGAGGCCTTGGCGGAGGCACGCGAATTCCTCGCCGATCGGCCTTACCTGAAGGCAAGCGAAGCCCAAGAAACCCTCGTCACCCACCGCGGCTGGTGAAGGTTGTCGTCGTATCCGAGTTCTACCCGCGCCAGGGCGACCTGGTGCTGGGCGTGTGGGCACACCGTCAGGCTTTGGCCGCACGCGACGCCGGGGCCGAGGTGAGGGTGATCGTGCTGCACCGACTAGTGCCACCGCGCGCCTCCTTCTCTCGAAGCCAAGCCCCGTCGGGAGGTCCGAGTCGCGCGCTGCGCGACCTTGCAGCCCAGCCCCACAGACAGACACTCGACGGTCTGGACGTCACCTACGTGCGCTACGTGTCCCCGCCCAGAGCGAACCACTACCAAGCGTGGGGCGCCTGGGCCGCTCCCGCACTGGGCCTAGCTCTGCGCCACATGCGGCGCTCGTTCAGGTTCGACCTCGTCCACGCCCACAACGCAGTTCCGGCGGCGGACGCGGTGCACCGGGCGCTGAACCGCCCACGCAAACTCGACCTGCCACTCGTCGTGTCGGTGCACGGAGGCGACGTGCTCTACACAGCGCCGCGCAGCGAGGCGGGCCGCTTGGCGGTGGAACGTAATCTGGCGGGCGCCACCGACGTGCTCGCCAACAGCGCAGGCATCGCCGAACTGGCGCGTCACTACGGAGCGCGCGAAGCCAAAGTGGTTCACCTCGGCGCCGACTTGCCAGATTCCGGCGGCAAGCGCGACCCGCAACCCTCGTTGGTAACCGTCGGCCACTTGGTCGCCCGCAAGCGCCATGCCGACGTGATGCGGGCGCTGGCGGTGCTGGCCAAGCGCTACCCGACATTGCGCTACATGATCGTGGGGGACGGGCCGGAGCGGATCGCGCTAGAAGGACTCGCCGCGCGTCTTGGCGTGGGCGAGCGTGTCGAGTTTCATGGCCAGCTGCCTCACGAGCAGGCAATCGCCGTGGCACGCCGATGCACCCTATTTGCGATGCCTTCGACCGAGGAGGCTTTCGGGGTCGCCTACATAGAGGCGATGGCTGGCGGAGTGCCGGCCATCGGCTGTCGCGGGGAGCCTGGACCGGAGGAGATCGCGGCCGCCGGCGACGGCTTCATGCTCGTCCCACCAGGCGACATCGAGCGACTCACCCAGCGCATCGACGAGCTGCTTTCCGATCCAGGGCGACTGCGCGAGGCGAGCATCAGGGCGCGCGAGACGGTCGCCGCTAACTTCAGCTGGCGCCGTTGCGGCGAGCAGACGGTAGTGGCCTACGAACAAGCGATGCGATGAAGCCGGTCCTGTTCGTGACGGGCCACGCGCCCGCCTACAGGGTGGCGGCGTTCGCGCGGTTGCACGAGCGCGAGGATGTCGAGTACGCACTGTTCGGCGGCCGGCTCGCACACGGCGGAGGACCAACAGCGGACGAGTTGCCCTTCCCCCATCGTCACGTAGGAGAGCACGAGTTGTATGCGCTGGCGGCGAGCGGACGCTACCGCGCCGTGGTTGCTTCCACCGGCGGACGCGTAGCATTGCCCGGCTCGTGGGCGGGAGCGCGGCGCGCACAAGTTCCTCTGATTCTGTGGGCATCGCTGTGGGCGCACCCGCGCAGCGCGACGCACGCACTCAGCTATCCGGCTCTGCTGCGTCTGTACCGCTCGGCCGACGCAATCGTCACCTATGGACCACATGTGAGTGCCTACGTGCAGGCACGGGGAGCAGGGCGCGTTCACGTCGCTCCCCAGGCGGTCGACAACGCCTTCTGGAGCTCGCCCGAGGCGAGCATTCCGAGCGACCCGAGATGGCCGGCCGGCGCGGCTGTGAAGTTCTTGTTTGCAGGACGGCCGGCCCGGGAAAAGGGACTGAGGGTGCTCGAGGAGGCTTGGAGCATGTCGGGCCTGCAGGCACCAACCGCCGCGCTCGTCCTCGTCGGTGCGGGATCCACCCCCCCTTGGGTCCCGGCCGGCGGCGCGGTGGCGCGCTTTGCGCAGGTCACTCAAACGGAGTTGCGCAACTTCTATGAGGCCTCAGATGTTTTGGTGGTGCCATCGATTCCGACGCGGACTTTCCGCGAGCCATGGGGACTCGTGGCAAACGAGGCAATGAATCGGGGACTTCCAGTGATCGCAAGCGACGCAGTCGGCGCCGCGGCAGGTGGCTTGGTGCAAGACGGCCGCAATGGCCTGGTGGTGCCCGCTGGGGATGCGGTTGCATTGGCCGCCGCTTTGAGACAGATGGCGCGCGACCCCGATCGGCGCACCCTGCTGGGCGCGGCCGGGCGCGAAGATGTGGCCGCGTATACCCAAGAAGCGTGGGCCGAGGGCTTCTCCCGCGCGCTTGCCGACGTGGGCCAGTCGGGGGGACGGTGAGGTAGCGTTGGGCCTCTTGGAAGGGCTGTCGGTCAACAAGAACAGGGGCGGGGACACGCTTGCGCGCGTGGTGCGTCGGGTGCCAAGCACCCGCCGGGTGCCGCGCCGCGCGAAACTGCTCGCTGGTGTGGGCATACGACTGGCTGCCGTCTCGATCGCGATGCTGGCCCTATTTGCCGGTGCTCCGTCCGCGCAAGCCAGCCAAGCCTCAACGATCGTCGAAAAGTGCGCGAAAAAAGAATCGTTCGGCGGCTACAGCCAAAACGCTTATCGCCAAGCGCTCAAACAGTTGCCGACGATAGTCGTGGAGTACACCGCATGTACCGAAGAAATCCGCAAAGCCGAGCTTGCGGCCGCGGGTGGCGGCGGCGAAGTTGCCTCCACAACAAGCCCGGCAAGCGTGCCCCTGGCGCTGACACCAACCGAGCAGAGCGCGGTTCAGAACGCTCACCACAATGGCGCAACACCTGTGCGCATAGGCAGCGAACCGATTCGCCCGGGCGTGGTGCACGCCAATATCGCCTCGGCCGTCAACACCCTGCCCCACTCTCTGTTTGCCCTGCTTGCACTGATGTTCGCGGGTGCCGTCGCGCTCACGATCGGGGAGGTGCGAAAGCGTGTCCGCTCACGCCGTGACGGCTGAGCACTCCGCGGCGGTGTTGTGCGAAGAGCCGGTCGAACCGCTTTCGCCTTCCGTTGGCCAGGAACCAAGAGCGGGCATGACCGCGGCCGCGACACTGGCCGTCGCGGGCTTCCTCTGCTACGCCACGTTCCTCGCCAGAGGCGGCTTGAACCTGGCGCCGATGACCACTCTCGAGCTGACGACGACACTTGTCGCGGGAGCCCTGATCACGGGAGTGGTTGTGTTTGCTGCAGCGGGATTTCGTGCACGCGGGGTGTGGTCGATCGGCCTATTGCTGGCCTTCACCGCCCTGACTGGGGTCTCGGTTGCCTGGTCGGTGGCTCCCGACGCGAGCTGGCAGGACGCCGGCAGGATGCTCGCCTACAGCGGCCTGTTCGCGGCGGCCGTGGCGCTCGCCTGGATCGTCCCGGGCGGATGGCGCGCGCTCTTGGGCGGAACGGTGCTGGCCGCGGTGTTGGTATGTGCTTATGCGCTGCTCACGAAGGTGTTGCCTGGCGATCTGTCATTGAGCGCTGAAGCCAACTTTTATGCCCGCCTGCAGGAACCCTATGGGTACTGGAATGCAATCGGCCTGACCGCGGCGATGGGCACGATCGGCTGCCTGTGGCTGGGCGCGCGACGCGCGGGTCATGCTCTGCTGAACGCGCTCGCCTACCCTGCCACGGGCCTGTTGATTGTCACGTTGATGCTCGCCTACTCGCGTGGCGCTTTGGCCGCCTTGGTGATCGGGGTGGCGGCCTGGATGTGCATGGTGCCCTTGCGTCTACGCGGCGCTCGCGTACTCATCGTGGGCGGGCTGGGCGCCGCTCCGGTCGTTGCATGGGACTTTTCTCGCCACGCGCTGAGCAGCGATGGAGTGGCCCTTGGGGTTCGTACCAACGCGGGCCATCAGCTCGGTGCGCTGCTCTGCGCGATGCTGATCTTGCTGACCTTGGTAGGCATCGCGATCGGCTTCTTCGGCGACCGGCGCGCTCCGACGGGTAGTACCCGGCGCGCCGTGGGAATCGCGCTGGCCTCGATGCTCGTGCTGCTCTTGCTGGTCGGCGTGGGTGGACTCGCCGCAACGAAACGAGGGCTCAGCGGCACGGTATCTCACGACCTTTCCTCGCTGACGAATCCGAACGCGCCCGTGCCTGCCAACAGTCCTGGCCGCTTGACGGCCGTGGGTAGCGTGCGCGCCCGCTATTGGAAGGAGGCACTGGAGATCTTCGAAGCTCATCCTGCGCTAGGTGCGGGAGCCGCCGGTTACGAAACGGCAAGGCTGCGCTACCGCAAGCAGCTCTTGGATGTAAGGCAAGCACACGGCTATGTGGTGCAGACACTTGCTGACCTTGGCATCGTCGGCTTGGCTGTCAGCCTGGCCTTGCTGCTCGCTTGGATGGTCGCCGCGGGTCGCCCGACACATCCGTTCAACCGGCGCTGGATAGCCCGCTGGCCGAAACACTGGCTTCAGCCGAAGCGGGGATCGTCGGATGCGAGTGTCCCCGAGCATCAATCACCTCCCTCGCTTAAGTGGGGACACGCTCCCCTGGCATACACGCCAGAGCGCATTGGGATGCTGAGCATGCTGTGCATCGTGATTGTGTTCGGAGTGCACTCGTTCGCCGACTGGACTTGGTACGTGCCCGGGAACGCTTTCGTGGCCTTGATCTGCGCAGGCTGGTTGGCGGGACGGGGGTCGCTGCCGGCCGGCAACCTGGCGCCGGCGGGCTCGCCGGAGGCGGCCGGCGCCGAGGTTCCTCGCGAACGCCTGAAGGTGCCCTCGCTGGGCCGGCTCGGACCGGTGCGTGCGGGGATCGCGGTCGCGGTAGTGGTAGGCGCGCTGTTGGCAGCCTGGACGGAGTGGCAACCCCAACGCTCGGTCGACGCTTCCGAAAACGCCTTGGTGCTGCTGCCACACAACCCGGTGGCCGCTCGCTCTGCCGCCCAAGCCGCGGTGGAACGCGATCCTCTGTCCGCGCAAGCCTTGTTCACCCTCTCCGCGGTGCAGAAGGCCACGGGCGAGACCGCGCTCGCCAGGGCGACCTTGCAGAAGGCGGTTCAGCTGCAGCCCTCCAATCCTCAGACGTGGCTGACGCTGGGGCAGTACGACATGAGCTCCAATCCGCACGAAGCGGTAAACGAGCTACGCGCCGCCGTCTATCTAGATCCGCTATCGATCCCGATCCAGAACGCTTACGTGGAGGCACTGCGGGCCGCACCGCCGGCTGTCCACCCCACCCGAGGATCGGACCAGCGTGTTCGGCGGACAGGCACTTAGAACCGCTTGCGCCGCCCACTTGCCAAAAGCGCTCTGCGGGCGCCAGGCGGCCCGCCACGACGCGCCACCGCGATCTCCTGGAATCCGAAGTCAGAGAGCAGTCCGATGAGCGCGCGGGGTACATAGAAGCGCAGGTGATCTGAGCGCGGGTCGAAATGACCCGCGAACGAGCGCTCGCTGACGGCGAAGCGCAAGCGCGAGAACAGGCCGTGATCCGGGGTGGAGAGCAGGATGAGGCCGCCCGAAGGCAACACACGGCGCACCTCGGACAACCACTGGGAGGTGTCGAGGACATGCTCGACCGTCTCTCCAGCCCAGACGATGTCGAAGTTCGCGTCCGCGAAAGGCAGTGGACCCCCGGGGTCCATCAGGCGCAAGTCAAGGTCGGGATGGTTTGCTCGGGCGCGCCGCAAAGGCTCTTCCGCGACATCGCAAGCCATGACCTCAGCGTCAGCGCGCGAGAGGACACCAGCGAAGTGGCCCTCTCCGCAGCCGAGGTCGAGTACGCGCACCCTGCGTCCCAGACGGTCCCGCTCGGCGGCGACGTGGCTGAGGAGGAACGTTTCGCGCAGACTCGCGTCACCGGGCGCTAGACCCGAAGGTATGCCCTCCCACAGGCTCTCGTGGTAGGCACGCGAGGACATGATTGAGGAAGGCTAGCGTTGTGCCAAACGCTGGAAACAGCGGGAACGATTTCTTTCAACGTGCACGGGGAGCACGGGGAAGGTCTATGTTGTCGGGAGTGCTCTTGGTGGGACAGCCGTGAGGATGTCTCGTGGTCGGGGCTCGCGGGTCGGAGCGCCGGACACGATTAGGGTCGCCTTCGACAGCCGGCCTTGCGTCGAAGTGCGCGGCGTCGGCCGCTACTCGCGCGGGCTGCTCGGCGGGCTCGACAGAGTCCTGGGCGACGGCATCGAGATCGTTGAGACACATCGTCCGCGACACGTGGACGTGTACCACTCGCCTTGGATCGATGGCGCGATCTTGCGCAGTCCGTGTCCGATGGTGGTGAGCATCCATGACATTGACGCGCTTATCCGCCCGAGCGAGCGCTTGCGGCGCGGCGGCGTCTACCTGCGCCTGCGCCACTTGGCGCTCGCGCGCGCCACACACGCGATCGTACCCAGCGAGGCGGTTGCCGAGGACGCGGTCACCAGACTTGGGTTGGAGCGCGGGCGGGTGGTCGTAATTGCCCCGGTAAGTCAGTCGTCCTCCGCCTGGACTTGGGATGACGTGGCGCGCGCCACCTGGCAGGTCTACGAGCGCGCGCTGTCCGAGCCGGGGCGGGCTTTCGTCAGTACGCCCCGCGCTGCATCAACACAGCTGGAATCGTCTTGAGCAGGATCGCCAGATCCAACGCCAAAGACCACCGCTCCAGGTAAATGAAGTCGAGGTGGACGAGGTCGTCGAAGTCGAGCTCGGAGCGACCCGAGACCTGCCACAGGCCCGTGATCCCGGGCAGGACGAGGTAGCGCTTGCGGTGCCAGTCCTCGAGCAGCTCGAAGTCGCGCTCGGGCAAGGGCCTGGGCCCGACCAAGGACATCTCGCCGCGCAGAACGTTGATGAGCTGGGGTAGCTCGTCGAAGGAGAAGCGCCGCAGGAAGCGCCCGACGGGCGTGAGGCGGGGGTCATCCTTGATCTTGAAGAGCGCACCGCTGGCCTCATTGAGCTCCTCAAGGGCGCCTTGGCGCTCATCGGCGTCGAAGTACATAGTCCTGAACTTCAAGCACGCGAACGGGCGTTGGCCGATGCCGGGACGCATCGAGCGGTAGAAGACGGGGCCGCGCGAGGAGAGGCGCACAGCCAAGAAGATCGTCAAGAGCAAGGGACTGAGCACGACCAAGAGCAGAGTCGAGCCGACCGCGTCGAAAGTGCGCTTCAGCGCGAAGTCGATGCCCTCGAACACGGGTGGGCCCAGCTCGAACAAGGGCACCGATTGACCGGGCACGAACTCGGCGCGGTGGATCAGGATCTCCATCGTGGAGGGTGCGATGCGCACACGTACGCCGCGCCGGTGGCACTGATCGACGAGCTCGACTGCACTCTCTTGGGGGAAGTCGGGGTCGGCGATGATCACCTCGTCGACCCGCTCAGCGGCAATTACCGCTTGTAGGTGGTCGAGCGTGCCGAGACAGCGGATGCCGTTAGGGGGCAGGGGCTCGGGCGAGACGAAGCCCACGACTTCGATCGGCGAGTGGGGAGCATCGGCCAGAGCGTCGGCCACGTCGTGGATGTGCTTACCAGTACCGACCAGGACCGCCCGACGCTGGTAGCCGGCGGCGCGCAGAATCGCCCCGGTGGCTCGCTCGTAGAGATAGCGGAACGAAGATATGTAGAGCAGGGCGAAGGCCAGCGAGCCGTAGAAGATGTAGTAGGAGGAGAAGTGTTCGCCCGAGACCACAGCGAAGATCAGGGCCACAAAGGCGACCTGGAAGAGGGAGCCCACGATGCGCGAGAGACCGGGGCGCTGGGAGCGCTCGGCGTAGAGACCTGAGCGGGCGAACAGGAGCGCCGTCAACAGATAGGCGAAGGCCAGGATCGACCTTGTGCCTTTATAGGCCTGGCTAGCGTCGAAGCTGGACAACACGGCTGCCTTGAGGGCGAGCGCCGTGAAGATCGCAAGCGACAGCCCGAACAAGTCGAGCGCGAGCAGAGACAGGACACGTAGGCCGCGACGCATCGTGTCCATACGCAGGACGAAGGAGAGCGCGGGCGGACGCTTGGAGCGCACGTCGCGGTCGGATTTTGCCGGAAGGCCGTTCTCTGGAGCGCGACGGATTGACTGGGCGCGCACGGGCAAAGGCGGCCGTGCGGGACGGCTGGTGTGCGGCGCGTCCGGGGAACGAACTCCCATCTCGGACTTCACAACAACTCAGTTTCCCAGATGTAGCGGTCGCTACCCCTCTGGGAAAGCACGTGCGCGCAGGGGCGCGCACGTGTGCGGGGCATGGTCAAGCGGTCCCAACCCCTCTGGGCGGAAGCGTTCAACCAACCAGCTGCTCTATGCCGGAGGCGTCGATCGTGCGGCGCAGACCGTCGCGCAAGGACACCTCGGGCGCCCATCCGAGCAGCTCTTTGGCTAGTCCGATGTCGGGGCGGCGTTGCTTGGGATCGTCGACGGGCAGGGCCTCGAAGAGGATCTCCGAGGTGGCGCCCGTGACCTCCTTGACGGCTTCGGCCAGTTCCAGCAAGGTGTACTCGTCGGGGTTGCCGATGTTGACCGGATCGTGGTGACCGGACTCGGCCAGGGCGATCAGTCCGCGGATCAGGTCTGAGACAAAGCAGAAGGAGCGTGTCTGGGAGCCGTCGCCGAACACGGTCAACGGCCGGTTGGCCAGGGCTTGGCGTAGGAAGGTGGGAATCGCGCGACCGTCGTGGGGACGCATGCGCGAGCCGTAGGTGTTGAAGATGCGCACGATCGCCGTGTCCACGCCCTGTTGGCGGTGGTAGGCCATCGTGAGGGCCTCGGCGTAGCGCTTGGCCTCGTCGTAGACGCCGCGCGGGCCGATTGGGTTGACGTGGCCCCAGTAGGACTCCGATTGGGGGTGCTCCAGAGGATCGCCGTAGACCTCGGAGGTCGAGGCGATCAGGAAGCGGGCGCGGTGGCGCTTGGCCAGGCCGAGCGTGTGGTGGGTGCCATAAGAGCCGACCTTCAGCGTGTGCAGTGGCAAGCGCAGATAGTCGATCGGAGAGGCGGGCGAGGCCAGGTGGTAGACGAAGTCGACGGGCTCGTCGATCTCGTAAGGCTCGATGATGTCTACGTTTACGTGTCTGAAGCGGTCGGGATCGCGGATGTGCTCGATATTGGCCAGGGAGCCCGTCTCGAAGTTGTCAGCACAGATGACGCGGTGCCCGCGCGCGAGCAACTCGTCGCACAAGTGCGAGCCCAAGAAGCCGGCGCCTCCGGTTACCAAGCAGGTCGGCACCGCCCGGAGGATAACGACTGTGGTGCTGCTTTGACCGACGGCTTAGCGGCTTTGGCCATCGACGGGGCCACATGCGATCAACCGTAAATATGATCTCCTGGTGGAGATGACAGACAAAGGATCCAACACAGAGCACGAGGAGCGCCTGACGGTGGCTCCGATCGTGGGCCCAGAGGACCCACGCAAGTTCACCGACTCGGGGATCGAGATCGGGGCGCTCTACGACGAGCAAGACCTGCCGGCGGACCTCGACTTGGGGGAGCCCGGCGAGTTCCCGTATACCCGGGGGGTACACCGGGAGATGTACCGCAAACAGACTTGGACGATGCGCCAATACGCGGGCTACGCCTCGGCGAAGGAGTCAAACGAGCGCTACCGCTACCTGCTCTCCAAGGGCTCGACTGGCCTGTCGATGGCGTTTGATCTGCCCACCCAACTGGGTCTTGACTCTGACAATCCGCGCTGCCTGGGCGAGGTTGGAAGGACGGGCGTGGCGATCGACACGATCGACGACATGAGGACTGCCTTCGAGGGCATCCCACTCGACCAAGTGTCGACCTCGATGACGATCAACGCGCCCGCTGCGTGCCTGTTGCTCCTATACGAGCTAGTTGGCGAGGAGCAAGGGGTGCCAAGTGAGAAGCTGAGGGGCACTACCCAAAACGATGTCTTGAAGGAGTACATCGCCAGGGGCAACTACATCTATCCGCCTAAGCCCACGATGCGGATCACGACCGACCTGTTCCAGTACTGCCAGGAAAAAGTGCCCAAGTGGAACACAATTTCGATCTCGGGCTACCACTTCAGGGAGAAGGGGTGCTCGGCGGTCCAGGAGGTCGCCTTCACCTTGTCCTCGGGGATCGCGTATGTGACTGCCGCGATCGAGAAGGGGCTCGATGTAGACGACTTCGCACCAAGGTTGGCCTTCTTCTTCAACGGCCACAACAACGTGTTCCAAGAGGTCGCCAAGTTCAGGGCGGCGCGACGGATGTGGGCGCACATCATGAAAGAGCGCTTCGGGGCGAAGAACCCAAAGTCGACGATGCTGCGTTTCCACACCCAGACCGGCGGTGTGACATTGACGGCGCAGCAGCCCGAGAACAACATCGTGAGGGTCGCCCTGCAGGGCTTCGCGGCGGTGTGCGGCGGCACCCAGTCGCTTCATACCAACGGCTTCGACGAGGCTTTGGCGTTGCCGACCGAGCACGCGGCCAAGATCGCCTTGAGGACCCAGCAGATCCTGGCCTACGAGTTCGGAGCAGCCGACACGGTTGATCCGTTCGCGGGGTCCTACTTCGTGGAGTCGCTCACCGATGAGATCGAAGCGCGGGCCAACGAGTTGATCACCAAGGTGGACGCACTAGGTGGCTCAGTCAACGCGATCCAGTTCATCACCGGCGAGATCGACGAGTCCGCGTGGGGCTACCAGGAGCGCTACCGCATTGGCCAAGACATCGTGGTGGGCGTCAACAAGTTCGAGGAGGAAGACCTCGAGGTGCCCGACCTGTTGCGCGTGGACCCAGAGTCGGAGCGCGAACAGGTGGACCGCTTGAAGGCTTTCAAGGCGAACCGCGACCAGGCGCTCGTGGACAAGCGCCTGGAGGAACTACGTGAGACCGCGCGCGGCGAGGACAACCTGCTGCCCGCGATCCGCCAGGCCTTGAAGGACCGCTGCTCGATGGGTGAGGCGTGCGGGGCGATGCAGGACGTGTTCGGAAAGTACGCGCCGACGTTCTGATCGAGAAGCGATAAGCCGAGAGCCCATGCCGCATGCGGCATGGGCAGCAGGGCCGCATGCGGCCCTGCTCGGGACGTGCATGCACGTCCCGGCCAGACGGCGCATGCGCCGTCTGGATCAATAGGATCTTCCCCGTGGTCGCGACGGTGGAGTTCTTCGAAGTGGTCCTGGCCGTGCACATCATGGCCGTGGTGTTCGCCTTTGGCGCGACCTTCGCCTACCCGGTCCTGTTGGGCGCCGTGGGCAAGGCCGATTCGCGCTCGCTGCCCGCGCTGTACAAGGCGATCCACGCGATCAGCGTCAAGGTGATCATGCCGGGGCTCGCGATCGTGGTCATTTGCGGCATCTATCTCGCCTCCAAGCTGCACGTGTGGAGCGAGTTCTACGTCCAGTGGGGCATCGGCGTGGCGGTCGTGATCGGGGCTGTCGAGGGCATGTTCCTGAGCCCACGCGAGAAGCGCCTGTGTGAGGTCGCCGACAGGGACGCAGCCGCTGCGGGCGACGCTCAGATCAGTTGGAGCGCGGAGCACGACACGCTCGTCAAGCGCGTCGGCGCCGTGGGCGCCACGATGGACCTGCTCGTGATTCTCACGATCTTGTTCATGGTCCTCAAAACCTGAGGGCCGCGGCGCGCACACCGGCGGTACCCTGGACTGGCTATGAGTGAGAGCTATAGAGTCGCCGTTGTCGGCGCCACCGGACAGGTGGGCACCTTGATGCTCCAGCTCTTGCGTGAGCGCGATTTCCCGGCACGCGAGATCGTGCCATTCGCATCCGAGCGCTCGGCCGGCAAGGAGATCGAGGGGGTCGGGATTGTGCAACCCCTCACCGAGGACACGATCCAAGGCTTCGACCTCGCCCTGTTTTCCGCCGGCGGCTCCACCTCCGGGGAATGGGCGCCCCGCTTCGCGCAGGCCGGCGCAGTCGTAGTGGATAACAGCTCGAAGTGGCGCATGAATGACGAGGTGCCTCTGGTCGTGGCCGAGGTCAACCCCGAGGCTTTGGCCTCCCACCACGGCATCGTGGCCAACCCCAACTGCTCCACCATGCAAATGGTCGTGGCTTTGAAGCCAATCCATGACGCGGCCGGGATCGAGCGGCTAGTGATCTCCACTTACCAAGCGGTATCGGGCACGGGCAAGAAGGCGGTGGACGAGCTGCTCGACCAATCGCACGCGCTCCTACATGATATGGACCCCCCCGCCCCCCAAGCCTACGCCCACCAGATCGCCTTCAACGCGCTCCCCCACGCCGGCTCGTTCGCCCCCGGCGACGACCACACCGACGAGGAGCGCAAGCTGATCAACGAGACGCGCAAGATCCTCGCCGACGACACCATTCGGGTGAGTGCGACTTGCGTGCGCGTGCCGGTCGTGAACGGTCACTCCGAGGCCGTAAATGTGCAGACCCGCGAGGAGCTCTCCCCCGAGCAAGCTCGCGAGCTGTTGAGGGCCGCGCCCGGCATCACCGTCGCCGACGACCCCTCCTCCGCCTTGTATCCGCTGGCGAGGAACGCGACCGGCCACGACGACGTGTTTGTGGGTCGCATCCGCCGCGACCCAGGCCACGAGCGGGCCTTGGACATGTGGATCGTGGCCGACAACCTGCGCAAGGGAGCGGCCACCAACGCGGTCCAGCTAGCCGAGCTCTTGCACGAGCAGGGGCTTATCGCGCCTCGCGCCGCGCCCACCACAGCGTAGGCACGCTCTCCGAGACCGAGGGAGCACCGGCGTGCGCCCTCAATTGCAGCGGCCGCGGCACGGGAAGGACTCTCGCCGCGACGCTCGAACCTGGGAGCGATGAGCGTCTCGACCGAGGTGCAACGCACCCTTGTGAAGTCCCCACCCGAGCTGTGGACCGAGCTAAGCAACCCTGAGGCCCTCGCCCGCCACCTCGGCGACTTCGGCGAGATCCGCATCACCGCCGTCGAGCCGGAGACCAAGGTCGAATGGGAGGCCGAGGAGGCCAGCGGCGTGGTCCAGCTCAAGCAGTCAGGCTGGGGTACGAAGGTAACTTTGTCGGTGACCCGGACCCCTGCGACCTCAGAGCCGCCGCAAGAGCCGGAGCCGGCCGCCGTTGCAGGGTCGGAGCCGACCATCGTCGCCGAGCCAGAGCCAGCCTCGGTTGCAAAGTCGGAGTCGACTGCCAGTGCGGAGTCGGAGCCGGTCCAAGCGGTCGAGTCCAAACCGGCCGCCGCGGAATCCGAACCCACCACGATCGAGCCCGAGCCGGTCGCCGCCGAGCCGGAACCGGTCCCGCCCAGCGAGCCGGAGGCGACGTTGATCTCACCGGAGCCCGAGCCCGTCCCCACCGAGCCCGAATCAGTGGCCTCCGACCCCGAGCCACGACTTGGATTCTTCGCGCGCCTCTTCCGCAAACGCAAGGCAAAGCCGGCGGCAATCGTCGAGCCAGAGCCAGAGGTGGTCGCTCTCGCGCTACCAGAGCCAATAGAGGTCGTCGCGCTGGCCGCGCCAGAGCCGATCTACCCCGATCCACCCGCTCAGACAGAAGCCTTGGAGCCGGCCGAGGACCTAGCCTGCGAACTTGAGTCTTTTGAAGGCCAGATGGCCGCGGAGACGACCGAGCTACTCACCGGCGTGCTGGATCGCTTGGGTGCCGCGCACCACAGGCCCTTCTCGCGCGGATAAGATCCGCGCCAGTGCGCGCCAAGGCCCCAGAAACCTACGACGAGAAGCTCGCCGAGCTGCAGGAGTTACGTGTGGCCGCGGTCCACTCGGCCCCCGAGGCCGAGGAGAAGCAGCACGCTCGCGGCAAGTACACCGCTCGGGAGCGCATCGAGAAGCTGCTGGACCCAGGCTCCTTCCAAGAGCTGGACACGTTCGTGCGCCACCGAACCCACGACTTCGACATGCAGAAGAACCGCCCCTGGGGCGATGCGGTGGTGACCGGTCACGGCACGATCGACGGCCGCAGGGTGTGCGTGTTCAGCCAGGACTTCACCGTATTCGGAGGCTCCCTGGGCGAGGTGATGGGCGAGAAGATGTGCAAGATCATGGACTTGGCGGCCAAGATTGGCTGCCCCGTGATCGGCATCAACGACTCCGGTGGCGCCCGTATCCAGGAGGGCGTCGTCTCGCTCGGCTCCTACGGCGATGTGTTCTTGCGCAACGTGCGCGCCTCGGGCGTCATCCCCCAGATCTCCCTCATCATGGGCCCTTGCGCCGGCGGCGCGGTCTACTCGCCGGCCATCACCGACTTCATCTTCATGGTGAAGGAGACCTCCCACATGTTCATCACCGGCCCCGACGTCATCAAGACGGTCACCGGCGAGGAAGTTGGCTTCGAGGAGCTGGGCGGTGCGATGTCCCACAACACCAAGTCCGGCGTCGCCCAGTTCGCCTCCGAGGACGAGGACGCCTGCCTGGAGGACTGCCGCTATCTGGTCAGCTTCCTGCCCCAAAACAACATGCAAAGCACTCCACGCGTGCAACCCACCGACGACCCCCTGCGAATGGATCCCGAGTTGGATCACGTCGTGCCCGACAACCCCAACAAGCCCTACGACATGCGCGACGTGGTGCGTTTGATCGTCGACGACGGCGAGTTCTTCGAGGTCCACGAGCACCACGCCAAGAACATCATCTGCGGCTTCTCCCGCCTAGATGGCCACGCGATCGGGATCGTCGGCAACCAGCCCAACCAGCTCGCGGGCGTGCTGGACATCGACGCATCCGCCAAGGCCGCCCGCTTCGTGAGGACCTGTGACGCCTTCAACATCCCCTTGCTGACGTTGTGCGACGTGCCCGGCTTCTTGCCGGGCACCGCCCAAGAGTGGGGCGGCATCATCAGGCACGGAGCCAAGCTCTTGTACGCGTTCGCCGAGGCCACGGTCCCCAAGATCACCGTGATCACCCGCAAGGCTTACGGCGGGGCCTACGACGTGATGGCCTCCAAGCACCTCGCCGCCGACTTCAACTTCGCCTGGCCGACCGCCGAGGTCGCCGTGATGGGCCCTGAGGGCGCGGTCAACATCATCTACCGGCGGGACATCGCTGGCAGCCCAACGCCGGCTGAGCGCAGGCAGACCTTGATGGACGACTACAAGGCACGCTTCGCCAACCCTTATACGGCTGCCGAACGAGGCTACATCGACGATGTGATCATCCCTCACGAGACGCGCCCCAAGCTGATCGCGGCGCTGGATACGTTGCACACCAAGCGCGAACCCGGTCCCAAGCGCAAGCACGGCAACATCCCGCTGTAGCGATCTGTTGTAGAAGACAAAAGAAGCGAGCGATCCCGGCAGGCTTGTATTCGCGCCTGTCTCGAGTGGGCCGCATCCCCCCATGTGGATGTTATTTCGTCCATATGGACGATATAATGGCCACTGTGGACGTGTCTCGCCCCTACGCTGCGGTGTGCCCAACGCTTGACGGTGACGTCCTTCGCGTGCTCGCGGGAACCTCACTGGGACTCACGGGTCGAGAGGTTGCCGTACTGGCTGGTCGACGCTCACACAGTGGAGTGCTCAGCGTGCTGCATCGGCTCAGCGAGCATGGACTCGTCACGCGTGTGCCGTTGAACCGGGCCTACCTGTTCACCCTCAATCGCGAGCACATGGCGGCAGGGGCAGTCGAGGCCCTGATGAACCTACGCACAGAGCTGTTCGAGCGCATCCGGAAAACGATCTCGGGCTGGCAGATCGCACCGGTGCACGCTTCGGTCTTCGGATCCACCGCTCGCGGCGACGGCGACACGGACAGCGACATCGATCTGCTGGTCGTGCGACCTACCCAGATCGCACCGGACGAGCAGCGCTGGCAAGCACAGGTGGATGGTCTGCGCGAGCAGATCGAAGCCTGGACAGGCAACCGCACGACAATCGCGGATCTCTCAGAACCCGAGCTTGCCGATTTGCGCAGGCAACGACGACCGATCGTCAGCGAGCTTCGCACAGACGCGATCGTGGTCTTCGGAGCCGACCTCGCTTCGCTGCTGGATCCTCAGCTATGAGCCCACGCCAGCCCTCACGGCTCCAACCCTGCTCGAAGGCCGACGCGTCAACTCGCCTGCGCCATGCACGCAGTTTCTTGGAGGTTGCTCGGCTCGTCGCCGAAGAAGGCGACGACCTCGACTACTCGAGCCCTTCAGCCGCGCTCGCGGTGCTGTCTGGAATAGCTGCTGCCGACGCGGCGTGCTGCAAGGCGCTTGGCAGGCGCGCACGGGATCAAGATCACAATGAAGCGGCTTCGCTGGTGGAGCGGGTCACTCCTGGCGGCAAGAAGGCAGCGAACTCTCTGCGCCGCCTGCTGAGCCTCAAGGACGAGGCACAGTACGGCCTCTTCGACATCGGCGGTCAACAGCTCAAGGCGGCATTGCGACAGGCGAGCGACCTGGTCGAATTCGCTGAGGGCATCTTGCGGCGATAGGCCGTCTCGCATCGCGTTAGGTCACAATGCATCAATGCCCAACCGCCGCCCCCAGCTCGAGCTGATTGCCCCGTCGGCATCGCCCGCCGAGGCAGCGGCGATCGTAGCCGCTTTGGAGCGCTTCATGCGCGATACGGCGCCGCCCACAGCACCCCCGACGCAAACACTAGATCCCTGGCTGCGCGCGGCTATGCTCGAAGGAGTGGCGCGAACGGGTCCGGCAGACGAACCTGACCCTTGGATAAATACCTAAAAGCCGCTAGGCTTTAGCCCCAATCTCTCTGTAGGTCGCAAAATAGACCCGAGCCGGCGGCTCGGACCAGGAGGTTTCGCTAGATGGAGCCAGTTTCGATACCCGCGGAGCTTGCCCCCAAAAAGGGCTCGCTAGAGGACCCCGAGATCCTCCAGAACGTCCCTGGGCACGTAATCCCGATCCTGCGGCGGGAGTACGACGACTTCAAGACCGAGGCCACCAAGTTTCTGGCGGGCAATATGGAGGAAGACGAGTTCATCAAGTTCCGTCTGCGCCAAGGCGTCTATGGCCAGCGCCAGCCCGACGTGCAGATGATCCGGGTGAAGCTCCCCTTCGGCGGGATCACCCCCGAGCAGATGGACAAGTTCGCCGATGTCGTCGAAAAGTACACGCCCTTGGGCAAGGGCCATGTGACGACCAGGCAGAACGTCCAAATGCATCACATCCCCCTGCCCGAAATCGAGAAAGCGATCAGCGAGCTCGGCGAAGCTGGGCTCTCCAGCCGAGAGGGCTGCGGTAACACCGTACGCAACGTCACCGGCGACCCCTGGGCAGGAGTGGCGGCGGACGAGCTGTTCGACCTCACCCCCTACGCGGGCGCCTATGTGCGCTACTTCGTCAGGCACCCCACCACGCAGGGGATGCCACGCAAGATCAAGACCTCCTTCGACGGCTCGCCTCGCGACCGGGCGATCAGTGGCATCCACGACATCGCCTTCCGAGCACGCGTCAAGGAAATCGATGGCAAAGAGGTTCGCGGCGCGGAGATGCTTGTCGGCGGCGGCACTTCGATCATGCCGCGCGTTGCGCCCGCGCTGTACGACTTCGTGGAGCTCGACAACGGCGATTACTTGAAGATCTCCGAGGCAGTCTTCAGGATCTTCGACCGTCAGGAGTGGCTGCGCGTCAACAGGGCCCGCGCCCGCATCAAGGTGTTCGTGGATAAGTTCGGCATTGACGAGCTGCGCAATCAAGTCGAGGAGGAGCTCAAGGGCGAGTGGGTCTCAGAACGCGACTTCTCGATCGAGCATCGCCTGTTCCTCGACGACGAGCGCGAGGCCGCTCCCGCCCCGCCAGCCAGCTACGGCAGCCCCAATGGCGACATCTCCGAGTTCGAACGCTTCAAGCAGGCCAATGTGGCCGCCCAGAAGCAGGAGGGCTACGTGACGGTCGAGGTCAAGATCGTTCGCGGCGACCTAACCCCCGAGCAGTTCAGGGGCCTCGGCCAAATCATGCGCGAGTACTCAGGTGGCTACGCGCGCACCACGGTGCAGCAAAACTTCGTGCTGCGCTGGGTACGCGAGGAGAGCGTCTACGACGTATGGAAGGCCCTCAGCGCACTCGGCCTCGGCGACGCCGGCTCACGTGAGATCAGCGATGTTGTCTCCTGCCCCGGCACCGACTCTTGCAAGCTCGGGATAACCAGCTCGATGGGCCTCAACCAGGCCGTCCAGGAGCGCGTCGAAGCGATGGGCATCACCGATCCACTGACGCGCCAGATCCACATCAAGATGAGCGGCTGCCCCAACGGCTGCTCCCAGCACCACGTCGCCGACATCGGCTTCTATGGGGCCTCGATCAAGGTCGGAGAGCACACAATCCCGGCCTACATTCCCCACGTGGGCGGCGTATACGAAGGCGGCGAGGTCAAGTTCGGTACGCGTCTGAAGCAGCGCCTGCCCGCCAAGCGCGTGCCTGAGGCGATCGAGCGCTGGATCAACCACTACCAGGCCACCCGCAACGACGGCGAGGAGTGGGGCCCGTTCGTGGAGCGCGTCGGCACCGCGGAGCTCGAAGCACTCGTCAAGGAGCTGTCGCTGCCGGTCGACTTCGGCCTGGACACGATGAACACATTCATCGACTGGAACAGGGACGTACCCTTCCAGGTGATCCGCGGCGAGGGCGAGTGCGCGGTCTAGCTAACACACCGCTCGAGACAGTCGAGGGCGTCTCCCCCCGAGACGCCGATCAAAGCGCGCTCGCGGCGCCGCAAGTCGCTGGCGAGGAGCTCGCGCGCAGTCTTGGCGAGACCCTGCGCGAGGCGGTCGAGCGCCACGGCGAGCGAGTGGTACTGCTGTGCTCCTTCCAGAAGGAGGAGTCGGTCTTGATCGATGAGCTCTTGCGCATCGGTGACGGCCAGACGCCCGTGCGAATCGCGACGATCGACACTGGCGTCCTGTTCGGAGAGACGTTGCAGACCTGGAAGGCATTCGAGGAGCGCTTCGGGATAGACGTAGAGGTCCACGACGCAAGTAACCCCAGCGCCCCTTGGACCGGCCCCGAGCATTGCTGCTCGGTCGCCAAGGTAGCCGCGCTCGAGCGTGCGCTCGCCGGCGGCGACGGTTGGATCACGGGCATCAGAAGAGAGCAAGGCCCCACGCGCGCTGATGCCCAGCTTGTCGAGCAAGACGAGAAGCGCGGCATCTACAAGTACAACCCTTTGGCGCTGTGGACCGAGAAGGACCTGTGGCAGCGCATCTTCGAGCACGACCTTCCTTACAACCCGCTGCACGATCAGGGCTATTCTTCGATCGGCTGCGCACCATGCACCCTGCCCGGTGCGGGACGCGAGGGAGGTGGGCCGGCAGCGAGAAGACCGAGTGCGGTCTGCACGTGGATAGCCCATGAGCGTCGCCGAGCGACCCCAACTGAGCCACCTGCGTGCCCTCGAGTCCGAGGCCATCCACGTCATGCGTGAGGTCGCGGCCGAATTCGAGCGTCCCGTGCTCCTGTTCAGCGGCGGCAAGGACTCGATCGTGCTGCTCAGACTGGCCGAGAAGGCGTTCCGGCCGGGGCCGTTCCCTTTCCCCTTGATGCACGTGGACACGGGCCACAACTTCCCCGAGGTGATCGACTTCCGGGACCGTCGCGTGGCCGAGCTCGACGAGCGCCTGATCGTGGCGAGCGTGCAAGAGTCGATCGACTCGGGGCGCGCCGTCGAGGAGCAGGGTCCACGCGCTTCGCGCAACCAACTGCAGACGGTGACCTTGCTCGACGCGATCGCCGAGCACAAGTTCGACGCGGCTTTCGGTGGCGCGCGACGCGACGAGGAGCGGGCGCGAGCCAAGGAGCGAGTGTTCTCTTTCCGCGACGACTTCGGCGGCTGGGACCCCAAGAGTCAGCGTCCAGAGCTGTGGAACCTCTACAACGGCCGCATCAAAAAGGGTGAGAACGTGCGGGTCTTCCCGATCTCCAACTGGACCGAGCTCGACGTGTGGGAGTACATCGACCAAGAGCAATTGGAGGTCCCTTCGATCTACTTCGCCCACGAGCGAGAGGTGTTCAGGCGCGACGGGATGCTCTATGCCTGGCGCGAGGATGTCGAGCTGATCGAGGGCGAGAGCGTCTTCTCGGAGACGGTCCGTTATCGCACCGTCGGCGACATGAGCTGCACCGGCGGCGTGCGCTCGAATGCCGCGACCCTGCAAGAAGTCGTGACCGAGATCGCCGCGACCCGGATCACCGAGCGCGGCGAGACACGCGCGGACGATCGCGTGAGCGAGGCAGCGATGGAGGATCGCAAGAAGGCCGGGTACTTCTAGTGAGTCGTAGCGCCGCTCGCAGGCCTGAAAACCTGGGAACCACACAGAGACACGTCTTTCGCGGGCCTGAAAACCTGGGAACCACACAGAGACACGTCTCTCGCGGGCCTGAAAACCTGGGAACCACAATGAACGGCGTCGCTCGCGGGCCCAAGAACCTGGGAACCACAACATGACCCTCGACCTGCTGCGCTTCACCACCGCCGGCTCAGTCGACGATGGTAAGAGCACTTTGATCGGAAGGCTCCTGTACGACACCAAGCAGGTGTTCGAGGACCAGCTCGATCATGTCGCGCAGGCGAGCGAGCGTCGCGGCGGCGAGGGAGCGCTTGACCTGGCTTTGCTCACCGACGGGCTGCGCGCCGAGCGCGAGCAAGGCATCACGATCGACGTGGCCTACCGCTATTTCGCCACTCCCAAGCGCAGGTTCATCATCGCTGACTGCCCCGGCCACCAGCAATACACGCGCAACATGGTGACCGGCGCCTCCACCGCCGACCTTTCGGTGATCCTGCTCGACGCGCGCAAGGGTGTTTTGGAGCAGTCCAAGCGCCACGCCTTCATCAGTGCGTTGCTTGGAATTCCACACCTGGTTGTGGCCGTCAACAAGATGGACCTCGTGGACCACTCTCAAGAGCGCTTCGACGAGTTGGTCACGGAGTTCGAGGTGTTCGCCCAGAAGCTGCAAGGGATAGGCACGGGAACCGGCATGGGCCGTGACATCACCTATATCCCGCTGTCCGCGCTCAACGGCGACAACGTCGTGGATCGCTCGCAGGCGATGGAGTGGTATGCCGGTCCGACCTTGCTCGAGCTGCTCGAGTAGGTAGAGGTCGCCTATGACCACCCATACGATCGCCCAGCACGCTTCCCTGTGCAGTGGGTGATCCGTCCAGCCCAAGGCAGTGACTACCGTGGCTACGCGGGCCAGGTCGCAAGCGGCGCCTTCAGGGCAGGAGAAGAGGTCGTGGTGCTGCCGGCGGGACAGCGAACCACCATCGCCGCGATCGACACTTATGACGGGGAGCTTGGAGAGGCGCTCGCGCCGATGTCGGTGACTTTGAGACTGAGCGACGAGATCGACATCTCCAGAGGAGAGACGATCTGCCGCCCCGAGCAGGCGCCTACCGTGGCGCGCGAACTGGAAGCCGACGTGTGCTGGATGACCGACCAGCCCTTGCGGACTGGCGGGCGCTATCTCGTCAAGCACACCACCCGCGAGGTCACAGCAATCGTCGATGAGCTGTGCGATCACGTGGACGTGCACACTCTGGAGCGCGGCGACGCTCCCCAAGAGCTTGCGTTGAACGACATCGGCAGGGTGCGCCTGCGCACGAATGCACCGCTCGTGTTCGACCCCTACGACCAGAACCGCCGCACCGGCAGCTTCATCCTGATCGACGAGGCTTCCAATAACACGGTTGGCGCCGGGCTCGTCGTGGGCCGCAACTGAAACGCAGCTACAGGCCCCGCAGGACTACCTGCAACATACGTCGAAAAGCGTTGACAGCGGCAAGATCGCCTTAGGAGACTGCCCGCAATCTTCTCCGTGCTCCAGAGGCGGAGCCCGAAAACGATCGATAGGGGTTATGCATGTCGAGGTTCCGACGCGTACTTCGTGTCTGTGTGCTTGCAGGTGTCTTGACGATGGCGACCGGCGCAAGCGCCGCTTCAGCGTCGACGCTCTTCGTCAACGGTGCCACCGGCAACGACACGAACCCGTGCACAAGCGCGGCAGCACCCTGCAAGACGATCGACGCCGCTGTGGGGAAGTCTCAGCTGATACTGGGCACTGCCACAGTCGAAGTCGCGGCGGGTACATACAAAGAAACCCTCGATCTCAACAGCTCCGCCGACAACGGGATCGCGATCAACGGCGCAGGCAGCGAAGGCAGCGGCACGGTGATCGAAGGCTCCGCCGGTAAAGAACCCACGTTCGAGCTCGATTCGCCCGGCATTACCGCTGTGCTCTCCAACCTGCGCGTAGTCGCTCCGGTCGGCCAGGAAGGCGCCGGAATCGAGAACGCCGGCGATCTGACGATCAACAACGTGTTCGTGGACATGCGCAACGCGGGCAAATACGAAGGGATCGAGAGTGAGGAGATCGGAGCGCTCTCGATCAACGGGGGCGGCGTCACTATGGAGAGCGGCAACGAAGGAGTGGCAATCGCCGCCACCGGAGTGCCACTCTCACTCAACGGAGTTCAGCTCACCGTGGCCAACGGAGCAAAGGGCACCGCGCTGGAGGCAGCGCTCGCTGCGATCTCGCTGAACAACGTAGCCATCAGCCTTGGCAACACAGCGAACAGCGCGGCAGTCGAGACAGAGTTCCCAACCTCCTTTTCCGCGAACGGCCTCACAATCTCCATGGCAAACCCCTCAGATACAAGCCCAGCAGTGGAGCAGGAGTTTGGCTCTTCCACATACGATCATCTCCAGATCGGCGGCTCCTGGACTGGACCCGCATTGGAGGCAGAGGGCAACTCGGTCACAGTCTTGGACAGCCGACTGACCACCTCTAGCGAAGCACCCGCCATCGAGCTCATCGAATCCGGTGAAGGCCCAGGACTGATCTTCCAACGAAGCGTCGCCGAGGCGCCATCCACGGCGATAGCAACCGTAGTCGCGATCAACAGCAATGCGACGTTTGATTCCTCAGAGGTACTTGGCGGCAAGAGCGCGATCACCTTCAGCCAAAGCGCCAGCAAGCAGCGCACCCTCACGGTCGCGGGCTCGACGATCGACGCGGGAGTGCTCGGTGAAAGCGACGGCTCCGGCGTCAGCGGAGTGAAACTCGAAACCGTCGGAGCTGCCAGCGTCTCAAGCGTGAACATCGAGGGATCGATCGTGCTCGAGCCACAGATGGCAGTAGTCAATCCCGGCGGCGCCATCGCGAACGTCAACTGCACGTACTCCGACGTGCCCAGCCAGACACAAGCCGCGACAGGCACCGAAGGCGCGATCAATTGCGCGGGCGGCACAAGCGGCAACACGACGACCAGTCCACTCACCTCGCTGTTCAGCACGCCGGTGACCGGATACGGGCTGCTTCCAGGGTCCCCGGCCGTCGACAGCATTCCCGCGTCCGCGATCTCCTTGCCGTTCGGAATAGCACCGTCGGCGACCGACCTGGCCGGCAATCCAAGGGTCGTAGACGGCAACGGAGACTGCACAGCGGTGCAGGACATGGGAGCTCTGGAGTTGCAGGGCCACTCCGCTGCCTGCCCCAAACCGCCGGCTCCGCCAGTCGCGAAACCGGTCGCAGGCACGATCACCGGATTGACCGTCTCGCCGAGCTCGTTCTACGCGGCCTCTTCGGGAGCCACGATCTCGAAGGCGCACAAAAAAGCGAAGAGGACTTACGGTGCCAATGTGACCTATAAGGACTCCCAAGTCGCCACGACCACGTTCACCGTGCTCAGCGAGACGTCCGGTCGCACACAGGGCAAAACGTGCAAGAAGCCGAGCAAATCCAACAAGCACGGCAAACGCTGCACCATCTACACGGCTCTTGGCAGCTTCACGCACACCGACATCACGGGAGCCAACAAGCTGCTCTTCAGCGGACGCCTGCAAGGACATGAGGTTGTTGCAAGATTTCATCGGGAAGGCATTTCCGGAAGATATTCCGTTTGCCGCCATGACCACCGATCCCCTTCATCTGGGCGATATCGTGTTTGACGCTCTCCCCGCCGATTACGGCGACTGCGCAAAAGGGCTTAAGGCGATGTTGAATTGGCTCGCGCGGGCCGCAGGTTTGCCGTCGTCGCCGTATTTTGACGCCGCAGGTAATTACGCCTTGAGGCTGTAGCCGCCGCCAGCAACGGGCCAACCCGAATTCAATCGCCATCATGGGCTAAGTTGATCGCGCCGTACTTTTGGCATTCCACGTCAACATCGTCGAGTTGGCGGGGCCGAAGACTGACCAGCAATCTGTCGCACCTGCCGCAAACGAAATCGACACGTTCCGGCTCGTCGCCGGGACGCGCATTTTCAAAACGGTGGACCGGCGCACCCGGCTCCTTCCTGGCGACGACCTTCAGAATAAGGCGTCAACGCGGAGGTCGATCGAAGAATGCCGCCAGGCATATTCGAGTTTTAACAGCTCGATCACTTCACCAACCGTCAATCCCCGGCCGGAGAGTTGGGCGCGCATCGGCTCGAAGGCCGCGGTCATGGCGCGATAGCGCTCGACTGTCGGATGGTGCGAATTGAAATCCCGCCCGCTGAAACTTTCGAAGCGTCCCATCTTTCGGACGAGGAACAGCCCGATACCCATGTACTCGCTTTCGTTGTTGCCATCGAACCCGACGAATTTCGGGTGTTTCCCAAATGGACCAACCTCCGCCACCATGCGCTTCTTGTCGGCCGCACTGAATTCCCCGATAAGCCTCCTCGATGAACGACCACATATCGAGCGTGTCGACGACGAGACGCACGGCGTCCTTGTGGTCGACATGATTGTGCATGATGCCGGTTAGTTCCCAGTCCAGCGCCCAGAAGTGGCCCCCGTAGATCGCCTCCTGAATCAGGTTGATGGTCTTCGCGTCGCTGCCTTTCTGACTTTTCATGATTTCGGATAACATCCACATCATGAGTTTTTCGGGAATCACCGGGCCGAAACTCCTTGGGATTCGGTTCCTCAAGGCCGCCTTTGATGAGGCGGCGGATGGCTTCCGCTCGCGAGGGAACGTCGCCCTGACGGGAACGCCACGCATCGATGCGATCAAGCATTGCCTGATCGAGGCGCATTTCAAAACGCTCGGTTTTCGGTGTCATTTTCTTCTCCTATGCCGTATATACCGTACATAATCCGTATATTACTACATCTGTACGTGATAACAAAGCTTGACTTCCATTGTCGCCGGCGGCACGCAAGGGTCTTGGCCCGACGGCTTATGATGTCGCGTGAACTAGGAGCGACCGAGCGGCCGCGCTTCCCGCCGCACGCGATGCGTGGGCTCCTGGCAGCCTGATTAATGGGACGCAAGGCGGACCGCCTTGCGCAGGTGGCTTTGCATTTTTCAGCTGCGGCAACGCGGCCGCGACAAAGGAGCCACTACCGTATCGGCTCTGCTGCCGGTAGGGGCCATCGCGCCCATTCGCCTGATTACGCTCGTCCTATCGAGACCGTGCTTCGCCCTGGCTGCGTCAGATGGCGGTCGCTGATCATTTCCTGGCGCAAATTGGCTTCTCCTGTCACCAGCGTTTCGTAACCCGTTCGCGTCTCAGATCAAGCAGCACCTCCGAAGGCGGCAGCGACCAAATATAGTCGTCGACAATCGCGTCCATGTCGGTTGCACCCGAACGACAGGGTCGCGTTGCGCTCGACGGCCAGGACGCGTGAGAGCGCTTCCCCATTGGTGTGGCCGCAGTCCCATCCGTTGTTGATGGCGGCCTCAAACACCTCGACCACCTCGGCGACCACCAAGGTCGAGGCCTGAGTGGCAGGGACTGGCTCGATGTAGAGGTTGGCTGCCAGCAGACGAGTAGTGGTAGGCGCCGCCCGCGTTGGGATCCATCAGGACATACAGGGGTTGCGCGGTGCGCACGGTGGTCTGGTCGTCCCCGTCCTGCCCAGGAGGCAGGTCAATGCCACCGAACCACACCTGCACGGCCGTGAAGTCGGCCTCGCACGCGGCCAGCACGCTCTGCGCCGCCACGTCGCCCTCGGCAATGCCATCAGAGTAGACGACGAAATGCGCCGTTTGGCCGACGACTGTTTCGGAGGTGAGGAGCTGACTGCTCTGGGCCAGCGTGTGCTGTTCCGCGCGGACCTTGCGGCCCGATGGGGTCGCGCGCAGGAACACGCGGGCGCCTACGCTGGGTCTGCCTGCCGTCATCTTGGGACCTCCTCCTGTGCTAGACAGGCGCGCGGCGCCATGCCAACATCCTCGCATCACCGGCGGGGATGGCGTTGCGCGGTCACTCGCCCCTGTTCACTCGTCCCCGCTCACTCGCCAGACGCCAGGCCGCAAGGGCCGAACAGCGCGATCGTCAGCCGGTCGTCATTCCTGTCCGTGTCGGCACACCGACTTCGCTCCAGGCATCGGCGACCGCCTGGTGAATCTCGGGACTGCTCGGAAATAGCGTGGCGGCCGTGCGCGCGGTCAACGCGGCAAATTGCGCGAAGGTACACAGGCGTCCCGCCTGCGGCAGCGCACTAAACCAGATCAACCCAGCCCGCTCCCAGGCGTACCCGCCAAGCTTGGTCGCCGCCAGGTAAAAGGCGCGATTGGGAATGCCGGAGTTAATGTGGACGCCTCCGTTGTCAAACTTCGTGTAGTCATAGTCGTCCATGTGGCCTGGTTGGGGGTCTTTGCCCATCAGGGGATTCTTGTACGCATCTCCCGGCTGTTTCATCCAGCGCAGCGCGGCGGGGTTGCTGGGCGCTGTATCCATGGCCTGCACCTGCGGAGTCAGCACGTCCGCCCCGATCAGCCAATCCGCCTGATCGGCGGTTTGGCCCAGATGCTGCTGCTTGATCAGCGAGCCAAAGACATCGGAGATCGATTCGTTGAGGGCTCCGGATTGGTCTTGGTACACCAGGCCAGCCGTAAACTCGGTGACGCCGTGGGTCAGCTCATGGCCCACGACATCCAGCGAGCCAGCGAAGTTCTGGAAGATGTCCCCGCCACCGTCACCAAAGACCATCTGCGTGCCATTCCAATAGGCATTGTCATAGCCATCGCCGTAGTGGACGGTGGCGACTAAGGGCATCCCGTGATCATCGATGGAACGCCACTGGTACTGGCTCAGAAAGAACGCATAGGTGGCGCGCAGATTGTCAAAGGCCGCGTCGGCGGCGGGATCGCCCGTGGCGGGAGTCTGGCCGACGGTCGGCGCGCTCGCCAGCAGCGTCACCGGGAAGCTGCATCGTGTTGTGCGTGTCATAAATCGAGGTCGTGACCTGCTGGACGTCGTCCACCGCGAGGGGCCGCGGTTGCACCGAGCGCAGCGCGCGGAGGGTGCGAATGGAGAAATCGCTGTTCAAGGTCAGGAGGGCCTGATTACTCTGGCCAGGCCGGCCATTCTTGATCACTTCGTTCAAGATGTGCGGCGGAATGATCGTGCACCGTGTCCCGGTGCAGCACTGGTGCGACGTCATGGGGTGGTCCTCCTTGTGGAACGGAGACGTGCTTGACCATGATCTCCGGATCACACACCGACCGTGCCTACTCGTGCATGCTCGTGCAGTGCCGAGGTATGCACAGAGCTCCAGACGAGCCGTGAGCTACGGGCTCAGGCAACCAGAACCTATTATGTCACCCAGCCAGCTGATATGTCACTTCAAGCTGGTGGGCGACCACCTGGCGCTCTAGCCATGAAGCATCCGGGCGAGACTCTTGAGCGCCTACGGTCCCAGAGGGACATCGTTCAACAGAGACCATAGCACCTCATTGCCGCACCCCGTATCGCGCGGCTTCTGCGATGTTGTCGAACCCCTACTAACGCAGGTCTGTGTGGTGTGTACTCGAGAATAGCGTTCGGAGGTGCGCTCGGTAGGGGTGACCTAATCTCCTGACGAGTTCCATGAGAAATTAGAGCGTCTAGGTTGCTTTGACCCCAATGTTGACCCCAACGCCGGTGAACGCTGGTGAACTTCCACGTACTTTGGACCGTCAAAATGGGCCATTTCAAGCCCCTTCGTGTACGTCCCTGAACGTTGCTGAACGAACGGCAGCAGGCTCCAAAACCGCAGGTTGCAGGTTCGATTCCTGTCCCACCTGCCCCTCACGAGCCAAGTCTCCATCGGTAGTGACTGTCCCAGCGCCTCGCTGTGTCTCGCTCGACCAGGCTCGACCAGTAGGAACAACGCTAGTCCCCCCGAACGCCTAAGCCTCGTCGTATGCGCGTTTGAGCCAGTCCAGCGCCTCGTCGTCGATCTGCGCTGGGTCGGTCACCGTAACCGATGTGTGACCATGCGTGTTCCATCCCTCCGCCGATTCAAATCGTTCGGTGGGCGCTACACCCTTGAGCTTGATCCCCAGATCGAGTCGGGTGCGCGTGACCTCCACGATACCGAACTTACGCCCTTTGTGGAGGAGGCTGATATAGCTCTCCGTGGGCGCGACGCTCACCTGCGGGCCAAAGGTCTTGAGTGTCGTCACGAGGTCATCGAAGGGCTGACGCCAGTGCGCCTTCTCGCCCATAAAGTGCTGAGCCAGCCGATCCTGTGAGGAGACTTTGGGCAAGGTGGCGTCACGCAGGGTCTGCACGATCGCCATGGCGTGTCCACGGCCGAGTCCAAAGTCCTCCTGGAGCCAGGCGATGATAGGACCTGCCTTGACGCCGTCTTTGAGCAGACCCTTTTGTTCCGCTAATACTCTGAAGTCTTCTGGAGTCTTTCCGGTTTTCTCTTTGATGCTATCGAGATATGCCTGAAATGTCATGCCGTCCCTCCACGCGAGTCTGCAGTCAGCAAGGCGCTCCCGACAGGATAGCATCGCCGTGTCGACTCCATAGCGCTTGGTAGTACACCGGTTCAGTTGGAGCGTACTTCTGATCTGTGCTCACATCGAAAGCCACAGGATGAGGCGTGCCCACAACTTCTTGGTCTGCCAGCAAAACCGCCAGCAAACGAGATGAACGCAACGGAACAGAACGGGACGGTCGGAGGCGCATAAACCTGAGAATTCGCGACAAAATGGGACTCGCTGAACGCACTGGAACGGAGTGGAACAGAGCGCCGATGTTTCGTAAACAGCAGGCCGTGGGTTCAAATCCCACCGCTGGCTCCCACCACAACGAATACAGCAAGCTCACCAGCGCCATGGGTACTGTTCGTCTCCATCTTCGGGCGTGTCAAGATGACGCACTTGGCGCGGTACTCGTTCCCTTCGCCATACGAGCCACCGCCGCGCGTAGCCGTTCGGCGAGCGCCGCAACCTCCTTGCGGCCTCCGCGAGGCGCCTGTGGCCAGTCGTGGACATGCCATCGCCAGTATTCGGGAGGCGTCCCGGCGTAGCGTGCGGTGACGAGCAGATGGACGTGAGGCGTGACTTCCGCATAGAACTCGGCATAGGCATGTTCGGCGCCGGCACACTCCTTGAGCGCGCGACACAGGCGTGCGACAAGCAGGCCAAGCGCCTGCGACTCGGCGTCGCTCACCTCGGCGAGACTGCGTACATGACGTTGGGTCTGGACATACAAATGGCCCAGGTAGGTGGGCGCATCCTCGTCAAAGACGTGAGCGGCAGAGACGAGTGCATCTTGGAAAACGGGTCCGCCGACTGTGGAAGCGCGGCCGCTGGCTAGTTCACAGAAAAGGCACCGTGCCCGCTGATCAATCGTCATGGCATGAACTCCTGTGCTTGGTGTGTGATCGCTGCAGAGTGACGAGAGGAGACTCGCGCCAATCTTGCGCGAGCGGGTGGTCCATAGGGGGGCCTGCACACTCAACAACACCTCGAACCGTTCCATGGATGCAAAGAGGGGGTGTAGCTCTATCCTGGCGCAGGGGGTAATTGTTTAGGTGGAACTGGCTAAGCAGGCTAGTGAGGGGAATGCCGAGCTGAGTGAGGAGGCCCGGGCGCTGCTGACAGTGGCGCAATCGCTTCAGCACAGAACGTCCTGTGACGCACTGAGCGAGCAGGGCCGGGCCGACTGCTGACCCACATTTGACCCCAGCACCGACAACCAGTGACGAACAAGGACGAACGGAACGCCACTCTCAGCCCAGAAAATATGGTACGATTCGATTGACGACGAACGCTGACGAACAGACGGCAACAGATTTGTAATCCGTTGGTTGGAGCTTTCGTCGCGTCTTGCCTTCAATGGCAAGCAGGCAGAGAAACGGGTGATCTTCTATCTGGAGCAGTTTCCTGGGGATCTGGCAGTATGAGTTGCCCCCTAGAGCTGCCCCCTACAGGAACGAACTAGGCCGACAGACAGCGACACCTGACGGCCAATTCGCCCCCGAACGATGCCGAGTGGCGACATGCAGCGACATCGCATGAACGCCCATAAATTCACGAACCCTGGGCTCCAAAACCGCAGGTTGCAGGTTCGATTCCTGTCCCACCTGCCCTTCGATTAGCCTCATTTCATGGGGACTTGAGCGGTTGAGCTTGAGTCCGTTGACAGCAGTTGTGACAGCAGTTCGCGCTGCCGACGCCCTACTGCCCTGCACTGCACGGTGCGCTGCTCTTGAACCTAACACCTATGAAAATTGGTATGCGTCGACGTACTGGGCGCCCACTATGGGGACGATTTCAAGCCGCTTCAAATGCCCTCATGAACACTGCCGACCGCACGGCATCAGTCTCCAAAACGGCGGG
>CAWBID010000043.1:0-4468 GCA_963788715.1 uncultured Solirubrobacterales bacterium
AGCCGGATTTCGCCAAAGCATATTGAATGAATTGGTGCTTCATTCTCCGATCGCAGTGGCCGCGTTCCGGCCTGCCGTCCGGTGGCCCGGACGGGGTCACCGCGCGCCGACGGCCGTCGCCCGCGCCGACCTATAGTTTCCCCGATGCGTGGTAATCCGGCCGAATTGACCAGACCTTCCGGGTCATACCGTTCCTTATGCCGCGCCCTGGCGATGACCGCAATGACGGATATCCGGCCGGGGATCTGTGATGGATGGTGGCGCGGGTGCTGGTCGGGCCATTTACAGGCCGCCGAGCAGGTCGCGCAGCGCCTGGGTGTAGCTGTCGAGTGCGGCGCGGCCGTGGCCGGTGAGGGCCACCGTGGTTCTGGACGCGGACCCGTTGCCGGTCTTGTCACTGCTGATGTAGTCGGCTTCTTCGAGCTTGCGCAGGTGGATGATCAGGTTGCCGGGGGTGAGCCCGATCATGTCCTGCAGGCGGGTGAAGGACAGCGTGTCGCCGTCGGGCAGGGCCGCCAGCGTGGCGACGATTTTCAGCCGGGTGGGCACGTGGATCAGCGGGTCGAGCTCGTCGGTGGTCATGGCCGGACGACGCTGCGGCGCTGCTGCCAGACGATGATGGCCGCGTGGCCCAGGAGCGTGAGGCACAGGCCGACGCCGGCGACCGCCCACGCCCCGGCCGGTCCCGCGGACAGGGCGACGGCGCCGGTGACGGCGACGGCGAGCCCGACGCCGCAATTGAGCCAGTCAGCCCGGGCCGCCGTGATGCCCGCCCAGGCCAGCCCGGCGGCAATCAGCGGCACCGCGACCGGGTACCAACCCCAGACGACCGCGTCGCTCACGCCGGCGATAGCCATCGGGACCATAGCCACGTACACGCCGACCCATATCACCGCCAGGACGGCGATCTCCGCCGGGCGCAGCCGGGATTTCCCGCTGACCCCGGCGGTCGCCCGGCGGGCAACCGTGACTGTCGCGACCAGGTTGAGCAGCCCGAAAGCGATCACGACGGGGATGATGGCGGCGGTCGGGTGCTGGTAGGGGTGCTGCCCGCGCACGTTTAGCCAGACGGCGCCGAAGACGGCCAGGACCACGATCGCCCTGATCACCAGGAGCCAAGGCTGGGCGGGCTCCATCTGGCGGCGTGCCTGCCGGGTGGTCTGGTCCAGCAGGGCGGCGGCCTGCCGGGCGTCGAAGTTCCCGCCGTTGCCGGCGGTGGTGTCAGGCGTGGGGTTCATGGTGTCCTCCCCTATTGACTCTATGCCATAAAGTACATCCTGCTTTACGGCGCAAAGTCAAGCGGTTGAGCCAGGAACTTTATGACGTAAAGCCAAGCGGCGAACCGGCGGCGGGGCGGAGCCGGCAAGGAGCGGGCCGGGAAGCCCCCAGGCCCGGCACCTTCACGTCGTGGCCTGCACGTCGATCACGCCGAGGCCCAGGCAGCGGTCCCGGGCGTGCTCCCGACCAGAAGGCGGCTGGCCAACCAGCCGCCCAGCACGCCCGGCGCCTGCGGCGGCCGGCCCCACCGCAGGCCCATCCCTCCACTCGTCACAAGCTCGCGGCCGGGGCGGTCAGGTTGTAGACGGTCATACCACCCACGGTCCGCGCCGTGAAGTGGGCCTGCACCCACGCGCTGATCTGCGCCGCATCGGTCGATCCGCCGCCGGGGGCGCCAGCCCCACCGGAGCCGCCAAAGCCACTGAAGCCACCGCCAACGCCGCCTGCGCCGCCGGCCCCGCGCTCGGCCGGGCCGCCGCCGAGACCGCCGCCCGCACCGCCGAAGCCGCGGCCGCCGAGCCCGCCGCCAGCCACGTAGTAGTGGATCTTGTGCTCGGAGACGAGCTTTTCGAACTGGGCCAGGCTCGGCGCGGGGTCGGTGCCCCGGAAACCGCCGATCGCCATGACCGGGATGCCACCGGTGGCCAGTTCCATCGAGGCTGCACTGTCCGCGCCGTTGGTGGCCGCGGCCCATGTGTAACGGGAAGCCCCGCCCTCGAGCAGCTTGGCGAAACCGCTGCCGACGGTGGCGTTTCCGCCACGCCCGAAGCCGCCGAAACCACCGCCCGCGCCGCCGAAGCCGCCCGCGAAACGGCCGGGCCTGTCGTCGGCCAGCCCGCCCGCGAAACCTCCGCCGCGGCCAGGGGCAAAACCGCGGCCGGGACCCCGGGCGCCGCCCGGCCCGCCGAGGACGGCGGTCATGGGCGGACCGGCGGACGGGCTCGTCCCGGCATAGGACGTGGCTGCGGTGTCGAGGCTGTAGGCCAGCGGGCCACCCAGCCCGGCGATCACGGCCAGCGACACCGGGACCGCGGCCAGCGCCAGGCCCCCCCGGGCGGTGCTGGCCCGCAGCGCGGGCCCGGCCAGGATCAGTCCGGCCGCGCCGACGGCGGCGATGACGATGACCACGCGCAGCCACGGGTACCACCCGGGGTTCCGGCCGAGCAGCACCCAGGCCCAGGCGGCGGTGACCGCGAGCGCGGCGGCCATGGCGGCCCGCGCGAACCAGGTGCGGCGGATCCGCCACACGGTGACCGCCCCGATGCCGATGAGCGCGCCGATCGGGGGAGCGAGCGCGACCGCATAGTACGAGTGGGTGGTCCCGGACATGAAGCTGAGCACCAGCCCCGCCACCGCCAGCCACCCGCCCCAGAGGATCGCCGCGGCGCGGGTCCGGTCGGTCCGGGCGGCGCGGCGCGACACCCACAGCATGACCACGATGGCGATCAGGGCGGCCGGGATCAGCCAGCTGATCTGACCGCCCCACTCGGCGGTGAACATGCGGGTGATGCCGGTCCCGCCGCCGAACGGGCCGCCGGTCCCGCCGCCGAACGCACGGGCGGCCGCCCCGCCGCCAGGCCCGGGACCGGCGGCCGGACCGCCCGCCCCGCCCGCGCCGCCGCCGACGGCACCCGCGCCGAGCCCGCGCCCGGCCGCGCGGGCCGCCCCGCCGAACCCGCCGGCCCGGTTGCCGGTGAGCCTGCTGAGCCCGTTGTAGCCGAACGTGAGCTGCAGGATGTTGTTGTCGGTGGTGCTGCCGACGAATGGCCGGTCGGCGGCCGGGGTGAGCAGGACGATCGCGACCCACCAGCCGGCGGTGGCCAGCAGCGCCGCGCCGCCCACCAGCAGCTGCCAGATCCGCTTGCCGAGCCCGGCCGGCCCGCAGATCAGGTAGGCCAGCGCCATCGCGGGCAGGGCCAGGAACCCGGCGAGCATCTTCCCGAGGAAGCCCAGCCCGAAGAGCACCCCGGTCAGGGCCACCCACCGGGTGCGGCCCGACTCGAGGGCCCGGATGCCGGCGTACGCGGCCAGCGTGGCCATCAGCGTGATGAACGCGTCGGGGTCGTTGAAGCGGAAGATGAGCGTGGCGACCGGGGTAAGAGCCATCACCGCCCCGGCGATGACCGCGGCGGCCGGCCCGAACCAGCGGCGCACGGTGGCGTAGAGCACGCCGACTGTGGCCATCCCCGCCAGCGCCTGCGGGAGCAGCAGGCTCCAGTAGTTGACGCCGAAGATGCGGGCGGACAGCTCCATCGGCCACAGGAAGCCCGCCGGCTTGTCCACGGTGATGAAGTTGGCGGAGTCCAGCGAGCCGAACAGGAACGCCTTCCAGCTCTCCGTGCCCGCCTGGGCGGCGCCGGCGTAGAACTCGTTGGCCCAGCCGTTGCGGCTCAGGCCGGCCAGGTAGAGCAGGGCGGTGGACAGCATGAGGGCCAGCAGCGTCGGCCGCGCCCACGCCGGGTCGTCCGGCCGGCCGCGCAGCAGCCAGGCCAGGCGGCTGCCGGGGGCTTGGCCGGCGGCCTGGGCGGCGCCGGGTTGCGTCGAGATGGCGGTCACCAATGCCTCCGCGTGGATGTCTCCGTCTTCAGGCGGGGGGAAAGCGCGTACGGCGTGCTTCGAACTAAATATCGATATAGTGCGGTAGCCTTGACGTGTCCGCGAGATCCAAGCGGGCAACACCCAGTAACCCAGCACGGAACCGCCGCAGGGCATGCGGTGGCAGCGCGGGGAGCCTTCTTGCGCACCAGGGCACGGCTGTGAACCGCGAACCTGGGCTGCGGCACGGACGGCTGTGCCGGTAATGGCCGGGCGGGAAATGGCGGGCCGGTAAATGGTGAGGCTGCCAATGACTGGGCTGCGGGAAGCCGGGAGTCAGAGCCACTCATGCTGAACAGCCTCAACGGCAATGTTGCGCCGCCACTGAAATAAACCTCCAAGCCTCCTCTAAGCGAGCCTGCCATTAACCCGCCTTGGGGCGCGCTTTGCGGCTTACCTACCTAGGTGCCCCGGGGCACCCTTCCGGATGCCACGTGCCGGGCAGCGCGCGCCACGACCCTCCACTTGACCCCAACCGGATCTTCGCTATGATCACGTCCGTTTCGTCCGGGTTATGGCGGCGAAATCCGTGTAAGCCATGCTGGACGGCCTGACCGGGGCCCGCATCCGCCAGCCGCGGTACGCGTTGGGGCCC
>CAWBID010000044.1:0-17158 GCA_963788715.1 uncultured Solirubrobacterales bacterium
GATCGCCCCAACGCCGATGGGCAGCAATATCGACCGCTATGCCGTGCTATTGGCGGGGCCACTGGCCCTGTGCGCGTTGGGTCGCGACGGTTTCAGACAGCCTGGTCGGCCTTTGGCGGCAGTCGTGGCTGGCAGTGGGGCTGATTGTCGTGTGGACGGCCTGGGGGCCGGTGCGCGAGAGCGCAGGGATCGCCGGCGACCCCTCCACACGCGCCGCCTATTACTTGCCGCTGGAACGTTTCTTGGACGCACATGGGGGCTCGCTGGTGCGGGTGGAGGTCCCGTTCACCCATTCCCACTGGGAGGCTGCCTTGCTTGCGCCTAAGTTCTTGTTGGCCCGCGGTTGGGAGCGCCAGCTCGACACCAAGTACGACCCGATCTTCTTCAAAGAAGGCCTTACTGCGGCGGCCTACCACGCCTGGCTCGCCAACAATGCGGTCAGCTACGTGGCGCTCCCGGATGTGCGACTCGACGGTTCAAGCGATGAAGAGGCGGCCTTGATTCGCGCGGGACAGCCTTATCTGCGCGAAGTGTTCTCAAGGGCCCACTGGCGCGTGTTCGCGGTGCTCGGCCCAAAGCCTTTGGTCTCGGCACCGGCAAGTTTGACGAAGCTGGGCCACGACTCGTTCAGCCTGCGCTTCTTGGGGGCTGGCGAGTCGATTGTGAGGTTGCACTACACGCGCTACTGGACCGTCCTCGAAGGCCACGCGTGCCTGGCGGCGCATGATGGCTGGACCGCGGTCAGTGCGAAGTCCGCCGGTGTGGTGCGCGTCGCGGCGCGCTTTTCGCCGGCGCGTGCTTTGGGGCTGGCCGGCGCTTGTGGATGACCACGACCGCCGCGCCCGCCTTGGCTGCTGCGCTTGTCGCTGGCCTGGCGCTTGTCCTCGCGTGGCCCTTGGGGGTGTTGCTTGTGCTGGGCGTCTTTTCTCTCTGTGGAGGAGCGTCCAAGGGCGCGAGCGCGTATAGGCCGGTGATGCCGGACAGGTAGAGGTAGTGGTTGTCGCTGATGACCGGGTCGAAGGAGCCGGTGCTCTTGGTGAACACGACTTTGCCGGTGGAGATGCCGAGGCCGATCGTGTCGTGGGTGCCGAGGTCGGCGAAGTAGACGATGTTGCCGATGATCGTGGCCGAGCCGGAGATCTTGCCGCCGGCGTGGTATTGCCACTCGATGTGTCCTGAGCGGGCGTTGAGGGCATAGAAGGTGCCATCGTAGGAGCCCAGGTAGATGGTTGGGCCGAGGCCGGGAGCATTCGTGACGGCGGGGGAGGCATACACGTATGCGCCGGTCTGCACAGCCCAGTCAAGAGCGCCCGAGGAGGCGTCGTAGGCGTAGACGCGCCCGTCGGTGTTACCCAGGAACACGCGCCCGTACATGACCGCAGGGGTCGAGTAGAAGGTGCCGCTGCCGAGCAGGGCGCCGCCGGAGCCGCTGCGCCACAGCAGGTGGCCGTGCTCCTCGCCAACAGCCTGCAGGTTGCCGGAGTAGTCGCCGAAATAGAGCACGCCGCCCGAGAGGCTGGGACTCGCCTTGACAGCGCCCGAGGCGTGGTAGGTCCACAGCACGTTGCCGTTATGGGCGTTGAGCGCGTACACGGTCCCGTTCTGGGAGCCGAAGAACAGCTTGCCTTTGTCGAGCAGCGGCGAGGACTCGGCGCGACTAGGCAGGTTGCGCGACCAGCGGAAGTGGCCGTTGAGCGTGTTCAGGGCGACCACGCGTCCGGCCTGGGAGCTGGACGAGCGCGAGAGTATGGTCGCGTACACGGTGTCGCCGGAGACGGCCGGGGTGGAGGCCGAAAGGGCGCCGAGGCGCCGGCTCCAAAGGGTCTGTCCGGTGTACTTGTCGATCGCGTTCAGCGTGGCGTCGTCGGCGAGCTGGAAGATGCGGTTACCCCACGTCACCGGTGGGAACTCGAGCAGGGCGCTGCCTCCGCGAGCCCATACGGTTCTGTAGGGCGGGCGCATGGTGGGGGAGGCGGGGAAGAAGCGGGTGTGGTTCTTGGTGTAGCCATACAAGGGCCATGCGAAGTGGTCTTGGCCTTTGACCTTGGGCAAGGTTGGCGTCGGTTGGGGCACGAACACGGCGTGGGGGTGGTAGATGTTGCCGGTGCGATGTTTCTCGTAGAGATAGCCCGCCAAGGCAACGGCGGCTATAACGAGCACCACGATGGCGGCCAAAGTCAGGCGGCCTCGGGTGGAGCGGGGCAGCAGGCGACGCCGTCGCTCGCTCATTGCGCAGTCCTCACGCCGTGGTCGCCCTCAGGCAGCGAGCTTGTGGGACGACGACTCTTGGCGCTCGGCCGGTGTGGTTGTTGTGTGCTGCGAAACGGGCGCCCTACGCGCGCGTGCGCGGGGGGCTGATCTACCGAGCAGGAACCCGCACAGGCGGGCTGCGCCGAGCATGAGCCCGCCAAGGCTGAGCGCGGCGAGTGGCAGGAGCGTGAGACCGGCCACGAGCGAGACGATGTCGTGCCCGTTGGCGATCGACCAGTCCCACAGGGCGTAGTCCACGCCGGTCAACACGAGCAAGGGCACCAAGGCACGGAGGCGCACGGGCCACAGGTTATAGGGGGGTTGGGACGGTACGATGTCAAGCGACTCGCGGGCGAAGTGTTGTGGTTGCACAAAAGCCTTCCAAGCTTTTAGGGCGGGTTCGATTCCCGTCGCCCGCTTCACGCAGATCTTCACGCCAAAACCGTCCAAGGAGGCAGTGCGATGGCCAAGCCGATACCGGACAACTACCCGCAGGTGATGCCTTATCTGATCGTCGACGGCGCGAAAGAGGCGATCGAGTTCTATACGGGCGTGTTGGGCGCCACTGAGCGCATGCGCTTGGAGGGGCCTGACGGCAGGGTCGGTCACGCCGAGCTTGAAATCGGCGAGGCGGTAATCATGCTTGCTGACGAGAACCCGGAGATGAACATCGAAGGGCCCAAGTCGGTCGGAGGCACGCCCGTCTCGATCCATGTCTACATCGAGGATGCCGACGCCGCGTTCGAGCGGGCGGTTCAAGCCGGGGCCAAACCGCTGCGGGTGGTCGAGGATCAGTTCTATGGCGATCGCTCGGGGCAGTTCGAGGATCCTTATGGTCACCGTTGGAATGTGGCCACGCATGTCGAGGACGTCTCCGAGGAGGAGATGGTGCGGCGGGCTGCGAAGATGGGGGAGGGTTGAGCCAAATGGGCGAGCCGGCAAGCAAACCCAACGGGATCGCTGTGGAACGGCCAGGGGTCGACTCCTCTCCCGTCCCTGTTGTCGAGCGCTTCCTGGAGTTCTTGCGCCGCGGGGATCTCGACGAGGCGCTGGCGCTCCTGGCGGTGGACGTGGTCTACGAGAACGTCGGTCTGCCCACCGTTCACGGACGCGAGCGTGTTCGCCGTCTCTTCGGCAGGGCATACGGTGTTGGAGGCGGTTTCGATGTCGTCATCCACACGATCTGCGCAGACGGGCCGTCCGTCCTCACCGAGCGCACGGACTTCCTGACGTTCCGCAAGCTCCACATGGAGTTCTGGGTTTGTGGGCGCTTCGACGTGCGCGACGGCCAGATCGTGCTGTGGCGCGACTACTTCGACTTCCTCGAGTTCAATAGGGCTCTCTTGCGGGGGTTGCTGGGAGTGGGTCTGCCCAAGCTGCGCGCCAAGCTGCCTGTGCGCGCTTGACCTGGGGGAGGTGCCCTGCGGGCTTTGTCCGTAGAATCGAAGAACACCACGGGGAGTGGCGCAGTCTGGTAGCGCACCCGGCTGGGGGCCGGGCGGTCGCAGGTTCAAATCCTGTCTCCCCGATTAGAAAATCCCTGCAAATTGGCTGGTTTTGGGCCTTTGGCTAGGTAGCCAGTTTTGGGGTTGGGGTCCAATTTGGGGTCCAAAGCCTGTTCAACGCTGGAAGTTGCCTGCAGGGGCCGGGTGGTCGCAGGTTCCAAATTCGGCGTATTGGTATTGGGTGTCTGCCAGCGTGGTCCAGCTCCCAGCCGCGCCCACACACGGGACCGTCACCGCAAGTGACTCCACTTCCAGGCGCGCTCGCTACGCACTGCACCAAACGTCAAACGCGCCGTAGGCCACCTCGGCCACATAAACATCGGTGGCGCCCAACAGTTGCAGATGCCTTGCCTCAGCTTTGCTGATGCTCAGTCCAGGCTGGACTATCGTGACTCCCAGCACCGGTCGGCGCCTGCGTACGACATCCTGGAAGGCGAATAGGGTTGCATCCTCGCCGACCATTAGGCCCGAATGACCCTGCTTCTGGCGGTGGCGCTCACGCCGAACCAGGTTGCGGACCATCGCGTCGATGTGCTGGCGGTGGTGTGCGCTACGGTGCGCCTGGCCGCACACTGCGTAGAGGTCGTTGACGCGGCCACCTGGCTCAACCCTGGAAGAGTGCTTGCAATGCACAAGGTGCACGATCACGCGCTCGCCGTCGTCCTTTAGTGCGACCAGATCCGCGACCTCGCCGGTGCCGTCGTCGTCGATCACGACATCCCAGTCCGAGAGCGAGATCAGCTTCTGCGCCGCGCGTGCCTGGACGGTCGCCGGGTTGCGCTGCGGGCCTTGAGACTCCTGCCGGATGTCTACACCCTCCCAAGAAAGTGCGACGAGCTTGTCCGGGTCGATTGGCGCCTGTTCACGCTGCAACTCGTACAGCACGGTGCCTTCAACAACGACCTCCTGCTCGAACCAGACTGTGCTCCCTTCGCGATCCAAGAACGCGCTCAGCGGCTGTGGCTCGGAGCGCTCACGGACGACGTATGCCTCATTGGCGAGCGCGCGGTGGACGAGCGCTCCGTCCTCAACGCTCGCCTCATACGCGAGCGTGAGATCACCAACGTGCACCTCAAAGGGAATGGTGCCCTCCTCAGAGTGCCCGCTCACGACCAAGTCTGAGTCGATCAGTAGGCCCTCCGTTCCGTCAATAGCAACCTTGACGCTCTCGCTAACCTCGGCGTAGGCGATCCAGGGCCAGTCGATCGCTAGCGGTGCCAGCGGTGGGCGCTCCTCAAGCGGGCGCGGTCGCACAAAACTACGAAATAGTCCGTCGAGAGAGATCGACTCGTCCTTAAGCTTCGGTCCGAGTCGCCGACACCACTGCACCCACTCGAGCACGGTGTCGGCTGCCTGCTGACTCCAGATCCTACCCTTGCGCGAAGCGCCCAGAGTGATGCGCTCCCCCTCCTCGTAGGCCACAACGAAAATGTTGGTGTTCGACTTGGACTGGCGCTCAGCGTCAGGAAAACCCTCATATACGTCGGCGCCCACATGCATCGAAAAGCGCCGGCTACGGTTGCGCAGGTCGATAACCCCAACGTTGGTCGGCGTCGGCCGCTGTAGATCGCCGAGGACTCGATATACCCGCTCGCCTTCGACTCTGCGTACGTCGGCTCCGCACACTGCCTGCGCGAGGTCTTCGTGCAGGCTCTCAAGTTGCGAGGTGTTGATGTAAAGCAGATCGCGCTCGCGGTCCCAATAGAGAACATGCAGGTGATAGGCGACATCCTGAAGCGATTGCAGGTGCGCCCACTTCACTCCGGCACGCACCTCGACTACCATCCACACGACCTGCTCGCTGGGATTTATCGTGGGCGGCGACAATATCCGCTCGGCGGCGAAGCGCTCGGCCAAGCGTCCCGGCTCCCACTCAGTGCATGACGTTTCATACACCACGGTGCTCATCTTCGGATGAAGCACGTGAATCGAAAGGCTCGGCTCGCCGTTCTCGTCGAATCCGCCCTCGAACTCATCGAGCTCGCGCACGTCCTCGATCGCGTCGCCTGCAAGCTGCTCGATCACGGCGTCCCATTCGCTGCTCTCGGCATACAGCGCGCGCAGCCGTTCGTCATAGCCGGGGTCCGGGCGGGCAACGACGGCGGTCGCGGTGCCGAGGTCTGGGCGACTACGCGCGAAGCGGCCAATGAACTGAAGCGCGACGCCAAGGCTGCGATGCGGGTCGTGCAGCGCGGCGATCTTCAGCTCGGGAAAGTCAAAGCCCTCACCGAGCATGTCGACGCAAATGACGATCCGACTGTCTCGCTGCCTGATCGCCTCAAGCGCCTTTGTCTGCTCGCGTCTTGGCAATGCGCTGTGGACGATCTGCGGTGCGAACTCTGGCGCCAGCTCCTCATAAATCGGGAGGATCTCGTCGCGCGCTCGACCGATGCGGCGGACGCGCGCCATGATCAAATGGTCAAGACCTGCGGCCCGGTCGGCGCGTAGTTGGGTAATTGCTGCCTGCGCTACGGCTCGATCAGGATCGGCAAGGGCGAGAACCGAAACATAGGAAATTGGCTGGAAGTATCCAAGAGAGCGAGCGCGACCTAGAGGAAACGAGTAGATCACCCGACCGCCAAGTCGCTGACCGTCCGCACGATAGGGCGTCGCTGTGAACTGGAGCACGGGCTTGCCGGCAAATGCATCGCGAATACGTGCCCAGCGCAAGGCACTGACGTGGTGTGCCTCATCGACGAACAAGTGAGAGCAACGCCTAATAAGGGCGGCTGTTACCTCCGCGCTTGAGGCGTCAAGGGCGTTCGGTGTGGCTACCAGTACGTTGCAACGCTCGACGAACGAGCGCATCGTCGCAACGTTCGAGAAGTGATGCTCAATACGCCCGACGACAGGACCTGTCAGTGAACCATCAAGGGCACCGGCTGCTGGCAGGACGCCGTAGCGCTCAAACACGTCGGCGATCTGAGTGCGCAGTCTGTCTGAAGGTACCATCACAAGTAGTCGTTCGGGTCGCTCACTCGCGAACAGTGAAATCATGGTCTCGGTCTTGCCGGTGCCTGTGGGCAACACCACGGTCGCTGGTTCAGTCGAGCCCGTAGACCAATGTGCGAGCACTGCGTGTAGCGCGCCTGCCTGCGGGACGCGCAACCCGGGGGTACCGGCATCCGGGTCCTCGGTCCGTAGTACGAACAGTCCCGCAAGCTGCGCGCGCACGTCCTCCGAACTCGAAGGTCGCTCGCTCGTGACCCAGCGAAGCTCGTCAGACGTGAACTTGCCCGGCAGTTCTTTGAACTGCGAGCGCGGGAGCTCAAGGCCAACGCCGTCAGTCGGGGTGGCGCCGCGCTCGCGGATCTGGTGGCGCGAGCCATCGTCCAGAAGCGCATACCAAATGCCGTCGTCCGCCTCTAGTAGGTGGGCCTCGGAAGCCCCGGCCAGGAGCTGACGCGCACCATTGCCATCGACAAGGTGACGCTGGGAGAATCGCGGAGGCAGCATTATCCGGTGCTCGCTCATACGGCAGGCAACAATGACCGATATCCCGGATGTTCCATCTTGACCAATGTTCCGGGTGTACGCATGCCAGGGTGCCCGCCTCTCCTGATCGCTTGCTGGATTGCCGCGTGTTTGGTCTGTGCCGGTCGTCTGTCCTGCTCGCTGCCGGCGGTGAGCAGGACAGACGAGCCAGCGCCGCTCGTGTTTGAGTTCACGGCGCGGCTGCATAGGAGAGCTTGTCGAGCGTTGGAGCAGAATCCCTGGTCGACCGATCCGTGGGTGCCAAATCAAGTTCCCCTGAGCTATGGGTTGCATGGGTCGTCTGATGGGCTGCCTGGGCTCCGCTGTATGACTAAGGCGTTTGCCTGTTAGCTACGAAGGTCCAAGCAACGCCTGGTGGGCACGACCCGCTCCCTAGTCCGGGCGACCGCAGATAAAGGAAGTGTTCGAGCAGGTTAGGATTACCGACATGCGCCTGAGGTCAGTCCAGATCAGCGGCTACAAGAGATTTGCTTCGCCGCACACTCTCTACCTTGGCCCAAGGGTGATCGCAGTTGTAGGTCCGAACGAGGCTGGCAAGACGAGTCTCCTTAGGGCTCTCATACACCTCCCTACCAACGCGGCGTTCGACCGCCGTGAGTTCACCGGTCGACGCCAGCCCGCGAGCCGAACGAGAATTATTCAGGCGCGATACGAAGTGGAGAAGGCCGATCGAGCGGACATCGCACATCTGCTCGACGACGATAAGAAGTATGTATTCGAACAGCATTTGGAAAGTGATGGGGTCGCGCGATGGTCGCTCGATCCGTGGGTCCGTCGGGACACGGGCGCGCGCGAGGCCCTCTCGAAGCAGATCGCGGTACTCAACGAGAATAGGTCACTCGACATCCACCTTGTGGCCGACGATGACGGCAATATCCCTGACCCGGACATCTCAATCTCCTCGACGGCCGCGGGGCTCGCAGAGATGCTCTCGGAAGCTGCAGAGGACCTTGACGAGGATCAGTCGACTCAACTCGTCACCTTCCAGCAGATCCTTGAAGCGCGAGCAAGTGAGTGCCGGGAGCCCTCGCGGGCCTCCGATCTATTGGAGACGGTGACAGATGTCATCGGCAAGGAACAGTCCGCGAAGCCCAGCGCTCAGATCTACGCCGCGCTCAATCCCAGGGTTCCGCGAATGCTCGAGTTCGACGACGATCAGAGAGCGTTGCTGTCGGACTATGTCTGGAGCGAGATAGGCATGGCACCGGACGCGCTCGCGAACCTGTTGTATCTCGCTGACGCGGACTTCGACGTGTACCGCTCACTTGCGACTGATCGCGACCGCCGAGACGAGCTCAGCACGTTCGAGCGCAAGCTCAATGTAACGCTCAAGGAACGGCTTGAAGCCTGGAGTCAGCACGAACTCACTATCACGCTGCGCGCGGACACCGAGTCGCTGGCAGTGCACGTCACCGACGACGATACACAGAAAGATGTTCCTATCGAGGAGCGCAGTGCGGGGATGCGGATGTTCGCCGCACTGCTTGCATTCTGCGCACGTTACGCAACTGACACGCCGCCAATCTTGCTGTTTGACGAGGCCGAGACGCATCTGCATTACGGAGCTCAGGCGGACCTGATGGACGTGTTCGCGAAGCAAGACGTCGCCCAGGCGGTTATCTACACAACCCACTCGATCGGCTGCCTGCCTGAGGATCTCGGACGATCCATCCGCGTGGTCGCGCCTATTGGCAATGAGGAGAGTGAGATACGTAACGAGTTCTGGAGTGGGGGCGTCGGGCTAACGCCTCTGATGCTGGCGATGGGTGCGTCGGCGATTGCATTCTCGCCTGCCCGCTATGCGGTTCTCGGAGAGGGACCAACAGAGTGCATTCTTCTCCCCAGTCTGTTTCGTGCGGCAAGGCATGGCAACGAGGTTGATCGAGCTCTGGGCTTCCAGGTCGCGTCCGGAACGGCTGAGGTTGCTGCTGATGCTGCACCGGACCTGGAGACCGAAGCGGGCAATGTTGCATATGTATTTGATGCCGATCAGGGTGGTCGAGACCATGCTGAAAAGCTCGCACAGCGGGCTCACAACGAGGGACGTGTATTCGTTCTCGGCGATGGTGCGGAGCCCGATTTGTGCATCGAGGACCTGCTCGCGAGTGAGACCTACACGGCAGCAGTAAACGAGATCCTGCGCGACACGCGGAACTCATCTGACCAGCTCACGGGTGACGAGCTTCCTGCCGTCGGACGTGCCAATTACGTGAACCTCTGGTGCGAAGCGCGCGGGATCGCTCCTCTGAGCAAGACGCGGATCGCTGAGCGAGCGCTACGCCTTGCTGATGACACTGGAGTGCTGCTCGAGCCTTCACGAAAGGCTCTTACCGCAAAGCTTTATCGCGACCTTCGCAAAGCCCTCGGCCTAAAGCAAAACGACTAGCTGGCCACTGGCCCCATGGCGCAGCCCCTCTAGGGTTGTCCAGGGTCCGTCGGGGCGCGCCGCACCCCCGAGATCCTTCCGGCCCGCCGGTACAGGTAGGTGTGGAGGAGGATCGCGCAAGAGCCGCTGCGGACGAGGCTCATGCAACGGCCAATGCGGAAGCGAGAGAATCCCGGATGCCGAAGCTATCGGAGTACTGCCCTGGCCAGACGACCTTCTCTAGGACATGGGTGGAGCTAGTGGTGTAGTTTATGGTAGAGTTTGCGTAGGAAGCTGCTGCTGGTGTTCGCTTGAAAGGAACATTTAGATGTCGATATTGACTGTGCCCGAGGCCGAGCGCTTGGATCACGACGCGGCGACGCTTCCTATCGCGGAGATCGCTGCCTACCTTCAGGGAAGCCTCGGCCAGCGGATGGCGGCTTTTCTTGCGGGGCTTTCCGATGCGAAGCAGATCGGTCGCTATGCCCAGGAGGATGGGCCTGATCCGCGGGCGGCCGTGGCGCGTCGTTTGCGGCATGGCTACAAGATCGTGCGGATGATCAGCGACGCTTATGATGCTGAGACGGCGAAGGCGTGGCTGTTCGGCACGAACACTCGTCTGGATGACCAAGCGCCGATCGAGTTGTTGCGCGTGGCGGAGTCGCCTGAGCAGTTCACGGCCGTCGTTCGCGCCGCTCGCCAACTGGCGAGCTTTCAGACGTGAGCGACGCACCAGCGGAGCGCACGTATTGGAGGGTTGGCTACCACGGCGATCCGCTCGGCTTCGTCCCATCGGAGATCTGCGAGTGGAGCCATCGCTTCGACGATCTTCGCCACCGCTTTCGCACCGTCTACGTCGCCGAGCTAGCCGAGACGTGTCTCCGGGAGGTGCTGGCCGACTTCCGTCCTAATCTTGGCGCGATTCGCCGGTTCCAGCAAGAGATGGGGGCCGAGGCTGCGCAGGAGCTTGCCGCCCAACCGATCACGGCAGCTTGGCGTCGCGAAAATATTCTCGCGCCGGTCCGACTGCGATTGGATGGCGGGATCTGTGATCTCACAGACGCGATTCAGCGTCAGGGCGTGGAGGAGCGACACGTCGATCTCCTGCTCGAGCACGACATGCGGCACCTGGACCTACACGAGATCACCACGAACCGCCGGGTCGTGACGCAAACCGTCGCCGCAGACATCTACGACGACGGCGCCGCCGCGATTCGCTTCCCCTCATGCCTCGACGGCAATCCTTGCGTCGCGATATTCGAGGGGCGTGGAGCGCTTGAACTCGCTGGTGAGATTCTGCCTCTCACCGACCCTCCGCCAACGGCGCTACTCAAGGTCGTCGCGCCGTGGCATCTCGACCTGCCAGCCAGCTCCCGCCGTCACGCCGGCCGACCCTCGATAGGAGCACATGTCGTCGGTAGCAAGCAGCGAGTGTCCGACGCAGGATTCTGGGGTCCAATTTGGGGTCCAAAGTGCGCTGGATGCTGGGAGTGGCCTGTAGGGGCCGGGTGGTCGCAGGTTCAGGTTCTATCTCTCCCGCTAGATTCTCGTTGGATGCCGGGAGAGCTTCGAGTCCTCAAGTAGCACGCGAGCTGGGTATCGAGGCAAACCGTTGCGACCCAACCGCACACGAGTGTCGGGAGATACCGCACACGCGAGATACGGTGCCAACTCGGAACGACGTTGGTTATTACGTGTGTTGTCCGCGATCCATCGGGGCGCTGTTCTTGATTGCCTGGTAGATGAACTCCCAGCGCTCCGGCGTCTTCGGCTCCTCGCCCCGGAAGCGTATGCCAGCCAGCATCTCGACATCGGTTTCGGGGAGGGCGCGACTCTTGGCGAACTCGATCAAGCTCGGAGGCCGGTGACCTGTTTGGGCCGCAGTGATCACGGGCCTGCCCAGCAAGTCGGACATCGCCACGCCCAGCGCACTGGCGATCCGATACAAGGTGTCTGCGGACGGCCTACGGACGTTCTTGGTCCGGTCCTCGTGTTCGAGCGTGGACAGGTAGCTCTTGGCGACGCCGGCTTGCTCGGCTAGCTCGCTTGGGCTCAAGTTCCCCTCTTCCCTGAAGCGCTTGATGCGCTCGCCGATGGTCTCGTTGGTCTCGCTCATCTCGAACCTCCCTTAATTCGAGCGGGCGTCAGCAGTGCGAGCACGCGCCCGCTGCTGCCGTACCGCCGCGCGCTGATCCTGATTGGTCCGTGTTCCTCCCCGGCCAGATCACCTAGCGTGCCGATCTCGTCGACTAGCTCTCCTTCGAGCGCACGCTGTATCGGCGAGACGTTGCTGACTGACTTGTGCTGGCGCATATACGGCCAATCGCCAAGCCCGTGCGACCACGACAGTCGCAGCTTGGGCTCGCATTGGTCCTCTCGTCCTTTCTCAGACGGCTTGTGTGCCACCTTGAAGACAAGCAGCATCCCGGCTTGCTGGCCAAGTGCCACAGCGCGCAGCGCGGTCGCCTCGATGCTGGCCTCGTAGGACTTCGAGAGTTCCTCGATGCCCTCCAGCCCTGGCGAGGCTTGAGCGATGTCGCGCACAAAGAATCGTCGGGGCAGCAGCAGCTCGCTGGCAGCAATGTCGCACAGCTGCTCCTCTCGGTTCTTGGGGCCGCCGCAGCGGTAGTGGCGGCTCTCGGCGAAACCCGGAAGCAGGGTGTGGCCAGCCTCATGCAAGACTGTGAAGCGCTGCCGCTCGACTCCATCCGTGGCCCACACGCCAACGATAAGTCCGTTGCTTGTCGGCGCCAGGACACCGGACCACGGCTGCGGGCGCTGCTCGACCCGCGCGATCCCTCGCATGGAGGCCAGCAACTCGACGTTTACGGGGGGTGCAACGGCAGATTCGTCTAGCAGATCCCCGCAGAGGTGCCGCACTATGTCCTCGTCGGACAAGGCCGGCTCTGCGTGGCTTAGCTGCTCGAACAGCGATAGCTGCTGGTTCTCCATCACGAACCCTAGGTCTCATTCTTGCACGGTGGGGGGCGGACATGCTACGGTTCTCGATCAAGAACTACGATACCTTCAATGCGCACCGAAAGGGGCGCACAACCACAGGAGGGCTCAGCCCTGATGACGATCGCGCGATACGTCCAGCACGAGGTCTTGGCCAAGTTCGCACAAGACCGTGTGAACCTCTCACCGCAGCGGGCGCGGGAATACCGCGAACAGGGCAACCGCATGCGCGAGAGGCTTGAGAAGCACATAACCGCCCACCCCGACTACGCGCTCGTGAAGATGCTCAACGCCGGCTCTGTGGCCAAGGGCACGGCGCTGACCACGATCGGCGACATGGACCTCGCCGTGTACGTCAAGCGCGCCGCGGTCCCTGAAGGTGACGAGGAGTTGGTCAGATGGCTGAGGGACCGCTTGCGCGAGTGCTACCCGCAGCTCGATGAGGACCAGTTCGAGCTGCGCGAGCACTGCGTGCAGATCCGCTTCCGCTCCCGCAACCTCGTCGATGTCGACGTGGTGCCCGTGCTCTACGACGGCGAGCCCGACAACGTGGGCTGCTTGATCGTCAGGGATACCGGCGAGCGTGTGGTCACGAGCGTCTCCCGGCACCTCGACTTCATCCGCGCGCGGAAGGGCGGCTCGCCGAGCGACTTCGCCCAGGTGATCCGCCTGCTCAAGTGGTGGGCAGGCGAGTTGAAGGACCGCGATCCGTCCTTCCGCTTTAAGTCCTTCATGATCGAGCTGATCTGCGCCAATACGCCTGCGGAGGCTGGATGGCCAGCAACACGATTCCGGCGGACCGGCCATCGTGGGGCACGGGAGAGCTGCTGACCGAGCGGAATCGCACAACCCTGCGCGACATCCTCGAAAAGGCCGGGGACCCGGCAGCCAGCCGGAGCGTTGTGGAGCAGAAGATCGGCGATTACTACTTCGCCTGCATGGACGAGGGGGCAGTGAACGCCCGCGGCTACGATCCTATCAAGCCGGAACTGACGCGTATTGACGCTCTTGCCGACAAAGCAGCGATCCGCGACGAGGCGCCCCGGCTGCACCGGCAGGGCAACGACGTGTTCTTCGAGTTCGGGTCCGAAACCGATCTGAAAGACTCCAACAGCAGCATCGCAGGCGCGCATCAGGGCGGACTCGGGCTGCCGGACCGTGATTTCTACCTCAATACCGACGCGCGGTCGCAGCAGATCCGCAAGAGCTACGCCGAGCATGTGCAGAAGATGCTCGAACTGGTGGGTGAATCCGCCGATGCCGCAGCGGCCGATGCGAAAGCTGTTCTGGCGTTCGAGACGAAGCTGGCCGAGCACTCGCTCGATCGCGTGTCGCGGCGCGATCCGGAGAAGATCTACCACAAGCTGCCGGTTTCCGAGCTGACGTCGCTGTGTCCCTTCTTCGCCTGGCCGGCGTTCTTTTCGGCGGTGGGCGCGCCAAAGGCAGAGTCGCTAACGTGGATTACCCGGATTTCTTCACCGGCCTGAATGCTGCCATCGACTCGACCAGCGTCGCCGATCTGAAGGCCTATCTGCGATGGCATGTGGTTCACGGGCGGGCCAATCATCTCTCGCAGCCCTTCGTCGACGAGAATTTCGCGTTCTACAGCAAAACGCTGCGCGGCGTTCGCGAGCTGAGCCCGCGCTGGAAGCGGTGCGTGGATTCGACGAACTTCGCCGCTGGGGGACGCGCTCGGACAGAAGTACGTGGACGTGACCTTCGGCGCCGAAGGCAAGGAGCGGACTCTGAAGATGGTCCGCCAGATCGAGAAGGTCATGAACTCGAACATCGCTCAGCTCGACTGGATGACGCCAGAGACGAAGAAGGAAGCCTTCGTCAAGCTGGAGGCGGTGGCCAACCGCATCGGTTATCCGGACAAATGGCGGGATTACTCGACGCGTGCGGATCGTGCGCGACGATTTCGCGGGCAACTGGCTGCGCGCGAACGAATTCGAGGTCCAGCGCGACCTGAACAAGATCGGAAAGCCGGTGGACCGCTCTGAGTGGCCGTTCAGCACGCCAACGGTCAATGCCGGCTACTCGCCGGAAGAGAACAGCATCAACTTCCCCGCGGGAATCCTGCAGCCGCCGCTCTATTCGAATACCAGCGACGACGCGGCCAATTTCGGGGCAGGCGGCGCCATCATCGGGCATGAGTTGACGCACGGCTTCGACGACGAAGGCCGGAAGTTCGACGCGCATGGGAACCTGCGCGACTGGTGGACGAAAGCCGACGCCGACGAGTTCCAGAAGCGGGCCAAATGCCTGATCGACGAGTACTCGAAGTTCGAGGCCGCGCCCGGCACGCACTGAATGGTGAATTAACGCTGGGGGAAAACACCGCCGACCTTGGCGGCCTGCGCCTCGCTCTTCCTCGCGCTTATGGACAACCTGAAAGGCAAGGAACTGGCAAGCGGTGAACGGCTTCACGCCGGAGCAGCGGTTCTTCCTGAGCTACGGCCAGGCCTGGTGCCAGTTGCAGCGGCCGCAGATGGCGGCATGCAGCTGCACACCGACCCGCATTCCCTGCCGCGTTTCCGCGTCAATGGCATCGTGCAGAACATGCCGGAGTTCCAGAAGGCCTTCGCCTGCACGGCTGGAAAGCCGATGGTGGCCGCGCCCGCCTGCCGCATCTGGTAGGAGTCTTCGATCCTCAGTCAGGCTGACGACAGGGTAAGGGAGTTCAGCAAACCCGGCGCGAAGCGCGTGGCGCGCCTGCCTGATACGATCCCGCGCGCAGGCCGTAATCCCTGATATACTTCGTTGTTTCAGGGGCGGCATCATGCATAAACTCGTGTGTGCGATTGCTGTATTCGCAGCGTTCGCGGTCCATTGCGCAGGCCCAGTACGTCCGCGGCGTGAACATGTCCGGCGCCGAATTCGGCAATGGCAACATTCCCGGCACTTACGATCAGGGACTACACGTTTCAGAGCGCGCCCACTTTCAGCTACTTCGGCGCGCGCGGGCTGAACTTCATCCGCATCGAGGTGCTGTGGGAACGCCTGCAGGCCACACCCGGCGGGCCACTGGCAGCGGGCAACCCCAACGATTATCTTGGGCCACCTCAAGCAGGACGTCGCGTGGGCGAAGGCCGCGGGTGTGAAGGTCAGCATCAATCTCCAGAACTACGGCCGCTACACGATCAATCACGTCACCTGCGTGATCGACAATCCCTGCAACGGCACTGTGCAGGTGACCGGCGCGCATCTGGCCGACTTCTGGATGAAGATGGCCGCCGTGTTCAAAGACGACGACACGGTGTTCGCCTACGACATGATGAACGAGCCGCACGACATGGGCGTCGCGAACTGGAATCAGATCTCGCAGCAGGTGGTGAACGCGATCCGCACGGTGGATTCCAGGAAGCTCATCATGGTGCCCGGCAACCAGTGGAGCAACGCCACGAACTGGGCGAGCATCAACGGCGCGACGAGCTGGATCAGCGATCCGCGGGCAACTTCTGGTACGAAGGCCACGAGTACTTCGATCACGACTACAGCGGCAGCTACACGTGGAGCTACGACGAGGAACTGGCCGCGAACCCCGACCTGGCCAACCTCGGCGTCACTCGCTGGCTCCGTTCACGCAGTGGTGCGTCACTAACAATGTGAAGTGCTACGTGGGCGAATACGGCATTCCCAACGCCGGTCCCGCCGCCAACAACGTGATCCCCGATGCGCGCTGGCTCACCGTGCTGGACAACTTCCTGACCGCGCTCGACGCCGCGGGCATGCCCGGAACATACTGGGCGGCCGGCGAGTGGTGGCACGATTATCCGCTCTCCATTCCAGCCGCTCAGTTACCAGAACGTCCCCGCCATGATGGACCGGTTCCAGTTGCAGACCCTGCTCGACCATCTGCAGCCTGATCTGCTCCGCACCACCGCCGCGACGGCGTCCTGGGGATATAGCGTGGCGCCGAATTCGCTGGTGGCGGGCTATGGCCACCAGCTCGCTGCCGGCGCGGAATCCGCGCCAACGATTCCGCTTCCCACGAAACTCTGGACACCGAGGTGCAGGTCGATCGATTCGGCGGGCGCCACGTCGCTTGCGCCGCTTCTCTTACGTTTCCGGCCGGCAGGTGAACTACGTGGTCCCACCTCTGCGGCGGCGGGCCTGGCCCAGGTGAACGTGATGCAGAACGGCGTCACGGTCTCCAGCGGTGTCCTGAAGGTCGCGCCGATCGCTCCGGGCATCTTCTCCATGAACTCCACCGGCTCCGGCGTCGCCGCAGCATACATTCAGCGGAAGAAGCCGGATGGCACGTTCCCCTCCGGCCGAACTCGTCGCTCGCTACGACAGTGGCCAGGGCCAGTGGGTGCCAGCCCCATTTCGTTCAATGGCGACACGTTGTTTCTTCTGCTGTTCGGCTCAGGGTTCGACACGGCGACGAAGACGGATGTGCAGGCGTTCGTCGGCAACGCGCGCGCGGACGTGGATTACGCGGGCGTCCAGGGCAGTACGTGGGCGAGGATCAGATCAACCTGATTCTGCCCGATTCGCTGGCCGGCGCAGGCGAGGTGACCGTGAACGTCTCGGTGAAGGGGATCCCGGCCAATCCCGTCACGGTGACGTTCCAGTAGGG
>CAWBID010000045.1:0-3320 GCA_963788715.1 uncultured Solirubrobacterales bacterium
CGCGCGGCAGAGGGCGGGCGGGGATGGCGCGGCGCACGCGGAAGCTGAGGTTGTCGGCGTTGCTGATGACGACGAGCAAGGCGCCGGCGAGCATGATCAGGCTCGAGACGGTCCACGAAAGCAGCAGCCTGGCATTGTTGAGTTCGCGGGCCCAGAGCAGGGCGAGGAGCGCCGCCAGGATCCACACGATGGTGATATAGGCGCGCAAGGGCAGCGCGCGGTTCATGGAGCTCGGGGAGATGAGGGCGACGGAAACAAAATACAGCAAAATGACTCCCGCGACGATCAGGCCCGCTGAACTGAAAAAGCCGCCCCAGAAATTGTGTCCGCCGATCATCATCGATCCGACTCCCAGGCGCATCATGCTATAGAAAAGGGCGATGAGCGGCGTGATGACGAACAGGACGAAGAGCAAGCCGAAGACGGCCATGAGGATTTTGAACACTTTGCTGACGGGGAGGCAGGCGAGGAAGATGGCCACCTGGATGGCGGCGCAATCAATCCCGAAAAGGCAGAGAAGAATGAAGGCGATGGTTGGCACGTCGATGCCGCGGAGCAATGTCGAAAACATCATGAACGGCATGCAAACGCTGAAAAAGAGAACAGCCATGTAAGCGCCGCAAAGGAATTTGCCGCGGATGATCCGGCCGGGACTGAGGGCGGTGATGAAGAGAAGGTCCAGGTTGGACTCCTGGCGTTCGGAGGCAAGCCGGATGCCGATGTAGAACGGAATGAACGTCAGGCTTGCGAAGGTCAGGATCCCGGTGAACGATTGGAACACGGTGCCTCCGAGCTGCTGGTTGCCCGAGGTGTCGACCTCGTGGCTGACAAGGAAACCCAGCGCGGTGAGAAACAGGACCACGAGGAAGACCATCAGCACGCCGGTGACCGCCCAACTGCGGACCGATTGCCGGAGTTCCTTCACTACAACCGGGTTCAGTTCCCATTCCCGCCAACGATCCTCGAGCGTACGCAACGTTCCCGCTTTCATTGCACGCCTCCCTTCGTGACGTTCATGAAAATGTCCTCCAGGTCCGCCTTCGTCTGGCGGTATTCCAGGATGCTGAATTTCTTGGCGATCAGATCCGCGAGGAGATCGCACGCTGCGGATTCGTCGCCGGAAATTTCAAAATGGATTTCGGCGCCGACTTCCCGGGCCTTCTCCACGAACGGCATCTGGAGCAGTTCCTTCAGGAGCATCTGTCCCTGGCCCGGTTCGAGCAGGCGGATCGCGACCGTGCGGCGAGGCGTGCTCTTGCTCAGCACCTCGTCGATGGTGCCCGTCTCGAGAATTTTGCCGCGTTCGATGATGACGACGCCGTTGCAGATTTCGGTCAGCTCGGTGAGGATGTGCGAGCTGATGAGGATGGCTTTCTTGCGCTCTGCCAGCAGGGTCAGCAATTCGCGCAACTCGACGCGCGCGCGCGGGTCGAGCCCGGCGGCCGGTTCGTCCAAAACAAGAACGTCCGGGTCGTACACGAGCGCGCGGCCGAGGCTGACGCGCTGTTTCATGCCCTTGGACAGCGCCTTGAGCTGTTTGTCCCGCATGCCGGTGACGTTGGTGAATTCCTCGATGGCGTTCACGGCCTTGGTCCGGCGGGCGCCCTTGAGGCCGTACGCGCGCGCGTAAAAATCCAGGTACTCGTGCACGGTCATGTCCGCGTGCGCCGGCAGGGTGTCCGGCACGTAACCCACCGAGCGCCGCGCCAACTCCGGTTCTTCGCGCACCGAGACGCCGTTCAGGAACACGTCCCCGGCCGTCGGCTCCTCAATCGTCGCAATCATCCGCATCGTGGTGGTCTTGCCGGCGCCGTTCGGTCCGACGAAGCCGAAGACGTGGCCGGAATCGAAAGCGAACGAGATGTTGTCCACCGCCACGGTTTTGCCGAAGTCTTTGCGCAGGTTATGGACCTGGACTTTCATGGCGCGAGTGTAGGTTCGAGAATGCCGTAAACCACCGCGCGGGAGCGGAGCCGGACGGATTTGCGATTTTGACCGAGACCGTTCTCGAGAAACGGATCATGATCGAGTTCGGCCATGTAAGTGCCCGGGAGCAGGTATTCCACCGCGTCGGCCGAAACCACGCCGGGACCGGGATCCGATCCAACCTGCTGGAGCAAGCCCCGCGGCCCCAGCCGAGCCGAGAGATGAATTGTTCCCGCGGCCGGCGTCAGGATCGCCCGTTGTCCCGCGGCGATGCCGGAGCCCGTGTAAATGCGCCCGGCGCGGTCCGCCAGCCACAGCGAACGGATCGGCGCGCCCAGGCCGTTCACGACGCTGAGATTCTCCCCTGCCCTGTCCACTTCCAGCCGTTCCCTGCGATTTTCGGATTTGCGCAACTGGAAATGGGCCGGCACTCGGGCCATGATCCAGCCCCGCCCCAAATGTTGCGCCTGCGACCAATCCACCTCTCGCTCAACGCCGACGCTGCGGCGGAATCCGAAATTGTCGGAACTCCGCAGCAACGGCGTGGCTTCCGTGTCCACGTCGAATGCCAAGCCCTGGCTCGGCGTCAATGGACAGTAAAACGCGGTCAACCCGATGGACGACGCCCGGTGAGACGCCTGGTCGAGCAAGGTCAGGCCTTCAATCCGAACGGTGGGTGTCACGCCTTCCCGCAGGAGCACATAGACGAATACCATCAGGCACGTGACGAAAGACATGGCGGGAATCGTCCACAGCAGCCACGTCCGCCGGTTCGAACAGTTCAACACGATGATGTTCACCGGGCCGATCAGCAGGACGAACCCGAACATGATGAAGACGGTGCTGCGGACGGGAATGTGATAATTATCGATGACCGGGAACGTCTGGTTGATTTGGTCTCCGCCCGATTGTGACAGGGCGAGGCGGGCGGATTCGCCGGCGCTGTTCATCAGGACTCTCGCTTCGGCGGGGTCGAAAGAGGAAGTATTCGAGTCGCGCAACACGTAACAGCGGCCGAACCCGACGCTGGTGCCCCCGGGATTCTCCGGACGCCCGCCCTGGAGTGACCGCCACGGCTCGGGAATCGCCGCCGTGCCCGTGATAAACAGGTTTCCACCACACTCGGCATAGCGCCAGAGACAGGCCGAAGTGGAAGGAGACATGGCGGCAAGGTCGGAGGCGCTCAGCAGGATCGCGTCGAAGGGCGTATAGGAAAGCCAATAATCGCTCCATTCCGTGACGGGGATTTCGGCGCGGAGGAACCGGCGGGTTTCGGGACCTCCTCCGGGGCTTTTGCCGGGGTCATTTTCGCTGCTGGCCCGGGCCGACCCGGCCCAGACGGGACTTTTTTCCGAAGGGCCTGTCAGTCCCACGGCGTCAATTCCGATAGAGCC
>CAWBID010000046.1:0-25333 GCA_963788715.1 uncultured Solirubrobacterales bacterium
CGCTACTCGCTGGTGGTGCCCGAGCGCGCGCTGCCCGCGATCCGCTCGGCGCTCAGCAACTACGACCGGGTACAGGTCCGCCGCGCCGACCCCGAGCCCACGCTGAGGAGAGGACGGGTGTGTGATGCGCGCCGAGCTTCGCCTCGCGCAATCGAGCAGCGAGCCGCTTGCGCACCTCGCGCTCGACCCCGACCCGCTCCAGAGCTTCGCACGCGCGCTCGCCGGCCTTGACCCCTCGCGCGAGCGGGCGCAGGTCGCGGTCGATCTTCTGCCATGCACCGCCGGGGCACGGCGACGGCTCAGACGCCGGCTGCTCAGACAAGCCCGCCGCGATAACCCGACCGTCCCCTACACGAGCGGCGGGGTGCTCGATGTGCTGGCTGGCGGTGGCCGGCAGGTTGGTCGTCAGCCGGCGGCGGATGTCGTGGAGCAGCGAGCGCAGCGCGAGCAGATCGCCGCGAAGGTGTTGCAGAACGAGCCGCTGTTTCACATGCAGGTGCTCGTGCGCTGCCAAGCCCCGGTGAAGGGCATCGCCGCCGAACGGCTGCAAGGACTGCTCGGCTGCTTCGACGCCTGGGCCGCCGCCAACTCTTTCCGGGTCGTCGGCGTCCGTCTGCTCGGCCTCGCGTTCCTCGGCTCGGACCTCCCCGGCCGGCGCACGTGGTTTGACCGGCGGATGGACACCGGGCTGTTCCGGCCCGCCCGCGCAAGGCGTCGTGAGCGCCCGCGAGGTCGCGGGGTTCTTGAAGCCCCCGACGATGCGACTGCGCCGCGCCGGACGTGCTGCGCCTCGGCGCGGCGGTGTACCCGCCACCGCGCAACCTGCCCGAGTACACCGGGCAGCGCGACGTGCTCCCCCTCGGCCGCGTCGAGCGGCGAGCAGGGGCAGCGGATCGTCGGGCTGCGCGCTCGCGGACACGTTCTTTACCTACACCGCCGGCCGCAGCCGGTGGGGGAAGACCGAGCTCGCGATCACCCAGTTCCTGCAGCCTCGTCCGCTCGGGGCACGGCGGCATGTTCCTCGACCCGCACGAGGACGCAATCCGGCGGATCAAGAGCTGCCTCACCGAGCCCGAGCTAGCCAACCGGATCATCGAGCTTGACCTTGTCGGCACGCGCTCGCGAGAGGGACAGCCCGGCTGGAACCTGCTCGCCGCACGCGGCCTCTCCGACGACGGCAGGGAGCGGCGGGTCGAGGCGATCGTGGACTCGTTCGCCTCCGCGCTCCAGTGGGGCGAGCGAAACAACCGCGCGCTCACCCTCACCACCCAGGCGACGGCGGCGCTGATCGAGCTATCGACCAGTCCTGCCCGCCGACCTGCAGCCGACGATCTTTCAGATACCCACGCTGCTCGGCAACCCCGAGTGGCTAGAGGCCGTCCTGCCGTATCTCTCTCCGTGCCGCGCCGCCAGTTCTTCAGCGAGCGGTTCCCGCGGATGGCCGAGGAGGCGATCACCCCGGTCACGAACCTGATCGACCGGCTGCGCTCCTCCACCCAGCTCGCCGCGCTGCTCGGCTCCCAGCACACCACCTACGACATCGCCAAGGCGATGAACGAGGGACGGATCGTTCTCGCGTGCCCCGGCGCCGGAGGCGCACGCGACCGGCTCCTCGCGAACCTCCTGGTGTTCGACCTGCTGCACGCCGCGAAGGGCCGCGCGCACATCCCGCCCGAGCGGCGCCGCGAGTTCTACGTGTTCCTCGACGAGGTCCAGACCTACGACGGCGCATCGTCGGGGAACCTCGCCGCACTGTTGGAGCAGACCGCGAAGTACGGGATCCGCGGCGACCCTGCTGAACCAGAACCCGGAGCGGTTGACGAGCGCGACTCTGAACGCGCTGACGACCAACCGCTCGCACCTGATCGCGACCGCGCTGAACGCGCACGCCGCCGCGCTGATCGCCCGCGAGTGGGCCTCCGACCCGCCAGCGAACGCGATCACCGGCCTGCCCCGCCACACGTTCATCGCGCAGGCCACCCACCACGGCGAGCTGACCCGTCCGTTCCAGTTCGAGAACCTGGCCGTCACCGAGCTGTTCGCCGCCGCGCACCACCCCGAGCAAGTCCCACACATACAACCCACGATCGACCAAGCATCCGGCCGGGCCAACGCCGCCGAGACGATCCGAGCACTCGACACGCTCGACGAGCGCATCCGCGCTCACCTCGCAACCAAAACCGGCGGCGACCAGCCGGCGGCGAGCCGGCGCGGTCGGCGCTGCCGCGCACTGCCCGCAGCCGGGGACGATGAGCGATGAGCGCCACGGCGCGAGCGACGGCTGCCAGCCGTCGCGGTCGAGGTGCTCGAGAGCCTGCACCAGCACCGGCTACTCACTGCCCGCCAGGTCCACGACCTGCACACACCCGCACGCTACTGCGCTGGACGCAGCGGCGTCCTGACCGGGCTCGCGATCGCGGGCTCGCCGAGCGAGCAAGCCGGTCCACGCCGGCAGGGCTCTGTGGTTCATCACCAGCGACGGCGCCGACACCCTCCAAGCGCGCCGGCACGCTCGCCGAGCCCCGGCGACGGCTCACCACCCCCGCGCAGGCGGCCGGACCGCTGCGCGCGCACACCCTCGCGGTCAACGACACCGGGATCGCGTTCGTCAAAGCCGCACGCGAGCGCGCCGGCGACGACTGCGGGCCGTTGTCGTGGCGGCACGAGATCGCGCAACCCTATCACCCGCCGCGCGCAGTCGCAGCGGCGCACACCTGGTGATCGCCGACGCGCTGCTCTCCTACCTGCAGGGAACCGCGCCGGATGAATCGCTGATCCTGCACCAGCGATTCATCGAGCTCGACCGAGGCACGATCCCGCCCGAGCAGCTGGCCGCCAAGCTCGCGCGCTACGCGCAGCTACGCCACTACACGCCCAAGCCGGCGCCCCAGGACGCGCCCGACGGGCCGCTGTGGCGCGCCTACTACCGCACGTTTCCCCCAGTGCTCGTCGTGCTCGCCGACCAGACGCCAGCCGCCGCGCGCACGACGCATCCAGCGGGTGATCGCGCTGCACCGCTCCGACCCCGCGCGTACGCGCTACGGGACAGTCCACCAGCGTCCTTCGTGACCCTCGCGGACCTCACCGCACGCGGCCCGTTCGCGCCGATCTTCATACCCGCCGAGCAACCCGACCACTACAAGGACTGGCTCGGCAACGCCCATCAGCACCAACCGAAAGGCGAACACGATGTGCCCGCATAGAACCACTCCCGCACCGCCAACCCCGCGCGTCGCCGCACGCGAGACCAAGGCTGCCCCGCGACATCAACCCCGCCACGACGCAGACAACGGACGCGCGAGCCACGCGCCGCCTATCGGACCGCTGATCTGCCGCTCGCGATCTGGCCGTGCGCGCAAAAGACGAGCCAGTGGCAGCGCCACGGACGCTACCTCCCCGAGTCGAACCGGCATCCCGGCAAGATGCTGCCCGCGCTCGCGCTAAGGCCATCGAGGCCTACAGTCGAACCAGACGACCTCGTCGTCGACCCCTTGTGCGGGATCGGCACCACCCTAGTCGAGGCAATCCATCTCGGCCGCCGTGCCATCGGCGTGGAGCTTGAGGAGCGTTGGGGCAAACTCGCAACCGCAAACGTCGAACACGCCCACTACCAAGGCGCAACCACGGACGCGGATGTCATTGAGGGCGACGCTCGCCATCTACCCCAACTCCTCGCCACGCGAGACGCTCGCTCGCGGCGCCGCTCGGCGGGACGCGCACGTACCCCACGCGGACAGGCAGACCTGATACTCACCTCGCCACCCTACGCGTGTCAGATCTCCGATGTCTCGACAGAGAATCTCAGCGCGGACGCGGACCGATCGCGAGAGGCGACACACGCAACTACAGTCCCGACAAGCGCAACCTCGGGCACGCACGTGGCGAGACCTATCTCAGCGCAGTAGGCGAGATCTACCAGGCGTGCGCGGAGACCTTGAAGCCCGGCGGGTTTCTCGTGCTCGTCACCAAGGACATGCGCTCCAAAGGAGCGCTGCGTAACCTCAGCGGCCAAACGATCGAGCTCTGCGAAGACGCGGGCCTTCAGTACTGGCAGCGCATCATCGGACTGCTAGCCACGATCCGCGACAACGAGATCGTCATGCGACCGTCCTTCTGGCAAACACTGCACACCAGGCGAGCCCGCGAGCGCGGCGAGCAAACCCACGTCGTAGCGCACGAGGACGTGCTCGTATTCCGCAAGCCCGAGGGGCCTCAAGCATGAGCCTTCAAGCCACCGAAGATCCTATGAAAATGGGCCAGACAAGCCATATTGGGCAGGCCGAGAAAGCCCGCCGGCCCTGCAATCAAGCCACACCGACGCGCGCTGCTGCCAGACCCTTGAGATCACCGCCCGGGTCTGGTCTGATCGAAGACGATGACGCACGACCTATCGAGATCCCCGACGCCTTCCTCGACGCCCTGGCCCGCAGCCTCGCCGCGCGGCTTGCCGAGCAGATCACCGACCAGCTCACAGGCCTGTATGAGGGTTCGCCGTGGATGACCTTCGAGGAAGCCGTCGAATACGCGAGAGTGCCCGCAGGCACGTTTCGCAAGCTGAGCGCCGACGGAACGTTCACCGCGCACGGCGGCAAGAGAAAGATCTACCACCGCCAAGAGCTGGACGCGGCACTGCTGAACCTCTCCGGGCGCACACGCCGCTGAGACGGGCGAGCTGATGGCGCGTAGCGAGCGGATACGCATAGAGCGAAGCCTCTACCGGATCGACAAGACGTACATCGCTTGCGCGACATCTCCTGGTGCGCGCAAGGCGAAGTGGAAGACGATCGGCGAGGTCGGCCTCATGGAGGCCCGCCGCGAGCGCGACGCCTGGGCCGTGGAAGTCCGCTCCGGCGGCGTCCCTGAAACGGGCGGCAAAGAGAAGGTCGAGGAGGTAGCGCTCGCATGGCTGCAATACATCGAAGGTCTTGTCGAGATCGGCGAGCTGCGACCGCGCACCCTTGAGGCATACAAAATCGGCGTGATGCTGCATCTCATCCCCGACTACGGACATCGACGCATACGGTCCATGACGACCGACGATCTTGTCGATTGGCACCGCAAGCAGCGAAAGCTCAAAGCATCGACATGGACAATCCGCGCACGCTGGATGGCAGTAAGAGGCGTCTTTGGCTATGCGGCACGCCACAACATCATCCCCGCAAGTCCAGCCGAGAAGCTGCTGCCCCGCGAGCGCCCAGGCGCCGGAGAACCCCGCCAACGGTTCCTCTCCCGCAATGAAATGGACAGACTACTTGAGCACGCCGGGCCAGCCCTGCCGATCATCGCAACCGCACTATTCACAGGCATGAGAGTGATGGAAGTCCTCGCCCTCCAATGGGGCGACATCGACTTCACCGAGGGCGTGATCCACGTGCGGTTCCAGCTCAGCCGTCAGGGCAAGCGAGTTCCACTGAAGACGAAGGCAGCGAAACGCGACATCGTGCTAATGGAAACCCTCGGAAAGCTCCTGCGCCGACGGCGCCTCGCCGAGGAGTTCTCGACAGACACCGACTTCGTCTTCCAGAGCTCCGTGCCGCGTCGGCCAATGACCTACAGAGGAGCCCTGCTCGACCTATTCCACGACGCCCGCAAAAACGCGAACCTGGAAGACGTGACATTCCACTGCCTACGACACACCTTCGCCTCAATCCTGATCGCCCAAGGTCGCGACGTGCAATTCGTCTCCCGCCAACTCGGGCACACAAAGACCTCAACAACCTGGGACACCTATGTGCATCTGTTCGATGCTCACCGGCACGCCCACGACGCACGGGAGCAGCTGGAGGCAGAGTACGGCGAGATGCTGGGCGCGGCAGATAGCTAACGACAGTCCAGACCCCTGTCGGTCTGCGTCTGCGCCAGGAACGGCCCTACAATGCGCTGCGGTAATGACGGTGCCTCCAACGCTTCGGCCTGCCGACGACTCGGCTGTAATGCTGCCAGGGCACTATCGCGCGAACAAACGCCTACGGTCGAGGCCGTATGACGGGCGCACCGGCACCGAAGGCGATGCTCGATCAAGCGCCTAGCTGATGGGATTCACCCAGCTTGAGCGTCTGAAGCTGAGCGGAGGCCTTTCGGTCGGTGCTGCCCTCGCGGTCCGGCCTGCACGTGTGGCACTGCTCGTTCCGCCGTTGGACGGCGCCGACTGGCGAGCCATGTTCGAGAGCGCCCTCGCTAGCCTGTGTGGCCTGTGGGGCGGCGAAGGGAGCCTCGTGCTGCCCTGGGGTCAAGGCGCAGAGCAGCGTCGAGTCTTCTGGGATCTCCTTTGTTGCTTTGACCCGGATATCGTCGCTCTCTACACACCGACCTTGTCGGAGCCGCGCTGATCGACAAGGCCCGGTACGACTGCTATCTCGTAGATCTGCGCGAGAGCCTTGCCGCGACGGGCCTCGATGAGAGCGCTCACGAGCAATTCATCGCCCATCAGCTCGGCACACCGGTCGTTCCCTTCGAACCGGGTGATGCCTTCAAGGCCGTTCAGAAGCGCCTCTGCGTCCTGGATGCGATCGACCCCATCGGCTGGTACGGGCTCCGACGGCGAGTCGGACGAGCTGTCCGTATCCCTTCACCGACGCGAAGGCACTCGGTATTCCAGATGAAGCGGTGCACGATCCCGTGTGCGGGCTGTCGCTGACGGCGCGCCTGCTACTGACCGCCCGCCTCGGACGGCTGCCGCCCCATCTCCGGCGCTGGCTAGTCGATAACGAGCGGGTCGAGAAGCTGGTGGTTGATGATTGGGGCAAGTGGCCCCTACAGGTGAGTGAGCGCCGAGCACGCCGGGGGCAAGCAGGACCCATGGCGCAATACCCGCCGCAGCCTTAGCCAGCTACCAGATGTTTCGGCCGAACCGGGAGGCGACTTGTCGTCGGGGATGAGCCGATCGACTTCGCACTCTTCTATGCGCTCTCACGACTCGCGCCACCCGCCTTCTGGTTCCCTACCGAGGGACTGCCTCGGGATGAGCTAGGGCACTACAACCAGAGCACCCTCGCCGACGCTGCTTACTTCGCCGGGCACCTGGGACGCAAGCAGATCCTTGTTACAACCGCTAGTGACCCTGACCGGCGCGACGAGGTCGCTAGTGAACTCAAAGGTGCGCTCCAGTCCGACACGCTTTCCGGTCGCCCGATCGACGCGCAGGACGTTCTGCCACGAATGCCTAACCGCCTGTTCGAGCTAGATTCCGAGGGTCAGCCAGGCGAACTCGTCCTCGATGAGGCCGGTACGAGCCAGCCGCTCGCTACGCCGATCCCGCGCGACGCGCTCAGCACCGAACCGTTCGCGCTTCGCTGGATGACCGACGTGCGCGTCCAGCGGTGGGCGCCGATCGCAAGCCCGGGCCTCGTCCCACACGTCTTGACGGCGCCGCGAAGTTCGATTCGCATAGCAGATGCGGGCGTGTCCTACCTGTCGCCCGTTCACACGAATTTCGGCGGGGGCACCGTCAAGGGCCTCACCTCGACCCCCACCATTCATCGGCTCTCTCTCCTAGAGCAGATCTCCATCGGAGTGCGCGCGCGTCGGTTGGATGGCGAAGCCATCGGATAAGGGCGTATATGCCGAACAGAGCGCCATCCTCTTTGGTGGGCTTCAAGACCTTCGTACGGCGCTCATGGACATCGAGACGCGTGCGGTACTCGAGACTTTCCGTGATGGCGAAGCAGGGCGTAGGTTTCGGGACCGTACGTACATCCGCGTTGAGGATCTCATCGGGCACGACGCGAGAAACGTAGTCACGCGACTGGAGCGCAGTGGCGTCCTCTCACGCGGTCTCGCGCTTAAGTGCGTCCGGTGTCGGCAGGGAGACTTCTACCCGCTCGGCGCGTTGAGCGAGTCATTTCGTTGTTCCCGCTGCGGTCTTAGCCAGCGCCACGGCATGGAGCACTGGCTGGGCGGGACTGAACCTCAGTGGCATTTTGGACTAGCCGAGGTCGTCTTCCAGTTCCTTGAGCACGACGGAGACGTACCGCTCCACGCCGCCGCGCTCCTGATTGAGGACGCGGTACTACCAGCCAGCGTCGCCTTCGAGACCGAGTTGTACGACAAGGAAGGCACGAAATCAGAGCACGACCTACTCATATCGTTGGGATCACAGCTCGTGCTTGGCGAGGCCACATCGACTGATCGCCTAGGCTCGTCGCAGAAGGCCGAGCGCAGGCGCCTAAAGCGGCTCGGGCTTGTCGCTGAGTTGTTGGGTGCCCGGACTATCGTGCTCGCGAGCGCGGCCCCCGCATTTGCTCAGAAAACGCGGGAAGACGCGATCACCATGCTCGATGCGCCGTGGCGCCGCATTAGATTCATCGAGGGTCTCCATCGTGCACCTCCTTGACCTTCAGCTTCTGAAATCAAGCGTGATCAGCGCAGCAACCAAGGCGTTGAACTGACCGGCCGACCCTCGTACGGCTGCCCACTCCGGAGCGCGACTCTGGTTCGGAGGTTCACGGCGTCCGTAGGTGGATGCGCTCTGGGCTTCCGGCGAAGGCGTAGAACACCGACTCCGGCAGGTAGCCCGGGTTTCTAAACCAATTGCGCACGCGGTCGCCGAGTCCCATGTCGTCGGCTATAGCGCCCAACACTGCCTCGGTATCGTCGTAAATGTTGCCCGTGTGTAGGCGACCTACCGACCGCACCGTCATGAACTCCTCAAGGACCGTGCGCCCGCTCGGTGCGCGACTTCCACCCCACGCCTGCAGCGACGGGCTCCCGGCGAGGATGTCGAGGACTGCATTCCCGCTTTGGACGTGACGCCAAACCTGGAGCAGGTTTTCTCCGTAGTTCCCGCGTCCCGCAAGCATCTCCGCGATGTTGACGAGGAACCGCATGGTCAGCATGGTGTTGCTCCGGACATCGACCGGGATCTGCGTCCCCAGTACCGCGATGGCCCCCTCCCTCAAAAGCAGGTTCGACGATGCTGACCGTCCCTGCGCCGCGCGGGGCGACGTGGCAGGCGCTCAGGATCACGACTGGCGGCAAGGGGCCGAGCCCGGGACCGAGGACTACCTCGTTGCCGATGCTCAGCCCAGCGAGGTTGCCCGTTGGGGAGAAGACCCCGTGCGCGCTGATGATGAGGATGTCGGGGCGCTGGGCGACGATTGCGTCGTGCACAGCGCGGGCGGATTGCATCTCCACAAGGTTGAGCTCGATCTGTTCGCCGGAACCCTGCGCGAGCATTTCCTGTACCGCTGCCCAACCGCGACGCGACAGCGCGCCGACACGATCGGCTGTGGGGATGCACTCTGCGAACAGGACTTTCACCCGCTCGGACAGGGTGACAAGCGGCACGTAGCTCAGCTCTGCCTGGATGGCTCGTGTCAGCGGTAGCAGGGGCCGGTAGGTGATCGGCACGCGCGCCGCAAGCGGCGCGGTGTCGCCCGGCAGCCGTAGCAGCCCTACAGGGAAGTTCGTGAACGCTGTAAGCGTCGAGGCACGAGCCATCGCGGCAGTCACGGCCGGGGTCCAAATGTCCTCGGTCGCGTTCGCAAGGCGGTCGAGTAGTCGCGCCACTGCGCTACCCCTCGGTCGCGGCGTCCGCATGTGCTCCTCGAGCTGAGCGAGCAGGCCGAATGCATCAGAGGGGACCGGCGGCAGCGTGATTCCAACGCCGCTCCCTGCGATGGCGCGGTGGGTCGCGAGGAACCGGATTGCGGATAGCTCGGCTGTCGCGTCGTTCCAACCGTCTGTCGCTGTCGTCCACGTATCGGCCGCCGTCGAGGAGGTCTCTCAGCCCGAGCGGCGCGCAGGCCGGCGTCGTAAGCGTTATTGACGTACGTCGCAGCGACGCCGGGGACCGCGATGGACACCGGGAAGCGCAGCCGCTCTCGTGCCTCGGCAAGCATCGCGTCCTCGGCTCCGTTGTCGTCGTCCTCCTCGCGCTGCACAGCGACCCCGAGAAGCGTCTGGGCGTTCAGTGCGCGGTAGATCGCCATGTCCTGGTCCGGCTCGCACGTCTCGGCACGAACCTCCTCGCCATCGTCGAGCTCGTCGAGTCAGCCAGCGGCGCGGGAGGTCGGCCGGGGCGAACTTCAAGTCGTGGCTCAAGTACGGTGGATGGTCGAGGTACGGCTCGTCGGTCTCGACTAGCTCGTAGATCGCCCGCCAATGTGCCTTGAGACTCTCGCTGCACAGCTGCGAGTACGGCGCGGGCTGTAGCGCGAACCCGAGCGAGGCACATCGCTCGGTCGCCTCGGCAAGCAGTTCGTCGGCGCAGACAGCCAGGACCGGTACACCCTGCGCCAGCAGCGCTCCCACATATTGTGCAGTGAACGCCGCGACCGGCGTGAGCAGGATGTGGTGCCCGAGGTCCAACGACTGCATCGTGACCAGGCCGGATGGCGGGATGTCGATCAGCTCGAAGAGCGCATTAGGAAGATGCAGGCAGTACCAGAGGCCCGGCAGGGCGGCGACTACCTCGTGGTCCAAGCCGTGGGGGATGGTGAACGGCGCGTCGGGGCCGTATGGTGCGGCGACCAGCGGCGTGTACGACTCGGGGTTCAGAGTGCCGTCGAACAGCACAGCATAGATCGGCGCGCGATCCATCGTTACGGGTTGGACGGTCAACGACGGCATCTCCGAGAGGCGTGGCCTGGACCTTGGTACGTCGTCATCTTCCGGGCCTCGGGTGTTTCGTGATCGTCATGATGCCCGCTGAACGCGATCGACAAGCCGGGGAGCCTCACTGCGTCATCTGTGCTGCCATTGTCGTTCGCGCCGAGACGCCGTCAGGTCTCATGATCGCGAAGGTAGTTGCCCGGTGCCGGTCGGACTTGGCGCTGGTTGGGCAGGATAGGCGAGATCAAGCAAACGCGGAAAATAACCGCCACCAGCGATCACCAACGAACACGCAAGCCCTTGTTTTATCGGCTTTCGCGCCCTGCCGACACCACCCGTCGAGCCCCAGACCGCCTTTGCAAGCACCGACGACGCACGGGAGCAGCTTGAGGCCGAGTACGGCGAGATGCTGGGCGCGTCCGACGCATGGATCGGCGGCAGCCGGTTGGACCCATTGCGGACCTGGCACGTTCAGGTGGTGCGGGTGTGACTTGGCTTCCAGCCTATCGCGGCGAGGCTCGGGGTCGATTAGTCGAGCAACTCGCTGGTGAGCATCGGAATTGAGATGCACACCGTCCCACTCGTTCCAGTGCCCGTCATGGGGCTGGAGTCCGTTGAAGAGGTTGACGAAGCGCACGCCCTCGTCCTGGGCGGCTCGGCGCGCGATGTCGTTGTACGTCTCAACGAGTTCCTGCCGGTATTCCCGCTCTGGCCGATACGGGATCGGTTTAGTCAGCGCCTCGTTGATAGGAGTTGGGCCTACGATCAAGACTCGGCCGTCAGCGTCTTGGCTGGCCAGTGACGCGAGCTCCCTCATGTTGGTGTCGTACGCACCTCGCTCGACGAGGAAGTCATCGGTCCCGGTCGTTACGGCGCTGTCGTTGACGCCGACCGCGAACACTATGAACAGTTCGGTGCCGTCATCCGGGTTTCCTGGCATCGACCTCGCGGCGATAGCGCTCCAGAACGTGGCGCGAGGTATTGCTGCTGATCCCGAGGTTGTAGACGATCACGTAGTGCTCGCGGGAGGTCTCCAAGACCAGCCCGTCTGCCGCCCGCCTCACATGCGCGAGCCACCCGCCCGTCTCGTCCCAGTTACCGAGCAGAATGCTGTCGCCGAGGGCGATCATCCGTTGCTGCATCGACACAGTATCCCCGAAATGATGGCGGCGAACAATCGACTTTTCCCACCATGCGGGATCGGAGGGAGTTGGGGCGTGTCGGTTGGGGCCGATAGGCGACTTGGGGAGAGACTGCCTCGTCCTGGAGGGTTGCGCGGGCGGCTGTCATCGAGGGGCGTCCACGGCAATCAGGCGTCCGGCGGCGGAGCCGCCCCACGCGTTCTTTGTAGACCCCGCAGTTCTGGAGACGGACTCGCGTGGTTGCGTTGAGGACATCCGTCATCGTCGAAGCCTCGGGCGTAGTAAAGTGCTGCAAAGTAGGGGATAGATTTCTATGGCATCCACCTCCGTACTACTGACCCGCCGCGAGGCCGCTGAGATCGGCCGCGTCCCGCTGAACGCGATCGACAAGGCGATCGAGCAGGGCGTCGTGAAGCCGCAAGCGCAAGCAAGGCAAGCCGCTGCTCCCCGCGCACGAAGTCGCGCTGCTCGTTCTGCTGCGCCAGATCGATGTCGCGCTCCCGACCAAGGCGAAGCAGCACCTGCGCAAGTGGCTGGCAGGAGCGCAGTCGCAGGCTGTCGGCTCTGAACTGGCGCTGTCCGAGGCGCTGCGCGTGGCGATGACCGAGGATGTCGCGCAGACGATCGAGCGCGCCGAGTCCTACGCTCGTCTGCGCGACCGCTACGTGGAGCGCAATCCGGCCGTGATGGGAGGCGAGCCAGTCATCACGGGAACCCGCGTGCCCGTACGAACGATCGCGAGCCTGATCGAGATGGGCGAGACACACGAGGTACTGCGCGAGGACTACCCGCACGTCCCGGACGGAGGCGTACCCGGTCGCGGTGCTGTGGGCGCACGCCAACCCGCGTCGCGGCCGTCCCGTACGCCCCTGGGACACCGCTGCGAGCCGTCCCGTGCCCAAGCGTCGCGCCGCGCGCGCGCTGCTTGCGCACGGCGGGCCTGCTCTCGTGATGATCGCGACCGGACTCTTTACGGGCCGATAGCCCCCGCAGTCAGACTTCGACTGGTCCTGCTGTGTTTCTATGCGCCAGTATCTTCGCTCACGTCACGCAACCGACTCCGCGCACGAATCCGCCTGAGCTGCTGAGCCGTATCGCCGACCTGCTCTTCCCTGCGCTCAACGGAGCACCGGGCGAGCCTATTGGCTGCCTGAAGTAGGTCTTCGGTCTCGTCCCGAAACAGCAAGCTCCAGCGCAGGCCCTTTCGTTGCTTCGATCCAGTCTCACGTCGGATCAGATTCCTCTCGGCAAGGCCTTGAAGCTTTCGATTGACAGCCGACTGGCTGTGATACGGGGCGCAGTCCAGCAACTGATCCTCGGTCATCTCGGCATCGAGAAGCCCGAGCAGCAACGCAGCGCCCGGATGCCTCAGAGCGTCGATCACTGATGCCGTCTCCTCGTCCATCTATGCTCTATGCATTATTTGCATAGAGAGACTCAGAAAGCAAGCTAGCCGGCGAACGCTAGGCTGATTTGGTATCGAGGAGGAACCATGCGCGACGACTATCAGCTTGAGGAGGTATCCGGGGCCGTCAGTCTCGGCCTGCTTGCTAGCGACGTCGTGATCGCCACTAGCAAGATACTGCGAGGGGTAGACTCCTCGACCCGCGACCGCACGGCGCTTGAGAGCGGAGAGGCGCTGTTGCGCTCGATGAGCGCGCCGCTCGACGATGTTCGTCCTCCAGTTCGTCTCGGCCATCTTGGCTCAAAGAGCAGTGCTATCGACGCACTCCATGCTATTCAGGTGCGCGTACCAGGTGGCGACGTTCACGAGTACGTGAGACCTCTCGCCGATGCGGTTCGCGCCGTCCTGGGCGGAGCCCCCATCGGCGAGCACGCAAACGAGATCGAGTCCGTGCGGGACCTCTTTATGTCGCTCAGTGAGATGGAGGTCTCACGCGTCACAAACCTGTCTCGACCGACTCCGGATGTGCCGCGTTGGCTGGACTCGACAGCGAGTTCGCGTTCCTAGCCGCTTCGGTCAGGCGATCCGTTCAACCTGCTCCGGACGCACCCGCATTGCTCAGATATCCGAAGTGATGAGCGCGGCTCAGCCCTGCTCAGCCATATAGAGCACACCCTGGCTGGTATCGACGCGAAGCTAGATGATGTGCAAGGCGACTATCCCGGCGCGACAGACACCGAGAAGGCCGAGTACATCAAGCAAGCGCGTCTTCTGAACTCATACGCTCGCTTCATGCACAAGGCGGTCCCGTGGATCTCGGCGGCGGCCCATCCACCACTCACTCTCGGTGCGCTTTATTTCATCGACGAAGTCGGGCAGAGCATCTGCGGCACGAGGACGGACGCAATCCCCACACCGGGCATCGACTTCTCAACCGAGTGGTGGCCCTTCCGAGTTCTTCTCCCCGCACTCGGACTCGTGGCGCAGTCTGGACCAACTCCGGTAGTTCTGAACTTCCCAGAGCTTGAGTCACTCTCCCATCTCCTACTGCCCTTGTACGGTCATGAGCTGGGTCACACGGCGGTCGAGGCTAATCAGCTAGTGAGGCGGGTGCTCGATGCGCACAGCACTGATAGTGAACTTTCCAGCGAGTTCAATAAGGCGCGCGACGCGGTGGCTCACGCCGCCGGTCAGACGCAGCGCGAGGCGGGTATAAGCCTCTCGTGGCGCCTCGACTGGTGGATCACCGAGATGCTCTGCGACCAGTTGGCCATCCAAACTCTCGGGCCTAGCTTCTTGTACGCGTTCTCATCATTTCTTCTCGGAGACGCGTGGGACGACCCAGGCGAGCGTCACCCTCCGACGTGCATGCGGGTCGCGCACCTGATTGAGTACCTTGAGAAGTCAAGTTGGCTCGCGGCGCTTCGCAGCCGCACACCTACAACGGTGGGCTGGCTCGTTGACGATGTCGCCGGGACACAACCTAAGCCCAACGATGAGGCGACCGTGTTCTTGCTCTACGCCCTCGGCCGTGTACAAGACACGATACGGACGGAGACCACCGCGTATCTCGGTTCTCGGGTTTATACGACAACCGCCTTCGACGGGGAGATCGGTGACATTACCGAGCTCACCGAGCACGACGCCCTTCCCGCGCAGCTCCCGACCGGAGAGGCTGTCGATCGCCGAACGACGATGCTCGCAGCGTGGCTCTCGGTCCTCGAATCAGCAGATAGCTCAGACACGCTTGCGTCAGCGCCGGCAGATATCCAAACGCAGGCATTCTTTGCGAAGGCGATCGAAATGAGCGCGTTGCTGGCGGCGTGGAAGGTCACATCGTGACGCTGCTACGCAAGGAGGATCTAGTCGAGGTGATGGCGCCGACGACCCCGATGCACGAACGTTTGGTCGTCACTCCGATGCTCGACCCAGACGTGCAGATAGGCCCCGCTAGCATTGATCTTCGCTTGAGCAGTGATTTTCTGCTTGCGCGGCGGGTCGAGGGCTCTGGGATCGACCCGGCTGACGACGATGAGCGTGCCATCGAGCGCTCTCAGGAGCGAGCAACTGTTGCACTCGGCAATCCCTTCTGGCTCCATCCTCAGCAATTCGCGCTTGGCGCGACCCTTGAGTTCATCCGGATGCCAGCACATCTCGGTGCTTACGTTGTGGGCCGTTCTTCGTGGGGTCGTATTGGTCTGATTGTCGCGACGGCGATCATGGTCCAGCCTGGCTACCACGGGGCACTTACGCTAGAGCTGGTCAACGAGGGTGAAACGCCGATCGCGCTCTACCCAGGTCTGCGGGTGGCGCAGCTCACGGTTCACGCGCTCGCAGAGAAAACAGAGTTTCCGTATGAGGCGCACGCGAAGTATGTCTCGCCGATCGGGCCGGAGCCACCAAAGCTAGCCTGGGACGCGAGCGAGGTCGCTCAGATGAAGCTCATTCACGACCACCTCAGCAAGCTCTAGTCTACGGTTAGCTGGTCGCTAGGCGCGTAGAGGGCGCACGATTTCCTCGGCTACGGCTTGGGTCGCCGCGCACTTCACTCCTCGATCCGCCAGCCTATGATGTCACTGATCGGATGGGTCAGCCGACGAGCCCGTGCTTGCTGACCGCGACCGGCTCGGGCCACGATAGATAGGTCGTGACGCGATCGCTAAACTCCCTCACACCGACGCTCTTCATGTGGTCACATTAGCGATCCGCGTGCAGCGGCTCATTTTCTAGCTCGGCGAGCCACCTGTACCACTCAGCCCACACGGTTGCCTCCTCGGCGGCGAGGTAGATTCCCTCGACGTTCGTGCCGCGCTGCCAGCGCCCGTCGGCGGGTGTAGGCGGACGGTACAGAGGGTCGCTGCTGGCGGGCACGTGGCGCAACCATGTGCCCGTCACCGGCACGCGCGTGGCGGACAGCGCGTCCACGACGGGTTACGTGAAGGTCGGGGACTCGAGCGCGGCGACGAGGCGCGAGATCTCTTCGTAGCCGCCGTCGGCTAGCACGTCGATCGGCTTGCGATGTCCGAGCGCAACGAGTGGGCGGTTCAGCCACACCGGGACGTATTCGGCCTCTAGCACCGTCGCGAGACGGTCAATGATCGCCGAAAGCTCTACCAACCTTTCCGCCCGCCGGCCGGTGGGTGCGCGGGTGCGGTGAAGCCACGCGCTGACCGTAGAGACTCCCGCTCCCGTAGCCCGAGCGATATCGCGCTCAGTCAGCGGAGCAAGCTGCCTGATACGAATCGCCTCATCTGCATAAGCCAAGCTCATACCCAGTATTGTAGCAAGAAACGGAAGCATAACCGTAGATATACGGAACACCTCTCGTAGGCTAATCGCAGTCAGGATGACGCCCCCGGGGATGGGCTCGGCGCTGGTTGGCAGGACGCGGCTTGGTAGGAGAGATCAAGCAGATGCGGAAAACACCGTCGCGGCGCTGTGGCCGCACGTCAACCCGCGTCGCGGCCGTCCCGTGCGACTCTGGGACTCCGCTGCGAGCCGTCCCGTGCCCAAGCGTCGCGCGGGGCGCGTGAAGTTCTGGATCGTCGAGTGCCTGACGTAGGCGCTCGACGCCCACGCATACTCCCATGGGTGCGAGGCAACGAGGTAACATGCACGCGCGACAGAGGGCAGCTCGGCACACGAGACGATGAGCTGCGACTCCCAAGCTCCAGGACAGGCTAAGGCTTTCGACCATCGCCGACGCGCCGCGACAAATAACATCTGCTGAGTGACTGGACATCCCAATCGGCCGGACGTGCCCGCTGGGTTTGACATGATCGGATTTGGAATTAGTGTCGGAGGTAACCTGCTAGCCAGTCTGACGTGGCATTTCATAGAGCCTTTTATTGCTAACAAGCAGGCTACCCGAGAGGTTACGAAGGTAGTACGTGAAGTTTTTGACGCCGAGGTTCGGTCCCTCTGCGACGAAGCCGATGCGGATCCAACGCACGTCTTGCAAGTGTTGGACCACACACTACCTCCGAACGTAGCCTCCCTTGTCGCCCGGTACGCCGGAGTGTTTGACACTAATTCGCTCGCTGATTCGACGGGCGATGATCTGGTCGAGCGGCTCACAGAGCGGCTCGTGGCTGCGGGACTGGATGTCACAACGCTCGAAATAGATATCCGATCCCTTCTCAAGGCGGTTCCGGGCGCCGCTCGGCGCGCCCTTCGCGAACGAGCTACGAGGCCAAGCTCACCCATTTATAACCGAGTCTCGCTCGATGAACTCGAGGGCATCCGCGAGGAACTATCGAAGCTGCGAAAGCAGCTTGACCTTCCGGTGCGGGAAACCGATGCAATCCCTATACCCGTGCCTCCGGATCCTTACTTTCCCTACAGGTTTGCCTTGCAGGCCAACGTTGGATGGCGACAGGCAGAGAGGAAGCACCTGACTGAGTGGTGGCTGGCTGACGAACCATCGGTGCTTGTCATGGTGGCGTTCGGCGGCATGGGCAAGTCCAGCCTCGCATGGACCTGGTTGCTGCATGACGTTCTAGGCAGTGCAGGCAGCCAAAGGGAGCGCAAGAGCGTCGCAGCGACCCAACACCGCTCGCCTGCTCTTCGTCCTCATGGCGCGTTTTGGTGGTCCTTCTACGAACCCGATGGCTTCTTCGCGCGCTTTCTCGACGAGGCACTGGCCTACACCGAAGAGGAAGGAAGCAAACGCCCGACACCCCTTACTGACAACCAGAAGCTGAGCGCGCTGCTCACGAATCTTCAGGCGCACCGGTTTCTCCTCGTCCTCGATGGGTTCGAGCGGGAGCTAGCCCGGATCTTGCGTTAGTGGTGTGAGTGGTGTTTTTTTGTGGTGTTGTTGGGGGTGGTCGCGGGCGGTGTGGGTTCTTGGGTTGATGTGGAGTGTGGATCGTGTTGTGGGTCGGGTCGGGGAGCCTGTCGCGGCTGGTTTTCGAGCATGCTTCGCTTGGCCTGTCGGCGGGCATCGTTGCTGTGATCGTCGGGTAGCCCCGCGTGGTTCAGCCGGCGGGGGATGGGAGCGCTTGCAGCTTTGTGAAGGCCGCGGCGAGTTCGCGGGCCCAGGGCCATGTGCGTTGCAGTTTGAGTTGGGCGCGTCGTCCGTGAAACGCGAGCCTCCCGGCGGTGTGCAGGATCGTGTAGCGCAGGCGCTTGGGAGAGGCCTTCGCTAGCGCTCCTGTGAGCAGCAGTGTTTGTGTCCAGCTGATGAGGTCGTGCGCTATCAGCACGAGGTAGAGCCACACCTGGTTCATCTGGAAATCCTTGAATGGAAGCTTTGAGAGACCGGTGTCCTTGTCGTTGCGGATGTGATCCTCGGCGTGAGCGCGCTGGCGTTGACGGCGCTCCAACACGGCGATGTCGGGATCGTCTTGGTCTGTGAGCAAGACCTGGAAGCGGTGCCCGTCATGGTCGGTGAAGGACATTTGCGCGCCGGGATGCGCGCGCTCACGCCGGACGATCAGCCTGGAACGCTCAGGCCAAGTGCTCAGATCGACGAGGTGGGTGATCTCCGCGACCTGCCCGTTCGGGCGCTCTCCGCCGTCCTTGTCCAGCGCCGGAATCCAAGCGGTCTCTCCCAAGGCGAGGATCGCGTTGCGAACGGCGTCGGTGAGGTCGAACCCGACCGAGAAGGCGATCTGTCCCTCACGGGCCCAGTCCAGGAGATCGTGCGCCATCCCGGCTGAATCGCAGCGCAACAGGATGTTCATCTCCTCGATGTGCTCGACGGGTATTTGCTCAAGCGCGTCTTCGCAAGCGGTGATCTGGTCACAGACGTTGTGCGCTGCAGAGTTGCCCGGCCTGAGCATTCCCGCGAGCGCCTCGCTGCTCTCATCGCAGTACGCCATGATCGGCGCGAAGCCATAACCGCCCTTGAAGTTTCCCGCCGCACCATCCTTCTCCGAATGCGAGGTTATGAGCGTCGCGTCCACGTCGATCGTCACCCGTTCAGGCTTCACGCCGAGCCGCCACGCGCGAGTGCGTGCCTGGGCGTGCGCGGCGCGCAAACCATCCACGAGGAGCGGCTCAGAGGAGATCCGCTCGATCATCCGGTACGCCGTCGAATCTGATGCGACCCGACCAAACAACGCCAACTGCTCCCGCAGCCCACAGAGATCGGAGACGCACTCCCCGCCATCGGCGAGCATCACCGCCAAATCCCGCACGACCCGGCCCGGATCGTGACCAGAGCGGCGCTCCTTCAGCCCAGAAAGGCCGCTTGAGAGCGCGCTCGTCAGCCCCGTCCTGTCCGCGACCCGAGCGAGCAACGCCGCGCCCGCGTGACCGACCAAACCCTCTCCGTCCGCCGTGACCTCTACCGTGAAATCGCGGCCATCACGCTGCACCCTCAAGGTGACCTCCTGAGCCGGGGAACAAGGATCTCAACAACCCCGATTCTCCAAGCTCAGCCGGACAATACCCCGCCCCGGACCACCCGGGGCGGGGTCCCTAACGCAAGATCCGGGTTAACCGAGCCGGGCTCCTGAACCTATTTGGCAATGCAGTCTGCGCCATGGGACGTCCCCATGATGCAGTGCGAGCATTTCTGCGGGCGATCGAGACCGAGCCACGAGAAAGCACGAACTATCCGGTTGATGTCGGGAACCTCGGCGTTCGTTGCTTCATACCGCTTGGTCGCCTGCGCGATGCTGAAGAGCGGATCGGCGAGAGGATTCGGTCTGCTAGGCGGTTGTCGAAGCACTCAACTGAGGGTGCGCACACCGAGAACGACGACGCAGGTGCATTTTCGCGAAACAATGAGGCGATCGGCCATTCAGATCTTGGCTATCTGTGCGGTCTCTGCGGTTACCGGCGACGGTCGGGGGAAGAGTTTCGCAAGGCGGAACGGATGTTCAATGATGATGCCCAATCGCTTGGAATTGTAAATCGTCTCCGTGCAGAGTTGGCGATACTTGCGGAAGATAGAGCCCTGGCCCGGCGTTTCGTGCGAGCGGCTGAGGGAGCCCACGGCGCGGGATAGGTTCGCGCGAGATGTGGTCCATCTCGAGTGCGTTCTGGGCACGGTAGAGATCGCATACGGAGAACACGCTCGGCAGGGTAGTGAGCGCCGCAGAGCGTATATCGACTCTGCCGAGCGCCATCTCATCGAGGCGTCGGAACGTTGCCGCCGGACAAATCTGATTGAGGCCGAACCAAAGATACTGATCGCTTGGGGTCGCTTTCATCGCGTTGCTGATCGCCCGGTGGACGCCAAGCGAAGCTATGAAGACGCGTTTGCTCTAACGGATCTGTGGGGCTACCGACTCAATAGTGCTGATGCCTTGTTCGGCCTCGCTCAGGCTGAGCACGACTTGGGCGAGGAGCCGGCCGCACGCGCCCACGCCCGCGAATCAGCTGCGCTCGCCCAATGCGACAAGGTGCCCCATCGATACGAGCTAGGAATAGTCAGGGCGGAAGCGCTTCTGAATAACATTGAGTAAGCGCAGGGGCGTCTGCGTGATGCCGACGTAACGGTCGCAGCGCCCGAGGGAGCCAAGCCTAGCCACGCCGATGGGAGGTGGACTCGGCGCTGGTTGACAGGACGTCGCATGGTAGGAGAGATCAAGCGGAGATCAAGCAAATGCGGAAAACACCCGCCACCAGCGATCGCCAACGATCGCGCAAACCCTTGTTTTATCGGCATCCCCGCCCTACCGACACCACCCACCGAGGCCCAGACCGCCTTTGCAAGCAGGAGGTCACCGGTTCGATCCCGGTTGGCTCCACCATTTGGCCGTTGTGTAAACCCTGGCCCCGAGAAACGGGGTCGGGGTTTGCTTTTTGGCCACCTTCGGTGGGCCGCGGGACGGCCTTTAGATGACGTTGGTTCTTGCCCAGGCGTGGCTCCCACGTGGACAGGGCTGCGTATACGGGTGTTAGCTCGGCGCTCTCGATCGTGCCCTCGTCTCCGACGAGGATGCGCTTGAAGAACGTCTGGTTGAGTAGGCGTCGCTCTAGGGGCGTGCTGGCGAGGTAGGTCGCGTGGGGCGTCCTGGTCTTTGCCAGGGCACCGTCGAGTGAGGTCTCGATGTCTTGGGCGTGTAGCTCGGCGGCCTCGAGTAGCCGTTGGGCCTGGAGCTTCTCGACTTCGAGGCGCTGCTGCTCGGAGGCGAGCACCTCGTTAGAGACGAGCCCTTGGTAGGAGAGCTGTACGAGCCGAGTTTGGTTTTCCTCAAGTGTCTTGATCTTGCGATGGTGACGCTCGATGTCCTTGACGACGATGGCGGTCCGCTCGCTGGCGTCACGGCGCACGTCCGACCAGATGGCGTCTCGTACTCGCTTGGTGACGTGGACGGTGCGGTAGTGCTCCGCTATGGCGTCCTCGACCTGGCTGACGGGGTAGTGCCTGGTCTGGCAGCGTCCTCCCTGTCTGCGCGTGAGACGGCCGATGCAGCAGAAGTACTCATACTGGCCTCCGTTGCCTCGGTACTTGCCGTAGAGCAGTCGTCCGCCGCACTCGGCGCAGTAGAGCGTTCCCCGTAGATAGTGCTGGTGCTTGTGCGGCCGGTCTCCGGCTACTGAGCGGGCAGAGAGGAGCGCTTGCACCCGATCAAAGGTGTCGCGGTCTATCAGCGTCTCGTGACGGCCGGTCGCGCGATGTCCGCGATAGATCACGATCCCGACGTAGTAGAGGTTTCGCAGCATCTCCTGAACACGGCTGGCCGAGAGGGGACGCGCGGGCACTTTCGGCGTTTCACGGCTACGAAGCCCTCGCTGCTTCAGATGCGCGGCCAGTGTCTTTGTCGTCCAGTTGCCGGTCGCGTAGAGATCGAAGGCTTCCTGTATGAAGGGCGCACGTTCTGGGTCAACGACGACGGTGCGGATGTCCTGGTTGCCGATGAGCGTGCGCTTGGAGAGATAGCCGATGGGTGGCCTGAATGGAGTACCGCCGTTTTCGTGCTTCTGGCGCAGACCCTTCTTGATCTCGGTCGCCAGGTTGTTCGAGTAGTACTCGGCGAAGGTAGCGAGCATCCCGTGCATGAGGCGACCGGCGGGCGTCTCGTCGATGTTCTCGCTGGCTGATACCAGCGTGATGTTCATGCCAACAAAGCGCTCGTAGAGCGTCGCGTCATCCAGTCGGTTACGGGCCAACCGATCGACCTTGTGGACAATGAGATAACGGACCCCAAGTGTCGGTAGCTCGCGCATCATCTGCTGGAGCACCGGCCGGTCGTCGCTGCGTGCCGACTCGGCACGCTCGATGTACGCCTTGATAACCGTAGCGCCACGCGCTTCGGCCTCACGTTCACATGCCTTTACCTGTGCCGGGATCGAGTAGCCATCGCCGTCCTCGTCATCGCCCCGCCCAAGCTGCCCGCTGCTGGACACACGGGCATATATCGCCGCGACCTCCTGCAATTCCGTATCGGCGCCGTAGTCTGTTCTTACTTGCTTTTGTGTCATTTATGTCCCTCCCTTCTCGGTTAATATGGCTTAACGATTTTCCCGTTAAGTCGTGATTTAAGCAACCTGTAAATTGGTAAAGCGAGCCGGTCAAGGTGTGTAACCCCGACCGGCCCACGTTCTTCTCACTTCAGCGCCTCTAGGCGTTCGGTGATGGCCTTCTTCCTATCGGCGGCGCTGGCCTTGAGCGCTTCATGCTCGGCCTTGGCCTCGTCTGGCCCGGCTCTTGGCTGTTTCGACCTCCTTGTCGATGTTGGTGATCGAGCGCTCCAGGGAGGCCCGAGCGTCGGCTAGCGCGTTCTCCGGTGTGGTCTCTCGGCGCCTGGTTCTCGGGCGACTTCCACCGCCCTCGATCTTGGTCTTGTGCGAGTAGTAGCTGCCTCTCACGCTGTCATAGGGACGGTTCAGGGTCTCGGACAGTTGCTTGAACGCTTCCGCCTTCTCGACGCCGGACTCGACCAGTTCGTTCACCTTGTCATAGATTTCTTGCGCCTTAGTGATCGCCATGAGCGGGTTCCTCCTTTGGTTGAATGGCCTTGATGGCGGGCAGAAAGACCGGAGTCCTTCCGCTCGCCGTGGGGCCATCCACGCCCACCGGGTGGCGCCACCAGCGAACAGATGTCACTGTGGCGCCACCCTGGAGGGTTAGTCTCGGCTGAGCAATGTCGCGCCCATCAACGGGGGATCAACCTCCGTGTTGGGGGTCACCAGAGTCACACCGTTGCGGCCAAGTTTTAGGCCGGTCACGAGCGCCTGGTTGCGATTGTCTGGCAGCCGATCAAGTGAGGAGATGATCAGGTAGTCGATCCGCTCGTACTCGCACAGCACCGTCGCCCGAAACAACATCGGTCTCAACCGGAGGTCCGCGACCTTGTCAACGAACTCGACGCCGATCTCCGCGCCAATCTTCGCCGCCTTCAAACGGCAAATCTCACGCTGAGTATCGAGTGACGGTTCGTCGCTTGGCTCGCCCCCTTCGGTTGGCCGAGGTTCGCTCAGGTAGATGATCGCTTGAACGATCCGCGGATCTTCCTCATCGATCTCCTCTTGGTGATTGGTTTTTGACATAACTGCCTCCTTTCTTCGGGCCTCCTTTCGTTGTTGTTGTTCTTCCAAGGGGACTGCCTGGCCCTTCATGGCAGTACCTCTCGCTGTTCCGCGATTGCGGCCCAGTGTGTGAGGCGCGCGCAGGCGATATCCACATACGCCGCTTCGCGCTCAAACCCCAAGAACATCCGACCCTCCATCACCGCCGCCGCTCCGGTCGTGCCGCTGCCGGTGAACGGATCGAGTACCAGCCCGCCAGGCGGGGTGATAAGCCGGACCAACCAGCGCATAAGCTCCAGTGGCTTCACGGTCGGGTGCGTGTTGCTTACAACGCGCGGAGGATGTCGGTGGCCGTTATAGAGCTGGACTAATCTCTTTGGTAGCTGCTCGCACCCGGACTCGCGCTCGTTCCTCGAGGCCTTGGCGCAGAAGTAGAGGCGGCTGGCGAAGAAAGTCGGGACGGGCGCTGTCGAGCTGTCCGGCCGGGCATCCCTTCGCGCAGCCGGTCTCGGCGCAGTCAGGGGCGTGTGAGAGGGTGAGGTTCGCTGGCCAGTACCCGGCCTCACCGATACGAGCGGCGTCGATGTTCAGCGCGCCCGTGCCCCACTCCTCCAAGTTGCTCATGGTTGTACCGACCAGCGGCGCGCGGGCGAGCAAAATCGGCTCGTAGGTTGGCTTGAGCGAACTGCCCAACCCGCCGGGCAGCCGCCGAGATTTCGGTAGCCCCGTCCCGTAGAGCCAGAGCAACTGGTCGCGGATCTCGAGTCCCGCGTCCTCGACGCCCGCCACCAGCCGGTGGAAGGTGCGTGGAGCGCCGAAGGCCACCATGTACCCACCCGGCTTGAGCACCCGCCGACACTGCTCCGCCCACACTCGGGTCCAGCGCTCAAACGCCTCGTTGGTGCTCAGCCGCTCCCCCTCGGTACTGACGGCGCGACTAATCGCCGTGCCGTCCCAGGCTTCACCCTTGAACCCGATCCCGTACGGCGGGTCGCAGACGACCGCGTCGACACAGGCGTCCGGCAGCTTGACAAGCGTCAGCAGCGCATCGGCCTCGATCAAGCCCCAGGTCTGCGTGCCGTCCTCATAGAGCGCGAGCTTGGTCGTGCTCATGGGCGTGCCTCGCTACTCAGCAGCGTGAGGGCCTCGGCCGTGGTTGTGACAGCGAATAGGCGCTGGGCGTCGGCGGGAAGCCGCTCGAGTGTTTCGCGGACCCGCTCAGCGTGCGCGGTGTTCGGCACGATCCACAGCACGCGGGGGAACACGCCGCGTGCTGCCTGCTCGGTGCCGGTGCGGTAGTAGTCGTGGTATCTGCGGGCCTTGCTCTCAATCGTGGTCTGTGCCTCAGTCGCCATGTCCTGCTCGATGAACCACGAGTACTCGAAGTCACCGACCGCAAGCTTCAGGTAGGCGTCGGGCTTGAGCGTCAGGCCAGCGCCCCACGCTCCGGTGTAGGGTCGCCAGCACTCCGGCTCTGGCGAGAACGCGGCGATCTCCAAGCGCCTTCGACGTTCGGCGTCCACGAGGTCGACGAAGAGTTGCGCGACCGCGAGGGTATGTGCGAGATAGCGCGCGCCCGGTGTGTGTGCTCGCCGCACTCGCCGTCCCGATTGCTGCCCGGCTTGCAAGATGTGCTGGCCGGCGCGACCAACCGCGAAGGTTGTGCTGGCGCTACCGGAGCGCTCACCGCCGACGCGGCGCGCGAGCGGCTCAAGGACGTCCAGTTGGCTGAGGCGGTTCAAGCCTCGTCGTGCCAAGCGTCCACGGGTTCGTGGTGAGCCTTCGGGCCAGAACAGCCGTCCGAGTT
>CAWBID010000047.1:0-6627 GCA_963788715.1 uncultured Solirubrobacterales bacterium
GGTCGATCATCGACGACCGATCGCTGAGCAGGTGAAGGCGGTCGTGCCTCAAGGCGTTAACTACGTGCTCGCGATGACTCACACCGAGGAGCATTTCGACGAGATCGTCGAGGCCTTCGCCCCGCATGGCGCCCTCGTGCTGATCGAGAATCCGGCCCGGCCCCTGGATATCGTCAAGTTGAAGTCCAAGAGTATTCAGCTCCACTGGGAATTCGTTTTCACCCGGTCGCGTTATAACACTGCCGACATGGACGAACAGGGCCGGCTGCTGAACGGCGTTGCCGACCTTGTCGACGCGGGCCTCATTCGCACCACCATGAATGCCGACTTCGGCCTGATCAATGCCGCCAACATGAAACGCGCCCACACGGTCGATGAAAGCCGTACCGCGATCGGTAAGCTCGTTCTTTTCCGGTTTCTGATCAAGGACACACTCGGCGCGACATTGCACTTATACACTCTGGCGGCCAACGGTTTCCTTTTGCCCAGGGGGATCCTCCTGGCAAAGCCAACCGACCAAAAATATCCGCAAACTCCCGATACAAAGGATAAACTTTTTATGATAGCGTAAGGGAGACCCTCCTCGTCGGGGAGTTCGTGTAGGGATAGATCGCTCGCCCGGATAGTACTATAGGCGGTGCAAATCGATGCGAGAACCAAGAAGCCTGTCGAAGTTTTAAGTTTCATTACCAATCATATCGTTATCTTGGGTTGATTTGGTGGTGGTAGGCAAAGTAAACAATCAGACCGACAACCGATGATTGTCGGAATGGGATATTTGAAGACATGAATTTGAGCGGCAGTTCCCCCCGCTTGGAGGTTGAAACTATATCTGTGGCTAAAGCCACAAAATTGAATATGTTATAAAAGTATCCGAGAGAGATTAGCATGGTCTAAAGTAAAATGCCCTGCTATTAAAGAACACATAATGTCTGATACAAATATTGAAATGGAGATCTCCCCAACGCAAACCTGTCCTCCGCGTTCTGCTGCTGGAACGGTCTAATGATGCTAAATCCAGGGATATAGGGAAGTATCTTCGATGTGCAGGAAAGGAAGATGAGGTTTGTTGCCAAAAAATTTGACCTAATTAAAATGCCACTATATGAGAAAGAAAAATATTCGATAAAAAGATTTTTCGATGAAGAAACTAGGCCCGCATTATTCCTGTCGCTCTCCAACAAAAATACGACGCACATAATTAATGCACCGCAATATGCAACAGCCCACTGATCCATATATGTCTCGCTATTTGCGGGTCCAACAAGTGCTTATGCGATATCCCCTGAAGCGGGCAAAGTTGTACGCACTGCTGTCGAGTAAGACGATCCGGTCGTTTCAGCTCGCGGAGCCTGGGGCACGGCATGAGATTTCGGTCGAAAATCGAGGGAGAATAAAGCGGTTTTCTGCGAGGTCAGCGATGGAAAAGCGCGTTGTCCCTCAGCTTATGTGATCGATCCGGCCCTGTAATTTGAAGCCCCTTGGGAGCTTGCTCCCAAGGGGCTTTTGCTTTCCGTCTTAAGGTGTGAAAACTATGAACGGAGAGACTTGGTGCCAGAGCCATCTGGCGGATCAAGAGTTACACCAACTGCTGGAGAAAGTCGATGCGGATTTGGCCCAGGAGGCTTGTCAAAAGGGCTGTCTTTTTTGCCGCGGGAAGCTGCACCGTGCCGATTACGATCGCAAACCTCGTGGCGGCCCGCAATGGGACCGACGCTATAGCTTTTGTTGCGCCGAAGAAGATTGCCGGCGACGGCGAACTCCGGAGTCGGTGCGTTTCCTGGGGCGCAGGGTCTATGCGGGCCTGGTGGTCGTGTTGGTCTCGGCGATGATTCATGGCCTGAAGCCAGGACGGGTCCGTCGGATCCGTGAAGCATTGCAAATCGACGCGCGCACGGTGAAGCGTTGGCGCCAATGGTGGCTGGAGATCTTTGTCCGCAGCTCCTTCTGGAAAGCCGCCCGGGCCCGGTTCATGCCGCCGCTGTGCGAACGGACGCTGCCTTTGTCGTTGTGGTTGAGCTTTGAGCTCGAGGAGCGCCAGCGCCTGCTGGCCGTGCTCCAGTTCCTGAGGCCGATCACCACCCCCACCGCCTGGAAGGAGCTCGCTATGTGAGGTTCATTCCAACTCCCGCAGAGGATGCCGGTGGCCGCAACACCGGCAGCGGTGTAAAAGCCAGACATCGCCACAACGGCGAGCGAAAAAAAATGAACGACGCGATGTCTAATCCTTCCGGGCTTCCTCGTTCCCACGAGCGATGGGCGCGCTTTCGCTTCAGCGTGATCGGCCCATTGTTAGCTGCTCCTCCAGAGCGGGGCGAGCTCCAGGAGCAACTCAAAAGCTGGCCGCCAAAAATGGCATCATCCCATCACCGGGGAATGGGTTCAATTTGGTCTCTCGACGATCGAGCGGTGGTTTTATACCGCCCGTAACGAGAAGAAGGATCCTGTGCAGGCGTTGCGCCGCAAGATCCGCTCTGACCAGGGCGGGCATCCCGCTTTGAGTCCGAAGGTGCGCGAACTGCTGAGTGCCCAATATCGCCAGCATCCTAACTGGAGCTACCAGTTGCACGTCGACAACCTGGCCGTGCTGATCGAAAAGGAGCCGACTCTTGGCGCAGCAGTTCCTTCCTATGCTTCGGTTCTGCGCTTCATGAAAGTTCACGGCTTGATCAAGCGCCCACGCCGTGGACCGGTTCATAGTCCGGGCGCCCAGGCCACCGAGCATCGCATCGAGGCCCGGGAGATCCGCAGCTATGAGAGCGAGTATGTCAATGCTCTGTGGCATCTGGATTTTCATCACGGCTCGCTGCGTGTCTTGCTCGATAAAGGCCATTGGGTTTACCCGCTGATGCTCGGGATTCTCGATGATCATTCCCGCTTGTGCTGCCATGCCCAATGGTATCTGGCCGAAGGAGCCGAAGAGCTCTGTCACGGTTTGTGTCAGGCCTTGCAAAAGCGAGCCTTGCCCCGGGCTCTGATGAGCGACAATGGCTCGGCCATGCTCGCCGCCGAGACCACGGAGGGCTTGGCACGACTGGGTATCCTACACGAAAACACGCTGCCCTATGCGCCCTTCCAAAATGGCAAACAGGAGATCTTTTGGAACGGGATCGAAGGACGTCTGTTGCCGATGCTCGAAGGCGTCGCCGATCTGACTCTTGATCAGCTCAACGAAGCCACGCTGGCCTGGATCGAGATGGAATACAACCGGTCTGTCCACTCTGAACTGGGAGAAGCCCCTCTGCAACGTTATCTCCATCACCGCGACGTCGGGCGGCCCTGTCCATCCAGTGCCGAACTTAAAATGGCCTTCACCGCCGAAACGGTCCGCACCCAGCGCCGCTCCGACGGCACCATCAGTCTGAAGGGTATTCGTTTTGAGGTCCCTTCCCGCTACCACCATTTCCAACGGCTCAGTGTGCGGGCGGCTTCCTGGGATTTGAGCAGGTCCATCTGGCTGATCCCAAAACCGGCGCCATCCTCTGCCGGCTCTTTCCCCTGGATAAACACAAAAACGCCCAAGGCGAGCGCGCCGCTAAAGGCTCTGCACTGGATAGGCCCACGGCGGCCGTGTCGCCGGCGCCCTCCAGCATGGCGCCGCTCCTGCAAAAGATAATTCAACAATACGCCTCACCGGACTGCCTCCGGCTTATCTGCCCAAGCAGCAATCCAACCGATCCGCACCACTCATGAATAAAAAACTCCTCTCTCTTTATAGTCTGAAGTTCAACCCCTTCTCACCCGAAGTGCCCACCTCCGCCTTGTGGAGCGCGCCCCCGATCGAGAGCTTCTGCTGGCGCATCGAACAGCAAATCGGCGAAGGCGGCTTCGCCCTGGCGATCGGCGATCCCGGCACCGGCAAGAGCGCCGCTCTGCGCATCCTGGCCGAGCACCTGGGCAACTTGCGCGATGTGGTCGTCGGCGTTTTGAGTCGGCCCCAGGCCTCGCTGGCCGATTTTTATCGCGAACTGGGCCATCTTTCTCGGTTCCCCTGGCGCCTCACAACCGATGGGCCAGCGCCAAAGCTCTGCGGGAAAAATGGCTCCATCACATCGAAAACTCTCTCTATCGTCCGGTGCTCCTGATCGATGAAGCCCAGGAAATGACCCCCTCGGCCTTGAGCGAACTGCGGCTTTTGTCCAGCGTCGAGCTGGATTCCCGCTCCATCCTGACCACCGTCCTGGCCGGCGATCTTCGCCTGGCTCACCGCCTGGAAGAGGCCGACCTCTTACCCATCGCCAGCCGCATCCGGGCCCGATTGCGCACCGAAGCCCTGACCCCGTCCCAACTGCTCCAGTGCTTGAACCACCTGCTCAAAATGGCCGGTAATCCCAAGCTCATGAACCCGTCGCTTTTCCAGACCCTCTGCGAGCATGCCGCCGGCAACCTGCGCCTGCTCATGAACATGGCCAATGATCTGTTGGCTGCCGCCCTTCACCAGGAACGCGAACAGATTGATGAAAAGCTCTTCTTCGAGGTCTTTGCCCTGGACCCCAAGCCGCCCAAACGCTCATGAACCAACTGCCCGTCCAACGCGCCAGCGAGCTCTCGATCGACTCGGCTTCGCTCACCCAGTGGCTGGTCCAGGGGCTCTGGTCCGACCAAGCCGTGGGCATCCTCGGCGGCGAACCTAAATGCTGCAAGAGCTTCCTGGCTCTGGATCTGGCCGTCAGTGTCGCCTCAGGCACTCCCTGTCTGCGCCGCTTTGCTGTCCGGCGCACCGGACCCGTGCTCCTCTTTCCCGCCGAAGACTCCCTGGCCGTGGTGCGCCGGCGCTTGGAAGGGATCTGCTCGGCGGCCGGTGTCGACTTCCAGTCTTTGCCGGTCGAGGTGATCACCGCTCCGACGCTCCGCTTGGACGCACCGAAGGACCGGGAACGCCTCACCAACACCGTCCAGGCACTCCAACCGCGTTTGCTCATTCTCGATCCTCTGATCCGGCTGCATCGGGTCGACGAGAACGACGCCTCACAGATCGCCGGACTGCTTTCCTACTTGCGCCAACTCCAACGAACATTCCACGTCGCGGTCTTACTCGTTCACCACGCCAGAAAAGATGCCAACTCCACTCGGCCCGGCCAAGCCCTGCGTGGCTCAAGTGAACTGCACGGCTGGGGTGACTCCAATCTTTACATGCGCCGGCGCGGCGCCCAGTTGACCTTGTCCACCGAACATCGGGCCGCCGCCTCCCAAGACCACATTCCGCTCCAACTGACTCAAGCCGGTTCAGCCTTGGCCCTCTCGGTCGCTGCGGAGGACTCCTCCCATCCTGAACCCGGTTCTGAACCCTCGGCTCTCCAGCGCGTCCAGCAGATCCTGGCCGGCCTGGATCAACCCGTCACCGTCCAGCAGTTGCGCAAGCTCTGCGGCCTGCGCACCGCCACGGTTTGCTCCTGCCTGGCTCAACTGGCCGAGACTGACGTGGTGACCCACGATAGCAGAGGCTATCAACTCAATCGAGTTCCGCCATCACCAGCCGTTTCCCTTTCCCCGCCTATAGGCCCCCAGGGAAACGGAAACGGGAAACACCCCTTTTGACGACACTTCCACCAAAGGTTCAAGCAACCCATTTGCTTCAGCGGAGGATAGGGCAACGCTGGGAAGCGACCCGAGCGCCGACTGGAGCCCTGCGAACGGCAGGTCGGGCGGTTTTCACACGAAGGCCGCCCGGCTAGCCCACTGCCGGGGCAGGGAAAAAAGCGATAAATCCATCCGTCTTTTCCACCCCACCGGATGGCACTCACAATTGGCATCTAACAGCGACGATTAAAATCTCCCCGAACGGCGGAGATTTAATTGTTACTAACCATTTACAGGCAGCCATGCCTCAACCTTGGCCACCCTCCACATCTACAATTCCCTCAATTTTCCCGAAAGCATCGCCATCAAATACCGCGCTCACTCTCAGGTGGCCGTGATACGGCTGGGTTATTGCCCGGTTTAAAGCCAGGCGGCACTCGCGCAAGGCCAACGCCGGCTAAAGCCGCTCTCTTTTCCATCCACCGGTTTAGTTGGACCATCCGATGGGATCCGATATGATCGCCGGCATGTTTCGGGCAATTGTTTTTCTTCGGCCTGATGACGATGGCATCCGCTGGCGAAAAATTGGAAGTGCTCGTAAATGCGGCTGTGAGTTTTTCTGCGACGATCCCGCAACGGCTCGAAATGCTCCAAAGTGATCCTCGTCACCGGCAGAGGTCGCCGAAAAGACGATCGATTACACGCAAGCATAAACAGCCTATTTCTAGGCTTTACGGGCGGCGGTCCCACTGAAATGATGAAAATCCCAGAATACCAGCTTTTATAGTGACATGGAGAGCCCCAGAAAGATATTCTTACTCTTATTAGAGTTATAATATCAAAGACTTTTTAAATAAACCTCTTTTATGTCATGTTTGCATCGACTCCGAAGCGAACCCGCCGATTCCTTTTACGGCCAACATTCGTCAGTCCTAAGCGCAATTAAGGCCTTTCCCTGGAGAAGGGGTCTCATCCTCTCAATATTGACAAGCCTTCGAGCGCCACCGCGCGAAGGCTGAGCCATTGCCAGAAGCGCCGCTGGTCTTTACGACTCTGGATTTCGGCACTGACCCAACCTTTCTCAACGGGATCCGCGGCGACAATATC
>CAWBID010000048.1:0-6578 GCA_963788715.1 uncultured Solirubrobacterales bacterium
AGCACCTCTTCGAGCACGTCGATCCGAAGCCCGGTGAGTACAGCGAGAAGGACATCTCGCCGTACTTCTGGCACAACGGCCAGTACCCGGACTCAGACGAGTACAAGGCGCTGTTCGACAGCAACTTCGCCGACTACCGGCTGAGGATTCACGGGCTGGTCGAGAATCCTGTCGAGCTGGGCCTCGCGCAGCTGCGCGCGCTACCGCGTCACGAGCAGATCACCCAGCATTTCTGCATCCAGGGATGGTCCGGCGTCGCGAAATGGGGCGGCGTCTCGATGCGAACTATTTTGGACTTGGTCAAGCCTCAGCCCGCAGCGAAGTGGGTCGTCTTCTACTCCCTCGGAGAAGGGGCCGACAAGGGCATCTACTACGACGCGCACCCGATCGAGCACATGGGCCACCGGCTCACGATGCTCGCCTACGACATGAACGATGCGTCCCTCTCGTTCGGCCACGGTGCCCCGCTCCGACTCCGCAACGAGATCGAGCTCGGCTTCAAGCAGGTCAAGTGGATCAAGGGGATCGAGTTCGTCGCCCACTTCTCCGAGGTCGGCGGCGGCTACGGCGGCTACAACCAAGATCACGAGTTCTTCGGCTACCGCCAATCGATCTGACCAGACCGCAGCAAGGAGAACCAATGAACAGCTGGGCGATCGAGAACCTGAACCTCAAACCACACGCCCCTGAGATCCTCGCCTCCACCGACGATGCGCGCGCGATCGCCCTGCTGATTCCCGCGGGTGAGAGCCTCGACGATCACCAGGTGCACGAACGCGCCTGGGTCACCGTGCTCGACGGCGAGGTCGAGATCACAACCACGACCGGCGAGAGCATCAGCGGCAGCAGCGGCCTGCTCATCGAATTCGCTCCCAATGAGCGCCATGCAGTCCACGCCCGCACCGACGCCCGACTCTTGCTGCTGCTCACGCCATGGCCAGGACCCGGCCATCCAGGAGCGATGGCACTTGAACAAAAGGCGACCGCTCGCCATGACGCCGCCGAGCACCGACCAAACGCCTGAGCGGGATCACCGTCGAGCCACGGGTGACCGGCGGTGACCGAGCAAGGCCTGCCCGACACGACCGCCCGCGCTCCTCAACCTGCGGATTCTCAGCCGCGCATCCCGCGCCGAGCGGGGGAGGCGGTCGGACTGCTGATGAGACGCGAGGTGCGAGCAAAGCAGGTCCGCCCACTCTGGTCGGCCCGCGTCGAGCGGCTGGTTACCTCGTCGCCGTGACCTGCATTGATCAGCGGGTACATCCGTCTGGTTCTGGACTCCGAGTCTTACAATGGCGCTTGGTAACTGTTGACCTGACCGGGGAGGCCGCGGCAACGACCATGGCGCCAAACCCGAATCTTCGACGTCTTCATGAGGCTGGGGTTTCGATCTGGTTGGACACGCTGTCTCGCCAGCTGCTCGGGAGCGGTGAGTTTGCGACGCTGATCGGCGATTACAGCGTGACTGGTGCGACGTCCAATCCGACGATCTTCGCCAAGGCGATCACGACCTCTGACCTCTACGACGACCAATTGCGCGGCCTGGTCGCGGCAGGTCAGCGGAACCCGCAGGAGCTGTTCTTCTCGCTCGCGCTCGATGATGTCCGCGAGGCAGCAAGGCTGCTGAGTCCGGAATTTGACCGCTCCGGAGGCATCGACGGGTTTATCTCGTTCGAGTGCACGCCGGACCTGGCGGATGACACCGAGGCCACGATCGCGCAGGCGACCGATTTATGGCAGCGGCTGGCTCAGCCGAACGTGATGATCAAGGTCCCCGGGACCACAGCTGGCCTGCCGGCGATCGAGGAGCTCACCCGCCAAGGGCTCAACATCAACATCACGCTGCTGTTCTCGATCGAGCGCTACGAGGAGGTGATCGATGCCTACCTTCGCGGACTCGCGGCCCGCGCCGAAGCCGGCGCGCCGCTGGACAGCGTCGCCTCCGTCGCGTCGTTCTTCCTCTCGCGGATCGACGCGAAGGTCGACGAGCGGCTGCCCGAGGGCTCGCCGCTTCGCGGCCGGGTCGCGCTCGCGTCTGCGCGGGTCGCCTACCGGCGCTACTTGTCGAAGTTCGCCGGCCCGGAGTGGGAGCGCCTCGAGGATCTGGGCGCGAAGCGTCAGCGGCCGCTGTGGGCCAGTACCGGAACGAAGAACCCCGACTATCCAGACGTGCTTTACGTCTCGGAGCTGATCGGACCGGACGTGGTCAACACGATGCCGGAGCAGACGCTGCGCGCGTTCGCCGACCACGGCGAGGTTAAGCCGACGCTCACCGCGGAGCCCGAAGGCTCCGAGAAGACGCTGGCGGATGCGTCGGCGGCCGGTATCGACCTCGCGAACGTCACCGGGGAGCTCGAGCGCGAAGGCGTGCAGTCGTTCTGCGACTCCTACCACCAGCTCCTCGACTGCATCGAGAGCAAGCTTGGCGTGGTCGCCGCCTCTTAGCCCGCTGGCTGTCCGACGCTGTCAGTCACCTCGCAGCAACTCGCCGAGGACGGCCGCGTTGTTGTGCTTGCGGTCGCGCGCGGCGTACAGGATCGTCACCGTCCCCTCGGCCGCACGCGCACGCAGGGCCTCGACCTCGTCAGCGTGGCCGGCAAGCTCCTTCCTATAGCGAGCGCGGAACTCCCCAAACCGCTCGGGAACGTGGTCAAACCACTTACGCAGTCCGTCGCTGGGGGCCAGCTCGCGTGCCCACTCGTCCAGTTGCGCGCGTTCACGGGAGACACCACGCGGCCACACGTGGTCGATCAGCACCCGGTATCCATCACCAGGCTCCGCAAGATCGTAGATCCGCTTGACCCGCAGGTCGATCGCCGTCATGCCTGGCTCCCTAGCGTAGGCGACGAGCTGTCGGACTGTCCCAGGCGAGGGCACGAGCCATCGCGCATCGCCAGGCTGCCACCGGCGCGCTGGCATGAGCGAACACCGAAAATGACCCTACGCCTCACCGATCGGCGGTGTCCTGAAACTCTGCGGCACCCGAGTTCCGCGCATACGACGTGCGCTGACCGATCAACGTCGAGGATCGCGCCACGATGAGAGCAGGTCTCGGCGCCTCTAGTCGCGTCGGTCTGGTCGCTCAGTGGGGGATCTTCACGGGCACGCGTTGGCGGGCGCCGGCGTCGACGCGGTCGTGTGCGGTTGCGATCTGCTCGAGCGGCAGTGGATCGCCGGCCGGTATTGACAGGGCTCCCTCGCGTGCGGCGGTAGTGAGGTCGGCTGCGGCTTGGCATTTGGCTGCCGCTGGGAAGTCGTCGCTGCCGAGCAGCCGGATCGTGAGGTTGGCGAACAGCATTGGCCAGAACGGGATCTCGGGCCGGTCGTGGCGGGTTGCGTAGGCGGCGATGACGGCGTGGTTGGCGGCGACGGCTGCGTCGAGGTCAGCGTTCTCGGAAAACGCAACCTCGATGATGCGGTGAACGCCGTCAGGTGCGTCCGCACGGATGGCGGCTACCACGTCGGGCTGATCGAGCGCGAGGGTGTGCGCGACGGCTGGGTTGACCAGTTCGAGATCGCGCTCGCGCGTGACGGTTCCGATCACCGTCGCGCCGCCCCAGCGGGCGAGCTGTGCGGCGATCGACCCGACCGCGCCGAGCACACCCTGTACGAGGATGGTCTTGCCGGTGACCGGGCCGTCGGCGAAGACGGCGCGGTGGGCGGTGATGCCGGGGATCCCGAGGCACGCTCCGAGTTCGTCGCTGACCTCGTCGGGGAGATCGACGGCCTGCTCGGTGGGCACTACGGTGAGCTGCGCGGCCGTGCCGAATGGGCGGTATGACTGCGCCCCGTATATCCAGACCCGTCGGCCGACCCGGGCGGAGTCCACGTTTTCCCCGACGGCATCGATGACGCCGGATCCGTCGCTGTGCGGAACGATCCGGGGGTAGGGCATCCCATAGCCGACCCAGTCGCCGCGTTTCTTCGTATCTCCGGGGTTCACGCCGGACAGGTTCACCCGCACCCGCACCTCGCCGGGACCCGGCTCGGGCGCGGCCATCTCACCCACCTGAAGCACCTCCACCGCCGGTCCCGGCCGCTCATACCAAGCTGCGAGCACTAGCGGCCCCTCACGCCGTCCGGGTGGCAACCGGGACGCTCGCAGCCGGCGTGACCTCGGGGCCGGTCAGGTACGCGTCGTGTAGCCGGCCTGTGATCTCGACGGCTTCAGGCTGACGCATGTCGGGCTCAGCTTTAGCTCTGGTCGGTTGCGGGCGCGGGCTGGGCGGCGTCGATGGTCGCTGCCCAGCTGCCGAGGAGCTTCAGCGCGTCCTCGGAGCGCGAGCCGGGCTCGGCGGCGTACGTGAAGAGCGTCAGGCCGGGGTCGGCGGCGAGGTCCAACCGGTTGAAGCTCAGACTGAGCTCGCCAACGACGGGATGGTTGAAGCGCTTGGTGCCGGTGTTGTGGAAGCGAACGTTGTGCTGGGCCCAGCGGGTGCGGAACGCCTCGCTCTGGGTGGCGAGCTCGCCGACGAGGTCTGAGAGCTCGCGGTTGTACGGCTCGCGCCCGGCGGCCCAGCGCAGGATCGCGGCCGTTTCGGTGGCGATTCGGTCCCACTCGGGGTAGGACGCCTCCGCTCGGGGATCGAGGAACACGTAGCGGGCGGTGTTGACGGGTCGCGAGGGCGCGTCGTAGAGGTCGGAATACAGCGCGTGTCCGAGTTGGTTGGTGGCCAGGATGTCGAGGCGGTCGTTGCTCACGAACGCGGCCGCACCGGTGATCGCGTCGAGGGTCCACTGGACCTGGGGCCGGACGGGCTGCTTGGCCTGGCGCCGACGAGGCCGCGCCGGCGTTGGGTGTGCGGCGCGGGCGAGGTCGAACAGGTGGGCGCGTTCGGCGTCGTCGAGCTGGAGCGCTCGAGCCAATGCCTCCAGCACGCTTTCGGAGACGCCGTTCATGTCTCCGCGCTCGAGGGCGGGGTGTAGTACTGGGATGCTCGCCGGCTAGGACGGCGACCTCCTCGCGGCGCAGTCCGGGGACGCGGCGAGGGCCGTACGAGGTCTGAATTCGACCTGGTCGGGGGTGATCCGCGCGCGGCGGGAGGTGAGGAACTCGCGGATTTCTCCTGTTTGGTGTCCACGCTCCTCAAAGCGTTAGGATTTGTCCGGCGGGTCGTCGTCTGGGAGTCCCTGCCAGCCTAGCTCGCCCATCAACAGGGACTCCTCACCTGACGCGATCCCGTGCTTTCTTGGACACAGCGAGCGGCCGCGACCAACACCGGTCCTCCCGGAGGCCCTGACTGATTGGGGCCGACGTCGTTCTTCCCTCAGACAGGAAAGGTCGGATAGACATGACTAGCAAGCAGACGTGGTTCATCACTGGCGCCGGCCGCGGGATGGGCCTCGAGTTCGCCAAGGCCGCGCTGACCGCGGGCCATCAGGTCGTCGCGACCGGCCGCAACCCCGACGCCGTCGCGCGGGCGCTCGGTGACTCGGACGAGCTGCTGGTCGTCCAGCTCGACGTCACGAGCACGCCGGACGCCCAGGCGGCGGTCAAGGCGACCGTCGATCGCTTCGGCGCGATCGACGTGTTGGTCAACAACGCGGCCAGCTTCTACGCCGGCTACTTCGAGGAGCTGACAGCCAGAGCCCAGATGGGAGCGGCAGCTGGCGCTCGACGAGGTCGGGAGCCCGTCATGAAGCACGTGTCGCTCGGCGGACTCGACGTCTCGGCGCCTCGGGCTCGGCACGATGGCGATGCTCCGGCTACGACCTCGACCCTTACAGCAGTGATGCTGAATCGATCCGGACCATCGAGCGCTCCAGTTGGGTGATCCGACATCGACACCGCCGAGACTGCATGGCGACATCAACGAGGAACTGATCGCCTGGCCGAGGGGGCGCCGCGACCAGGTCGTGGTGGCAACGAAGTCGGCCTGGTCTCCCATGCCGGCGAAGGCCCGGGTGCTCGACGAAGCCCAGCGAACATCCGGATCGCGGTCGAGGTCGACTGAAGCGGCTGGGTCACCGCATCGACCTCTACGACCATGCGTTCGACCCGAACACCCCGATCGAGGACACCATCGGCGCCCTCGCCGAACTAATCGCCGAGGGCAAGATCCTGCACATCGGCCTCTCCGAGGTCAATCCGAGACGATCCGCCGCGCCCACGCGGTCCACCTGATCGCCGCGCTGCAGACCGAGCATCCCTGTGGACCTGCGATCCCGAAGCCGAACTGCTTCCTGCTGCAGGAGCTGAGCATCGGGTCGCTGACCGCTCGGTCACGGCTTCCTCACCGGCACGATCCGCAGCCCCAGGAACTCGCTGACGATGACTGGCGCAAAACGGCAACCCTGGCGCTTCGCCGAGGGCAACTTCGAGAAGAATCTCCTGCATCGTCGACGAAGTCGAGGCCGTCGCCGCCGAAATCGACGCCACACCGGCGCAGGTCGCGTTGGCCGGGCGACTCGCGCAGGGCGACGATCGCCCACATCCCCGGCACCAAGCGCGTATCGCGCGTCGAGGAGAACACGGCAGCCGACGGCATCGAGGTGAAGCGCAAGACACCGACGCGACCATCTCACCCCGCCGACGGCGACCGCCACGACGAGACGAACATGGCCGCCATCGACCGCTG
>CAWBID010000049.1:0-17444 GCA_963788715.1 uncultured Solirubrobacterales bacterium
AGACCTGGGCGCTTGGTGCAGGCCTCTGCACATTGGCCTGAATTGCCAGCGTGCACAGGCAGTTGGCGCCCGGCCATATTGACGGTACGAGTCAGAACGTTGCATCTTCAGGCGACGGACGCGCCGGCTTTCACCGGATTGCCGCGCAGAAACTGGCTCGCTTCATCGGCCCTACCCGGCGTCGAGCTGGCGTATCCGATCACGCACGGGCTGAAGGCGCTGCTGGAGAACGGGCTGACCGACCGGCGCTGGGACATGACCTACCTGACGATGCAGATCCTGATCGAGGGCCTGGCGCTGGCGGCGTTCCAGCGCATCCGCGACCAGTCGAAGAACAAGCTGGCGGCGGCGGTGAATGCCTACGTGATGCAGGACGAGGCGCGGCACGTGGCGTTCGGCCGGCTCGCGCTGCGCGACTACTATCCGCAGCTCCGCCAGGCGGAGCGCGACGAACGGGAGGAATTCGTGGTCGATGCGTGCTGGCACATGCGCGACCGCTTCAACCAGTTGGAGGTGTGGCAGCGGCTCGGGCTGCCGGTGGAGCAGTGCCTGGAGATTGTCAATAATTCTGAACTCGATGAAGATGTTCCGCGGCCGCATCTTCAGCCGCATCGTGCCGACGGTGCGCGACATCGGGTTGTGGGGGCCGCGCGTGCAGAAGGCGTTCGCCGAGATGGGGGCGATGGAGTTCGCCGGCGTCGATGCCGAGGCGCTGCTGGAGAACGACAACAAGGTGGCCGACCAGTTCGACGCGGAGATGCGGGTGAAGACCGCGGCCGAGTAGTTATCTCCCGGCATGGCTTATCTGCCGATGCAGGACCCGGGGCATCTGCCGCGCACCGCGTATAGCGCCGGCGCGGGGCCGGCGCCGTCGACGGCGCGGCTGGAGGGCGAGGCGCGCGCCGACATCGCGATCGTCGGTGGCGGGGTTCACCGGATTGTCGGCGGCGCTGCACGCGGCCGAGGCGGGCGCGAAGGTGATCGTTCTGGAAGCGAACGAGATCGGCTGGGGCGCGTCGGGGCGCAATTTCGGACAGGTGGTGCCGTATCTGCGCCATCCGTCGGCGCGGGCGCTTGCGGGTGCTCGGGCCGGATTACGGGCAGCGCATGATCGATGCGGCCGGCGGCGGGCCCGACCTGGTGTTCGGGCTGATCGAGAAGCACGCGCATGCAGTGCTCGGCGGTGCGCAACGGGCTGATCTTCGCCGCGCACACGCCCGACAAGGTGAAGGCGCTGGAGGCGCGCACGGAGGAATGGCGCCGGCGCGGCGCGGTGGTGGAGATGTACGATGCGCGGCAGACGCGGGAGCTGATCGGCGGCGGCTCGTACTGGGGCTCCTCGCTCGACCGGCGCGGCGGGACGATCAACGCGCTCGGCTACACGCGCGGCCTGGCGCGGGCGGCGATGGCGGCGGGTGCTGTTATTCATACTGGCAGCCGGGTCCTGTCGCTGAAGCGCGACGGCGAAGGCGTGGAAGCTGGAGACGCCCGGCGGGCGCGTGGTGGCGGACACGGTGATGCTCGGCACCGGCGCCTATTCGGACGCGCTGTGGCCGGGGCTGCGCGAGAGCCTGATGTCGTTCCGCTCGTACGGGCTGGCGAGCCGGCCGGTGGGCGAGAACGCGCGGGCGACGATCCTGCCGGGCAAGCAGGCGCTGACGGACACGCGGAAGCTGACCTCGGGGGTGCGGCTGCACGCGGATGGGCGGATCCACGTGTCGTCGGACGGGCCGCGGTTCGGGGCGGAGGGACGGCCGGACCTGGCGCGGCCGACGCGGCGGATTCTGGCGATGTTTCCGCAACTGGGGTCGATCGAGTGGGAGATCGTGTGGAGCGGGTGGATCGACCTGACGCCGTCGGAGTTTCCGGAGCTGCACGAGCTGGCGCCGGGGCTGCTGGCAGGGCTGGGCTACAGCGGGCGCGGGATTGCGCTGGCGACGGTGATGGGGCGCGAGATGGCGCGGTACGCGCTGGGGGCGGCGGCGAAGGATCTTTCGTTCGCGATCACGAAGCCGAAGCCGGTGCCGGTCGGGAAATTCTATCCGCTGGGGCTGAACGCGGCGATGGCCTGGTTCGGCGTGAAGGAGGCGATCGAGCTGGCCCGCTACGGCGGTGGTCCGAAGCGCGCTTCGTAGTCGGAGGGCTCGTTTCAACTGTCTGTGAGAGCGCGCCGTAGCCCGCAAGCCGAACCGCGCGCCTCGCTTATGTTGACCGCCGCGGGGAACGACTGCACCGCGCGTGAAACGAAGGAATGCCCTCTTGAACGACGACACGGCCACGCTGGCGATGCAGCCCCCGGGAACGAAAGCTCCTGCCTTTCTCGCCGGTGGCGGCGAACTGGGCGCGCTGATGCGGGCGTTCGACTGGCAGGCGACACCGCTCGGCGCGCCGGAGACCTGGCCGCAGAGCCTGAGGATGGCGCTGCGGATCATGCTGACCTCGCGCCAGCCGATCTGGATCGGCTGGGGCGAGGAGCTGATCTACTTCTACAACGACCCCTACAAGTCGATCATCGGCGGCAAGCACCCCTGGGCGCTCGGCCGACCGACGCGCGAGGTGTGGCGCGAGATCTGGGACGAGATCGGCCCGATGCTCGACACCGCGCTCGGCGGCGATCAGGGCACCTACGTCGAAGTCGCAGCTCCTGATCATGGAGCGCAACGGCTACCCGGAGGAGACCTACTACACCTTCTCCTACAGCCCGATCCCGAACGACGACGGGACGGTCGGCGGCATCATCTGCGCCAACAGCGACGACACCCAGCGCGTGATCGGCGAGCGGCAGCTCGCCCTGCTGCGGGATCTGGCCGCCGAGACACGGCCACGCCCGCAACTGGCGAGGAAGCCTGCGCGCGCAGCGCGGCGGCGCTGGCGAACGAACCCGCGCGATCTGCCGTTCGCGATGATCTACATCGCCGAGCCGGACGCGCGAGTCGGCAGAGCTCGCCGGCGGCTGCCGGCATCGAGCCGGGCCATCCCGCCGCGCCGGCGACGATCGCGGCTCGATCGCAGTCGCCCGTGGCCGGTCGGCGAGGTTCTGCGCTCGCAGGACCTGCCGGTCGTCGCCGAGTCTCGCGGCGACTGCTCGGCGCGAGATTTCCGCCGGGCCCGTGGCCGCACCCGCCGACCCAGGCCGCCGCTGGTCCCGATCCTGCCGACCGGCGAGACCGGCCGGGCCGGCGTGCTCGTCGTCGGCCTCAATCCGTTTCGCCTGTTCGACGACAACTATCGCGGCTTCCTGAGCCTCGTCGCCGGGCAGATCGCCGCGGCCATCGCCAACGCCCAGGCCTACGAGGAGGAGCGCCGCCGCGCCGAGGCGCTGGCCGAGCTCGACCGCGCCAAGACGACGTTCTTCTCCAACGTCAGCCACGAGTTCCGCACGCCGCTGACGCTGATGCTCGGGCCGCTCGAGGACGTGCTCGAACGATGCGCCGGCGCAGCTGCCGCCGGTCCACCGCGCATCGGCTCGAAACCGCGCATCGCAACAGCCTGCGCCTGCTCAAGCTGGTCAACACGCTGCTCGATTTCTCCCGCATCGAGGCCGGGCCGCACCGACGTGCAGCTTCGAGCCGACCGATCTCGCGCGCGCTCACCGACCGAACTGGCCTCCACCTTCGAGTCGGCGATCGAGCGCGCCGGGCTTGCGCTCGCGATCGACTGCGCGCCGCTGCCGGAGCCGGTCTACGTCGATCGCGACATGTGGGAGAAGATCGTCCTCAACCTGCTGTCGAACGCGTTCAAGTTCACCTTCGAGGGCGAGATCGCGGTCGCGCTCAGCGACCTCCGCCGACGGCCGCTCGGCCGAGCTCGTCGTGCGCGACACCGGCGTCGGCATTCCGGCGACCGAGCTGCCGCGCCTGTTCGAGCGCTTCCACCGCGTCGAGGGCCAGCGGAGCCGCACGCACGAAGGCTCGGGCATCGGCCTCGCGCTGGTGCAGGAGCTGGTGAAGCTGCACGGCGGCGACGATCCGGGTCGAGAGCGAGGTGGGCAAGGGCACGACCTTCACCGTCGCCATCCCGCTCGGCACGGCGCACCTGCCGCCGAGCGAATCGGCGCGGCACGCGCGCGCGCGTCGCACCGTCGCTGCGCGCCGAGGCCTACGTCGAGGAGGCGCTGCGCTGGCTGCCGGACGACGCGAGCTCCTGACGGCGCCCGGCCGACCGCGCCGACGATCGCTCGGCGAGCTCTGCCTGCCGGCGCGCGACGGACGGCGCGCGCATCCTGCGTCGCCGACGACAACGCCGACATGCGCGACTACGTCCGCCGGCTGCTCGGGTCGACGCTGGCGACGTCGAGACGGTCGCCGACGGCGCGGCGGCGCTGGAGCGCGATGCGGGCGCGCAAGCCCGATCTGGTGCTGACCGACGTCATGATGCCGCGGCTCGACGGCTTCGGCCTGCTGCGCGAACTGCGCGCCGATCCCGAGCTGCGCGACCTGCCGGTCATCCTGCTGTCGGCGCGCGCCGGCGAGGAGGCGCGGGTCGAAGGCCTCGACGCGGGCGCCGACGACTATCTGACCAAGCCGTTCTCGGCCCGCGAGCTGATCGCGCGGGTGAACGCCAACCTCGAGATGGCGCGCATCCGCCGCGAGGCGACGCGCGAGCTGCGCGAGAGCGAGGCGCGCTTCCGCAACATGGCCGAGCACGCGCCGGTGATGATGTGGATGACCGATCCGACCGGATCGCTCACCTATCTCAACCGGCTGCTGGACCGAATTCACCGGGCAGACGCTCGAGGAGGCGCTCGGCTTCGGCGCCTGGGAGGCGCTGCATCCCGACGATCGCGGAGCGGTCGCAGCGCATCTTCCTCGACGCCAATGCCGCGCGCGAGCCGTTCCGGATCGAGTACCGGCTGCGCCGCAGCCGATGGCGCCTATCGCTGGGCGCTGAGCGCCGCCGCGCCCGCGCTTCGGCGACGACGGCGCAGTTTCTCGGCTACATCGGCTCGGTCATCGACATCACCGACGCGCAAGGAAGCCGAGCAGATCCTGCAGCAGGCCAACGAGTTGCTGGAGCAGCGCGTCGCCGCCGCGATCGCCGAGCGCGCCCAGGCCGAGGCGCAGCTGCGCCAGGCGCAGAAGATGGAGGCGGTCGGCAAGCTGACCGGCGGCGTCGCGCACGACTTCAACAACGTGCTGCAGGTCATCGGCGGCAATCTGCAGCTGCTGGCGCGCGACGTCGCCGGCAACGTGCGCGCGCCGAGCAGCGGCTGCAGACGGCGCATCGCGGCCATCTCGCGCGGCTCGAAACTCGCCTCGCAGCTGCTGGCCTTCGGCCGCCGCCAGCCGCTGGCGCCGAAGGTGGTCAATCTCGGCCGGCTGATCCGCGGCATCGACGACATGCTGCGCCGCGCGCTCGGCGAAGGCGTCGAGATCGAGACGATCATCGCCGGCGGCCTGTGGAACACCTTCGTCGATCCGGCCCAGGTCGAGAACGCGCTGCTGAACCTCGCGATCAATGCGCGCGACGCGATGGACGGCCACGGCAAGCTCACCATCGAGGCCGGCAACGCCTATCTCGACGACGACTATGCCGCGCGGCACGCCGAGGTGGCCGCCGGCCAGTACGTGATGCTCGCGGTCACCGACACCGGCTGCGGCATGTCCGCCCGAGATCATCGACCAGCGTCTTCGAGCCGTTCTTCACCACCAAGCCGGAGGGCCAGGGCACCGGCCTCGGGCTCAGCATGGTCTATGGCTTCGTCAAGCAGTCCGGCGGCCACATCAAGATCTACAGCGAGCCCGGCCACGGCACGACGGTGCGCATCTACCTGCCGCGCGCGCGAGCAGCACGAGGACGTCGAGACCGACGTCGAGGCCGGCCCGGCGACCGGCGGCACCGAGACGGTCCTGGTCGTCGAGGACGACGAGGAGGTGCGCGGCACCGTGGTCGACATGCTGTCCGATCTCGGCTACCGCGTGCTCAAGGCGAAGGACGCGCGAGAGCGCGCTGGCGATCGTCGAAAGCGGCGTGCCGATCGATCTGCTGTTCACCGACGTCGTGATGCCGGGCCCGCTGCGCAGCCCCGAACTTGCCCGCAAGGCGCAGCGAGCGGCTGCCCGACCTCGCCGTGCTGTTCACCTCCGGCTACACCGAGAACGCCATCGTCCACGGCGGCCGGCTGGACGAGGGCGATCGAGCTGCTGAGCAAGCCCTACACCCGCGAGGCGCTGGCCCGCAAAATCCGCCACGTCCTGAGAAACCAGCAACAGCGCGTTGGACGCGGGGCGCCCGCGCAGGCGGCAGGATCAACGGAACGGCGACGATGGATGCGCCGAGCCGGCGCGCGCGCTGCGGGTGTGCTGGTCGAGGATGATGAGCATGATCCGGCCGGCGACTGCTGGACATGCTGTCGGATCTCGGCCACACGTCTCCGAGGCCGCGGATGCGACGGAGGCGATGCGCTGCTCGATCGGGATGGACTTCGATGTCATGGTGACCGATCTGTCGCTGCCGGGGGTTTCCGGTGACGATTGGGCGGGCAGGCGCTTCGGCCGGCGGCCTGAGTTGCGCATCGTGTTCGCCTCCGGTACGGTCACCCAGCCGAAGCTTGATGGTGCTGCCGGGAAGGCAACGCTGCTACGTAAGCCATACGATGAGCGGGCGATGCTGAACGCGCTGGAAGCGGTGATGGGCGGGGGACAGAAGACGGGGGCATGAGCGCGGCCGCGCTTCGGCGACGCGCTTCGGCGTTATCGGTAGCGCGGCTGGTGCTGATCTGCGTCCTGGTGGCGCTGAGCGTGCATGCTGCTGCCCAGGGCGCGCTTCCATCGGCGCTGTCGGCGAATGCGAAGGTTTGGCAAGGGCACTATTCCTGCATTCTGGGACAGACGGAGCTGCGCCTGAGCATGCGGCTTGCGCCTGACGGCACGGTCGCCGCGGTGTTTGCGTTTGGGCCGACGACGCGAACGGCGCCGCCGTGAGCGGCTCGCCGCCGAACGAATATGTTGGGCTCGTTGGTTTTGTCACCTCCACCCTGTTGCCGCAGCCGCGGGAGGGTTCTCACGATCATTGATCTTCTGGTGCAATAATGACATCGTAGCGCGACAACCCCCACGGGAACGTTCACCCTACCTCTGGTCGCGATGGTTTAGGCCGAATGACGAGTTACAGCGCCGTAATTCCGCTACTCCACACGGAGTGCAAATTAATTCGATACGCGCCTATCTTGCTTGATGACACAATCTCGGTTAGAGTGCGATTGACACCGACCACGTGGGTGCGATTTTTGATGAGGCGCCGATCGCTCGCAGAGAAAATCAACCCTCACCTGAAGTGTATATTGGTGGAGGCTGGGGACGAGGGACTGCCCAAGGACAATCTAGAAGAGATCGCTCTTTCGGGGACGTTCGCTCTAAACGTATTTTCAAAGCTCGGCGCAATCGTATACGAGCATGCATTTGTTCTTCGCCGTGCTAAGCGCTGCTCTGTACAAAACATTCTCGACTTTTCCTCCTATACTCCTCCGACGCTTGGAAAATTTGAGATGGTCGAAGCCGCAAAGCCCGATGCGATAAGGCTGGTGTTTAAGGATACCATGTTATCTTTGGCGAAAGACAAAGCTCTAAAAATATCTATAAGAAAATTTAATAGTGCGATAGCAAAAACGAACGACGAAGACCGGCTGATTGACATTTCAATATGCCTGGAGTCTATTTAGACTCCAACACTGAGATATCTTTTCGACTTTCGTTATATAGTTCACTGCTTTCTGAAGATGACCCGAGCAAGAGGGTAAAGTTATTTACAGTTCTAGAAAGCAATTCTATGTGCAGCGAAGCAACTTGGTGCACGGGAACAAGGATGTGGATGCCAACTGGCTTCAGGATAACTGGGAGCAAATTGTACAAGTCGCGAAGCTATCCATTCTTAAGAAGATTGAGTTTGTTCAAGCCGATCACAGGATCAGCTGGCAGGACCGCATAGATAACCTTGCGCTCGGAGTTGCATGAAATGGAGGGGAAGTTGGCGGAAACGACGGGGGTTGAGGTGGACCCCATCGGTTGGACAGGAATCGGGGTGACTTAAGAGAGAGTCCCGCCGCGTTTCCAGTGCCCCTCCCGATCCGAGGGGATGTCTGATGGTCAAGTATAGATCCCATTCTACATTAGTCAATACATTATACTTCCTTTTCGTTGATGTTGTGCCTGTGAGCATGTGGGCAACGCGGCAGCAGCGCGTAGCGATGCGGAAGCGTTGTCCACATACTCACAGGCTGCGCCGTCGAAAACCGCGCGTGGCGTCCGATAGCCCAGCGCCTGGTGCGGCCGCTCGTCGTTGTAGAACGCCAGCCACCCGCCGATGCCCCGACGCGCCTCGGCCACCGAGCCATAGGCCTTGATGAACACCTCCTCGTATTTCAGGCTGCGCCACAGCCGCTCGATGAAGATGTTGTCCAGAAACCGCCCCTTGCCGTCCATGCTGATCCGCACACCCGCGGCTCTCCAGTTCGTCCAGGAACGCCGCGCTGGTGAACTGCACGCCCTGATCGGTGTTGAAGATCTCCGGCCGGCCGTGCCGGTCCATCGCCTCCTGCAACGCCTCGACGCAGAAGTCCGTCTCCATGGTGATCGACAGCCGCCACGCCAGAACCCGCCGGCTGAACCAGTCCATCACCGCGACCAGATACACAAACCCTTTCGCCATCGGAATATAGGTGATGTCGGCGCACCACACCTGGTTCGGCCGGTCGATGACCAGACCCCGCAACAGATAAGGGTACACCTTGTGATCCGGATGCCGCCGGCTGGTGTTCGGCTTCTGGTAGATCGCCTCCAGCCCCATCAGCCGCATCAGCCGCCGCACCCGCTTGCGGTTCACCACCCAGCCGTCGCGCCGCAACACCGCCACCATCCGGCGCGATCCATAGAACGGCGACGCCAGATACAGCTCGTCGATCCGCCGCATCAGCGCCAGATCGTCCGCGCTCACCGGCGCCGGCCGGTAATACAGCGTCGAGCGCGCGACCTTCAGCAGCCGGCATTGCGCCACGACCGACAGAGCCGGGTCAGTCACGGTCCACCAGCGCCAGCCGCTCGGCCGGGCTCATGGCCCAGACCTTTTGCGAAAAAAATCCCGCTCCACCGTCAGCTGGCCGATCTTCTCATACAACGGGGCCAGCTGCGCCTCGTCCGCCGCGGCGTCGCCATTGGCCGCGGCCTTGCTCTCGCGCGAACAGCGACGCCGTCCCGTCCAGCAGCGTCTTCTTCCAGGCATGGATCTGGCTGGCATGCACACCGAACCGGCTCGACAGCTCGGCCACCGTGCCTTCCTCCCGGACCGCCGCCAGCGCCACCTTCGCCTTGAACTCAGGACTGTGCTTCTTCCGAGTATTCGCCATGTCTCACCTCCGGCCAACCGGCCGTTCCAAGGGGAGACTCTCTCTTAGCTACCTGTCCAGTTTTCGGGGTCCACCTCGGTGTTCTGCGGCCGTTACGCTGAAGGGTTGACGATTATTGAAGTTGCGATGCCGGGTGGTGCCACGGCATGAGTTCGTCGATGCGCGCCTGCGGCCATCCGTTGACGAGGCGGGTCAGCACGTCGGTGAAGTAGGCTTGCGGATTGACGCCGTTGAGCTTGCAGGTCTCGATCAGCGAGGCGATCGCCGGCCCAGTTTTCGCCACCTTCGTCGCTGCCGGCGAACAGGCGTTCTTGCGCGACAGACGCGATCGGCCGCATGGCGCGCTCGACGGTGTTGGAGTCGATCTCGATGCGGCCGTCATCGAGGAAGCGCACAAGCCCGTCCCAGTGGTTCAGCGCGTAGCGGATCGCCTCGGCGGTCGGGCACGGCCGGGCAACCTGGCCAGCTGCGTCTCGAACCAGTCTGCAGCGCGTTCGACCAGCGGCCGGCTGTCTGTCCTGGCGCACGGCACGCCGCTCTTCGGCGCTCTTGCCGCGGATCTCGGTCTCGATCCGATAGAGCGCGGCGATCCGCTACAGCGCCTCGCTGGCGATCGGCGCCGCGTTGCGACTTGGCAAGGTCGAAGAAGCCGCGGCGCACGTGGCCCAGCAGAAGGCGAACGTCAGGCTGTCGTCGCCTGCGCGGTGCGATCGGCAAGGCTGCTTGTAGGCGGCATAGCCGTCGGTCTGCAGGATGCCGCGATAGCTTCCCAGCAGCGCCGACGGCGTGCTGCTGCCGCTGCGGCCCGGCGCGTAGCTGTACACCACCGCCGGCGGATCGCGACCGCCCCACGGCCGATCGTCGCGTGCAATCGCCCAGAAGTAGCCCTTCTTGGTGCGCCCGCGGCCGGGATCGAGCACCGGCACCATGGTCTCGTCGGCGAACAGCCCGGCCGAGCGCGAGCACCATCTCGCGCAACCGCGCCACCACGGGGGCGATCTCGGCCGCGGCATAGCCCATCCAGAACGCCAGCGTCGAGCGATCGATCATCACGCCCTGCCGCGCCATCATCTGCGCCTGGCGATACAGCGGCTGATGATCGGCATAGCGCGCGACCACCACCTGCGCGACCAGCGCCTCGGTCGGGAGGCCGCCCTCGATCAGCCGCGCCGGTGCCGGCGCTCTGCACGACGCTGCCCTCGCAGGTGCGGCAGGCGAACTTCGGCCGCCGCGTCACGATCACCCGATACTGCGCCGGCACCACGTCGAGCCGCTCCGACGTGTCTTCGCCGATCACCGTCATCGCGCCACGGCAGCACGGACAGGTGGTGTCCTCCGGCAGCAACGTATCTCGACCCGCGGCAGATGCGCGGGCAGCGCGCCACGGCTCGCACGTCGCTTCGCCACCCGCTCGTTGCGCAGCTGCGGATCGTGCTTCTCCGACTCGGCATCATCTTGGGCGACCGCCTGCTCGAGGTCTTCGAGGCCAAGCTGCAGCTGCTCCTCCGGCAGCCGTTCCGACTTGCGGCCGAACTGCAGCCGGTTGAGCTTCAGCAGCAGATGATGCAACCGTTCGTTCCGCTCCAGCAGCGTGTCGCGTTCGGCGGTCAGCACATCCCGTTCGGCAAGCATCGACAGCACCAGCGCGCGCAGCGCATCGACCGGCAGGTTTGCGATCTCGTTGCGGGCGGGCGTCATGCCGCGAATCCTGACGCAGCAATCGAGGGTTTCGGAATCCCCTTTGTTGTCTGAACCCGCGTCCAATCGAGCCCATCGAACAGCGCCGCAAACTCCACAGGCGACAGCTTCATCACGCCGTCCGTCACCGGAGGCCACCGGAACCCGCCCTGCTGCAGCTGCTTCCAGACCAGCACCAACCCGCTCGTGTCCCAGACAAGGATTTTCACCCGGTCCGATCGCTTCGAGCGGAATACGATCACCGCGCCCGAGAAGGGATCCTCGCGCAATACCTCCGCCGCCACCGCAGCCAGGCCGTGCGCACCCTTGCGGAAATCCACCGGACGCATCGCCAACAGCACACGTGCACCAGAAGGCAGGCTGATCATGCCGGCGACGCTGAAGATCGTACCGCACGCAGAACCGCACTCAGCAGCGTCGTATCAGTGCCGGACACCACGCGCACAACTGCACCGGTAAGCTCGATCTCGATAATCGCCGCCGCTGATGTCGCCGCGACCGGCTTCGCAGCCGTTACCGCTGCCGAGATGATCGGAACAAACGCCGGCGCACAACTCACCGGCGCCGGTGCCTGACCAGACACATCTATCCGCGCCTGCCGACGCCATCCGAACACCTGCTGCGCACAGAGCTGCCAGCGACGCGCCACCTCCGAAACACTCGCGCCAGGCACCAGGGTCTCAGCGACAACCCGCGCCTTCTCCTCCGCTGACCAACGCCGCCGACGCCCGGGTCCCGTCAGAACCTCAATGCGCCGGAAACCACGCTTCGCGTCGTCACTAACGTCAGACATAATGATAGCTCGAAGCCCTCCGCCTCGGGCTCAACAAGCACATTCAAATCGCAAACAGAAGAACGGCCGCAGAACACCGCTTACCCTTCATCCGCCGCGTGGACTGACGTCGTAGCCTCGGCCCCGCCTATCAACCTCTTCCCACTGGTGCGAAATTATAAGCCATTTGGAAGCTGTGGCCGCCGGGTGAGTCTCTCTGCTGAGCAAAGCGTCTTCCCACGATATTCCCCTATCCCCCAACAGCGGCGAATCTCCACATCCATGATGGCTTCGACGAATCGGTGCCAGCAGCGTCAGCGTGAGGATGCGACCGAGATAGCCGCGATCTGAGTTTCTCCGCTACGGCCAGTTCGCTCACCGATCCGTAGCGGCCATCGTCGAGCATACGCTTCCACCGGAACGCACGCGCCAACGCCTTGATCAGCGTGCTGTCGACGCGGGCGCGCTGCGGCGCCCACGCGGTGACCCATCCGCCGCTACAATCAGCTTGCGGCCGCCGCGCCAGCGGATTGCGATCGGCACCCGGACCGTGGCGGTCGTTGCCGATGTCGAGATCGTGCTCACGCTGCCCTCGCGGTAAGCGCTTGGTCTGCACCGTGTAGCGCCGGCCGACGCGATCGATGATCCTCTGCTTTGGAGCCTCCTTCTGGAGAGCTCCAGAAGGAGGCTCGATGGCGCAGACGGAGATCATCACGCGGCGGCGGAAGTGGACGCCGGAGGAGAAGGCGGCGCTGCTGGCCGAGGTCGAGGCCGAGGGCGGCCGGGTTTCGGTTGTTGCCCGGCGGCACGGGATCTCGGAGAGCCTGCTGTACAATTGGCGCTCGGCCTGGAAGGCGGCAGCTCGGCGCGCACGGCGGAGCCGGTGCGAGTTCATCCCGCTCGGCGTGGTCGATCGGACGAGTGACGCGCGAGCCGACGCTGTTGCCTGCACCGGAGCCAGCCCGTCCCGCCGAGAGCGTCTCGGGAACGAGCGCGTCTGGCATGATCGAGATCGAGCTGCCGAACGGCGCTCGCGTTCGCGTCGATGGCTTGTCAACGAGAAGGCGCTGTCGCGGGTGCTGCGGCGCTGAAGGGCGCGGCGTGATCAGCCTGGCGCCAGGCACCAAGGTCTTTCTCGCCTGCCGTCCGATCGATCTGCGCAACGGGTTCGATGGTCTGGCGGCGAAGGTGCAGCAGATGATCGGCGCCGATCCGTTCAGCGGCCATCTGTTCATCTTTCGCGGCAAGCGCGGTGATTATTTGAAGGGCCTGTACTGGGACGGCAGCGGCCTGTGGCTGTTCGCCAAGCGTCTGGAGAAGGGCCGCTTCGTCTGGCCGCCGATCGTCGATGGCGCGATGACACTGACGCCGGCGCAGTTGGCGCTGCTGGTCGAGGCGATGGATTGGCGTCGAACGATAGCACCGCCGGCGCCGCCGCAACCAATGCTGGTCTGACAGAGCAGCGATTCTCGCGATTCTGTTCTGGTCGACCGCAGGCTGGTTTGATAGGTTGACGCATGTCGCTCGCCACGGCCGATCTGCCCGCCGATCCCGACGCATTGCGCGCTTTTGCGCTGGCCTGCCAGAGCGGGCGACTGCAAGCGCGAGCTGCAGGCGGCAAAGCTCGCGGTGCAGCTGCGCACGCTGGAGATCGAGAAGCTGAAGTTCCAGATCGCCAAGCTGCGGCGGATGCAGTTCGGCCGCTCATCGGAGCGGATCACCCGCCAGATCGAGCAGCTCGAGCTGCAGCTCGAGGAGCTGGAGACCGGCGAGGCCGAAGAGATCGCCAAGGCGGTCGCCGAAGATCGGCCGCTGCCGGTCCGCGAGCGCCGCCAAGCCGAAGCGCAAGCCGCTGCCCGACCATCTGCCGCGCCAGGAGGTCGTGCATGAGCCGGACGCATGACGGCGCCTGCACCTGCCCGGCCTGCGGCGGCGGCATGGCCAAGCTCGGCGAGGACGTCACCGAGGTGCTGGACTACGTGCCCGGCCGCTTCCAGGTGATCCGGCATGTCCGGCCGAAATATGCCTGCCGGCGCTGCGATGCGATCACCCAGGCGCCGGCGCCGGCGCTGCCGACGCCGCGCGGGCGCGCCACCCCGGCGATGCTGGCGCATCTGCTGGTGTCGAAGTACTGCGATCATCTGCCGCTCTATCGGCAGAGCGAGATCTACGCCCGCGACGGGCTCGATCTCGACCGCTCGACCCTGTGCGATTGGGTCGGCCAGGCGGTCTGGCTGCTGCAGCCGATCGTCGAGGGCATCCGCCGGCACGTGTTCGCGGCCGAGAAGATCCACGGCGACGACACGACGGTTCCGGTGCTGGCGCCGGGGCTCGGCCGGACCAGGACCGGGCGACTGTGGGTCTATGTCCGCGACGACCGGCCGTTCTGCGGCCCGGCACCGCCGGCGGCGGCCTACTTCTACAGCCCCGATCGCGGCGGCGAGCATCCGGCCGCCCATCTGGCCAGCTTCACCGGCTTTCTGCAGGCCGATGGCTATGCCGGGTTCGACGGCGCTGTACGATCCACGGCCGGCCGCGCCGGGCGACGCCGGCGACGCGGCGATCACCGAGGTCGCCTGCTGGGCGCACTGCCGCCGCAAGTATCTTCGACGTGTGGGAAGCGACAAAATCGCCGGTCGCCAAGGAGGCGCTCGACCGGATCGCCGCGTTCTACGCGATCGAGGACAAGGCCCGCTTCGCCCCGCCCGCCGAGCGGCTGGCGCATCGCGCCGAGACCGCACCGTTGCTCGATGCGTTCTTCGACCTGGGCCCAGGCGACCGTAGCGCAAGCTCTCGGCGAAGCTCGGAGCTCGCCAAGGCGTTCCGCTACATCATCAAGCGGCGCGACGCGCTGACCCGCTTCGTCACCGACGCCCGGCTCGAAGTCGACAACAACATCGCCGAGAACGCCATGCGCGGTATTGCTCTGGGCAGACGCAATTATCTGTTCGCCGGCTCGTGATGCCGGCGGCGAGCGCGCCGCCGCGATGTACTCGATCCTGCAGACCGCCAAAGCTGAACGGCATCAATCCGGAAGCCTACCTCACCGATACTCTCACCAGGATCGCCGACGGCCATCCGATCAACCGCATCGCCGAGTTGATGCCCTGGTGCCGGTAGTTATCCCGCGACGGCCGGCACCGGACGCTTACCCCTCGCGCGCTCGGCGGCTGCGGGATGCAGATCACGCATCAGACTAGGGCCTGTCCTCAATTAAGCCAAATGATTGCAGCGGTCAGATGGATAGCGGCGAGGAAGTTGCGTGCGGTCTTGTCGTAACGCGTGGCGATCGCGCGGAACTGTTTGAGTTTGGCGAAGAAGTTCTCAATTAGGTGTCGTGACTCGTAGATGTCCCGGTCGTAGTCGCGGGGCGTCCGGCGGTTCGCCTTGGGCGGAATCACAATAGTTTTGCCGACAGCGGCCAGTGGCGCGATGACGCGCTCGTCGGCATCGAACGCCTTGTCAGCGATCAGTATGTCGGCCTGCATTGCAGGCAGGAGGTGGTCGGCACCGACCAGATCATGTGCCTCTCCGCCGGTCAGGAAGAAGCTGACTGGGTTGCCGAGCGCATCGGCCAGGGCGTGGATCTTGGAGCTCAATCCACCGCGCGACCGCCCGATCGCCTGGTCGCCGGCTTTTTTTGAGCGCCGGCACTATGTTGATGGGCACGCACAATGGTGCTGTCAATCATCGCATACTCATTGTCGGCATCAGTAGCGAAATGCTGGAACACCTTCTCCCAGACGCCGGATTTGGACCAGCGGCTGAAGCGTTGATGCACATTCTTCCAATCGCCGAAGCGCTCCGGAAGATCGCGCCATGGAATCCCCGTCCGATAGCGATACAGCACCGCCTCAACAAACAGTCGGTTGTCCGCCGCTGTCACCCCTACATGCCCCTCCTGTCCGGGCAGTAGGTCCCGGATACGCTCCCATTGATCGTCGCGCATGCCATAACGTCGCATCGGTCAGCTCCAAATCGGCTGACCCCCTATGAATTCGAGTTTTTCGCCGCGCCGGAATCCCCTAAATGAGGACAGGCCCTAGTCAGCCCGCCCTGCCGCATGCGGAAGTGCGCGCCCGAAGGGCTGATGTCGACCTGCTCTTCGAGAAGCCGATGCGCTCGTTGTGCGAGGCATTCTCGCTATCGAAATCCTTTCGCAAACAAGCTGGCAACCTCACGCTGCTGACGAGCTTTGCACATGCCGAGGGCTCGAACGTAACCTACCCGCCAGTGCAGCGGCCACTCCTCTAACTGCCGACGCCGTTTTCGAGCATTGGCGCCAACGGCGCCGGCTGTTAGGAAATCGGAGCCTCCTGATGCAAGTCGCTCACCCGCATCAGGCGCTGAGCGATGTCGGCTGTTTGCAGAGCCGCGCGCTCGGTCGGCGAATGGGCGGCGAGATAGCGCGCTACGGCGATAAGCACGCGTCGACCCGCATCGATGTGCCGCATTCGTTGAATTGCCGAACTCCTGCCTCCAGCATCTGATAGGAATGGAAGCCTGCATCTTCGCGCAGGACCGCGTGTGCGAGCGTCGCGATCAGCGACTGAGGTGAATGACCAAGCGCGAAATGTCGTGCCACCAGCCGAGCCGCAAGATCGACCTGCCGCTGGCGATCAAATGCATCGAGCAATGCGGCGCGAATGGCTTCCCCCTCAGCGGGCAGGTCATCCAGGCGTTCGCCATTCTCACCCGGGATGCGTGCGGGCGGCACATTCAGGTAGCGAGCAAGGTACGAGCGCCATCGCTCCATGCACCACACCGCGCACGGCGGTAACAAAATCATCGATTTTGCCGACCTCAATTCGCTTGAGCATCTGGTGGATCGCGTTGGCATACGAGAAAACGTGGTGCGCCGTCTCCCAATCGGCGTGTTCGTTGGCATTGCCGAAGTGTGCCACCCGGAGTGCCGCAGCATAGGCGAGGGACCGGCCGAGGTCGGAAGGAGCGGCACCCGCCCGGATCGCATCCTTGAGGGCGTCAATGATGCAGCCAGGATCGTCACCGAGCAGCTCGCTGGCCAGCGAGGTGTGATCCGACCAGCCCCGCGAGCCATGACCGGCAACGAACAGTTCCGGCATTTGATCTGATCGCTTCCTCGGACAGCGCAATCAGATCGATGGGCTGGCGCCAGGCGGTGGACTCCTCAGCGCCGCGAGCGGCCACCATCTGGCCGACCACCGTTGGCAGGACAGCCGCCGCGTGTTGCCAGCCGATAGATCGAGGCACTCGAACGCCTTATTGACAAAATCAAGCGAGTGCCCGGTGTCCGCATACGCCCGTTCGGTCACGGCCGCGAGCAGGGCATCGGCGAGCACAGCCTGCGAGACGCCGGAGGCAACCGCGGTGAGCACGGTGCGCTCGGCTGCTTCGCGATGGCGCACGCTTGTCCAACGCCGTAGCCATCGCTTGAGAGCGGCCGGGTCGGGCCGGCTTGCCAGCGGGGCGCGCTCCCTGCGCGGCGGCTGATCGGCGCAGTCCTGACCGACGCGGCGTGCACCATGGAAGAGAGCGAGATACACATCCTCCTCTGGTCAGCGTGGGCAAAAGATTGGCGAGCGCTACGAGGATGGTGAGCGCCAACTCCCCACCCATCGCGATTGCTCGCCCCGAACAGCGCCACCTGCCGCA
>CAWBID010000050.1:0-18681 GCA_963788715.1 uncultured Solirubrobacterales bacterium
GCTCAACGGCTACGTGTTCGCGAGCGACAGCGGGCTCACGTTCGTGGCGCCCGACATCGACGTGCTGCTCTCGACCAGCTTCCACTCCACGCACTGCCTGCGCCTCGACGCCGACGCCGAGCGGGGCGTCGGGCTGGTGGGCATCCGGTTCGCGCCGGCGTCGGGCACGCGCCACGCCGACATCCGCGGGACGTTCTGGCTCGACGCCGCGTCGCGCGAGCTCAGGTCGCTGGACTTCACGTACGTGAACCTCTCGCTCGCCGGGAGCGATTCGGTCGCGACGGGAACGTCGAGTTCCTGCGGCTCTCGACGGACGAGTGGATCATCCCGCGGTGGGTGATCCGGGCGCCGGTGCCGACGACGGACGACATGCGCGCGATCCGGGAGACGGACTCGACGTCGCTGATCAACGCGCCGCCGTGGCGGGCGGTGGCGTTCCGGGTGAAGCGCGGCGAGGTGCTGTCGGTGCGGGCGCGGAACGACTCCACGGGCCCTCCTATATGGAAGGCGCGGACGGCGGCGCTCAGGGTGCACGTGACCACGCACCAGGAGGGCCGGCCGGACGTGCCGCTCGCGGGGCGGTCGTGCGGCTGCCGGGATCCACGCGGCAGGCGGTCACGGACAGCACGGGCGCGGTCGCGATCGACCGGCTCACCGAGGGCGAGTACGAGGTGGAGGTGATGACCTCGGCGTACGAAGCGCTGTTGCACGCGCCGGAGCACGAGACGGTGATCCTGAGGCCGGGGGCGACGCTGGTCACGAGCATCCGTGTTTCGTCGCCGGACCAGCTGATGCGCGGGTTGTGTCCGGCCTTCTTCGAGGTTCTTCGGGCTTGAGCGGCACGACGTCGAGCGGACGGGGGTGATCACGGGGAGCGTGCTGCGCGGCAACGTGCCGGAGGCGGGGGCGACGGTCGTGGTGGAGTACGCTGCAGACCCGGATCCGCCGCACAAGCGGGCGGCGATCAGTCGCTCAGCCGCGCGCACGGGCACGAACGGGAGGTTTGCGTTCTGCTATGCGCCGAGGGGTGAGCCGCTGAAGCTCCACCCTCGGACTGTTGATGGCGTCGAGACAATTGCGCACACGCGCCTTGCGCCAGACCAGGCGTACGTGACGACGGATGTTTCGGTCGCCTTGCGGAAAGCACCGTGAGGGAGGATCTCGTCAGCTTCTGTTCCGGTCCCTCTCTATAGAAGAAGGGGCGGCGCCGGCGTGCTGCTCAGGCCGGGATTACCGTCACGCCGGACACGCGCCGGAAGTCCTCGTCGAACGTGGCCACGTAGCCGTGCCGGTCCCGGCGCGCCACCGTCACGATGGCGGCGTCGGCGAAGCTGAGGGGCGCCTCCTCGCGGGCGAAATGTGCGCAGCGCGTCGAGGAACAGGTCGGAGCATGGAACGAACTCGACCTCCCGCGACTGGATCGTGCGGCGATCGGCCACCGCCCTTCCCCGGCGGGCACGGAGCACCGTCACGACCTCCAGGAAGACGTATTCGAGCAGCAGCGACTCGCCCCACTCGCCGCCGGCAAGGCGCACCATGGTGCGGGCGGCGGCGCCATGGTGCACGTCGAGCGTGTTGTGGAACGCGATGATGAAGCTCGAATCCAGGACGATCACGTCGCTGCGCTACACGCCGTAGACGACTGCGTCGAGCTCCTTGCTCAGCCGTTCGTTTCCGCGCGGGTACGCCTCGGGCTCGAGGTCACGCAGGCTCCCGTGCCGCGCGCCTCCGGCGGGTCGCGCGAGATAGGCGCGAATCGCCTCGTTCACGGTGGCGCCGACGGTCTGGCCAAGCAGCGTGGCGCGCGCCTTCAGCGCGCGATAGGCCTTCGGGTCGAGATTCCGGATCGTGGTGTCCACGCAGGCATTGTAACACAATTGGCGACCGGTTCTCGCAACACATCTGCCCGACGCGCGCATCGTGCGAAATGCAGATCCGTTGCATTCCTCGGCCGAGGGGGATTACCGTATGCGAATGGCGACCAGGACCAGGCCTTGGACGCGGGCCGACCTCTTCGAGCGGCTGCCGGACGATGGCAATCGCTACGAGGTCCTCGACGGCGAGCTGTTCGTGACGCCGCAGGCCGCGTTCGACCATCAGTTCACGGCAACGCAGCTCGTGACGGCGTTGCAGCCCTACTGCGAGCGGCACGCGCTCGGCAGCGTCGTCGGGCCCGGCGCCGTGGTATTCGGAAAGAACGAGCTCCAGCCTGACGTGATGGTGGTTCCGGGGCCGAGGCCTGCCCCGCACACCAGGTGGGCGGATTTGCCCGACCCGATCCTGGTGGTCGAGATCCTCTCCGATTCCACCCGGCATCGCGACTTCGGCAAGAAGCGCGACGCCTACGAACGCATCGGTATCCCGATGTACTGGATCGTCGACGGCGAGAATCGGCGCGTGATGACGTTCAGCGGCGCCTCGGGCGAACCGGCCATCGTCACCAGTGTGTCCGCCGGCAGCCGGAGGGCGACCTTCCGGGCACTCGAGATTCCCCTCACCTCGCTCTTCCTCGCACCCACACCATGACACGCCCGACCCTTCGCCTTCTCGCGCTCACCGCCTCGCTCCTCCCGGTCCTCGCCTCGGCGCAGCCCGACTACGCCAGGGCCGAGCGGATGCTCACGTGGAATACGGCGCCACTCCTCGTCAACGACATCACGTCGGTCACGTGGCTCGGCGACTCGACGCGGTTCTGGTATCGCGTCACGCGGCCGACGGGGTTCGAGTTCGTGCTCGTGGACCCGGTCGCGGGCACGCAGCAGCCGCTGTTCGACCACCTGAGGCTCGCGAGCGCGCTCACCAGGATGGACGCGGGCAGGAAGTCGTACGAACCCTCGAAGCTCCCGTTCCAGGCGGTCACGTTCCTGAACGGCGATCGCACGCTGCGGTTCAAGTCGGGCGATCGCTGGATCGAGTGCGTATCTCCACGCGCTACGAATGCGCGACGACGACGTGGAAGCCACGCTCGGCCGCCGAGGTGCCGTCGCCGGATTCGCAGTGGGTGGCGTACGTGCGCAACTACAACGTGTGGGTGAAGCGTGCCGCGGGGGGCGACTCGACGCAGCTCACCACCGATGGCGTCCGGTTCTTCGCGTACGGAACCGGTGAGCTGCGGCCCGGGCAGGTGCGCTCGGCGGAACCGGTGGCCCCTGGCATCGCGTGGTCGCCGGACGGGAAGCGGCTGCTCGTGGTGCGGTCCGACGAGCGCGGCGTGGGCATGTTCCCCTGCGGCACTCGTTGACGACGATCCGGCCGTCGTCGTACCTCGTGCCGTACGCGCTGCCCGGAGACTCGGTGTTCGAGAAGGGGACGCGCTACGTGATCGACGTCCCGTCGAAGACGAGCAGGGCGATCACGCCGCCGTCGGTGTTCTCGATCGGGGTCGGCTGGTGGAGGGGGCCGCGGGGGCGGCGAGTGGAGCGCCGATGGCCGGAGCTTCGTCTACGGCGACATGACGCGCGCCGACAAGGTCGCCTCCTTCTACCGGGTGGACGCGCAGACGGGCGCGCGCCGGCGCCTCGCGTTCGACTCGAGCGCGACCTACGTGGACCAGGCGGAGTTCCACGCCTTTCCGGGCGCGCGAGGGACGATGGCGATGTCGGAGCGCGATGGCTGGAAGCACCTCTACCTGTTCGACACGACGGGTGCGGTGCAGCGGCAGCTCACGTCGGGCCCGTGGCTCGTGGCGGAGGTCGTGCGGGTCGATGACGCCACCGGCACGATTCGGTTCACCGGCCAGGGTCGCGAGGGTGGCCGCGATCCGTACTACGTGAAGGGGTATCGCGTGAAGGTGGACGGCTCGCCGGTGGAGCTCGTGACGCCGGAGGACGCCGAGCACGCCGTGCGGGTGGCGCCGGGCGGGAAGTTCATCGTGGACACGTACTCGCGGGTGGACCTGCCGCCGGTGACGGTGCTCCGCACGGGCGACGGCCGCCTGCTGAAGGTGCTTGAGAAGGGCGACGCCTCGGCGCTGATGTCGACGGGCTACCGGCCGCCGGAGCCGTTCACGGTGAAGGCGCGCGACGGCGTCACCGAGCTCTACGGCGTGATGTGGAAGCCGACCAACTTCGATCCCACGAAGAAGTACCCGGTGATCGACCACATCTATCCGGGCCCGCAGCTCACGACGGGCCCGACGGGGTTCGTCCGAACAACAACCCGAACGGGCTCGTCCAGGTACGCACCATTCGCAGGTGACGCGCTGGCCGAGCTGGGCTTCATCGTGGTGACATCGACGCGATGGAACAATCAGCGCTCGAAGGCGCTTCCACGAGCATGGTACGCCAACATGGGCGACAACGGTATTCCGGACCACATCGCCGCGCTCAAGCAGCTCGGCGCGACGCGACCGTACATGGACCTGAGTCGCGTCGGCATCTACGGCATTCGGGCGGCGGGTTCGCGTCAGACCGACGCAATCCTGCGCTATCCCGACTTCTTCAAGGTGGCGGTGTCGACGTCGGGCAACCACGACAACCGGACTACAACATGCACTGGGGCGAGAAGTACACAGGGCGTGCTGGTACGCGACACGCTGCGCAAGACGGACAACTTCGAGAACCAGGCCAACCTGACATGCTCGCGACGAACCTGAACGGGAAGCTCTTCCTGATTCACGGCGACATGGACGACAACGTCGCATCCCGCGAACACGCTCGGCTGGTGGACGCGCTGATCAAGGCGGGCAAGACGTTCGATCATGCTGATCGTGCCGGACGCGGGGCACATGATGTACTTCCTGCCCTACGTGCACCGGGTGACTGGGACTATTTCGTGCGCCATCTGCGGCACGAGGAGCCGCCGGCGGAGTACGTGGTGGGGGGGCCGCCGCCGGCGCCGTGAGGTGCGCCGACTAGGCTATGTGACAGTGGATGTCACGGTACGGCCCAGGGACGGAGTACAGCGATAGCGGCGACACCGCCACGGTGCGCGCGGCAGCACCGCGACCACCTCGCAAGTCCGCACTCCTGCGCGGGCGCTCCCAGGGTTGGGTCCGTTGCGCACCTCTTCATCAGCGTTGAAAGAGAGGCTCCAGCCGCCGCACCTGCGAAACATGCGGCAGCCAGCACGCGAGGCATGGAATCGATCCACCCGCGCGGCGTTGCCACGCGCGGGACCCATGTTGCACCCGGACTTCTCGCCGCCGTACGCCAGGGCGCTCGCGCCTACCTGCCAGAGCGGATGCCGTTGAGTTGGACTTTCTCGCGGCTGTAAGCTGCATGGTCGTCGCCGTCCGGGATCGTCCAGGTGCTGCGCGGAACCTCCGGGCCCGCTGCCTGCCTGCGCCGGCCGTTGCCTGCTCGCACATTGCCGCTGCTCTTGTCCCCCAGCCCGTTGTGTGCGCCTTCCATTGCTCCCCGGCGTCCTCTTCGCTCCGCGGCGCGCCTTTTCACCTGCCGTGCCCATGCGGACGGGCCCCGACGTCGGAACCGCACGGGCTGCCAAGGCGAGTCCCCGTTCAATTCGAGATTTCCACCGTCCCGCTCTTCACCGTCACCTTGCCAGTCTCTTCGCTGACCGCCAGGACCAGCGTGACCGTGACCGCCTGCGCAACCTCGCCAGTCGCGTCGTACAGCGTGCCGCTGGCACTCAACCCATAAGTCTCGCCGTCGTCGTCGAGCGCGTAGAGCTGGACTTGGTCAAGTGCGGACGTGCTCAGGGAACCATCGGCGTTCGTGATCGCCAGCGTGTAGCCATACACATCCAGCACCGCCGACGTGAGCACGTCGCTCGTCGCCGGAACGAGCGTGCAGACGAACGAATCGTCGCAGGAGCCGCCGGAGATCTGCACGTCCGTCGGAGGCGGGCGGCGGGGGAGGTGGCGGCGGTTGCGGCGTGGAGAGGAATCCGCCGCCGCCCGTCATCACGGGGTAGTAATTGGTGACACAGTGCTGCCCGCGCCCGGACGAGCAGTGCGTCTGCCGCACGGACTCGTAGGTGTACGTGAGCATCCCGTCCCATTCCGCCTGGTAGTACCCGTAGTCCGCGGCGCAGCTCAGCGACTGCACGACCGAGCCCGCCGGCTGCGCCGTCGAGGACACCGGCGGAACCGTGCTGCTGATGACGCTGGACGTGCAGGCGTACATCGTCAGCGACTGGCCGGAAACGCCGGATCGTTCGGCAGCGTCACCTGGAGCGCGCCGCCGCCGAAAAAGCCCTGCGGGCACACCGCTCCCGAACTGACCGCCACGCCGTCCTGCGCGGTCACGGGGATGCAGTTCGCGGTCGCCTTGCCCAGCGTGAACTGCGTGGTGACGGTCTGCGCCTGGCCTGCGGTGGCGGCGCAGAGGAACAGCAAGAGGCGCGCTGCAACGCGTTTCATGTCAGCCCCCATGTCGGCACGGTGTCTGCGGATGACGGCAGGGCCGACAGTGTAGCGCCGAACTTCTGTCGACGCGATCAGCGGGAGTCCTACAGGGATACCCTGACACGCAGAGGGCCGGCGGCCCCCGGGCCGCCGACCCTCCGCGAGGATCACCCTCCCAGCTTCAGGTTCACGACGGCGGTCGAGCGGCCGCCCTGCGCGTCGGACTGCCTGCTGATTTGCAGACCCACGTAGTCTCCGCTCCTGAAGCCTTGAGCACGCGTTGCAACTCCGCAATCGTGCGCGTCGCGGTCTTCGGTTCGGGGTGAATCACGTCGGTGATGACGTCTCCGGGGACGAGCTTCCCTTCCGCCGGCCCACCGCGCCGGACGTCCTTCACAAGCACGCCGGGCGCGGACGCCTTCAGGTGCGCGGCGCGGGCGGCGTCCGGCGTCAGCGGCTCCAGCGTGACACCGAGGGACTTCGAAGCCACGGTGCTGCCGGCCTCACCCGAGGTGCTCCCGCCGCCCCCGTCGTCCGCCACCGCGCCGGCGTCGTCGGAGGGCGCTTCGGCAAGCCGCACATGCAGCACCCGATGTGCGCCATATTGACGTCCTCGAACGTCATCTCGTCGCCCGGCTGGGTGCACGGATCATGCGCTGAAGCGAGCTCAGCGTATCGACCGGCTTGCCGTCGATCGTCACGAGATGTCGCCGGGCTCCATTCCGGCGCGTTTCGCCGGGCTGCTTGTCGGCCGGGCTGAAGTCCGGATTCTCACGCCGGTCAGATTTCCTTGAGGCTGGTTGCCGCGACGTCTTCTGCGTGTGACGTCGGTAATCAGTGCGCCGAGGATCGCGCGGCGCACGCGGCCGTGCTCGACGATGTCGTCCATCACGGTCTTCGCGAGCGTGATGGGAATCGCGAAGCCGTAGCCGGCGTATGCGCCGGTCGGGCTGGCGATGGCGCTGTTGATGCCGACGACCTCGCCCCGGAGGTTGAGGAGCGGACCGCCGCTGTTGCCGGGGTTGATGGCCGCGTCGGTCTGGAGGAAGTCCTGGTAGCGGGACGGGTCGGTGTTCCGGCCGCGGCGGCCCTTGGCGCTGATGATGCCCGTCGTCACCGTCTGGTCGAGGCCGAGGGGGTGGCCGATGGCGACAACCCACTCGCCCACCCGGGTCCTGGAGTCGTCACCGAGGGGCAGCGCAGGAAGTTCCGACCGTCGATCTTGAGGACCGCCACGTCCGTTTGCGGATCCCGCCCGACGACCCTGGCCTTGAACTCGCGACGGTCCGGGAGGCCGACGATCACCCGATCCGCGCCGTCCACGACGTGGTTGTTCGTGAGCACATAGCGTACGCCGTCCGATCGCGCCGCCGTCGCGCATGACGTCGTAGACGGCGACGTCCTCGTGCCAGGACGGCGACGTCCTCGCGCAACCGGTACTCGATGCCGAACAGCTTGGCGGTGGTGTCGAGCAGCCCGGCGCGCACGCGGGCGAAGTCGAAGTACCGGCGGACCTGCTGCGAGTCGACGTCGTACTGTTCGCGGCGCACCAGCTCCTCGTAGTAGCAACGAGTCGGCTCGGGTCAGCGCGCTCGCGTCGGGTCGTCGTGCGCGCTGGCGCTCGCAGCAGCTGCTCGAGATCGCGGCGGGCGCGTTCGTCGGCCGCCGCGGTGATCCGGTCGATGAACTCGATGATCGCCGTCGCCGGTGCCGATCATCTTGACCTCGGCGTCGTAGTCCGGCCAGCTCGGCGTAGCCGAGCAGCTCGGCCTGCTCGTGGCGCAGGTCGAGCAGCTCGGTCAGGACGGCGTCGTTGTGCGGCCAGGCCGCGGTTCAGGAATTCGATCATGAGGTCGCGGCGCGCCTTCGCGTCGCGCGCGAACGTGCGGAACGGGATGACGTCGGGGTAGTCGGTCGTGATCGTGACCAGGCCGTCCTCGCCGGCCGGGTGCGCCTCGACGAAGTCCTGGGGCAGCCCGTCCAGCTGCTCAGGCGCAGCCGCACCGAGCGGACGTCGTCGCGGATGGTGCGGCCGAACTCCTGGTCGAGCACGACGAGCCGCTCGGCGATCTCGCGCAGGCGGGCGTGGACGTCCGCGGGCTTGTCGACACCGCTGCGCCGGAAGTCGCGCAGGACGACCCGCGCTGCGCAGCCGTCTGCTCGTCGCCGGCCTCCTCGGTCGCCGCGACCACCTCGTAGAGCGCGCGGTCGAGGCCGCGGTCGGTGACGATCCGGCTGACCTCCTGGGCGCGCTCCTCGGCGAGGGTGCGGACGTCCTCGTCCGGGTGCACCTCGGCCATCAGACCGGCGAGGGCCGCCGCGTTGTCCAGCGCGAGGTCGGCGTCGTTCCACAGGTCGAGGACGGCCGCGGTGTCGCGGGCGGTGCCGTCCTTGAGCTCGGCGATGCCGGCGATGGCGGCCCCGATCTCAGCGTCGAAGCGGCCGCGCAGCCAGTCCGCCCAGATGTCGGAAGTGGCTGGCAGCTCGAGCGGTTCGGTCACCCTGCGACATTACCGACGAGCACTGTCAGGGCCCTCGCTCGGGAAGGCGAAGATCGAGAACCGCACCCGGCGGGCATCCGTAGGCCGCTCCTCCGCCGTGCGATCGCGGTGCAGGTCGATCAGCTTCTCGATCTCGCCGCCGAGCTGCCGGAGCTCCTCTGCACGCAGCCACACCTGGCCGCTGGCCACCATCGCCGCGTCGCGCCAGACCTGGTCCTCCACGTCGCGCCGCGCCCTCCCAGGCGGCGAACTGCTCGCCGAGCCGCGAGAGCACCGTCGCGCCCAGGGCGGCGGCCTCGGCCACGCCGGAGTCCGACTCGACCTGCAGGTAGCTCCCCGCCGCGCGCCAGGGCCGCTCGCGGCCGTCGCCGCCGGACTCGGCGCGCTCGACGATGCCCACCTTCTCCAGGCTGCGCAGGTGGTAGCTCATCGCACTCGGGCTGAGGCCGGCGATCTCGGCGCACTCGGTCGCGGTGAGCTCGCGGCCCGAGTAGAGCTCCTCGATGACGGCCAGCCGGGCCGGGTGGGCGAGCGCGCGGATCGCCCGCGGATCGGTCAGCTTGACCGGGTCACGTCTGGTCACGATCTGAAAGAGTACCTTGACGCTTTCGATGTGAAGCAATACTTTCGCAATATGTCTTTCACGTCTGCTCGCCGGGACGTTCACCTCGTCGCTGCGGCCAAGTCGGTGTCGTGGCTCGGCGACGAGGTCGCCCTGGTCGCCCTGCTGCTGCACGCGCAGGGCGCCGGACGCGGCGCGGGCACCGTCGCGGGCCTGCTGATCGCGAACACGCTGCCGCTCGTGCTGCTGTCCGGCGTCGTCGGGCGGCTGGTCGACCGCGTCGACAACCGGCTGCTGCTGGCCGGCTCTCGAGCACTCGCCCAGGCGCGCGCTGTGCGCGGTGCTCGCGTTCGACCGCGTCCGCCCCGGTGGCGGTGCTGGCGCTGCTGGCGCTGCTCGGCGCCGGGCAGTCGGTGAACTGCCGCGACGTGGTCGGCGCTGCTGCCCGCGTGGTCACGCCGGACGACCTGCCCGCGCGCGGTCGGGCACGGTGCAGGCCGCGACCACGTTCGCGCGGGGTGCTGGCCCCGGCGCTGGGCGGCCTGCTCTACGGGGCGTTCGGCACGCGCGTGCCGTTGCTGCTCGACGCGCGCCACGTTCGTGCCTGCTCGTCGCTGCGCCGGGCTCGCGATCGGCGCGCGTCGGGTCGTCGGCAGCGCGCACGGCGAGCACGGGGGCGTGGCGATCGTGCGCCGCGACGCCCTGCTGCGTCCGCTGTTCGTCCTGCTCGCGCTGTTCGTGCTGCTCGGCTCGATGGTCAACGTGGTCGACGTCTTCCTCGTCCGCGTGACGCTGGGCGCGAGCGCGACCTGGTACGGCATCGCCGGCGCGTGCTTCTCGGCCGGCGCGCTGGTCGGGCGCGGTGCTGTCCGGCCGGCTGCTGCGCGGTACGGCGGCCTCGCGCGCGGCTTCGTCGGCGCGTGCGTCGTGCTGGCGGTCGGTCTGGCGGCGATGGGCGCGGTGCCGTCCGTGGTCTGGCTGCTGCCCGCTCGGGCGTCGTCACCGGCGCCGGCGAACGGGGCGCTGAACGTGACGCTCGGCGCGCTCGTGATGGGACGGCCGGCGCCCGACGAGCGCGGCCGGGTGGGCGCGCTGCTCAGCGGCGTCGCGTCCGGCACGCAGCTGGTCGCCTTCGCGGTGGGCGGCGCGCTGACCGAGCGTGCTGGACCCGCGCGCGGTGTTCGCCCTCGCCGGGCGGGCCGGCCTGCGCCGCGCCCGTCCTGCTCGGCCGCGGGTGCTGCGTGCGGCGGCGGACTGGCGGAGTCGGCGACAGGCAGATCTGCAGACAGTCCGCATCTCGATGGAGCACGGCCTGCCGTGACCCGCTGGGGGCTGATGGCCACCGGCGGCATCGCCCACACCTTCGCCCGGGACCTCGCGCACGTCCCCGATGCCTCGCTCGTGGCGGTCGGGTCGCGCTCGCAGGAGTCCGCCGACGCGTTCGGCGACGAGTTCGACGTGCCGCAACCGGTACGCGTCCTACGAGGCGCTGGCCGCCGACCCGGACGTCGACGCCGTCTACGTCTCGCCGCCGCACCCGTTCCACCGCGACGCGACGCTGCTCGCGCTGCGGGCGGGCAAGGCGGTGCTGTGCGAGAAGCCGTTCGCGATGGACGACGCCGAGGCCGCGGAGATGGTCGAGCGCGGCACGTTCGTCCGGCACGCTGCTCGTCGAGGCGATGTGGACGCGGTTCCTGCCGACGATGGTGCGGGTGCGCGAGATCCTGGCGTCCGGCACGCTCGGCGAGCTGGTGTACCTCACCGCCGAGCACGGGCAGTGGTTCGCCGACGGATCCGTCGCTTCCGGCTGTTCGCGCCGTCGCTCGGCGGCGGCGCGCTGCTCGACCTCGGCATCTACCCGGTGTCGTTCGCGCACATGGTGCTCGGGCAGCGCCGTCGCGCATCACGGCGGTCGAGCGACCGCGCGTTCACCGGCGTCGACCGCACGACCTCGGCGATCCTGCAGTACGACAGCGGCGCGCACGCGGTGCTCACCACGTCCCTGGCCGCGGCGTCGGACAACCCGGCGGTCATCTACGGCACCGAGGCCCGCCTGGAGCTCGACGGCTGGTTCTACACGCCGACGTCGTTCCGCGTGATCGTCTCGCGCGACGGCGAGGTGCTGGAGTCGTACACGCCGCCGGCGGGCGGGCGCGGGATGGAGCACGAGGCGATCGAGGTCGGGCGCTGCCTGCGCCAGGGGCTGACCGAGAGCCGCTGCTGCCGCTCGACGAGACCCTCGCGGTGATGGCGACGATGGACGAGATCCGCCGCCAGATCGGCCTCGACTACTCCACGCTCTGCCGCGTTCTCGTCGCCGGCGGACGGGCAGGGGCCGCTGCTGCACGTCTTTACGTGCCGGGGCTGCGCCATGGGGTGCGCCAGAAGCGGGTTCGTGCCAACGGCAGAACTATCGCCTCGACCTCGCGTTCGAGGACGAACGCGTCGCCGTGGAACTCGACGGAGCCGGGACACACAGCACCCGCCAGCAGCGCGAGAGCGACGTTGCCCGCGACGCGCGCCTTGGCCTCGGTCGGCTGGCTGACGATCAGGTTCACCTGCGCCGGCTCAGGACCGACCCCGACGGATGCCGCCGTGACCTGCTCGCGGCCCTGCATCCGAGGCGCGTGAGCAGGCCCGGACCCGGCGTGTCGCCCGACTGAGCCGCCTGCGACGCGGCAGGGTCAGGCGGACTTCTCGCGCGGGCTGGCGCTTGGGCGTCTCGCGCGGCACCAGCGTCGGGTAGACGTGGTCGAGCACGGTCTCGCGGGTGATGACGCACGCGGGCGACGTCCTCGCGGGAGGGCACCTCGTACATCACCGAGAGCAGCACCTCTTCCATGATCGCGCGCAGGCCGCGGGCACCGGTGCCGCGCAGGACCGCCTGGTCGGCGATCGCCTCGAGGGCGTCCTCGGCTGAACTCGAGCTCGACGTTGTCGAGCTCGAAGAGCTTCGCGTACTGCTTGACCAGCGCGTTGCGCGGCTCGGTCAGGATCTTGCACCAGCGCGTCGCGGTCGAGCGGGCGCACCGACGTGAGACCGGCAGCCGGCCGATGAACTCGGGGATCAGCCCGAACTTGATCAGGTCCTCGGGCATGACCTCGCCGAACACGTCGCGCTGGTCGCGCTCGAACTTGGTGCGCAGCTCGGCGCCGAAGCCGAGGCCCTTCTTGCCGATGCGCGCCTCGATGATCGTGTCGAGCCCGGCGAACGCGCCGCCGACGATGAACAGCACGTTGGTGGTGTCGATCTGGATGAACTCCTGGTGCGGGTGCTTGCGCCCGCCCTGCGGCGGCACCGAGGCGGTGGTGCCCTCGAGGATCTTCAGCAGCGCCTGCTGCACGCCCTCGCCGGAGACGTCGCGGGTGATCGACGGGTTCTCGGCCTTGCGGGCGATCTTGTCGACCTCGTCGATGTAGATGATGCCGGTCTCGGCGCGCTTGACGTCGTAGTCGGCGGCCTGGATCAGCTTGAGCAGGATGTTCTCGACGTCCTCGCCGACGTAGCCGGCCTCGGTGAGCGCGGTGGCGTCGGCGATCGCGAACGGCACGTTGAGCATGCGGGCGAGCGTCTGCGCGAGCAGCGTCTTGCCGGAGCCGGTCGGGCCGAGCAGCAGGATGTTCGACTTGGCCAGCTCGACCGCGCGACTCGGCGTTGCGCGGCTTGGCGTCGCCGCCGGCCTGGACCCGCTTGTAGTGGTTGTAGACGGCGACGGCGAGCGTCTTCTTGGTCTGGTCCTGGCCGACGACGTAGCTGTTGAGGAACTCGTAGATCTCGCTCGGCTTCGGCAGCTCGTCGAAGCTGAACTCGCTGGTCTCGGCGAGCTCCTCCTCGATGATCTCGTTGCAGAGGTCGATGCACTCGTCGCAGATGTAGACGCCGGGGCCCGCGATCAGCTTCTTGACCTGCTTCTGGCTCTTTCCGCAGAAGGAGCACTTGAGCAGGTCACCGGTCTCGCCGACACGTGCCACGGCGAATCGTTCCCCTCGATTGGCTGGCGTGCTAGATCGCCACCGGTGCCCGAAGCCGGCTCAGGTCTCGAACGCTACCCGCAAATGCGCTGCGGAAGTCCGCTGTGAACGCGTCGCGGCGTCCGGCGTGCCGCCGACGCCGGCGCGACGCGCCCGATGCGCGGGCGTCAGTCGTCGACCAGCTTGCGGGTGGTGATGACCTCGTCGACGATGCCGTACTCCTTGGCCTGCGTCGGCGGTGAGGATCGTGTCGCGCTCGATGTCGGCGCGGATCTTCTCCACGGTCTGGCCGGTGTGCCGGGCCAGGATCGTCCTCGAGCAGGTCGCGCATCCGCAGGATCTCGTTGGCCTGGATCTCGAGGTCGGTGACCTGCCCCTGGCCCTCGCCGGAGGGCTGGTGGATCAGGATCGCGCGAGTTCTGCAGCGCGAACCGCTTGCCCTTCGTGCCGGCGGCGAGCAGCACGGCCGCGGCCGAGGCGGCCTGGCCCATGCAGTACGGTCTGGATCTCGGGCCGGACGAACTGCATCGTGTCGTAGATCGCCGTCAGCGCGGTGAACGAGCCGCCCGGCGAGTTGATGTAGATCAGGATGTCGCGGTCGGGGTCGGTGGACTCGAGCACGATCAGCTGCGCCATGACGTCGTTGGCGACGACGTCGTCGATCGGCGCGCCGAGGAAGATGATGCGCTCCTCGAACAGCTTGTTGTACGGGTTCGACTCCTTGATGCCGTAGTTCGTCCGCTCGACGAAGGACGGCAGCACGTAGCGCGACTGCGGCAGCTGCGGCCGCCGGCAGATCCGCGGCGTGTAGAGCTCGCTCATGCTGATTCCTCTCTCAGGCCGGAGCCGGGCCGGCGCCGTTGGGCACCTGGGCGACCCGGCTGACGACGTGGTCGACGAAGCCGTACTCCAGCGCCTGCTCGGCGGTGAACCAGCGGTCGCGGTCGGAGTCGGCCTGGATCTGCTCGACCGTCTGGCCGGTGTGCTCGCGCGATCAGCTCGGCCATCTCGACCTTGGTGAGCTTGAACTGCTCGGCCTGGATCGCGATGTCCGACGCCGTACCGCCGATGCCGGCCGGACGGCTGGTGCATCATGATCCGCGCGTGCGGCAGCGCGTAGCGCTTGCCCGGCGTGCCGGCCGAGAGCAGGAACTGCCCCATCGACGCGGCCAGGCCCATCGCGTAGGTCGCGACGTCGCAGTCGACGAACTGCATCGTGTCGAAGATCGCCATGCCGGCCGTGACCGAGCCGCCCGGCGAGTTGATGTAGAGGGCGATGTCGCGGCTCGGGGTCCTCGGCCGACGAGCAGCAGCAGCTGCGCGCAGATCTGGTTGGCGATCGTGTCGTCGACCGGCTGGCCGAGGAAGATGATCCGCTCGCGCAGCAGCCGGTCGTAGACCGAGTCGTTGAGCGTCATGCCGGCGCTCGGGCTGCGCATCTCGCGGACGCCGCGGAGCGGCTGGGGGTCGAAGCGACTCACGTCAGCGGACCTTCCTTCACGAGCTGGTGCATCGTCTGAGTGGACGACATCGACACTAACGAAGCCGACGGCGCGACGCAGTCCCGATCGGCGCGCCGCGTTCGCTGAGGGCGTGACGGCTACTCGGTCGCCGCGCGCATGTCGGCGCTCGTCGTCGGCCACCTCGTCGTCGGCTCGTCCGCAGCCTCGGCAGCGTCGGCGATCGGCGTCGGGCGCCAGCGCCGACAGGTCGACCGTGTTGCCCGACGCGTCGGTGATCGTCGGCGTGCTCGAGCACGTCGGCGAGCGCCTTGTTGCGGCGCACGTCGGCGACCAGCGCCGGCAGGTTGCCCGCCTGCACGACCTGGTTGGCGAACTCCTGCGGCGCCATGTCGTAGCGCGCGGCCTGCCGCACGAGGTACTCGGTGAGCTCGGCGTCGCCGACCTGCACCTCGGCCGTGTCGGCGATCGCGTCGAGGACGAACTGCGCGCGCACCGACTTCTCGGCGCCCTCGCGCAGCTCGGCGGTGAACTCCTCGCGCGTCTTGCCCTGCGCCTGCGAGGTACTGGTCGAACAGCGCGTCGTCGTGGCCGAGCGAGTGGACGATCTCGTGCTCGCGGTAGTCGACCTCGGCCTGGACGGCCGACTCGGGCACCGGGAACTCGACGGTCTCGACGAGCTGCTCGACGAGCTTGTCGCGCGCCTGCGCGCCCTGCTCGAGCTTCTTGACCCGTGCCGAGCCGCTCGCGCAGGTCGTCGCGCAGCTCGTCGATCGTGTCGAACTCGCTGGCCAGCTGGGCGAAGTCGTCGTCGAGCTCGGGCAGTTCCTTCTCCTTGACCGAGTTGACGGTCGCCGCGATCTCGGCCTCGCTCGCCGGCGCGCTCGCCCTGCTGCAGCGTGGCGGTGAAGGTCGACGGTGTCGCCGGCCGTCGTGCCGATGATCGCGTCGTCGAGGCCGTCGATCAGGTCGCCGGTGCCGACCTCGTAGGACATGCCGTTGGCCGAACCGCGCCTCGATCTCGGTCGCCGTCGATCGACGCGACGAGGTCGATCGAGACGAAGTCGCCGGTCTGCGACCGGCCGGTCGACGCCCTTGAGGGTGCCGAACCGCTCGCGCAGCGCGTCCAGCTGCTCGTCGACGTCGTCGTCGGTGACCTCGACGTCGTCGACGGTGACGGCGATGCCGTCGAGCTCGGGCAGGGTGATCTCGGGACGGACGTCGACCTCGGCGGTGAAGCTGAGCGACGTCGTTGTCGTCGATCTTGGTGACCTCGATCTCGGGCTGGCCGAGCGCCTTGAGCTCGTGCTCGCGCGCGGCCTCGATGTAGCATGCGCGGGACGACCTCGTTGACGGCCTCCTCGAGGACGGCGCCGCGGCCGACCCGCTGGTCGATGATGCGCGCGGGCACCTTGCCCGGGCGGAAGCCCGGGACGCGGATCTGCGACGCCGATCTTCTTGTAGGCGGCGTCCAGGCTGGGCTTGAGCTCGTCGAACGGCACCTCGACGGCGAGCCGGACACGGGTCGGGCTCAGGTTCTCGACGGTGCTCTTCACGGCGCTGGTCTGCTCCTCAAGGACTGGTCGGGTCGTCGCTGCGTCGGGGTGACTCGCTCGGTCGGGGTGGCGGGATTCGAACCCACGGCCCCTCGCTCCCACAACGATGGGCGCACGATCCAGCCGAGTCTATAGAGCCCGTTTCTCGGGCACTCCGTCCACCCGGACCGGACAACACGGCTAGGTCGCCGGGACCACCTTGGTCATCACGCAGTTGCCCTTGCCCTTGGGCCGTTCGTAGGTGAACCCGAGCTGCTCGTACATGGTGCGGGTGGCGTTGTAGAGGAACGACGCAGAGGTCTTCTTGCCCGGTGGGACGTCGTGCGGGTAGACCTCGACGAGACCGCCACCCGCCGCGGCGATGAGCGCCAGAGCGCCACGAACGGCGACCGCCGCCATCCCCTTGCGCCGGTAGCTGCGGTCCACGAACAGGCAGGTGATCCGATAGTCCGGCATCCGGACGACGCCTTGTTCCCACTCCTTGCGGTGATGGATGTTCGGCAGCTCGTCGACGGGCCCGTACTCGGCCCAGGCGACCGCTACGTCGCCGTCGAACACGAGCGCCGCGTGCGCACGGTCGCGTTCGACGAGCTGCCGCTTGAACTCGCGGTGGCCGAGCTCCTTACGCTCCGGCGGGTCCGGGTAGCAGTGGAACCAGGTGCACCAGCACCCGCCCCACACGCCGTTGTGCCGCTGCGCCAGATCCGCGAACGCGTCCCAGGTCTGCGGACCCAGCGGTTCTATCCGGTGGCCGTCCACAGTCAGCGCGACATCGCCCATGTACGAGAAGATAGGAGCCATTGCGGACGATCGGCGTCCTGGTTCGAGCCGTTCTGCGTCGGGGTGTTCGGCGCGACGCGCCTCCGACCCCTCCGTCGCTCGGCCGGAGAACGAGCAAGCTCGCTCTCCGCCTCGCTCGGTCGGGGTGGCGGGATTCGAACCCACGGCCCCTCGCTCCCAAAGCGAGTGCGCTACCAAGCTGCGCCACACCCCGGGCGCTGTTGCGCCGCCCACTCTACGGGCGTGGCGGTCGGCGGGCTCTCCAGAGGGTGCGCGCCATCGATTCGTCGTCCCGATGGACCGTCACGCGGTCGATCAGCGGGAAATCGGCCGGCTCGCACTTCGAACCACACCAGCGGACGTACCGGCCCGAGGTGCGTGCGGTGCGCGGTGTCGAACAGTCCGGCCAGCCGGGCCTCGTGCCCGAAACCGGCGGCGGGCAGGACGTACACCGCCCCGGGCCGAACCGCACCTCCCTCGCGTTCACACTGAACAGGTAGCGGCGTCCGCGAACCCCGGCGTCGGCACCGAGCGAGGCGTTGCGAGTGGACAGCGGGCCGTCCCCGCGTCGCAGGATCGCGAACCACAGCGCCCACACCGGATCCTGCGAGGCGAACACGGCCTGCTGGTCGCCGTAGGTCGACGTGTCCCGGCTCCTGCGCTCGTCGCCGAGCTCGAGCAGGCCGCGGTGCCGGCTGCCGTGGAAGACGACCGGACGGGTCTCGGCGAGGCATTGCAGGTACGGCACGAGTGGACGGGGGGTCGGGGTCGGGCCCTCGGCCGGGTCGCGCCAGCTCGTGGGCGCGACCGGCCGAGCCCCGTCATCGTCCGGGCAGCGCGCCAGCCCCGACACGGCGAGCAGCGAGTGTGCGAGCGCCTCCCGAACCGTCACGACCGGCAACGGTAGCGATCGTCATCGCGGGCGATGCCGGTAGAACTGGATCACCTGCTGGAACGTCGGCCGGTTCTGCCAGTCGATCGCCGGCTGCCCGACGACGCCCGAGCGCCTGGAACTGGATCGCGTCGAAGCGCGGCATCGCCTGGCCGGCCGCCTTGGACGCGCTCGACGCCATCCACGACGCCACCTTGTGCCGTCCGCCGTTGGCCTTGACCAGCGGTTGTAGGTCTTGACCAGCGCGGCGTTGATGGTGGCGCGACACGAGCCCAGCCCGCCGTGGCACAGCTGGGCATCGCATACCCGCACGGAGCCCGTCGCGCGGGTGCTTGCCCAGCAACTGCTGCAGCGTGGACACGAGGTAGCTCTCGTAGCCGCCGTCGTAGGAGCTGCCGAGGTGCGCGCCGCCGGAGTTGGGCGTGTTGACGAACTGCATCGGCAATGCGTTGTACGCCGCCGTCGACGCGCCGCCGGTCGAACCTGCGGAACCGAGCCCGCCGGCCGCCAGGATCCGATCGTAGATCGCCCGCACCAGGTTCGGCATCAGCTCGTCCATGATCGCGATCGCCGCGGCGTGGCGGTACTGCGTGTCCTGGTGCTTCGCCTTGATCCGGTGCCCGCCGTCGGCCTGCCAGTTGCGCAGCTGGG
>CAWBID010000051.1:0-11728 GCA_963788715.1 uncultured Solirubrobacterales bacterium
GTCACCGGCCACATCAATCCCAGACGACTACCTGTTGCCCAGCATCACCGTCCCGGAGATGAGCTTCCTGCCCACGCAGGTGCTCAACGCGGCGCGGCTCGGGATCGGCTCCATCCACCCGTGCTGGACGGCGACCTTCCATGTGCCGGAAACCGCCAGCGGCGGGCCGTTCGAGATGACGCTGCAGTACACGTATGTCGGCCCGAGCGGGTCGGGCGTGAGCGGCGCCGTCGGCAGCATCGACGCCACCGGCACGGCGCTGTACTGCGTGAGCGGCGCGGGCGGCAATCAGGAGATCGACGCCATCAACGCCGTCGTCGCAGGGTGCAATGACACGACGGGCCTGCTGACCAGCGCTCCCAACAAGGCGGCGGCATACCCCCAGGACGTCATCAACTACGCCACCTCTCAGATCAACCAGGCCCTCTCGGGGCTGCAGGCCGGCTACTACCAGGACATCCTCAGCAACGGGTCGACGCTGACCTCCGGCACGACGGCGGCCACCGACGTCCAGTCAGCCGCCACGCGGCTCGCCGGCGCCAACGCGATCATGAACGGCTACATCTCGCTGGGACTGCCGCAGGCGCTGGCCAGCGACGACACCCTCCGCAGTCTCGTCTCGGGCGCCAACGCCGACGCGTTCGCCCGCACCGACCCAAACCTCAACCTCTGGAACGTCGCCTACGCCGGCGCCGTGCCGGATCAGGTGGTCAACTTCTACAAGGCGGCGCTGTCGTCGATGCCCGGGTTTGACCCGGCCGACTTCGTCGCGGATCTGGTCTCGCTGCGCGCCACGGCCCTGGGCACTGCGATCCGCTCGCACATCGTGCCGGGGGTCGCCGCGCCGCAGGCCAACGCCAACTCCAGGCTCCTGGCCAAGGCTGTCGTGGCGGCGCCCAGCAGCGGCACGACAGCGGAGGTCAACCCGCTGCTGGGACCGACGCTGGACCGCCTGGCCGAGACACGCTCGGGGCTTGCGGACACGCTCGCCAACGGAACGCAGCTCCTGGCCACGACGGCGGGCAGCGGGACGGGCAACGTGTCCGGGGCGGGACTCAACTGCCCGGGCACGTGCTCCGCGAGCGTCAACCCCGGGGCCACCGTGACGCTCACGGCAACACCCCGCCCCGGATCCACCTTCACCGGATGGAGCGGCGCGTGCAGCGGAAGCGGAACCTGCACGCTGGTCATGAGCTATGACCAGTACGTCACCGCCACGTTCTCGGCGCCACATGCCCAGACGACACCCGGCGGCTCGCCTTCGCCCACGGGCGCAGGTCAGGCGACGGGGGCAGGTCAGCCCGTGGCGGCCGGGGGCGGCAAGAAGGTACCGGCGCGCTGCACGCTCACGCCCAGCTCCGCCAAGGTGCTGCTCGCCGCGCGGAAGGGCAAGGGCAAGAAGGGCGCGGCGAAGATCGTGCCCGGCACGCTGTCGGTCACGATCCGCTGCGACCAGGCCACGGCCGCCACGCTCACGGGTACTCTCACGCGGCTCGTCGGCGCCAAGCCCAAGCACGGAAAGCAGCGGTCGGTCACCTCGCAGCTCGGCCGGGTCAAGAGGGCGGTCAAGGCCCGTCAGGCGGTGACGGTGACGGTGAAGCTTCCGTCAGCCGCGGTGACCGCTCTGGCCAAGCAGGCCCAGGAGTCGGTGACACTCCGTCTCAGTGCCGGCAACGCCAACGGCACCGTTCATGTCACCGCCCGGATCAGGGCCCTGAAGGGGATGCGGTGAGTGATCCCGGTCACCCTGCGCCGAATGAAGCGGCGACCGCGCCCGTTGGGGCAGGTGAGCCGTACCCCAGACGACCAGGATCACGGCGGCGACATAGGCCAAGAGCGCGGCACTCGTCACGACAGCGATGATCACGACCGAGGAGATCCACGCCATCGGTGCACGCCCACGCCGCGGCGCGGAGAATCACCCACGGTCGCAGACCAACCGGCCGCGCCCCGGTGTCGCCGAGCCGGAGACGCGGAATTTGCCGACGCGGAGCCGCGGTCCGGTTGGTTTGCGATCCGCAGCGCTCGGTTTGCGAGCAGTCCCCGACCCGATCGCCCGGCCGGCCCGCTTCACGTCGGGAAACTCCGCCCAGGGGTGCGCGAGGGCGTGGGCACCGGCGGGGCCCGGGACGCGGGGGAGGCGCCTGGACCGCGATCGTCGGGGGCTATAGGGTCACCCCTGAACGCAAAGGCGCGAGCCGCTCCGTCCGATTTGCGGGCTCGCGCCCCGGACATAGGGGAGAAAACACAGTGATCGGCGTGAGCGTCATCTTCCAATACGACAACGACTTCGATCGCGCCCGCGTGGTCTCCATAGCAGAGAGCGCCCGTGGGACGTTTGAGGGCATGCCCGGGCTCAGGTCCAAGGTCTTCACCGTCGACGACGCGCGACAGCGCGCGATGAATTTCTACGTCTGGGACTCGGCGGACGCTGCCAGGAGCTTCTTCTCAGACGAGATGCGCGAGCGAGTGACCGGCCTGTACGGCGTCGCGCCCACGATCGACTTCGTCGAGGTCGCCCAGCTCGTCGACAACGCCGGCGACTCGCACCAGGATTGACCGGCGAACCGCGCCGTGGCGCTCACTCGTAGCGCCCGACCCCCCGGCTCAGCGGTCAGTCATGTGGCCGAGGACTGACCGCCCGGCAAACCGTGCGCGCCCACCGAGCTCCTCCTCGATTCGCAGCAGCTGGTTGTACTTCGCCACCCGCTCGGACCGAGCCGGGGCGCCTGTCTTGATCTGGCCCACGCCGGTGGCGACGACGAGGTCGGCGATGAACGTGTCCTCGGTCTCACCGGAGCGGTGGGAGATCACGCAGCGATAGCCCGGCCTCGCGCGCGATCTGGATCGTGTCGAGGGTCTCGGTGAGCGTCCCGATCTGATTGAGCTTGATGAGGATCGAGTTGGCGATCCCGCGGTCGATCCCGTCACGCAGAATCGCTGGGTTCGTCACGAAGACGTCGTCGCCGACGAGCTGCAACCGATCGCCGAGACGGTCGGTCAGGAGCTTCCAGCCGTCCCAGTCCTGCTCGGCCATCCCGTCCTCCAGGAACAGCAGGGGGTAGCGCCCGTTGACCGTCTCCCAGTAATCGACCATCTCCTCCGAGCTCAGCGAGCGGCCCTCGCCGGCCAGCTCGTACCGGCCGTCGAGAAAGAACTCGCTCGAGGCCGGATCCAGGCTCAGGACAAGGTCATCGCCCGGGCGATAGCCGGCGGCCTCGATCGCCTCGACGAGCAGCCTCATCGGCTCCTCGTTGGAGGTCAGCGCCGGTGCGAACCCGCCCTCGTCACCGACACCAGTCGCGAGCCCCTTGGCCTTCAGGGTGCGATGCAGCTGCTGATAGACCTCGGCGCACATCACGACCGCCTCCGCGAACGAGCCGGCGCCGACCGGGGCGATCATGAACTCCTGGAAGTCGACCGGGTTATCGGCGTGGACGCCGCCGTTGAGCACGTTCATCGTCGGCACCGGCAACAGGGTCGCCTCCTCGCCGCCGAGCCATCGGTACAGGGGCATCCCGGCGTCCACGGCCGCCGCCCGCGCCGCCGCCATCGACACCCCGAGAATCGCGTTCGCGCCCAGGCGCGTCTTCCCGTCTGTGCCATCCAGCGCGATCAGCTTCTCGTCAAGCTCCCGCTGCCCGGCCGGGTCCAGGCCCTGCACCGTGGCGGCGATCTCCCCGTTGACGTTTGCGACCGCGCGCGTCACGCCCTTGCCCCCGAACGGCCCGGAGCCGTCGCGCAGCTCGAGCGCCTCGCGCGTGCCCGTCGAAGCGCCCGACGGCACCGCCGCCCGCCCGAACGCCCCCGACGCGAGCGTCACGTCCACCTCAATGGTCGGGTTGCCGCGACTGTCCAGAATCTGACGAGCACTGACCTTGTCGATGACACTCACGGCGCGGCTCCTAACGGTCCGGGGTTCAGGCGAGCGAAGCTGAGTTTGGGCTCGCTCGGAGCTTCGCAGACCGAGCTCAAGCCTGTCTGGCTCGCCTCGCGAGACATCGCCGCGCGGGGCCGCCCTCTGGACCACCGCACACAGCCTACTCAAACCTACTCAAGGTCCGGCCGACGCTCTGGACCTTCTCCACCATCGAGGGTCGGCACGCCGAGATCGACACGCCTGGTTCACGACCAGGTAACACACGCGCCGACCGGATTCTGGACGATCCGGTTCCGGTCCAGGTCTCTCGAACAAAGGCGGCTGCTGATGCTCGGATCCCGCAGGGCGAATCGTGCCGAAGTAGGTGTGCAGGTCACACGACGACGCCGACGAGTCTCGAGAGTCCGTCTCGGGGTCCTCGGCAGGACCAGCCACCGACTCCGCTTCGTCGCACTCGGCGCCACGGCTGTCGTCCTCGCCGGCGCGGGGGTGACCTACGCCTCGACGGAGGTGTTCGGCCACAACCAGGTCGGCACCGAGTACGCCAACGGGATCCAGGTCTCCGACGACCAGATCATCAAGCCGCTCGGTGACCGTCTGGTCACCCAGATCGGCAAGTTCATGGGCTCGACGGTCAGCCCGGACGGGCGCTTCCTCGCGGCCACCAGCACCGACAAGTCGGTGGTCCTGCAGATCTTCGACCTGTCGAGCTACAAGCTCATCTGGACGGTCGGCACCGCATCCGGCGTCAACCAGAAGCTGACCGACGGCACCGTCGGTCAGGAAGGTCCGACGTACTCGCCGGACGGCAAGTTCCTCTGGCTTCCGGAGCAGAACGGCCTGACCCGGTTCCCGGTCAACGCCGACGGCACGCTCGGCACGCCGACCACCGTCTCGATCCCGACGGTGAACGGCCACGCCGCCCTGGTCGGCCAGATCAAGTACTCGCCCGACGGGTCCACGCTGTACGCCGCGATCAACGGACAGAACACCGTCGTCGCGCTCGACCCCAACACCGGCGCGATCGAGCAGACGTGGAACGTCGGCATCGCCCCGCGTGAGCTCACGTTCGTGGGCAACAAGCTCTACGTGAGCAACGAGGGCGGCCGTCAGGCGCAGGCCGGCGAGACGACGCATGGACTCCTACGGCACCGCAGGTGCCCGCCAACGGGTACCTCGGCACGTCGACGACCGGAACCGTCAGCGTCATCGACACCGCGAACCCGTCGGCGGCGGTCGGATCGATCGCCGTCGGCCTGCACCCGACCGCGATGTACGTCAAAGCGGCCAGAGGCGCGTGCTGTTCGTCGCCAACACGAACAGCGACACCGTCTCGGTCATCGACACGACGAAGGACAAGGTCGTGCAGACGATCGAGACCAAGCCGTGGCCGTCGTCGGACGTCGGCTACGAGCCCGACGAGCATCGCGATGACCGAGCGACGACCACCTGCTGGTCACGCTCGGCCGCGCGAACGCCGTCGCCGTCTACCAGTACGACGGCGACGCCGCAGGAGCCGGTGAGCTACATCGGCCTGCTGCCGACGGACTACTACCCGGCGACCGTGGCGACCGTCGGCGACCAGATCGTCGTCACCAACACCCGCGGCATCGACGCGCGCGGCCCGAACCTCTCGTTCAACAAGGGGCAGGGCACCACGGTCGCGGTGGGCCACGGCACGCACAGCACCACCGCGTCGCTGACGCGCTTCACGCTTCCGAGCGACAAGGAGATCGCCGCGCTACACCGACGACGGTCTTCGCCCAGAACGGCTGGGGCAAGAACGACGTCCAGCAGGCCAAGGGCAGCAAGGCGGCGGCCGGTGCCGGTCCCGACGCGCATCGGTGACCCGTCGACGATCAAGCACGTCTTCCTGCTGGTCAAGGAGAACCGCACCTACGACCAGGTGTACGGCGACATGGGCGAGGGCAACGGCGACCCGACGCTGGCGCAGTTCGGCGCGAAGGTCACGCCGAACCAGCACGCGCTGGCCAAGCAGTTCGGTCTCTACGACAACATCTACGACGTCGGCACGAACTCCGCCGAGGGCCACAACTGGCTGATGCAGGGCGACAACCCGGAGTACACCGAGTCCTCCGCGGGTGAGTACCAGCGCAGCTACGACACCGAGGAGGACGTGCTCGGCCACCAGCGCTCGGGCTTCCTGTGGACGGCGGTCGAGGACGCCGGCAACACGGCGCGCAACTACGGCGAGTTCGAGTACACCGAGGGCAAGCCGTCCGGCACGTGGCAGCAGTACTACTGCGCGGCCAAGAGCGTCGAGAACGGCGGTGACCCGGCCCAGCTGACCGCCCCGGACCTGAAGGGCAACTACGGCTCGGTGATCCCGTCGCTGAACGCCATCGCCGACCCGCAGTCCCCGCCGTTCGACACCTCGATCCCGGACATCTACCGCTACGAGATCTGGAAGCAGGACTTCGAGAAGAACGGTCCCGCCAACTTCAACATGATGTGGCTCTCCAGCGACCACACCGGTGGGCCGACGACCCGGAGGCCGCAGGTCGCCGACGGCGACCTCGCCGTGGGCAAGATCGTCGACACGATCTCGCACAGCCAGTACTGGAAGGACTCCGCGATCTTCGTGGTCGAGGACGACAGCCAGGACGGCGCCGACCACGTCGACGGCCACCGCGCGCCGGTCCAGATCATCAGCCCGTGGGCGCAGCACGGCGTGGTCGACAGCACCTACTACTCGCAGATCACGATGGTGCGCACGATCGAGCAGATCCTCGGCGCCCAGCCGCTGAACCAGAAGCTCGCCGCGGCGACGCCGATGTACGGCGCGTTCACCAACACGCCCGACTACACGCCGTTCAACGCGGTGCCGAACCAGGTGCCGCTGACCGAGGGCATCGCCACCGCGCCGGCCTGCGGCCTGGACACGCCTGGGCCAGACCGGCGCCGCCGCGCCGGCGCTGAACCGGGCGGAGGCCCAGAAGACCGCGGTGCCCGCGAACGAGCAGGCCACCGCCGCCGCCTGGCAGGCCTGGCTCGCCAAGCAGCACACCACCGGCAACGGCGCGATCCCCGACTACGCGAACCCGGAGCAGATGAACCGGTACACGTGGTACCAGACCCACGGCTGGAAGGTGCCCTACCCGGGCGACTCGAAGATCTACGCTCCGTCGCAGGTTCCGGGCGCGCTACATCCCGAGCCCGGACACGAACTGACGAGCGTCTCCGGGTAACCACCGGTGCCAGCCGAGCAGCATCGCGACCGTGCGACGGCCCGCCAGTGTCATTCCGGCGGGCCGTCGCCCGCTGCAGGCGGTCCGCAGGACTGCGACATGGCTGAACCGCTTGCCGTTCGGGCGCGCGGGATCAGCAAGTCCTTCGGCGAGGTCGTCGCCCTCGACGGCGTCGACCTCGACATCGCGGAGGGCCAGGTGCATGGCCTGGTCGGACCGAACGGGGCCGGGAAGACGACGCTGCTGGGCCTGCTCCTCGGGCTGGCCGAGGCCGACGGCGGCGACCTGGAGATCCTCGGCAGTCCGGTGCGCCGGACGCTCGCTGCTTCCGGACGGGGTCGCGGGGTTCGTGGACGGGCCGGGTCTGTATCCCTCGCTCACCGCCCGGCAGAACCTCGCCGCGCTGGCCCGCCTGCGGGGCGACGGCTCCGACGGCATCGGCGACGCGCTGGAGCAGGTCGGGCTCACCGATGTCGCGGACGACCGCGTTCGCGGCTTCTCGCTCGGGATGCGACAGCGTCTCGGGCTTGCCGCCGCGCTGCTGACCAGGCCTCGGCTGCTGGTGCTCGACGAGCCGGCGAACGGCCTCGATCCGGCCGGCACCCGTCACGTGCACCGCGTGCTGACCGGGCTGGCGGCGCACGGCACGTCGGTCGTCCTCTCCAGCCACCGGATGGACGATCTGGCCGCGCTGTGCAGCGAGGTCACCCTCCTCGCCGCCGGCCGGGTGGTCTTCTCCGGCCCGCTCAGCAAGCTCGCCGCCGACACCGACGAGCTGGACTACCGGCTGCGGACCTCCGATCCCGCCGCGGCCCGGCGGGTCGCGGCCGAGACGCCGGAGCTGCGCGTGCTCCCGAGACGACGACCTGCTCCAGCGTCACGACGCCGAGGCGCTCCTGGTGCGTGCTGCGGTGCCGGCCCTGGACGACCTGGTCGCGCGCCTGGTCGGCGCCGGCGTGGGCGTGCGCGAGCTGGCGCCCGTCGTGGCGCCGCTCGAGGCGGCCTTCCTGGCCCTGACCGCGGCTGCGCAGACGCCGAGCGAGGCGAGGACCGGTGACCGCCGCGGCCGTCACGCTGCCGACGGGCCGACGCACCGCCGGCACCCGTCCGGCGCAGCTACCGCTTCGAGCTGGTCAAGCTGCTGGCCCAGTGGCCGATCCGCCTGGCGCTCCTGGCCTGCTGGCTCGGCCCGGCGTTGCTCGTGGCCGTCATCAGCCAGCAGAGCTCGCTGCCGTCCGACACGGTCTTCGGCCGCTGGATGAGCCAGACCGGCTGGGCGGGACCGCTGGTGGTCCTGTCGTTCTCCTGCAGCTGGGTGCTGCCGCTGCTGACGTCGCTGGTCGCCGGCGACGTCTTCGCCACCGAGGACCGGCTCGGCACGTGGCGACACCTGCTCGTCGCCGTGCGGTCACCGCGGCGGATCTTCGCGGCCAAGGCGCTGGCGAGCCTCACCGTCATCCTGCTGCTCGCGGCCGGACTGGCCGCCTCGGGCATCGTCGGCGGACTGGCGGCGGTCGGCAACCGGCCGCTGGTCGGCCTCGACGGCCATCTGCTCGCGCCCGGGCAGGCAGCCGGCGCGGTCCTGCTCGCCTGGGCCAGCGTGCTGGCGCCGACGCTGGCGTTCGCGGCGGTCGGGCTGCTCGGCTCGGTGGCGCTCGGCCGTTCTCCCATGGGGCTGGTGATGCCCGCGCTGCTCGCCCTGCTGCTGCAGATCGCGCAGCTGCTTCCGCTGCCCGTCGTCGTGCGCGTCGCCCTGCCGAGCTACGCCTTCATCGCCTGGCGCGGGCTGTTCACCGACCCGGCCCAGACCGGCCCCCTCGTCGTCGGCGTCGCCGTCAGCCTCGCCTGGGCGGTGGCCGCCGCCGCGCTGGCCTACCGGCTCTTCATGCGCCGCGACTTCACCGACCTGGCGTACGACGGGGTCGGCCGCCGCGTTCTCGTGCGAGCGGTGCTGCCGTTGGCGGCTCTGCTCGCCGTCACCGTCGGGGTGATCGCCGGCGCGACGTCGGCCTCCGGCTCCGGGATCGACAAGGCCAAGCTGGACCGCTCCCTCGCGACGGCGTTCGCCCATCTGTACCGCATGCAGACCGGAGAGCTGCATCGTCCCGCCGTCACGGAGGCGCAGCTGCGGACCAGCGCCTCCTGCGACAAGGGCGGCTCCGCTCGTCGAGGACTCGGGACCGGGCAACGACTGGCGGTGTGTCGTGACGTGGCACCTCCCGGGTGCCACGGCGACCGGCTCGGCCATCTATCAGCTCGACGTCACCCCGGACGGGCGCTACGTCGCCGACGGCGACGGACCACAGGAGGTCAACGGCTTCTTCCAGGTCCGCACCTCGACGGGCGATGCACCGAATCCCCTCTGGCAGTTCGACGGCTCCATCGATCTGCTGACCGCCACATCGCCTGGGTAGAGACGATCGCCGAGCGCCGATCCGCACCGGCCACGACAGCTCATTGCCCGGACCGACGACGGATCTCCGCAGCGCCGCCAGAATCGACAGCGTCTGCGGGACATCTGGAAGCGGGAGCGACGGGACTCGAACCCGCGACCTCCGGCGTGACAGGCCAGAAGAGAAGGTGCTTGTTCCCGTAGGTGCGGGCGATTTGAGACGCCAGAAGCGTTGATTTAGCGGGGGTTCCTCCGGCGCCTCGGGTTTGCGAAGCACTCCCGACAGGGTGGGGCGTAGGCTGACACCGTCGGACCTCATTCTTAGGTCTCGGTCTTGTGGTCAGGCGGCGCTCGGTGGGGCGGGGGTGAGGCCGTGGCGGCGCATCACCTCGATGGCGCGGCCAGGTCGGGCGGGCCGCCGGCGCTGGCGGCGAGGACCTCGCCGATCTCGCGGAAGTAGGCGGGCCCGAACACGCCGGGCGTCGCGATCGCGAGGAACGTCGCGTCGACGCTGCCGTGGTTCTCGAACCCGTGGATCTGCCCGCGCTGTACGCACACCGCCTCGCCGGGTCCGATCTCGACCGTCTCGCCGTCGATCGTCCAGGTCGTGACGCCCTCGAGCCCGTAGATCGTCTCCTCAAAGCCGTCGTGGCTGTGCGGCGCCGGCATCCTCGAGTTCGCCGGGACGTAGCACTCGAACACCGACGCGGTCCCGTTCGAGTCTCCGGCCTCGACCAGGAAGCGGACGCCGAGCGCGCCGACGGTGATCGTGTCGTTGTCTGTGGCCTGATACATGATGGTCTCCTTCGCGCCAAGCGCAGTTGAGTAAAGCGATTTGACGAGTGTATACTCACGCGTCATGGCTTTGTCAAGCGACTTTACTCAGCCGGATGCGGAGAGCCACCGCCACTCCGCCGCCGCCGCTGATCGGCGCGCTGCTGCGGATGCCGTTCGAGACCGTGCGCGACCGGATGCTCGCCGGCCTGCACGAGCGCGGCTACACCGATCTGATCGCCGCGCACCTCGACGTGTTCCAGTACCCCGGCCCCGAGAACCAGCGCCCGATCGAGCTCGCGGCCCAGACCCGGATGAGCAAGCAGGCGCTCAACTACCTGCTCGGCCAACTCGAGCAACTCGGATACCTCACCCGCGATATCGACGAGCGCGACCAGCGCTCCAAGCGCATCCACGCCACCCCCCGAGGACTCGCCGCGGGCAAAGCGATCCGCGAAATCGTCCGAGAGGTCGAAGCCGAATGGGAACAACAACTCGGACCCCGAAAGTTCGCGCAACTACGCGACCTCCTCGCGCAGCTATACGCGATCACCACGGCCGCCCCAGACCACGGCGGCGTAACACCAAAAGCATCCACCAGCGAGTCGTCGGGCTGACTGCCCCGTTCGGACAATGTCGGTCGCAAGACCGCCGAACGCGTGGTGACCGCTCGCGTGGCGTTGCGCTGGTCCCGGGTGACCACACCTGCGATCTCTTCGGCCATCGCGATGCGCTGGGTCAATGGTCCCGACCTCAAAACGCGGCTTGTAGTTGTTCCAGCGGCCCGGTGGTGGCGCAACCCGTTGCGCCACGCGGGCTCGGTTACTGGCCCGGGCTGCGGTACGCCACCGACTTCTTCGCGGCGCCGTCGACCTCCTCCGGCGTCAGCAGGACGGTCGTCCGGATGTCGACCATCCCAGAAGCACCTACGGTCATGGTGACCGCCGCGACCGACTCGTTGTCTGGAGCGTCGATGATCGTAACGATGTCGTCACCGCCGAACGCAAAGTAGAACGTCTCGACCGTCCCGCCGACGCTCTCGGCCAGCTTCTCGACCGCTGCGCGCCGGTCTGACCCGCCCTTGGCGATCACGCCCTGGGCGCCCTCGGATGTGTAGCTCCCGGTGATCAGATACTTCGGCATGGATCCCCCGATCTGCCGTGTTGACGGACCGACCATACGCAAGCCATGACGACGCGACAACCCAGAGCCAGCAAGAACCTCCGCCGGACGTGGTGGCTGTACCGATCGAGGCACAGGGCCAGCGGGGACATCCGTCCGGTGAGGTTGGGTCCGCCGGCGAACAGATCGTCGACGTCGGGAGTGCCCGCGGCGGGGCGGGCGTCTCGCTCGACGCGCGCTGGCCCGCGCCAGTTCTAGGCGTCGTGCACTCTGGTGAGGCCGCAGCCAGACTTCTGCACCTAGCCCGATGCACTCGTCTGGCGAAGGGCATCGTCGCTGCCGGTTTTGCCT
>CAWBID010000052.1:0-3519 GCA_963788715.1 uncultured Solirubrobacterales bacterium
CACGGTACGTGTCAAGTCAAATGAGACACAGGTCGCTGCTGTTTTCTAGGGTGCCTCCAGGGACGGATGCTGCGGTATGTCACTGCCGGCGACCGGCTTGTTGATCCAGGCCGTGCCGGGCATCTTGGGCGCCCTGGGGCGGCGGGTGAAGCGCCGCGGGTTCGCGGCGCAGGCGGCGTTCAGCACGGCCTGGCGCTTGTCCTGGATCGCGGCCGCGGTGCCGATATGCACCGAGTACGGGGTGTGCAGCCCGATCCCGGAATGCCGGTGCTCGTGGTTGTAATAGGTGAAGAACACGCTGCAGAACGCGCGGGCGTCCTGCAGTGACCCGAACGTGCCGGGGAACGCCGGGCAGTATTTAAGTGTTTTGTTGTGAACACGAACGCGGGAGGTGGAGAGTGATGGCGCTTCACTGAGCGCGGTGCTGTAGGGGAGATGGAGGTTGCTGGCCCTCCAGAGCCGCTCTGCGGGGAGAGGCTCTAAACCACCCCGAGCTGCATTGGCTGAAGACCGTTGTGGTGAACGTCGTGGGAAAAGGCGCGACTGGATCGCGTCAGGTGAGGTCCGGGAAGATGAGCGATGGGTGAGAACCCTCTGCCGTTGACGTGTCGAAATTAAGTCAGATGAGATCGAAACCGGGGCCGCAAGACAACCTCGGGACGAGTCTGGGGGATACCCGTTTACTGCCCAGATGGTCTCCGGCATATAGGCAGCATGAGCCCGGATCAGGCTCTCGTATGGAACGTGTGAAGGCGTGTCCCGATACTGCCGCTGATCAGTAGCGGCGAGAGGGAGGACTCCAACCGGCGAAATCCGGGAGGAGCAGAGTACCGATGCGGGATGCGCTGGCGGACTCGCCCGTAGTAGCTGTGAAGCTCCTGCGTATCGCAGTGGGGGCGGAGCCAAGGGGCGGGGCTGTCCTGGTAAGCGAATGTGATCAACCGAGAAGGGAGGAATCGCATGAGTGAGCCGAAGTCTCAAGTCAAGTCGCATGACATCCCCAGGAGTCTGGTGTGGGGTGCGTGGCTGAAAGTGAAAGAGAACGGAGGAGCGGCCGGGGCCGACGGCGTGACGATCGAGCAGTTCGAGGAGAGGCTGAAAGATAACCTCTACAAGCTGTGGAATCGCATGTCCTCGGGTAGTTATTTCCCTGGTCCGGTCCGCGCGGTGGAAATACCCAAGAAGGGCGGCACGAGGGTCCTCGGCATTCCGGGCGTGGTCGACAGGGTGGCGCAGACGGTGGCGGTCATGGCGCTGGAGCCGGACGTGGAGAAGGTGTTCCACGACGACTCCTATGGCTACCGTCCCGGACGGTCCCCGTTGGACGCGGTCAGGGCGTGCCGAGAACGGTGCTTCAAGAAGGACTGGGTCGTCGATCTGGACGTTAAGGCCTTCTTTGACTCCGTACCATGGGATCTGATGCTGAAGGCGGTCCAGCGACATACGGACTCGAAATGGGTCCTGCTGTATGTGGAGCGCTGGCTCAAAGCGCCGATGCTGATGCCCGATGGCACCCTCAACGCCCGGACGAAAGGGACGCCACAAGGCGGCCCGGTTTCCCCGTTGCTCGCCAATTTGTTCCTGCATTACGGCTTCGACATGTGGATGTCGCGGGAATTCCCGGCAGTCACGTTCGAACGCTTCGCAGACGATGCGGTGATCCATTGTGTGACCGAACGGCAGGCACGTCAGGTGCGAGACGCAATCGGAGGTCGGTTCGCCGATATCGGGTTGGAACTTCACCCCGGCAAGACGAAGCTCGTGTACTGCAAGGACAGCCGGCGCCGCCAGGAGTTCGACCAGGTGACGTTCACGTTCTGCGGGTATTCGTTCCGTCCTCGGATGGCCTTCGATAAGAACCGGAAGCAGGTCTATACCGGATTCTTGCCAGCGGTCGCCCCGGAAAAGCTAACCGAGATGAGCCGCAAGATCGCATCCTGGCGGATCCATAGGCGCACGACTCAGACACTCAACGAAATCGCACGATGGCTGAACCCGGTCCTGCGGGGCTGGCTCGCCTACTTCACCGTGTTCTACCCGAGCAAGGTGATCCCACTCTGCGAGCGCATCGACCGCCATCTGATGCGCTGGGCACGGCGGAAGTACAAGCGGCTGGAACGCAGTGACAAACGAGCGCGTGAATGGCTGAAAGACGTCCGGAAACTGGCGCCTCGGTTGTTCGCGCACTGGGCGCTGCGGTACTGACCAAGGGATTGGACGGCACGAGCCGGATGAATCGAGAGGTTCACGTCCGGATCTGTGGGGGCGGGCAGGTGAGATTCCTGCCCGCTACCCGGCAACTGCGCCTCGCTGTACGGGTTGTCGTTGCTGACCTTCGGCCTCGAATGCGATTTGAGGATCGCCAGGTCCGACAGCAGCGCCGACACAGGCTTGGACGTCATCGAGGTCCCCCGGTCCGCGTGGATGGCATGCGGGGCGACGCCGCTGTTAAGGCGGACCGCCTCGGTCATGAAGTCTTTCGCCAGCTCGCCTAGCTCGGTGGCGTGCACCTCGAAATGCACGGCGCACCGGGAGAAAATATCAATCATCACGTACAAGTGGTAATACACGCCACGCCACGGGCCCGCCAGCTTGGTGATGTCCCAGGACCACACCTGGTTCGGCCCGGCAGCGATCAGCTCGGGTTTCGTGCGGGCCGGGTGGGCGGCCTGCGCGCGGCGCTCGCGGACCTGCCCGGCCTCGCGCAGCAGCCGGTACATCGTGGAGACCGAGGCCAGGTAGATGCCCTCATCGATGAGCAGGGCCCAGACCTGCCGTGGAGCTTTGTCGGCGAACCGCGGGCTATCCAGGACAGCCAGCAGCTCGTCCCGCTCACCGGCGGACAGCGCGTTCGGCGCGGCCGGCCGCCGCTCCCGGCACCCCGATCGCATGCCATTGCGCCTGCGGTACACCGTGGCGCGTGATTTCCCGGTGAGCTCGCACGCCTTCTTCACGCCGGTCACCGGTTCCAGCAGATCGAAGGTATCCTCGCTTACCTGGCAGACGGCTTCGGCGAATCCGCGCTCTCGGAGAGCAGCTCCAAAAGCGCAAACGCTTTTCCCATGATGTCCAGCGCAGCGCGGGTCTGGCCGAGTTTCACCTCCGCCTTCGCCAGCCGTTTTCGCAGCCGCTCATTCTCTGCATCTCCAGAGAGACGGCCCTGATGCGCCACTGCGGGAACGGCGGCGGACGGCGATTTCAGCGCCCCGGATCCCCGCGCCTTGCGCCAGTAGCTGATATGCGAGTCATACAGGCCCTCGCCGCGCAGCAGCGCGCCTTTCGCGCCGGGCTCGGTCGCCGCGTCGTACTTCTCGATCATCGCCAGTTTGTACGCGGCGGTGAAGGTGCGCCGTTTCGGCTGGGACGACCGCGGGCCGTCCGCCCGGGCCGCCCGGCGCCCGGCCGGGGTGTCCTGCATGTCTGAGCTAGTCATGGTCACTGTCTGCTGATCCCGTCTAGCCCTCAAGTTCCACCAGTAACGGTTGCCCCTGGTGTCTCACCTGATCCTGACACAGAGGG
>CAWBID010000053.1:0-47131 GCA_963788715.1 uncultured Solirubrobacterales bacterium
GGACTCGAACCCTCGACCTTCTGCATGGCAAGCGGTACTGCATGAGTAGCCCTGCCCCTGAAAATCCCTGGAAAGAGCTCTAACCCCGGTGCGTGTCGTCAGAACTCAGATTCGGCCAATTTGCGGACAATTCTGGTGGGGTTTAACGCCACGGCGGGCTCCGCGGGATTAGCTGATCAAATCGGCGGCTTTGGCTCGTTCCATGCGAGGGCTTCGACCGGCGCGTTTCAGTGCGTGGGCCAGGGCGCGCAACGAAGTGCCGGCGTCGCCAGGGGTGCCGTGACCAGTCGCGCGCCGGCGGCACCCGACCGGGCCGCCACATATTCACGACCCGTGGTGCCGTGGCTGGTTGTGGTCCGACAGAGGCAGCTGGACCGGGCTGCTCGATAGCACTTCTCGTGACTGCTTCTCGCGCAGTGCGCAACTGGGATCCACTCGCCTCCGCCGGCGTACCGATACGCCTCGTGCCTATTGGGAGGAGGGCCACTTCGCACCCACCTTCACCAACAGCACCGACGTGGTCACCGCCGTCGTCAGCGCGCTGAACGGATGGCGCAACCGGGCGCCCAATGCCGCGCAACGAGAAGCGGCCGTCGAGCGGGTGCAGGCGCTCGCGCGCGGATCCGACCGGCATGGGATGACGCCCGGCGGCGCCAAGCTTCGAACCATCGCCGTCCCGCTCGTCCGCAGGCCCCTGCTCGACGCCGTCCGCCTCACCGACAGCGCGACGGTCGATGCGGCGATCGCCGCCGCACGGGCCAGCGGGTTGATCAGCCAGTCGCAGGGCGTGGAGCCGAGCGTCGCCGCTGACGACAGCATCCACATCAAGTACGCGCCAGGGCGCGGCTTTGACCAGTTCGAGGCGATCGTGGGCGCGGACGGGGCCGTGATGGCCGAAGGGCCCGTCAGCGGCAGGAGAGATGCCACAGGGTCGCTTGGCTGGATGGTCGTCATGCACGACCGGATCCCGGAGGCCGTCTCCCAGGGGCTGCGGTTCACCGAAGCGGCCTGGCGCGCGATCGACACCTGCGGCGACATCGACCAGGTTCTGCTCGCCGCGGCGGTTTCGGGCGCCAACGGCAAGAGCTACAGCTTCGATGAGCCCGGCAACCGCGTCAGCACGACTAGCTCGCAGTCGTTCCCTGACCTGATCGTCGTCCCCGCCCAACCCCTGCTCGTCCGCCGCCAGGACCTGACGCTGCCCGACAACGCGACCCGCCTGCAGGCCGAGGTCCGTCGTCGCTTTGAGGCAGCCGGCGCGGTCAACATCGGCTGAAGCCGACACCGGACGCCATGCGGCGGGCGCCCGCGGAGCCGTTGCAGCCCCGCCGTCGAGATGAGCAACGCGGTGAACTCGCGAGCGAGCGCGCCGGGACGCACGCTCAACTCCCGCGACGACAGAGGGCTGATCGTTCTCTTGGAGTCTCATCGAGAGCAGCCCGACTGTCCGGCTTAGCGGTCGCCGGATCTCAGACGTACCGGAGCACAACATCGGGGCGTACGCCCGTTTGATCGTCGCCAAAGCAGCGGCGCGATCCGGACCGGCCGGAGCACAAAAGGAATCGTCTGTGCCGACCGATCGCCACCTGGCGTCTGGTGGTCGATCGCGGTCGTCAGGGTGCCGGCGCTGCGCTGCCGCACTGAAAAGGAGCAGCGACAGTACCCTTCGGCGCCTCTGTACGCCTCAGGCGGTCGCGGAGGCAGCCGGACTCCTCCGGACTCTGGGACGCGTAGCGGACGTCGTCGGCGTCGTAGGTCGACTTCTCGACCCAGGCGGGCGTTGTAGCCGTATCTTGCGCGTCGCTGGACGCGTCCCTCCGCGGCGCACCTGGCAGGATCTATTGATTAGGCGGAGAGCTGGCGCGCGCCGCGCTGCTCTCGCCACGAACGGATCTGGGACGCAATGAACGGCGAGAATCCCGGACACCTCAACACGCTACAGCGACCGGAACGCGCTCCGACCGCTATCTCGCTTGTTACTTGCAGTTCCGAGTGGTGCCGCCTTCCGGGGCCGGCACCGCGGCTGTGTTCGCGGTGCATGGCAATGGTGGTGCCGGAGGAGCCGCAATCCCGGCTCGGCGGCAGGATCTCGTGGGGCTAGGGATTGCTGCAGTCGGTGTAATTCCGAGTACACTCAAGTTTGGGGGCGTTGAGGTTGGCCTGCAGGAGCAGGTGCAGCGGCTCGCGACGGGAGGCCGAACGCCTGGGGTCGTCCGGATGTTGCGGCGGCCCTCAAAGTGAGCGCGGAGCTGGCGGCGACGGCTGAACCTTTTCAGACGCAGGTGTACGAATCGGTCCGCGGAAATCTTCCGTCCGGACGCGACCGCACCGAAGCACTAGACGTCCCTCTTCCGAGCGGTTGAGACCCAGGCGAAATCTGGTCGGTGGTCGGCTGCCGACGCGCGAGCGCTCTTTGCCAGCGGATATGAAGGCGCTCTGGGTCTTCGCGCTAGCGATGACGCCAGAGCTGCTCCTGGCGGTCGTCCGATATCGATCTCGCTGAGGAAGCTGCACCACGACCGAAGTCGAAGTTTGAGCAATGGGCACGCGGATGATCCGTCGTGGAGAAGATGGCGCCCAGACGCTCGGCGGCGACGCGAAGCTTGGCACCAGAGGCGTCTCTGCGGGATCTGACCGTGCCGCCGGGTACCGGACGAGAGCGCCAACGCGATCGGATCCTCGAGGAGCTCTCGGATCGGAAAGGCCAGCAGCCCGCGTCAGACCGGAGATGTGATAACCAGATCGCTCTTCCCGCCAAGCCTGGAGGCAGCGAGGTGTTATGGCGGCTTCGGCTGCAGGCCGAGGGGCCGCGGACGTCGCGCGGACTCGGCCGCAGGCCACTGCCACTCTCGGACACTTGGGGCCACGAAATTTCGAACCAGGCGTCGCCGCGCCGGACGTCTGGCAGCAACGCCGGCTTGCCCGCGAAGTAGCGGCCGCTGACGGCTCAGTCGTCGCCCAGGGCATCTCTCGGCGGGCACGGCGAGCGCTCCTGCTGAGACAGCCGCCCCTCTGCACTTGGGTCGCATCGATCACAGGCGGAAAGGGTAATAGCCATCCACTTCCTCGTCGGTAGGAGCGGCTGATGGCCTCCAGTCGGCACGTGGGATCGTGTGCGGTTGGAGCGTGTGCTTGAAGAGCGTCAGGAACACGCCACCCGGCGGCGCAGATGTCCCGTTCCTCGGTACGGCTCGCCCTGCCGCTGTTCGCGGTAGATCCGGGCGCTGGGGCGTCAGTTTTGCTGGGCGCAGGGAGTTCGTCGGCATTTCCCGAAGCGCCAAGCCCGGCGAGGATCCTGTTCAGCCCCGACCTCAATGAGACCAAAGCTCGGCGGGAAACGAAGGCCGCGCGTCGCGTGGCGCCGCCGCCTCGACCACAATCATGGTGCAGGCTGTTCCCACGCGGCGGAGCAGAACACCGGCCATGATTTCGGCGTTGGGGATGCGGTACGCCAACCGAATCCGCGACGATGATCGTCTCGGCGGCCTGGACTGACGTCGGCATATTCTTCGCAACGACTGCTGGCGTCGTCGTCACGGTGTGCGCGGTTCTCGTCGCCCTGTTCGCGACCCGGCTGGGACCGGCGCCGTAGGCGCCCAGTTGTCACCCTGTCTACTGTGTACAGAAGTCGGGACACGCGGGTTAGCGACACGGACCCCTTCTGTCTAAGGGGCCACAACAAGCCCGGGTGCGAAACGGCGCGCGAGGTCGAAGTGTTCGCGGACGTGACGTTCCCGGTCGAAGGCGGCGGTTTGGGGGTAGTCGCAGAGCAAGCCAGCCTCAACTTTGATGAGCCAACGGACGACGGTCCTGGGCGGGCGACCGCTTCGGTAACCACCCGGTTCCTCGCGGGACGTCAACTTGGCGGTGCTCTCGACGAGGCGGACTTCGTGGACCTCGACGACACGGACGATTACGAACGGCGACGCCTGCGTGTCCGCGTACCTCGCCCGTTATCCGAAGCGCCTGGTCAGCACAGCCGGTCTCCATGAGAACAGGACCTACGAGGTCGGCATCACCGTGACCGGCTCAAACTTCGACGCGGTGCGGTACGCAGGGTCACCTCGCTTTCAGCGACGTGATGTCGGACGGCGACATCAGGGTCGTTTGGAACGACTTCAAGCCGTGACCTCCCGTGATCGCGGCGTTTACGATCCGGTCTCGCACAGTCACGTGGTGCCGACGGGTTACCTTGTAAGGCTTGGGCACATGGCAAGCAGATCGCGATGCGGCGTCTGGGCGGTTCCGCCTCTCAGGTGATTGGGATACGGGACGCCGGGGTTCGCAAGAACTTCTATCGACGCGACCGGCCGGCGACCGGCGAGACCATTTACGACATCGAGTGGTCGCTCCAACAGGCCGAGACGGCAGCGCTGTTCCGATCATTGCCGGCTTCGCGCGGCGATGGCCACTCAATCTCGAAGACAAAGGCAAGGTCGGCCAGTTCTTCGCCCTCCAGCATCTACGGGGTGCCGCATTTCGGCGGTGGCACGAGGGACAGATTGCTGCGGTGCTCAACGAGGTGCGCGCAGTCCTGCCGGGATCTTGAAGCCGCATCCGGGCGCACGCACGCCGAGGTCATCGAAGAACTGGAGACGCAACTCACCAGCGACACGTATCGGTTGACCAAGATGCTCATGCTGGTGCGATCCGTCGGGATCGTCTCTCGGTTCGATGCACTGGTCACTTGGTCGAATTCGATCGGGGGCCGCCTCGTTACGTCGCGGACCATCCCGTTGTTGTGTGGCCTCTGCGCGAACCGACGACCCGGTAGACCGAGCCGGAACGAACTGGATGCTGGGGTGATCGATACGCGCGAGGTGTTCGTACCCGTGGGTCCTGCGCATCTCTTCTTCGATGGGATCGCGTGATCGGCAGGGCGTTGGGCATCCCGTCGCTCGGCACGGCCGCCACTCTCGTTTCGCCGATGGCGTCGTGGCGAACGGCCACCAGCCAGTGGTTCCACGAACCGGGCGTCCGGCCGTGGCTCGCACGAGGTCGACGCCCACCCCTCAGCTCCGAGCTTCTGGGCCTTGAAGCCGCAGAAGCAACGGCGTCCCGACGCCGCGCGACAGCTCGCGAGCTCGCGAATGCCGAAGCTCGTCGCGAGCTGAGCAATGACCCGGTTCAAGTTGGGATGAGGATCGTTTGCCGGTCCCGTCCGCGTGAGCCGCTCGAGCATGAACGAGCGGTCGTCCGCGCGGTCCGTTGCTCTGAGAGCGTCCTCGCGCCACCCGGCGAGTTGAGCGTCTACGCCGGTTCGGCCGCGCACCATCAACTCGGGCGCAGGCACGGCTTCGCGAGGGGTGCTCCGAAGCGAGACGATGCAGGGCTTCGGCCGCGGCGCAGCCGACGACTCCTTTGCTCGTCCGGCGCTCGTTCTCCCGACGAGCGCATCGGCGACGTTCCAGCCGTCGGTTCGCTCTCGACCGAGTTGTGCTTTGGCGCGAACCCGCTCGCTTGCTCCGCGAGGGTCGGCGGCAAGTCGAGGGCCGGATGTCATCTCGGAGAACTCCTGTCGCTAGCATCCCCCACGGTCCGACGCTCCGCCCGGTCGTACTCGCGCCGACAGTCCGGTCGATCAGGAGCAACGCTGTCCGCTCGCCCGGTCCGGCGGCTACAGACAGTTTCGGGCGATGTCGGCAGCAGTCGGCGGCTGCTGGTCGCTCCGCCGCGCGGCTGCGCGAGCCGACGGTCAGCGCAGCTTCGCATCGCCGCCTCAGCCGGCGTGGTAGTCCGTCTCTGACACGTCTGAATGGGTTCCTCCGACGGTGCGCGGCTGCGCGCGTAGGACGCCACCGGTCGAATTTACTCGCCCTCGCGAGCCTTGCCGATCCAGACCCCTCCGAGCGCGCTGCCGCGACGCGCAGCCCGCGATCAATCGCCATCCTGGCCAGCTTGTAGAAAGCCCCTTCTAGGACGGCGGCGGGATCAGCTCTGCCACGCGGACGTCCTCCTGTGCAGTGTCGGGTACCTGGCGTCGAAATTTCCCTCCACAGCTTTGCGGCAAGCTTCTGAGCGAGGATGCCGGCGACTACGAGGATGGGCAACTCAGCCTTGAGAACGATCGTGCGCATGCCCCCGCTACCCGGTCAGGCAAGGCATTACGCTGGGGCATGGCGGCGTCGCGCCGGTCGATCCGACGCGAGCGTCGGGGCAGGTCCAGGAATCGGCGATTGCTTTTGTCCTAGCGCAGACTTCCGACCTGTGATCGCCTTGCGGCGCACGAGGCGCCGACGGCGCTCAAGTACCGTGCGCGCGCAACGCCACGAACTCGAGCACATCAGTCGGCGGGCGCTGGCAAGCGCTTTGCCCCGGGCGGTGGACCAGGCAGGCTTGAGCTTTGGCGACGATCCGCGCGTCAGGCGTCGTTGGCCGTCGCCGAGCGCTTGATTTGCGGACCTAGGTGCGCGCGAGCCAGCGGATTGGGAGCGGCAGCTTGCGGTGGCCCCGGCGCGGCGCCGTTCTCAAGCCGATCGGCGACCCGTGGATCGCCCGGAGTTCGCCGCGAATACCGGTAGTGGGTCTGGTGGCGGAGCACCGCAGGCCGCTCGGTGTGGGAGTAGAGCTGCCAGATGCGAGCTCGCGCTGCTGGCCTGATCGACGATGATGCCCGCGTGCGGTCGTGCATGACGCTGGCAGTGCTTGTGTTGGCGCTGACGTTGGCCGCGGGCGCGTCCGGGCAGCCAGGTCGCCGGCCGGGGCATTCGCCGCGTTCGGTCCTGCTGGAGTGGGTCGGAGACATGGCGATCAGCACCGAGCGGGGGCTTCCGCCGGGCGGGCTGGACCGGGCGTTGGCGCCGGTCGCGCGTGACCTGCGCGCCGCCGACATCACGCTCGGCAACCTCGAAGGGACACTGTCGACGGGCGGCGTGTCGAAGTGCGCGACGGCTGGCGAGCAGCGACTGTTTCGCCTTCCAGGCGCCGCCGAGCTACGCGTTCGCGCTGCGCAGCCTTGGCGTTGACCTCGTCAACCAGGCGAACAACCACTCGATGGATTTCGGCGCCTCGGGTCGCGCGCAGACGGTCGCCGCGCTCGATCGTGCCGGGATCGCGCACACCGGGCTTCCCGGGGGAGATCACCTACCTGCGCGCGAACGGGGTCCGGGTGGCGTTCCTCGGTTTCGCTCCGTACGCCTTCGACGCGAACCTGCTCGACATTGCCGGCGCGCGAGCGCTTGTCCGCCGCGCGCGCAGGCACGCAGCGATCGTCGTCGTGATCATCCACGCTGGCGCCGAGGGCGGCGATCAGGTGCACACGCCCTACGGTACGCAGTTTTACCTCGGCGAGAACCGCGGCGACGCTCGCGCGTTCGCCCACGCCGTGATCGACGCGGGCGCCTCGATCGTGCTCGGCTCGGGGCCGCATGTGATCCGCGGCGTCGAGCGCTACCGCGGCCGGCTGATCGCGTACTCGCTCGGCAACTTCGTCGGCTACCACACGCTCGTCGGCGGCGGCGTGCTCGACGACAGCGCGATCCTACGTGCGACGCTCGCGCCCCGCGGTCGGGTGCTGGCCGCCCGGTGGATCCCGATCACCCTCGTCGGCGGGCTGCCGCGCCCCGATCGCACGGGCGCCAGCACCAAGCTCGTCAGGACTCTCTCCGCGCAGGACTTCCCGACCGACCACTGGAACATACGCCCAGACGGCGTGTTCCGGATCCCGACCACGGCCCAGAGATAGCGTCGCCCACTCGCGGCGCCCAACGCGTAGGCGACGCGGCAATCGTGCCGATCCGCGGTGATTGGCGCCGCGCCGGACGATCGGGATTGCTCGCGGCGGTGCGGATGGGTCGGCGCTCGCGGGCTGTGTTCGTCCGAGAGGGACAGCCAGCGTCAGCCCCGCCTACCCCCAATCGTTGCCGCTTGGCATGAAAGCGAAAGCGCGCGGACGTCCCAACTCCTGTGAAGAGTCGGGCGCTTGTGGACCCCGATGACGGCCTGCCCGGGCGTCGGGGTGGGGCTGCGGGGCGCTGGCCTGAGAGGATCCGCGTGATGCAAGAGTCGATGCCGCTGCGCCGCGATCGTACGGACGGCGACGCCGTTTCCAGTGGACGCAGACAGGAGCGAGGATTGCCTCAAGGGCAAGCCATCCCCCGTGGATCCTCTCTTCCGCCGAGCACGTGCTGGTGGGCTGGCGGCAATCGCCGCACACGAGAGGTCAGGTCATCTCTGGCCCGTCATCGGCGAGGTCGCCGAGTGCATGGCGGAGCTTGTACTCGCAGACGTCGGCTATAGCGTTTTCTGGCACATCAGCGAGCCCGGAGTCCCCGTGAGGCGTTCGTCGAGGTTCCAGAACGGAGTGCTCGTTTCGAACGTCAGGCCGAGTCGATTCTGCCGCTCGTACTCGCCTCGCTCGAGGATCGGTGTATCGGGGACCCAACCCGGATTGAGACCCAACATCAGCACGGTGGCGCTGCGCGGGTCACCGATCCACGGAACCGGAAGCGAGTCCAGCTTCAAATCGGCCTTTCGGACGATCTTGTCGCTAAGCGCATGGCGGTCGATCTCGGCAACATATGGAGGAGACACGCTCACTTCGCACCGCGGGTTAGAACCGTCACTCATTCGCAAAGCATCTCACCCGCTGCGCGGCGAGATGACTGCGTCGTAAGGAAGTCGGCCCACGTTGAGTACGCGGGCGGACGCTGCTGGACAAGGGCAGTCGCGCGCTGGCAAGCCGCGTCCTGGATCCTTGCGATCCCCTATCGCAAGGCAGTCACGAGCTCGGGTGGCGCGGTCACGGCGCAAGCAGCCGTCCGCCGCGATCCCGGACGCCTGCCTCTCGGCGAAGGCACAATCTCAGCGCAAGCCGCACGGGCGATCGCGTCGTCGCCATTGCGATAGCCAGGCCGCGCCGTCGCGAGGACAAAAGACGTCCTGTGTCAACCCCCTGGGAGTTTGGTTGCCAGGAAGTTGCCTGGCGGAGCCCGGATGTAGGCCCGGGGGCACATCCCCCGGATCCCCCTGGCGACCCCCTCACGCAGATGGCGCGCTGCGCACACGGCCAGAGTGAGAGCCCGCCCGGCGGCTCGGCCGGCGCAAAACGGCACGCGCCGACCCGCCCCAGCGCCGCCGTGCGGCTGAGACAGTCAACGATGTGAAATTGGTTGCTCGGGCGCCGTGGCTGCCAAGGGCCAGCCGTCCAGTGCAAAGAAGTTAGTGCGCGGCGGTCACCTTCTTGCTATCAGGGCGGGGGTTGGTAGCGATGGCGTCGGCGGCCATCCGAAGCGTGGCGACTTCGTCGACCACGGGCCCCGACGCGGTGGGGATGGTGACCGTGATGTGCTGTTGCAGGGCGCGGTGGCGGGCCGGGTCATACGGGGTGCGCTTCTGCCAGCACTGCCACACGACGCGGCACCAAGCACGGCCAAGGGTGCGGATGGCGCGCGGGTGCTCATGGCCGCGGGCGATCGCGGCGGCGTACAGAGCCTGCGCCCAGGGGTGCCAGTGGCGGGTGCTGTCGGCCAACGTGCAGAACGCCTTACGCAGCCGCTTGTTGCAGCCCCAGCGAAAGCTGGCCGTTTTGCGTTTGCCTGACTCGAGCGCGACGGCGGCCTGGCCGGCGTCGCCGGCGAGCGCGTCGCGGGACGGGTAGCGAGCGCGGCAGTCGCCGATCTCCGCGAGCAGCTCGGCGGCCGTGATCACGCTGCCTTTGAACAGCGAGAGGAAGATCTGGCCGTCGGGATGCTCACGGATCGCCGAGGCGATCTGCCGCTCGAGCTCGGTGATCTGCACGCCCAAAGTCTTGATCGTCGCGACCAGAGTGAGCACAAGTTGGCGGCGGGTCCTGTGCTCCAGCTCACCGAACCTGCCCTCCGGAGCCCCCCTGAGCTTCGCCAACAGCGCGCCGGGCTTCTGCCGACCGGAGTAACGCTCGCGGGCCAGGAACCCGGCCAGGCGCGCCTCGCCCAGCCCGCGCGCGTCGGCAGGGCTCGGATAGCGCTCGAGGAACGCCAGGGAGATCGGGCTGTTCAAATGCGTGAACAGTCGCAGCGGCCCGGGCCAGAACCGCTCCAGCTCGGCGCGCAGCTGGTTGACCAGCGCAGTTCTGGCGCCGACGAGATCCTCCCGCCCCCGAGTCAGCGCCCGCAGCGCCTTGGTCTGGTCACTGTCGGGCTCAAGCACCCGGAAGCGGTGATTGTCAGTCCGCGCCAGTTCGCACAGCACAAACGCGTCAAACCGGTCGGACTTCCCGCCCGAGACCCGGAAGCGATCGCGCGCCGCGGCGACCTGGTTGGGATGCAAGGGCAGCACTCGTAGCCCCGCGTCCAACAACCGCTCGACCAACAGCCCGTCAGGCCGCTCGATCGCGACCAGCTCAACCTGCAGCCGCACAAGCGCTCGGCACAGCGCCCGCAGCCCCTGCTCGTCGTGCGCGAACGTGGCCACCAACAGCTTCTCGCCCGCCGCGTCGGCAACCAGCACGTCGTGCTTCTCCGACGCCCAATCGACACCAGCGTAGTTACCACCCATCTTGTACTCCCCTTTTCATTGGTCAGGACTTCACAGCGCCCCGACCAGGAGGTACCGTTGCGGACGCTCATAGGCAAGGCCCTCAAATTGGGGCTACGTCCTGTTGCCGCTTGCGGCACCTCACCACCGCCGGGAGGGGCTGGTCTTTTGTAGGCCCTCCGACAAGGGGCAAGCAGTCGAGGCCCTCTCCCGGCGGCGGCCGAGGCAACAACTAGGATGCCCTATGAGCAGTCGCGCCGAGCCGAGACCGCTCACGCTCGGATCTGGGCGAATCCGCAATCCGGACGGCGACGCTGGCGATCTGCGGCCGACTACTCCTTTCAGCAGGGTGCTTGCAGCCGAACGGAGTCCCAGCCAGCGATCCGCTCCGCCCTCGCGCGAACAGCAGCTCGCGACCTCGGGTTCGGAGCCGGGCCCTGCGATCGTCTGACGCGGGCACGGTGGCGCGTTCCGTGTGATCGCGGTGTCCGTATAGCCCCCGCGACCGCGAGAACGTGCGAACACGTTTATGTGCGACGCGGACCAGCCGGCCACCGCGGAGCGTTGGCCCCGGGCCGCCCGTTACTGACGACGTGCGGTGGTGGGTCGGCAATCGGACGTGCGATGCAGCGTTGACGAGGGTGCGCGGTGGTTGGGTGAGTGCCGCGGTTGGGCTTCCTCGTTTCCTGACGGCATGGAGCAACGAAGCTGTTGTACGTCGGGTGTCGTCGCGGTGTCTAGCGGGATGATGATCGTTTAGCGTTTGATTGGGCGACAAGGGCCCCGGTCGGGGCCCTTGTTGATCCATGCCTGGCGCTACGGCCCGGCGGGGATGACTTCCGCACGCCGGATGCAAAGGAGAGCGTGGGTGGCTGGGTCGCGGAAGTGGGCTGTGCAAGCGGGTCGGATGTGGGTGGTGGTTGTGTGGAGTTTGGCTACCGCGCTGGGGCTAGCTGTGTGGTTTGCGCCGGCGAGCGTGAGGATGAGGACGGATACGCCGATGGCGATAAGCGCGCCGAACGCGGTGATCACGGCGCCGGTTCGGGTGCTGCGGGTGTGGGGGCTGCGCGGGTTGGATTGCAGCGTGGACATGATGTGCTCCTGGGTGGTGGCCGCGGGGTGCGGCGCGGAGGGTGGATGGCTTTGGGACGCTCGCGCGTGGCGCGTCGACTCTGGGCTATGTGATGGTCCGCACGTCAGCTCGTGAGGGGTTCTGACTGGCTGGGGTAGTGGGAGCCGGGAGACCACGAGCACGCCTCCGAGGCCGACTGTCGATAGCGCGATCCTGCCGGCGGCGCCGATGGGTGCGCCGCCCAGTCAAACCTTCTGTGTGCGCTCACATGCACGAGGGCATGCTGGTCGAGGTCGGGGACACCTGGTGAGGGAACGCCGCGCCTGAACCGCGAGTATGCGTGAGGGTCGGCGGATCGAGAACCCGTGCCGAGGCGACCGGTGCGGCCGTCTCGCCGAGCTAGGGTCAGCGCGAGCGCCGTTTTGATTGGCAGGTTGCTGGTCATCTGGACCTCCTGTCGGTTCCCGAGTGCCGTTCGCGCTCGGATCGGTGGGTACTGTGCGGCGCGGCGGTCAGCGCGCGGCTAGGAGCGGTAAGAGACGGGTTGAAAGCCCGGCAAACGGGGACGTTCCTCGTGGTAGAGTCGAGCGCGCGGGGCGCCGGAGGGTCGCTCGTGGAATTCCGGATACTTGGGCCGTTTGAGGTCGTCAAGAACGGCTGGGCGCTGCGTACTGGGCGGCCCCCAGCAACGCGCGCTGCTGGCCGTGCTTCTGCTTCACCGGCGCGAGGTCGTTTCGACTGATCGGCTGATCGACGAGCTGTGGGGAGAGCGGGCGCCCGCGACCGCCGCCAAGACCGTGCAGGGATACGTCTCGCATCTGCGCAAGGCGCTCGGCGGCGGGGTGATCGTCACGCAGGGGCGGGGCTACGTGCTCGCGGTTGAGCCCGAGCAGGTCGATGTCGGGCGGTTCGAGGCGCTGGCCGGCGAGGGTCGACGTGCGCTCGCCGAGAGGGACGCGGCCCGTGCGAGCTGATCGGTTCGACGCGGCGCTGATGCTGTGGCGTGGGGAGCCGCTGGCTGAGTTCGCCCACGAGCCGTTCGCGCGGAACGAGATCGCACGGCTCGAGGAAGCGCGCCTGGCCGCCTACGAGGACCGGATCGAGGCGGATCAGGCGCTCAGGTCGCCACGCGGACCTGATCGCGGAGATCGAGCACTTGGTCGTCTCTAACCCGCTGCGGGAGGCGCTGCGCGGCCAGCTGATGCTCGCGCTATACCGCTCGGGCCGCCAAGCCGACGCGCTCGCGGTCTACCGGCAGACGAGCGAGCTGTTGCGAGACGAGCTTGGACTGGAGCCCGGCCGTGCGACTTCGAAGAGGCTCGAGCGCATGATCCTCGAGCAGGACTCGGCGCTGGAGGTATCCCAGGTCGTGCCGGCCGAGCCGAGCGTCGACAGGCGATCCGCCTGCCCGTCGCTTGGGACTGAAACCGTCAGTGTGCTTCTCACCGAAATCGTCGGATCTACTGCGCTGTTCGAGCGCCTAGGTCACAATGCGTCCGACGCCTTGATCGCTCGTCACTTCGCCCTGCTGCGCGAGGCGATCGTGGCGACCGGCGGCGCGGAGGTCAAGCGACTCGGCGACGGGGTCATGGCCGCCTTCCGATCGGCGCGCGACGCGACACGCTGCGCGGAGGCCATGCAGCAGGCAATCGACCTCGACAACCGCCGCCGCGGGCGCGACTCGGTCGCGTTGCGCATCGGGATCGACGTCGGCGAGGTTGCGGTCAGGGACGACGATTGCATTGGCCACGCAGCGACCGTCGCCAAAGGTCTATGTGAGCGGGCCAGCGGAAGTCATGTCCTCGCGTCCGCCCTCGTGCGTGAGGTGGCCGGCGGCGAGGCGTTCGAGCCCGTCGAGCAGTTCGAGCTAGAGGGACTGGATGGACGGATCGGTGCCTGCGAGCTCCGCTGGGTCCCGCTGGCCGCCGAAGTTCTGCTGCCGTCCGCGCTGACCTACCGCAACGCGGGGGCGTTCGTGGGGCGCGAGTCGGCGCACCACCGCATGCGCGAGGCATGGGCGAGGGCGCGCGACGGTGAGCGTCGCGTCGCGCTGCTTTCCGGCGAGCCTGGCATCGGCAAGACCCGGATGGCCGCCGAGCTTGCGCGCGAAGCGACGGGCCACGGCGCGCTTGTTCTTTACGGCCGGTGCGATCGGGAGCCCTTGCTTGCGTATCAGCCGTTCAGTGAAGCGCTGCGCGGCTATGTTGGCGTCACGCCGCCTGCACGTTTGCGGGCGCAGCTTGGGCGTACGGGCCCCGAGCTCGCGAGGCTGGCGCCCGCGCTCGCGCTCGCGGGCATCTCTGACGGCGGGCCGCTCGGCAACGCCCCGCCGGAAAGCGAGCGGTATCGCCTATTCGCCGCGTTTGAGGAGTTCCTCGCCGTGCTCTGCGCCGAGGCTCCCGTCATGCTCGTGCTCGACGACCTGCAGTGGGCCGATCGGCCAACGCTGATGCTCCTGCGCGCGCTCGTACGCTCGAGCTCGTTGGCCCAGCTTTTGCTGCTCGGTACCTATCGCGACGTCGATGCAAGGCACCCGTTCACTGCTGAGGTGGCGGACTTGCGCAAGGATGATCCGGTGGTCGTGCACGTACGTCTGGATGGCCTCGGGGCTGCGGACGTCCACGCGCTAATCGCCAACCGCAGCGGATTCGAGCCGCCGGCCGGTGTGTCCGCGGCAGTCCACAACGCGACCGCCGGAAACCCGTTGTTCGCGTGCGAGGTCGTCGAACACCTACTCGAGACAGGTCAGCTTCGCGACGGTGGACCTCCGCTGGACCCCGCGGAGCTCGACGTCCCCGACACTCTGCGCGAGCTGATCGCCGCCCGGCTCGCGCAGCTCTCCGGCGACGCCCAAGCGGCGCTCAAGCTCGCCGCAGTTCTCGGCCAGCGGTTCGAGTTCGGAGTGCTGTGCCAGCTAAGCGATCTGGAGGAAGACGCGCTGCTTGATGCCCTAGACGACGCGCTGCGGGCGCGCCTTATCCGCGAACGTTCCGGTCTGGGTGGCTACGCGTTCACGCACGCACTGATCCGCTCGGCGCTCGAGCGGGACCAGAGCGCGCTACGACGCGCGCGCGTACACGCGCGTGCCGCGGCGGCGCTGGAGGGCCTCGACGACGGCGATGTCGATGGCCGCGCGGCGGAAATCGCCGCTCACTACCAAGCGGCCGGAAAGGAGGTAGCGCCGGAGATCGCTGTGGCGGCCCACATCCGCGCGGCTGGCGTTGCCTTACGTCGGCTCGCCTTCGAGGAGGCGGTCACGCACGCGGAGCGGGCGTTGGCGGTGCCGCCGCTGCAAGACATAGAGCTCGCAGAAGCGACGCTAACACTCGCGGAAGCCCAGGCAAGTAGCGGCGAGGACGAGCGCGCGGCGGACACGTGCGAGCGGGCCGCGGAGCTCGCTATCGCGCTGCGACGCGTCGACCTGCTCGCTCGCGCTGCACTCACGCTCTCGGGCCCGACATGGGGCCGCGTCTTTGACAGCGGCGGGCTCCGCAGACGCGCCGTGCGCTTGCTCGAAGCAGCGCTCGAGCTCGCCGGTGACGCCGAAAGCGTGGAAATCGTGCGCGTTCTTGGTCGCCTGGCAACTGAACTGATCCTAACTGAGGGGAACACGGAACGCCGCCGTCAACTGATCGAGCGCGCCCTGGCGATGGCCGAGAGCCTCGACAGCTTCGATGCACGCTTCTATGCGGCCAAGGAGCGAGCCTTTTACGCCTGGGGCTTCTACGAGCCCAACGTGCTCGAGTCGGCGGTTGAGCGTCTTCGCGAGCTCGGGCAGAAGCGCGGCGATCGGGAGTCGGTCATGTTGGGGCTGCTGCCAACCGCGCCCATGCGCGCAGGCAACCGCGACGAAACCGACGAATGCATCCGTCGCTACGGAGAGCTCGCCGAGGTAGCGCGCCTTCCGCACCACCTCGCGCAGTCTGCTGTGCTGCACACCGGAGTTGCGTTAATGGATGGGCCGCTCGACGAGGCCGAGGCCCTACTCGTCGCTGCGATACCGCTCGTTGAGCGCTCGGGCGACGCGATCGTCGCCGAATCACTCACAGCTCAGCTTGTGCAGCTGCGCCTCGAGCAGGACCGAGGCGGAGAGATCATCGAGGTGCTCGAGGGCGCCGTGTCCACGACGCCCGAAATGCCGGCTTGGCGCGGCGTCCGGGCGTTGCTCTACGCCCGGGCCGGGCGCGATGACGACGCTCGTCGCGAGCTCGATGCGCTTGCTCCTAACCGCTTCGCTGCAATTCCACGAAATGGAGTCTGGATCGAAGGGATACGCGCCCTCGCTGAGACGTCCATCGCCCTTGGCGACGCGCGATACGCTCTAACGCTTTACGAGCTTCTCGAGCCGTACGTCGAGCGTATGTTCGTCGTCGGCAATGGCGTCATCTGCCACGGGTCGGTGCACGGGGTCATGGGACGTCTTATAAGCCTCGTCGGTGAGTGGGCTCGCGCCGAAGAACACCTCGAGTGCGCGCTGAACGTCAACAGCGCGTTCGGCGCGCGAGTGCTCGTCGCTCACACGCTCTTCCACCAAGCAGAGCTGGTTCTTAGCAGCGGAGCGCCCGGGGATCCCAGGCTCGCCCGCGAGCGCGTGACGAGCGCGCGAGCCGCCGCGCGTGAGCTCGGCCTTAGCTGGCTGTGGAAGCGCGCCGACAACCTGCCGCCCAGCGGTACAGAACGTTGGCAGACACTGCGAGCGTGAGACGTGACCGAACGGACCAAGATAGCGATTCTCGGTGGCGGGGCCGCCGGGGCGACTGCTGCATGCGCGCTGACCGCAACGCCCGAGCTGCGCGAGCGACACGAGGTGACTCTGTTCCAGACCGGCTGGCGCATGGGCGGCAAAGGGGCAAGCGGACGGAACGCCGCCATCGCGCAACGGATCGAGGAGCACGGGCTCCACATCTGGTTGGGCTTCTACGACAACGCGTTCTGGCTGATGAGGAGCGTGTACGAGGAGCTCGGACGGCCCGCGGACACCCCCATCGCCACATGGCGCGATGCCTTCCAGCCCTGCGACGATATCGTGCTGTTCGAGCGCTGGCGCGGCTCGTGGGTTGGACACCAAATCCGCTGTCCGCGTAATGCGTTTACGCCTGGTGACGAGCGCCCGCATGGCTTCTTGAACATCGTTCATCGCGTCGCCGTCGCTCTACTGGGCCGCTGGCTGCGGCTTGCAAGAGCGTCCCCCGAGCTTTGGTGCCAGCGGTTACCGCTGCCCGCCTGGGCCGCGCGCGCCGCGGTCGAGTTCGAACTCGAAGCTGGTCGTGGGGCGGCCTTTGCCGCTCGCCATCTGCTCGAGCTTGCCGATCGTGTGGCCTGCCATCCGGACGCGGATTCTGGTCGCCATGCGCCGATCGTCGCGCGTCTGTTCCGAGCGTTTCGCGATTGGTTCTGGGAACACGTCGCCGCCAAACGGCTCGATCATGATGACGTGCGCTTCCTGTTCGGTCTTGCCGACGTCGCCGCGTCGGCCCTCTCGGGTATTGTCGAGGACGACCTACTTACGCGCGGCTTTGGTGCAGTCGACAACGAGGAACTGCGTGTATGGCTCGCGCGCCACGGCGCCCACGACCTGACGCTCGATGGACCCTTGATCCGGGGGTTGTACGACCTCGATTTCGCGTTCGAGGGGGGCGACGTCAGCCGGCCGAACATCGCCGCCGGGAAGGCGCTCCAGGCGATGATCCGAATTGGCTTCTTTTACAAGGGCGCGGTCATGTGGAAAATGCAAGCGGGGATGGGCGACACGATCTTCGGCCCGCTTTATGAGGTCCTGCGCCGCCGGGGTGTACGTGTGCGCTTCTTCCACCATGTCGTGCGCCTCGGCCTCTCAGCCGACCGCCGCGCGATCGACGCAATCGAGGTCGTACGCCAGGTTGACACCGTCGTTGACGAGTACTCGCCGCTCATCCCTGTCAAGGGCCTGCCGTGCTGGCCGAGCGAGCCGGACTGGAGCCAACTTCGCGATGGGGAGGCGCTGCATGCCCGAGGTGTGAACTTCGAGCGCGAACCCAACCCGCTGGGCCGCGCTCCGCGGACGCTGCGCCGGGGGCAGGACTTCGACGAGATCGTGTTGGCGATCCCGGTCGGGGCGCTGCGCGACCCGTGCGCCGAACTGGTCGACGATCCGGGCAACCCGGGCTTCCGCGAGATGATCGAGCAGTCGCGCACCGTCATGACCCAAGCCTTCCAGTTGTGGGTCACGGCCGAGCTCACCGACGGACTCGGATGGCGCTACCGCGACCACTCGGTGTTGAGCTCCTACGTCGAGCCGCTCGACACTTACTCCAACATGACGCACCTCCTCCCTCGCGAGGACTGGAGCGAGCACGACGGTGTGCGAGGTATCGCGTACTTCTGCGGCGTGCTCCCGCATGCCGACATCGCGAGTCAGGAGGACGCCGATGCACGCGCGCGTGAGGATGCGCTCGCCTTCCTGCGCGGCGATCTGACGCGCATTTGGCCAGGTTTTGCGACCGCTGGCCATGAGATCGACTGGGATGCGCTCGCCGATCGCGAGGGCCGCTCCGGCTCGGCGCGTTTCGACGGCCAGTTCTGGCGGGCGAACTTCAGCGGGAGCGAGTCCTTTGTGCTCACGCCCGCGGGCAGCGTGCGCCACCGCCTCATGCCCGACGAATCGGGTTATAAGAACCTCACGCTCGCGGGCGATTGGACGCGGAATGGCATCGACGGCGGCAGCGTCGAGGCAGCCGTCACCTCGGGACTTCTCGCCGCGCGCGCAATCTCAGGGTCGCCCGAACGAGTCCGCGGCGTCATCGGCTGGCTAGAGTCGGACCGCGGCGACGCGGTGCCCGCGGGCCGCCGACCCGTGCCGAAATCGGATCCGGCGTGAGGCGAGTGCCACACACTTGTTGGAGAACATGACTGGGAAGGCACCGGCGCCGGGAGCTTGACGGATTCGCTCATCAAACCGCCGCCGAAGCTGCATCCCACGAAGGTTCGTCGGCGACACGTGTCCTTTGGGATACGGTGACCATTCAGTCGCCGAGCTATTCGCACGTCTTTTACGTCCCGTGTGTGTTGTCGTACGTCACGCTAGTGCGACAGCGAGAGCCGCGACCGCTCCCTCATCGCCACAAGAGGAGCCCGCGTCGGCGCTGGTTTCCTCTCGGGAGTGTCCGAGGATCTAACGAGAGCTGCCCGTTCAGGCGGCGGGCCTTCTGTTCGAGGGTGACGTGACGATGCGTCCGAGCCGTTCGAGCTACGCGACGAGCCGCTCGGATGGCGAGCACTTCGCCGAGCGGTGAAGCAGAAGCACCGCCAGCAGCGCGCGTTGCTGGGGGCCGCCCAGTAGCAGCGCCCAGCCGTTCTTGACGACCTCAAACGGCCCGAGTATCCGGAATTCCACGAGCGACCCTCCGGCGCCCCGCGCGCTCGAGTCTACCACGAGGAACGTCCCCGTTTGCCGGGCTTTCAACCCGTCTCTTACCGCTCCTAGCCGCGCGCTGACCGCCGCGCCGCACAGTACCCACCGATCCGAGCGCGAACGGCACTCGGGAACCGACAGGAGGTCCAGATGACCAGCAACCTGCCAATCAAAACGGCGCTCGCGCTCCTGGCCTTCGCGGTCGTCTCGGGTGGCGCATATGCGACCGTGTCAAGCTCCGGGGGGTCAATCGTGGCCTGTGTGCACAAGAACGGTGGTGGGCTCTACGTCGCGAAGAAGTGCGCTAAGCAGGACAAAAGCCTGAGGTGGAGCGTCACGGGGCCGCAGGGTCTCCCAGGCCCACAGGGTCTCCGAGGCCTGCAGGGTCTCCAAGGGCCCGAGGGGTCGCAGGGTGTCGCAGGCACACCCGGGGCGGCGGGCGCACCGGCAACGAAGTTGTTCGCGCAGATCGAGAGCGACGGGTCGGTCAACGCCTCCAACCCTGTTGGCGTGACGGCGAGGAAATACTTCACTGGCGTATACCTCGTGAACTTTGGCCAGGACATCACGCACTGCGCCGCATTGGTGACCCAGGGCGGACTGCCTATATTCGGCAGTCCCACCTCCGGAACCACCGGCGCTCCGAATGGTGCCGGGCGCACCGACATGTTCAGCGGAGGATACAATCTCGCGCCAGGTTTCTCGAGTACCGACACGGTAGTTGTGGAGACGTTTTCGGGCACTTCGCCGAGCGATTCCCCGTTCTTCCTGGCTGTATTCTGTTAACGCTCCCTAGCCCGCGTCGGTGCTCACCGGCCCGGTGGCTACGCGTAGGCGTCTTGGACGCGCTCGTAGGTGAGGTAGGCGATGCCGTCATCGAGGGTCTGGATTTGCACGAGGCGCATCGGTTTCTTGTCGCTGGTCTCTCCGAAGAGCCGCTCGCCAGCCCCGAGCACGACCGGGAAGATCTTCAGCTGTAGCTCGTCGACGAGGTCGTGCTCTATCAGCGTTCGTAGGAGCTGGAAGCTGCCGGGGACGACGATGTCTCCGTCTACCTCGTGCTTGAGCTTCGGGACCTCGTTCACCACATCGCCTCTTAGGACCCACGAGCTGTTCCAGTCGGGATCTTCCAAGGTCGAGGAAACGGAGTACTTGGGCAGGCTGTTCAACCTGTCCGCCAACTCGCCACTGCGGGATGGCCACTTGGCGGCGAACCATTAATAGCTGCGCCGACCCAGCAAGAAAGCGCCCGCGCCCAGCGCCTCGTCGAGCGCGAGCTTGCCTACCTGGGGGACGGTCCGTGATCCGGCCGACCCAGCCGCCGCGCCCAAAGCCCTCGTCACCGGCCGGATCCTGGACGACTCCGTCCAGCGACACATTTCGCTGATGACGATCTTTCCCATCGCAGCTCTCCTTTTCGTTGGACTGTTGCTCATTGCGTTTGTTGAGGCGTCGGCCACTGCAAAAACTGAGCGGCGAAACTTCGAGCCGTCACGACGTCGTTACTGGTGATGCGGATGAACGGGAGAGCTAATGCGAGGATGCCGACGTGACTGAGCAGACTCTCACCCGTGCGCGCGGCGGCGACGAGGACGCATTCCGCCTGCTGAAGGCCCCGGCGCGGCGTGAGCTGCAGCTGCACGTCTATCGGATCGTCGGCTCGGTACAGGACGCCGCGGACCTCCAAGAGACCTTACTCGCCGCATGGCGCCGCCTTGAGCAGTTCGAAGGGCGCGCCTCGGCGCGTGCCTGGCTCTACCGGATCGCCACCAACCGCTCGCGGCACGCGCTCAGTGCGAGTCGGCGCCGCCCGGAAGGGTCGCTGCGCATGACCGACGCGCCCAGAGCCCACGCGCCGCACGAGCCGATCCGGCTTGAGCCCAACCCCGACGTCCTGCTGGAGGGCATCCGTGACGAGGCTCCCGGGCCGGACGTGCGCTACGAGACCAAGGAAGCGGTCGCGTTGGGGTTCATCGTCGGCCAGCACCTGCCGCCGCAGGAGCACGCTGTCCTCGTACTGCGCGATGTGCTCGGGTTCCGCGCCGGCGAGGTCGCCGAGATGCTCGAGACCACCGAGCCGTCGGTCAACAGCCTGCTGCGCCGCGCGCGCAGGTTCGAGTCGCGCCTACCGCCGCCGGACGCGAACAGGCGCCGCTCCCTGACTCCAAGCCTGACATCCGTGGGGATCTGAAACTATTCCGGGCAGCTCGGAGCGGCAGGACTCCCGAGGCCATGCGACGAACACAACGAATGTGACCGATCCAGAGCATCACCGGTCTGAAGGAACGTCCAAGTGGGACAACCTAGCCGAGTGGATTACGTTCGTTGGCGGACCGGTCGGGTTCGTAGTCTTCGTCGTTTTTGGCTTGGTCGTAACCCTGACGCAATGGCACGCCACGACAATGGGCTCATATCTTCAGGCCATCGGCGGGGGCACAGGGCTGCTCACGGTTGGCCACGGAATTCACCGGGCCGTCCGGGCGATAGCGCCTCGCGGAATAGGTCCCGCGAGTGCAGCTAATCCTCAGAGCAACGACAAGCCTGAGTCCATCCTCTGACTAATGGATCCCATCGGCCGAGTCGTTGCCTTTCGTTGTTCGCCAGATTGGAATGCCCCCAGACGTGCGTGGCCGGGTCCGAGCAAGCGGGCAAGCCGCGCCTCATCGAAAGCAACGGCCACCGGCCGCGACGCCGCGCTGTTGCTCCCGCCCACGTCCGAGCGTGAGCGGTCTCGGCTCGGCGCGACTGCTTTTGTCCTCGCGACGGCGCGGGCCTGGCTATCGCAATGGCGACGAACTGGTCACGCGGCCGGCCGGCGTCCGCTGCGCCGCGGACGCGGGCTCGCTTGGCGGCCGTCCCATCACGCTCCAAGGTGGTCCTCATCGACGGAGCGGTCTGTTGAGTTGAGATCGCGCCCGGTCAGGCCAGCGTGAGCGGCGCGATGCTCCGCTGCGTTGGGTCCCAGGTGGCGAGGCGAAGCGTGATGTTCGGTACGGGCGCGAGTGCTGCCAGCAGCTGCCGGGCGGCGTCGGTCGCGCGCTTCTTGGCTCCTCGCGAGCTGTAGAACTCCTCGGGGGCGAGGATGACGGCTTCGAGTGCGAGATCGGTTCCGTCGTGACTTCCGCGGCGGTTGAAGATGTCGTGCGCTGCTGGCTCAGTTGGAAGAGTTTGAGTTGCCGTAGGCTCTCGATGACGGCGTACCACGCGTTGTCGGAGCTGGTCTTCGCCTCCACGAGCAGTTGGGTTCTGTGGCCTGCCGCATCGGCGGTTAGCAGGAGCATGTCGGCTTCAACGTTGCCCCGGCGACGTCCGCCGGCATCGCGGGCGAGCGGCACCGCGTTGATCCCATCGATGAGTCGCGCCCCGAAGCATGTCGTGACGGTTGCGGCGGGATCCGGCGCGAGGATCTCGAGCTCGAGTTTGTGTTCAGAGCCGGGCTTCGGCGTGGCTGCGTCACCCCGGAGGTAACGTTGGGTGCGATCGAGTAGACGCGAATCGGGGCCGCGCTGCCATCCGCCGGGGACGGGTGCTGTCCACAGGGTGATGACGTTTGAGATCCGCTCCGGGAGGTTGGGGATCTCGGCGCTGGTGTAGTCGCGGGCGCCAGCCACGCGGCGGCCCACTGGGCGAACCGTGGATCATCAGACATCGCCGTGGTCCTCGAGCGGGACGTCGTAGCGGAGGCGAAGATTGGCGCTGGGCGCTTGAAGCCAGGCGGGGATGTCCGCGGCGGTCCAGCGGTCGAGCAAGGAAGCAGTCGATATCCCGGACACCGGGATCGGCTGATCCGAAAATCGCGCGGCGAAGTCATCGAGCTCGCGCTCGAGCAGCGAGACGAGCGGCTCGCACTGCCCGGTCATAGTCGGCGTCCAGTGCAGGGCGACCAGTCGAACCGGTCCCCGCAGCCGCTCGCACCGGGTCGCGTGCAGGGTCACCGCAGCTTGAGTGTGCGGGGGGCAACGCGCTCGAACATCTCAGGGTGCTGGCTGGGAGCCGCCAGCGAGTTGATCGTCCGTACGAGCTGGTCCCGGTGCTTCGGCGGCCACCGGTGCTGGAAGCCCAACGCGTACACCTGCTCCGCGATCACCCGCGCGTGCAGCGGGCCACCGCCCGCTTCGCGCAGGACGTGCTCTACGTACGGCACGAGCGAGTAAGGATCGAACCCATCGAGCGGCGTCAACGCTGGCGTTTGGCCTGAGATGTTCGTTTGGGTGGCGCCCCCTGCCGTGAACGTCCGAAGCGCGGCAGTAACCTCCTCGCGCACGATCGTCCGAAGACTGTCCTCTAGCATCGTGGCACCTCGGATCTCTGACATTGGACCTCCTGATGGACCTAGCTTAAAGCTAGCTTCAAGCTAGCTTGGGAAAGATCGTAGGCACCTCCAGCCTGCCTGTCAAGCCGCTGCCAGGCAGGCTGGAATCGCGAGCAGCCCTGAAGCGCCGGCTGGCGCGGCGCGGACAACCGCTTTCGCCTTTCCGTGCCGCGGAGCCTCGCGAGTGCATCGGCGACCATCGATCGGTCGGGGGTCGCTGGCGCCGGACGGGTGATTCGGCAAGCGGAGTGATTTCCGTTCGCGCCTGCGGGCGGGAGCGGCTCGGCGACGACGAGTTCGTGGTTTGCGCCAAGGGTGTGATCCACGCGTGGCGCGATTACGTAGGACCGGTTAGTGCCAATTCGTCGCGACATATCCAAGGGCGGGGAAGCGCCCAGGTCGCCGTTGGCTAGCGGTTCGATACACGAGCATCTGCTACGAGGCGCCAGCGGGCTGCTCGTCGCCGTACTCGCTATCGCGCTTGTGGGCAGCGTCGGCCCGGTGTCGCTCGCCCTGTTGGCGCTGACCGGGTTCGCCTGGCGAGGCTGCCCGAGTTGCTGGGCGGTAGGCCTTCTGGGCACGTTGGCCGACGGCCGCGCTCGCGGCAGCGGCTGCGCGACCGGGAACTGCCGGGCCGCGGGCCGCGGTCCCGGCTTCTGGTCAGACGGCTGAGCTGGTGCGATCTCGGCTCCCGTCGCTCAGCGCGGACCGGGTCGCGCTGATCTGCGGCCTGATCTCGTTGTTGCCGGTCTTGTGAAGTTCGTCTTCTACCGCTGGGAGCTGCACGCCTTCCGGGACTTCGGGATCCCGCTGGCGGGTGTGATGGAGCCGCTTGTAGGTGTGCTCGAAACGATTGGCGGCGTGCTGCTCGCGGCCCGGGTGCTGATCGTGCCGGCCGCTTTCGTCCTCGCGGTGATCATGTCCGTCGCGTTCCTGGTCGGCGGGATCGTCCACGGCTCCCCGATTCCGAGTGACACCTTAGCGCCGGCGCTGCTCGTGGCGATGATCTATCTCGTACGCGTCGGTCAGAGCGCTTCATCCGGCGCGCCGACACGCTAAGGCGCGAAGTCTCGTCGCTCAAGAGCGCTCGGCTCGTGGCGACCGACGTGATCAGATGAATCCCGGGCCCTGAGAGTCGCGCCGGCGTCAGTCGCAGCCGCGCGAGCCGAGACCTTGACAGACCCACCATGAGACCCGAGCGGCGATCCGGCCGCTCAGAACGCCTCACGCGCGATCGCCTTTGTCTCGATCACCCGTGCGGCGCAGGAGTGCAACGTGGATCATGCATCTGCCGGCCGTCGGCGGCGTAGCGCGGTGGTCGCGCCGGAGGCTGGTCGACTCACGTCACAGCGCGGTGAGGCCGCGAGCGATCGCGGCCTCACGACGTGAATGGGAGGTGGTCCAGAGCGAGGGCGGACTCAGTGCGACGGCCCAAGGCGTCGAGTGGCGGGGATCATGGGCTCCGGGCGTTGGTGGACGGTCTGGATGATCTCGGTGTTGTCGATCCCGCGCAGGTATCGAGATGTAATCGCGAGGTCGGCATGCCCGAGCTGTCGCTGGATCACGATCAGCGAGATGCCCTCCCGGGACATCTCGACCGCGTGCGCGTGCCGCAGCTGATGCGGTGCGAAGCGACGGCGCACACCCGCCACCTCAGCCGCGCGGTGCAACTGGCTGCGGATCCCGGCCGGCGCGCACGGTCGACCGCGTGTCGGACCGCGTAGGACGCAGAACAGCGCACCGGCGGGCAACGATGTGCGGAGTTCGAACCACGGCTCGAGGTGCGCCCATGCCCATCGGTCCATTCCGACTTCGCGACGCTTGTCGCCTTTGCCGTGACGGACGAGCACCGCGCCGCGATCGGAGTCAAGGTCAGTCTCGTTGAGCGAGAGCGCCTCGCTGATCCGTAGGCCAGCTCGCCATAGCATGACGATCACGCCGCGCAACCTCAGCCCCTCGACACTGTCGCCGGCGGCACGCATGACGGCGATGATCTCCTCCACTGTCGGTGGGTTCGGCGGGTAGCGAAGCCCCTTGTTCGCGGGGGCAAGCCTTGATGGAAACTGGAGAGCGTGGCGGGCGAGCGGTACCGGCCGGCGCGGTCCAGCAGCGGTAGGGATTCCATGGTGTCCTCCATGTGGACGATGGTTGTCCCGACCATCGTCCTGGTCATCTCGCGCGCGACCCTGGCTCTCAGCGTCGCCAGCCCGACGGAACAATGCAGCCGTCGCCGCTCGACATCGCGCCTTTCGGTCGGGCCGATCCAGACGTCGCCAATCCGATCGCGCACAAGTGGGGCAACCAGACAACTATGCGATCGTCCAACGAGCGGCAGGCGAATGGCTCTGATGGCCTCGTCGGCAAGTCTGTATCGAGCTAGGAACCGGCTTGGGCTCCGCAAATGGGTGAGCAGGGGACGGCACGCGCTCGGCGAACGAGCAAGCTGATGGTCAGTGGAGCGCGATCGGACAGGACTCATGCGACGTAGAACCGGGGCAGGTGCTGCACGAGGCGTCCGGATGGATCACTCTTACCCGAAGGGTTCTGATGCGTGCGGCGAACGGTCCCGAAGCACCCTATGAGCACCGCTGAGATCCATGAGTGGCGGCTCGACTCCTGCGACAGTTGCGTCGGCAAAAGGGTGTCTTGCCTCCTTGAACGGTGGCGGCGGTCAGCGACCACCTTGGCTGGTGCCACTGGGACGATCTCCCGTGGCGCGAGCCACATGTCGTGGCGTCACAGCGAACATGACTGAGTCCTCCGACCGGCCGCGGTCGTGGTGGACCCGAGCCAGGCGATGGTGTACACGCTGGCTGTTCCCGCACTCGCGTAAGGAGTTTCTTGCCGAGATCAGGGGACAGCTGTCGGAGCTGTCCACAAAAGACCCGGACCAGCTGAGCAACGCCGACCGTGAATGTATTGAGCGCTGCGTGTGCGCTGCAGGCAAACGAGCGTTTGACGAACGCTATCGTCACGCATTAGGCAAGGGATTCGGGCGATTGTTCGGCTTTTTTGCCGGCTTCGGTCTTATGGTGGCTTTCGCGCTGGGAGCGGCCTCGCGCTGGAAGATGACCAGTGGGATGGCCGTGTGGATCCTCCTCGCCGAAGTGCTGTTTCTAACAGTGGTGTTTCCCGGCGGAATCCTCTTCACGCGCATGTTGGCCTGGCTTCGCCAGCGAGCCGAAGCGGGGCTGAGCCTACCAATCGAAATCGCCCCGACCTGGACGCCGCAGGCCAGGCTTTACATGCGCACCCTCATCTGCTTCGTACTCGGCGTCGCTTCGATAGTCGCGGTACTAACGCTCTCAGTGCGACATTTTCACATCTCAAACGCTTCCAAGGTGGTCATAAGCGGGTTTCTCGGCGGCCTACCTGTCGTGCTAGCGCTGCTTGTCGCGGTCGCGCTTGAAACCGGGCGCAGCATGATTGTCCGTCCGCAGGACCCCTATCCGAAGCTAGTGCTCGCGCTGCTGAGGACCCTCGCACAGCTGCAGATTGAACTGAGCAACCACCACAACGGCTGGGTGCTGCCCGCGAGCACCCGCAAGAACATCGCCGCCGAGCTTGAATCTGCCGTACGGGCGATGGCTGCTCATGCGAGTTTGAACCCGCCCGTAGCAGGGGAACTGGGCGCGAAGACCGTCGAGGCGGTCAATGACAAGGGAGCAAAGGTCGCCGCGTGGCTGCGATTGCGCCAAGTGGAGATTCTCTGGCCGTCACCGGCCGCCGTCATGACGTCCGTTCAGGAGGACCTTGCCGCAGGGCTTCTAGACACCGCCCGCGGCGACTGGAAGAAGTTGCAGGCCCCCGTCCCTGCGAGTAACGCGCCGAAGACAACCTGGTTGGTGAAGATGCTGCCGCGGTTCGGCTTGACCATGGTGCTGCTGGCGGCCGCGTTTGTCATCCCGAAGTTCATCCACTTAAGTTCGGGAGCCGCCGCGACGCTGACCATCACCCTCATCGTGACCGCGTTCACCGCCTTGACCGCCCCGTCAGACGTGCTGTCCAAGGTCGCCGACGAAGTGTCCTCCGCTGGGGGTTCGGGAAGCTGAGGGCTGCCGCGAGCGGACGGGGAGGTCCGGCGGACGCGCGAAAAGGAAGCCAGTAAGCTGGCTCGCCACGGGTCCAATCATCCGGAGGGGCGGACGGCTGAAGGTCCAGTCGTGCAATGCACTAGCCGGTGCCTGGCGCTGGTGGAACGAATCCTTGGTCCCCGATGGGATCGCTGGCCGGGGGGGTGGCGAAACGGCGAACGCGATCGCTGGAGGGACGGGCGCGATCCGAGCGGGGCACCTCAGGTCAGGCACACCTCCGCGTCATTTTTGCCCCGGGCAGCGATGATCGAGAGGCCAGGGAGCCGCGGCGGGACGCCGGCGCCGACCGTTATCGCGGCCGCGCACTCGTGGTCGAGATCAGTCATCGACGAGTACCGCGAGCCATGCCTTGTTTAGTTGGCTCTGAAAGTAAACCGGTGCGAACAACGAGACGATCGGGACGAGATGCATCACGAAGAACAAGGTTCCGCTACCACCGCGCTCGCCCACGGCTCGCTGTGTGCCCTCCATCCGGCGCCCGGTCCTCCAGATTGAGAGGAACGGCGGAATGATCAGGATGCTGCCCAATGTGATCGCAAGGACCTTCAGGCCTGGGCTCTGCCCAAGGTCTACGCCTTTGGCGTTCCCAAGATCACGCATCTCGCGATTGACAAAGAACCACCAGAACAAGTAGTAGAACCCGAGCGTGATCAATGAAAGGGCGAGGACACCCCACGGATCCCGCATCTTCGCGAATCCGGATCCCCGGGCAATCTGGACCGACTGCGCCATGCGTACTTCTCCCCACTGAGTTGGCTTTCTACAAAGCCCGGCCCCCGTCGCGCCTTGCGTGGCGCGAGCGGCGCAAATCTACCTCTTCGCCAACCGCGCATCAAGTCCGCGCCCAACCTTCTGGAAAGCACCTGTCGCGGCTCCATTGTGCCGGTCGTCGTAAGCCAGCGCGTGCGTTCGCGGCATTGCTATAGCCCGCCCGCCGGCCTCGCCAACGAGAAAGCAATCACGCGGCTCGTCCCACGACGCGGCAACTAGCGTTATCGAAATGTCGCCATTGCGCTCGCCGGCCGGGGAACCGTCCGACGAGCAAAGCAGTCGTGAGCGGCGTCGTCGCCTCGCGCCTGCTTGACGCCTGTAGCGGCCACGGCTGCGCCCTGGCTGCTTTGCTCAGCGACGGGTACCGCGGCGCCGCTCAAGTCGGATCGGCTGCACCGAGCTGGCGTACTTCCGCATTCCGAGGATCGCATAATCAGGGTCAGCGCTGCCCCTGATCGTCCAAAGGGGCGGTCGGCGTTAGCTCGAATCCCGCTAGCACCGGCTCCCCGTTCTTCGTGGCATGCGGCAGCGAGCGGACGGCCACTGCGTTGACGCGTTGACCGCGGCTTTTCGACGGAATAAACTCGGCCTCCTCGGCTCCGCGGTCGGCGGGGCCTGCGACGCGCAACCACAGGGCCCATTGCAGCGGTAGGAGGCGCGATGGACATCAAAACGGTGCTTACGGCGGCGGCGGTCATTGTCTCGCTGGGGTCGGTCGCAGTGACCCTGTGGAACTACCAACGAACAGCTATCGCTGCACGTAAGCCAGTGCTGATCTTCGAGTACTCGAGGGAGGGATGGCAGCTGTGCAACGTCGGGAATGGTCCCGCACTCAACGTGATCGTGGCGCGCAAGAAACCCCGGCGCGGACTGGTTCGATCCGGTACGAGTACCAGGTTTCGCACAAGACGGCACGATGCGTCTGCACTGGTGCGCGCACGACAATGACCACGGACTTGGCGCGTCCTATGAGGATTCGGCTGGCAAACCATATACGGCCACCTGCGGCGACGACCTGTCGCGGATCTTCGAGGGCAACCGACTGCCTGCGTGGACACGCATTGATCGACATTGGCAGAGGCCCGCGGCGAGCGCGTGACCTGGACGCGACTGGTCGGCGTCCGGCTATGAGGAATCCAACCCGAGGCATGCAGCGATGGCCTCTGTCGCGTCAACCGGTGTCAGTCCCGCACGACTTCACATGAAATGTCCGGCCGGGAATACAGAATGCCGACCGAGTACTGCGGACTCATGTCCCAGCTTCGCCGCTCGGATCTCATTGTCCATGCTGCGCTCCACCAGCCCACTTCGAGCTCATTGGGCCAGATCGGCCAGCAGTTGGCGGAGGCGCCCAGCCTCTGGACCAGGGCGTACTTGCTCGATCCCCCGATCTTTGACCCATTGTGCGGCCGCGAGCGGCGCCAAGCTGAGAATCCGCAGTGAAGCCCGGCGGGAAGAGTGGCTCGTAATGGTTGTCCACGTCGGCAAGGTGAGCTGAGGGTACGACCCGCGATAACGTGCGGCGCCGCTGAAACACAGCAGCACCCCGCGCTCCAACAACCATCGGCTGTCGCAAGCTGTGTGTGCAGGTCGTCAGATGAGCTCATGTCGGTCACGCCGGCGGCGCGCATTCTGGCGCCGCAGTGAGGGAACCGTTTTGCACCGTCGGTCAGCGACGACGTACCCGGCGAAGCGGCGAACAGACTCGGCCCCGAGGCCACCGCCACTGCAGTCCTCGACCGTCGACTATCGATTTTCGACGCCGACGAGAAGCAGCGGTATCCTGGCCTTCGCCACGGACGAGGACCGGGCGTCTGGTCGCCAGCACCAGCACTGCCGGTCGCCCCCGACGATGCGAAAGGCCGGGCCTGGCGGCGCCTCTTTTGCGAGTTACTCCTGTCCCGGAACTGCGGCCGGACGAGTGGAAGGTCGCTGAACCGATCGCCAGCCGTGCGCCGGACGGCGGGCGAACGCGATCGTGCGCGACGCCCGGCTTCCGCCCCTGCCGTGCAGGCATGCAGCGTTGAGGGTTCGCACCTGCTCTCCTGCCCTTCGCGAGACGGTGCCGCGACGTCTTACTAGCGTGCACTGAGGGGGTTATGGTTGCAGTGTGATCCCTGAGGTGCTCGTGTGCTGACACGGGTCCCCTCACTGGGAAGATGCCGACTCGAACTACTGCCGACCGATCGCGCTGTCCATGGGGCTTATGGCGCCGCACCGGAAACCGGGTAGGCGGGCTGATCGCGACCAAGTGTTTCGCGCCGCCGCCTTAATCGAGGGCGTCGGATTCGCCCAATCGCACCCAGCTGGGGGTAGCGAGCACTCGCCAGATCTCGAGACCGCGAGTCATTCATGGAACGATCGGGCGCAGTCGATGCCACGATCGATCTGGCTCTTCCTCCCAAAAGGCCGATCGGCCCGCCGGCATTGCTGTGGAATGCGTTGGACGCACTCTGGCGGCCTTAGGAACTGCGAGAACTCCTGTGATGCGAGCGGAGCTGTTGCGCGGTTCGATTCGCTGATGCGCTTGGAAGCCCGGCCGCTTGTGAGTTCAGGCGTGACTCGAGACAATTGGCCGGAGACGCGTCTTATCGAGGGGACAGATGCCAAGCATCTTCATTTCATATCGAAGAGCTGACACGACTTCGGGATATGCAAGCTGGATCTACGAACGCATCGAAAAGGAGGTGGGAGCCGGCAATGTCTTCATGGACATTGACTCGCTTCCCCTCGGCGTCGACTTCGTTGAGTATCTCAAGCGTGTGCTGGCGAGGACCGACCTCGCGTTCGTGCTGATCGGTCCGGGCTGGCTCGATGCTGCGGACGAGAGTGGCGGGCGGCGCTTGGATAACCCCGAAGACCTCGTGCGGTTCGAGGTTGCCGAGGCGTTGCGCTTAAGTCTGCGCGTCGTCCCGATCCTCGTAGACGGCGCTCAGATGCCGGAAAGCGACTTGTTACCGGACGAGTTGCGGCCGCTCGCACGTCGCCACGCGCTGACTTTTCACCGCCAAGGAGGAGCGGCGATCCGTGATCTGCTCGCGGCGGTGCGGCAGGTCGAGCGGGAACTCGAACGCAGCGAGCGCGAGGGCAGACAGGAAGGCGCCGCGGCGCGGAGACGCGATCGCGCCACGGTGGAAGAGGCCTCAGGGCTGATCCCCGGCGTGAAGGGCCCCGTGGATGCCGAGCAATCGCAAGACATCTCGACCAGACCGTCGGCCCCGCAGAACCACGAGCGCGATCCCGCTGGCTCGACCGTTGAAGGCGCCCCAACCGCGGTCGCACCGACGCAGCACCAGACCACCCGACCTAAACACCCGTCGAAGGAGGTCACGCCCAGTCGGCGTCCGTCTTTGCGACTATGGGTTATGGGTATATGCGGCCTCGCGTTGGGTGCGGCACTCGCAGCGTTCCTTATTGCAGGGACAGGGCCGGATCACACGTCGTCAACCTCGTCCGCTGGGAGCAGCGCCTCCCATGCGAGCACCCGCTGGATCACGCTCACGCACCTTCCGAGCCGTGTCATGGCCGCTGGCGTGGCTGCGTATGACGGGCAAGTTTGGGTGGTGGGAGGCAGCCGCAACAGTAGCCACGATCCGGTGACGGATGTCTACGCGTACGATCCCCGCGGGGGACATTGGCGCGGCACCGACGAGCGCGTGCCCCAACTCCAGGTGCCGGTCGCCCACGCCGCCGTTGTAGCAGCCCAAGGCACGCTCTACGTGATCGGTGGGTACACCGGGTGCTGCGGTTCCGACAGTCATCATGCGGTCTCAACGGTATGGCGGCTCGACAGTCCAACGGGCCGGTGGCACATCGACGAACAAGCGGCACTGCCCGATCCACGCGAGGCGGGCGCAGCTGCGTTCGATGGCACACGGATCGTTTTCGGCGGCGGTAACGCGGGAAGCGTCAAGAATCCGCCCGCAAAAGGCGAGGTCTGGGAGTTGAACCTCAAACGGGGCGGGGGATGGACCCAACTCAAAGGTACGCTCTCGCCACCGCGAGACCATCTCGCCACCGCGTCGAACCAGCGCGGCACGGTCTGGTTCATTGGCGGCTCCGACCGAGAGTCAAGCAACGTACGGGATGGTAGACGCGGTCAAGGGCGATTCGGTGACCCGCAGACCGCCTGTCGATGCCGTCGCGCGCGAGGCCGCTATTGGCGTTGGGCCGGGGTTTTGCACAATTGGCGGTCACACCCCGTCTGACTTCACCAGTCAAGCCCAGTGCATTCCAAAAGGTGCCCCAATCCCGCCGCTCGATCCGGCACTGGCGGATCTCGGAGCGGTCGTCCTGGACGACATGGTGTACGCGGTCGGCGGCTACGACCAGAACGATGAATTTGGGACTTGGCTCGCGAAGGCGCTCCGCCTTCCTGGCGCGCACTGACGGCGCAGGCCGCAACTGCAACCAGTCGCCCAGGCCTGTTGAGGCTCGGTAACCCACGCACGCTCAGCCGAACGCCAGCCCGCGTCACGTCGATTTGGTCGTCGCTGCATGAGGAGTCGCGGAGGTGTGCTTCGCGGCCCGATGCTCCAAGGCATGAGCGTGGCCCGAGTGGCCCCCGCGTGGCGCCCGACGAAACCTGCAAACCGAAACGTGCGTTTCCCAGAAGCGAGACACCGCGTGTAAGCGCTGGTCCTCTCCATGCCAGAGGAGCATGGTGGCCGCTCAGTGAGGGACGCCTCTCCGACGCCCACTTCCGAGCGGGGGGTGGATCAGGACGACGATCGCTTTCGCTCTGCGACGACCTTCTCGCGGGCTAGCGCTAAGGCGACCAGGCGCAGCGCCGCGAGGACGCGGTGCTAGCGAGCGATGAGCAAGCAGGCGGCGGCCGTCGGGCCCGCGTTTGGTCGCCCAAGCGCTCGTCCGCGTCCGCTCCCGCGGCATGACGGATGCGATCGTCCAACCGCCGCTCGCCCGATCGAGCAGCCGTAGTCTTTGGCGATGCCTGAAATCACACGCCAGCGACAGGGCGAAATGATCCGGAAGGTCTTCGAGATCCTGCTTGCGCACCCCGACGGCCTTCCCGCCAAGCAGGTCCTAGCCACAGCGGCCGCGGAACTAACCCTCAGCCCATTCGAGGAGTCGGACTACCCCAACCATCCAGGAGTCCGGCGATTCGAAAAGATCCTCCGGTTCAGCACGATCCCGTTCGTCAAAGCCGGCTGGATGCTGAAGACGAAAGGCAATTGGATCGTCACGGACGAAGGCAAGACCGCGTACGAGACTCACACCGACCCGGCAGATTTCATGAGAGCTGCCGTCGCGCTCTACCAGAAGTGGCGGAGGACTAGGCCAGCCGAGTCACCAGACGATGGATCGGCTGACATTTCCGAAGAGGCCGAAGAGGACATCGCCGCGACCAGCACGCTCGAAGAGGCAGAAGAAGCTGCTTGGGCAGACATCAGCGCGCATCTCCGAGGCCTGAGCCCGTACGAGTTCCAGGACCTCGTCGCGGCGCTGCTCGAGGCGATGGGCTACCACGTCGGCTGGGTCGCGCCGCCCGGACCCGACCGCGGCATCGACATCGTCGCCGGCCTCGATCCGCTAGGCATCAAAGTCCCACGAATCAAGGTTCAGGTCAAGCATCGTCCCGACGCCAGAACCGCGTCTGATCAACTCCGCTCGTTCATGGCAGTGCTCAGCGACAAGGACGTCGGGATATTCGTTGCGAGCGGCGGCTTCACGCGCGATGCGGAGACCGAAGCCCGCACACAGGAGAACCGACGAATCACCTTGATCGACCTTGAGCGGCTGGTCGAACTGTGGATCCAGCACTACGGCGAGATACCAGACGCACAGCGGCAGCTCTTGCCGCTACAGCCGGTCCACTATCTCAACGTCACGACCTAGCACGACTTCTGTCTCGTCGCCAGCGCATTGGCCGGAGCGTCGAGGCCGCGAGACGCGAATGCGATCGTGCGGTCGAGTTCGTCCGCGTGATCGGAACCGTGGCATAGCAGTGACGTCGTCACGAGCGGCCGCGCTATCGCATTCACGCGGCACGAGTTGGGGAGACGGCCGGCGCGCGGCCGGTTCGCTTGCTGGCTACCGGCTAGACCATATGGGGTGAGGGCCGTCCGGTCCTTGATGTAGAAGTGGCCGGTTCCCCCACGACGGTCGTGGGTGGATGTTCATGCCGCGTGGTTGCACCCGCGCGGCGGGTCCAACAACCGAATAGGAGGAGCCAGCCATGGCGAAGGCTAAGACCCTGGTCGGCTTGGACGTGCACGCGACGAAGATCGTCGCGGCGGTGCTCGACGCCGAGAGCGGCGAGCTGCGGACGTTCCGGATGAACGGTGATGTGGGGGACGCGGCGGCGTTCTGCGCCGGGCTCCCGAGGCCGGTGCGTGCTGCGTATGAGGCGGGCCCGACCGGGTACGGGCTGGCGCGTGAGCTCGCGAAGCGTCGCGTGGAGTGTGTGGTCGCGGCGCCGAGCAAGATCCCGAGGGCGTCGGGGGATCGGGTCAAGACCGACCGTCGTGACGCCGAGCTGCTGGTCCGGTTGTTGTTGGCTGGGAAGCTGCACGCGGTCCGGGTGCCGGGGCTCGAGGAGGAGGCGCTGCGTGATCTGGTTCGCGCGAGGGAGGCGGTGCGCGTGGATCTGATGCGGTGCCGGCACCGGCTCTCGAAGCTGCTGTTGCGTCACGGGATCCGGTTCGATGACGGGCCTGCGTGGACCGAGCGTCACCGCGATTGGCTGTCAGACGATCACGCTGCCGTGGCCGGCGGCGCAGGCGACGATGCTCGACGCGCAGGGCGCGATCGACGCGCTGGCTCACCGTCGCGACCAGCTTGGAGCGCGAGATCGTCGCGTTGGTACCCGGCTCGCCGTGGGTGGTGCAGGTCGGCCGGTTGCGGTGCCTGCGTGGTGTCGACACGCTGACCGCGGTTGGGTTGTGCGCCGAGGTCGGCGACTTCGAGCGGTTCGCCCGCGCGGAGCAGTTGATGAGCTACGTCGGGCTGGTCCCGTGCGAGTCAACGACCGGGCAGCAGCGCCGGCTCGGGTCGATCACGAAGACCGGGTCCGGGCACGCCCGCCGGCTGCTCGTGGAGGCCGCCTGGCACTACCGCCCGCGCCCCCGGATCGGCAAGGCGCTGACCGATCGCCAGAGCGGCCAGCCCGCCGAAGCCATCGCCGTCGCCTGGTCAGCTCAGCAGCGACTGCACCGCACCTGGGCCAGGCTCGAAAAGCGCGCCAAGCGCCGCACGATCATCGCGGTTGCGGCGGCCCGCGAGCTCGCCGGGTTTGCCTGGGCGGTCACCCAAATCGAGTGACCACTCCCGACGACAATCGCTATCCCGTCGGCTGGGTCGGTGGCGGCCCGGCAACGCGCGGGGAACCCGCGACGGTGCTATGAGCAACCCGCCCCGACACGGGCTGGCCACGCCCGATGCTAGACAGCGGCTCCCCACGACGAACCATGGTCCTGCGGCATCCCCAAACCCGCGTATATCAGCCTGACCGCGCGTCGCGCACAGCCTGCCGGACCGCCACCCACCCAGCCGACCACACCCCCGAACTACCAACGCAAATGCGAGAAATCAACGTCCCCCACTTGACAAACGCCTCTCCATATCAGCACCGCGTCGTCGCGAGACTACGTTCGGTCGCCAAAGGACTCGTCGGATCCGGTGAGGCGGACATCGCGAAAGCGCTCGTCAGCGTGATGCTCGCTTTGGCGCATTCCGAGACTGTCGGCGTCAGCACAAACATGCACGCCCGAGACCGATTGCAGGTCTTCGGGAGGCCTCGCGAGCCGGATCGAGCATCGCTCCTCCGCGCCTGATATGGCGGTCACGCGCGCCCGGCTTTTGCTTCGGCGGACGTGCAGGCGTGGCGCGGCCCAGCGGTGCAAAGCAACACCACGAGCCAGCGTCGCGCGCGTAGACTTGGCAAGTGGTCCGGCATCTCGAGCCTGAGCTCGAAGAGCTTCACCAGACCGAGGAACGTCTGCAGGCGGTCATCCAGTCGGCGCCGGTGGCCATTCTCGAGGTCGACCTCAGCAGCAGGGTCATCCGGTGGAACCCGGCGGCGGAGCAGATCTTCGGTTGGGCCCCCGACGAGATTCTTGGCTCGCCCGTGCCGATCGTGCCGCCGTCAAAGCAGGCGGAGTTCGAGGACGTCCTGGCGACGGTGCGTTCCGGCCGCCGCTACCCCAACGTGGAGACCTACCGGCAGCGCAAGGACGGGAGCCTCGTCGACGTGGAGCTCGCCGCCGCGCCGGTGCGCGACAGTACCGACAGGGTCGTCAGCCACATGGTCGTGTTCACCGATATCACCAAGCGCAAGCGTCAGGAGCGCGAGCTGCGCGCCTCACGCGCGCGGATCGTGGCGGCCGCCGACACGGAGCGACGCCGACTCGAGCGCAATCTCCACGATGGTGCACAGCAGCGCCTGGTGGCGACCGCACTGCTGCTCCGGCTGGCGGCCGCCGCGCTCGACGAGGATCCGGAAGGCGCCCGCCGTGCCCTCGACGAGAGCCGCGAGGAGGTCACGATGGCCCTCGCCGAGCTGCGCGAGCTCGCGCGCGGACTCCACCCCGCGATCCTCACTAACGGCGGGCTCGGCATGGCGCTCGAGTCGCTGGCCGCGCGGGCGCCTATACCCGTCGCGGTCGAGGGCGTGCCCGCGAATCGCCTGCCGGAGGCGGTTGAGGCCGCAGCGTACTACCTCGTGGCGGAGGCGCTGACGAATACTGCGAAGTACGCCGGAGCGTCCGCGGCACGCGTGGCCCTACGGCTGCACGGTGAGACGCTGACCGTTGAGGTGTCCGACGACGGCGTCGGCGGCGCCGATGAGGGTGTGGGAAGCGGTCTGTGCGGCCTGGCCGACCGCGTCGAGGCGCTCGGCGGCCATCTGGAGGTCGACAGTCTGCAGGGGAGCGGCACGGCGCTGCGGGCGGCGATCCCTTGCCCGCCCCCGCGCGACGAGGTTCTCGCCGTAGGAGAACCTTCGGCGACGCACCGCGCCGTGGCGGGCGCCTTCACAGCGATCAAGGCCGCGGTGGTCGAGCGCCCCGGTCCCGACGGAGCCGCCCTGCGCGTCGTCGTCGCCGAGGACTCTGTCCTCCTGCGCGCGGGTGTGATCCGCGTGCTCGAGGACGCGGGCTTCGACGTCGTCGGCCAGGCGCAGGATGCCGAGACGCTGATGCGCGAGGTCCGCGAGCGCCGCCCCGACCTCGTGGTGACCGACATCCGGATGCCCCCGACGTACACCGACGAGGGCCTGCGCGCGGTCCGTCTCGTGCGTTCCCAGTTTCCCGGCACCGGTCTTCTGCTGCTCTCCCAGTACGCGGAGGAGGCGTACGCGCTCGAGCTGCTGGGCGACGGCACCGCGGGCGTCGGTTACCTGCTGAAGGATCGCGTCTCCCAGCCGCGCGCCTTCGCCGACGCGGTTCGGGAGGTTGGCTCCGGCCGAGCGGTCGTCGATCCGGAGGTCTTCGCGGCGATCTTCGGCGCACCGCCCGAGCGCACCTCCCTCGAAGCGCTTTCGGCCAGCGATCGCGAGGTCATGCAGCGCGTGGCGGAGGGCAGGTCGACGGCGGAGATCGCCGACGAGCTGCACGATGCCGAATCCGCGGTCGAGGCGGTGGTGGAGAACGTCTGTCGCACGCTCGCGCTACCGCCACTGCGCGACCCACGCCGCCGCATGCTCGCGATACGAGTCCTGCTGGGGAACTGACTCTTCGTTGAAACCCGGGGATGCGCCCGCGAAACGACGCGCAGCTCGCCGGGCGGCTCGCGCAACGAAATGCTCGGCTGATTTTCGGAAGCCGCCAGTCGAGCCGTAAGAGCGGGGGTCAAGCGCCGTCCGACCGCATTAGGCTTCTGCCAGTCAACCCGGATGTGGTCGGAGTTGGACCAACCGGAGACCGGACGTATTCAGGTCTAAGCCACCGAAGCCGATGACCTCGCCTCGATTGGTAGGGGCGCCGCCGAATAACGCGACGCCGGCAACCTTGATGCCTGTAATCCGGCACCGACTGGTACCCGCGCTGACGGCATTCGCCCTCGCGACGACGATTGGCGGACGAGCGTTTCGGCGACCAAGGGCAAGTTCGCGGCCCGGCGGTGCTAGCCGCGAACCCGCACGGCAAGCAAGCGGCCGCAGGCACAGAAGTGGACCGATCGAGCCGGCCGCTGATGCTCCGAAAGAAAGATCGGGGCATCGACGGCGAGGCTCGGAGCTACACGATCGGGATCACGGTGTGCCAGCCCATGTGGGGCTAGCCGCGGCGCGGGTCTCGGCGCTCGGAGGGAGGTGGATGCTCCGCGCTAGGCGGATCCGCCAGTGAGTGCGAGGCCGCGGCGTGTCAGGACGTCCCTGAGTAGGCGGAGGCGATCGGTCATGATGCCGTCTACCTCGAGATCGAGGAGTTGGTTGATCGTCGTCTCGTCGTTGATCGTCCATACGTGCACCGGCAGGCCCGCTCGGTGCGCCGCCGTGATGAACCGTGCGGTCACGATTGGAATCGGCCCTCGACTGATCGGTACCTGGATGCAGTCGGCGCCAAGCCGACGCATGAGGCCGCTCCCTGTGGTCAGGCGGGCCAATGCAACCGCTCCAGGCCCCATCGAGGTGCACGCCCGCCCGCGGCCGAGGGCGCGAATCCGACGCAGGCGGCGGTCAGAGAAGGATCCAATGCACACGCGCTCCCAGGCGCCGACTCGGTCTAGCAGCGCCGCGAGGGGCCCCACGCATGCATCCGACTTGGGGTCGATGTTGACCCGGGCGTCGGGCCAGCGCGCAAGGATCGCTTCGAGCCGAGGAACGCGAATCCCGCAACCGCGGAACGGAAACCTACGCCCACCATCCGGGGAGAACGTGTGACCGGCGTCGGCGGCTTCCACCTCGGCGATGCCGAGTTCGGCGATCGCACCGGTGCGATCCGTGACCCTGTCGAGGCGCTCGTCATGAAAGGCGACCAGAACGCCGTCGCGCGTGAGATGGACATCGGTCTCCAGGTACCTGTACCGAAGACCGACTGCGATCTCGAATGCCGCGAGCGTGTTCTCGGGCGCCTCACCGGCACCACCTCGGTGGGCAAACGCGATCGGTCCAGGCTCGACGAGGAACGGGTGCACGTCTCTCGCGCAAGCATCCCAGCTTCACTCACAACAAGTCCGCCGCCCCAGACCATGCGGGCGAGCAAACCTCCTCTCCCATAACCGTGCCTCCAGTCGCACGGTCCCCGCCGATGCTTGGCCTCAGCGCTTGGTCGCCAACCCAATCGCGCTAGGCGACGGCGGCGCGAAGAGGAAAGCGATCGCTGACATCGCCTGCCGTCGGCAGCTGGGTGCACTTGCGCGGGTCGCCGAAGCCGGGCTGGTGGGCCGCGGCTATACCGACCACAGGGACGTGATGGCCACCTCGCTGCAGATTCGGGAGCGCGGGTCCCCGGCGCGCCGGGTCTCCGCTCGCTCCTTACAGCTGCGAGCGTGGGGCGCCGAGCAACTCGGGCTGGCCCGATCCGCCCACGCACTCCCGCCAAGGTCGCTATGCGTGCTTGACGCGACCTGCAGGAGCAGCGGCGGAACCGGCGCGGAAATCCTCGGGCGACGCCCGGCTGACCAGGATGCGCGACAGCGCGTAACCGAGGCATAACGGCGTGACGTCGCTGTTATGCCCTCGCGCGTACAACCTGCCACAACGCGAGTAGGTTGAGCAAACACACAGCGTTGCCGTCGTCGGCTGCGCGGTCGCGCTTGCCCGTCGGGAGCGAGCTGCACGCCAGTTGGGCTCAGTCATCAGCTGTAGAAGTCGTCCAGCGTCCAGTTAGGTGCTTGCGCCACGGCGGCATTCCATCGCGCCTGCCAGTCGGGCGGTTGAGCCGTTGAGCCGTCGCCTCCGGGACCGTTAGGGTTGTCTTCCGGCACCCACAGCGGCAAGCCCTCCCGTTGGGCGAACGCCGCGAGAGGCGGGATGCCACCCAGCCAGTAGCCGCTGATAGCGATTGCGCCGACCCCGGCTGGACGCCCGCCGAACGCCCAGGCGTCCAGGATGAACTGTTGGCCGAATGGGTAGGCGTTGCCAAACGAGATTTGCGCCCCCGGCTCCAGCGCGGCCACCACCGGCTCAGCGGCGTTGTAGTCGAGCCGGTACTGCTCTGCCGGGGACGCGCGCCGCGTGGTCGTGGTCTGAACCGTCGTGGTGTGCGGGTCTACCTGGTAGCTGACGTGCCTCACGCGCTTGGTCACCACGCGCCTGACCCGTCGCCTGTGCTTATGCCGCCGCACCCGTACCCACTTCTGTGATCTTGCGAGTCTCGTAGCTGACCACCTCCTTGACCGTGTACGTCGTGGTGTCGCTACCGGCAGCGACGGTCACGAACGAGGGAGGCGTCTCGCCATACTCGGGAGTACTGGAGATCCTGCTCGTTGCCGATGCCGACACCCCAGAGGTTGGGAAAGTCGGGTAGCACCTGGCCGAACCATCCCGCGACCTGGGAGGGCAGCCAGGTCGTTAGGGAACTCGAACGAGATCAGGACCGGGTAGCCCTCGGCCTGCGCGTTGCGCACGCACGCCATCTCCCCCGCGAGGGCTTGCGCGTAGGGCGGGATCACCATGCGCCCGTCTTCCACTAGGCCGTCCGGGTGGACGCTCGTGACGACGAGCCGCAGGATGCTCGCCTGGTGCTCCTGCATGAACGGCGCGGGATCGTAGTTGGTGTTCCACACGCACTCGCTCTGCGGGTCGCCGGACATCACCGGAGCGGCCTGGGCCACGGGTGCCACCGCGAGGGTCAAGACCACAACGCCGGTGAGAAGCTTCGGACCAGGCCGAAGCTGGTGTGCTCGCCGCAGCTGGTGTGGTCGCTGGCGCGCTCGTCGGCGTGTTGGTTGCCGCACCTCTCACCGACCGCGGTCGCTCACGCATGCCGTGGACGACGCACCGTGTCGACGATGATGGTGGTAATGATGGCGGCGGAGGCCGCCGCCGAGGCAGGAGCGCCGCACGCCACCAGCACGGCGCGTGCTGCACCTACCCTCCGCATCATCGCTCCCGCCACCTCCGCGCCGACCCGCGTAGCTAACGCAACGCGGCGACGTCCAGGGCGGCAGAATCGACCGTGACGTCTTGCCCGGATCCACAGCCATTCTGGACGCTGAGGCTGACCGCTCGAGCGGTGGCCACGCCTGGCTCGAATGCGTATGAGAGCGGGAAAGGTTGGGTGCTGGTCCCGGACCCGGCGAAAAATTGAGCCTGCGAGTCGGTGGCGACAGCGCCCAGCGTGACCGTCACGGTTACGAGGCCATAGCCGCAGCTCGCGGGCATCGTCACGGTGACCTGACCGAAGAAGAGATCGGTCTCCGTCGCGGCCTGCGTCCAGGATCCGCCGTTGAGCGAATAGGTGCCGGTCGCGCCGCCAGGCACGACCAGAGGGGTTGAGTTGCGGGCGCGCACAATCACCGAAGCCCCCGGCGGACCCTGCGGGCCGGGGATCCCCGGCGGCACCCGGGAGGCCCTTCTGGTTCCAAGAGAGCGACTTCTCGCTCTTGCGACACTTCCCGGCGGGGCCTCGCTTGGAGCGATCGATCACCCTCAGACCGCCATCGTTCTTCTGATAGCAGGCATGAATGATCCCACCGTGCCCGGGTATCGAGGCCATCGCAAACCCGCTCGCACCCAGCACCAAGGCGAGAGTGACGCCGACGGTGGCGTAACTCCGTTGAGAACGCAGCTTGGACATGACGCAAATCCTCCTGCGCCCCCCCACAGCCGCCCGATCCCAGTCGCGGCGAGTCTACGCCAGCCCAAACCCAGATTGCAACATGACTTGCTCGCTCAGACCTCGAACCAATAGCCAGGGGCCGAGACGGCGGCTACTGTCGATGGCCGGTTTCGGTCTGCACGTTTCGCATCCAGGTCCGGTTCGGGATCCAGCATCCCGTCACGGAAGCACAAGCCCGCCACGCCGCGAGCCGAGGCCGGGAGCGTCGTTTCGCCCTCCGGTCGCCTTCGCCCACGAGCACCCGCGCCGTGGCGACCTGCTGCGCGCCGGCTCAGCTCGTGAAGCTGCGACGCGACAACTTTCCGACCCGCAAGACGCTGCTCACTACGGACAACCGCAACCACGAACGCGGTCAGCGACAAATCCCCGTGGAAGCAGGAGTGTCGTCTGCCTCCAACTGCAGATTCCTCGGCGATCTGACGAGAACGTTCCGTCTCGTAATTTGCAGCGGTTGGCGCTAGCTCGACTCCAGTAGCATCGAGTCGTTCTTCTGTGGGTCGTGCGGGGCTGGAACTTCGGGGTCGCTGAGGCGCTCTGATCCGTTGGAAGGGCGTGCAGCGCAAGCTGGAGATATTGATGTTCGAGTGGGGACGTTTCCTTGCGTTGGGTCTGGCAGTGGTCGCGATCGGCGCCGCCGTGATTTGCGTCCCGGCGCGGGCGGGAATCGTGACCCAGGCCGAGTACTCGATCGTCCATCCGGCCGGGACTGACGGCGGCCGAACGGCGGGCGATCACGATCAGGTCGGTCACGGCAGCCAGCGACCCTTCGCTCGGCTTGATCGTGACGGTCACGTTCCAGGGGAACATCGAGCGCTATCTCGGTCAGGGCGACCTGAGGAACGCGGTGCTGGCGCTGGTCCTGGAACCCGGCGCGGTGAGTCACGCGCCCACCGGGGTGATCGAGCAGGGCGGTGGCTTCCTCCCAGCGGCACTCTCGATGCTGGTCCGGCACGGCAAGCGCACGACAGTGACGCGCCGGACGGTTGACCTGTTCGGTGCCGAGCAGGTGCTGCGGACGGTGAGGGGCGGCCAGTATGGAGTGATCCGGGCCGGCGATGAGGTCGTGTTCCACATCGCGAGCCCGGCCCTCGTCGACATCCGCGCGATCAGGGTCAAGGTGTTCGTTAAGAGCCCGCTTCGATTCACCACGACAGGGGCGACCGCTCACGGCCTCGGGGTGGCGCGCGGTGCTGCACAAGCCGTCGGCCGCGGTGGCGGCTCTGACCCTCGACCCAAGCCCGCTGAGCGTCACACAGCTGGCGACGGTCGGAAGCGGTGTCTCGAGCCTCCTGTCGGATGGCATACAAACGGAGCTGCGCTCCGAGCAGAAGGTCCGTTCGCAGCTGAAGGCGGCGCTCGGTGACTACGCAACGCTCGCGAGGCTAGCCCGCGGCCGCCGGGGGGTGCCGCTCATCACGACCGGGTCCCTGGTCTCGGATCTTGGCAACACCGGCGCCCGGATCGGGCGCCTGCGCGCAGAGCACGCCGCACTCGCGCGCTTGAGTGCCGAGATCGTGGCCCTTTCGACACCGGGCGTCCAGGTCGTCCAGACCGACCCCGCCGTCTCGCAGAACCTCTCGCCCCAGCCGGGGCGGGCGATCTCAACGCTCCAGCCACGGGGCCTGCCCGTGATCGACGTCAACCCGAAGCTGCAGTATCAGCGCTTCTCCGGCATGGGCGCGGCGATGACCGACAGTTCCGCATGGCTGATCTACGATCAGCTCACGGCGAGCGATCGCGTCAGCCTGATGCAGGACCTATTTGGCGCGTCCGGCATCCGCCTGAACTTCCTACGCATCCCGATGGCCGCTTCGGACTTCACGGTGAGCCCCGACCCGTACAGCTACGACGACATGCCCGCAGGTCAGACCGACCCCGGCCTGTCGCACTTCTCGATCGCTCACGATCTCTCCTACATCATTCCCGTGCTGCAGCAGGCGCTGAAGGTGAACCCGCAACTCCAGATCCTGGCCAGCCCATGGAGTCCGCCCGGCTGGATGAAGTCCAACGGCTTGCTCGACAATTTCAACAACCCGGGAACGCTGCTTCCGTCGGCATACGGGGAGTTGGCAGACTACTTCGTGAAATTCATCCAGTCGTATGAGAGCAACGGCGTACCGATCGATGCGATCACGCCCCAGAGCGAGCCGGGAAACGTGACCTCATACCCGGGGCTCGACCTGCCGGAGCCCGACGAGGCGACTTTCGTCTCGCAGTATCTGCAGCCGGCGCTGGCACGCGCCGGGCTTGACCCGAACATCTATGGAAACGATGTGAGCTGGGATCAGCTCACCTACGCAGATTCCATGGCGTCCGGCCCCGCCGCCGGAGACCTGAACGGCCTCGCCTGGCACTGCTACTTTGGCTCCCCGGCAGTGATGAGCCAGCTCCGGCGGAGCGCCACTGGGCTTGATCAGATCGTGGACGAGTGCGCGCCCGAGATCAGAGAGGCCGGCACCCCCGAGTACGTGATCTCGACTCTCCGCAACTGGGCGAGCGTCGTGGCAGTGTGGAATGTGGCGCTCGATCCTCACGGCGGCCCACACGGCACCGCCTTCGGCTGCCCGGGCTGCACCGGGGTGGTCACAATCGCCGAGCAGTCACACACCGCCAGCCTCAGCTCCGAGTACTACCAGCTAGGACAGGTCAGCGCGTTCGTGCAACCCGGTGCCGTGAGGATCGACTCGCCGAATTTCGTCACCTACGGCGTCGACAGCTCGAACATCGAAACGGTCAGCGCCGGCCTGGACGACGTCGCGTTTCAGAACCCAGACGGATCACTGGTGCTCATCACCTATAACAACTCCTCGGCGCCGATCACCTTCGCGGTCAACTCGAATCAGCGCTACTTCACGTACACAGTCCCCGCCACCACGATGACCACGTTCGTCTGGGGCTCGCCTCTCGGACGCGCAGCCTCCTCCATCGTGCCAACAGAGCCGTAAGCGAGAACTTCTGCATCAGCACCCCTGATCAGGAGGAGAAGCCTCGTGGCGATGCCGGCGAGCCCGTCACACGGTCCAGCCTTCGTGGAAGCAGGTCTCATAGGGTTGAGATGGCTTCCGACGATCGCTCTCGCCTCTCGAGCGTCCTCCGAGCCTGCTTGCGCTTCGGCGACATTCCGCGTCCCGGCCACGGGCCACCTCGCCGTCGACGCGGTGCTCCCTTCGTCGGCCGGCTGCCCGCCGCCTCCGAGGTCGCTGACGCCGCCGGGCGACCGCTCTCATTCCAGAGGAGCCGTGCCGCGCGAGGCGACGGCGCTGCTCAGATTATCCGGAAGCGGCTGCAATGGAAGAAGGCTGATGCTCGCGGGCGGCGGCCGCTTGCAGCCCGAGGCGGCAGTGCTGTTATCCAGTCTGCTCTCGCGGTAAGTCCGGCCGGATCTGTCTGACCTTGCTTTGTTCCAGAAACGGGCGGGGTCGGTGGGAGCAGCCTTCGGCCGCAGCCGTCCCGCAGCTGCGTTGCAATCGACGACCAGAGCGCCGGTGCCGACCAGCTCGAGGTTGTCGATGTCTGTCCAACGGTACCGGACGCAGTTCTCCCGCCGAGCCATCTCTTGCTTTCGATTCCTTCGGCCGCCACCACGAGCCCGGCATAGCGCTGTGGTCCGTGTTTGGTGGACCAGTGGGTGCATATTGGCAGCCCACCGTCGCACCCATCCAGGGCAACCGAGCCGGGCTCAGGTCCGAATCACGATGATCTTCGAGGTGACCTGACCGACTACCGCCTTGAAACGGCCCGTCCTCGTCACCTTCGCCCGGAAGGTGAACGCTCCTGTGGTCTTGCTTGCCAGGGCGTGGCCGATCGCTTTGAACGGTTTGCCCGGTAGCGCTTCCTTGATCGTCACAATGGCACCGTGGGGAGCGATCCCCCGCAGCGTCGCCAACGTCCCGCTCTTCACTCGCCCTGGCCCGGAGAACGTGGGCTGCAGCGACAGTCGCCCGATCTCGCCGGCACCACTGGGCGCCGCGAACGTGAACCACAGTGCGTTGTCCGGGCCGACCACGATCCCCGAGGCATTTGTTGAGCCAGCGGGCAGGGTGTATGCCGTGATCACACCGAAGGACGTGACCCGGCCAATCTTGTCCCCTCCGGTCGCGTACCAGGTCGCCCCATCGGGCCCCGCCGCGAAGCTCTCTCCGTAGAGATTGACGTCAGCAGGACCGTTGTACTTGGTGATCGCACCCGGCGTGGTAATGCGCCAGACCCCGACCTCTGTGGAACTGCCAAACCAGAGGTCACCACCACGGACAGCGCCTATAGCGCCGGGCCTAAACACGATTGGGGCGGTATAGGTGGTTATCGCTCCGGAGGTGGTGATCCGCCCGATCGAGTCTGGGCTCGCCACGGAATCCCCCTCGCTGTTGTTCGTGAACCACATCGCGCCGTCGGGACCGCGGGCGATCCCGGCGATACCTCCCAGTGAGAAGATGCGCGGATCGGAGAAAGTCGTTATCACCCCGGTGGATGTGATCCGCTGGATCTTCCCTGATGCCCGGACCCACATCGCACCGTCGGGACCTTCGGCGATTCCTCCGAGATCCACTGCACCGGGGTCAGGGAAGATGGTGATCCCCCCGGAAGTCGTAATGCGGCCGATCGACGGAGAAGGGAAGCTCCCGGTGATGGTGAACCACAGCGTGTTGTCGGGCCCAGCCGCGATCTGCACGAACCCCAAAGGGACGAAGCGCGGGTCTGTGAAATGGGTGATCACCCCGGTGGTCGTGATGCGCCCGATCGAAAACGCATTCTGGCCAGCGTTCTCGTCGGCGAACCATAAGGCACCGTCTGGGCCAACGGCGATTGGTGTGCCGCCGCCTGTGATCGTAATGTGCCCCGTATCCCGGAACAGCCTGAGCTGCGAAGTCGCCGCCGCCGCCGAGCCCGCCGGCGCCACCGCCCATAACCCCAACAACCCCGCGGTCGCCGCCACCAAGCCGACGACACGACCACGCGCGCCCCCCACGAGCCAGTCAAACCCACGCGCCCCGCTAAGCATCATCCCAATCACCCCGATCCTGAGGTCCATGACCTTCCCTGGCCGCACAGTGTTAGAGCCAACATATACCCACCCGCCAGACCCGCGTGAAAACGTTTCATCCAGCACAACCCCCGACCAAGCTGAAGCGCCAGTCGCTGCTTTGATCGACAAGCGGCCGCGCCACGCTCATGACTCCCTCAGGCGTGATCCACCAGCCTGCGCACGCAGCCGCAACGTGGCTGGTTTCGGGTGGCGGCGGTCGTCAGACCGGACGATCGCTTCCGACGTGGCGACCCCGTCGGGCCTACGAGCGCTTT
>CAWBID010000054.1:0-21671 GCA_963788715.1 uncultured Solirubrobacterales bacterium
GATGTATTGCTTCGCCGGCGATATTGGACACACGCTCAAGGTGGTAGTCACGGGTAGCGGGACCGCGGGAACCGAAAGCGTCTCCTCGTCTGCGACCCCGGTGATCGGTGCTGAACCGTTTGCTCCAATCGAGGTCGAAGAACCGACGCTTGAAGGTTATTCCACAGTCGGCGCCACTTTGACCGCACAACACGGTTTGTGGGCCGGTACCGAAACGATCTCCTATAGCTACGAATGGCAGACCTGCAACGCCGAAGGTGAAGAATGCAATGAAATCGTAGGCGAGACCGGCGCAAGCTACGTGCTTGCGGAAAGCGAGATTTGGTCCACCGTGCGGGTGGTCGTGACTGCCACCAATACGGCAGGCAGCGAAACGGCAGCCTCGGCACCGACACAAGTGGTGGAAGCTCCCGCAGCCCCAGAAGTCACGGAAAGCCCGATGATACATGGCAGTCTCAGAGTGGGCATCAAGGCGTATGCGGGCGATGGAGCCTGGGCGGGCTCGCAACCGTTTAGCTACTACTACCAGTGGGAGCGTTGCAACGCTGTCGGAGAAAGCTGCACTGGCATCGAAGGCGCCACCAAATCGAGCTACACGCCGGAAAGCGGCGATGTCGGTTCAACACTGCGCTTCAAGGTGACGGCCTCCAACTCGCTTGGCAGTGTCGACGCCGTTTCGGCAGCCGGACGGGTGGTCTCCGCTACCGAAGCAAGCATTACGCAGGCGCTCGAAGCGGCTGAAGTTGCCGATCCATCGATTCTCGCCGCCTCGACTAATGCCACGCTCGAAGAACACGCCGTCAAGCCGGCGATCGGCGAAACCGGAGAAGACCTATCCTCCTCTGAAGCGCTTACTAGCTCTACAATCTCCAAGGAAATCCCAGGCGAATTCGCGGTCAACGCAGCAAATGGGCCGTTGAGCTTCACGCCGCTCGACCCGCCGTTGAACGCCACGACCACGCCAACGATTGTCAACGGCACGGCTGCGGCGTTCGCCGAAACCTCTCAAGACACGGACACGTTTGTGCGTGCGAATCCAATGGGAGCGACAACCATTCTGCAGCTACGCGACGCGGAAGCATCGAGGTCGTTCACGTGGGAAGTGGGTATCGGTGTCGACCAGGAACTAGAGGAACTGCCAAACGGCGACATAGCCGTAGTTGAACCGGTGTCGCTGCCGTCCCTGGAAGCGGAACTGTCCAGCGAAGCGCTTGAAACGCCTGAATCGGAATCGATCGAAGAACCCGCAGGGGAAGGAGCGACTGGGGAAGCCGCCGAAGAAGAATTGGAAAGCAGTTTGGAAGAAGAAGGTATGCTCGAACCGCTTCCCTCTGCACCAACGACGACAACGCCGGAAGTAGCGCCGAAACCCGACGAACTCCATCCCCAAGAAACCGAAGCGGAATACGACAGCGCTAATAGCACACTGGCCTACGCCGAAGAACACACGGCACACACTACGCTCATGGTGATTCGGGCTCCCTCTGTACTGGACGCGTCAGGGGTCGTCGTCTCGGCTGCGCTCAAAGTCGAAGGTAACACAGTTACGCTGACCGTTTCGCCGGGCGAAGGCACAAAATTCCCGGTGAGCGCCGCGGTATCCATTAACGCTCCCAGCGACAAAATCAGCGCTACGAAAGCCACAGGCGCTCACTATGGACTGTCAGACTCAAATGCAAAGCCGTTCGCGCACGAAGTCGAAGTCGAAGGCAAAAAAGAACTTGTCGATGACCTGGACACTCACTTGGTGAGCGGACCATTGAAAGTCAAGGATGCGCGACTGGTCCTCTACTACGGTACTCCGCCGAACAACCTTCGTCTTCACGAATGGCTGAAGGCCGTCAAGAAGGCGAAATTGACGCCATTTATCACGCTAGGACGCTGTGAACCTGTGCCTCCGAGTTATGGGTCAACTGTACGCGTGCCATGCCCAAAGACCGTCGTGCCTAAGCTAGCCCAGTACCATGCAGACGCGAAGAGATTGATTAAGGCACTTGCCAAAGGCAATAGCGAAGAGCCTCCAGTAAGGCTTTGGGGGGCGTGGAACGAGCCGGACATCAAGGGGACGTCGCTCCATGTGGACCCTAGTGGTGCTACCAAGGCTGCATACTTCTGGGGAGAGGCCCAGTTAGCCGCCGATGAAGTTGGATGTGAACGTTTGTGCACGATTGTTGCTGGTGAATTCCAGGAGTACGGGGAGCATCATGGTTATATACTCCAATATGAGAAGACAATCACTGAAGGTGTTTACAAGCGCTTAGCGCCCTTCGGTGTCAAGCCACATGTATGGGGTATTCATGACTACAAGGATCTGGAAGGAGTGGCGAGGGCCAAGGAACATGATAAAGAAGCTCTTGGCAATTACGCAAATAAGGAAGCAAAAGGTTTTCTACATCAAATAAAAAATAGCCGGTTGAAAGCGGCTCACGTATGGCTAACTGAGCAAGGCGCGTTGTTGGAGAACAACACCGCCCCTACCCGCCTATATGAACATCCTGAATGGCAACGCCTTGCCGCTCAGGATTTTCTTCGGCTCGGCGAGGCATCGGAACATTTCGAATGGGCATATTACTATCTGTATGAAGGTCCTACCGAGGAAAGAATCACTGAACAAAAAGGCAAGTTTGCTCATGAATTCGATAGTGCCCTACTTCATGGCGGGGGAGTGCATGAAAAGCAAGAACCCAGAGAGGCCTACTGTGTGTTGGCGCTCGGCGACAGCGCAGGATGTCCGTCCAAAGCAATCACTAAGGCTGCGGTTGCTGGTTCGACGACGTCAAGTGCCAGCACGGTTTTGCTCGACGTGTATCCGGAAGGCCTTCCTACAGAATATATAGTGGAGTACGGTACGACCACTGCATATGGCTCTACAACGGCTCCGGCGGAAGCGTCCGGCGATCCAGGCGGTCAAAGTGAGGCAGTCTCGTTGGGCGGCTTGAAATCGTGCACCACTTATCATTATCAAGCAGAGGCAGAAAACGAAGCTAACAAAGGCACACCTAGCCTTGGTGGGGACCAAACATTCACCACGGGGAGTCACCTCGAACCACCTCCCCAGTGGGAATCAGGATCAAGTACTCCGGGTGGTCACGACGATACCCCGTGTAACGGTGATGGTGGAACAGTGACTTCAACGTTCCCCATGTGCCTCGGCTCTGACGGAGGTGATCTAACATCGTGGAGACTATGTCAGCGCACCAACGAGGCTGCATTATTGGGCTTCCCGTATGTGGATCTAGAATGGGGCTTGAACGCTATGAGGGTAACTCCGCAGTTCTGGAACGCGGAAGGAATGGCACTGTCTACGTCGGTGCAGTGGCAATTGTGCACGGGATTGGAGGAAGACACGTGCGAAGACTGGTCAAAATCTGCGCGAGACGAAGCTTGGGAAGAAGGGGAATCAGGCTCTTCGTTCTTTTCCACGCCCAGTGACGGAGAAGCGCTTGGATTTAAGTACGTCAATGCTGTCGTTACTGTGGCCGATCCTGGCGAAGACTCCTACACCGTCAGCACCGGGCCTATGGGAGGTATCACTGGCCCGAGTTCGACCGAAACGGAAGAGGGCCCGATCGTTGATGGGCAGACCGCTGATGCCGCCCCTAACGGTATGCTCTGGGGGTATGGGGTGTGTGCGGGACCTGCACCGGAAAGTTGCGGCCCACCACCAAAAAAAGGCGGCGGTGGACTCCACTAGTGTACTCTTGGGCCAGCTTTTGGATGGGTTTCGGTAGTATTAGGAACTATGAGACGGTCGACCATCGCGATAGCTATTACCTTGATGCTGGGGATGCTCTTGACGAGCGTATCGCCGAGCCCTGCTCGCCAGGCTCGGAGGACGGCGGCGCCATGCGTGCCGCGGCATTCGCGTTTTATTGCGGCTGATAGTCATGCTCGTGTATACGAAGCTACGGAAGAAGTGGGTCCGCTCGAATATGAAGCCATCTACGGGTGTTTTTATGGCCGTGGCCGCCCATATTTTCTTGGGTTCTCGCCGCCAATGTATTCTCCCGGAGAATTCAAAGGCGTAACGCACGAGGTTCTCGCCAGCCCAATAGTTGCTTACGAAGAAATCTATAGAGGCGGTCTGTACAGTAAACGCGCCGAAGAATGGGTGGTCGTCCGTAGTCTTCGCACTGGACGTATTCTTCATCGAGTTCCGACTGGTATATCTGAAGGCACGGGATCGGAAAACGCTGGGGCTGGCAGCTTGACGACGATGGTTGTAAAGGGTGATGGTGCTGTGGCATGGATCGTCGAAAACGGCGCTAGGAACTACGAGGTGCATGCCTTGAACAAGACCGGCAGTCCTCGGTTGCTTGCTTCTGGCACAAACATAGCTCCATCCTCGCTTGCACTTGCTGGCAGCACGTTGTACTGGATCCAGGGTGGCCAGGCATTTTCCGCGTTGTTGCATTGAAATTGTTTTGATGGGGGGACTTGTGTGGCTCACCTTGGCCACACTTGGCCCCGGCCGGTTTCGCTAGCGTTATCAGTATGCTCAGACGACTTCTTGCAATGATCACAATTGCTGGGCTGTTTGCTTCGGCCAGCGCAATGGCCACGGCTACTCGGCGTGTCTGACGGGGTCCCTTTGAGGTGAGCCAGGGTGAGTGCGTGGTCGTGTTTCCCGTGATGGGATGGAAGGATGGACACGATCATGAAGCGACGCAGGCATACGCCGGAGCAGGCTGTGAGGAAGATCAGGGAGGGCGAGCGTCTTTTGAACGAGGGGCAGGATATCGTCGAGGTGCTCCGCCATCTCGAAGTCTCAGAGGCGACGTTCAACCGGTGGCGAGCGGTTTATGGCGGCGTGAAGGCTGATGAGGCCAAGCGTCTGAAGACGCTCGAGGGCGAGAACCAACGGCTCAAGAAGCTCGTCGCTGAGCAGGCCTTGGACATCGACATGCTCAAGGAGCTGGCGGAGGGGAAATTCTGACCCCGGAGCGCCGTCGCAGAGCCGTCATGGTTCTGCAGGAGCGTTTCGGGGTTTCACAGCGCCGTGCGTGCCGCGTGGTCGGTCAGAACCGCTCGACGCAACGCAAGCCCAGGCGACCGCCAAGCACCGAGGAGCAGCGCCTCACAGCTCGCTTGCGCGAGATCGCCGGGGATCACCCGCGGTGGGGTTGGAAGACGGCTCATCAGATCCTGCTGCGCGAAGGCTGGAGGCTCAATCACAAGCGCACTCGCCGTATTTGGCGCCAGGAGGGCCTGCGGCGCCCCGTGAGGACCCCGCAAGCGTCGCAGGGTAGGTCCGACTCAAAAGCAACGGTTGCGAGCCACCCATCCCGGCCATGTGTGGGCGATCGACTTCATGTTCGATGAGACCTCTGACCAGCGCAGGCTCAAGCTCGCCAACATCGTCGATGAGTACACCCGAGAGGCGCTGGCGATCAGAGTCGACCGGACCTGCACCGCCGAGGACCTCGTCGCGGTCATCGAGGACCTCGTGCTCACTCGCGGCGCACCCGAATATCTACGAGCCGACAACGGACCCGAGATGATCGCATGGACGCTACGCGACTACTGTCGCCTCGCCGCCACCAAGACCGCCTACATCGAGCCCGGCTCACCCTGGGAGAACCCGTTCGTCGAGTCCTTTAACGGCCGGTTGCGAGACGAGCTGCTGAACATCGAGGAGTTCGGGTCGCTCACCGAGGCGAAGCTCATCGTCGAGGACTGGCGAATCGAGTACAACACCTACCGGCCACATTCAGCGCTGGACGGACTCACACCCACCGAATACGCAGACACCACTACCGACAACAAACAACCAGACTGCGCATAAACCCTGGACTACCTACAGGGTCTCCGTCATGTCGGGCAGCCGCTTACGTGCGCGCCAAACCATCCGCATCTTATTCTCGCCGATGCGCGAGCGGAGATCTTCGAGGCGCCAGTGCCTTCTGGCGGTTTCGGGGCACTAGGTGTCTGGGGATGTGTCCAGGGGCGCCGGGCACATTTCCTTGGGCCGCTGCCGTCGGATAGTTCCTTTATCGCGGGCGCACCGACACACCTGACGCTTGCGGGATCGATGGTGGCCTACGGGAAAAGCGTTTTCGAAGAACGTGCGGGAGGAAGGACGGAATGGCTCGTTGTTGTCCGCGACCTTTGCGGCGGGCGCGTCGTTCATAGGGTCCCAACGGGAACGCCTGTCCAGCCGGAGCCTGGGCAAGTTGGTGTTGGGAATCTCTTGTCCTTGATTGTCAGGAGTGACGGTTCCGCGGCATGGATAGCGGAAGATAATGGACGTACTGAAGGGATTGGAACGCTCTCTGAAAAACACTCTATTTTGATGTAGAGGAGGTGGATAAGTCGGGTGCTAGGTTGTTGGCGTCCGGCACAGACGTAGATCCGTCCTCGCTCGCGCTATCTGTTGTTGGCGCAGATGTCCTTGGAGAACTGACCTCACGTCAGGGTGACAAGCTGTATTGGATGCAGGGTGGTCGATTGCTCTCTGCAATTCTGCACTGACTGCATAAGCGCTACTACACCTGACGTCTCGCGACCTGTCGGTCAGGCCAGCCCAACCACCAGCTTGAAGTGCTGAACCCCACTCTGACCGCTAGCCCCGGCCGTCAGCGTCCCCAGAGACTTGAAGTAGGGCACCAGGTTGGAGACGCCCGGGCTCTGGGTCAAGCCGAGCCCTTCGAGGAAGCCGAGCATCGTCGGGAATTCGACGATCAGGCTCGGTTCAATGCCACCGCCGAGTGCCGTCATGGCGCTCGTATAGGCGGGAGAGGTGGAGAGCGTGCTGGAGGGAGTAAGCGCGCCTTGCACCGACTGCTGACCCAGGCCGAGCACGAACTTGGCTTGGCCGTTTGAGCCAACGCCGTTGGCGACGAAGATGACCGCCGGGAAACCTTCCAGCTTGACGCTCACGGCCGAGTCGGCGCCGGGGATGGTGGCGTTTGAGACTTCGGCGCCCGCACTTCGCATCAGCTTGCCCAGCTTGGCTACCGCGGCCTGTGAGGCGCTTGCTTCCTTGGAGCCGATCACGAGCGCGGCCTGCAGGTTGAACAGGCTGGTACCGCTCACGAACATGCTGCCCGAGGTCGCCCACGTGCCGAAGTCCTGTTGCAGGTTTGCCTTCGGCGAATCGATCGCCGTGAACAGCTTTTCGATGCTCTGGCCTCCGAAGGAGGCGAACACGGTCGAGGTTGCAAACGAGGCGACGCCGTGCAGCAGGGCCAGCGCGCGCGGCAGGTTGGTTCCGCCGACGTTGCCCACGCCTGCTGCCAGCCAGGCGCCGCTTGGGACTTCGCCCAGAGCCTTGGCGCCTTCCTGGCCAAACAGGGGCGTCGATCCGCTCGCCGAGTGGATTTCGCCCTGCAGCGAGATCGAGTTGGAGGTCGGCGTCACCGACAGAGAGGCCGATTCGGCGCCCGCGAACAGCTGGCTGACCAGTGAGATGCCCTGGCTGGCGACCCCGCCCGAGCCGTGGATCGCTTTAGTCAGTTCTTCGGGGCGGACATATACGCTCGCGACGGCGTTCGCCGGTGGCTTGGCGTAGCCGCTCGCGCTGGTGATCGTGGCGCCCCCGAGCGAGGTATCCACGACGCTCTTAAAGCCCGTTTCGCTGCCGATGACGGCGAAGTCCTTGACGATGCCCTCGGCGGCTCCCTTGGGGGACACCTGGTAGGAGACCCCCCTGTAGTTGGCCGTGTGGGCTCCCTGTTCATGGGCGCGTTTTTCAAGGAAGGAACGCGCACCGCCGACATCCGAGGTTTCGAGCACGATCGCTCCCTGGGCGGCGCTTGAGCCGAAGGCATCGGCGCCGAGTGAGGAGGCGGCGCCCGCAAGGCCCCCTTCGAGCAGCGTCTGCAAAGAGCTGGAGCTCTGCGGGAGTTTGCTGGTGTCGAGCGAGGTCAAGAACAGGCCGGCGTTCTTGCCCACCCAGGACCCGATGTCGCGCTTGAATTCGACGTGGCTGCCTTCGCTGCTCAGCAAGGCTTGGGCAAGGCTCCCGTACGGTTCGGCCAGGTGCGTCAACTTTTTGGCCGCGGTGGAGGCTTCGCCTGAGGAGCCTCCGCTGGGCTTGACAGCAAAGCTCGCGTACAGCGGCGCGGAGGACGGCACGAGGCTCGACGGTTCCCCTTTTGACCCCGAGGACCCGCAGCCCGCCAGCGCCGCCACCGCAGCCATCAGCGCGGCAGCGCCCGTCGCCCTGCAAACCCCCGATCTCATGACACCAACGTTACACAGGTACGGCCTGCACGTTGCCGTGCATTTGAGCGTCCTGCAAGTTCGCATGCGTGGATCCGGGCTTTTCGCGGGAGGGCCTCCCACCGCCGATATCGCCCGTCCAACAGGGGTTTTTGCGCGATTTTGGGTCTCTGGGAGGTCATTGTGGGAGAAAATGTGCAATTGGGGTTGCATTGTGGGGGGAAGTGGGGTAACTTCGCGGCAGCGAGCCGTGGTGGAGGAGCTCCTCCCACTCCTCCACCGCGGCTCGATCTACTTGATTGGAGCCTCCCCCGATGGCTTTCCGCGGCACCTTCGACCACACCCTCGACGCTAAGAACCGGCTCACGGTTCCGGCTCGCTATCGCGCCACGCTCTCCGAGGGAGTGGTCTTGGCTATGCCCGTCGATCTGAAGCCCTACGTGGGCGTGTGGCGCCCGGCCGAGTACGAGCGCTACACCGAGCGCTCCTTGGCTGAGCTGCCGCCGCTGTCCTCGCGTCTGACCGAGCTGGAGCGCTTCTTCTACGGCAGCTCCCACGACGTCGAGCTGGACGCGGCTGGGCGGATCATGGTTCCGGGCTTTCTCGGAGAGCACGCCAAGCTGGGCAAGGAGGTCGTCGTCGTCGGGGCCGGCGACCGCTTGGAGCTGTGGGACAAGACGGCTCTGGGATGAACATCGACCGGCGCTGCTCGGCAGCGTCGCAGAGATCACAGCGCGCGTTGACCATCCTGCTTGACATGACCTCCGTTCACATCCCGGTGCTGGCCGACGAGCTGCTCGAGCTGCTCGAGCCTAGGGCGGGACAGCTGGCAGTCGACTGCACCTTCGGCGGCGGTGGGCACGCGCGCATGGTCGCCGAGCGCCTTGGTCCTGACGGGACGCTGGTCGCGATCGATCGCGACCCCCTGGCGGAGGAGCGCTTCCTGGAGCTGGCCGAGGAGGCCCCCTGCGCGATGCGCTTCCTGCGGGGCGATTACGCCGAGGGACTACAGATGCTCCTCGAGGAGGACGTGCGTGCCGACATGGTCTATCTCGACCTGGGCATGTCCTCGATGCAGATCGACACGCGCGAGCGGGGCTTCTCCTATTCGTATGACGCGCCGCTTGACATGCGCATGGATCCGCGCCAAGAGCTGAGCGCGCGCGAGATCGTGGCCGAGTGGGACGAGCGTCGCCTGGCGGCGACCCTGCGTGAGCTTGGCGAGGAGCGATACTCCTCTCAGATCGCGCGAGCGATCGTGCGCGAGCGATCGCGCGGACCGATCGACACGACGCTGGCGCTCGTCGAGGTGGTCGGCTCGGCGATCCCCGCTCCGGCACGCTTCGGCGCTGGTCATCCGGCCAAGCGCACATTCCAGGCGTTGCGCATCGCCGTCAACGACGAGTTGGGACAACTCGATCGCGCGTTGCCGCTTGCGTGGGATCTTCTACGCGAGGGGGGCGTCTTGGCCGGCATCTCCTTTCACTCGCTGGAGGACCGTCGCGTCAAGCGCTTTCTGGTTGAGCGTGCTCGCGGCTGCATCTGCCCGCCGGATCTCCCGGTCTGCGGCTGTGGTCGCGAACCCGAGGCGGCCCTATTGACACGTGGCGCGATCGTGCCCTCGCCGGAGGAGATCGCGCGCAACCCGCGCGCCTCCTCGGCCCGTCTGCGCGCCGCCGAGAAGCTCCTCGGCGATGCAATCGAACCATCAGGAGGTGAAGCATGACCCCGCCCGCTTCTGCTGTCGCGCCCCCGGTTGGCCGTGCCGCTCCGATGCCCAGGCGCGCGCCCGCTCCGCGTCGAGCGCCTGCTCCACGCCGCGCGCCGACGCGCCACCCGCGCAGAATTTCAGGGCCCGCCCGCCCTGCACGTGCCGCCCGCTCGGCCGCGGCCGCCGCTCACGCTGTGCCACGTCCGGCGGGAGCGCTGCTCGACAGATTGATCCACGGACGCCTGTGGATCGGCCTGCTCGCCTTCTCGTTGATTGGGATCGTCGCGATGCAAATGGTTGTGCTCAAGCTCAATACGAACATCGGGCGCACGCTGACCCACGAGGCGTCACTCCAGCGCGAAAACGCCCAATTGGGGATCGAAGACTCGATGTACTCGGCCGAAACGCGCGTTGCACCGTTGGCGGCCGGAGCCGGAATGACGCTGGCGCCGCCCGGCTCGGTCCACTTCGTGCAGGCCGCTCAGGCCGACATATCCCGTGCGGCGAACGTGCTCTCGCAGCCGATCCAGCCTCATGCTGAAGTGACGAGCGCTGTTTCCCCGGAAGCGAGCGAAGCATCCAGTGCGTCCTCGACGAGCGAAACCTCGGGCTCGACACCTACGAGTGATGAAGCCACGGCGAGTGCCGCGACCACCGGTGACGAAGCTACCGCCGGCACGGCGACGACGACCGAATCGTCGGGCGCGGGCGAAACGGGCTCCGAAGCGCCGGAAAGCTCGTCCACGAGTACGGGCGGGTAGCCGGTGGCGGTTGTCCAGCGCCGGGTTGGGATGCTATTTGCGCTGTTCTTTGCGCTGTTGTTGCTTGCAGGCGCGCGCGCCTTGTATCTGGGCGGTCCCCATGCGGGGGCTCTGCGCAGGGCGGCACGTACCCAGCAGCTCACCAGTGAAACGGTGCCGGCCGAGCGGGGCACGATCACCGACCGCAATGGCGTCGCGCTCGCTATCTCAGAACCGGCCCAGGAACTGACCGCGGACCCCTATCTGCTCAAACAGCCGCTCGCGGTCGCTCACGAGCTGGCGCCGATATTGGGTCTCACCCAAGCCCAGGTCCTGACGAAGCTCAGCGAGCACACGGGCTTTGTCTATCTGGCGCACGCGCTCCCGTATGAGGCGGCCCACAAGATCCTCGCCCTGAGGCTCCCGGGAGTGCAGGGCGCTCCGGTCATGCGCCGCGTCTATCCGCGCGGCACACTCGCCGCGCAGGTGCTCGGCACGGTGGGCACCGAACACGAAGGCGCCGGGCGGCTGGGTCTGGAGTACTCGCTCAACTCGACGCTGGCCGGGCACGCAGGCCAGCGACATGTCGTCAGCGACGCGAAGGGTCAACCGGTCTCGATCGCCGAAACACGCCACGAGCGGCCTGGCGCCACGGTGTCGTTGACGATCGACGCCAACATCCAGCAGCGCGCCGAAGACGTGCTCAGCGCTGTCGGCAAGGTGTTCCAGCCCAAGGATTCGACCGCGATCGTGATGGATCCGCGGACGGGGGCGATTCTCGCGATGGCTAACTGGCCGCTGGTCAACGCCAACGATCCCGGTGCCAAAGCGATTGAAGCGATGCAGAACCGGGCCGTCAACTTCAACTACGAACCGGGGTCCACTTTCAAGTCGGTGGTGGTTTCCGGAGCTTTGCAGGAAGGTCGCATCACACCCCAGAGCGGCTTTGAAATCCCCGACCAGATCGAACTGGGGGGGCGCACGATCCACGATGACACCGAACATCCGGGTGAGTCCTTGACCACTTCGCAGATCCTCGCCCAGTCAAGCAACGTGGGAGCTATCAAGATCGGGCTGCTAGAGGGTCGCGAAAAATTCAACTCCTGGGTGCACCGCTTCGGCTTCGGCTCGCTCACCGGCAGCGGGCTGCCGGGAGAAGAAAGAGGCGCCACGCTGCCCCTCGACAAATACTCGGGCTCCTCGATGGGCAACTTGCCGATCGGCCAAGGCGAGCTGGTCACGCCGATCCAGATGGCAACCGCCTACTCCGCAATCGCCAACGGCGGCATCTTGCGTCCCCCGCACATCGTCGGCGAAATCGGCGGGCGCCACGTCCCGGAGCCCGTGGGCAAGCGGATCGTCTCTACAACGACCGCCTCCGAGCTGCGCAACATGCTCAAGGGTGTCCTCGCGCCCGGCGGCACCGCCAGCGAGGTCTCGATTCCCGGCTATCAGTTGGCCGGCAAGACCGGCACCGCCAGCAAGATCGACCCGCAGACCGGCGAATACTCCAAAAGCGCCTATGTCGCCTCGTTTGTGGGCTTCGCGCCGGCGTCTGACCCGAAGCTGCTGTGCGCGGTGATCATCGACGAACCGCAAACCGGCTCGATCTACGGAGGCGTGGTCGCGGCGCCCGCCTTCGGCCAGATCATGGAATTTGCCCTGCCCTACCTCGGCATCGGGCCGGGCTAGGCGCTCTTCGTCCAGCCGCCACACGTGCGATGCACGGGGATCCTCGAGTCGGCCTGCGGGTCCCCTCTGGCACGAGCCCTAGACTCTCGGTCCTTGCCATCGCGGGGCGCAAAGCCATGAGGTTTGACGAGTTGACGGCCGCCGAGATCCCCGGTCTGCGGGCCGTTTCGCCGACCCCTGATCGACTGGAGATCTCAGGACTGGCCTATGACAGTCGCAAGGTCGTGCCCGGGAGCCTGTTCTTCTGCGTCTCCGGCCACGAGCGCGACGGTCACGACTTCGCTCCCGCCGCACTATCGGCCGGGGCGGTTGCGCTCGTGGCCGAGCGCCCGCTCGGTCTGCACGCTCCTGAGATCGTGGTGGACTCAGCTCGCGCCGCCATGGGTCCTCTGGCCTCGCGCTTTCAGGGAGATCCCACCTGCGAGTTGCGTGTAGTGGGTGTGACGGGAACCAACGGCAAGACCACCACGGCCCATCTTTTGCGAGCACTGCTCGAGGCGGGCGGCGAGCGTTGCGGTCTGCTCGGCACGGTCGGCTCGCTGATCGCCGGCTCGGAGCGGGCCGCGACTCGCACGACTCCCGAGGCGATCGACTTGCAGGCCGATTTCAGAGCGATGCTGGACGGTGGAGAGCGCTTCTGCGCGATGGAGGTCTCCTCCCACGCACTCGCGCTCGGTCGCACCGACGGCACGCGCTTCGCGGCGGCCGTTTTCACCAACCTCACCCAGGACCACCTCGACTTCCATCCCACGATGGAGGACTACTTCCAGGCCAAGCGGCGACTGTTCGGCCCGCCCACGATTGGCGCCGGCGAGTGGATCGCTGACTCCGAGGAGTCGTCACAGGAGCTCTATGGCGGCCCGGCCGTGAAGGTCGTCAACCTCGACGACCCCTACGGACGGCGTTTGGCCGGCGAACTAGAGGGTGTCGCCACCTTCGCGATCGACACGCCGGCCGACTACCGGCTCTGGATGTCAGCGTCGATCTCGGCGGCTCACGTTTTCAGGTGCGCACACCCGCCGGGGAGCGCCGGCTCTCGCTGCCCTACCTGGTCGCTTTAACGTTTCCAACGCGCTTGGCGTGCTCGCCGTGGCGCATTCCTCGGCATCGATTGGACACGCTCGTGGCGGCGCTGGAGCGAGGCGTGCGCGTTCCCGGCAGGGTCGAGCCGGTCGACGCCGGCCAGGACTTCGCGGTGCTGGTCGACTATGCGCACACGCCCGACTCGCTTGGCGAACGTGCTCAGCACCGCCCATGAAGTCGGCGAGGGGCGGGTCATCTGCGTCTTTGGCGCCGGCGGCGACCGCGACCGCGGCAAGCGTCCTTTGATGGGTGAGATCGGGGCTGCTCTGGCCGATGTGCTGCTTGTCACCTCCGACAATCCACGCTCGGAGGATCCGCAAGCGATCATCGCCGAGATTATGCAAGGGCGTGGTCCGTGCCGAGCGTCCTTCCGGGGCTGCGCCGGTCGCCGCGAGGTCGACCGGCGTGTTGCGATCGAGCGGGCCGTGTCGCTTGCGAGGGACGGCGACGTGCTCGTGATCGCGGGCAAGGGTCACGAGCAGGGACAGGAACTCTCCGGAGGCGTCAAGGTGCCTTTCGACGACGTCACGGTGGCGCGCGAAGCCTTGGGCGCGCGCGTCGGATGATGGGTCGCGCGAGGCATCGCTCGCCACGCTCGCGCGTGGCACATAACTGGAGTGCGCGTTGAGGGACGCATCCTCATCGGAGGCACGGCGGCTCTGCTCATCTGCATCTTCTTGAGCCCGAAGTTCATCGAGTTCTTGCGCCGTCGCGAGTTCGGCCAGCACATCCGCGAGGACGGCCCGCAGGGCCACCATGAGAAGGCCGGCACACCGACGATGGGTGGGATCATCATCTTCGTCGCGGTCGCGATTCCGTATCTGATTCTCACAAACTTCGAATGGCGCTCGGTTGGCGTCTTCGGGACCGCGATTGCCTGTGCGCTGCTCGGCTTCGCCGACGATTACACAAAGCTCGTCAAGCGCCGCTCTCTGGGGCTGCGTGGACGTACCAAGCTCGCAATTACGATCGCGATCTCGGTGGGACTTTGGTATGTCGCAAGACACGGTGCCGACCTCGCGCCGACATTGCGTTTGCGTTTCGTCGACTACACCGTCGACCTGGGCGTCTTCTATCCGGTGCTCATCTATTTCGTAGTGGCGGGAACCACCAACGCGGTCAACCTGACCGACGGCCTCGACGGGCTTGCGGCCGGTTGTGGCGCGATCGTGTTGCTTACCTACATAGGCATCACCTTCATAGCCGAAGACTCCGATCTAGCGATGCTGGCTGGAGTGCTTGTCGGTGCCTGCATCGGCTTCTTGTGGTTCAACGCCTTCCCGGCCACGATCTTCATGGGGGATACCGGCTCGCTCGGCATCGGCGGAGCGATTGCCGGCCTGGCTGTGATGACCAAGACAGAGACGTTGTTGATCCTGATCGGAGGCATCTTCGTGATCGAGGCGCTGTCGGTGGTGATCCAGGTGATCTCCTTCCAGATGACACGAAAGCGGGTATTCCTGATGGCGCCCATCCACCACCACTTCGAGCTTCGTGCATGGTCTGAGACGAAGATCATTCTGCGCTTCTGGATCGTCGCCGCGATCTGCTGTGCGATCGGCTTCACGCTCTACCGTCAGAGCTTCTGCACGGTTGATGAGCGCTCGCGCGGTGCGCACCGAATGAGAGCCGAGGGTTGGCGTGAAGCCTCGACCGGATCTCCCGCCAGGCCCCTATCTGATCGTGGGTCTGGCCCGCTCGGGCATCGCCGCGGCTCTTGCGCTGCGCGCGAGGGGAGAGGAGGTGCTCGGGGTCGACGCCGGTGCTCCCAAGGGGCTTGAGGCGCTCGGTGTGGCGGGTGTCGAGCTACACCTGAGCGAGCAAGGCGTCACGTTGCTCGACGGTGTCGGCACGCTCGTCAAGAGCCCGGGCGTGCCGGCGCGGCAGCGGTGATCGCCGAGGCCCGCTTGCGAGGGATGTCCGTGATCGGCGAGCTGGAGCTTGCGTGGCGGCTTCTGCCCAACGAGTTCATCGCGGTCACGGGCACCAACGGCAAGACCACGACGGTTGAGCTGATCGGCCACATCCATCGTGAGGCGGGTCTGGCGGTGGCGGTGGCCGGCAACGTGGGCGCGGCGCTCAGCGGGCTCGATGGCCGTATCGACGAACAGGTCACGATCGCGTGTGAGGCGTCTTCGCTTTCAGTTGGAAGACACGCTCGCGTTCGCGCCGGAGGCGGCCGTGTCTGCTTAATGTCTCCCCCGACCATCTCGACCGCCACGGCACGCTGGAGGCCTACGAGGCCGCCAAGCTGCAAGTGTTCGCACGACAAGAACGCGAGATGTAGCGGTCGTGCCGGCGGGATTTCGGTGGGGGTCTGCCCGGCAAGGCCAGACGGGTGAGCTTCGGGACAGAGCCCCAAGCGCAGCTGTTCGAGCGCCCTGACGGCATGCTCCGTTGGGAAGGTCAGCCACTGATCGCGGCCGGCGAGATTTCGTTGCGCGGACGCCACAACCTGGAGAACGCGATGGCCGCGGCGGCCGTATGTCTGGCGCGGGGCGTTGAGGTGGACGGAGTCCGAGCGGGTCTGCGCAGCTTCGCCGGCGTTCCCCATCGCTTGGAGGAGGTGGCGAGCAAGGAAGGGGTCCTGTTCGTCAACGACTCCAAGGCCACCAACGTGGCCAGCACGCTCGTGGCACTGGCGGCGATGGCGGAGCAGGGAAGCGACGAGGCACCCAAGGTGCACCTGATCCTGGGCGGTCAAGGCAAGGGCCAGGACTTCTCCGCGCTCGGCCCGGCGGTTGCGAGCGGCTGCCGAGCCGTCTACCTGATCGGGCAGGACGCGTCCGCGATAGCTGCCGTTGTGCAGGCGACAGGCGTGCAGGGTGCGAATGCGGCGAGCTCGAACGGGCTGCTTGTCGCGGCGGCGCGGCCGCCGCCGACGGGGAGATCGTGCTGCTCTCGCCGGGTTGTGCGAGCTTCGATCAGTTTCGCGGACTTCGAAGCCCGCGGCGAACGCTTCCGCGAACTGGTGATCGAGCTGTAGGGACACCGCGGGGCACCGGCCACCGTCCGCCGCGGCACACCGCACCATCGCCCGCCTTGGCACACCGCAGGGCACTGGCCATCGCCCGCCTTGGCACACCGCAAGGCACTGGCCACCGCCCGCCGTGGCACACCCACAAGGAACCGTGGAGGCATCTTGGTGTCGGCGTCGAAGAGAGCCCTGATGTCCATAGCCACACGGCGCTCAATCTCTAACGTGACTCGAAGTCGCGGGGCGCGAAGTGCCTCCTCCGGCGAAAGGGCGGCTCAGTCGCTCGAGTAGCGCATCCTGTTGACCGCCACGCTGTGTCTGCTCGCGTTCGGCGCGGTCATGGTCTACAGCGCCTCTTCGGCCAGTAGCCTGCTCGACGGCCAAGGTACCGGCACGGGCTATCTTGTGAAGTTCGTGCTCTACGGCGCGCTCGGCCTGTTTTGATGAGTGGTCTCGCGCGGGACGGGGTCGCGCGCGTGCAGGCCTGGTCGCACCGATGCTGGCCGTCTCCTTCGCGCTCGTGCTCGCCGTGCACATCCCACACGTCGGCGTGAGCATCAATGGCGCGCGCCGTTGGATCGGTAGCGGCCAGCTCCAGTTCCAGCCGTCCGAGCTACTCAAGCTCGCGCTCGTGCTGTATTCAGCGACCTTGCTGGCCAGTCGCCCACAACGCGTGCACGATTTGCGCGAGCTCTCCAAACCGTTGCTGGTCGTCGTCGGAGGCGCCTGCCTGCTGGTCGCCACACAACCCGACCTCGGTACCGCGATGGTGATCGCTTTCACGACCTGCGCGCTGCTTGTAGCGGCCGGCATTCCAGCTCGAAACCTTGCGATTATCGGCGGGTCGCTCGTCGCGGTTGTCGCTCTGATCGCGATCGCGCGACCGTATGAGCGGGCCCGCTTGACCTCTTTCGTGGATCCCTGGGCGCACGCTTCGGGCAGCGGCTTCCAAGCGGTGCAGGGACAGATCGCGATCGGCTCCGGTGGTCTGTTCGGCGTCGGACCGGGGCAGTCGGTGCAGAAGATCTTCTATCTGCCCGAGGCCCACACCGACTTCATCCTGGCCGTGATCGGCGAGGAGCTCGGCGTGGTCGGCATGTTCGCGGTGCTGTTCCTCTACGGCCTGATCGCCTACGCGGGTCTACGCGTGGCCAAGGCCGCTCGCAGCCTGCACAGCGCTCTGATCGCGGTGGGGATGACCTGCTTGATCGTCTCCCAAGCACTGCTCAACGTGTTTGCCGTGTTGGGGCTCGCTCCGCTCACGGGGGTGCCCCTGCCGCTGGTCTCCTACGGGTCGAGCAGCCTGATCGTGACGCTCGCGGCGATGGGGTTGTTGATGAATGTGGCTGCCGGTGGCAGCGCCCACATGCGTGCCGTGGAGCCGGCTCGACGTAAGCCTACGCGGGCGAAGGCGACAAGCGGCACGAGTGCTGTGGAGCGCCGTCGGCGCGCCGTGGCCGACGCTCAGGCTCGCGAACAGGCACGATGGGGCCGTGAACGGAGCAGCCAAGAGGATCGCGATAGCCGCCGGAGGGACGGCCGGGCACGTGATCCCGGCGCTCGCGGTAGCCGACGCGCTGCGCGCTGAGGGCGCAACGGTGACGTTCATAGGCGGCGAGCGTGCGGAGGCGCAACTCGTGCCCGATGCCGGCTATCCGTTGCGCACGATCTCAGTGGAAGGGCTCTCGCGCGGCAATCCGCCGAAGGCGGCACGGGGACTTGCGCGTGCCGCGCGGGCCACGCTCGCGGTGCGCTCGTTGCTGGCCGAGCTCTCGCCACATGTGGTGATGGGGGGCGGTGGCTATGTGGCCGGGCCGGTCGGGTTGGCGGCGCTGAGCAGGCGTGTGCCGCTGGTGCTGAGCGAGGCCGATAGCCACCTCGGCCTCACCAATCGCGCGCTCGCGCCGTTTTCGCGCGCGGTCTGCTTGTCGTTTCCGATCAAGGGGCGCGAGGGGTCGCGCTACCGACTCACCGGCAGGCCGGTGCCTCCGGTACAGGCCGACCGCGACAGCGCCCGCGCGCGTTTCGGCATAGCGCCGCAGGAGCTGTGCGTGCTTGTCTTCGGCGGCTCTTTGGGCTCGCGCTCGGTCAACCAGGCGGCCCTGAGCGCTTTTTCCTCCGGGGCTTTTCACGTCCTGCATGTGTGTGGGCGTCGCGACTATCCCGAGCTTTCTGAGCAGCCGCTGCCCGCCGGCTATGACCTGCGCGAGTACCTCGACGTGGAGGAGTTCGGCCAAGCGCTGGCGGCCAGCGACCTGGCGGTGGCGCGCGCGGGTGGCTCGGTGTTCGAGATCGCCGCGCACGGCCTGCCCGCGATCCTCGTCCCCTATCCTCACGCCTCCGCCGATCACCAGAGCGCCAATGCGCGCTGGATGGCTCAAGCGGGCGCCGCGACCGTGATCGACGACGTCCAGCTCACGCCCGCGCGCCTGGCGCGCGACGTCGCAGCACTGCTTGCCAACCCCAATCGCCTGGCGACGATGGCAAGCGCCTCGGCTCGGCTGGCTCGCCCCGAAGCGGCGCATGAGATAGCGGGCATCGTCATGGCGGCGGCGCGATGAGCACTCGACCTTGGGCAGGTAGACGTCTTCATTTCGTCGGCGTCGGAGGCTCGGGAATGAGCGGCTACGCGCGTGCGGCCCACACGCTGGGGGCGAGCGTGTCGGGCTCAGACCGGGCCTCCACGCCCTACACGGAGCGGTTGCGCACTGAAGGTGTGCTCGATGCCCACATCGGCCACACGCCGGAGAATGTTCCAGCGGGCGCCGATGTGGAGTTGGTCCACTCGAGTGCCGTGCCCGCCGAGAACCCCGAGCGCAGGGCTGCTCGCGAACGGGGCTTGGTCGATCGTCCCCGCGCCGAGCTACTAGGCGAGCTAAGCGCCATGCGTCGCACGATCGCGGTGGCGGGGGCCCACGGCAAGACGACAACCTCGGCGATGCTCGTGCACATCCTGGCTGCAGCGGGCCTTGATCCGGGTTGGCTGGTCGGCAGCTCGGTTGGCGGGGAGCTTGAGAATTCGCACTGGAGCGAGGGCGAGTGGCTGATCGTGGAGGCCGACGAGTCCGACCGCTCGATGCTCAGCTTGCAGGTGGAGATCGCCTTGCTGACCAACGTCGAGCTGGACCACCACGCGAGCTTCGCCTCGCTTGAGGAGTTGCGAGAGGCATTTCGCGAATTTCTGGCGGACGCTCCCGAAGCAGTGATCTGGAATCGGCCGGATCTGCGCGAGTTGCGCGACGGTCCGGCCGTCTTCTATGACCTGGCCGATTGGAGTCCGTGCGGGCAGGGCTCCGTCTTCGTTTGGGGCGAGCACGAGGTGAGGTTGGCCGTGCCGGGCCTCCAGACGCGCTCAACGCACTCGGGGCTCTGGAGGCCGCCAAGCTGGCCGGCGCCGAGGCGCACTCATCCATCGCGGGTCTGGCGGGTTTCCAGGGTGCCGGTAGGCGTTTTCAGCCGCTAGGCCGGAGCGCTGGCGGGGCGCTCCTGTATGAGGATTACGCCCATCATCCGACGGAGATCGCAGCGACCTTGGCGGCCGCGCGAACGCTGGGGCCGAAGCGCTTGGTGGCAGTGTTCCAGCCACATCTGTACTCGCGCACGGCGCTGCTCAGCGAGGAGTTCGGCGCGGCGCTCGCGCAAGCCGACGTAGTCGTCGTGCTCGATGTGTACCCGGCGCGAGAGAGCCGAGGATTATCCGGGGGGTGCAGCGGGCTCACGCTAGTGCGCTCCACCGTGGCCAACGCGGATGAGCGCCAGGTCCTGTGGGCGCCAGGCTTCGAGGAGGCGCAGGCCGCTCTGGCCGAGGTACTCCAGCCCGGCGACCTGTGCGTAGTGATGGGCGCTGGCGATGTCGATCGACTCGGCCACGAACTAGTGTGCGCCGATGTTGACTCGGCGAAAGACGCTGCCTTCGATCGTGCAACGCGATTTTCCCTTGGAGAGGATGGCCACGATCCGAACGGGCGGCGATGCCGAGTACTTCGCGCGCGCCGGGTCAGGCGCGCAACTGCGTGAGCTACTGGTGTGGGCTCGGGCGATCGAAGCTCCGGTCGCGGTCGTGGGGTCGGGCTCGAAGCTGCTGATCGCCGACGACGGTGTGCCGGGGCTGGTGCTCAAGCTGGACCGCAAGCTGGCCTTGATCCAGCATCAGGGCCAGCGCATGGTTTGTGGGGGCGTGCCGTCTGCCTTCTGTGAGCGCCCGCGCCGCCCAGGCTGGACTCTCGGGGATCGAGTTCGGGGTGAACATTCCGGGCAGCGTGGGCGGCGCTGTGCGAATGAACGCCAACGCCTATGGCGGGCAGCTGGCCGACACGCTCGAGTGGGTGGAGGTTGTCAGTGCGGAGGGAAGCGAGCGTCGTGCGCCCGAGCAACTGGAGTTCGGCTATCGCCGCTCCAACTGGGCAGCGCGGAGATCGTGGCTCGCGCCTACTTTCCTACTCGTCCCGGCCGCGGTGCAGGAGGTCAAGGCGACTCTTGCCCAGATGCGGACGGCCCGTCATGAAGCTCAACCCCAAGGGATCAAGACGTTTGGCTCGACCTTCAAGAATCCTGAGGACCCAAAGGCGGGTGGGCGTAGCGCCGGTCTGTTGCTCTCAGAGGCGGGCTGCAACGGCCTGAGCGTGGGCGGTGCGCGCTTGCGTCAGCAGCACGCCAACTTCATCGAGAACACGGGTAGCGCCACGACCCGCGACGTGATCGCCGTGATGGCCGAGGGCAGGCGGCTGGTGGCCGAGCGATTCGGGGTCGAGCTAGAGCCCGAGGTTCAGACGCTTGGAGCGGTGCGCTTTCCCTGGAGCTCGTAGCGCTCGGCGGCGTCTCGCAGAATCGAGAGCATCGCCGGTGTGGCGGGACTGAGGCGCGCGTCGGTTGGGGCGGCCGCGATCACCTGGCGCAGCGGCGGGCTGGGAGCCAGCGCGCGGATCGCGATGTCCTCGCGCACGCCGGACAGCGCCAACTCGGGGATCAGAGCGACCCCGACGCCCGCGGCGACGAGGCCTTGGACGGTCTGGTAATCGTCGCTTTCAAAGGACACGTTTGGCTCGAAGCCGGCGGCGTGACAGCAACGCACCACATGACGCGCGCAAGGGCTCTCGCGCGATGTCTGAACCCAGGCCTCGCCGCGCAGGTCGGCCAAACGCAGGTCGCTCTTGTGGGCCAGCGGATGCGTGCCTGGCAGGGCAAGGTACATAGGGTCCGCCAGTAGCTCGACCCGCTCGAGCCCGTCGAGCGCGTCGGGCTCCTCGAACTCGAACAGCAGCGCCAGGTCAAACTCGCCGGCGCTCAGACGCGGGGCGATTTCCTC
>CAWBID010000055.1:0-35017 GCA_963788715.1 uncultured Solirubrobacterales bacterium
ACGTCGCGCATGCAGCGCACCCGTTCGGGGTGCTCCTCCATGACGTTCCACACCAGGCCGTCCAGCGACGCGCAGTCGCTCAGCACGCGCTGCTCGAAGCCGAGTCCCTCGCGCAGCGAGAGGATGTGGATGCTGTGGTTGCCCAGCCAGCTCGTCACGATCACCGCGTCGCCCGGCACCACCCGCTTCATGCCGAGCTCCACCGAGCCGTGCAGTTCGCCGATGCCCGCCGTGTTGATGAAGATCTTGTCGATCTCCCCGCCGCGCACCACCTTCGTGTCGCCCGCGACGATCGTCACGCCCGCGCCGATCGCCGCGTCTCTCACCGAGTCGAGCACGCGCTTGAGGTCGGAGATCGGAAAGCCCTCCTCGAGCACCAGCGCGAGCGTCAGAAAGCGCGGCATCGCGCCGCTCACCGCGAGGTCGTTCACGGTGCCGCAGACGGCGATCTTGCCGATGTCGCCGTTGCCGAAGAAGATCGGGTCGATCACGAACGAGTCCGTCGTCACCGCGATGCGCCGGCTGTCGATGTCCAGGATCGCGCTGTCTTCCATGCGCCCGTGGTGCACGCTCCCCAGGCGCGGCGCGATCAGCTCGCCGATCAGCTCCTGGCTCATGCCGCCGCCCGTGCCGTGGTCGAGCTGGATCAGTCTGCCGCCAGAGCGCGGCTCCTCGCCAGCTGTCAGTCTGTCGCCCGTTATCGGTCCATCGGTTGTCGTTGCGCTCGACCTGCCGGTGCTTGCGCTCATGGGATCGCCACCACGTTGAATTCGGGCAGCTCGCCGGCCTCCGTGGCCGCGACCAGCTCGTCGGTGGAGAGGATCGTCGCGCAGTAGGATCTCAGCCAGTCCAGCGCGCGCGTCTTGTCCTCGTCGTGCGCGGAGACGAACGGCGTCGGAGGGGACGATCACGTTGTAGCCGCGGAAGAAGCCGTCGGCGGCGGTCGTCTGCACGCAGATCTGCGTCTGCATCCCGGTGATCGCGATCGTGTCCACGCCTATCTGTTTCAGCCGTTCGTCGAGCGTGGTTTCGTAGAAACCACTGTCCTTGTTCTTTTCCACCACCACGTCGCCCTCGGCGAGGAACTCGTCCATGATGCGCGCACCATCCGAACCCTTGGTGACCGGCAGCCAGCCGTCGTAGCGCTCGGCGCGCGGGTCGTCCTCTTTGTTGATCAGCTGCAGGTGCACGATCGGCGCGTCCAGCGCGCGCATCTTCTCCAGGAACTCGGTCATCTTCGGCGTGAATGCCGCGACCGCCGCCCGGCGTTCCTCATTCTTGTTCACAAGGTCGTACTGCAAGTCGTTCGTCAAGACCGCACAGCGGGCCACTGAAGTCTCCTCCTCGTCCGAAAAGCTCGGTGGGTGTCATGTCTCGCCCCCGGCGGACCCTCTCTGGGGGGTCGCACGGGGACTGGCAGGACATCAGGTCGTCAATATATTAGACGCGTTTGAATCATTCTGGACTTCCCCGGACTTATCCGGTAGCGTCGAAATCATGAACCGACCACCTTTTTCCGCAAGCCCCGGCTCCGCGACACCGATGGAGGGAACGCCGAATCGGCCCGATGACACGACTTTGGGCTCGTCCTCGGCCCCGCCCGAGGACGTGAGTCCGCCGGATTCGTTTTTGACTTCCTCGGATTACCGCCCCTGCGCCCAACGCGGGCGCGGTCTTCCGCGCCTGTCGCGCCCTCCGTCTTCGCCGGTCCCGACCACGATCCCGCCGAGATCGAGGCGCGCTGGCGGGGGGCGTGGGACACGCAGAAGGCGTTCGCGACGCCCCCGCCCGCGGACCCGCGCACACCCGCATACGTGTTCGCCGGCTGCCCCTTCACCTCCGGGGACGCCCACATGGGCCACATTCGCAGCTACTCGATCGCCGACGCGTACGCCCGCTTCCTGCGCACGCGCGGCCAGGCGGTGCTGTTCTCGCTCGGCTTCGACTCGTTCGGGCTGCCGGCCGAGCTCGAGGCGGTGCGCGCACGACGTCTCGCCGCGCAGTGGGTCGACCCGCTGCGTCGCGCGCATGCGCGGCGCAGTTCGACCGTCTCGGGTACTCGTTCGACTGGGAGCGCACGTTCGTCTCCTCGACGAGCCCGACCTCTACCGCTGGACGCAGTGGCTGTTCGGGGCGCTGCTCGCCAAGGACCTCGTCTATCGCGCGCGAGGGCACAGGTCAACTGGTGCGACTCCTGTCAGACGGTGCTCGCGGCGCTGCAGACCGAGGACGGCACCTGCTGGCGCTGCCACGGCGCGGTCCGCTTCCGGCGCCTGCCGCAGTGGTTCTGCGGATCAGCGCCTACGTGGAGGACAACGAGCGCGGCCTGGAGACGCTCCCCGGCTGGAGCAAGGCGGCGGTGGGCGCGCAGCGCGCGGTGCTCGGCCGCGTCGACGGCGTGGAGCTCGACGCCGCGCTGCTCGACGGGACGCCGCTTACCGTGTTCACGCCGCACGCCGACGCGATCGCCCAGGCGGCGAGTTCTCGTCGTCTCGCCCGCCCACCCGGAGGTCGACCGCTGGGTCGCCGAGCCGAGGTCGCGCGGCAGCTCGAAGGGGTGCGCGAAGCCGGCTGGCGCCGCGACGACCGCGACCTCGAGCAGGTGCCCGTCGTGCAGACGGGCGCGCTCGCGAGCGTCCCGGGGGTCGCGGGGATGCTGCCGTCGTCATCTCGCCGCTCGTCGACGCCCGCTTCGGCCCGACCGCGGCGCTCGGGATCCCCGCGCTGGACGCGACCGACGCGAGCATCGCGCAGCGGCGTGGCAGCGACCAGCGCGAGCGCGTGGAAGGGCGCGCGCAACGACGCCCGCCCGCGCCCGGCGCGTGCGCTACCGGGCGCGCGACTTCGCGATCTCCCGCCAGCGCGCCTGGGGCGCGCCGATCCCGCTCGTGCACTGTGAGAGGTGCGGCACCGTGCCGGTGCCGCTGGAGGAGCTGCCCGGTGCGCCTGCCCGGAGGATCTGCAGGTGACCGGCGCCGGCAACCCGCTGGAGCGCGGCCGGACTTCATCGAATGTCTCTGTCCCGCCTGCGGGGGCCCCGCGCGCCGCGAGACCGACACGATCGACTGCCACGTCGACGGCCTGTGGAGTGGATGCCGATCTCCGTCCCCTTCGCCGACCGGCGACAGCACATGTTCGACCACGAGGAACTGCAAGCGCTGGCTGCCGGCGCGCCAGATCGTATCGGGGCGCCGACGCCGGCGGCTACATGTTCGACCAGCGCCTGATCGGCAAGGTGCTGCAGGACCTCGGCGAGCTGCCCCAGGTGCCCGGGCGCGAGCCGTTCACGAACGCGCTCATGCACCAGATGGTCCGCCTGGACGGGCGCAAGATGAGCAAGCACCTCGGCAATGTCGTCGACCCCAACGAGCTCGTCGTGCACGTCGGCGCCGACACCGTGCGTCTGGCGGTCCTGCACGCCGCCTCGCCCGGAAGGATCTTCAACTGGAACGAGCAGCCCGTGCGCTACTGCCAGATCTTCCTCAAGAAACTCTACGGCTACGCCCAGCCGCGGCTCTCTGAGTGGAAGCGCGCGGGGCAGGCAGCAGAGATCGATGCCTCCGAGCGGCTGCGGCGCAAGCTGGCCAACTGGTGCCGCGTGGCGCTGGAGAAGGTCACCACCGACTACGAGCGCCTGGAGATGCAGCGCGTGGCGCACAACACGATGCTGCTGCTCACGCGCATCCAGGACTTCGAGCAGCGCGCGGTGGAGCGTCGCGGCGAGCTCGAGGAGGCCGATCGCGAGGCGATCGTCGCGGCGCTGCTGCAGCTCGTGCAGATGCTCGCGCCGCTGACTCCGCACATCGCCGAGGAGCTGTGGTCGGTCGCGGGCATGGAGACGCTTGTGAGTCTCGAGCCGTGGCCGGAGCCGAGGGGTGATGCGATGTAGCCGGCCGGCAGAAGACGAGTCCTCGCGCGTTGGTAGTGCGTACACGCGTCCGTAGCTCAACTGGTCAATGGCGAAGTCAGTAGGCAATGAGGGATGGCGCGGCGCGAGTCACTCAACCGGCGGTCTGACCAGCCGGCGGCTCTACGCCGCTAGCGCGGTCGTCGCGCCCGAGCTCACCGCCGAAATCGATGCCTAAGAGCAGCGGCCTTTGGAGCCGCAGATACGGGTTCGATCCCCGTCGGACGCATCGCAATCGCAGAAGCTGCCGGCCGGGTCAGGTCTGCCCGCCGCGCTGCGCAGTGCTCGGGTAGTCTGCGCCGGTGGCCCGCACGCTGATAGGAGATCTCGCCGGCCGGATCGGCGAGGAGGTGGAACTGCGCGGGTGGGTGAACGCGATCCGCGACCAGAAGCGCGTGCAGTTCGTGATCCTGCGCGAGCACACGGGGATGGCGCAGGTGGTGCTCGGCAAGGACGAGGTCCCGAGCGCGCTCAACGAACTCGTCTCGACCTTGACGCCCGAGTCGGCGGTGACGCTCACGGGCACGGTCGTGGCGGACGAGCGGGTCAAGCTGGGAGGCTTGGAGATCCAGCTGAGCGGGCTCACGGTCGACGCGGCGGCGGAGCCCGAGCTGCCGGTGACGGCGGAGTCGGCGCTCGACAAGCGGATCGACTGGCGCTACGTCGACCTGCGACGGCCCGATCGCAGGCTGATCTTCGAGGTGCAGGCGACGGTCGAGCACGCGATGCGCGAGTTCTGGCTGCGCGAGCAGGGCTTCATGGAGATCCACACGCCCAAGCTCATGGGCTCGGCGAGCGAGAGTCGGCGCGGAGCTGTTCAAGGTCGGTACTTCGATCGCACCGCCTACCTGGCGCAGTCGCCGCAGTTCTACAAGCAGATGGCGATGGCGGCCGGCTTCGACGGGGTCTTCGAGGTGGGGCCCGTGTTCCGGGCCGACCCGTCTTCACCTCGCGCCACGCCACCGAGTTCACGAGCGTGGACGTGGAGCTCGCCTGGATCGATTCGCACGAGGACGTGATGGCCTTCGAGGAGGCCTGGCTGGCGCACACGCTCGCCGCCGTCAAGGAGGCGCACGGCGAGGCGCTCGCGGGCCTTCAGGCGTGGAGACGGTGGTGCCGAGCATGCCTTTCCCGCGCGCTGAGCCTGCAGAGGCCAAGGAGATGCTGCGGGCTGCGGGACACGACGCGCCGGGCGCGGACGACGACCTGGACCCGGCGGGCGAGCGCGCGCTCGGCGGCGCTGATCAGGAGGAGCACGGGCACGAGTTCGTGTTCGTGACCGACTATCCGGCGGCGGTGCGGCCCTTCTATCACATGCGCCACGCCGATCAGCCCGAGCTGACCAAGAGCTTCGACCTGCTGTGGAAGGGGATCGAGATCACGACGGGCGCGCAGCGCGAGCACCGCTACGAGTGCTGCTCGCGCAGGCGCACGAGAAGGGCGTGAGCCCCGAGCCGATGCCAGTACTACCTGGACTTCTTCCGCTACGGCCCCCGCCGCACGGCGGCTTCGGGTTTGGGCTGACACGGCTGTTGATGAAGCTGACGGGCCAGGAGAACGTGCGCGAGGTGACGTTCCTTTATCGCGGGCCGAACCGGCTGGAGCCGTAAATCAAGGAGCGCTCCGGGGCGTTCCTGGACCAAGCCGGGCGACGCGGGCAGGCGAAGTGCGTGCCGGAAGCACGTGCAAGCCGGCACGTGGCGTCCGGCGCCGCGTCCAGGGACGCCCCGTCCGGCTGAGGCCCCCACCCCGGCCGGACGGAGCTTTGTTCCCTCCCCGCGGTCAGTCCCCAGTGCCGGCCGCGGCTGTGGCGTCGAGCGCCGGAGTGCCTGCCCACTCGAGCTCCTCGACGTTGTCTAGCTCCAGTGCCAATGGAGCGTGGTTGGAAGGCCGGTGGCCCTGCCGATAGGCGTGAGCGACCTCGCAGCGGCGCAGGTGCGGGGCGAGGCTGTGGGAGACGAGCGCGAGATCGATGCGCAGGCCGTAGTCGCGCGCGTAGTGCCCGTCGCGCTGGTCCCAGCAGGTGAAGCCACGGTCGTCGGGGTGCAGCTCGCGGTAGGCGTCGACGAGGTCGCCCTCGTCGAGGATCTCGCGCAGGTCCGAGCGCTCGGCCTCGCCGGCGAGGTAGGAGCCGTCGAACCAGCTCGGCTCATACACGTCCTGGTCGGTGGGGGCGATGTTGAAGTCGCCGGCGAGCAGCAGCGGGCGGTCGTGGTCCTCGTGGACCTGGCGGGCCATGGCCTCCAGGAAGGCGAGCTTGCCGGCGTCGTCGACTTCCTCGCGGGTGTGCCCGGCGGGGACGTAGACGCAGCCGATGACGAGCCCCTCGATCGTGACCTCCAGCCAGCGGCCTTCGGCGATGTCGTGGTGGTGGTCGAGGGCGCTCGTGCGGTGGGTGACGCGGTGGTCGGAGCGCACGAGGATCGCGACACCGCCCCGCCGACGGCCGGGGGAGTGTTGGGAGTGGTAGCCGAGCTGGCTCAGGCGCATGCTCGGGAAGCGGTGTTCAGGACAGCGCGTCTCCTGCAGGCAGACGACGTCGGGCTGCTCCTCGGCGAGCATCTCGGTGAGGCGCGGCCAGCGCGCGCGGATGCCGTTGACGTTCCAGCTGATGACCCGGAGTGGTTCTGTTGATGGCAAGATGGTCCTCTCTGTGCCCCCTGGGGGGAAACTCTCGTAAGCAAAGGTATGGATGAGAGCGGAAGACGGCTAGGTCTACCTGGGCCAAACTCTGTGCGGGCCTTTGGACGTTTAGGCGAAGGGACGTTTCTGATTAGCACCTGACAAATAGGGGTCGGTCTACGCCGGGTGACGCCTGACGGAAGGAGTCCTTGACAATAAGACGCCGCTCAAGGAATACGGCGAGCGGGCGATGAGGGCGGGAAACAGGGAGGAGGCCGCCCTGAGGGCGGCCGAGGGAGCCGGTCCGGGCGAGGTCATCGGCCGCGCCGAACCCGGAGCGGCGCCCCCACGAGCAGCCCGATCAAGCGCGCCGTCCGCAGGGGCATCTACCTTGCGGAATATGAAGGTGAGTGAGCTGACCGACGGCATGGAGATCGACCAGGTGCTGCTGGTGCGCGATGTCGAGCGCCGCCAGCGTCGCGACGGCGGCGACTACCTGCGCCTGCAGCTGGGGGACCGCACGGGAGCCGTGGTGAGCATGGTGTGGGAGGAGCTCGAGGAGGTGCAGGCGCTGGCGCGGCCGGGACAGCCGGTGAGGGTGCGCGGCCGCTACAACCGCCACCCGCGTTTCGGGCCCCAGATCAACCTGCGCGGCCTGTCCGAGCCGGTGCCCGGGACATATGCGCTCGAGGATCTGCTCGATGGTCCGGCGCGCAGCGCCGAGCAGATGGAGGCCGACCTGCGCGAGCTACTGGCGACGGTCCGCCAGCCCCACCTGGCGTGCCTTCTGGCGCGTGTATTCGCCCCGGATGGCGAGCTGTGGGAGGGCTACCGGAGGGCGCCCGCCGCCAAGTACTACCACCAGGCCTACCGCCACGGGCTGCTGGAGCACTGTCTGGGGGTGGCACAGGCGGTGAGCGCGATCAGTGCGACCTTCCCCGGGATCGACCGCGACGTGGCGGTGACGGGGGCGCTGCTGCACGACATCGGCAAAGTCGAGGCGTACTCCGAGGACCCGCGCAACATCGACTTCACCGACGTGGGGCGCCTGCACGGCGAGATCCCGCTCGGCTACTACCGTATAAGGCGAATGATCGAGGAGATCGAGGGCTTCCCCGTCGAGCTGGCGCAGGCGGTGGGGCACATCATCCTCTCCCACCACGGGTCGCTGGAGCACGGCAGCCCGGTGGTGCCGTGTACGCGCGAGGCGACGCTCGTGCACATGATCGACAACCTCGGCGGGCGGCTGGGGAGCTTCGACCGCCTGGAGAAGGAGCTGGCGGCGGGCGAGCAGTGGTCGAATTTCGACAGGGCGATCGGCTCGGTGGCCCACTTCACGGCGCGTAGCGAGTCGCCCGAGCCGGTGCGCGAAGCGGCCTGAGAGGCGGATCTCCGCGGCGGCTCGGGGCGACGTGTCGGCGCCGAGCGGGGCGAGGCTCCCAAAAGCCGCAAATTGCGGTGGCGGGGATGCTCGCGACCCCACCCGTCAGGCATCGTCTCCCCGGGTGGTTCTATCTTTGGAGACGGATGGCCAAGGACACCGAGAAGCTGATCCGCCAGCTGTCGCTGATCTCCTACCTGATGGCCGAGCGACGGCCTGTGACGGCCCTGGAGATTCGCCGCGACGTGGAGGGCTACAGCGCGATGAACGAAGACGCGTTCGCGCGGCGCTTCTACGCGGACCGCGCGGAGCTCGAAGTCGCTGCGCATCCAGCTCACAGTCGACCGCCCGGCCGATGCGGCGGCGGAGCAGGAGAACTACTCGCTGCGCTCGGAGAACTTCCACCTGCCGGCGATCGAGTTCTCCGACACGGAGCTGGCGGCGCTGCAGACCGCACTGCACCTGCTCGACGGCGAGTTCGCCTACGCCGAGCCGCTGCGCCTGGCGCTGCAGCAGATCACCTGGGGACGCCCCAGCCCGCTGCGCGCGCCGGAGCAGAGCTCGGTGGCGCTCGGGATCACGGCCTCCGCCGGCGGCCATGATCTCTCGACGCGGCTGGCGAAGATCGAGACGGCGATCTTCCGCCAGAAGACGATCACCTTCGACTACTACACGATGGAACGCGACGAGGTGGGCTCGCGCCGCGTGGATCCCTATCACCTGCTGTTCCAGGGCGGGCAGTTCTACCTGCTGGGGTATGCGCACGAGCGCAAGGCGATCCGCGTGTTCCGCCTGTCGCGGATTCGCGGCAAGGTGTCCTACGCGACGAAGGCCGAGCACGACTTCAAGCGCTCGGAGGAGTTCGACCCGCGCGTGTATGCCAACCGCGCGGAGTGGCAGTTCGGAGAGCAGCAGGGGGTGGCCGAAGTGCTGTGCTCGGAGCGGATCGCGTGGCAGATCGAGCGCCACTTCGGGCGCTACGGTGAGATTCGCTCGGTCCCTGAGGGGGAGGAGGGTGACCGGCTGTTCCTGACGCCCTATGCCAGTGTGCGGGGGATGGTCTCGTGGGTACTGGGCCTGGGTGAGCATGCGCGTCTGCAGGGGCCGCGGGAGCTGACGGAGGAGTTCACGCGCCGCGTGGAACTGCTCGAGGAGCGCCACGCGGACGGGCCGCCACAGCCAGATGGGGAGGGCACGGGGGGCGCGAGCGGCGTGGCTCACACGACTGGGAGCGGCACGGGCGGCGGCGGGAATGGCAATGGCACCGGCAGCGGGAGTCCGGGTGGGGCGGGCGCACGAGCGGCGGCGGCTGCGCGCGGCGGGGCGAGCCGCACGCGCCGCCGGCGCGAGACCGAGACCGGGGAGGGCGATGAGACGCGCGGCGCGGGCGCGGGCGATGCGGCGATCCGACCGGAGCGCTTCGCGCGGCTGGTGACGCTGGCGAGCATCCTGATCGAGGCCGGCCGCGCGGGCAGGCGCCTGCAGATCGCCGACATCCGCGAGCGCCTGCAGCTCAGCGAGGAGGAGCTGCGCGAGGACATCGACGTGCTGAACATCGTCAACTTCGGCGGCGGTTCCTATGTGCTGTATGCGGAAATACTCGAGGAGGAGGGCGAGATCGAGGTCGACCCCGAGCCCTACAGCGACAACTTCGACCGCCCGGCGCGCCTGTTGCCGGTGGAGGCAAAGGCGCTGGTGGCGGCGATCGATCTGATCGGCGAGCACATTCCCGAGGGCTCGCTGGAAAGCGCGCGCGAGAAGATCGTGACGGCGCTCGGCGAGGACCCGATGGAGCAGGGGCTGCAGGTGGCGCACGCGACCGCGAACGACTCCGAGGTGGCGCGGCTGGTGTCGCAGGCGATCGTCGAGCACCGGCTGATCGAGCTGGAGTACTACAAGGAGAACGAGGACGAGTTCTCGCAGCGCCGCGTGGAGCCCTACGCGCTGACGAACGGCCGCGAGGGGTGGTATGTCGCCTCCTACGATCCCGAGCGCGGTGCGATGCGCCACTTCCGCCTGGATCGCGTGAAACGCGCGGAGGTGTGCAAGGAGACGTTCGAGCCCCGCCCCGAGGTCGACCCCGCGGCCGAAGTGGACGGCTGGCTGCGCACGGGCGAGGTGCAGGCTTCGCGCACGGCGCGCGTTTGGATCTCTCCCGAGCGGGCGCGCTGGGCGCGCGAGCAGCGCCGTGTGGTCGCCGAACGCGAGGACGGCTCGATCGAGGTCGAGCTGGGCTTCGCCGGCGTGGGCTGGCTCGTGCGCGAGGTGCTCAAGGAGGCGGGCGACGCCGTGATCCTCGAGCCCGAGGACGCGCGCGAGGCGCTGCAGGCCGCGGTCGGTCGGCTGCGCGCGGTGCCGGCAGGGGTCTGAAAAGGTTGAGGCCCAGCACCAGGGGTAGGTGCTGGGCCTCGCTGAGCGTCGCCGGAGAGGTGGGAGCAACGCTCAAGGCGTGTGGCGGGCCACCCTGATTTCAGGGTCGTTTATCAGCCTAATTGGGTGAAGTTCGAAGTCGTGTAAACGTTTCTAACTGCTCCGTACATTTCCGTAACAGACTCACGCGCGCGACCAATGTAGGCTCCAGTGCGCCATGGAGGCTCTAGGATCCTATCTCGACACATCCGGCACGTCCGGATGTGTCCCTGTACGCGGCGCTGGATCGTCACGTGACGTCTTGCACGTGCCACCAGCACGCGCTGCGACGACCCGCAACGACCAGCTTGGTCCATGAACACACCGAACGCACCGTCTGTGTCGAGACAGGCTCTCAAGGGACTGATCCTCTCCGGGGGGAAGGGCACGCGACTGCGGCCGATCACGCACACGAGCGCAAAGCAGCTCGTGCCGGTGGCGAACAAGCCGGTGCTGTTCTACGGGATCGAGGCGATGGCGGCGGCGGGGATCGAGGAGGTCGGGATCATCATTGCGCCGGAGACCGGCCCCGAGATCGAAGCCGTGGCCGGCGACGGGTCGAGCCTCGGCGTGCGAATCACCTACATCGTGCAGGACGAGCCCCTGGGGCTCGCGCATGCGGTGCTCACGGCCGAGCGCTTCCTCGGCGAGAGCCCATTCGTGATGTACCTGGGCGACAACCTCCTGCAGGGCGGCATCTCCGATCTGGTGGCCGCGTTTCGCGAGCACTCCCCCGACGCGCTGATTCTGCTCACGCCGGTGCCCGACCCCGAGAACTACGGGGTGGCCGAGCTGGGCCGCCAGCTGCGCCCGGCGAGGTGGGACGGGTGGTGCGCCTCGTGGAGAAGCCGCCCGAGCCGGCCACGGATCTGGCGCTCGTGGGGGTCTACATGTTCACTCCGCACATCCACGCCGCGGCGCGCGCGATCGAGCCCTCGGCGCGCGGGGAGCTCGAGATCACCGATGCGATCCAACACCTCGTGGACTCGGGCAGGCGCGTGGAGCCGCACATCGTGCGAGGCTGGTGGAAGGACACGGGCCGGCTGGAGGACATGCTCGAGGCCAACCGGCTGATCCTCGACAATCTCGTGGGTCGCGTGGAGGGCGAGCTGGTCGACTCGCAGGTCGACGGGCGCGTGGTGATCGAGGCGGGGGCGCGCCTGGAGCGCACCACGGTGCGCGGCCCAGCGGTGATCGGCGCGGACGCGCGGCTGCGCGACTGCTACATCGGCCCCTATACGGCAATCGGCGAGCGCTGCACGGTGTCGGGCGCGGAGGTCGAGCACTCGATCCTGCTTGCGGGCTCCTCGGTGTGCGACCTCGACGGGCGCATGGAGTCCTCGCTGCTGGGGCGCAACGTGACGGTGCGCCGCGGCGATCGACAGCCGCGGGCGTATCGCTTCATGGTGGGCGACAACTCAGACATCTCGATCCTGTGAAGAGATTAGGAAGGAACTGCCCCTCTCGTTGCCCAACCGTGCGTACCACGGAGAGATCGGGATTGAACGGTCCCCGACGTTCTCAGGTCGCGGGCCTGCGGTGAAGGGATTGGGAAGGAACTGCCCCTCGCGTTGCCGGACGAGGCGCCTGCGATGAAGCTGCTCATCACCGGGGCGGCCGGAATGCTCGCTCATGATGTCCAGCGTGTTGCCGAGCAGGCGGGCCACGAACTGCTGGCGATCGATCTGCCCGAGCTCGACATCACAGACGCGGCGGCCGTCGACGCTTATTTCGAGCGCCACCGCCCCGATGCCGTGGTCAACTGTGCGGCCTGGACCGATGTCGACGGCGCCGAGGCCAATCCCGCGGGCGCAAACGCGGTGAATGCCACGGGCGCGGGAAATCTGGCGCGCGCCGCGGCCTCGGGCGGCGCGACCCTCCTTCATCTCTCAACCGACTATGTGTTCGACGGCCACGCACCCCTGGACGATGAGGGGCGCGCGCGGCCCTACCTCGAGTCCGATCCGACGGGGCCGCGGTCGGTTTACGGCAAGACGAAGCTCGCGGGCGAGCTGGAGGTGTTGGCGGCCTCGCCGCGTCACACGGTCGTGCGCAGTGCGTGGCTGTTCGGCGTGAATGGGCGCAACTTCGTCGACACGATGCTGCGCCTGGCCTCCGAGCGCGAGGCGGTGCAGGTGGTGGACGACCAGGTCGGCTGTCCCACGTGGACCGGCCACCTCGCGCCCGCACTGCTGGGCCTGTTGGAGCGCGAGGTGCGCGGGCTCGTGCACCTGGCCGGCTCGGGCGCGGTCTCCTGGAACGGGTTTACGCGGGAGATCTTCCGCCAGGCCGAGGTCGCCTGCCGGGTCGAGCCGGCGACGAGCGCACAGATGGCGCGGCCGGCGCCGCGGCCCGCCTACTCGGTGCTTGCCTCAGAACGGCCGGACGTCCTGCCGATGCCCGATTGGCGCGATGGCCTGGCGGGATATCTGGCTGCCCGCGCGGGACTCACGCGGCCAAGCGCATGAGATCGTCCGAGCCGCACGCCCGGGAGGCGCTCCGATTGCCGCACGCAGGCGGCGCGGATCGGGGATGATGTCCGCATGAGACTCCTGGTCTGTGGCGGCGCCGGGTTCATCGGCTCCACGTTCGTGCGCCAGCGCCTGCTGGAGTATGGCGATGAGGTGACGGTGCTCGACAAGCTCACCTATGCGGGGCGCGAAGAGAACTTCCACGACTTCGCCGAGCGTCCGGGCTTCGCCTTTCTGCGCGGCGCGATCGAGGACGCCGAGGCGGTCGCGGGCGCGATCGCGGCGGCGGAGCCGGAGGCGATCGTGAACTTCGCGGCGGAGACCCACGTGGACCGTTCGATCGCCGAGCCCGACGCGTTCGTGCGCACGCACGCGCTCGGCACGTACACACTGCTGGAGGCGGCTCGTGAGCGTGAGCTGCGCTATCTGCAGGTCTCCACCGACGAGGTGTACGGGTCGATCGAGGAGGGCACCTTCACCGAGGAGTCGCCGCTGCGCCCCTCCTCGCCCTACTCGGCGACCAAGACCGGTGCGGATCTGCTGGTGCAGAGCTACTTCCACACCTACGGCCTGCCGGCGGTGATCTGCCGCGGCTCGAACAACTTCGGCCCCTACCAGTACCCGGAGAAGCTGATCCCGCTGATGATCCTCAACGCGCTGCACGGCGATCGGCTGCCGGTGTACGGGGATGGGATGCAGGTGCGCAACTGGATCCACGCCGGCGACTTCGCCCGCGCGATCGGCCATGTGCTGGCGCACGGCGTGAGCGGCGAGGTCTACAACGCGGGCGGCCCCGACGAGTGCGCCAACATCGAGGTGGTCAGGCGGATCATCGAGCTCACCGGCGCCGAGGAGTCGCTGATCGAGTACGTCAGCGACCGTCCCGGCCACGATCGCCGCTACTCGCTCTCCTCCGAGAAGGTGCGGGCGCTGGGGTGGGAGCCGCGGGTGCGCTTCGCCGAGGGCCTGGAGGAGACCGTGGCGTGGTATCGCGAGAACGCCTGGTGGTGGGAGCCGATCCGCTCGGGCGACTATCGCGAGTATTACCAGCGCCAGTACGGGCTGGGGCTTTCTTAGGGCCCACGACAAAATATCTGGCGGGATTGATGCGGCCGTTCCGCGGCGTCAGACGCCACCCGCGATGCTCGCCGTGCTACCAGCACGTCTGCGCTCGCGTGCGACGTCTGCCCTCACCGCGTCAGCGGTGGGCCCGACCACCTCAACCCACCATCTATTTTGTCGTGAACCCTTAGCCTACGCCAGCGCGGCGATCTTCCAGGTCTTGCCTTCCCTGACCAGCTGCAGCGTGCTGGGCCGGGTCTTGCCTGACCAGGTGCTCGTCACGCGCGCGCTTGCCTTTGCGCCCGTGACGGCGATCGACTGGACCTTTAGTTCAAACACGTCCACCTCGCCGAGCTGGGTCTTGAGCGCCGATTCGCACTTGCCGCCGGCGGCCCGCAGGCGGACGAGCACGACGGTTGCGAGGTCGTTCTGGCAGAGCTTCTGCTCGTTTAGCGCAGTGGCGTCGCTCTGGAAGTTCGAGATACGCTGTGCGACGGCCTTGGCTTCGCCCGAGAAGTTCCCTGTGGATACCGTGCTCGTCCCACACGCCGTCATCGTCAGCGCTGCGAGCGCGGTGGTGGCGAATGCCATCGGTCTGAAGGTGCGCACGGTCATCAGGGTCCCAGAGGCTACGCAACCGGCGTGAGCGGTGCGTCTCCGCAAGCGGGCCTAACCGTGCTGGCCGACGAGGTGAAGGCCTGCCGGCGCTGCCCGCGCCTGGTCGCGTGGCGCGAGCAGGTGGCGCGGGAGAAGCGCGCGGCCTTTGCCGGGGAGCACTATGCCGCCCATCCGCTTCCCGGCTTCGGGGATCCGGCGGCGAGGGTGCTGCTGCTTGGCCTTGCCCCCGCGGCGCACGGTGGCAACCGCACGGGGCGCATCTTCACGGGTGATCGTTCGGGGGACTTCCTGTTCGCGGCGCTCTATCGCATGGGCTACGCCAACCAGCCCCAGTCCACCGACCTGCACGATGGCCTGCGTCTGCGCGACGCGTGGGTGAGCGCGGCGGTGCGCTGCGCGCCCCCCGCCAATCGCCCGAGGACCGAGGAGCGCGACAAGTGCCTGCCGTGGAGCGCGCGCGAGCTCGAGCTGCTGGAGCAGGTGCGCGTTGTCGTCTGCCTCGGCGCGTTTGCCTGGGATGCAGCCCTGCGCCTGCGCTCACAGCTGGAAGGGCAGCCCGTGCGCCGTCCCCGGCCGCGTTTTGCGCACGGCTCTGAGGATCCCGGCGCGCGCCTGCATCTGCTGGGCTGCTTTCACCCCAGCCAGCAGAACACGTTCACGGGCAGACTCACCGCGCCGATGATCGACGCGGTGCTCCGGCGGGCGCGGCAGCTGGCGGCGTAGCTGGCGGCGCCCTCCAGGCCGCCGCCAGACGCCAACCTCCTACTGCTCGCGCTCGTCCTCGCGGCGGTAGCCCAGCCGCGCGGAGATGCGGTCGGCTGTGGTGACGAGGTGCGGTCCGAGGTGGTCGACCATCTCCTCGAGGGAGATCATCGAGCTGTGGGCGGCCATGTTCACGGCGGCGACCACCTCGTTGTTCTCCGAGCGCACTGGCGCGGAGATCGAGTGCAGCCCCTGCGCGAGCTCCTCGTCGTTGACCGCGAAGCCCTCCTCGCGCACGTGCTCGAGCTCGGTGCGCAGCGCCTTCTTGCTGGTGATGCTGTTCGGCGCGCGCCGCGTGAGCTTCATGTCGCCGATCAGATCCTTCTGCTCCTCCTCGGGGAGGTAGGCCAAGAGCAGCTTGCCCATCGAGGTGCAGTACGCCGGCAGCCTCGATCCGAGACGCAGCCCGAGGTCGATCTGGCTCTGCCCGCGGCGGTAGCTGCGGGCGCGATCGACGTAGAGGATCTCAGAGCCGTCGAGCACCGCCATGTTGACGGTGTAGCTCGTGCGCTGGCGCAGCTCCTCCAGGTAGGGCTGAGAATGCTCGCGCAGGCCCGTCGAGTTGAGCGCGGACATCCCGAGGTCGGTCACGCGCAGGCCGAGACGGTACTTGCGTGAGGCACCCTGCTCCAGGTAGCCGAGCGCCACGAGCGTGATCACATAGCGATGGGTGGTGCTGCGGCTCATGCCGAGCTCGTCGGCGATGTCTGCGATCCCGAGCACGGGACGCTCCGGCGTGAAGCAGGCGAGGATCGCCAGCCCCCGCTCCAGCGACTGCGAGTAACGCGGTTCGCGCAGGCTGGGGACCGAGCGAGCCCTTTCGCCGTTCACGCTGTCCTTGTCGATCTTTGTACTTGTTCTTGGCATCGTAGGTAAGCCCCTGTCCTTGTATCCCAGTTTTTGATTTGCGGCACCTAAAGGAAACTGTCTCTGACTTGCGTCAGGCGTCCATCATACGTTGAAGTTCAGATGTTTTCAATCATAAACACTCTGCCTTACCGGGATGGCAGCACCGGCGATCATCCTCAGCCGACGCTCCTCGGGGTCCCACGTGATGGTCACGGAGGGTTCGTTCTCTGGCTCCAGCCGCGTGGGGTGGGTGCCGCCGCAGGGAAAGCTCGCGACTCCCTCGGGCAGCGCACAGGACCACGTTCTGCGCTCCTGGAGGCGACAACGTCCAGGAGTTACCTCTATCTCGGGGTCCGACTGCAGCCAGCGCCCGGCGCTGGCGCTGACCTGCAGTGCCAGCGCCCCCGTGTCGCTCAGCAAGTCCGCGGAAAAGCCCGCCTTACGCAGGCTCTTGCCGACGCGGTAGACGTCTTCTGAGCCATGCTCGCCGATCTTGCTGGAAACGATCGCCAGCTTGTCGAAGTCGGGATTCCCCAGGGAATCGCGGGCGGGCGGCTCCTTGCGCCACGCAGGCGCCAACGCTGCGTTCAGCGCGAGGCTCACGAGGTGACAGCGCGAGTGGCTGACCGAGACGAGCTCGCGATAGTCCTCGTCTACGCTCAGTCGCACCTCGTCGCCGACGTGGATGGCGAGATCCGCCGAGGCGCGGTGCACTACGCATGGGATTGTCTGCACCGCTTCCTCGTCGCCTCGCTCCTCGTCCGCTGGAGGCTCCTCGTCCGCTCCGGGCTCTGACCTCTCGGGCTCTCCCTCCGTCTGCTTTTCGGCCCTCGGCTTTGCTCTCGGCTCGCCAATCTCCAGCTTGCTGGCGCGCAGGAAGCCCTCGAGGCATTCCACCGCGACAGCCTCGGCCTCGGCGGTGGTGCTCACCGTGCAGCGATCGGCGGGCTGGTCGGGCCAACGTGGGCTCTCTGGGTGACAGGGGGTGCGATCGACGGCGAACAGCAGGTGTCCCTCACCGCGCGTGAGGGCCACCACAGTCGAGCTCTCGGCTGTGCTGCCGGCGGGATAGGTGATGAGCAGCTCCGTCATGATCTCTCTGGGGGCATTCGGATGTTCTGTAAGGAACTGTACCCCGAAGAATGGAACTCCTCGCTTCTAACAGCGGCAGTGTCTCCGACTGTTTGACTTGATGGGTCGGCGGTGCATATCGTCAGGATCGTGCCCCGAGAGACCACCGAGCCGAGGATCGCCGCCGAGTCGAGGAGCGCCTCCACATCCGCCGCTGCTTCCGGTGTGCGGGACGCCACTGGCGAGCGGGATGCGCCTGGCGTGCGCGGTGCCTCTGGGGTGCGGGATGCACCTGGCGTGCGGGACGCGCCGGGCAGGACGCCCCCCGATGCCCCGGTGCCGGCGCTCACCAATCGCGAAGCGATCGTGATGGGCGAACGCCGCGCCAAGGTGCAGCGGCTGCGCTCACGCGGGCAGGATCCCTATCCGCACGACTACCCCGATCGCACGATGATCGCCGCGATCCACTCCACGCACGACCCCGAGGAGCTCGGAGCGGGCGAGCACGCACAGTGGCGCTACCGGATTGCCGGGCGCGTGGTGGCCCGTCGCGGACACGGTCGCACGATGTTCGTGGACGTGCGCGACTCAAGCGGCTGGATTCAGATCGTGGCGCGGGCGCAGGCGACCCCCGAGGCGCTCTTTCAGCGCATGCTCGAGCTCGACACGGGTGACCTCGTGGGCATCGATGGCGCCATCTACGTGACCCCCAACGGGCAGCTCTCGCTGGCCGTTCAGGGGTGCACACTGCTGGCCAAGGCCCTGCGCCCGCCTGCGGCCAAGCACCACGGCCTCGGGGACATGGAGACGCGCTACCGCCGGCGCGAGCTCGACCTGATCGCCAACGAGGCCACGCGCGAGCTGTTCGTGACGCGCGCCCGTACGATCGCGGCGCTGCGCGACTGGATGAACGAGCACGGCTTCATCGAAATCGAAACGCCCGTCCTGCAGACGCTCGCGGGGGGCGCCAATGCACGGCCGTTCGTGACCCACCACAACGCGCTGGACCGCGACCTGTCGCTGACGATCTCCGGCGAATTCCACCTCAAGCGCTGCGTGGTGGGCGGGCTGGAGCGCGTCTACATGCTCGACAAGTGCTTCCGCAACGAGGGCATCTCGCACAAGCACTCACCGGAGTTCACGCTGCTGGAGTGGGAGATGAGCTATGCGGACTATCACGACGTCTACACCTACATGGAGCAGCTGATCGCCGGGGTCGCGCGGCGCGTGCTGGGGGGCACGGTGATCGAGCAGCACAGCGGCCGGAGCATCGACCTGACGCCGCCCTGGCGGCGCATCTCGGTGCGCGACGTGATCGCCGAAAACCTCAACCTCGACGTGGCGGTGGCCGAGCGCGAGGAGCTCATCGAGTGCCTGGGCGACCGCGTGGGCCCCGATGCCACCTGGGGGCAGCTGGTGGCGGCGCTGTACTCCAAGCTGATCGAGCCGCACATCTACCAGCCGACGATCATCTATGACTTCCCGGTCGAGTTTCACCCGGTGGTCAAGCGCCATCGCGAGCAGCCCGAGCTGATCGAGCACTTCGAGGTGGTCATGCGCGGCATCGAGGTCGCCTCGGGCTCGAGCGAGCTCAACGATCCCGACGAGCAGCGGCGGCGCTTCGTCGAACAGCGCAACCGCCGGCCGCTGGACGAGGGCGAGGAGCCCTATCCGGCGGATGAGGAGTTCGTGCGTGCGATGGAGCACGGCATGCCGCCGCTCGGTGGCGCCGGTATCGGCGTGGATCGCCTCCTGGCGATCTTCACCGGTCGCGAGACCCTGCGCGAGGTCATCCCCTTCCCCGCCCTGCGCAACCCGCGGTGAACGCGACCTGCTGAAAAACGTTGTCCACTCCCGCCATCCCAACAACGCCGGCGCTCGACGGCGCCGCCGCCGCGAGGCTCGCGGATCTGCTGGCGCGCACGTGCTTTGCCGAGCGCGTGGAAACGGCGCGACGCGGAGGCTTTGCCACGTATGAGCCGTGGCCCCCGCCGGAAGTGCGCGGCGCGGGCTCCGGCGGCCTCGGAGAGCACCTGTGGCGGCTGGCGCACCTGGGCGAGGTCGAGCGCGAGCGCTTCGAGCAGCCACTGTGGGAGGACCTGTGCGCCGCCGGTCTCGCCGAGGACCCCGACCGGCCCGGACGGTTCGAGCTGACCGCCCACCGCGGCCTGGTGGCGGCCCGCGACCGTCCCTGCGCGGGAGCCCGGGGAGGGGTGCACATCGGCGAGGACTCGCTGCGTTTCGCCGAGGCGATCCTGGCGGTGTCCGCGCGCGGGCGGGCGCTCGACGTGGGCAGCGGCTCGGGGATCTCCAGTTGCGCGCTGGGGCGCACGTGCGAGCAGGTGCACGCGATCGACGTGGTGCCGGCCTGCGTGGAGGCGACGGGGCTCTCGATGGGACTCAACGGGATGGGCGAGAAGGTGCGCTCGACGCTGGCCCAGCTCGACGTCTATGAACCGCCGGCCGCGTTTGACTGCGTCGTGGGGAACCTGCCCGGTGTGCCGGTGCCACCGGGGCTCACCTATCCGCCGGACGGGGCGGGGGGGCCGGATGGCCTGCAGCTGATGCGGCTCTTCCTCGATCGCTGCCACACCTCGCTCGCCGCCTCCACGGGGGTCGTGGTGATGCGCTTTCAGAGCCTCGGCGACGAGCGGGGGCCGCTGCTGCTCGGCGAGCTGCGCGAGCTGGCTCCGCGCGTGGGGTGGGACGTGTCGGTGATGACCGAGAGCCGCATTCCGGCCTCGGTGCGGGCGGCGCTCACGGCCCATCACGCGCTACCCGTCAATCCGGGGATCGCGCCGCTTGCGATGCTCGCGCGAGCGGACGAGCACCTGGAGCGGATGGGCATGCACGAGTACTACGCCTCGACGCTCGTGGCGCGGCCGGGGGGCGGGGCGGTGACATATACCAATCTCTCCGGCGCAAGCCTCGTAGGTCGAGCGCTTGCGCTCGAGCCCGGAGGTGATCGTGTGCAGATCGCTGCGGCGGCGGTGCCGGCCTATTACGGTCGTGCTCACGATCTGCCCGACAGTTTTTGGGAATTGGGCTCGCAGGCGTTCATCAACGACCCGCCCGCGCGTCTGGAGCAGGTGGTCGAGTGTCTTGCCACACCCATGACCGTCGCCGAGCTGCTGGAAGAGGTGTTTGCCGACCACATCGCCGAGGACCCCATCCGCGCGCGCTTTCTGTATGTGACGGTTGAGCTCCTGTGCCTTTGCCTGCTGGAGGTGGGCGCCGCGCGGATCGAGCCATGATCCGTCGGCAGCGGACGTGTGAGACCGGCCGGCAGGGAGCGCGGCCACACGGCGTGCGCGGTCTCACATGCGCGCCCCGGGGGGCTCAGGGCAGGCGCGGAAGCGCGGCGAGCAGCTGCAGCGCGAGCTGGCGATCGCCGGTGATCTCGAGTGAGGCGGCCTCGCAGCGCGGTCCCAGAGCGTCGATCCAGTCGCCCGGTCCGCCGGTGAGGCGCGTCCATGGCATCATCGAGCCGAGTTCAACCGGCGTGACGCGTCCCTGGAGGATGTTGAACAGCTGGCGATCGGAGCCATCGGGGAGCTCGACGATCATTTCGATCACCCCGTCGGGCGGGTCCTCGCGCTCGAGCAGTGTGGGGAGGAGTTGCAGCAGGGCGCCGATGTCGATGCGCTCGCGGGGCTCGGGAAGCGACCAGCGGTGATTCATTCCCCAGCGGGTGAGCGCGGTGACGATCGGCAGCAGGGCATCGCCGGCCGCGGTCAGCTTGTATTCGACGCGGGGCGGGAGCTCGCGGAAACGTTGGCGCAGGATCAGGTCAAGTGTGAGCATCTGCTGCAGGTGGCGGTTGAGCACGCCGGTGCTGATCCCCGGCAGGCGGCTGCGCAGGTCGCTGAGGCGGCGTGGACCGTCGGCGAGCGCGAGGACGATCAGGAGCGTCCACTGGTCGCCGGTCGCGGCGAGGGCGCGTGCGAGCGGGGTCCACTGACGCTGTCCGCGCGGAGCGGAGGGGTCACGCGGGAGCGGTGCACCCCCGGAACCGTCCGCCAACGCGTCATCGGGCTGCTGGAACTGGCCCGCCCAGCGGGGACTGCCCATGGGCTCTCCATATCGATCGAGCTCGTCGTTATCGCCCCCACCGAGCATGTGCGCCAGCATACTGAAACTGTCCCGCGTTCGGAATATGCGTTTAGTACACGCCCGAAAATGAACCGCCGAACCCCACGCTACGAGCTGGCTCAGCTGTATTCGGCGGCGATCGCCCGCCCGTTGCCGGGCCGTGCGTAACGGGTGCGCACGAGGTCGCGCACGGCGAAGGAGCGGATGATGAACCTGTCTCGACCGTCGAAAGAGGGTGTGAAGGGGGAGCGGCCGTGGACGGAGCGAACGTTGTCGACCAGCAGAATCTGACCGGGCTGCAGGATGACCGAACGGCGCTCGGCGCGGTAGATCTCAACGACCCGCGCGATCATCGCGTCGGCCTCATCGGTGACGCCGCTCATGAGGTCCTGGTCGAACACGATCGTGGGGTCGTCCTCGGCCCCGTCGATGATCGCCAGTGGCCCGCGCACGTCGCCTTCCTTGAACTCGTGGCCACCCAGCTGAAGGAGCCATCCACGCCGGTCGTCCACAGCTCGCGGCGCAGCAGTTTGCGCTCGAAGGCGGTCATGTGCTCCAGCAGCACGTGCGCGGGCAGCACGAAGGTCTTGGCGGCGGGATGACCGCGCAGGCAAGCCAGGCTCAGCACGTCGGGGCGCAGCTGGAGAAGGCCTGCTCGGTGTGCAGCTCTAGCTCGACGCCCGAGCCGAGGCTGGTCTGGCTCAGCGCCATCGCGCGGTTGGGGACCATGTCCTGGTAGAGGCGCCCGTGGCCCTCGGCCTCATAGGCCACCATCTGGCCGCAGGCGTGGTTGATGATCGCCTGTGCTCGCGCCAACCGCGTGGTTTCCGCCAGGTGGGAGCGGTTGTCGGGAGGTGTGGCGGCTCGTGTGTCTGTGCGCCGGCACCTCCAGAGGAGACGTGCTCCGGGGCCGGCGGGGGCCCCAGGCGCGGCAGGCGATCGAGCAGCAGCGTGCCGGCGTGCGAGCCGTGGTGGCGAAGTCCGCCAGCACTTCCACGAGGCGATCGGGCAGGCGTCGCGCGGCGCGGTGGGCCGCACGGCAGAACAGCTCGGGTGCCTCCGTGGGGGAGACGGTCAGCTCCTCGGCCAGCGCCGTCGACGCCACGCACTCTCCTGGCAGCAGCTCCACCACGTCGGGCACGCGCTGGGAGCCGACCTGCCCGGCGCCCGGCGAAGCCGCGCTGGGCGCAGGTGCCGTGGGCAGGAGGTCATCCACAGTGGCTTCGAGCATTGGGTCCGCGGGAGGCATAGGTGCAGTGTTGGAGATCACCGGCGCCTAAGCAACGCATCCAGGGGTGCTCCCCGTACGCGCGCGATGCCTCGGCGGTCGATGTCTCGGCGGAAAAACAGAGGGCCCGACCGAAGCCGGGGGACACGCGCCTCTGGCGCGAGTCCCCGTTTCGGCCAGCCGGCCTCCGGCCAGCTGCGCCACCCTCTGTCCCCTTTCGCTCCGCGCGTACGTGAGTGGTTCCAGCTGCCTTCGCCGCGCCCACTCAGGCACAGGAGCAGGCCTGGCCGGCGATCGCCACGGGCGAGAACGTGCTGCATCTCCGCGCCGACCGGCTCGGGCAAGACGCTTGCTGCTTTCCTCTGGGGTCTCGATCGCCTCACGGCCGAACCGGCCCCGAAGGGCGAGCGCCGCACGCGGCTGCTCTACGTCTCGCCGCTGAAGGCGCTCTGAGCTACGACATCGAGCGCAACCTACGCGCGCCGCTGCGCGGGATCGAAGCGGGGCTCGGCGCGAGCGAGGAGCCCCGCGTGCCGTCGCATTACGCACCGGCGACACCTCCCAGCGCGAGCGCCAGCAGATGCTGCGCCATCCGCCCGACGTGCTCATCACCACGCCGGAGTCGCTCTACCTGATGCTGACATCTCGCGCGCGCGAGATCCTGCGCGGGGTCGAGTGGGTGATCCTTGATGAGATCCACGCGGTCGCGGCCACCAAGCGAGGGGCGCACCTGGCGCTGACGCTGGAGCGCTTGGATGCACTTGTGCAGCGCGACGTTCAGCGCATCGGACTCTCCGCCACGCAGCGCCCGCTGGAGGAGGTCGCGCGCTTCATGGTCGGACCAAAGCGCAAGTGCAAAATTGTCGATACCGGCATCCGTAAGCCGCTCGATCTCCAGATCCACGTGCCGGTCGAGTCGATGACCGAACCAGAGATTGGTGGTGTCCAAAGTCCTGAGCTCGATCCCCTGGCCGGCGGTGAGCCAACGGTGCGCTCGATTTGGCCGGCGATGTACCCGGAGCTGCTGAGGCTGGTGCGCGAGCACCGCTCGACGATCATCTTCGTCAACAACCGCCGCAGCGCCGAGCGCCTGGCGCTGCGCCTCAATGAGCTTGCAGAGGCCGAGGTTGCGCGTGCCCACCACGGCTCGCTTGCGCGCGAGGAGCGCCTGGTCGTGGAGGAGCGTTGAAGGCCGGGGCCATCCCCTGCATCGTCGCCACCTCAAGCCTTGAGCTGGGTATCGACATGGGCGCGGTGGACCTTGTCATCCAGGTCGAGTCGCCCAAGTCGGTCGCCGCCGGCCTGCAGCGCATCGGGCGTGCGGGGCACAACGTCGGCGACGTCTCCAAGGGACGCATCTTTCCCAAGTTCCGCGCTGACCTGCTGGAGTGCGCGGTCGTCGCGAGGCGAATGCGCGAAGGTGCGATCGAGTCGACGGTCGTACCGCGCAATCCGCTCGACGTGCTGGCGCAGCAGATCGTTGCGATGGCTGCCGCCGAGGAGGAGCTCCAGATCGATGAGCTGTACGCGCGCGTTACGCGTACCCATACCTACGCGGAGCTTTCGCGCGTGCAGCTGGAGAACGTGCTCGACATGCTCGATGGGCGTTATCCGTCCAGCGAGTTTGCCGAGTTGCGCCCACGCATCGTCTGGGATCGCCTCGCCGGGGTCATCCGTCCGCGCAAGGCCGCCCGTGGGTTGGCCGTCGCCAACGCCGGGACGATCCCCGATCGCGGCCTCTACATGGTCGTGCTACCGGATGGGCGGCGCGTAGGAGAGCTCGATGAGGAGATGGTCTACGAGGCGCGCCCCGGGCAGGTCTTCCTGCTGGGCGCTTCGAGCTGGCGCATCGAGGAGATCGGGCGCGATCGTGTGATCGTCACGCCCGCCCCTGGAGTGCCGGGGGCGATTCCCTTCTGGAAGGGCGATGGCATCGGGCGAGGAAAGGAGCTCGGCGAGGCGATCGGTGCCTTCTCGCGCTGGGCCGTCGATCAGGAGCCCGAGGTGCTGGAGCGCGACTACGACCTCGACCGTCGCGCCGCCAGCAATCTCGTGGAGCTGCTACGCGAGCAGCGCGCGGCCACGGGAGTGGTGCCGAGTGACAAGACGATCGTGATCGAGCGCTTCCGCGATGAGATCGGCGACTGGCGCTTGTGCGTGCTCTCGCCTTATGGCGGGCGCATCCATGCCGCCTGGGGGCTGGCGCTGTCAGCGCGCATCCGCGATGAGCTGGGCCTTGAGGCCGACGCGATCTGGTCGGACGACGGCATCGTCGTGCATCTGCCCGACGCCGAGGGGGACGAGGCCCTTCGGCGCTGGACATTGCCGGGGGAGCCGGCGGCGACGTCGATGCCGCCACGGTCGCGGCATGGCGGGCCGCGCGGGCGCCGCAGCCAGGTGGGCTGGGTGGGATCGATCGGCCGTGTGATCGACCCCGAGGAGCTTGAGGACCTCGTTGTCGGCGAGCTCTCCTCCTCGGCTCTGTTCGGTGCGCGTTTCCGCGAGAATGCCGCCCGCGCACTGCTGATCCCGCGCGCCTATCCCGGCAAGCGCACGCCGCTGTGGCAGCAGCGCCTGAAGGCGCAGACCCTGCTGGAGGTCGCCAAGCGCTACGGGGACTTCCCGATCATCCTTGAGACCTACCGCGAGTGCTTGCGCGATGTGCTCGACCTGCCGGGGCTGCGCGAGCTGCTCAGCAAGCTGCAGCGTCGTGAGCTGACGGTGGTTGAGGTCGAGACACCGACCGCCTCGCCGCTGGCTTCCTCGCTGCTGTTCGACTACGTCGCTACCTATATGTATGAGGGCGACACGCCCAATGCCGAGCGTCGCGCTGCCGCGCTGTCGCTTGACCGGGATCTGCTGCGCGAGCTGCTGGGCCAGGAGGAGCTGCGCGACCTGATCGACCGCGGCGCGATGGAACAGCTGCAGGACGATCTCCAGCACCGCTCGCGATCGCACCCGCGCCGCCACCCGTGACGAACTCCATGACGTGCTGCGGCGCATCGGCGATCTGAGCACCGAGGAGGCCGCCGAGCGCGTGCACGCCGGCATCGATGCGCCCGCGCTGCTCGCCGAGCTGGTGCGCGAACGGCGCGCGATCCATGTGCGCATCGGCGGCGAGCCGCGCTGGATCGACGCTGCCGACGCCGGCCTCTACCGCGACGCGCTCGGCGTCGGTCCCGCCCGGCGGTCTGCCCGAGGTCTTCCTCGGCGAGGTGCCCCAAGCGCTCGTTGCGCTGCTGCGCCGCTACGCGCAGACGCACGCGCCCTTTCCCACCGCGCGAGCCTAAGGATCGCTACGGCCTCGATGCCGCACTCGCGCTTGCCGAGCTGGAGCGCGGCGGCGAGTTGGTGCGTGGCGAGCTGCTGCCCGGCGGCACCAGCGGTGAGCGCGAGTGGTGTGACACCAATGTCCTGCGGCGCCTGCGCCGCGCTTCGCTGGCGGTTCTGCGCAAGGAGATCGAGCCATCCGACCCGCGCGCTTTCGCCGCCTTCCTACCGCCTGGCAGGGAGTGGATCGCTACTCCAAGGGACCTGGCAGTGACGCCGCGGCGATCGATCGCCTGCGCGAGCAGTTGGTACCGCTGCAGGGTCTTGCGCTCACGCCCGAGACGTGGGAGCGCGATGTGCTGCCTCGTCGTCTCGGCGAGCTACTCCCCGGCTTGGCTTGATGCTCTTTGCGCGAGCGGCGAGCTGCTGTGGCTCGGCGCGGGCGCCTTGGGGCGCAACGGTGGGCGGGTAGCGCTTTACTTCCGCGAGGACCTCTCGCTGCTCGGGCCGCCCGCGCAGACAAAGAGCCTCTCGCCTGAGCTGCTGGCTTCGCCCCAGCACGAGGCGCTGCGCGAGCGGCTTACTGTTGGCTCCTGCTTCTTCAGCGATCTGCTCGTCGATCTTGCCTTCGAGCCCGCCGTAATTCAGGAGGCGCTCTGGGATCTCGCCTGGTCCGGTGCCGTCACGAACGACGCCTTCGCTGCGCTGCGCGCTCCCGCGCTGTCGCTCGCGCGCTCGCAGGCTGCGCCCCGGGCTGGCCGCGCCACGATCGGCGCGAGCGGGCGGCGGTTCTCCACGCGCCGCGGCGGGCAGGCCTTCAGTCGCGCCAATCCTCCTGGGCGCTGGTCGCTAACCGCCTCTCTGTTTGCCGCGCAGGTCGACCCGAGCGCGCGTCGCCGGGCGCAGGCCGAGCTGCTGTTGGAGCGCTACGGCATCCTCACCCGTGAGCTGGTCCTCGCCGAGGGCATAGCGGGCGGGTTCTCCGCGCTCTATCCCCAGCTTTGCCAGCTGGAGACGCTGGGCGTCGCCCGCCGGGGCTACTTCGTCGAGGGCCTTGGCGGCGCGCAGTTCGCGCTGCCGGGCGCGGTTGAGCGGCTGCGCGCCGGGCCTACTCCCGCCGAGGCTCCCCCGCTCGTGTTGGCAGCGACCGACCCCGCACAGCCATACGGTGGTGCTCTCCCCTGGCCCGAGCGGCCAGCAATTTCGTCAACGCGCGACCCACACGGCGCAGCGAAGCGGAGCCTTTCCAAATCCTCCCCGTCGGCGCCGCGCGCGACCCGGCGCCCGGCGCGCGCCGCGGGGGCGCACGTGGTGCTCGTTGGCTCCGAGCCGCTGCTCTACCTTGAGCGCGGCGCCCGTGCCATGCAGGTACTCGTCGCGCCTGAGGACCCGCGTCTGCCTGCTGCCTTGAGCGCGCTCGCCGATTACGCGCGGGCCGGACACCTGCGGCGGATCGCGCTTGAGAAGGTCGACGGTGAGTCGGTGCTCGGCTCTCATTGGGAGCCGCTGTTGGCCGCTGTCGGCTTCCACGCCGGGCCGCGTCGGCTCACCTTGAGCGCTTGAACGATTCCGGCGCGTTTCTGAGGCGTTCTGGGCGCTCTAGAAGTTCGAGTCTTCAGCCGCCGTTTAAGTCCCTGCATATCCGAAACTTTCGGGCCTTTCCCCGGCGGGAGGGCTAGAAACATTCGGGGCCATCCCGGCAATAAATACTTGCGAAATGGTAGGGTTTCTGCTTGTCTTCTGGAATCGTGGGGATGAGTGGAACAGGGAGAGAGATGCGGCCGATGTACCGGAGACTACCGCATGGTCCGCATGGTTTGGACCGCGAAGCAGTCGCTCGGCATCAGCGCACGCGACTGTACGGCGCCATGATCGAGGCCGTGCACAAGAGCGGGCTACACCGAACACCACCGTCGCGCACGTCATCGGCCTCGCCGGCGTCTCGCGGCGCGCCTTCTACGAACAGTTCGCCAACAAGGAAGAGTGCTTCCTGGCGACCTACGACATCTCCGTCGCTCGCTCAAAGAAGCGCGTGCTCGACGCGTGGCTGAGCGACCGGGGCTGGGCCAATCGCCTGCACCGCTCCTGTCAGGCGTTCGTCGAGGACGCCGCGCGCAACTCCAAGTGCACGCGCCTCGTGCTGATCGAGGGCCTCGGCATCGGCCCTCGCGCGCGCGAGCGCCTGCTGCTCGCCGCGAGCGCCTACGAACGCGTCGTTGCCACCGCCTTCAGCGTCGCGCCCGACGGGATCAAGCTGCCGCCGCTGGCCCCCAGGGCGATCGTCGGCGGCGGACGCTACGTCACCTCAGCGCGCCTGCGCCACGGGCGCGAGTATGAGCTGCCGGGGCTGACCGACGAACTGCTCGACTGGGTCAGCGCCTACCGTTCACCCGCCGCCGGGCGTCTGACGACGATCGCGCTGCCCAACCCGCCGCACGTACCGGTCTCGCCGGCGGGCTTCCTCTCCGGCGACGATCGCCGCTCGCGAGTGCTCGGCGCCGTGGTCCACCTCACGCTCGACGAGGGCTTCGGCGAGCTCTCCGATCCGCAGATCGCGCAGTTCGCGGGGATGTCCACGGAAGCGTTCCACAAGCAGTTCCCCAACAAGGACCAGTGCTTCCTGACCGTGCTCGACGAATTCGCCGAAGAAACGGTCGCGACCATCCGCGCAGCCGCGAGCCGCGCGAGCTCCTGGCCCGAGGCCGTCTATCTGGGCGTGACCGCGGCCGTCGACTACTTCGTCGCCCATCCCGGCCTTGTGCGGATGGCCTTCATCGACCTCTTCGACGTCGGTGCGCGCATGGTGGAGCGCCTCAACGCAACGCTCGACTCCTTCGTGAGACTGCTCGAGGAGAGCGCACCCGAGCCCCGCCGCGCACCCACGCTCGCGGCTGAGGCGGTCGTGGGCGGGCTGTGGACTGTGCTCAGTGGCTACGCGGTGCGCAACCGTCTGCGCTACCTGCCCTGTCTGGTCGACCACCTCGCCTTTCTCGTGCTCGCGCCCTACCTCGGCCCCAAGCCCGCGCTTGCGGCGATCGAGACCTCCAAGCGCCAGCCGCGACGCCGCCTCGTCGCGCAGGTCTGAGCCGCACCTGCCGCCCGCCTCTCCAGCACCTATCGTAGGGTCATGGCACAGTCGCATGGGGTGAGCCCGCCGCATCCGCGGCGGGTCGGCCACAAGGGGGCGGCGCACATCGCGCCCGGCAACACACTCGCCTCCTTCGAGGCCGCAGTGCGCACGGGTGTGGACATGATCGAGTTCGACATCCTCCCCGAGCATCCCGACGGCAGCGGGCGCCTGCTGCTCGCGCACGACTACGAGGCACTGCGCGCGAGCGAGCCGCTCACCCTAGAGGAGGGCCTCGAGCACCTCGCGGGCGCCGCCTACGAGGGCATCGAACTCGACGTCGACGTCAAGCTCCCAGGCTATGGCGCGCGCGTGGTGGCGGCGCTGCGCGATGCAGGCCTCGTGGAGCGTTCGCTCGTGAGCGCCACCTATCCGCGCGAGCTCGACGCGATGCGGGCCGTGGAGCCCTCGCTGCGCGTGGGCTGGTCGGTGCCGCGCGCCCGCCGCGACTACACCGAGAACCGCTGGACGATTGCGCCCGCGCTGGCGCTGCTCGTGGGCTACCGCGCTTGGCTGCCCCGCCGCGCCCGCACAGAGCTGCGCTGTGGGCGCTTCGATGCGATCATGTCCCATTGGCGCCTGGTCACACCCGCGCTCGTGCATGCCGTGGCTGAGGGCGGCGGAGAACTCTACGTCTGGACCGTCGACGACGCCGACCAGATGGCCCGCCTCACGGCGTTGGGCGTCGACGGCATCATCACCAACGACCCGCGCTTGTTCGGCTAGCTCAAGCAACGAGCGCCTGCGGCTCGTGCACCGTGAGCTCGGCCGGCGCCTCGCGATAGGCCAGCGCCGAGGGCACCCCGCGCAGCGGACCATGCAGCCGGCTGAGCACCTGCGCCGCCGGCGTCTGTGTGGGCCAGGCATAGTCGGCCACGAACCTTTTGCACGGCAGTGCGTCGGTCGGCTCGAGCACCGCGGCGGCCATCTCGCGGGCGAGGCTGCGCATGCCCTCGTGCAGTCGCTCCACCTCCCAGCTAACGCGACCGTCCGGTAGCAGGTCCATGAAGTCGTTGGCCAGCAGATATCCCAGCTCGACATAGGCAGCGCCGGCATCGCCATACAGCCACGGCCCACGTCGCAGGTAGTGCAGGAGCTCTGCGAGGAACACATCGGCGATGTCGGCGGGCTCCAGCTCGATCAGCGATCGCCAGGTGGGCGTGAGCGTCAAAAGCAGCCCATACACATCGCTCACGGCCTCCTGCATCATCATGAACGACTCGTGCCCCAAATCCAGCCGCCAGCCGTAGTCGGTGCTGGGGAGCGTCGCGGTGTGGCCGATGTCGTGGCCGCGGAACCACCCCAGCAGCGCACGCTCGACGGGTGCCCGCGGGTTGCGTTCGGGGCCGCTGAAGACCGCCTCGCCCAAGGGCTGGCTGATCACCGTGAAGCGGTCGCGATAGGCGTTGCGAAAGACGATCGTCTTCTTGCGCTGTCCCGGCTCGCCCTTGACGCCCTCGTCCTCGGGCAGGAAGTAGGCGAAGTGCTTGGGGTAGGCGTTGGCCTCGCCGCCGCAGGCCACCATGTCGGTGACGCGCATCGGATAGGACTCGTCCAGGCGCAACTCCGCAAGGCGGGGGGCAGTTTTCATTAGTTCCGAGCGCAGCTCGCCCGCGGCCTGCTGCAGGTGCTCGTCCAGCGAGCGCACCACCTCGTCGTAGGGGCGGTTGCGCCGCTAGCCACGACCGTGTGCAGCGGTGAGGGCGTCTTCAGGCGCCAGGTGCACTGCGGGCCGCACAGCACGGTCAGCTCGGGCAGCTCATACAGGTCGCCCTCGCGGGTCGCCGCCTCGCCGTGGGAGCCGCCCTCCAGGAAGGCAGCGGCGCGCATCCGCACGATCTCGCCGGCCTGCCCTCCTTCATCGCGGCGGCGATCTGGAGGAGCATCTTTCCGGTGCGCTCCGCCAGCGCGTCGACAGCCTCGACGCTGACCGGTGCGCCATCGCGCGTCTGCAGGCTGCGCAGCGCGTCGCCTACCGCGGCGAGCTCGCGCAGCCTCGGCATCAGCGGCGAAGCTCCTCGCTGAGGTCGGCGTGCAGCGGCACGTAGCGCACGCCATGCTGTTCCTCCTCGGGCCAGAACAGCGGGCACGGAGCGGGTGTCGGGCGAGAGTGCCCCTGGTCGTCCCGTTTGCGGGGGTGTGGGTCTCTGTGTATTTCATCGTCGCTGCACCGTAGGCTGGCCGCACTGAGCGTTCAAGAAGGCGCTCGCGATCCGCACAACCAACGCGCCCAGCCGGTCGCTTCGTGCGTCCGACTCGGCGGGGCCGAGGACGGGCCAAGGCCGGTCATCCGGGAGCCCCTGGAGGGCTTCCTTCTTCGATCAGCTCCCCTGCGCCCCGGACGGGTGCCGTCCAGATGTGCGCTGTCTCAGCCGATCGTGCAGGTCGCGGCGCTGTAACCGGAGGGGTCCGCGCCCGCGAGGCTCTGACGCCCCGCGGTGGTGATCAGCGACGCGCTGTGCAGCACGCGCGCACCGTGGCGCCACTGGAAGCTCACCACGCCGCGCAGCGTGAAAGGTCCCGCCGGCGGGACGAGCTGGAAGTTGCGCCCCGACTGGCTCGCCGCGCCCTTGGAATGCACCGGCTGAAAGCCCGAGTCGGCCCCCTTGGCGATGTACACCCACTGCTTGGTCGCGGTGTTTTCGTACTGCACGCGAAAGCGCATATAGAGGGTGTCGCCGGGTGTCCGTCGGTGGGCATCGAGCCGCGGATGCCGATCGTATCGGGCTGGTCATGCGGGTTGCACACATCCACCGTGGCCCACAGCTGGCGGGACTGCGTCAGTCCGTGCGCGGACCGAGCGCGCCCACCGCGGCCAGCGAGGCCAGCAGCTTCAAATAAACCATGCGCTGACCGTAGCGCCGGCACGCTCTTGGAGCGTCGGTCGGCACGCGCGCCGCTGCGATCCCGCGCCGGTGTGACCCGGCGCCGGTGTGATATCTCCTCTGGCGTGGTGGGACCGAGCTCAGCAGAGGTGGTGGAGCTGCTGGGGTCCGTGCCCGTGTTCTCGACGCTCGTGCCCGAGGACCTGCAGCGGATCGCCGAGCTGGCCGTGCCACGCAGCTTCGCGCCGGGGCAGGCGGTCTTTCGCGAGGGCGACTCCAGCGACACGTGTTACATCGTGCGCAGCGGCCACGCCCGCGCGGTGCGCGAGCACGGCGACGGGCGCACGATCACGCTCGCCACCTTCGGCCCCGGAGACATCTTCGGCGAGCTCGCGCTGTTCGAGGACGAGCGCCGCTCGGCGACCGTCGAGGCGCTGGAGGAGCTCGGCGTGGTGGCCGTGCTGGGTCCCGACATGCGTCGGTTGATGGTCGAGCACCCGCAGATCTCCACCCGCCTGGTGATTGCCCTTGGCAGGCGCCTGCGCGAAAGCAACGAGCGCCTCTCGCGCCAGTCCTTTCAGACGGTCCAGTCGCGTGTCGCCTCGGTGCTCGGCGAGCTCGTCACACAGGCCGTTGCCGAGGGCGCCAAGCCGGCGGAGGTGCCCGTGATTGCCACCCAGGCTGACCTTGCCCAGCTGGCCGGATCCTCACGCGAGTCGGCCAGCCGCTTCCTGGCAGTGCTCGAGCGCGCCGGAGTCATCTCCCAGGGTCGCGGCCGGCTCGTCGTGCACGACCCCGACGCGCTGCAGGCGTATGTCTTCTGAGAAGCGCAAGCGCTCCGAGGGCGGTCGCACGCCGGCGGAGAAGCATAAGGCCTCCGAGGCGGCAGAGAGCCGTAAGACCCCCAAGAGCGGTCGTACACCCGCGCGCCCGCGCGAGCGCTCCGCCGGCGGAGTGGTCGTGCACGACGGGAAGGTGGTCGTGATCGTCCCCACGCGCCTCGCCGCGGACGGCTCGAAGGTGCTGTGCCTGCCAAAGGGCCATCTCGATCCCGGCGAGAACGCGCAACAGGCAGCCACGCGCGAGGTCCGCGAGGAGACGGGCGTCAGCGCCGAGCTGGTGAAGGATCTGGGGGAGGTGCGCTACTGGTATCGCCGCGATGGGCGCGCGGTGCGCAAGTCGGTCGCGTTCTTTCTGTTTCGCTACCTCTCCGGCGACACCGCCGATCACGACGACGAGGTCGAGGTGGCGCGCTGGATGGATCTGGGCGAGGCGCCGATCGCGCTCAGCTATGAGGGCGAGCGGGAGGTGGCGCGGCGCGCGCTCGCGGCCCTGGAGTAGCCTTCCGTCGTGCAGGTGCTCAACTTCTACTCGACGATCTTCGCCGACGAGCTCAAGCGAGGCCGCAAGACGGCCACGATCCGGATCGGCGACAAGTCGGCGAAGTACCGCAAGAACCAGTTGGTGCTGGTCACGATCGGCTACCAGTACTCCCCGCGCGAGCGCATCTTCGAGGCGGTCATCGACCAGGTCGAGGTGATGCGCCTGGCCGAGCTCTCCCCGCGCGACATCAAGCATGACAACCCCGAGTTCCGCCGCCATGAGGAGCTGATCCACTTCCTTGAGCAGATCTACGGGCGCACCGTGAGCATGGATGACGTCGTCACCGTCGTGCGCTTCTCGCAGATCGTGGACAAGCCGGCAGGCATGACCGAGGCCATGAAGGGCTTCGGCGGCGCGCAGAACTGAAGTCCCTGCTCCGCGGGCCATGTGGTTGCGGGGTCCGCGGTGGGCCATCCGGCTGAGACTTGAGGCCGCCGGATCAAACTTAGTCTGCCTCGCGGGCCATCCTGGCCCGCGTTTTGAGAATAAGCACGACCTCCAGTCAGGAATCTCGTGAGCGCTTCGCGCTCGCTTCCGAGGTTTCGTCGGCAATTCCCGCGAGAAAAGCGCCAACTGCCCTTGACGGGGGGCGCTTTTCCTAGATTGACGGGCGTTGGCACTCGAGCCGGCGGTGAGCGCCAAGGGGCGGCGACCCAGTGTCGCCGCCATTCTTTCCATGCAAGCGGAGGTTCTTTCGACATGAAGCTCAAGCCCCTGGGCGATCGGCTGATCGTGCGGGCCATCGAAGAGGAGGAGAAGACCGCAAGCGGTCTTCTTGTGAGCCCCTCCGATACCGCCAAGGAGAAGCCACAGAAGGGCAAGGTTCTTCTTCGCCGTCGGCGACGGGAAGGTCAACGAGGACACCGGCAAGCGGACGCCACTTGATGTGAAGGAGGGCGACGAGGTCCTCTACAGCAAGTACGGCGGCACCGAGATCAAGGTCGACGGGGAGGATCTGCTCGTGCTGCGCGAGAACGATGTCCTCGCCAAGGTCCTGTAAGGAGATCTGAGAGATATGGCTCACAAGGAACTGAAGTACGGCTCAGAGGGCGCGTTCGGCTCTGGAGGCCGCGTCGATGCGGTCGCCAACGCCGTCAAGGTCACGCTCGGCCCCGAGGGTCTGCTATGCGGTGCTCGACAAGAAGTTCGGCGCCCCCACGATCACCAACGACGGTGTGACGATCGCCCGCGAGATCGAGGTCGAGGACGTCTTCGAGAACCAGGGCGCCCAGCTGGTGCGCGAGGTGGCGACGGCCACCAACGACGTCGCCGGTGACGGCACCACGACGGCCACCGTTCTCGCCCAGGCGATCGTTCGCCAGGGTCTGAAGAACGTCGCGGCGGGCGCCAACCCGCTGGCGCTCAAGCGCGGCATCGAGAAGGCCGTCGACCAGGTGGTCGAGAACATCGCCTCGCAGTCCAAGGAGGTTTCCGGCAAGGACCAGATCGCCCGCGCTGGCCATGATCTCCGCCGGCGACGAGGAGATCGGCGACGTGATCGCCGACGCCATCGAGAAGGTCGGCAAGGACGGCGTCGTGAACGTCGAGGAGGGCCAGCAATGTTCCGGCATGGACCTTGAGTTCACCGAGGGCATGCAGTTCGACAAGGGCTACATCTCGCCCTACATGGTCACCGACCAGGACCGTATGGAGGCGACCCTCGAGGACCCCTACATCCTGATCGCCAACCAGAAGATCGGCTCCGTGCGCGACGTGCTCCCGGTGCTCGAGGCCGTGATCCAGAGCGGCAAGCCGCTTTTGATCATCGCCGAGGACGTCGAGGGCGAGTCGCTGGCGACGCTCGTGGTGAACAAGCTGCGCGGGACGTTCACCGGCGTGGCAGTCAAGGCTCCGGGCTTCGGCGACCGCCGCAAGCGCATGCTCGAGGACATCGCGATTCTCACCAACGCCGAGGTGATCACCGAGGAGATGGGTCTGAA
>CAWBID010000056.1:0-4674 GCA_963788715.1 uncultured Solirubrobacterales bacterium
TCGACGCCATCGACGCCATGCCGGCCATGCCGGCCATGCAGCAGCAAGGTTGTTGTAGTAGTAGTAGTAGTAGTAGTAGTAGTAGTAGTAGTAGTAGTAGTAGTAGTAGTCGTAGTAGTAGTAGTCGTAGTAGTAGTAGTCGTAGTAGTAGTAGTAGTAGTAGTAGTATAGTAGGTCGAGCAGTTGATCAGCACGGCGGTGATCGGATTGCCGACTCCCGTCGCCGCGATGTTCGCCATTGCCTGCGGCGCAAGCGTCGGCGCGGGGTCGGGCAGCGCAAGCACGGCGATGGCCAGCGCGATGGTGACGCCGCCCGCGACGAGGGCAGCGAGGAGCCGCAGGGGCACGGTGGGCGTTTCGGCGCGCGCTGCGGCTTCAGTCGAACGGAGCCGCGACGACGCGCGCACGAGAAGGAGCGAGGTCAGGCGCCAATCGCCGCTTCGGTGAGCGCGACGTCGACGGCGTGCAGTTGAACCCACGCGATCGTGAGCAAAAGGCCATAGGCCAGGAAGCCTGCTGCCGCGCTGAACGTGTCACGGACGACGATGCCGGCCAGGCGCAGGTTGTAGTAGGCGCAGGTTGTAGTAGTGAGTACGTGGAGGCGCGTGAGCGGGTCGAGGGAAGCGGGATGGCCACGGTGCCGGCGAGGTCGAAGAACGCACGGCACCGACCGCGGCGTAGGTCAGGATGTCGAGGACCGCCGTCATGACTCGTCGGCGCCGTCCACAGGCGGCGGCGCGAACTTGACGAACGCGATCGACGCGAACGCGGCGAGGATGGCCAGCGTGAGCGATACGTCGATGACCGAGGTGTCGCCGATCGCGGCACCGCCCAGAAGCAGCGCGCCGATCCCTCCGCTGCCGAGGAGTTGCGCGGCCATCATCCGATCGGCGTCGCCCGGCCCCCGCAGCACGCGCACGAGGCCGAGCGCGGTCATTGCCAGGACGAAGCCCGCGGCCGCGAGCAGGAACTCAGCCATGAGGGGCTTCGGGCGAGAAGCGCTTTCGACAGCCGGCGCTCCTCGTCCGCGAGCTGGTCGGCGACGGGCTGGCCGACGTCGAGGCAATGGAACTCGATGGTGTCCGTGCCGTCGCCGCAAGGCAGGGTGCCCGGCATCAAGCTCGTGATCGTCGCGAAGTTGTTGCGGGCATGCCCGCGCGGAAATCCGGTGCGGTAGTCGACGAAGCCGGTGGCGAGCGGCATGCCCGGCGCGAGCGCGCGGCGCGCGACGTCGAGTCCCGCGACCAGCGACTGCCAGACGAAGCGCGGCACGAGGAGCAGGAGTGCGACGAAGCGGACGCGGCCCTCATCGGGCGGCAGCAAGGCGAGGCTCGCGATCGTCGCGCAAGCGGTGGCGAGCGCACCGACGGCGATGTCAGGCAGGGCGACACTCGGCAACAGCACCGAGCCAAAATGCGAAGAACGCGATGCCCCGCGCAATTGTGGCCCGCCGCGTCGCGTTCATGCCGCCTCCGCGCGGGCTACGCCGCCGCCTCCGCGGGCGCGGTCTTCGGGTCGTCGCGGAACACCGTCACATACAGCATCGGCAGCAGGATCAGCGTCAGCAGCGTCGCCACCAGCAGTCCGCCCATGATGGCGAAGGCCATCGGCCCCCAGAACACCGTCGGCGCGATCGGGATCAGGCCGAGCACGGTCGAGATCGCGGTCAGCGATCATCGGCCGCAGGCGCGAGGTCGGCCGCGGCGACGACGGCGTCCGAGACGTTCTTGCCTTCGGCGCGGTCGGTCTCGATCTGCACGATCAGGATCACCGCGTTCTTCGCGATCATGCCGAGCAGCGAGAGGATGCCGAGGATCGCGACGAAGCCGAGCGGCCGGTTGAACGACGAGCAGCGCGAGCGACCACGCCGATCAGGCCGAGCGGCAGCACGCGAGACGACCATGGCGACCCGGCGGAAGCTCAGCAGCAGCATCATGAGACGGTGAGCATCAGCAGGATCATCAGCGGCACGACCGCGAACACCGAGGCGCTCGACGCCGCGCTGTCTTCGACGAGGCCGCCGGTCTCGATCTTGTAGGGCTTCGGCAGCTTCGCGTCGAACTCGGCGACCTTCGGCGCGAGTACGCCGACCACGGAGTCCGGCAGCACGCCCGGCATGACGTCGGCGCGCACCGTCAGCGTCGGCACGCGGTCGCGCCGCCAGACCAGCGGGATACTCCTGGTCGTCCTCGAAGGTCGCGAACTGACTCAGCGGCACCATGCGTCCGCTCGGCGTCGGCACCTGCAGCGAGCGCAGCGTCTCGAACGAAGCGCGCTGGTCGTCGGTTGCGCGCGCCACCACGTCGATGAGATAGATGTCGTCGCGCAACCTGCGTCACCGTCGAACCGGTGACGGTGGCGTTGAGCACCGATGCGATCCTCGCGAGCTGACGCCGAGTCTGCGCGCCTGGTCCTGGTCGATCTTGACGCGGAGCTGCCGCGCGGGCTCCATCCAGTCGTAGTTGACGTGGCGCGTGCGCGGAGTCGGACGCCAGCACCTGCGCGAGCTGCTGCGCGATCGGCGGACCTCGTCCTTGTCGGGACCGGTGACCCGGTACTGCATCGGCCAGCCGACCGGCGGACCGAGTTCGAGCGGCGTGACGCGCGCGACGACGTCGGGAAACTGCTCGGCCAGCACGCTGCTCGAGGTTCTGCTGCAGGCGCTCGCGCGCCTCGACGTCCTTCGCGACGATCACGAACTGCGCGAAGAACGGGTTGGCGAGCTGCACGTCGAGCGTGAGGATGAACCGGATCGCGCCGCGGCCGACGTAGGTGCTCCAGTGGTCGATGTCGTCGTCCTTCGCGAGCACGTCCTCGAGGCGCTTGGCCGGTTCCTCGGTCGCGAAGATCGACGCGTTCTGCCGCAGCGTCAGGTCGACGATGAGCTCGGGCCGGTCGGACGCCGGAAAGAACTGCTGCGGCACGAACCGCACCAGGAAGATCGCCGCGACGAACGCGGCGATCGTCACGCCGATCGTCAGCCACTTCGCGCGCATCGCGCCGCGCAGGAACGCGCTGTACGCGTTGCAGCAACTTGCTCGGCTTCGCGTTCGCGCATCGGTCTTGGGCGGCTTCAGGATCGCCATGCCGATCACCGGCGCGAACACGACGGCGACGAGCCACGACACGATGAGCGCGATGCCGACGACGGCGAAGATCGAGAACGTGTACTCGCCCGCGGAGCTCTCGCGCGAAACCGATGGGAACGAAGCTCGACGATCGTGACCAGCGTGCCGATCAGCATCGGCGCGGCGAGCGTCCGGTAGGCGAAGGTCGCCGCGTTGTCCTTCGTGTCGCCGGCGGCGAGCCGGCGGATCATCGCGTCGACCGTCGTCATCGCGTCGTCGACGAGCAGCGTCAGCGCGATGATCAGCGCACCCAGCGAGATGCGCTGCAGATCGATGTCCGTGACATCCATGACTGCGAACACGATCGCGAGCGTGAGCGGGATCGCCAGCGCGACCACGGCGCCGGGTCGCACGCCGAGGCTCACGAAGCTGCAGACGAGAATGATCACGATCGCCTGCCACAGGGACGTCATGAAATCGTTGATCGCGACGTCGACGGACACCGCCTGGTCGGCGACCAGGACCGGCTCGATGCCGACCGGCAGGTTCGCGCGGATGTCGGCCATCTCCTGCGCGGATATTGGTGCCGAGCGCCAGGATGTCGCCGCCATCGCGCATCGCGATCGCCAGCCCGATCGCGGGCTTGCCCATTGACGCGGAACATCGGCTGCGGAGGATCGACGAAGCCCCGCCGCACGGTAGCGATGTCGCCCAGCCGGATGATGCGGTCACCCGCCACGAAGTTGACCGCTTCGATGTCGTGCTCCGATATCGAATGCGCCGGTGACGCGCAGGAACACCCGCTCTTGCTCGGTCTGGATCACGCCGGCGGGCCGCACGAGGTTCTGCGCCTGCAACGTCGCGAGGATCGTCGGATAGTCGAGCCGCAGGCCGGCAAGCCGCTCGGCATTGAACTCGATGAATATCTGCTCGTCCTGCGCACCCAGCACCTCGATCTTCGAGACATCCGGCACCTGCAGCAGGCGTGAGCGCGCCGCCTCGACGTAGTCGCGCAGTTCGCGAAACGAGAAGCCGTCGGCGGTGAACGCGTAGATGATGCCGAAGGTGTCGCCGAAATCGTCGTTGAAGAATGGGCCGACGACACCTTGCGGGAGCGTCCCGCGCATGTCGCCCACGTTCTTACGCACCTGGTACCAAACGTCCGCGATCTGCGACGGCGGCGTCGACTGCTTGAGGTCGACGAAGATCGTCGTCTGCCCAGCCGTGGTGTAGCTGCGAATGCGGTCGAGGTGACGCGTTTCCTGCAGCGTGCGCTCGAGCCGTTCGGTGACCTGTTTCAGGGTTTCCTCGACCGTCGCACCCGGCCATGCCGCGGCGACGACCATCGTCCGGATGGTGATCGCCGGGTCCTCGCTGCGCCCGAGTCGCACGAACGACAGGATGCCCGCGACCACCGCCACGATCATCAGGAAGATGACCAGGGAGGGACGCTTGATCGCCCACTCCGAAAGGTTCGGGCCGATCACTGCTTGGACTCGAGCAGGCGAACTTTCTGGCCGGGCCGCAGCGCTTGGACGCCCGCCGTCACCACGACGTCCCCCGGATTCAGGCCCGACGCGACCTCGACCCGGTTCGGATCGGAGGA
>CAWBID010000057.1:0-67521 GCA_963788715.1 uncultured Solirubrobacterales bacterium
GCAAGCGCCCTCGCGGGCCCCATTTCACCGGCTAGTGCCAGTGGGCAAGCCTCTACGAGCTTCGCAGCGGCCCTGCAGGCCGCAACGACGGCCGATACCGCGCCCGCGGCACCGATTGGGGCTCAGGGCACCGCGAGCCTGGCCGGCACAGGATCGACCAGCCAGTACGACCCGCTGATCGAACAGGCCGCCGCACGCTATGGCATCGACCCCGCTGTCTTGCACGGCTTGATCCAGCAAGAGTCGGGCTTCAACCCCGAAGCCCAGAGCGGCGCCGGCGCGGCCGGTTTGACCCAGCTGATGCCCGGCACGGCCAGTTCTTTGGGCGTCGCCAACCCCTTGAACCCGACCGAATCAATCGAAGGCGGGGCGCGCTACCTCAGCCAGATGATGAGCCGCTTCGGTGGCAACACAGAAGACGCCTTGGCCGCCTACAACGCGGGCCCTGGAGCCGTCCAACAGTACGGAGGAGTGCCGCCCTACGCGGAAACCCAGAGCTACGTCCAGAAGGTGCTCGGCTATGCCGACGCCTACCGCCAAGCTCGCGGCGCTCCCAGCGACTTGGGAGTGGCGGCATGAACGCGATGCCCATGCCGCCTCCCGCTGCGTCTCCGTCTGGAGCCCCCCCGCCATCTTCCCCGTCGCCCACTTCGGTCGGCTTGCCCCCGCCCGAAGCCCAAGGGGGCGCTCCACCGGGCGTCCCACCCCATGCGCCGCCCTTCAAGCAGGCGCTCAAAGAACACTGGGCCCGGACCGCCACTGCGGAAGGCCAATCGAGACGAAGCCCCAAGGCGATGCCGACCTCCGCGTCGGCTGACATCCCGGGGGCAGTCAACGCCGCCGCCTCGACGTCCTTGACACCGTCAAGCGTCGCCCCATCCTCATCGCCCGTCGCAGCCTCGTTGCCTGCCGGGTCCACGTTGCCACCAGCGCCGTCGTCTCCCGCTGGGCTCCCTCTCGCCCCATCTGCTTCGACTCCGAGTTCCTCGCCGGCTGGGTGGGCGACGCCGAGTCCCGTCGCTGTGCCTGACCCGACGACAACGAGTCTGGGGCCCTCTGCCACAAGCCCCTCACCCGCCGCCGATACATCCTCCTCACCCGGGAGCCCAACCACTACCTCCAGATCGGCGCCCACCTCACCTATGACCGACTCGAGCACATCCCCCAGACCACCTTCCCCTCCGAGACATCCCCGTCAGCGGCGTCCCCGTCAGCAACCGGGGAAGCCGGCCCGCTAGCGACAGCTAGCTCGGCGCCCTCCACGTCCGCCCAATCGACTGCCCGCGCGATGGCTCCCGACATCTCAACGAGCACGCTGTCCGACTCACCCGCCGCAATACCGGCCTCGTCGTCGCTTGTCACATCATCGTCCCCCACTTTGCCTTCTTCGCAGGCCTCGTCCTCATCCTCGCCTTCCCCGGCCCCAACCGCCCCGCCCTCCTCGGCGACCCCGTCCTCATCGCTCGCTTCCTCTCCAGCCCGCTCGGACGCTCCGTATGGCGTCACGCAAACTCCCATGACCCGCACCTTCCAAGAAGGCGCAGACCCGAGCGCTTCCCTCGCCGGCACATCCGGCCCGGCTTCGACCCCCCCTCTTGGCGGGCGCGGGCGCGCCAACGACCCGACCGTGAACCCGACCGGTACGAACTCCCTCCCCCTCGCCGATCCAACCGTCGATCGATCGGGAGCCGCCTCAGGCACGACCGGCGGCATCACGCCATCCACCACGCAAGCGGAAGCCCCCGCCTTCGGAACCCCGCTCGGAACCTCCTTGGCCCCCGAATCAAGCACCCCCGGTGCGCCCTCGTCCGTCTTCGGCGCACCAATGCAAGACACGATCGACGCGATCAAGGCCACCATTGAAATCGCGGCCCGACAAGGCTACGCCCGAGCGCGCATCGAGCTGCAACCCGAAGAGCTCGGCCATATCAGCATCAGGCTCCTGCAGACCAGCGAAGGCCTGCGCGCGCGTGTCAGCGCCGACACGCCGGCCGGAGCTCAGGCGCTTACCCAAGGTCGCTCCGAGTTGCGTCAGACGTTGACTTCCCTCGGCGTCTCCGTTCTGCACCTGGACATCGGCTCTTCCAGCCAGTTCTCAGCGGGAGAAGGACGTGACTTCGGAGCGCAGTCGAGAGGGAACCACCTCTTCCCCCACCCAGACGCTCGATGGACCTGTACAAGAAGACGAAGCTCCCACCGATTCCAGCGCACACCAGCCCACCGGCCCGGCCTTGGGCGAAATCGTAGACGTCTTGGCCTGACCACCGAAAGGACTGATTTCCATGAGCACGACTCCCATCGCCCAAGCCGCTTCGACCACGAGTGCCACGGAAGCAGCCCCGGCTAAACCAGCGGGCCCCGAAAACCCCAATGGGGCACTCGGTCAAAACGACTTCCTCAAGCTCATGATCGCCCAGCTCCAAGCCCAAAACCCCTTGGAACCGAGCAACGGCAACGAATACGTGACCGAGCTGGCCCAATTCACCCAGCTGGAGCAGACCACCAACCTGGCAAGCGCTGGCGAGCTGTCAAGCGCCGTCCAGCTGATCGGCCACACCGTCTCCTACAGCGATCCCACCACCGGCGCCGCCGCCACCGGCGTCGTCGAAAGCGTCCAGTCGGCAACCTCCGGGCCCACGGTCACCGTCGAAGGCGTCCCCGGCATCAAGCTCTCCTCCGTCACCGAAGTCAATTGAGCCAGATCTCCAACCCCGCCCTGATCCCGCCCGGAGGCCTCGCCGGGCCGACCGCGCCCGCCCAGCCAGGCGGACCGTCCCCGGCCGAGCGCAACCGGGGCCCGGCGCGGCAGGGCGCACCCTCGGCACCCGACCGGTCCTTCGCCGACGCGCTGAAACAGGCCGGAGCGACCGACGACGCCAAGGCGCAGACCACAGGAGCCACCGCCCCCCTCCAATTCTCCCGCCACGCCCTCGCGCGCATCCAGCGTCGCGGCATCACCCTGGATGCCTCCACGCTCGGGCGACTCTCCGAGGGTGTGGGCAGGGCCGCGAGCAAGGGCTCGCGCGACTCGCTAGTTCTTGTAGACGGCACCGCTTTCGTGGTGTCGGTAAACAACCGCACGGTCATCACAGCCGTGGGGGCCGAACACATGAAAGACAACGTGTTCACCAACATCGACAGTGCCGTGATCGCATGACCCCGGCGCCCAACAACGGCTGGACCTCTCAGAGGAAGCCGCGAAAGGAAGGGCAGTCACGATGATGACTGGAATGTATGCCGCGATCAGCGGTCTGGACGCAAATCAAGTGTTGCTAGACGACACCGCAAGCGACCTGGCGAACGTGAACACAGTGGGCTACAAGTCCTCGAGTGTCACTTTCGCCGAATCGCTCACCCAAGTGATGCACGGAGCCTCGGGTCCGACCGCCACCAATGGCGGCTCCAACCCCGTCCAGATCGGCCTGGGCGTGCAGGTGAGCGCCACCCGCAACGAAATGTCCGAGGGCTCCTTCCAAACCACCAACAATCCCCTGGACGTTGCAATCGAGGGCAAGGGTTTCCTGCGCGTAGGCTCAGGTACCCCTCCCGCCGCGCCCCCCTACACGACCGGCCTTCCCGGCAACGTCAACTACACACGCGCGGGAGACCTGAGCGCCAACTCACAAGGCTTCATCACAACCGAAGCCGGTGAATACGTGATCGGGCACAACGCCGTTGCCACCGAAACCCCAGCCGGTATCACCTACGCGGCAGGCACCGGAAGACTACCTACATCAGGATCCCGCCCGGATCCTCCAACATCTCGATCGGCCAGGACGGATCGGTCGCCTACACCGACGAGAACCCCGCCTCGCCCACCTACCAACAGCGAGTCACCGCCGGCTATCTCTCCTTGGCCACCTTCACCAACGAAGATGGCCTGGAACGTCTTGGCGGCTCGCTCTGGGGCCAAACCGCCAACTCGGGCACCCCGATCGTGGGCACCCCCGACACGGCCGGCTTCGGCTCCACCATTGGAGGAGAGCTCGAGATGTCAAACGTGGACCTCGCCAGCGAGATGACCAACATGATCACCGCCGAGCGTGGCTTCCAAGCCAACTCGAGGGTGATCTCCACAGCCAACGAAATGCTGGGGACCTTGGTCACGATGGTCCAGTAGGCCAACTCTCGCACGCGTGGCCCTCCGCTTCGGCGACCGGCCACGCCCCCGATCTTCAGACAAACCAGCAAAGGGGCCTCTATACGACGGGACACTCCGAGGAGCGCGGTTCGGGGTGGCGCGATTTGCGCCACCCCGTCCGCCGTTCGAGGACCTAGCCTGAAGCAAACCAATCCTCTAGCAAGGAGCCGCGATGATCACTCTGAACCGGCTCGGCCACAGTGACGAGCCCTTCCAACTGAACCCCGACATGATCGTCACGGTCGAATCCACTCCTGACACCGTCATTGCCCTGGCGACCGGCGCCAAGGTGGTCGTGAGCGAGACACCCCAAGAAGTCACCGCCGCCGTCAGCGCCTATCGAGCGGACGTGCTCAGCGATGCCATGCGCCGCCGGCGTACTCCTCGCGCCGGCACCAAGGACAGCCCATCCACCGAGCACCGAGACGGCCCCTGGCTTTCCGCAGTCGAGGACGACCCTGCCTGAGAAGGGCCGTCCAGCGAGCGGGCGGGACGGGACGATGTTAGAGCGTGCGCAGGGCGGTGCTCCAAGTGGCCAGGCCGACGGTCGCGAGGATCAGGCTGCCGAGCACTGTTGGGTCCGATCCGCCGCGATCGCGTATCTCCAGAAGCGTTGCGGTCATGTCTGTCAGCTCACAACCAAGGCTCAGCCCGAGCAGGAGTCTGGTGTTGCGGTTCTGGATCGCCGCTTGCAGCGTCAGCACGGCGATGCTGATGTGCAGCCCCCCGAACCCGCGGAAGTCCATCCGGCCGTCGGCGTGGCCGCAGATGTCCGGGGCGAGCCGACGCGAACACATAGCTTCAGGTGCGAAAAGCGCTCCCAGACCATAAGAGAGCCTTACGAGAGCGCCCGCGCCCATCAACGACCGTCCCAACCGCTGTGACATCTCCGCCTCCTCGATAACGATCTTGTCGCCGTCAAGTTTAGGGGATGATCGGAATCTTGTCAACGTCTAGACTCGGGCTGTATCCTGCCCAGGTGGCCGCACAAGCGCCGCCAAAAGGGCGCTATCACCATGGGGACCTGCGCCGCGCTGTGCTCGATGGCGCCTTGACCGCGATTGCAGCGGACGGCCCGGCTGCCCTGAGCTTGCGCGATGTCGCGCGGCGCGCGGGGGTCTCACACGCCGCGCCCGCGCACCACTTTCGGGGACAAGGCCGGCGTCCTGACGGCGATCGCCGCCGAGGGCTACACGCTTCTCGCCGCCGCCCTACGTGACGCGCTCGCCGACGGCGACGACGATCTCATGCAGGGCGGGATTGCCTATATCCGCTTTGCACTCGAACACCGGGCCCACTTCGAAGTGATGTTCAGGCCCGAGCTCTACCGTCCCGACGACCAAGCTGTGGTGGCGCCCCGCCAGGCGGCACCGAGATCATGTTTGGAGCCGTTGGTGACATCCTCGGCGAAGCCGGCGACGAAGAAGTCTGGGGCGGTGTCCTGGCCGTGTGGTCATTCACGCACGGCTTCGCAACGCTCACGCTCGACAGCAACTTCGACCCCGAGCACGGGGATGACGTCGAGGCCGCGGTGCACACAGTCGGCGCCGCGGTGATGCGACTCGCGGCCGCCGGAGCATTCAGGCGGTAAAGAGGCAGCTCGGCTCGCGGGAGCCGCCGGAAGCGACCCGCTTTTCAAGGATTTCGGCCGCAGCCGATGAAGGTGGACAATGAAAGCTTCGACGGCCATCGGGATCGGGGCTGCCTTCGGCGCCCTCCTGCTCAGCTCGATGATGGACGGGACCAGTCCCGCCTCCTTCATCAACATCCCCGCGCTGATGATCATCCTCGGCGGCACCTTCGGCGTGACGCTCGGCCAGCGTCGGCATGGACGACCATGAAGCGCGTCCCCAGCCTCTACAAACTCGTCATCTCGGCCGAACCCCCCGACATGCGCGGACGTCTGGACCAGCTCGTGGGCCTCGCCGACAAGGCTCGTCGCGAGGGCCTGCTGGCACTCGACGCGCAGCTGTCTGAGATCGAGGACCCCTTCACCCGCAACGCCCTGCAGCTGGTCGTCGACGGCACCGACCCGGAGATGGTGCACACGATCCTCGAGGCCGAGGTCGACGGCATGGCCGCGCGCCACGCCGTCGGGGCCTCGCCGTTTGAGAAGGCCGGCGGCTTCGCGCCGACGATGGGGATCATCGGCACCGTCCTCGGCCTCGTGCACGTCCTTCAGAACCTCGCGGCCCCTCCACGCTTGGGCCCGTCGATCTCCGCTGCCTTCATCGCCACGCTGATGGGCGTCGGCGCGGCGAACGTGATCTTCCTGCCGATCGCCAACCGCCTGAAGGCGATCTCCGCCGAAGAGGTCGAGCTGCGCATGATGACCGTCGAGGGAATCCTCTCGATCCAGGCCGGCGACAACCCGCGCCTGGTCTCGGAAAAGCTGATGTCCTACGTGCCGCCAGCCGAGCGCTCCTCCGAGGACGACGGCAGTCGGTCGCGCAGCTCGGGAGTCGAGTCCCAGGCGGCCTGAGCAATGGCACGTCGGCGCGCCGCGGGCGCCATCGCGGCGGAGGACACGGCGAGGAGAGCGAGGAGCGCTGGCTGTTGACCTATGCCGACATGATCACGTTGCTGATGGCCCTGTTCATGGTCCTGTTCTCGATCTCCTCGGTCAACGTCTCCAAGTACCAGACCCTGCAGAAGTCGCTGAAGGCGGCCTTCTCGGGCAACATCCTGCCCGGCGGCAAGGCGATCGCCCAACAGGGCTCCACCGCCAATGCCAGCCACGTGCCCGCCACGTCGAATTGCAGGCGATCGAGCCAGTCGGAGAGCGCAGGGCTCAAGCAGCTCCAGAACAGCACCGCCCGCTCCAGCCCGCAGCGCCTCGCCGCCTCGGCAGCGTCGCCCAACAGCGAGCGCCGCCCAGCGCGAGAGCAGCGAGTTCGCCCAGATCAAGCACGAGCTCGACGCCTATGCGAAGTCGCATGGCTTCGGCTCGAGCGTGCAGACCACGATCGAACAGCGCGGGCTTGGTCATCAGGGTGCTCACCGACGATCTCCTATTCGCCTCCGGCCAAGCCACTCTCGACGGTCGAGCCATGCGCTGCTCAGCGAGATCGGCCAGCTGCTGAACATCGACGAAACGCCACCCGATCAGCGTCGAAGGCAACACCGACAACGTGCCGATCCACAGCTCGCGTATCCCTCAGCAACTGGCAGCTCTCGACGGCGCGCGCCAGCACGGTCGTCGAATTCCTGATCGAACACGGCGTTACCCCAGCAGGCTGACCGCGAGCGGCAACGCCGACCAGCGGCCAGTGGCCAGCAACGCCACCGAAGCCGGGCGCGCGCGCAACCGGCGCGTGGAGATCGTGATGCGCCGTATCTACGGCTGCAGAAGGCGAAAGCCACCTCCGGCGAAGACATGAAGAACCCATGCTCAAAAACAAGAAGATCCTGCTCGTCGCTGCTCGTGCCGATCCTGCTGTTCGGCGGCTACACGATGACCAAGGCCAAGCCTGTGATCCAAGGAGAAGATCAAGGGCACGATCTATGTGATGCCCCAGTCCTTCCTGCTGAACCTGAGCGACGGCCGCTACGCCAAGCTCAACGTCGCCCTCCAGCTGGCTCCCGGACAGAGCGACGGCGCCACCGCGGACGCAGGCTCCTCCGGTTCCGAAGGTGGGCCCGGTACGCTGCCCGAGGAAGCGATCGTGCGCGAAATCATCACGAACACCGTCACCGGCCAGAGCGGCGAAACGTTGATCAGTTCTCACGGTCGGCAGGCGATCAAGCGTCAGATTCTGCACACGATCCAACAGCAGACAGACGTCAAGGTCGAAGAAGTGCTCTTCCCGGACTTCACCGTTCAATAGGAGGCACAGTGGCCGAGGCAATCGAGTACGAGCAGTTCGATCGGCGCCGCCCCCGGCCAGACGCCCGCCCTACCGACGCCGACCTGAGCCGCCTCAGCGACATCCCGATGGAGTTGAGCGTCGAGATCGGCCGCACCCACATGACCGTCGGCGAGACGCTCGACCTGCGCGTCGGCTCGGTCGTCGCGCTTGAGCGCCAGGCCGGCGAGCCGGCCGACCTGCTGGTCAACGGCACCGCGATCGCGCGCGGCGAGGTGATCGTCGTGGACGAGCGCTATGGTCTGCGCGTCACCGAGATCCTCGAGAGCAACCAGATAGCCTGCTCCCCGGGCACCGGCGGCTCAACCGCTGGCGAGGCAGGCGCCCACGACCGGCGCCACCGAGCCCGACGCTCGCGATTCCGCGAGCCAGTCGAGCCCGCCGCGAGCGAGAGCTTCAAAGGACGCGACCGTGAGCGCGAAGGGCAGCGCCGACGCCGCCAGAGAAGGACGCTGCCCAGAAGAAGCGCTCGACCGCCGGGAAGGCTGCGCGCCAAGGGCAAGCCGCCGACCCAGGATGAGGCGGCCAACCCGGGGGCGACAGGCACGGGCGCGGCCGCCGAGCATCGGACGGTCTCGCCCCCGGGCGCATCCGTACGCTCGACTTCTCCCAGCCCACCAAGTTCACGACCGAGATCAGACGCCGCATCTCCGGCGCGATCGAGCAGTTCTGCGAGGCGCTGTCGGGCCGCTTGACCAGCGAGCTGGCGGTCGAAGTCGAGTTCAGCGTCGCCGAGGTCGACCAACACACCTGGGCCGCCGCCAAGGCGCGGCTTGCCGGCCGACGCCATCGCGGTCGCGATCGAGGCGAAGACGATCGAGCGCCAGATGCTGCTCAGCGTCGAGCAGCCGCTGCTGCTGCAGGCGCTTGGAATGTCTGCTCGGCGGCCAGGCCGCGCAAGCCCCCTCCGAGCGCCATCTGACCGATGTCGACTGGGTGCTCGCCGAGGACTTCTCGACGGGATCGTCGCCGAGCTGTCAGCCGCCTGGGGTGAGCTAGGCGCCCCCGAGCTGACGCGTGGCGAGATCGACTTGGAGGCCGACGCCGGCGTCCTGACGCCGGTCGGCGAGCCCACTTTCTCGGTCACGCTTGCGAGCAAGATCGACGGACAGGCCTCGGCGATATCTCTCCTGATCCCGTGGTCGGCGATCGAGCCGATCGCCGACAGCATCCGCGGCGACGCCGGACTCGCCGCTCGCCGGCGATGACACGCGACCCCGACGCGCTACGGCGCGGTCTGTGGCCGCGCACAGGTACTGCTGCGCGCTGAGGTCGGCTCAGCGCAGATGCCGATCGAGCGGATGCTCGGGCTCGTGCCAGGCGCGCTCGCGCAACTGCAAGGACGCGCCCAGGACGGCGTGTCCCTGTTCGCCGAGGGTGTGCTCATGGGACGCGGCCACCCCGGACGCTCAGGGCGCGACGCGCGGTCAAGCTGGAGTCCACAAGCGAAACGCCCCCCCGGGCCGACACCTACGCCAAGCTCGGTCGCGCCGAGCTCGAGCGCGCGCGCGCGCACGCCGAGCGAAAGCCCGCGAGAGTGCCCGAAGGTCGAGCCGTCCTGCGCAGCATCTTCGTGCGCGTGTGGGCCGAGCTGGGACGAACCCACATCCCGCTCAAGGATGCCGTGGAGCTGTCACCCGGGGCCGTTCGTGGAGCTCGATCAGGCGGCCGAGGCACCGGTCGAGCTGTTCGTCAACGGGCTGTGCTTCGCCAACGGCAGCCTCGTCGTCACCGGCGAGGGCACCTGGGGCGTGGAGGTCGCAGCGCTCGTGTGAGCGTCGCGCACCGCCCGCTTTCTCCTGCCAGAGCTCTCAAGACCTAAGCACCTTCGCCGATAACCGGGGGCGACTCTTTCCTCGGAGTCGTCCCTCGATGACCAAGTTGATCCCTTTCCGTGCGGCCGCGCAGGTGGCCGCGTTGCTTTGCTGCTGCCTGCTCGCGTGGGCCGATCCCGCCTCGGCATTCACGCCACGTTCACTCCAAGGCGGGGAGCGGCGAAAACACGCCGCTCGAACGCTCAACTCGTCCAGCACCGGCACGCACACCAGCTCCGGTGGGGCCAGCATCGTGCGCACGATCGTGGGCTTGGCGATCGTGATCGCGCGTGATCTGGGGGTCTGGCGTGGATCCTGCGCCAGGTCAAGGCCGGGCGCGACCCACGGTCTCCGCGACCGGCTTGACCAGCGTGGCGGCGCTGACGCTCGGCTCAGGCCGCTCGGTGCATCTGGTCAGGGCGGGCAACGACTACATCTTGCTCGGCGCGCCGAGCACGGCTTGTGCCGATCCACCGCTACACCGAGCAGCAGGCGCTACGAAGCGGGCTTGCTTGTTCGACGAGGAACCCGCAAGCGCGGCCCCGCCGCGCGCCTGCTCGCTGCCGCGGCTTCGTCCTCCTGCGCCTGAAGCCAGCGGCCAGCTCGAGGCCATCTGACGGTGACTCGAGCGACGATCGGAAGGCGCGCGTCCAGATTGCCACCTTGGCCCGCCACCGCCAGCAGTAGCCCGGCCAGGCTCGACATGCTGGCGGACGCCAAGGACGGACCCGATGCACATGCCCTCGGTGTCCTCCAGCCTGATCGAGCGTTGCGCGAATTGACGGTGCGTCGTTGAACCTCACCTCCAGCAACTGCCGTCCAGATTCTGCTGCTGGTCGGCGCGCTGACGTTGGTGCCGGCTGTCCTGTTCACCGTCACCGGCTTCAGCCGCATCCTGATCGTGCTCGGCTTCGTCCGCTCGGCGATCGGCACCACCACCGAGCCGCCCAACCAGGTGCTTGGTCGGCATCGCGTTGTTCCTGACGATCTTCGTGATGGCGCCGACGATCAGCGCGATCAAGACAGATGCGGTCGAGCCGCTGCATGGCCCACAAGATCAACACCGATCACGGCGCTGAAGCGCGCCGAGGAACCGATGCGCGAATTCATGTTCCGCCAGACCCGAGTACAGGACATCTCGCTGTTCATGAATCTTGCCCACGACAAGCCGCCTCACACGCGCGCCGAAGTCCCCACCGAGGTTCTGATCCCGGCGTTCATCGTCTCAGAGCTGAAGACGGCCTTCCAGATCGGCTTTTTGATCTTCCTGCCGTTCCTGATCATCGACCTGATCGTCTCCTCGACGCTGATGAGCATGGGGATGATCATGCTGCCGCCGACCTTCATCTCGCTGCCCTTCAAGATCCTGCTGTTCGTGCTGGTCGACGGCTGGGACTTGGTCATCAAGGCTCTCGTTCAGAGCTTCCACTACTAAGGATCCACGCACCCATGCCCACAAAACCCAGGCTGATGCGATGAACCAGGACACCGTCGTCAACCTCGCCGCACAAGCCATGAGCTTGGCTTTGAAGATTGCCGGGCCCCTCTTGCTTGTAGGGCTCGTCGCCGGTCTGGCGGTGAGCATCTTTCAAGCGGTCACCCAGATCCAAGAGCAGAGCCTCACGTTGATTCCCAAGATCATTGGCGTCGCTGCAGTGATCGTGTTGTTGGGACCTTGGATGCTCGGTCAGATCGTCTCTTATACGGCTGCCCTATACACCGCCATCCCGACGATGGTCGGCTCTTGAACCAGCTCTTGAGCAAACTGGCAGCGGGCGAGCTCGCCGGCTTCATCTTCGTGCTCGCGCGGGTCACGCCCCTGTTCATCATCGCGCCCCTGTTCTCCTCGGCGATGATCCCTCCTCGCGTGAAGGGCATCATCGCCGTGGGCCTCTCGATCGGCTTGACCCCGATCGCCTTGAAAGGCCAGCACATCCCGACCGATCCACTCCCCTTGCTTGGCCTGGTGATCGAGGGGATGCTGGTCGGACTGGGCTTCGCGTTCGCGCTGGCCATATTGATGGCCGCGGTCGAATCTGCGGGCGCCTTGATCGACGTGGTCTCGGGCTTCTCCTACGGCGACCTCATAAATCCCCTCAACGGCGCCAATGGGGCCGTCATCTCGCGCTTCTACTCGCTTGTAGGGACCTTGATCTTCTTGGTCATCGGCGGCGACGCCTGGACCATACGCGGGCTGAGCCGCACCTTCGAACTCGTGCCTCTGACCAGCGGACCCCAGATCAATTCGCTCGTGGGCGGCGCCGTACAGGTATTCGCGAACGTCTTTGCCGACGCCCTAGAGGTGGCCGCGCCCGTCCTGATCGCCCTATTGATCACAGACGTGGCCTTCGGGGTGGTCTCGCGCGTGGTACCCCAGCTCAACGTGTTCGCCGTCGGCTTCCCCACCAAGGTGGCAGTCACGCTGCTCGTCGTGGCCGCCTCGCTGCCGTTCGTGGCCAACTGGATCTCAGAACAACTGTCGGTGAGCGTGGGGCGCGGCCCTCGGCGCCCTGCACGTGGCCTGAGACATGGCGCGCGAGGAACGCACAGAGAAGGCCACACCCAAGCACCGCCAGCGCGCGCGTGAGAAGGGCCAAGTCGCGCGCAGCCCCGACCTGGGCGGCTCGACCGTCCTGATCGCGGGACTGTTCGCGATCAGCTTGATGGGCCCAAGGATCGTGGAAGCCGGCGCGGCCACGTTCCGCGAAATCTTCGCCAAGATCGCAAGCCCCGACCGCGCCCTGAGCGCCGCCGGGCTCAACGGCCTGTTGCACTCGGCCTTGGCCACCATCGCCTTGGCTGTGGCTCCAATCGCCGGAGCGTGCTTGCTTGCGGGTCTTGCTACGGGCGTGGCTCAGGTCGGCTTCAAGCCGAGCGCCCAAGGCCTGAAGCCCGACTTCCGTCGCATCAATCCAGCTTCAGGGCTGCGCAATCTACTGAGCCCAAACACCCTCTTCGAGGCCTTCAAAGTCCTCGCGAAGGTGGGCATCGTGAGCGCGGTCGCGGCGCTCGCCCTGCTGCCCGGACTGACCACTCTGTCCGCCAGAGTGGGCATCCCGCCGGGAGCGCTTGGGCCTTTGATGGGCAAAAACGCCCTCTCCATCGCCCAGCACATCGCTTTCGCGTATGTGATCGTGGGGCTGGTCGACTACGCCTGGAAGCGGCGCAGCCACGAGCGCATGTTGCGCATGACCAAGCAGGAGGTCAAGGACGAGACACGCCAGTACGGCGTCTCCGCGGAGGTCAAGAACGCTTTGCGCCGCCGCCAGATGGCGGCCGCCCGCACGCGCATGATGGCCGCCGTGCCCAAAGCGGATGTGGTCGTGACCAACCCGACGCACTACGCCGTGGCCTTGGTCTATGACGGCTCGCGTACCGCACCCGAGGTGATCGCCAAGGGCAAGGACCTGGTGGCCTTGCAGATCAAGCGCATCGCCGAGGAGAGCGACGTGCCCGTCGTGGCCAACCCGCCCTTGGCGCGTGCGCTTCACTCCTCGACGGAGATTGGCCAGATCATTCCCCAAGAACTGTACGCGGCGGTCGCCCAAGTCCTGGCCTTCGTCTATCGCCTGGCCGGGCGTAGGAAGCTGGCCTCGTGAACAGCGCCACGCTCAAGCGCGTCCTCAGCCACAGCGATCTGCTGGCCGCTGTGTCGGTGGTGTGCGTGGTGACGATGCTCGTGGTACCCCTGCCCTCGGAGCTGCTGGATTTGTTGATCACGCTCAACATCTCGGCTGCCTTGGCAATCGTGGTCGCCACGATGTACTTGAACAAGGCTTTGGACTTCGCGTCTTTTCCGAGCCTGCTGCTGCTGACCACGATGTTCCGCCTGGCCATCAACGTGTCGGTGACGCGCCTGATCCTGACCACGGGCGAAGCGGGCTCCGTCGTCAAATCGTTTGGCCAGTTCGTGGTCGGCGGCAACGTGATCGTCGGCCTAGTCATCTTCCTGATCCTCGTGGTGATCCAGTTCGTGGTCGTCACCAACGGCGCCGGGCGCGTAGCCGAGGTGGGCGCTCGCTTCACGCTCGACGCGATGCCCGGCAAGCAGATGGCGATCGACGCGGATCTCAACGCCGGCCTCATCTCCGACGACCAGGCGAGGGCGCGACGGTCGGAGATCGCGCGCGAGGCCGACTTCTACGGCGCGATGGATGGTGCCTCCAAGTTCGTCAAGGGCGACGCCATGGCCGCTTTGATCATCACCGCGATCAACCTGATCGGCGGGATCGTGGTCGGCATGCTTCAGCACAACCTGGGTTTCAGCGAAGCGACCCACCAGTACTCGCTGCTGACCGTGGGCGACGGCCTGGCCGCCCAGATCCCGGCTCTGCTGATCTCAGTCGCGACCGGCATCATCGTCACGCGCGCCGCCTCCGACAAGGACCTGGGCAGCGACATCGCCGGACAGATCCTCAGCCAGCGCCGCGCGCCGATGGTGGCCGCCGGGGCGATCGGCCTGTTCGCCATGATCCCGGGCTTGCCCAAGCTGCCTTTCCTGTTCATCGCTGCGATCTTCGGTGCGATCGGCTGGAGTGTGCGCCACGGTATGCCCGACAAGGTCGAGGCCGACGCGGCGGCGGCGACCGCCAAGGCAGCCGAGTTGGCCGCCTCGCCGCCCCGTGGGGAGCCAATCGCGGAGGTCGGGATCGACGCCCTGGAGCTGGCGATCGGTTTCGGGCTGGTGCCCCTGGTTGGAAGTCCCGCGCCGGCCGGCTCCGGGCCCAGCGGCGCGGGAGCAAGTGGCGCCGGCCAGGCCGCGGGCTCTGGGCGCTCCAGCTCGCTGCTGCGGCGCGTGAGCATGATCCGCCAGCAGATCGCCGGTGAGCTGGGGCTCGTGATCCCGCCGGTGAGGATCCACGACGAGCTGGGCATGGAGTCCCACGAGTACGTGCTCAAGGTGCGCGGCTCAGAGGTCGCGCGCGGGCGCATCATGCCGGGACACCTGCTCGCGATGGACCCGGGCGACGCGATCCCCAAGTTGCAAGGTATCCCCACACGCGAGCCCGCCTTCGGCTTGGACGCGATGTGGGTGCACGAGTCCGGCAGAGCCGAAGCCGAGGCACTCGGCTACACGGTCGTAGATGCGGAGTCGGTGATCGTGACGCACTTGACCGAGACGATCCGCTCGCACGCCGCCGAGCTGCTCACCCGCCAGGACGTGAGGGCGCTCTTGGACAAGCTCAAGGAGACCAACGCGGCGGTCGTCGAGGAGGTAGTGCCCGAGGCGCTCTCGCTCGGAGAGATCCAAAGGGTCCTGCAACTGCTGCTGTCCGAGGGAGTGCCGATCCGCGACCTGGGCACGATCGTGGAGGCAATCGGCGACAAGGCGCGAATAACGCGAGACACCAATCTATTGTCCGAGTACGCGCGCCAGGCGCTCGGGCGGGCGATCACCGCTCCCCACCTCGACGAGGAGCTGCGCTTGCGCGCGATCACCTTGGACCCCGCCATCGAGCAGGAGGTTGCGACCTCGATCACCCAGACAGCAGACGGAGAGTATTTGGCGATGGACCCACCTCGGGCCCAAGCCATCGTGGGCGCGTTGCGCTCTCAGGTGGAGCACGCCACCGGACGCGGCGCCCGACCGGTTCTGCTGTGCTCGGCGCGCATCCGAAGGCACCTGCGCAGGATGATCGCCCAAGCCCAGCCTCACCTACCCGTCTGTTCCTACAACGAGATCGCACCTGGAATCAATGTCGAGACCATCGGGATCATCCACGCTTGAAACGGGCGCCGTACGCACCTACCACGGACGCACCGTCGAGGACTTGATCCCCAAGATCCAGGACGAGCTGGGCTCCGACGCGATCATCGTGCACCGGCGTGAAGGCTTGACCGGCGGCGTAGCCGGCTTCTTCCAGCGCCCCTACGTCGAGATCGACGCGATTCCAGGCGGGCCGCGCATCGACCTTTACGACGAAGAGCCACTCCCACCGATACTGCCGCCGGCCGCCCCACCGAGCCGGGCGCCACAACCGCCGGCCTCGCTGGAGTCGCCGGCCAGCACACCGCACCAGCCGGCGCGGACGCCGTTCTATGAGCGCGAGCCGCTCCAGGGGGGCGGGGCGGGTCGCTACGTAACCGGACACCTGGCGGAGCTGGCCCAATCGAGCGCCGCGAAAGCGGTCATCTCTGAGGGCCACGAACTGTCGACGCGGCCCCGAGCGGGGGCCGAAGCGGCCGATCCCTTCGCGCGAGTCCTTGAGCGGGCCACGTCCGAGAATAGCCCCGCCCCAACCCCACAACCCGCGTCGCCTCCTCGCAACCCAACACCCCCAACCCGGGCGCGCGCGCGAGTCAACGTCCAGAGCAGACTAGTGAGCCTCGGCATGAGCCCGAGCTTCGCCGAGGAGACAATCGAGGTGGCCTTGGCTCACGTGGTCGCGCTCGCCCCGCGCACCCCGCTCGGCAAGGCCGTGGGGCAAGCCTTGATGCAACAGATTCCGGTCGCGCCGCCACTCCCTGCCTGCAGGCGCGGCAATCGTGCTGGTGGGCCCAGGAGGCGCGGGTAAGACCAGTTGCTGCGCGGCACTGCTGGCTGCCTATCGCGCCAACTCGACCTTGCGGGCAAGCTGCGCCACGATCCTGCGAGGCCACGGCACAGACGAGTGGCAGCTGCTGCTGAGCCCCCAGTTGCGCAAGCCGATCGCGGCCGACAGCGATCGCACCAAGCGCGCCCTACGCAAGGCCAAGGCTCAAGGTCTGCTGGTGATCGACACGCCGCCGCTGTCGGCCGGCGAGAGCGGCGCAGTCCGTAAGCTGGGGGCGCTGCTCGGTGACTTGGAGCCCGAGCGAGTCACGATCGCGATGCCAGCGACTTTGGGCGCCGTCGCGGCGGCCCAGTTGCTGAAGGCCTTGAGCCCACTCCGAGCAAACGCATTGGCCCTCACCCATGCGGACGAGACCGACCAAGTCGGAGTGGCGGTGGAGGCAGCCTGCGAGTTCGGTTTGGCCCCCGAGTACACGCTCGATCGCGGGCGCGCGCGCGGATGGAAGCTGCGTCGAATCGATCCGACTGGGCTGGCGGCAACACTATTGCCGTGAAGCGCACCGACACCAAGGGCGATCCGCTCGAGCAGATCGCCCTGCCGCTCCGATCCGAGTCCGTGACCGTGCTGTGTCCTTCGGGCAAGCAGATTCCCGCGCGCGTGACCGAGCGCGGGCCGAGCAGCCTCTCGGTCCTGATCACGTTCATCGCCGACGTGCTCGAGGAGGACCAACTCGAAGGGCTCCTGCTCGAGTTCCCTTGCGCGAGAGGACTGGCGCGCGTCGGAGGAGACGTAGTGCTGGAGGACCGCGACCTGCTCCACTTCAGCGACCTTTATTCGATCGAGGTGCTCCAGCAGCGCGAATTCGTGCGCGTCAAGGCCAACCGCCCTGTGCTCGTGTACGTGGGGCGCGACCGGATGCCGATCCAGAGCTATGCGGTGGACCTATCCGGTGGCGGCTTGTTGCTGGCGGGCCCCGATGTGCTGGAGATCGGGGAGGACATCGAGTTCCAGCTTACGCTCGCCTCAGGTAGTCCCCCGATCGAAGGGGAGGGGACGGTCGTGCGCAGCGACGTGCAAGGCCGTCGCGCGATCTCGTTCAGCGTCTTGAGCGACGCCAACCGCAGACGCTTGGTGCGCTTTATCTTCAACGTCCAGCGCGCCGAGCGACGGCGCGAAGTCGACACCCGCGAGCGCCATGGCCGCTGAGAAGAGCGCCGAGAAGAAGAAGGGCAAGAAGAAGACCAAGCCGGAGGCGACCGCCGCCTCAGAGCAGCCCAGCGTGGCGGCCCATCCGAAGGCCGCCCGCTCAGTCTCCCGGGCCAAGGGCTGGGGCGGTTTGGCGGGCTTCTTGATCGCGGGCTACCTGTCCTTGCCCACCTCCACCTTGGCCGAGGCCGGACTGAGGGCATTGGTGGCCGGCACCGTTTGTTACGTGGCGGCCTGGGCGGGCGCCGTGTTTGTGTGGCGCCGCCTGGTGATGGTCGAGCTGCGCAACCGCGAACAGCAACAGATCGGCGAGATCTAGCCGATGAACGGGGAGGCCTAGCCGATGGACCCGATCCAGCCGCTCGGACACGGTCCCCTGGCTCCGATCGCGCGCATGGGACGCCAGCCGGTCGATCGGGCCGAGCGGGTCTCGCGCGAGCGCGACCGCCCTTCGCGCGAAGCCGAGGAGCGCAGGCAACGCAATGCTTCGGCCAACCAGGCCCAGCTGCCGGACGACGACCAGGACGACGAGCGTCCGCGCATCGACATACGGGCGTGACCCTGCAGGAAAAAGTTGCAACCGCAGGGAAAAGCGTGAGCGAACTGAATCCCCCTCAAGTTTCGCCGCCCGTCGGCGATAACTAGGGATGAGTTGACATGGAGTCGGCTCGGGACCCCCACCAAACCGTCATCAAGGAGATGAACGCATGTCCCTCACCGTAAACACCAACCTGGAGGCGATGGACGCCAACAGGAACCTGAACAGCACCACGAACATGCTGTCGCAGTCGATGCAGCGCTTGTCCTCGGGCCTGCGGATCAACTCGGCCGCCGACGACGTCGCTGGCTACGCCATCAGCCAGCGCTTGGAGGGCCAGGTCAACGGCCTCAACCAGGCGACCCAGAACAGCCAGGACGCGGTTTCGCTTGCGCAGACCGCTCAGGGCTCGCTGAACGACGTCACGCAGATGCTGCAACGCGTCCGCGAGTTGGCAGTGCAGTACGCCAACGGCACGACCTCCGAAACAGACAAGGAAGCGATCACTTCCGAGGTCACGCAGCTGACGTCGGAGATCGAACGAGTCGGTGAAACGACTCAGTTCAACGGCATCAACCTGCTCAGCGAAAAAGCGACGATCTCCTTCCAGGTCGGCGCCAACGACAAAGAAGTAATTGGTGTCGAAACGGCCGATCTCAAGACCTCGATCGAAAAAAAGATCGAACTTGGCACGGAAACGTCGCTGAAGGGCATCGACGAAGCGCTCAGCGCGGTCTCCTCCCTCGCCGGCGAATTCGGCGCGGTGCAAGATCGCATCCAGTACACCGAGGCGAACCTGGAAGTTTACAGCCAGAACCTCTCCTCAGCGTACAGCGGCATCGTTGATGTGAACATGGCAGCTGAAATGACCAACTTCACCAAGCTGCAGGTCTTGGAGCAGGCCGGCGTGTCCGTCCTGGCCCAGGCCAACGCACAGCCGCAGGCTGTCTTGAAGCTCCTGCAGTAGAACTCGGTTTCATCGAGGGACATGTGAAGCGGGCGGCCATGGGTCGCCCGCTTCACTTTAAGCCCCGCCGCGCGGACGCGACAGTCGGGGTCGCTCAACAGCGGAGCGCGGCTGCCGACTACACGGGTGATGTCCATCGAAGCTACGCTCGCGCGGGTCGGTTTGATCAGACAGGACCTGGCCAATCCAGCCGCCCTCATCAACCAAGGCACTGCCGTCACGGGTGGGACCGAAGCACCGATTTCCACGAGCGCTTCCCCCCCAAGCGCTCCCGCCACAAGCGGGGCCTCGTTCGCCTCGGCTCTTGCCCAGGCGAGCAACCCTTACCCGGTCATGCCGGCCGCCTCGAACACCCCTGGTGGGCGCATCGTGGCGGGCGCTGAAACGCAAATCGGCCAGAGCGAGCAGCCGCCGGGCTCAAACGAATCGCCGGCGATCGCCGCCTACCGCGAAACTACCGCAGGAGCGGAGCCGGGCGCGCCTTGGTGCGCTTACTTCGCCTCTTGGGCGGCGCGCCAGGCGGGCGAGCCGATCGGGCCGACAGGTGAAGGGCTCGGCTCGGTCGGAGCGATCTGGTCTTGGGCACAGAGTAGCGGGCGCGCGATCCCCAATGGGCCCGGCGTGATGCCCCAGCCGGGCGATCTGATCGTGTTCGGGGACTCCCACGTGGGGATCGTCAAGGAAGTGTTGCCCTCCGGTCAGATCGCAACAATCGAGGGCAACTACGAAAACAAGGTGGCCGCCAACGTGCGCAGTCCCGGCGAAGCGACCGGGTACGTGAACATGGGCTGAGGATTTACGACGTTCGGCTGTCCTCTATGGCTGAGATCGACACGTTGTGACGGCGCTGTCGCGACTGTCGCAAATTGCGTGGTGCCAAGCACCAAAATCGTCGTACGGTTGCGAATATTCGATATTCCTCGTACGCTGTCTCCCGAAGACCTTCACCAACAATGCGAACAGTTCCTAACTCTCTCGCTGGTGTCGCGGGCGATCGTTTCCCGAAGGTGATGTCCGCGCTCTCCCGGGGAGACGGTCAAGACGATATCTGGGGTGGATCGTTTGTAGGAGCCAGTCTCCAGGCGAGCCTCGTGGCGAAGGTCTTGGCCATGTTGTTCGCAGCCGGTGCCACTTTGTCCGCCCTGACGGTGATCCTGCCCCACCCGGCCAAGGCCAACCAGGTGGGGCTGTTGGTGATCGTCGCCAACGCCTACCTGGTCGCTTTGGCTCTGTACACCCAGGCGGCCCGCCTGCCGGCCTGGAGTATGCAGGTGACTTTGGCTTGGGGCTCGACTTTGATCACGGGCGTGGCCTACTTCTCCGGGGAAGCGCCCAGCCCGCTCGTGTTCTTCTACCTGTGGGTATTCCTGTATGCGTCCTACTTCTTCACCCACCGACAGACCACTCTGCAGATTGTCTACGTGGGCCTCGCCTATGGCGCACTGCTCGCGATCAAGGCGCCTGTGGAAGCGATCTCGACCTGGTGGTTGGTGGGCATGGGCACGCTGCTCGTCGGCGCGATGGTGATCATGGTGATGAGGGCACGCGTCGAGCTTCTGATCGGTCGCCTGTATGACGCTGCGCGCACCGATCCTCTGACCAAGCTGGCTAACCGGCGCGGCTTTCGCGAGCTGCTCGACCTCGACCTCGAAAGAGCGCGTCGCTCGGGCACGGCAATGGGTGTCTTGATCGGCGACCTGGACGATTTCAAGGACTTCAACGACCACCTTGGACACCATCTCGGCGATCTCGCTTTGCAGCGCGTGGCCCGCTTGCTGGAGGAGCACAAGGGCCCCTTGGACACGGCCGCTCGCATCGGCGGCGAGGAGTTCGCTTTGATCGTGCCCGACGCCGAGGACAACTGCGCTTGCGCTTTGGCCGAGCGCTTGCGCCACGCCGTGCGCGAAGAGTTTGCGCAGGAGCGCGTGCCGCTCACGATCAGCTTCGGCGTTTCGCTATATCCCGAACACTCCGAGACGGCCGCTTCGCTCATGCACGCGGCCGACCAGGCACTCTATGCGGCCAAGGAGAGCGGACGCGACCGCACTGTGCGCCACAGCTCGGCCCTGCGTTTGGATCAGAGGACTTTCAGCGACGTCCACGACATCCAAGGCGAGCGTTTCGTGATGGCCGTGCTCGACATGGCCGAGGCAGTCGACCTGCGCTTCTCGGGCTCGGCGCGCCACTCAGAGACAGTTGGTCGCTACGCCGGGATGATGGCTCACGAGCTGGACCTGCCCGAGTGGCGTATCAGCCGTATCCGCCTTGCCGGCATCCTGCACGACATCGGCAAGGCGGGGGTGCCCAACAGCATCTTGCACAAGCCGGGATCGCTGACCGTGGAGGAGTACGAGATCGTCAAGCGCCATCCCGCTTTGGGCGCCCAAATGATCGAGCACATCAGCCTCTCCGACGTACGCGAATGGGTGGCGATGCATCACGAGCGCCCTGACGGCCTCGGCTACCCGCTCGGCCTGCACGCCGGGCAGATCCCCTTGGAGGCGCGCATCGTGGCGGTCGCCGACGCGTACGAGGCGATGACTAGCAACCGTCCCTACCGCGACTCGATCGGTTACGACGCCGCCTTGGCCGAGCTGCGTCATGGTGCCGGCACCCAATTCGACGCCTTGGTCGTCGAGGCTTTCATCGTGGCCTTGGCCCGCGAAGCCAAGCGCGGGGAGACTTTCGCGGCAAGCGCCTGAGGCGGTACCGCCAACCATGCGAACAACTCGAGTGTGGCCGCGTCGCTTTGGAGCATGTTTGGCTGGGCTTGGTGTCGTGTAATCGGGGTGCCGTCCCAAGCCTTCAAGTACAGCCCTTGCTTGTCGCGGGCTCTGGCCTGGGCATCGGTGGCCATTTCTTCGGCCAACGCACGCCAGCGGGCTTCGCCGGCTTGGACGCCGTAGAGCAACATCCAGTGCAGGTAGATCGTGTCGAACTGGGGACCCATGTTCAGACGGTCTGAGAAGCGTTCGGCTGAGGCGTTGGCCAATCCGGCGGCTCGTTCGCACGCCCCTGAGACCCCAACTCGGCAGAGCACTTGCCAGGCCTCTACGAAGGTCCCCTCGATGTAAGGGGTAGGGGTGGGGTCGGAATCGGTGCGCTTGTACAGGTGGCGTTCAGTCGTGAAGGAGGCGTCGGCCCAATCCAGGAACTTGAACGCTTCGGTGCGGTAGCTCGTCTGGCCCGTCAGCACAAACAGCCGCACGCCTAGCAGCGAGCCGGCCGCCAAGGGCTCGCCCGCGATGTAGGGGTGGGAGGTGTTCCACCAGAGTCCGCCTCCCCTTTCGTTCCAGCCCTCATGGGCAATGAACTCGAAGGCTCGCTCGGCCTCCCTCAGGTAGCTGGACACGCCAGTAGCTTGGTAGGCGTCTAGGAAGGCAAGGCCCCACCAGCCGTTGTCATCAAACCACGTTTGCACTTGGCCCCTGTCGCCCGGGTACGGCGCAAAGCCAGGGTCGGGTCTCAGCGTGGCGTCCCAGTAGTGCTTCGCCCCCCTCGCGAACCTCTCTACCGCTGCCTTGTGGGCCAGCGTGGGTCGTGCAATCGCGATCGCGTCGAGCGCCTCGAACAGCGGTGTCACGTCCCAGATCGTGGCGAGCGGGTAGCGGACTTGGTCGTGGAGGCGACTGTCATACCAACCCAGGCGCCCGTTCCACCAAAGCCGCTGCGCGCGAGCGACTCCGGCTTCGGCGGTCTGGAGGTAGTCACGAGCAGTCGAGGCGCGCGAGAAGTCCGGTTGGGCGCCACAGAAAAACACAAGCGCACAGACAAGAATCGAGACGCACTTCATCCTTCCAAGCCTGATCGGCACGACCGTCGCCGAAGTCAAGCGGCCGTCCCTCTCATCCGAATGGTCTCATGTATGACGGGCCAACGTCCGATATCTTGAAAATGAAGGATGTTTCGGGTCGGGGAGCGCCTGAGGGGGCGCTCGGTGGGTACATAGCGGGCGCAAACTTCCAGACGAGCCTGGTCGCCAAGGTGCTGGCAGGGCTGTTCGCCGCCGGCGCCACGCTGGCCGCGCTCACGGTAATCCTGCCGCACCCCGCCCACCAGAACGAGGCGGGGCTCCTGGCGATTGTGGCCAACGCCTATGTGATCGCGGGCGGCTTGTATTGGTGCGCCGGGCGGCTGCCTGCTTGGACTTTGTCGCTCGCCTTGGGCTGGGGCAGCACTTTGATTACCGGAGTGGCTTACTTCTCTGGGGAGAGCCCAAGCCCGCTCGTGTTCTTTTACCTGTGGATCTTCCTCTATGCGGCCTACTTCCTTTCGCGCAAAGACGCCGCCTTGCAGATCGGCTACGTGGGGCTTGCCTATGGCGCACTGCTCCTCGCTCATCGTCCTCCTAGCGGCGTCCCGGCGTGGTGGCTGGTGGGGATGGGGACCTTGCTGGTCGCGGCGATCGTGATCATGACGATGAGGGTACGTGTGGAGCAGTTGATCTCTCGACTGTATGACGCTGCCCGCAGCGACCCTTTGACAAGCCTGTCGAACCGGCGTGGCTTCCGCGAGCTGCTGGACCTGGAGCTCGAGCGGGCGCGTCGAGGAGGAGCCGAGATGACCGTCCTGGTGGGCGACTTGGATCGCTTCAAGGAGGTTAACGACCGCTCGGGCCACCAGGTTGGCGACGCGGCGCTTCAGCGGGTGGCGCGGGTTTTGGGCGAAGGCAAGCGCCAGATCGATTCGGCCGCGCGCGTAGGCGGCGAGGAGTTCGCCTTGATCCTGCCCGACGCCTCCCAAGACGGTGCCTTCCTAGTGGCTGAGCGACTGCGCAGTCTCGTGCGAGACGAGTTCGCCGACGATTCCGTGCCGATCACGATCAGCTTCGGTCTGGCCACCTATCCGATGCATGGCGAGACGGCGGCTTCACTACTGCGCGCAGCCGACGAGGCCCTGTACGCAGCCAAGGACAGCGGTCGCGACCGCACCGTGCGCCACAGCCCTCTGTTGCGCGACTTGGTGCGCTCGGAGGGAGGTAGTGGAGACGCGGAGGGTGAGCGCTTCTTGTCGGTCATGCTCGATCTGGCCGAGGCCGTGGACCTGCGCTTCTCGGGCTCCGCGCGTCACTCCGAGACGGTCGGGCGCTACGCCGAGCTGATGGCCCGCGAGTTGGGCCTCTCCGCGCGGCGCGTCGACAGGGTCAGGCTCGCCGGAATGCTCCACGACATCGGCAAGGTGGGCGTCCCAGACTCGATCCTGAGCAAGCCCGGGCCGCTCACCGAGGCGGAGCTGACAGTCGTGCGCCGTCACCCCGAACTGGGCGTGCAGATCCTCGAACACCCCAGCCTCGCCGACGTTCGGGTTTGGGTGGGCGCCCACCACGAGCGGCCCGACGGCCTCGGCTACCCGTCGGGGATCTCCGGCGATGCGCTTCCCTTGGAGGCTCGCATCGTGGCTGTGGCCGACGCCTATGAGGCGATGACCAGCGATCGCTCCTACCGCGACTCGATCGGAAGCTCACGCGCACGAGCCGAGCTGAGACGCTGTGCCGGCACCCAGTTCGACGCGCGCGTTGTCGACGCCTTCTTGGCTGCCTTGGACCGCGAGAGCGCTCGCGCCGAGGCTGAATTGGCCCAGCTGGCGCTCAGGCTTTAGTCGAGTACGACGATTTGCCACTGCAGCTGGCAAAACCGACGTAGTTGGTCGCCAGCGTGCCCTGCTCCTTGCCACCTTTGAGGAACTTGCCGGTGATCTTTAGCTTGGCCCCGACCTGACCCTTCTTGGGTCCCTCCAGGACGTGGTAGATGCCGGTGCTCGAGAAGGTGCCTTTGCCCGAGATCGACGCGCTCTTGAAGTAGATCGGGATCGGGGGCCCGCCACCGCTGCAATAAAGCGGGATGTTGGAGGTGCTCAGGCCGGTCACCTTCTTGCCGCTGGCGGAGACTTTGAAGCTGACCACGACGCCGTCGCGGGCGGGGATCAGACCGCCCCTGTAGGAGCCGCCCTTGACGAGGGGGGCGGCCAAAGCGGCGCTCACCAGAACCAAAGCCGAAACCAGAGCGCAGACCGCGATCGAGACCTTCCACTTGCTCGCCATTCTGGTGCGCCTCCTGTTTGGTGTGCTCTGGCCAAGATTGGGGCCACGTGCCCGGTTGGGAAGGATGCAAACGATAGCCAACCCTTGCGAGGACCGGCTTAGTCCGCCGGGCTGCCGAGATCCGGCCGGTACGCCGTGCAGGCTTCGTGCGTCGAGCGGATCGGAGCCATAAGAGGGGGTCAGGCCGCGCGCCGCCGCCCATTCGTGAAAGATGCCAGGTTGGATGGAGCTGGAGTACGAGTTGCAAACTCACCGCGCCGAGGACCGCCACTGGTGGTACCAAGGCCGCCGACGCGTCTTGGAGCGAGCGATCGCGCGCCTTGGGCTGCCCGCTGAGGCACGCATTCTGGACGCCGGCTGCGGCAGCGGGCGCAACATGGTGGATTTGGCCCACCACGGCACGGTTACCGGCGTGGAGCTTTCGCCCACGAGCGTTCGACTGGCGCGCGACCGCGACGCGGGTGAGGTGATCGAAGGATCGGTCTTGGACATGCCCTTCGACGACGGCTCGTTCGATTTGAGCGTCAGCCTCGACGTCATCGAGCACCTCGAAGACGACATCGGGGCCCTGCGCGAGCTGCGCCGCGTCACCGCACCCGGAGGAGCTTTGCTGGTGACAGTCCCGGCGTATCAGTGGCTGTGGAGCGGCCACGACGAGATCAACCACCACCACCGCCGCTACAGCCGACGCACCCTGCTAGCCGCCGCGCAGGCCGCCGGCTGGCAAGAGGACCGCTGGGCCCACTTCAACTCACTGCTACTCCCGGTCGCGATTGCGCTGCGCGCCTTGGAGCGTTTCAAGCCGTCGACCACCAAGTCGAGCCTCGACCTGTGGGTGCCGCCGGCACCTGTGAACTGGGCATTGCGCCAGCCCCTGAACCTTGAGGCCGCTGTGATCGGCCGCGGCGGCTCGATTCCGGCCGGACTTTCGCTGCTGGCGGTTTTCCGTTAGGGCTTGTTAGGAGTCGGCCGCCGTCTCGGCCAGAACTCGCTCCCCGGCCCCTTTGAAAGTCCAGGCCCGATTGGCAAAGAAGGTGAGCACGGTGACAATCGCGACCGTCGCGGCCTGACCGGTCAGCTTGCCAAGACCAAAACCGTCGACAAACAGATAGACGAGCCCGAGATTGACAAGCAACCCGCACGACTGCACCGCGAACCAGCGCACCGGTGTCAGGGCATCGCCAACATGACCCCTGAATGTCCATGCGCGATTCCACAGGAAGCCGTTGATCGCTCCTACCGCGAAGCCGATGCCCGACGCCGCCACGTACCACACGTCGAAGGCCTTGAGGAGCAAGGTGTACACGGCGAAGGAGATCAGGGTGTTCGAGACGCCGACGATCCCGAACTTCACGAACTGCAAGATCAAGGGCATTCTCAAGATTCGCGCGGCCCCGTCCCCTACTCTTCTCATGGTCCCTACTTAACCAGCTTCGTGCTCTGTGGAAAGCGACATGTCGGACTCGCACACCAACACGCCTGACCCAAACATGCCCGCAAGCCACGCGCGCGTGCCCACTCTGTTGAGTGTGGTAGCGCCCGTCTACAACGAGGAGGAGCTGGTCGAGTCCTTCGTCAAGCGGGCCTGCGCCGCGGTGGCCGACTACACCTTCGAGCTGGTCTTGGTCAATGACGGCTCGGCGGACTCTACGCCTGCCCTGCTGGACCGCCTCGCAGCGGAGGACCCGAGGGTGCGGGTGATCCACTTGTCGCGCAACTTCGGCCACCAGGCGGCGCTCACGGCGGGGCTCGAGCACGCGAGAGGCGACGTGGTGGCGATGATCGACGCCGACCTGCAGGACCCACCAGAGCTGATCCCGCGCATGATCGAGCAGTGGGAGCACGGCTCGGACGTGGTCTACGCGGTGCGCGAGCAGCGCCAGGGCGAGACCGCCTTCAAGCTGGCCACGGCTTCCTGGTTCTACAAGCTGTTCGACAAGCTGGCCCAGGTCGACCTGGAGCCTAACTCGGGCGATTTCAGGCTGCTGGACCGGCGCGCGCTAGACGCGCTGCTGTCGATGACCGAGCGCTCGCGCTTCTTGCGCGGTATGACCGTCTGGGTGGGCTTCACCCAAACAGCGGTGCCCTACGAGCGCGACGCGCGCAGCGCCGGAGAGACGAAGTACACGCTGCGCAAGATGTTGCGCTTCTCCCTGGATGCGATCGCCTCGTTCTCCCACCTGCCGCTGCAATTGGCGACCTACGCGGGTCTACTGTCCGCAGGGATCGCGTTCGTGGCGATTCCGATCGTGCTGGGGCTGCGCTTGACGGATTCCTACTTGCCGGGCTTCGGCACGATCACGATCCTGATCCTCTTGATCGGCGGGATCCAATTGATCGCGCTGGGAGTGATTGGCGAGTACGTGGGGCGCATCTACGACGAGGTCAAGCACCGCCCCTTGTACATCGTGCGCGAGGAGCGCAACCCACCGACCGAGCAGGCCAGCCCGGTGGCCCCGGTGCGCGCCGGCCTGCCGGCGCGCGTGGTCGAGCGCATCGGCTGAAGCCGGGCGCGGCGGGGTGGGCACCCCTCCGCGAGACATATACCGCTCCTTCGAGAGCTCTCGGCGGTTATGGGTCACAGCCTGGTCCACAAACGGGAGATTTTCATGCGCCACCGCACCCTGATGCTGCTTACCACACCCGCCGTAATCGGCGCGATGACGGTCGCTGTGCCCGCACTCGCGGGCGTGTCGATCCTGCCGAGCGCTCACACGGCCTCGACCAAATGCTTCACGGCCCACATTGCCAAACACCGCGTGCGCGAGTGCCTCGTGCGGGGACCGCGTGGTTTGCGCGGACTACCGGGACCGGCCGGACCGCGCGGGCTCACCGGCAAAACCGGCAAAACCGGGGCCACCGGGAAAGCGGGAGCAGCAGGCAAAAACGGCACCAACGGCAGTCCAGGCGCTCCTGGGACGCCCGGAGCGCCCGGAGCACCGGGAACCGCCCGAGCATTTGCCGTGATACAGCCCAACTCACCTACCCAGGCAACACTCATCACGCCCCGCAACATCACGGGCGTGAGCGAGATTTCAGAAGGGGTCTACTGCGTCGTTCCGGCGACCTCGATCAACGCCGGCGAAGAGACTGTGGCCGTCTCGCCGGAGGTGAGTTACAGCCCAGTGAAACTGCCCGGGCTGATCGCGGTCAACGCCCAACGCACGGGCGGTTGTCCCGCGACCGACTTCGAGGTAGACACCTTCACAACGGCGAGTACCTTGTCGAGCAACTACGCCTTCACGATCATCGTGCCGTGATAGGGCCCATAATAGGTGCCGTGAGCAGCGTTAGCGGCGAGGGGCCGGCATTCGAGGAGGATCCGCACGGCAGCGAGGAACGCCGCGAGCGGATCCGCCTCGAGACGCCCAGACATCGCATTGAAGGCTCCTTGATGCTGGCCCGAGACGGCTACCGCTCGCGGGTGTCGGACATGCTCAACGCCTCCGAGCGCGACTTCTTGACGCTGACCGATGTGACCCTGCAACCACTTGAGGGCGGCCCGCCCGAGCGGCATGCGTTCCTGGCCGTGGCCAGAGCCCACATCGTGTACGTGGTCGCGCCCGGGGCAGACCGCGCAATCGCCTGAGATCTCATCCGCACCGGTCGAGTACGTGGTTCGTGAGCTGAGCCAAAGTCACGCCGATCAAAGATCCCGCAACAACGTCGCCCGGATAGTGGACACCAGTGTGCACCCTCGAGTAGGCGACCGCAGTCGCCAATAGCCGCAAAGGGACGGCAGCCACCGGCATGACGTGGCCGACGCCGGTGGCGAAGGCGAAGGCAGCCGCGGAGTGACCGGAAGGGAATGAGGTCGAGACTGGCATCCGCACATGGCGACCTGCTGGCACGCCTTCGGCCGCGCGGTCGGGACGACCGCGGCTGGTGAGTGGCTTGACGGCTAGGTTGACTACGGTGGCGGTAACCGTGACCGAGGCGAGGCCGTAGGCAGCGGCACGGCGGCCTCTGTGGCCGCCAACGAGGGCAAGCGCAGAGGCCGAAGCGATCGACAAGCGCGAGTAGTTGGCAGCATCCGAGAGACGGGCCATCGATTTGTCGAGGGCGGGCGTCGGTGTTTGCGCGACAGCGGCATAGAGCGCTGCGTCAACATCGGCAAGCTCGCGTAAGAGGCGCACGATCAGAGCAACTCGAGCGCGCGCTCGATCGGACGTGCCAGCAGAGCACGGTCGCCGAGAACCACGATCGGTCGCTGCAAGAGAGCGGGATGAGAGACCATCTGGGCGATCAACTCATCGTCGGAGACCTCCAGTCGATCCAGGCCGAACTCCTCGACGAGGGGCTCACGCATCCGTAGGACCTCGCGCGGGCCCGCATCAATCTTGCGTAGCAAACCCCGCAGCTCTTCTTCCTCTATGCCTGTGACGTGGTAGTCGATCGACTCAAAGCTCACGCCACGCTCAGTCAACAAAGCACGCAGCTTGCGACACGTCGAGCAGGTCGGCTTTTCATAAATGGTGAGTGTTGGCACGGTCGAAACGGAAGGGGGGGGATTCGAACCCCCGTCAGAGGCTTAACCCCCTGAAACGGTTTTCGAGACCGCCGCATTCAACCGCTCTGCCACCCTTCCAATGCGCCAGCCTAGGCTAGAGGATCGCACGACCGGACCGCGGCGCGACAGCGCCGCCCCCTCCCAATCCCTCAAGCCGGAAGCTCACCGTCGCGAGGCAAAGAACTCGCTGAGCAGAGCCCCGCACTCCCGCGCCAAGAGGCCGCCGGCCACCTCAGGACGATGGTTCAGGCGCGGCTCGCCCAACACGTCAAGCACGCTGCCGCAAGCCCCGGCCTTGGGGTCGCTTGCACCGAACACGACCCGAGGCACGCGCGCCAGCACGATCGCTCCCGCGCACATCGCACACGGCTCGAGCGTCACGTAGAGCACCGCCTCCAACACCCTCCATGTGCCCAAGGCCTTGGCCGCCTCACGCAAGGCGATCGTCTCGGCGTGGGCGGTCGGGTCTTGGCGCAGCTCGCGCTCGTTGTGGGCCGCCGCGATCACCTCACCACCGTGGGCCACGACTGCCCCGATCGGTACGTCCTCGTGCTCCTGTGCCCGCTCAGCCTCGCGCAAGGCAAGCCGCATGAAGTATTCGTCGCGTGGAAAAAACCGTTCTCGCATAGCCTTCTCGGCGGTCGCGTCGTCGCCAAGCGCAACTTCCGCTGGCCTGACGCATCATCATTACCGAGGAACACACTTGTCGCCGACCGATCGCCTCCAATCCTGCCCCATGCGCGACCGTCGGTTGACGGCCCTTCTCGCCTGGGCGGCGCTCCTGATCGCCTGCCTGGTGCTCGTCTCAAACGCCGCCGGCGCCTACGTACCGGGGGAGGTCTTGGTCGGGCGCGGCGAAACGACCTTCCACGTACCTGTGCCGCCCGGCTTCAGCGTGGCTGCGACCGTCGCCCGTCTGCGCGCCGAGCCCGGCGTCTCGTGGGCCGTACCCGACTACATAGCCCACACCACCGCCGTCTCCATACCCAACGACCCCGGTGTTTCCGGCAACACGCCGGGCGGCTGGCAACAGACCCAGTGGAATTTCGACGGAACCTATGGCATCAACGCCCCCGAAGCCTGGGCCAACGTCATCGCCGATGGCGCACCCGGTGGGGCCAAAGTGGTGGTGGCCGTGCTCGATACCGGAGTGGCCTACGCCAACCGGGGCAAGTACAGGCGCTCACCCGATTTCAACAAGTACTCGTTCGTCCAGGGCTACGACTTCATCAGCAGAACCCCTTACGCCAACGATCACAACGGCCACGGCACTTTCGTGGCGAGCACGATCGCCGAGGCCACCGACAACCGTCGCGGGCTCACCGGCTTGGCCTACGCCGCCCGGATCATGCCCGTCAGAGTCTTGGACAGCGCCGGCGAAGGCGACGCCTCGGTGATCGCCGAAGGCGTCCGCTTCGCGGTCAATCACGGCGCTCGCATCATCAACCTGAGCCTCGAGTTCTCAAGCGACGTGGGCGCGGCCGACATCCCCGAGCTGATCGAAGCCTTGCGCTACGCCTACAAGCACAACGTGTTGGTCATCGCCGCCGCCGGCAACGAGGGCTCCACCACGATTCCTTACCCCGCGCGAGCCAAGCACGTGATCGCGGTGGGCGCCACCACCGAACATGGATGCCTTGCCAGTTACTCCAACGACGGGCCCCACATAACCATGGTTGCGCCCGGAGGAGGCCCCGACGCGGATCTGCCCGGCGACCCCAATTGCACGCCCGAACTGCCCTCCGGCAGGGACATCTTCCAGATGACTTTCACAGGGTCTTCGCCACGGGTGTTTGGCTTTCCGGGCGGCTATGAAGGCACCTCGATGGCCACGCCCCACGTGAGCGCGACGGCGGCGCTCATCATCGCGGCGGGCATCCTCGGGCGCCGGCCGACGGTCGCCCAGTTGACCCGGCGCCTCACGGCCACCGCCCGTCCGCTGGGTGGGCCCCAGGACCGCAAGCTGTATGGAGCGGGGTTGCTCAATGCGGCGGCGGCGACGGCGCGTGGCGGGCCTGGGGCAGTGGGGTAGGAGTCGTGCGCCGTCACCGACTCTGGGGCTTCGTGGCCTGCCTGTCCCTTGTCCTTTTCTCGGCAAGCGCCCCACTCGCCCGAGCCGAACCGTCTTGGACCACCTACCACCGTGACGCGCAGCGCTCGGGGGACGACCCGGATGCGACGCAGCCGATCGAACCGGTGCTTGCCTGGCAGACTGGCGACCTGGGTGCGCCCATCTGGAGCCAGCCGCTCGTGCTCGGCGATCGTGTCTACGCGGCGACCGTCGGAGACGTGGCGTACGCGCTCGAAGCCTCGACCGGCAGGGTGCTCTGGGAAAAGGGCCTGGGTACGCCAGTGCCCGCCACAGACCTGCCGTGTGGGGACGTGACGCCCAGCGTCGGTGTGGTAGGCACGCCGGTGATCGATCCGGCCAAGCAGACGATTTACATGGTGGCCGACACGCTCAACAGTCAAGGCGAAATCGAGCACCTGCTCAAGGGACTGTCTTTGACCAATGGCGAAGAAGTGGTCAGCCGTAACGTTGACCCGCCTGGCGCCGACCCCAAAGCCTTGCTGCAGCGCACGGCCTTGAATCTAGACGAAGGAAACGTCGTGTTCGGCTACGGGGGAAACGACGGCGATTGCAGCGACTATCGAGGAACCGTGGTCGCCGCGCCCGAGAACGGCGGCCAGCCGCGCTTCTGGCAGTACCAGCCGGCGCCTCCCTCCAGCGCAGGCGGCGCCGTGTGGGCGCCGGCCGGGCCTTCGGTCGACGCCGCCGGCAACGTGTATGCGACCACAGGCAACCCCGACCCGCCAGCCGGAGAACCGGCCATAACCTTCGACGACTCCAGACAGCGTGGTTAAGCTCAACCTGGCCAACGACTTCGTGGCCGATCCAGCGACGGAACTCGCCTCGCCCCTGGGCTGGTTCGAGCCACCCAACTGGGAAGAAGAGAGCAACAACGACCTCGACCTCTCATCTGCCGCGGCCGAGCTCCTGCCGGGCGGTCTCCTATTTCAAGCCGGCAAGGACGGCGTCGGCTACCTGATCGACGAGGCGACCATGGAAAGCGGCGCGCCAGCCGTCTACAGTCATCCCGTCTGCAAGGAACATGGCGGCTTTCCCGGCAGTTTCGGCGGAGATTCGTTCGCCGGCGGCACGCTCTACATACCGTGCGAGAACGGCGTCCAGGCCCTCGCCTATTCCGAATCGGCCAAGACCATCACCCCGCTGTGGCAGGGGCCCGAAGACGCGGTCGGACCGCCAATCGTGTCCGGCGGCCTCGTTTGGACGATCGCCACGGGTCACTTCAGTGGTGGAGGAACCACCCTCTACGGCCTGGACCCGACGAGCGGCACCCCCCGCTACACCGAGGCGTTGCCGAGCCCGACGATCGACCACTTCGCCTCCCCATCGGCGGCCGGGGGACACCTGTTCGTGGCCACCGGCTGCAGCGTGACCGCCTACCAAATCTCTCAGCTCACCGGCTCACCAAATGGCGGCGGCGATACGACCGTGCCGTGCCCGGCCGGTGGGGAAGAACCAGAAAAAACCAACGACGAACCGGAAAAGACGGCGGGAAACTCAAGCGAACCGACCGTTACGAACGACGATAAAGGAAGCTCCATCGGGCAGGTTAGGAGCGGCAACGACGGCGGACATTCGCAGCCGCTGCCGCACAGGCCGGTTCGACTGGTGAGCTCACGCCTGATCGCAAACCGTACGGGGCTTGTGAACGTGGCGTTGCTGTGTACCGGGCCCACCCCGTGTCAGGGGACCATCGATCTGCGGGCCCAGCTCAAGCCGGCGAGCCACCGCAAAGGCAAGCGCCCCACTTCGATCCAGCTTGTCCGGGCCCATTTCGGCCCCGCGACGGGCCAGCTCGAGCTCAAGCTTCGCTTGGGTCGCACGACGCTTGCTCGCCTACGCGGCCATCGCCGACTCTTGGTGCTCGTCACGATCAAGGTCGCGGGGGCGCCCCCGACGCGAGAGACGCTCTCTTCTGCTGACACAGCTGCCCCTCGTGCTGCCCTTTCACAGCGGCATCGGCGGCCGATAGCGCTGCCGCACGGCGGCGCTCAGGCGATCGCCGATGCGCGCCCGTCGGCGGCCCGCTCGATCACCGCGGCCATCTCGGCACGAAAACGCTCGCGTCCAAAGCGCTCGGCGTTGCCGCGGATAGCCCCTTCCTCGAGCTGCAAGCGCTCGAAGCGCTTGATCGCTCCGGCCAAGCCGAGGGCGCTCTGCTCATCGAACAGGACGCCCGTCTCACCATCGACAACCGTCTCAGAAGCGCCGCCCACGCGATAGGCGATCACGGGCAGGCCCGCGGCCTGGGCCTCGACCGGCACGATCCCAAAGTCCTCCTCGCCCGGGAACAGCAGGGCACGTGCGCCACCCATCAAGGCATCGCGCTCGGCGTCATCCACCCGACCGAGCAACTCGATCTCGACCTGTCCCGTAGCGGCAGCCTTAACCGACGCCATCGCGCGCCCGTCGCCGGCCACCTTCAGTTCACACCCGAGACGTACACATGCGGCCACGGCCAACTCGACGCGCTTATAGGGAACGACGCGCCCGAACACCAGGTAATAGGTGCCTGGGTCGCGCGGCAAGCGCAAAAGACGGGCCACATCTACCGGCGGGTTGACGACCTCCGCGGTGCGCCCGTAATAGCGCCTGATGCGATCGGCCACATTGTGCGAATTGGCCACGAACACGTCCGGCGAGCTTGCCCCCTCGACGTCTTGGCGACGCAGGCGACGCAGCATCAGAGGCAAAGCCAGGCGCGCAGCCTTGCCGATCTCCTCACCCTCCAAGAGGCTCTCGTCCCAGGCGTAGCGCATCGGCGTGTGGCAGTAGCACACGTGCAAAGTCCCCGGTGGTGTTCTGATGTTCTTGGCGCACGCATGACTGCTCGACAGGATCAGGTCGAAGCGCGAGAGGTCAAATGAGCGATAGGCCCGCGTCATCAGTGGCAAGAGCTTCGGATAGTGGGTCCGAGCGCCGGGAATGCGGTTTAGGTAAGAGGCATGGACGGACCGCTCGGTGATGATCTCCGGCCACGGAGCCGGGTCGTAGATCGAAGTGAACAGCTCCGCTTGGGGGAACATCTCAAGCAGCTCCATCACCACATCCTCAGAGCCACCGGGGATCGTGAGCCACTCATGCACAACCGCCACGCGCGGGAAGCGCTCGCGCAAAGCCTCTATCGAGGAGTCGCTCACCGGCTGCGCCCAACTGCGTCGAGAAACTCATCCCAAGCCGTGGCGTGAGGAGCAAGCACGCTTACAAGCCGTTCCAAGTCGGTCCAACCGGCGTCGGCCTCCCAGCCCCAGTGCAAGACGATCGGAACCCACAGTCCCCAATGCGCATCGATCGCGCGCTCGACCGCCGGCACGACCTCGCCGGCGTGACCGTAGAAGTGAGCATATGACGGGAGGTAGACGATCTCCCCACGCCATTGAGGAGTGCTCTGGAAGCCAATCTGACCGATCGACTCCGGACCGCCGCACACCACCCGAAAGCGCTGCGCCAAAGGCTTGAGCTGGGCGGCGTCGAAGCGGTTGTAAGGTGGCACGAATATTTCGCTTGACAAGCCCGCTTGGGTCAGCTCGGCAAGGCCGGTGTCGAGCAGCTCACCAGTTGCTTCCAGGCTCAAGCCGCACAACTCGGAATGGCGCCGTGGAGAAGCGAAGCGAGTGCGATGGGTAAGTCCGTGTAGGGCGAAGGACACCCTCTCATGCCCTAGTCGTGCGAGCATCGACAGCTCTCCGTCGTCGAGCGGGCGAGCATCCCCGTGGTCGTCAGGCACGAGCGGCTCACGGCTGACTCGTGGCAAGACCGCCAGCAGATAAGGCACACCTGCGGTGGAGAGGATCTCGTGGAAACGCTCGAAGCGCGCGGTCCCGAAACGCTCGTGATCATCCCAGGCGCGGTAGTGAGGAAACTCGTCCACCCTCACCAAGAAGCGTGGCGGGCCTGCGGCGCGCTCACCGAGCACGGAGCGGCGGGCGGCCATGAGTGGCGCCACCACCTGGCGCTCGTAGTCGAGGCGACCCAGCTTGTAGGCAACCTGCTGGGCGACGCGCACGGAACGCGGGGGCACGCGTCGCACCTTTGTGGACCCCCGCACCTGTGGAGTATCGAAGTCCGGATCACGAACGACGCCCGTGGAGGACTCGGGCACGAACAGCAGGCGCGCGGAGCGCGCTCCATCCATTCCCATCCCCTTCCCTGCCTCCCCCACCGAATGTGAGCCTGAGATCATGTCCGCGATGGCCGATCCGCCACGGCTTCAGGGCCGCGACATCGTCTGTGTGGGGTTCGCCGATTGGGACACCGACCTGCAGACTAACCAGCACCATCTGATGAAGCGGCTGGCACGCGAGAACCGCGTGCTTTTCGTCGAGTCGCTCGGCCTGCGGCGCCCCCAAATCGCGGGACGAGACGTGAAGCGCATCGCACGGCGCCTGGTGCGCGGGCTGCGCGGAGCACGCGAGGTAGACGGGCTGCACGTGCTCTCCCCGCTCGTACTCCCGCTGCACTCCAACCCGCTCGCCCGGAGGATCAACGGCTGGCTGCTCCCTGCACTCGTGCGCCGCGCAGCACGGCGCCTCGGGATGGACAAGCCGATCCTGTGGGCCTACGTGCCGCAAGCCGAGGCCTTGCTCGCAGCGCTGCAGCCAGAGATCGTGGTCTACCACTGCGTCGATGACATGGCAGCCCAGCAAGGGATCGATGGCCCCAGCTTCAGGGCATCAGAGCAGCGCTTCGCCGCGCGCGCCGACTTGGTGCTCGCGAGCGCGCCCTCCTTGGCACAGCGTCTGGGCACGCTCGCTCGCAACGTGCTCTACGCACCCAATGTGGCTGATATCGAGCTGTTCTCAAGCGCCTTGCGCGACGGCCCAATCGACGCCGGGATGGCTCACTTGCCAAGCCCGCGAATCGTCTTCACAGGTGCGCTCGTGAGAACCAAGCTGGATATGGAATTGTTGCTCGTGCTCGCCGAGTCACGACGCGACTGGTCGTTCGCGCTGGTCGGTCCGATCGGGCCCGGAGACCCGCACGCCGACATGTCCGCACTCGCCGCGCAGCCCAACATTCACCTGCTCGGCCCGCGCACTTATGAGCAGCTTCCGAGCGTCCTACGCGGCGCGAACGCCGGCCTGATCCCGTATGCGATTAATCAGCTCACACAGAGCATCTTCCCGATGAAGGTCTACGAGTACCTGGCCGCAGGCCTGCCCGTGATCGCCACTCCCCTGCCGGCCTTGGCAGGGGTCGATTCGGTCGCCACGGCCGCCGACGCCGCGGGTATCGCCGCCCTAATCGAGGAAGCCTTGGCAGAGGACACACCGGAGCGCAAGGCCGCACGCACGCGCGAGGCCGAGACTCACTCCTGGGAGCGCCGCCTGGAGGAGATCGGGGCGGCCGTCACAGCGCTGGAGACCTCGGGAGGACAAGGCATTGTCGGTCGCGATCAGGGGGCCAGGCGACCAGACGGCGGCCTAACCGGGGACCTCGCCATGGCCGGCGACCTGCTTGTCACCATGCATACGCCCGCTCTACGTTCAGGTCGTGATGTGCGTACCTACGGTGTCGCACGGGCGCTTGCCGCCAATGGCCCGCTTACGATGCTCTACGTGCGCTTCGGCGCAGAGACACCCGACGAGGCTTACGCGGCGATACCCGGGATCCAACTGCGTGAGGTCGTTCCCTCACGTGGCCGCTCCCGCCTGCGCGCATACGTACAAGCACGACTCAGAGGAGTTCCCGACGGCTTCGCGCGCGGTGTCTCCGCCGAGCTAGCCGCGAGCGCGACCCAGCTTGCCGGCACACCCGGCCGCGGTCGAGTGATCGCCGACGGCCCGACCGCGGCCGCCGCGCTCGCCGGCCTCGCGGGCAAGCATGCGGTGGTCTATAACGCCCACAACCTAGAGTCCGGCTTTCGCCACGAGCTCGGCAAGGAGCGCAAGTCGCTGCGTGGGCTGGCCTCGTTCGAGCGGCGACTCTTGCAGCGCTCTGCGGAGTCGTGGATGGTGAGCGAGGCCGACATGCAAGCGGCTCATGAGCTGTGCCCGAGCGCCGAGCTGCGTTTGGTTCCCAATGTGGTCGACGTAACCGCGATCCAGCCCGTCCCTGGGAACACGGCCGAGCCGGTGACGATCTTCGTCGCCAACTTCGCCTATGAGCCCAACCGCACGGCGCTGGGATTCCTGCTCAAGGATGTGCTTCCGCGTGTGTGGACCGAGCTTCCCGACGCCCACCTCGTGCTTGTGGGCGCCGGCCTCGAGCAGCCTCCAAGCGATGACCCGCGCGTGCGCACACTCGGCTTCGTAGAGGATCTTGCCGGTGCCTACGCTCAGGCACGCTGCGCGGTCGTACCCCTGCTCCACGGCGGCGGCAGTCCGCTGAAGCTGATCGAGGCCTTCGCCTACGGTCTGCCGGTGATCGCCACCCCGCGCGCGGTCGCGGGCTTGCACACGCACAACGGAGTGGACTGCCTTGTGGCCGAGGACGCCGACGCATTTGCGGATGTGCTCGGGCGGGTCCTGCGCGACGGCGCGCCAGAGATCGCTCGCGCCGGGCGCAGGCTGGCCGAGCAGCGCTACTCGGTCGAGGCCTTGGCTGCGCTTTTGCGGGCTTGACGCCGCGTGTCCAGAAAGCCCAAAACACCTAAAGACGGGCTCAAATAGCGCCGAAAGGATCCTTGCAAGACATAGAAGGCGACGGATCGCTCACGTAGAGCTCCATCGCAGTTCCCGACAAAGGCACACCCGTCGTGAGGCGGGCTCGCAAAGCCAGGGGTCTCAAGCAGACAGCCCGGCTCCCGAAGGAGATGAGCGGTATTTCAGCGTCCCAGCCCCGTGTTGCACGGACCCGGACTCAGCGGATCCTCACGCTACTGGTGGCGACGTGCTCGATCTTGTTGGCCCTCACTGCCGTTGCATCAGCCCGCACGACTCAACCCACTGCCACGGCCAGCAGCACGATCCTTCACCGGGCGCTGCTCACCCGCGCGGCCGATGAGCGCTTGTTCGTGCATAGCTCCAGCGCCCTCGCGGCCTGCAAGAGGACCCAGTCGAGCCACTGCACCTATCAGCGACGGGCGGTCACGCAGTCGCGCATCAAGCTGGCCGGCGCTAAGCGCCTCGTGAGCAGCCTGTCCGCCCGCATTGCCCGCCTGCATCACGGCTCGAAAGGTACCCACGTACCGCACGGTGGCACGACCAGCGGCTCCAGCGGCAGCACCGGCGAGTCAGCAGCAGGCAGCGGGACGGGAGTAGGGAGCACGAGTGGCACTGGCACCAGCGACAACACGAGCGGCCCAGACGGCAACACAAGCAGCTCGAGCGGATCGGACTCGACTGGAGCCGGCGAGGAGATCGAAGGCACAGGCGCACCCGGCTCGTTTGAAATGGGCGTGGTTGCGGGCTCGGCCATTACATGGGAGATGCCCTTCGTACAGAAGCTCGGCGCGCACACTGCCCGTGAGGAGTTCGAAATCGGCACCTCTGCCTCGCAGATGGCCTCAACGATCGAAGCGTCTGCCAAGGCAGGCGTCAGACCGCTCTTGCTCGCCAGCTTCTACGGCACCCTCCCCACCCCGACACAGGCACAGAGCCTCGGCGCCTGGGCAGCCCAATTTGGTCCAGGCGGCAGCTTCTGGAAGGGCAAGAACCTGCCCGCTTCGAGCGCCGTTACAAGCATCGAGTTCGGCAACGAGACCAGCTACGAATACCAGTACTCCAACGACACTCCAGCCGGATATGCAAGCCGCGCCCAGACCTATGCGCTGCGGTTCAAGGAAGCTGAGGAAGCGATCCATGCAGCCAATCCAAATGTCGGTCTGCTGGCCCAAGGTGATCCCGGCAACGCACCTGGTACTTCATGGATGGACAACATGTTTAAGGCCGTGCCCAACCTGGGCTCACTGGTGGCCGGCTGGACCGTACACCCCTATGGACCGGGCTGGCAGGCGATCATGGACAAGGTCGTGTCCTCGGCCAAGGCCGACGGCGCGCCTAGCACCATCCCGCTCGATGTGACCGAGTGGGGCTTGTCGAGCGATAACGGGCGCTGCCTGGACGACAACTACGGCTTTAACAAGTGCATGACCTACTCAGAAGCTGCGACCACGCTCACGTCGAACCTAGCGGCGATGCGCGCGCGCTATGGCAGCCGCCTAGCCTCGCTCTACTTGTTCCAGGCCCGCGACCAGGAAGAAACAGGAGCATCGAGCAGCCGCGAGGGCTACTTCGGCGCCCTGCAGAGCAACGAAGCGCCAAAGGGCCAATACACCTCAACGGTTCAGTCGCTGCTCTCGCTCAATCCCTGACGTCCTGTCAAGTAGAGCCAGCAGTCCGATCTGCGCAGCGAAGAGCACCGTGAAGCGCGGATCGACTCCGGTGAAGCTCGCTGTCGTCTCGAGCACCACCAGGCCCACTAGCCCGCACAGTGAGGCAAGGCCGAACGCACGCAGCAAGGGCTCCGCGCTACGCCGCCACACACGCCAAGAGAGCACAGCCGTCCCAATGAGGGTGACCCAATACGCGAGCAAGCCCAGGATCCCCAGCTTGAGCCAAAACCAAAGCGCCGCAAAGTGCACGTATTGCCTGCCTTCTTCGTGTTCCACGGACAGCGGCTGCACGGTGGCTTCCCACGGAATCCTGATGCCCAGTCCCATGATTGGATGCCGTTCGATCTCGCCAAGCACGTTGGCGCGCTCATCCAACCTGTAGCGATCCTCGGCGTTCGTAGAGAGGCTTGAGGGACTCAGCGATTCGACACGCTTAACGATCGGGGCCTGGGCTTGAAAATGAATCGTGCCGAGCAACCAAACGGCCAGCACGACCACAAGCCCCGCTGGGAGAAGCATGCGCCGCTCAAGAGACGTCGTGCCAAGCAGCAACACCAGCAGCAGACCGAGGACGGTTGCGATCCAGAAAGAGCGCCTGTAGGAGAGCACCAAGGAGGCAATCAGCAGCGGCGCCCCCACAAGCATCCAAGTTGGCGGCCCGGCACGCAGCAGCACAGCCGCGAAGATCGCAAGCAGCGCAACCATGATCAGCCAGTTGGCGGCCGGTTCGTAGTAGGTGAGCGTCGAGCTTCCTTCGATCGACTGGCCGTAGTGGCCCAGCACCTCGACTATGCCGAAAGCTCCCTTGAGGATCGCCAGTGCCACTGCCGCCCCAAGCGCCAGCTTCACCTGGCGAGTATCGAGCTCCAGGTTGCAGACCGCCAACGGCAACAGCAACAGATAGGCAAGCACGTTCTCGGACAGAACCGCGGTGCGCACACTCACGCCCCCGGCGTGCCCAATCACAGCTCCGGCGATCATGCCAAGCAACAGCAGCATCAACCCGGGGGCCATCGCCCGCGGCACCTTGGGCGCGCGATGGTGCACTATCAAATCGATCCCCACAGCCAGCACCGCGAGCGCTACGAGCATGTCCAAGGGCGTAAGGCCCTTGTAGACCTGGTCATATAGATGTGAGGTGAAGTGCAAGAACCCAAAGGTGGGTCCCTCACAGAGCACCGTCAATCCCACGGCAAGCGCGACCATTGTGGCCGGGCGGCGTAGCAGCGCCACGGCGGCTACCAAAGCCAGAGGTGCCACCAAACCCGCGGTCCCCGCCTTGTGGACGGCGAGCAGCACAACAAGCAGAGTCACCAAGGTGGCAGTCGCCGCCGCGACCAACTCGCCGCTCTCGAGTCGCAGGCGCCGCGTGGGAATGATTCTCAGCTCCTCAGCGTGCTCGTCGCGACGCCGGCGTGCCGTGCTTCGGGCGCGACAGCGATTCTCGGTAGGACTCGTCAGCTGGACCGGTTGACCCGTAGGCCTCGTAGCCGTAGCGACCTGCGTCGTACAGGCCGGTGACGATCAGTCCTACCGGCTCGATCATGTGCTGGTCAAGAATCGAGCGAGCTCGGCGAACCTCCTCATGGGTCGTCTTGCCAACCCTCGCGACGATGATCGCGGAATGGACCTCCGGGCTGTTCATTAGCACCTGCGCGTCCGCCACGGGATTCAAGGGGGGCGCATCGATTATCACCATCGTGTCTTCGCCCGTCAGCTCGGAGATGATCTCTGAGATACGCGAGGAACCAAGCATCTCCGAAGGATTCGGCGGAAGCCTCCCCGCCGGCAACACCGCGAAATTGGGCAGCTCATCGAACGGATGGGCCAATAGGTCCGCGACATTGCCACCGCTCGCCATCGCGCTCGTCAACCCCTCATTAGGCCGAAAGCCGAAATGCCCAACAAAGGTTGGGCGACGTAGATCGAGCTCCATCAGGACAACCGAGCGACCTGTGAGCGCCTCCACGTGGGCGAGGTCTACGGCTACGGTCGTCTTGCCCTCGCCCGAGACGGCGCTCGTGACGAGCAGAGTGTCGACCTGCCGGGTGATGGCGGCGAAGTCGAGTGCGCTGCGCACGATTCGATACGGCTCGAGCAGCTCGTTGCGATCCTCCGCGGCGACGGGGCCGAATGAGGATTGCGGCACGCCCGTCAGGGCCGGCAAGCGATACTCGCGCTCGAATTCCTCGATCGTCTTGATGCGCCTGTCGAGCGACTCGAGCAGGAACACGACCGAGAAGGCAATCGCCAGTCCGATGAGCAGTCCGATGATGGCGCTGGTAAAGAGGCTCGTGCCCGTAGGAGAGGTGGGCGGTGTTGCGAGGCTGATGATGTTCGCCCCTCCTCCGGCCACAGCACGGAGCCCAGACAGCCGCTGCTGGGACTGTTCGAGTGAGGTGCGCGCCGGCGAGCCCGCGGGCAGCGTTGCGATTTGCTGGCTCAGCCTGCGTTCTGCCGCTTCGATACTGGCGACTTGGCCGGCCGCCTTGAAAGCGATGTACTGAGCAGCGAACGCGTTTGCCAATCTGGCCGAGTAACGCGGGTCTCCGGTGGTTGCGATGAAGTGCAGGACGTCCGCATCGGGGGCTGCTTCCACACCCACCGTTTCGAGTAGCTCACCGGCAGAGGTAGTGATGTGCAGTTGCTTGCGTACGCCTTCAGCGACTTCGGAGGAATGCCCGATCAAGACCTCTGTAGCGGCGTCGCGCACCGGTTCGCCGCTGCCGGTCGGTGAGACCTGCAGCGCAGCATCGGGCAGCGTCGCACTTTGGAAAGCAACACTGGCGGTAGCTGAATACGACTTCGACGCACGCTCGTGGCGAACGATAGACACGAGCAGACAGACCACGACGATGCCGAGGATCATCGGCCAGCGGCGGCGTAGCACGCTCATGCCACTGGCCAGCCCGTCTCTTTCGCGAGCCCGCTCCAGGCGCTCGGAAGCGCTCATGGGGTGTCCCCTCGCCCAGAATGCTCAGCTGTCCAAATGCGCGCCTTCATCGTCAAGCTCTCATCGTCCACCCGTCGATCCTCCTTGAGGACTGAGCATGGAGGCAGGTTGACAAGGCAAAGACATCGAATGAGGTATTACCCGCTGCACAACACCCTTAATTCGGTCTCCCGCCGTACTGTCCTTGCCACTGCTCATGTTTGAGAACCCGACCATTCGACCCATCCGCCCGGCATGACATCGCCCCTTCGAGCAGGCAGCACTGCCCTTGGGCGATCGACCCGGTCGATCGCCGCCCGCTTGGGCAAGGAGGAGCAGGCACGCGAGCTCCTCAGCCGCATTCGCGAGGCCCGTCTCGCCTTCGACCCGCTGGAGCGTAGAGAGCTTTGCGATGACCGAGGGCTGAAGATCGTGCTTGCGAGCGTCCTTGAAAGTTCCTCGAACGGGGTCGACGTTGGCGCCAATGAGGGACATGTACTCGACTTGATCGTGCGACTTGCGCCCGCGGGCCGGCATACCGCGTTCGAGCCGATCCCTGAGCTGTCTGAGAGCCTGATAGCGCGCTTTCCCGCTGTCGACATACACCGCTCGGCTGTCTCAAACACGGCGGGCACGGCAGAGTTCGCCAAGGTCGTGGACGCCCCGGCCTATAGCGGGCTGCGTCAGCGCGAGGATCTACCACCCGAGGCTCAGCAGGTGGAACGCGTGTCCGTGCGGACCGAGCGATTGGACGATGTGCTCGAGAACGGGCCGGTGCCGGCGCTCATCAAGATCGATGTCGAGGGCGCCGAGCTCGGTGTCATGCAGGGTGCGATCGAGACGCTCCAGCGCCATCGACCACATGTTGTGTTCGAGCACGGCGCCGGAGGGGCCGACCTGTACGACACCAAGCCCACACAAGTCTTTGACCTACTCGAGGGCGCCAGACTGCGGATCTTCGATTTCGACGGCAATGGCCCCTATTCGCGCGATCGCTTCGAAGAGACGTTTACCGCGCCGATCTGGAACTTCCTGGCTGCACCGGCATAGATCTCGCGAGCGACGGACAGGCAATGAACGAGAGTCACCGTGATCGCGTGGTTCAGTACCTGTACGTGCACTCGCCCGGAGACGCGCTGGAATATCCGACTAGCCGAGCAGGGGTTGGTCCAGGCAGGCTGGCCAGCCGCTATCTGGAGTGCGCCCTCGTACAGGCCGCCTCGTTGCGCTTCAACAACGCCGACTGCGACCTGGTGCTGACCACCAATCTCGAGGACCGTCGGCTTTTGGGCCGCTACGGCGTCAGCCTGCTCGAGCGACTCGAAGCTTTTGGCGTGGACGTTATGCACGTCCCCTACGATCACCGGCCGGCAAAGGACGTCACCTGGTTCTACGCCTCCCGCTACGTGCTCGACGCGATTGTCGCGTGCGCCACCGCCGGGCCGCCCGACCAGCGGCTTTGGATGATGGACCTCGACTGCGTGTGGATCGACCCGCGCAAGGTATTCGCGGCATTTCCGCCCGCCGGCTCGGTTGGTTGCATCCAGATGAGCTACGACATCGACTGGGACATAACCGGGAGCACCCGCGCAGCGCTGGAGCAGCTTGCGCCTGACAGGGTCCAGGCGGACAGCACTCCACCGTGGATCGGAGGAGAGTTGCTTGCCGGAGCCCCGCAGGACATGTTGGATTTGGCGCGAGCGTGTGAGCAAATCGACCGCGACGTCGAGGAGCTGGACCACGGCTTGGGAACGGAGGAGCAGCTGCTGACGCTCGCCGGTGCACTGGGACGCGTCCGCTTCGAGGACCTGCGCGGCGTCGGAATGCGCATTCTCACCGGCCCACGGCACGGCAGCGTCGACCCCGAGAATCCGTGCTCGCTCGGACTGTGGCACCTGCCGAGCGAGAAGGGGCTTGGCTTTCGCAGAGCTGCCCATGCTCTCGTGTCCGGCCACGATCACCGAATCAGAAGAGACCTGACCGACCCCCAACGAGCGAAGGCAAGGTTTAACGTGCTTGGCGGTAGATGGACAGCCCGGCGCGCGCGCGACGACAGCTGGATCCTCACTAACCGGTTGCATGAGGCTTTGCTCGCACGACTACCCGGCTGAAACCTCGCGCGGGGAATGCCACCAGCCGAGCACTTCACCATAGAGCGCTTCGTAGCGCGCGGCCATGATCGTGTCGGTGAACCGCTCGCGCGCCGCAAGTCGGCCAAGCTCGCCCATGCGTAGGCACAGCTCCGGGGTCTCCAGTAGGCGACCGAGACGATCGCAGACACCCTCTAGATCATCGGGCTCCACGAGATAGCCCGTCTCGCCATCGGCGACGGTCTCGGCCACACTCCCCACATCGCTCGCGAGGACCGGCAGACCGGCGTGCATAGCCTCGAGGATCCCCAGTGGCATGCCCTCCCAACGCGACGGGAGGGCAAAGATGTCGAACTCCTCGAGGTGCGCTCGCGCGTCGGCCACCCATCCGGTGATCTTTAGCCGATCTGTGACGCCAAGATCCTCGGCAAGTGTCTGTAGCGGTCCACGCTGTGGCCCATCGCCGACGAGCACGAGCTTGGCCGTGGGTAGCTTCTGCAGGGCCCGTACGAGCACGTCATAGCCCTTCTGCTCGGTGAGCCGTCCGAGCGATCCGATTACGGTTCCCGGATCGCGTGAGATAGGAGCGCCAGGAGCCTCGATCGGCACTCCGTTGGGGACTGAACCCACGGATCGGTATGGCAGGCCGACGAGCTCCTCCACTAGGCGAGCGGCGTTCGTTCCAACCGCCACATGAGCCTGCAAGCGACGCGCAAGCATTCGCCTGCCTAGACGCCGTGCTCTCGATAGAGCGCCGCTGACAGGAAGGTGATCGACGGCCAACACACTTGTCCCTGGGATGACCAAACCCGCTATCTCCCCATACGCACATGCCCACGGCCACCCCTGGTTGGCGTGCAGCAAATGCGGCGAGAAGGAGCGCACCACACGTATGTGTTCCCGTAGAGACGCGAGATCGCGCATACCGTTTGGAGGGCTCACGGTGAAAACGGGCGTGCCAGGACGACCGGAAGCGATCGCCTCGGCCACGCGCGCCTCAGTTGCCAGCACACCAACCTCGATCTCGGGTGAAAGCGCCGCCAGTAGATATCGGAGCACCACCTCGGCGCCCCCGACATCGGGAGAGTCGCTGTATGCCAGCAATCGCAGAGCGGTGTTCTTCACGGTTGGCGACAGTTCGCTCACGAGGCGAGGATGCGCTCGTAGAGGTCCACAACCGGCTGGGCGGCAGGTTGAGGCGTGTGGTGCACGGCAAAGGTCTTGTAGGCCGCATCCGCGGCCGCGCTTCGAGCAGCCCCATCACTAAGCAGTCTCACAGCGGCCATCGCGAGCGCCCGGTCTTCCGTCTCGACTGTTACTCCACCTCTGTCGCCGAGGCCCTCCGCGCCATCGGGAGTGCTCACAACCGGGATCCCAAGCGCGAGCGCCTCGAGCACCTTGACCTTGACGCCGCTGCCGTCGGTCAGCGGATAGAGCAGCACGCCGAGCTCGCGCAAGAAGCGGGTCGCGCTGGGGACCTCGCCATACCACTGGACGCCCGAGTGCTCGGGCAGGTGCGAGAACGCGTCTTGCTCCATGCCCTTGCCGGCGAGCATCAGTCTCGCCTGTGGCCGTTGCTCGAGCACGAGTGGCCAGACGTCACCGATCAACCGTTCGACTGCGTGCTTGGTTGGTGGCCAGCGCGCCATGCCGATCAGTCCAGCGACAGGATGCTCGACCGAAGCGCGTGGTGTGTAGAAGGACGGGTCGAGCGCCAGTGGGGCAGCGGTGACATGAGCATGTGGAGCAAGCTGGGCGAGATCGGAGGCGACCTCTTGCGAGTTGGCCAGCAACCAACGGGCGCGCTTGCACACTGACCGCTCGGCTCGTAACAGCTCGATGGTTGTTCGCGTATCGCGTTGCCATGGCCAGCCAAGCTTGCGGTCGCGGCGCGTGAGGAAATGGATCTGAGCGAGCGAGGGACGATCGACGAGGCCCATTGCGACCGCGGCCTGCGCCTCGACGAAGTGGACGAGGTCGCTCGACTCGGCCAGCTCCCGCAACCTGTCCGCGAACCGACCTTGCCTGAGCAGACCGTTGGGACGCAGGAGCCGGTCACGCCGGGCCTGCCAGTTCGAGGGCACGTCGATCGGGACGACCTCCACCGGCAGGTCCGCCGGGATCGTGTCAAGCGGGGCCGAGCCGAGATTGGCGGCGAGTACCTGTACCTCCACGCCGTGGAGCAGCAAACCCCGCACCAGGCCGATTGCGCATCTGGCGGCGGCATTACCCTCGGGCAGTGGCGGATGTGGCAAAACAACCAGGACGCGCAAGGCTGCGAGAGTATCGCGCATGCTGACCCGGGCGATGGCTTTCCCACGGCGCCTGCTGGCGGGAGGAGCGGCCGGCGATGCTGCCACCGCCGGTGGGCATCAGATCGCATCCAACGTCGTCGTCCAGCTGCTCGCTCGTGTTCTCACGATGGCGATGAGCGTGGTGACGGTGTCGCTGACGGCGCGCACACTGGACCCGTCGGGCTATGGAGTGTGGAACGGAGTGTCGTCCTACGTCGGGCTCTTCGGGGTCTTGACCGATCTAGGGCTGACGACCGCGGCCATGCAGCGAATGGCCTCCGAGCCGGAGCGGGAGTCCGAGTGGCTAGGAGCGCTCGCTGGGGCACGCATGGCGCTCTCGGCGGTGGCGATCGTGCTCTGCCTGATCTCCATCCCCCTGTTCCTGAGTGACGCCGACAGCAGTCACGCCGTTGCACTGATCCTCACAACGACGATCCTCTCCACCGGTGCGGCAGCGCTCATGACCGTGTTCGAGTCGCGCCTGAGATCGGGGCTCGTCCTCTCGTTCACCGTCCTGCAAGGCATCCTCTGGACGGGATTGGTAGTAGCACTGGCGGCAAGTCACGCGTCCGTGGTGGCTTTTGCGGTCGCCTACGCCACGTTGATCGGGTTCATCGCAGTGCTACAGGTCCATACCACCCGCAGGCTCGCCCATATCGCATGGCGGGCGGGGAGACGCTTGTGGCGCCCGCTGCTGCGGGTCGCGATACCGCTCGGCATGGCGGCCGTGTTCATCACCGTCTACTACCAGGTGGACTCGGTGCTGCTACTTCAAATATCAGGTCCCCACGAAGCCGGTATCTATGGTGCCGCATACGGGTTCCTCGGCCCGCTCGGCTTCCTGCCGGCAGCGGTGATGTCCTCGTTCTTCCCCGTGCTTTCTGCTGTTCACCGGAGCGACCCCCTACGAGTGCGCCGGCTCGTACAGGTCTGCGCCGACACCATGGGCGCAATCTCACTGCCGATCTTGGCCGGGACCATCGCCCTGTCGAGCCAGATCGTGCACCTGCTCTACGGAGCCAACTATCAACGCTCAGCCGGGGTTCTCCCGATCCTGATGATCGCCTTCGTGTCGATCTGCTTTGGCTCGTTGGCCGGCTTCCTGGCCCCCATAGTCGGTCGCCAGTGGCGGCTCGCTCTCTACTCGGGGATCGGAGCCGCCGCCAACGTGGGTGCCAATCTCCTGCTGATACCGCCCTATGGCGCATACGGCTCGGCCTGGGCCACGGTAATCACCGAGATTCTTACGATGGCTCTGATGCTCAGCACGAGCCTGCACGCGCTCAAACTTCGACTGTCCCCATGGAAGCTTCTGCGCACAGCCCTCGTGGCGACAGCCATGACCGGCATCATGATCCTGGCCAGGCCACTCGGCCTGATCCCTGCGGGCCTGATCGGAGTCCTCTTCTACTGCGTGGCACTGTTCGCCGCACGGATCGTGGACGTGGAGCAGCTGCGAACTCTGCGCGCGGAACGAGCACAGAGCCTCTAGTTGCAAGCACCACCGGGCAGCGCGCCCATGTCGAGCTTTGCCCGGGGACGGCTATCTAGACTCACTGCTCGTGGCAGGTCTGCTGATCGTCAACGCCGATGACTTCGGTGGCAACCCTTTGGCGACCGACCGGATCGTCGAGTGCTTCGTGGCTCATCGGATCACGAGCACGAGCGCGATGGTGCACATGAAGGACAGTGCCCGCGCGGCATGCCTGGCTCAAGACGGTGAATTGGCGGTAGGGCTGCACCTGAATCTCACGCAGGCGTTCGACGATCCCAAGACCCCGGCGGTCGTACGCGAGCGCCAAGCTCGCGCTGTGGCGTATTTCGCCGGCGGACGACGGCGGCGGTTCACCTACAACCCCAGTGTGAGCAGGCTGGTGAAGGCATGCGTCGCCGATCAGCTCACGCATTTCCGCGAGTTGTTCGGCCGCGAGCCAACGCACATCGACGGACACAACCACGTTCACCTGAGTCCCACAGCGCTCTTCTCGTTGCCCGCCGGGATACCTGTGCGCACCGGCGAAAGCGACCCCCGGGGCGGCATCTCGCTTGGAGCTCCGATGAGACGATTGCGCCATGGTGCGCTCAAGCACAGGTATCGCACGACCGGCTACTTCTTCGCGATCGACCGTCTCGGGCAGTCCCCGAACGTGGATGACATCAAGCGACTGCTCAGCTTCGCCGATAGGGCGAGTGTCGAGATCATGACTCACCCTGACCGCAACGGCGACTTCGCTCTGCTGATGTCCGACGCCTGGGCATCCGGCCTGGAGCGACATGCGCTCGGCTCTTATCAGGAGCTAAGCAACGAGTGATCGGCCAGGAGCTCATCACCGACCTCTCGACGCTTGAGGCACTCACTCCCGAGTGGGACGCGCTGGCCGTGTCCAACAAACGACCCACCTGCTCCCCAGCTTGGATGCTGGGTTGGCTCAGGCATCTCGCCCCAGCAGGCGCCTGCGCCCGCGTCGTGGCGGTGCGCGATGAGCAGGAGCTCATCGGGCTGGCCCCGTTCTTCGTGCAAGAAGAACTGCGTGGGCGGACCGACTACCGCATGATGGGAGAATCGCTGCCACGGACCGCGCCGCTCGCATGTCCCGGGCGGGAGTGGGAAGTCGCACAGGCAATCGGCGCGACCCTTACCGAGGCCATCCCACGAGCGGATGTGCTCGCTTTGGAGAACGGTCCCGTGGCGTCGCCTTGGCCGGCGGCATTGCGTGACACGTGGCCGGGCTCCGTGCGCCCGATCGCCCGCCAATACCTGGTTCAGGAGTCTCATACGATCTCGCTTTCCGCGGCTTCCTTCGACGCTTGGCTTGAGGGAAAGAGCTCCAACTTCCGCTCCCAAATGCGGCGCATGCGACGCCAGTTCGCCTCAGCTGGAGGAATCGCCCGGACGAGCACCGCGGCAACGCTTGAGAGAGACGTGGACGCGTTCCTGCGCTTGCACGCTGGGCGCTGGGAGGGACGCGGCCAGTCGAGCATCGTCGCTCGCGGCGAGGAGATGCGCAAGCTGTTTCTCGATGCGGGGCATATGCACGTCGAGGCGCACCGCTTCCGCTTGTGCATGCTGGAGATCGAGGGTGAGCCGATCTCGGCGCAGCTGTTCAGCGAGAGCGGTGGCGAGACTCTGTATTTCAACGGTGGCTGGGACGAGCGCTTCGCGAAACTCAAGCCCGCAATGCTGGGCATCCTGTACGCGATCGAGGACGCGTTCGCGCGCGGAGACGAGCGCATCGACCTCGCTCCGGGGGGGCAGCAGTACAAGCTGCGCTTCGCCGACGGGAACGATCCGGTCGCGTGGACGATCCTGATGACACCGGGGTGGCGGCTTCCACTCACCGCCGCTCGCCTTACCCCAATGCTCGCGCAGGAAGCCGCGCGCGGAGTCGCAAAGCGATCTCTGTCTGAGCAAGGAGCGGCTCGCATGCGCCGTATCCGCGATCTGGTCCGGCGCTGACATGTGGCCGCACGTCATATTGCTCGACCCCTACAACGCTGGCCTCGCCCTTGCCCGCCGCATGACCCGCCTCAAAGCCCGCGTGACGGTAGTGGAGAGCCAGCCGATCGTTGCGCACAGCCGAGGCGTGGAGGGCATCGTCGAGCCTTACAAACCGGGTGGCGAGCGATGGCTAGAGCTATTGCGCGACCTGGCATCCACTTCGGCGGAATGTGTCGTGCTGACAGGGACCGACCGGGCCAGCGAGTGGCTCGTGCAGAGGGCAGGAGAACTTCCCTCCAACGTGCGCGCATTCGAGCGCACCGACGGGGTACATCTGACACTGATGAGCAAGGAGCACGCCGACGCCGCGGCCCGGAGCGCAGGTGTGCCCGTTCCGTGGACGGCGTGCGTGAGCACTCCTGCGGAGTTTGGTGCAGCAGCGAACGAAGCATTTTGGCCATGCGTAGTAAAGCCCGTGTTCTCACACGAGTGGCGCGATCGCTACGGCGAGAAGAGAGCGTTCTTCGCAGAAGATGCCGGAGCCGCCGAGTCGATCGTGGACAGGCCCCTGAAGGATGGGGTTCCGATGCTGCTCAGCCAGTACATCCCCGGTGGCGACGGAGACGTCGAGGAGGCGATTGTCGTGCGGCTCGCTGACGGTAGCTACCCGGTGCGCTTCGGCTGTCGCAAGCTGCGCCAGTATCCCGCGGGCTTTGGCGAGACCGCTGTCGGCGAATCCTCGGAGCTTCCCGAGACGATGGCCCTCGCCCAACGCGTCCTCGACCAAGCCGGCTTTGTCGGGGTGGCCGGGGTCGAGACCAAGCGTCACGCGGAGACGGGTGAGCGCTGGTTCCTCGAGGTCAACGTGCGCCTACCGGGCCAATGGGGACTCGGCGACGCGTGCGGTGTGGAAGCCTCACCACGGGTGGTAGCCGCCCTTTGCGGTCGCGACCTGGGACCACAGCCACGGCTTCGCGCGGGTGTCCGCTTCGTACAGCCAGATCTCGACTGGCATGGAGTACTGCCCGCTCTAAGGGCAGCCCCCACACGCGCACGCTTGGGGCTTGCCGGACAATTGCTGCGCCCCTATCTCGGTGCGCGCGAGCTCGGCATGTTCGATCCTCGCGACCCGGGACCCCTGGTCGCGCTCTTCAGCCAGTTCGCCGCACGCCGGTTTGGGCGCATACGTACGCGATTTCGAGGCAAGCGCTAGAGGGCTCCTGCCTCTACCGACTCTCGCGTGCCCCTCGCCCCCACAGCACGCGCAGCCTAGAAAGCCCACCTGAAGAGCGGCGTTCGCCGTCCTTGCAGGTACTGGGCAAGCGCCGGAGCGGTGTAGGCCGTGCCGACAACGAAGCGCATCGTCGGGCCGAAGCTCTCGGCCGCGGGTGCACCAACGAAGTGCAGCCCAGACACCGAGGACTCCAAACCACGCCCGAGCACGGGATAGCCCTGCCTGACCTTCAGTTGCGAGCCGAGCTGGGGACCGATGAACGGGTAGCGCCGCACATCGATGTCGTAACCGGTGCCAAGCAATACGTGGTCGACCAGGCGCTCGGATCCGTCGTCGAGGCGCAAGCGCAACTGCTCGCCCTCCGCGCTCGCACCAACCACGCTTCGCGCGAGCGTGAGCTTCACTCCGCGCAACCTGTCAGGCAACCACTGGGCCCCGGCCGGTCGGATGCAGTGATAGGTGAGCGGCGTGCGCAACCTGCGCGGAAAGTGACGGATCAGGTCGGGAGCCGCGCCCACCCAGCTCGTAAAGCGCCCGCCAACGTCCGTTGGGGCGCCGTGCCAGTAGAGCCCGTGACGAGCACGCCAGGATGGAGGGTCACTCTGAGCTTTCGCGGGCGGTGGCAACAACTCGCGATCCTCGACGCCAAGCCATCCGTGATTGAGCCAGTAAATGGCTTGTGCACGCGCGATCACCTCAACCTGAGAAGCCCCGGCCTCGAGCAGGAGCGCGGCGCCCTCGAGCGCGCTCTGGCCGCTTCCGATCACCGCGACCGACTTGCCCGCGAAGCTGTCCATGGGAGCGCATTCGGACGCGTGCGAGACAAGCGGCTCGGGCAGCTCTCGAAAGGGAGATGGGATCCTCGAGAAGGGCCTGAGGCCGGCCGCCACGACCACACGAGCGGCTGTGACGGAGTCGCCACCGGAGAGCTCGAGCTGGAAGTGCCCTTTGCGACGCTCGACTGCCTGCACAACGCGCGTGTCCAAGTCGCTGACCGCGCGCTGCGCGTACCAGTCGCCGTAGTCCACGAAATGCTCGAGCGGCAGATTCTCCGCTATCTCACAGCGCCGGTCCTGACCCCAGCGGTCGAGCGACAGGCCGTCTCCGGGCGAGCTGATCGAGCTCGCCCGCCGTGGCGAGCGCAACAGCATGCCGGCGGGCATCGTCTCGCGCCAGAACTCAAGTGTCTTGCCGAAAGCGATCGTGGGGATACCGGCACCGCGCAGATGTGCGACGGCGGCGAGCCCGTGGGGGCCGGCGCCGATTACGGCGACGGGGGCATCAGTGTTGGGAGAAGAGGGCATGACTCCAGGATCAAAGCGGGTGAATCGCGAGCTCGGCAAAGACTGGACGAGCGCCTGCCTAAAACTTCGGCGAAGAATGACCCGAGCTTTAGTCCACGCCAAGCGCTCTTTCCAGGGCGCTCAAGGTGTTCTCCGGATCATGGCTCTCGCGTGTGACTTGCTTGACCAGTGCCCCCTCGCGGGCGAGACGCGGCGAGTCACCTAGATAACTTTCGATCGCTTTGGCCAGCGCCACGGGGTCGTGCGATGGACTCACGATCGTGCCGCCACCAGGAGGGATCAAACCCTCGGCGCCCTCGCTATCGGTCGCTACAACCGGGACGCCCACGAGCTGAGCCATCACGATCACGCGCGGTGCGCCCTCGGTTGGACTGGGGGCGAACACGAGCAGGTCGCAGGCTGACAGGAAGGCCTCGACGTGACCGCGTACGTTTGGTGCGAACCGCACACGTCCCTCGTAGGGAGCCGCGCGGGCGCGCAACGCATCCTCCTCCTCACCTTCGCCGGCGATCACGAGTAGCACCCTGCTGTCGAGATGAGCCATCGCGTCGATCACGACATCGTTTCGCTTGCGCCGCTGGAAGCGCGAGATGCAGCCCACGACGAGCGTCTGCGTGTCCACTCCCCAGGAGCCGCGCAACTCTTCCCGTGCCGCAGGGTCGAAGTCGACGGCGTCCACATCGACAAGATTGGGCACAACCACAACCTTCTCCTCGGCCACGCCGGCCTGCACCACAGTACGTCGTGTTCCCTCCGAGACCGCCACGATGCAAGTGGCGCGGCGCGCAGCGAGCGCGTAGAGGACGCGTGCCGGTCCACGACGCATGGGCGGCGGCACGGGGCCCCACTCCGCCCACACGATCCGGCCTGTGAGCGAGCGTGGCAGGAGCGAGCAGAGCAGTTGCTCCTTCTTGAAATGGAGCAGGACGACGCCAACCGGACGCTCGACGCGCAGAGCCTGAGCCAGACGCAAGAGCACGAGCGGGAAGCTCAGCGCAAGCCGCAGGGCGCTAGCTCGAGCCAGCTTGGGCCCGAGATCCACCGTGCGCACCTTCACAGCGGTACCGTCGGCAATGTCGGGCACGTTCGTCAGCAGCACAACGTCATGACCGCGAGCGGCAAGTGCGTCGAGCAGATCGACGTTCGCGTACTCGGCGCCCCCACGCTCATTGGTGGTCTGAATTGAGACGATCCGATCCCCGAGCACGCCGCGGTCATACTATCCCGGCCTTCGCGGTACGCGAGGCTTAATCGGCGATCTGCAACCTTGCAACCTCGACGCTACTCGACCTCATCCCAGCCGGCTCCTCGAGAGACCGACCCTCAGATGCGCTTCGCGGTCATCGAGAATCCCGACTCGCTTGCACCCTATTTGCCCGCATGGGACGCACTGGCACAGAAGCAAGGCAAGCCATTCTGTGCGCCCGGGTGGATGCTCTCGTGGTGGCACGAGGCGCGAACAGGCGACGCGCGCCTGCGCGTCGTACTGGTGTTCGCCGGCACGGATCTGGTTGCGGTGGGACCGTTCTTCGCCCAAGTCGCCTACCGACTGGTTGAGCTGCGCTTGCTCGCCGCCGGCTTCTCTCATCGCATCGGCGTGATTGCTGAGCAGGAGAATCGCGACGCGGTGGCGCGATCCCTTGCTCATGGACTAGCGAGCATCCGCCCGCGAGCGGGAAGCGTGGTGTTCGAGGGAATCGACGAGACGGACCCGTGGCCCGATTTGATCGCCGCCCACTGGCCCTCACCCAAGCCGCCCCGCCGGCGCACGGACGCGAGGATGGATGCACCGGTACTCGACCTTGATGCCTCTTACGAGGAGTGGATGGAGCGTCGCGAGCGACGCTTTCGCAAGGAGGCGCGGCGTACCGCCCGGCGGATGGAGGAGGAGGAGGTGAGCGGCAAGATCGCTTGCGATGACGCGGCGATCGGTGCGTTGCTGCGCCTGCACGACGCCCGTTGGGAGGAGCGTGGCGGCTCGCATGTCGACCGAACGGCGGGGGCGATGCTTGAGCGCGCGGCGCGCGCTCTTGGCCCAGAGGAGCGATTGTGGGTCGCCCTGCTCGAGGCTCCTTCGGGCGCAGTGGCCGCCGAGCTGGTCGTGAGAGCAGGCGATACTGCCGTGTTCTGGGCCGGAGGCTTTGACCCGGCGTGGGCGCGAAACGCACCGGGGACCCAGGCGATGCTGCTGGCTTTGCGCCACATCTCCGAGCAGGAGGTCAAGCTGGCGGATCTGGGTGGTGGAGACCACGATTACAAGCGCAAGCTCGCCGACCGCAACACGACGATCGTCTGGCGCACAATCTTCCCACGGAACGCTCGCTACCCCTTGATGCGCTTGCGCCTTGCGCCCAAGCACATTGGGAGCGCGCTTCGCAAACATGCACAGCATTTGCCCAAGCCGGTAAGCGAGCGTCTCAAGCGAGCTCGCGCAAGCCTCGCCAGGAAACCCGGTTGAGCGAGATGGTCCAACCACAGGGCGAGGGACGCGAGCGTCTCAGCGCCTGCCTGATCGTTCAGGACGAGCAGGACAATATGGCGGGAGCACTCGACAGCGTGAGCTTCTGCGACGAGGTGATCGTGGTAGATGGAGGCTCGACCGATCGCACCGTCGAGATCGCACGCGCACGAGGCGCCACCGTGATCGAGAATCCGTGGCCCGGGTTCGCCGCCCAGCGCAACTTGGCACTTGACGCCGCCAAGGGCGCTTGGGTGCTCGAGCTGGACGCGGATGAGCGCGTTACCCCACTTCTGCGGGCAAACATCGAGCGGCTGCTCGCCTCACCTCCGTCGCAGGCGGCGATCGCTGTTTTTCCTTTGCGCCATTGGTTCTTGGGACGGTTGCTCGGACCGTCTGGCAAGTATCCGGCCTATCGCTCGCGCTTGTTCAAGCCCAGCGTCTATCGCCACGACGAAGCCCGTGGCGTACACGAGGGCATCGAGCCACGCGAGCGACCCGTGGTTCTGGAAGGGGAACTAGAACACGAGCTCGCCCGGACCTTTGGGGGGGCTTTGCGCGACGCGTGGAGCTATGCGCGCTTGGAGAGCGCGCATCTCGTGCGTCCGTCGAGCGGCGTGACCTACGCGAAGAGCATCGTCCTGCGACCTGTCGCGAAGATCGCCTACAGGACGGTCGTCGAGCGGGGATGGCGCGACGGCTGGCAAGGAATGCTGAAGATCGTTTTGGATGCATCCTCGGACGCGCTCGTGTGGGCGCTTGTGTTGCTGGGTCGAGGCAAAGCACCGGCAGCCGGGACGAACTCAAGTGCAGACTCGAGCGCAGCCCACTTCGGACGTCGCCCGAGCGGTCCCCCCAAGGTGGTGGCGCTCGCCGGCAGAGGCGCCCCGGCCGGTGCGGCACGCGATTGGTTGGAGGGTCTGCGCTCGCAAGGGGTCGACGTGGCACTCCTCTCGGATGAGGCCGCGCCCACCGGCTCAATCCCTTGGCGAGGCGTCGGTCGCCTGCGCCCGATGCCGACGATGAGGGCCTTGGACGTAGAGATGCAACTAAGGACTATTCGCGCCGTGGTGCCGTTCGGACGGAGAGCCCGATTTGTGTGGCGACTACTGCCGAGCACCTTGCGCCCGTCGATCCCGGGGTTGGATGCGACAACTGACCCAGAGCGGCCGATCGCCAGGTAGCGTGGAAGACGATGGCTAACTGGATTCGTCGACCACTCCTATGGACAGCGATCGCCGGCGGCGTCTGTTTGGCCCTGGCTTTCACCTTGCGCGACGCCAACGCGTCCAGCCCAACGCGCCTGTTGCCGGATGTGGTGGCCGACTCGCCGGACAACATCAGCTTGGCGGTCAGTGAAGAAACGCCGACAGACGAACACATGGCTCCGGAGTTGTTGTTGCGGTTCAACGGCTACGTCCACAACATTGGCCCCGGGGCACTCGACTTCAGAGGCTCGAGAGCTACCCCCGACCCCAAAGAATTGGCGTCGCCACCGATGAACGTTTTCCAGCGTGTTTACAACAGCGATGGCACTTACTCCGAAGAACCAAGCACGGCACAGATGATCTATGTGAACGCCGACGGCCATCACCATTGGCACCTGCAGCACGTTGCGTTCTACTCCTTGTGGAACGCAAACAAGAGCGCGGAAGTGGCACCTGCTCAGAAGGTGGGCTTCTGCCTGGAGGACAGTCAGCGCATGGAAGAAACGGGCCCCGAAAAAGCGGTCTACTCCGACGAAGAAGACGCGCCGTTTGGGTCGCGCGAATTCTGTAGGCAGTACCAACCGGAAGCGACCGATGTGTACGAGGGCATCTCCGAGGGTTGGCGCGACGAGTACACCTCCAACCTGGCGTTTCAGTGGGTCGACGTCTCAAATGTGGAGCCCGGCGAATACTGGCTGCGTGCCGAAGCTGACCCCGAACACTTCATCCAGGAAGCACCGGGACCAAAACCACCGGCCTACGCCGAACAAGCGACGGTGGTGCCCGGCTTCGACGCCTCGGCGCAGTCAGACGATGTCGATACAGACCATCCTTTGACGGTGCAGCTCACCTCCCAAAAGTGGGAAGGCCCCGAATACGACGAACAGCCTTCAAACAGTCCCGTCTATGAAATCGTGACGCCTCCGGCTCACGGCACGCTCGGTCCGATCGAGGGCAATCAAGTCCAATACACGCCGACGGCCGGCTACAGCGGCCCGGACAGCTTCACGTTCGCCGCTCGTGACCCCCACAGCGCGTTTCCACAGAGCCCGGCGGTGGCAAGCGTGTCACTCGATGTCGGTGACCACCCACCGAGCGTGGCCGTCGAAGGAGCACCGACGAGCATTATTGCGGGCACGAGCGTCTCGTTGTCGGCCGTTGTGCAAAACGATACGGGCGAAGTGAAATGGAGTTCGAGCTTTCCCACGATCGCTCCTACGGGGCCCGAGACAGCCACCTACACAGCGCCCGCGACGCCTCCTCCGGGCGGCTTCGTGACGGTGACCGCCGAAAGCCCCAATGGAGGCCGCGACCAACGTACGATCGAAATCAGGCCACACGTCGCACCCGCACCCAAACCGGAGGTCCCACCGCCCGCCGCTCCAACGCCGGGCAAAAGCGCCGGCACGAGCGTCGGTGAGCTGTCGAAGCCAACCGCGATGCTAATTGGGCGCAAGCTCTACATGACGGCCACGGCGGAGCGGGCTGGACGACTGCGATTGACTGCGATCGTGCGTGGACGCAGGGTCGGTAGTTGCTCGGCGCAGGTAAGGCGCCGCCAAGCACTCACCTGCACAACCACACTGCCGAAAAGCGTCTCAACGAAAGCTCCAATCGCCGTGTGGGCCACGTTGCGAGTAGGCAACCGGCTTATCCAGACGGTGCGCCATCCAGCGCGCGTGCCTAGCGCGATGAAAGCGATGGCCGCCGCATCTTGGCGCGGCATCCAAGCTGCGTGGCGCTATTTGTGTGGGGGGTAGGCCGTGCTCAGGTCGTGCGGATGATCAAGACCGAGCAAGGTGCATGGTGGGACACCTTGTTGGGCACCGACCCGAGCAGGAATCGCTTGGCGCCGGTCATGCCCTTGTTGCCGACCACGATCAGGTCCGCGCCTTGCTCCTCGGCGACGTCGAGGATCGCGTCGGCGGGGTCGCCCTGGCGGGGGTACACGTTGACGGCGACCCCGGCCTCGCGGGCTAGCTCGGCGGCAGCCTCCAATGTCGCGTCGACGTCCTCACGCGGGTTGACCGCCCACTCCAAGTCCGCGGGCATCTCACGGCGCTCCCCGCGCAAACGCTGGGCGGGCACAGGCTCGTATGCACTCACCAGCTCAAGCGTCGCTCCGACGGACTTGGCGAGGTCCACCGCCTGGCGTACGGCCTGACCGGCTGTGTCCGAGCCGTCGGTTCCAACCACGATCGATCTGAACATGACTCTCCTTGGCGGCGGTTCGCGCTGCACTGAAACGGAAGCGATCCGATCATATCCACCGGGCGCCCGGTGGTGGGAGTGGGACGCTCCCATACCGTGCGCCATCGGACGCCCGGCAACGGCGACTCGCCGCTCCCATATCGTTCTGGCTAGGTGATCGACCTCCACACCCACGTGTTGCCCGGCATCGACGACGGGCCCGAGACGATCGAGGGCTCGCTGGCGCTTGCTCGTGCGGCGGCCGACCGCGGGACACGGGTGATGGTGGCCACTCCACATGTCAACTGGCACCACCACAACGACTCAGCCATGATCGCTCGTCTCACCGTCGAGTTGAACGAGCGGTTGCGCAGCGAGGGCATCGACCTGGAGATCCGCGCCGGCGCGGAGATCGCAATGACCCGGGTCGAGCAGCTCGACCCGGGCGAGCTGGAGCGGTTGCGCCTCGGCGACGGACCTTGGATCTTGCTGGAGCCTCCATTCACGCCGATCGTGACCGGCTTGGACGGAGTCGTGATGGCTTTGCAGAGCGCCGGGCACCGCGTGCTACTGGCCCACCCGGAGCGCTGCCCGGCGTTGCATCGCGAACCACAGCTGCTGGAGTCCTTGGTCAAAGCGGGCGTGCTCACTTCAATCACGGCCGGTTCCCTGGTCGGCCACTTCGGCGGGGAGGTACGGCGCTTCTCGCGTCGCTTGATGGAGCGCAAGCTCGTTCACAACGTCGCCTCCGACACCCACGACGCAGTCAAACGACCGCCCGGCATGGCCGAGGCGCTGGCCGAGGCGGGCTATGCCGTGCTCACGGATTGGCTCACCGAAGCTGTCCCGGCCGCGATCCTTGCCGGCGAGGAGATCCCGATGCGACCGGACGCACCCTTGGCCCGCGAGCGTCGGCCCCATCGCATCCGCTGGCGACGACGCTGATTCTCCTCAGGCGAGCTTGGTGATCGCGATGATCATGCCGATCAGCACGAATATGACGATCGCGCCTTGCAGCCAAATCCAGGTGGGCGACATGAGCGACAGCCTAGCTCGGCCATGGAATACATACGTGCATGTGCCGCCGCTCATGCTTGGCCCAACTATCGTGTAGGGATGACAAGACGATTCAAGGGCCTGTTCGGTTCGGCTATAGCGCTGCTAGCCGCACCGGCACTCGTCGTGGTTCTGGTGCTGCTCGCTCCGGCGAGCGCGGAGAGCGTCGTGGGTCCGGTAACCGGTCCGCCACTCGGCGGGGTGAACGCCACGGGAATCTCCTTTGGTGCGCCGACGGCCCGCGTGAATCAGGAGATCGCGTGGGCCCACTCGCTTGACGCGCACGTAATCCGGGTGGAAATACCTTGGTCCACACTGGAACCTGCCCGGGGACAGATCGACCCTCAAGCACTGGCTTTCACCGACAACCTCGTCGACAGGGCCGCGGCGGCCAGCATCAAGGTAGTGGCACTGGCGATGTGGACCCCCTGCTGGGCATCCTCTGCGCCGGCTTCACTGTTGAGCAAGTGCCGCGCGAGCACTAGCAGCAAGGCCCAGGCGTGGACACCTACCAACCCCGCGGCCTACGGGTCCTTCGTGGCTTTCCTCGCTGCCCGATACGGATCCAAGCTGGCCGCAATCGAAGTGTGGAACGAGCCCGATCAGGCCAACGAAGACTACCTTGCCGGCCCTGAAAAGGCCAAGCACTATGCGGAAATTCTGAGGGCCGCCTACCCCGCCATCAAGCAGGCCGACCCGACGATGACCGTCCTGGGGGGCTCGTTGGTGGGATCCAATGGAGCGTTTCTGCGAGCGCTGTACGCAGCCGGGATCAAGGGCTATTACGACGGGCTGTCCGTCCACTTCTACAACCTTGCGCTCGCGTCTTTGCGCTACTTGCACGAAGTGCAGCTGGCAAACAGTGACACCAAGCCGCTCTGGCTTAACGAGTTCGGCTGGAGCAGCTGCTGGCCACGCCAGCGCATCCAGCAGGAACAGGCTTGCGTGACCAAGCAAGTGCAGGCCACCAACCTCAAGAACGTGTTCCGCTCGCTCGCGCGGACTCCTTGGGTGGCCGCGGAGATCGTCTATTCCCTGCAAGGGACGCGACACGAAGACTTTGGCGTGGTCACCGAAACCGGCGCCCACAAGCCCTCCTTCGGCGCTCTGCGCAGCGTGTTCCGCTCCCCCTTCGGCAAGCCGAGCCCTGTGACAATCCATCTGAGTCGCCGTGGCGGACGCGTCTGGGCGAGCGGCTCGGGGCCCGTGGGCGACTACCTTCAGCTGGAAGCATTCAAGGGCAAGCGGCCGGTCTATAGGGCTCAATTCACGCTCGACCGCTTCAACCGCTACGCGATTGCCTTGCCTGGAATACTCGGTACGCAGGGCTTGAGTGTGAGCGTCTTTCAATACTGGTCAGGCACCGCCCGGGCAGCCAGCGCAAGCATTTGAGAACGGACGCCACGCTCGAACGCGGCCCGGAGAAGCCCACTCGAAAGTGTGCGGAAGGTCTGGGTCGTTAGTCGGAGTTGCGGAAGATCGCGATAAGCGTTAGCAGCGAGATCTTGAAGTCGAGCGCCAAGGACCAGTGGGCGATGTAGTAGTTGTCCCACTCGACCCTTTCCGCGAGCGAGGTTTGTCCGCGCAACCCGTGTACCTGGGCCCAGCCGGTGATGCCCGACTTGACGCGATGACGATCGCCGTAGCGATCGATGTCACGTCCGAACATCTCCACGAACTCGGGGCGCTCGGGACGCGGTCCCACCAGGCTCATCTCGCCGCGCAAAACGTTGAATAGCTGCGGCAGCTCATCGATCGAGGTGCGACGAAGGATACGCCCGACAAACGTGCGTCGATCCTCGCCTCCCTCGACACCGCCGGGAGCGGTGTCCACCGGCAGCAAGTCTTCTAGGCCAAGTACGCCGACCTCGGCCCCGACCGGTTGCGCGGCGTTCACGGCGTCGAGCCGCATCGAACGGAACTTGTAGACGTCGAATTCGGCGCCGTCGCGCCCGACACGGCGTTGGCGAAACAAGATCGGACCGGCCGAGCTAAGCCGGACGGCCAGCGCGGCCAGGGCGATCACGGGCGAGAGCAAGATCAAGAGCAAGGTGGCGGAAACGCGATCGATCACGTGCTTGATCGCGAACTGGACTCCCTTCGGGTTGACGCCCGAGAAGGACATCAAGGGCAGGCCGCCTACGGTGTCGTAGCCGACACGGTCGTTGATCGTGTCGAACATGCGCGGCACCACCGAGACCTCGATGCCCAGCTCTTGACAGCGCTGGATCAGACGGCTGATGCGCGCATCGGCAACCGAGGAGAAGGCCACGATCAAGTTGCGCACGCCGGTGCGCTCGACGATCTTGTCGAGATCCTCGGCCGTACCCATCACCGGCACGTCGCGACCGCCGACCTCGGCGATCGAGCGGGGATCGTCGTCGAGGAACCCGATTGGCGCGAGGCCGTACTCGGGATGGTTGTCCAGACGGCGGGCGACCTGCGAGCCGACGAGACCGGCGCCCATGATCAAGACCGGCTTACCCACCAGGCGGCGCCTGCGGGCAAAGCGTTGCGCGAGCGTCAACACGATCCGACTCAAGCCAAGCCCTACCAAGACACACAGCCAAGTCTCAAGCCAATCGCCTTGGCTGGGCATAGAGCCATTGACCAAATCTCCGAGCATCGCCACCGCCACGGCGCCCACCGAGACGGCACTGATGACGGGGACAACCCCGTCCAGCAGGAGGGCACGCAGGCGGCTGCGGTACAGCCCCCTCAGATAGAGCAGGAGAAGGGCTACCGGGGGCAACGCGAGCAACGGCGCTTGCAGCGAGGACACTTCAAACGTGGAGTCCAGGCCGCCGAGTGCGACAACCACGCCGACGTACATCAGCAGCAGGTCATAGGCCGGGCGCAGGAGGCTCCAGCCGGCGCCCTCCAGCAGCCACTGCAAGCGTCCTTTGAAGGCGCCGCGCTGCAGGCTGTGAGGGAAGGGAGCGTCGCGTCTGACCGGCAGCTGGCCGGTCAGCGGAAGGGACGATGTCTGTCGTGAAATCTCCATGAGCGTTGGGGCGTAGGTGCCTCTGTGCCTCTATCGGTCGCTCAAAGCTCGCGCTGTAGTCGGGAGAGCCGCAAGGTCGCTACGGCCACCAGTGCAAGCGTGGCTATCGCCGCCAGGAGCAGAAGCAAATCAGTGCCGGAGATCCCCAGCGCCGGCGAGTCATAGGAAGCGGAGCGCAGCCCGGCTGGATAGACGAATGCATGGATCTGGGGCCCCGTATTGCTTGCTCCGGCGTGAGTAGAGGTGGGGCTGCCCGTGTGCAAGGAGCCGGCCGCGTGGGAGGAGCCGTGACGACTTCCAGCGGATCCCGTGCCCTTGCCACCGGACCCGCTGCCGGAGTTCTGACTGGCAGAGCTGCCACCGGCCACGGCCGAAGTCGCGCCGGAGGTCGAGCCACCGCCAACCGAGACGGATCCAGACGAGCTGGAACCGCTCGACCCACTCGAACCCGACCCGCCGGAGCCCCCGATCAATGTGGAGCCGATGACGGCCTGTTCACCCGCGCCAGGGCCGCCATAGCCACTCAACAGGGGACTTCCCGCGAAGGCCGCCGGCGAGACTGTTGCCGACACCAGACCAAGCGAGGCCAGCACCATCGCGATCCTGCTCTTACGACTCATTTCCCTACCTTGGGTTCCCTTCTGCGGCGCGAGCAACACACAGCTCGTTTTCCTTGCCGGCAACGAATCGGTGGCGCTTATGACAGTTGGACCTGCTTACCCGGTGTGCCTCGCGACTAGGCCCTCTATGCGGCCGCCGCGGGCACCGACCAAGCTCAGCTCACACGCTAGCGAAGGTGGGCGGCACTCTCCTGCACAATAACCCGCAAAGACCAGATGATTACGCGAGATCTTCAGCTTTGAGCAGGATTGCCCGGTTCAGGGAGTTGACGTTGACGCGCGCCCCCCCTTGAACGGTTTTCAGCGCCTGGCGAGTGAGCGGGTCACGGGGGTTCAGAAGCACAGCTCGTTCGAGCAATTCGAGGGCCTCTCGGTGGGCGCCCATTTCCGAGGCGATCGCGCCTAGCTCGAGCGTGGCGTAAGCGTCGTCGGGGACCCGCTTCAGCGCCTTCGAAAAAGCGTCCCGCGCGCGAGCCAGGTCGCCGAAGCGCAGCGCAATGCTGCCCTCCACCAGGTAGGCGCGGTCGCCGAGGGGGTTCAGTTTTGCTGCGTCGCTCAGCTTCGCATAGGCCGCCAAGGGCGCCTTAGGCCAAATCTGCGCGGCACTCTGGACCTCGCGTTCGCTCAGCCAGGGGGCCGCAAGGGACAGCGTCGCGGCGAGCGCCAAGACGCATCCGAGAGCGAGAGCGGAGATGCGGCGGGAAGACCTCCCTGCGTGCGCGGGGGGAGGACCCTTGAGCGAAGCATCGCCACCGCCCGCCAACTTCCGCGACGAGTCCGCCTGAGAAGCGCCGCCGCCGCTCACCTCCGAAAGGGACCGGGCACCCTCATCGGGAGCAGAGATCAACGAGCAGGCAACCCCGAGCAAGGCGAACGCGGGGGCGCCGAGGCCAGCGAACTCCCAGAACCAGTCGAACGAACCATGGACCGCCCAGTAGGCAAAGCCCGCCAAAGCGGCAGCAGCAGCGGTAGCCGCGAGCGCGTCGTCGACGCGGCGCATCGCCCTCCAGCCCGCCACGAGCGCCGCGGCCAGCCCAACGATCGCAAGCAGAGCGCCAATCAGACCGGTCTCGGTGAGCGTGCGCAGCTCGACGCTATGGGGATAGCGCGGCGTCTCGTCGCTGCGACCGCGGCGCAAGTACTGCTCTTGGAAGTTGTCCACGCCGATGCCGGCTACGGGATGGGCCTCGAATTCGTCGAGCGCCACCCTGAAGAAGTCGTAGCGGTTGCTACCCAGACCGCTCAACAGGCGACTGCCGGAGCTGGGAGTCGAGGAGTAGCCGCCTTCGAAGCTTTCCCAGCTGTGACGGGCCCTCGTGATCGGATTGCCTGCAACGGCAAGACCCCCCACGACCAGAACGAGCAGCGTGGCCAGGGCGGTAGCACCAAGAACCCGCCGCGCACCTCGGGCTGCGCCCGTAGAGAGGGCACGGCGACCCTCCAAAGCGGCGCCACAGGCCACCGCGGCAGCGACCAGTACGGACGCGAGGAGCGCTGCGGCGACTGCGGTATGGGTTGCTGCATATGGAGCGTGGCCCGCCTCAATACGATTGCCCACTCGCACCACGAAGGGCGCGCTTGCGCCGATCCCAAGAGCCACCGGGACCGTCGTGGCGAAGGTGCGCAGACGATCCGGGATGAAGGCGAAGACGAGCACGACCATGACCGGAGTCGCATACAGCGAGCCGCGACTGAGACTGAACAGCGCCACGTCGGCGAGTACGACCGCACCACCCGCTAGCAGCCCCCGTACCGCCCAAGGGAGCTCCTTTCCGCGAGCGAGCAGCAGAGCGGGCCAAAAGGCCATCAACCATTGGGCGGCCGTGGCGTTGGGGTAGCCAGCCGGATAACTCAACCGTTCGCCCGAGAACAGCGCCGCGTAGCTCTTCCCAGTGGCGGTGTCCAAGCGCAGCGCCACATAGACAGCCAGCGCGATCATCGCGAACGTCCACAGCCCCACCAACAGGGCGGCGCTAGCCCCGCGACCAGGCCACAGCGCGAACAGGACGAACACGAACAGGTACAGCAGCGTCCGGTTGGCGCCTTCCCAAGCTTCCCCGGGCGCGGCCGCCCACAGGATCGAGAAGTAGCTGAGCGCGGTGTAGGCGGCCAAGCAGCCGAGGGCCAGCTTGACCACGAAGGGAACACTCGCCCAGCGCAATGGCACTGTCGCCAAGGCCACGATCAGCAAGGCAAGCAAGACCAAGGCGCCTAGAGCCCAGTGGGTGAGCGGATAGCCGGCCTGGCTCGTGGCCCACACGACGAACACCCCGATCGCAACCAGGGCCGGAACGGTGGCCGGGGCTTCTCGCAGCGACCCCATGAGCCCTCGGAGCCCTCGCGTCATCGTGGTGAGGATAATCGTCGCGGTGGAGCACTCTCCCGGCGACGCACCCCAGACCGACGACTCCCTGGCCGGGCAGGGAATCGGCGACGCCCGAGCCGAGCTCTCCGAGCGCCAACGCCTTGTCGAGTTCTACGACGATTCCTATGCACGCGAGGGCGCCGAAGCCCAGCTCTATGCGGACTGGAGGGCCTTGGGGGCGAAGGGCAAGGCCGACCACGTCGTCCGACTGTGCCGGCGAGCAGACATCCATCCGACCAAGATCCTGGACGTGGGCTGCGGTGACGGAGCCTTGCTCAGCGAGCTGCGCCAGCGCCGCTTCGGCCAGACTTTGCAAGGCGTGGAGATCACCGAGGCCGCCGTCCAGATCGCAGGCGAACGCGGCGAGATCGACTCGGTGCAGTGGTATGACGGAGCGCGCTTGGAGTTCCCTGATGGGACGTTTGACCTGGGCATCGTCTCGCACGTGCTCGAGCATGTGCCCGACCCGGCAGCCTTGCTGGCCGAGGTCGGACGAGCGTGCAAGGCGGTGGTGATGGAGGTGCCACTCGAGGCCAACATCTCCGCGCGGCGAGAGAGCAAGCGCGAGCACGCCGAGAAGGTCGGGCACCTTCAGCGCCTGGACCGCGATTCCGCGCGCGAGATCGTGAGCCGAGCCGGTATGCGCGTCGCCGGCGAGCTGGAGGATGCGCTGCCTTTGGCTGCGCAAAGGTTCTTCGCCCGTACGCCCGCCCAAAAGGCCACAGCCACCGTCAAGTGGGGAGGCCGCACGAGCCTGCACCTGCTAGCACCGCCGCTCGCGCGACGGATATTCACCGTTCACTACGCGTGCCTCTGCTTGCCGCGCCCGTAAGCCGACAATCTGCCGTACTCACGTACCCGACAGGCTCCGGTCAGCGCCCCAAGCGTCCGACCTCGGTGCCGCGCGCCCTCGATCGGCTTCGCGGCGACGAGGCACAGGTGGCCCTTGCACTACGCTAGATTGCAGAACTGGCTGCCCAGCCAAATCAACGCAAGAGGAGCGAGCACATGGCGAGCACAGCGACACCCCCCTCCACCTCGACCGCCGAGGCACCCATGGAGAGCCTGCCGGTCGACGCGATCTCCTACGTTGACCTGTACTCGCGCTGGGAGCGCGGCAACTGGAGCGCCATGGACCTCGACTTCACCGAGGACGCCAAGCAATGGCAAGAGAGGTTCACAGACTTCGAGCGCCAAGCGGCCCTCTGGAACTATGCGCTGTTCTTTTGGGGCGAGGACGCCGTCGCGGACAACCTCTCGCCCTACATCGACGCTGCACCCAAGGAGGAGCAGAAGTACTTCCTCACTACTCAACAGGTCGACGAGGCCAGACACGCCGTCTTCTTCAAGCGCTTCATGCAAGAGGTGTGCGGCATCGGCGATGGCT
>CAWBID010000058.1:0-6265 GCA_963788715.1 uncultured Solirubrobacterales bacterium
CCTCTGCGGGCCGAGGGGAGTGGCGGCCGCGGCTGGCGCACTGGTTTGGACATGCTCATCTGCCGAATTGAGTGCGTCCCTTGTGCACATATTCATGCACCTATGGGCATGCTCACTCATAGTCCAGCGGGGGCCATGACGTAGTTCGGCACGGAACGCGGCACAACGATGCCGTGCATCCTGGGCGCTCGTGCCGAATATTTGCTCTCACGGAGTCTTCCGTGCTGATCGCAAATCGTCGTTCTGTGCTATTGGGCTGTGCCATACCAGAGTCCGGCGCCGATCGTTCAATCAGGTCCTCTGTCACGTTGCAGCTGCCCCGGAGCCGGTTCGGGCTGGCCCCGTGCCTGGCAATGACAGCCGGCATTTGCCGATCATGCGCACACGGGTCCCTCAGCCTTTCAAAGGTCGACCACTCGGCCCGTTGTTCTGCGGTGTTGCTCAGCAGAATCCCCCAGGGCAGAAGAGTCATGTCCGATTTGTCGGCCTAGCCAAGTGCTCAATGTGATCAGATCTTTGCCATACTCATCCAACGCCCTCGGCATCAGCTGTACGCGCCGGCTTTGTCGGGCAGAAAGCAACTCGCGTATCGCGGCGAGGCTGTCAGCGACGTCTTGAGCTAGGGCGTGAAATTGCTGTGTCGCCCACTCCGCGCCAGTCGCGGCGTCCCAGCAGTAGTAAAGGGCACGGGCGGACTGGCTCACGAGGTCAGCTGTCCGGCGATCGGCGTCAGCCAGCAAATCTTGGAACTGCTGCTGCTTGGCGATACGCTCAGGATCGTCTTCACAACCGCCGGGCTCATTTTTTCGAGTCAGGCTGGCAATTTCATAGTTGCTGCTTAGCACACCGATTTCGTCAGGCCTGATGGCTCGGATCGGATCGAATGCTGCCCTGTCCGCAGCATCTTCCGTCGCGCCTGGTTCGAGGCTGCCGACTTCTCTCGCTTGTCTATCTTGGTTCTTCTTGAACCAGCGAAGCGCGCCGCCCTTTACCAAATCAGCGCCCTCTGAGATAGCGCTTTGCGCACCAGCTTCGAGGATCGTGGTTGCTGCAGCATGGTCGCGATCGCCACAGCTATAGGAATGCCCAGGTGGGGCAGCACAATAACGACTGCGGCTCCGATGGCTCCAGCAGCCGCCGGGACCAGCAACTGGCCGCTGACCCGTACTCCCTTGCGCAATGCTTTTAGCAGGCGCGATTTCGACGGGGCTGACGTGCCGCTAAGTACGATCAACTCATCGGCGAGGCTCCGGACACGCCCGGCAATTTCTGCAGGGTTCAGATCGGTGCCACCTGACAACAGGTCGCTCATCGCCTCGCGGAGGTCATCGGACAACACCCGTGCAGGCGGGGGCGGACGGTAGCCAAGCTGGCTCAATAGCAATGACCAGTCGAGATTGACGATGCGCGCGAGCCTGTCGCGGTCCGGGTACCGAAAGTGCCTGAACGCGGGATGCGCTGGCGGCGAGATTCGCCCACAGGGCATCATCGTCCGATGTCTCGCGCAATGCATGTCCCAAGCGGCCCGCAATCTCCGCAAGCTCAGGCGCCTCTGCCCGGCTGTACAGAGCCTCGTGAGCCGCGGCCCGGGCGGCTGCCAGTCGCACCGCACGCTCTACCCGCCCGGCTATCGCATCATCTGACACGAAGTTCTCGTCAAAGGAATTCTGCTCTGGCACGACTGTCCCCCTATCCGTGGCCCATCATCAGTCACATAATAGCCAAATTGCACCAGTTTGCCAATGCTAATATCCATCAAAGGGTGGAAAACGTACGATATCAGCTCATAGCGTATGCGCAGGTTGCGGTTACTGACTTGCCCGAGGGGCAAATTATTCAAAGTATGCGTGCCGTTACATATAGCAACATCGAGCGAGGCAGAAAGGGTCAAAAGATATCATAAAGCCCGAGTGTGCATGCCAGCCGCGCTTGGAAGCATAGGTGAATTGCATTCATATCGCCACGCATAGTCACCACGTAGCATGCCGATGAACGGTGTTCACTCTCCCGGCCGTAACGATCTATCTGGACGCATAGGCTGGCCAGCTTCGAGGAAGTCGTTGGATAACAGAATCGGTGGTACGCGCGCACGGTGTCTGTCTCGCCAACAGGTCACTAGGCAGGGTACTGTGCGCGAAACGAACGGCGCGTCGCATAGTTATGCGGCATCGCCATCGGCGTGGAACGTCCGCTCTTGCCGCATATCGGTCGTCAGCTTGGTGGTGGTGGCGATCGTGGATCACGGCAGAGCGGATTTCAGCGGGAGCCCGGCCTGGACGTCCGCACACTGTGGTGAATACCGTCCGGTGCCTATCTGAGGTAGATGCCGCCGTCAAGGGAGATGACCTGGTTGGTCAGGTAGGCCTTGGCGAGGGATGGCCGCGGCGAGGTCGGTGACCTGGGATGGCTGGCCGAGCCTGTGCGGCCGGCACCTGCCGCGCAGCTGGGCCGGGTCGCCGGGCAGCATCCTGGTCTCGGCGGCCAGCGCCGGCGCCAGCGCGTTGACCGTGACCCCGGTTGCAGCGAGCCGGGAGGCCAGGAAGTGGGTCAGTCCGTGCAGCCCGGCCGTGGACGCCGCATAATGCGGGCCGACGATGCCGCCGGTGAACGCGGCGATCCGGGAGATGAACAAGATCCGGCCGAACCCCGTTCCCGCATGGAGCCCGCCGCGCACTCGGCGAGCAGGAACGGGGCGCGCAGGTTCACCGCCAGCATCTCATCGAACTGGGCGGCGGTGATGTCCTCCAGCGGCTGGAGATGGCTCAGCCCGTCGTTGCTGACCAGCACAGCACGTCCGCCGGGCCCGGCGCTTCGGCGGCCGCCTGGATGAGCTGACTGGGGGCCTGCGGGCGGCGCAGGTCGGCGCCGATCGCGGGCGCGGTGCCGCCGGCCGAGGTGATCTCCGCCGCCAGTGCCTGGGCGGCCTGGCCGTGGGCGGCTGTAGCCGAGCCCCGGCACGGCCCCGCCGGTGCAGGCGTGCCAGCGCCTGCCCGATGCCGCCGCTCGCGCCGGTGATCAGCGCGACCCGTCCACTGAATGGTCCGTCCATGCCTGCGAGCCTGTCACACCGGATGACCGGTCCCCATGGCGCGTAGCGGCGGGAAGGCACCGGCGATGAGGTGACCCGGCCGCGACGTTGCGCGGGCTCGCAACGTGCGGACCACCACATTCCGGGCCTGCCGCCGGCAGGACTTTGCCGTGATGATCGACCGGGCCACCCAAGCCGACCAGAGCTGATGCCCCATCAGCAAAGCGGTACGCGCGCTGCCGCAGGCTCATGTAAACGGCACTGCGCTGCACCAGGCTTCACACATTCCGGGCAGCGGCGGTTTTCTACCCACTTTTCTACCCAAAGAGGCAATGCAGCGGAGTCGAGGAGCTCTTTCTCCTGGTCACAGTAGCAAGATGGAGTAGGTGATCCGAGTTTGCTACTAGCTTCCCAAGCTGATAGTGCGGGTTCGATTCCCGTCACCCGCGCCACAGAAAAGGACCAGTTCGGAAGCATTTTCCGAACACTGGACCTTCGTTCCTCCTGAGGCCGAATCGCACCATGGGCCATTAACCAGGTTGAATTCGTAGTGCATGGGGTCACCAGGGTTCGATCTTCAGGCCTGTAGCGGCCAGGCAGCCGTCGATCAGGTGGGGCCGGTACTGGATCTTCTTCAGCTTGCGCTTGATGATGCGGACCAGGCCGTCCAGGTCGGCGGCGGCGAAGTTGGCCATCGACCGCTTGAGCAGCGACCAGATGCCCTCAGTCGGTTTGCCATAGTGCATGGAGCGTTGAACAAGCGGATGTGAGCACGCCGGTTATCGGCAGGGAGGGCCTGCTCCGGCTGGTCGAGTGGGCCGGGCGGCTGCGGGCACGCGATCCGGGGGAAGGGGAGGCGTCGCGGGCATTCTCCCCAGATGACGGCGCTGATGAAGGTCCCGGAGACGGAACTGTGGACGTCGTTTCCGGAGGCGACCCGGGACGACATTCTGGGATTGCTGAGCATGCTCCTGGAGCGGCTGGCGGTCTCGCCCAGGCCGGCGGTGGAGGGGACCGGGGGTGAGCACGGTGCTTCTGCATGAGCGTGGTGATGGCAAGATTCAGGGCTGGCACCGCGACCGGCTGGCGGCCGTCTACGTCCGGCAGTCGTCGCGCCAGCAGGTCCTGGACCACGGCGAGTCGACGCGGCTGCAGTACGGGCTGGCCGACCGGGCGGTCGCGCTGGGCTGGCCTGCCTCCCGGGTGATGGTGATCGATGAGGACCTGGGGCGGTCGGCGGCGGACGCGGCCGGGCGGCCCGGGTTCGCGCGGCTGGTCGCCGAGCTCACGATGGGCCATGTCGGGCTGGTGCTGGGCCTGGAAATGTCGCGGCTGGCCCGCGCGGGCCGGGACTGGCATCAGCTGATCGAGTTGTGCTCGCTGGCCGGGGCACTGCTGGCCGACGTGGACGGCGTCTACGATCCCAATGAGTACAACGACCGGCTGCTGCTGGGGTTGAAGGGCACGATGAGCGAGGTTGAGCTGCACCTGATCAAGCAGCGGATGGCCTCGGGCCGGCTGGCCAAGGCCGGCCGCGGGGAGCTGGCGGTCCCGCTGCCGGCCGGGTATGCCCGCCGGCCCTCCGGCGAGGTTGCCCTGGATCCCGATGAGCAGGTCCAGGCAGTCATCCGGCTGGTGTTCGGCCTGTTCGAGCAGCTGGGCACGGTGCACGCGGTGCTGCGGTTCCTGGTCGGGCACCAGGTCCAGATCGGGATGCGGGAGCGGTCCGGGCCCGGCAAGGGGGAAGTTGTCTGGCGGGCGCCGCATCAGCAGGGCCTGGTCAACATGCTGCGCAACCCGGCCTATGCCGGGATCTACGCCTACGGGCGCAGCCGCACCGACCGGTCCCGGCGGCTGCCCGGGCACGAGCATTCCGGCCGGGTGCGCGCGCTGGACGCCGGGCAGTGGCTGGTCCGCATCGAGGGTGCGCTGCCGGCCTATATCAGCCTCGGGCAGTACGAGCGCAACCAGGCGCGGCTGGCCGCCAACCGGGCCCGCGCCGAGAGCCTGGGCGCGCCGCGCGAAGGCCCCGCGCTGCTGAGCGGGCTGGTGGTCTGCGGGATCTGCAGTCACCGCATGCAGGTGAACTACGAAACCAGCGGGCAGGGGCTGACCGGGCGGTATTGCTGCCAGCGCCGCCATCACACCTACGGTGAGCCGCGCTGCCAGCAGATGGCCGCGCCGTTCCTGGACGATCATGTCGTCGCGCAGGCCTTGTCGGCGCTGGCCCCGGCCGCGCTCGAGCTGTCGGTCACCGCCGCGGCGCAGGTCGAGGCCCGCCGGGCCGAGGTGGACCGGATCTGGCGGCAGCGCGTGGAACGCGCGGACTTCGCCTGCGACCGGGCCCGGCGTCAGTATCAGCTGGCCGAGCCGGAGAACCGTCTCGTGGCCCGCCAGCTTGAGCGCGAGTGGGAAGCCGCGCTGGCCGAGCGGGCGCATCTCGGCGAGGAGTACCAGCGGTACCAGCAGCAGCGCCCGGCCCGGCTATCGGCCGCCGAGCTGGCCGCGATCCGCGCCCTGGCCAGCGACATCCCGGCGCTGTGGGCCGCGCCGACCACCACCGTGGCCGACCGCAAGAGGCTGCTGCGCGCCGTCATCGAGTCCGTCCAGGTCACCGCCGACGGCGCCACCGAGCGCGTCCACGCCACGGTGACCTGGGCTGGCGGCCAGCAGACCCACGCCGACCTGAGGCGCCCGGTAGCCCGGATCGACCAGCTGTCGTACTACCCGGCGCTCACAGAGCAGATCAGGGCACTGGCCGGGCAGGGACTGGGCAGCGCCGCGATCGCCAGGCAGCTCGCCGCCGAGGGCTTCCGCACACCCCGCCTGCACGACCGCTTCCATGCCGGGGAGATCCAGCAGCTGATCCGCCGGCTGGGCCTGCGTCCCGGCCTGGACCACGACCACCGCACCGATCACGGCAGCCTCGGGCCCGGCCAGTGGTGGCTGGCTACCCTGGCCCGCGAGATCGGGATGCCGGTGGCGACCTTGTTCGGGTGGCTCAAGCGCGGCTGGATCACCGGCCGGCAAGACACCCGTCCGCCCTGCCGGTGGATCATCACCGCAGACTCCGCCGAAGTCGAACGCCTGCGCGCGCTGCACCAGCTGCCGGCCGGCTACCACAACCGGCGCCGCTGGACCGACGACGGCACCCCGATCGACACCTCCAAGGACAAGGAGCCCGGAAATCATGAAAGAGGAGACCTACGCAACTCGCACTGAGGCAACGTCCTCTCC